>JAWKVF010000004.1:0-353461 GCA_041398145.1 Parvularculaceae bacterium | reverse complement strand
TTCGAAATCGTCAAACTGATTCCGCTCACGCTCGGCGACATAGACATCTCTTTCACGAACTCCGCCCTCTGGATGTGGATTTCCGTTGGTGTCGCTATCGTTTTCTTCGTTATGGCGACACGCTCACGCGCGCTCATCCCCGGCCGTCTGCAATCCGTTGCAGAAGTGTTGTATGAATTCGTCGCCGACATGGTGCGCGGCGCCATCGGCCAGGAAGGAATGAAATTCTTTCCCTATGTCTTCACGCTGTTCATATACATTTTGCTTGCCAACATGCTTGGACTCTTCCCGTCCATCCCCGGCGTCTCGCACACATTCACGACCACCAGCCATATCATTGTGACGCTGGCTCTCGCGCTGGTTTCGATCTCGATCGTCATTGTTTACGGTTTTTACAAAAATGGCCTCGGCTTTTTGAAACTGTTCGTGCCGTCCGGCGTGCCGGCGTGGTTGCTTCCCCTGATTGTGCTGATTGAGTTCGTTTCATTCCTTTCGAGGCCGCTTAGCCTGGCCATCCGACTGTTCGCGAACATGCTCGCCGGCCACATTATCCTCAAGGTTTTCGCCGGTTTCATCATTTCGCTGCTCGCTGCTGGCGGCGTCGTCGGCGCAATATCGATATTCCCGTTCCTCGGGATTGTAGCAATCACGCTGCTGGAAATTCTGGTAGCGTTTCTTCAAGCCTATGTCTTCGCAATCCTGACGTGCATTTATCTCAACGACGCAGTGCATGTCGGTCACCACTAATCTCAACCCATTCGTCCGCGGAACGGGGGCCGCCCGCGCAACGACCAAACAACGGCTCAAGAAAAACTCAGGAGTTAAAAATGGACGCAGAAGCTGCGAAACTTATCGGCGCCGGCATCGCCGCGCTTCCGCTGGCCGGCGCGGGTGTTGGCCTCGGCATCATCTTCGGGAACTTCCTCTCAGGCGCATTCCGCAATCCGTCAGCGGCTGCGGGCAACCAGCAGACGCTGCTTCTGGCGTTCGCCCTGACCGAATTCACCGGTCTTCTGGGATTCGTCGTCGCGATGTTGATCCTGTTCGTATTCTAATTTCGAACACGCCAACCCAAGTCCGACGAAAGGCCGACCGTGACCTTACTCATGACGCTTATGCTCTCTGTTGAGGAAGCCGCCCACGCCGCAGACCACGCGGCGCAATCAGGCGGCGGCCTGCCGCAGATGGACGTCTCCACCTTCCCGAGCCAGATTTTCTGGCTCGCGGTGACGTTTGGCGTTTTGTATTGGGCGATGTCGGCCATGATCCTTCCGCGCCTCGGCGGTGCAATTGAAGAACGCCGCGACCGTATCGCCGACGATCTCGATCAAGCCGCCGAGTCACGCCGCCTCGCGGAGGAGGCGGAAGCCGCCTATAATCGCGCTCTGGCTGACGCCCGCGCCAAGGCGCAGGCAATCGCAGGGGAAACACGCGATTCAGTGAATGCCGAAATTGCAACAATGCAGGCTGATGCAGAAAAGGATTTCGCTGCAAAGGCTGAGGCTGCGGAACAACGGATTGCTGAAATGAAGTCGCGCGCTGCTGAGAAAGTCCGTGACGCGGCACGCGACACCAGCCGCGCCATCGTGGAGGCGTTGCTTCAGGAAACGCCGACCGATGATGTCATTGATGCAGCAGTTACCGCCGCCACAAAGCGTTAGAGGCGAAAAATGATCGACGTACTCTTAATGTTTGCTGGGGCTGCTAGTGAAGCCGCTCATGGCGGCGGCCATGAGACCGTCCCTTTGTGGCAAGATACCAGCGCCTGGGTGAGCTTGGGATTTGTACTCGTGGTGGGTCTCTTCGCCTATCTTGGCGTGCACAAGAGTATATCCACAGCCCTCGACCAGCGCAGTCAATTGATCGCTGACGAGCTTGACCGAGCCCGCGCACTCCGCGACGAAGCTCAGGAATTGCTCGCAAAATACCAGCGCCGTCAGCGCGAAGCCGAGGAAGAGGCCCAAGGCATTATTGAGCAAGCGAAAAAGGACGCCCACAATATTGCAGCGGAAGCCCGCCAGAAAATAGAAGAACAGCTCGCCCGCCGCGCGAAGACGGCCGAAGATAAAATCGAGCGCGCCGAATCGCAGGCTCTGGCGGAAGTTCGCAACCAGACAACAGACCTTGCTGTTGACGCCGCGCGCGAAATAATCCGAGGGAGAATGGATCAGGGTGCTCAGTCAGCTCTTGCCGAAAAGGCAATCGACGAAATTCGCGCGAAGTTCCACTGACGTTAATGACACCTGAAGCGGTCAAACGTTCGCGTTACGCAGCTCATGAAATTCTGCAATTCTGGTTTGAAGAATCCGGCCGTCGGAAATGGTTTTCCGGCGGCCTTTCTTTTGACGCCGAAATTCGTGACAGGTTTAGCGCACATCATCAGGCTGCCGCCTCGGGATTTCTAGAACATTGGACCTCAAAGCCTGACAGCTGCCTTGCAATGCTGATCATACTCGATCAGTTTTCCCGCAACATGTTCAGGCGGGATCCGCGCGCATTTGCAACTGACGCCTACGCACGCAACATCGCGGTACACGCTATTTCCCGGCGCTTCGACATGATTGCCACCAAAGACCGGCGTGCCTTTTTCTATATGCCATTCATGCATTCAGAAGACTTGGCTGACCAACATAGATGTGTCGCCTACTTCAAAGCGCGCCTTGCAACCGCCGACAATATTCCATTTGCAGTGGAGCATATGAAAATAATCGAAATGTTCGGCCGTTATCCACATCGAAACCAGGCTCTTGGCCGGTTTTCAACGCCTGAAGAAATTCTCTACCTTGCCCAAGGTGGGTTCTCAGCCTGATTGGCGGCTGTTCTCACCTGCAAAACCGGTTAATGTGCGCCAATTCTTGAATGAGGCCGTATTGCCCGCAAGACTCGCCAATATTCAAGCCCTGCGCGGCCTCGCCGCGCTCATGGTGCTATTTGCTCATGTGAAAGAAGCCGAAATCGACTATGGCGGCGCAGGCATCATGTTGCCGCATTGGCTGTATATGGGCGTCGTGGGCGTCGACCTCTTCTTCCTTGTCAGCGGCTTTGTCATGGTCCATGTCGCAAGCGCCGCTCCACGCGGCGTTACCGCTGCCAGGCGATTCGCCTTTAACCGCGCCGCCCGGATCTATCCACTTTACTGGGCGGTGACGCTTATCCTGTTGGCTCTTTACGCGGGCAAGTACGCCCTGTTTCAGGAGGCTACACCCTTTCCCAATCCAGTCAGGACGTTCCTCCTCTTGCCGGACGACCATTATCCGCTTTTGCCGGTGGGTTGGACGCTGGTGCATGAGATGTATTTTTACGCGGTGTTCTCAGTATTCATTCTTTTCCAGCGAGTGAAAGCCGCTACCTTTCTGTTGATCTGGGCTGGCGTTGTGCTCATTGCAAATATTTTTGGCTGGACCTCAATGAACGCGTGGTCGAAGATTGCCTTCAGCCCGCTCACCTATGAATTCATTGCGGGCGCGATCATCGCCTTGATCATAAAAAATGGCATGCACGCACACGGCTATGCCGCGCTTGCCATCGGCGTTTGCATCATCACAGTGGAAACTTTGTTTTTCGCCGCTGAGCTTTATCCTGATGTCATGGGAAGATTCGGATTAAGGGCAGCATTTTTTGGCGTTCCATTTGCCCTAATTCTTTATGGCGTCTCAGCGGTCGAAGCAAAGAATGGGCGGATTGCACCGCGGTGGCTGCGATCCACCGGCGATGCATCGTATGCACTCTACTTGATCCATGTGCCGATTTTTCTCGTGATTGGCAAGCTGATCAGCATTTCCGTGCCGGACAGTTCGCTTGACAATCTCGTACTTATTATTGCGTTCACCTTGTGCGCTTTGTCAGCTGGCTTCACCCTGCACGGGCGAGTTGAGAAGCCGCTACTTAACGCTACACGCAAAATAGGCGATAGGTTGTTCGCCGCGCGCTCACAAGCGCAGATATCCCAGGAAAAAGCGTGGTGACAAACCCGTTTAGAGTCTGTTGCAGGTAATGTGGTTCACTGGCTTACCTGTTCACAACAGGCGCCACGAAAAATTTAGAGCCGATTGCTGAATCACGTCAGACGCAGTCGGCTCTAGGTCTTGTTGAGAATCAGCGTGAATGGATGACGGCAGCGGCGGCGTAGATCATGGCTTTGTAGCTTGGGTCGGTTTTGTCGCTGCGCATGGCGATGCGCTTGAACTCCTTGAGTTTGCAGAAGAAGTTTTCGACGAGGTGTCGCCACTTGTACATCTCCTCGTCGATCTCGAGCGGGTTTCGGCGCTGCGGGCGCTGCGAAATGACGATCTTGGCGCCGCGTTCGTTCATGTCTTCGATGATCCAATTGGAATCATAAGCTTTGTCGGCGATCAGCGCGCCGAACTCGACGCCGTCGATGAGCGGCGCGACGCCGACCGTGTCGTAGCGATTGCCCGGCAGCAGCTCGAAGCGCACGAGATTGCCGAGCGCGTCGGTCAGCGCGACGATCTTCGTCGTCCAGCCGCCTTTCGACTTGCCGATGGCCTGGCTTTGAGTCCCCCTTTAGCGCCGTGTCCATGACGATGGACCGGCACGATGGTCGCGTCGATCATCGCGTATTCCATGTCGGGATCATCGGAAACGGCGTCGAACAGGCGCTTGAAGACGTCCGCCTTCACCCAGTCGCGGAACCGCTTGAAAGCCGTGTTCCACTTGCCGAAAGACGCCGGCAGATCGCGCCACGGGCTGTCCGTGCGCGCAATCCACAAAACCGCTTCAAGAAACAGCCGGTTGTCCTTCCCCGAACGGCCCGGATCGCTCGGCTTGCCGAGACAATGCGGCTCCATTCGCGCCCACTGCGCGTCCGTCAGCACCAATCGAACCATCGCCAAACTCCCAAAAAGGAGTTTGAATCAAAGTTCGAACGCCTTGGGAATCCTGAATCTCAACAAGCCCTAGAGCAAGATCCGTTTTATCCGAGTCGTGAATATGCTCTATACTTTTGTTTTGTCGCGCATTTTTTCCGAAAACCGGTTCCCATTTTTCGGAATGCGCTCTAGTCGCGTGTCCATTTCAGGACGGGCTTACGCGCGGCGGCAGTCTCATCAAGACGCCTGCGAGGCGCAAATACTGGCGCAGCCTTGAAATCCGCCGCGTCGGAGGCTTTTGCCTTTTTAGCCAAGGACAACATAGCATCGCAGAACAGATCTAATTCCTGCTTTGACTCTGACTCTGTTGGTTCAATCAACATGGCGCCGTGCACGATCAGTGGAAAATACATCGTCATCGGGTGATAGCCTTCGTCGATCATGGCCTTAGCAAAATCTATGGTATCAACGCCCGTGCCTTTCAGGAAAGCATCATCAAATAGGCACTCGTGCATGCAGTAGCCATCAAAAGCGGGCGACATTTCGGTTTTTAGCCGGGCGAGTACATAATTCGCATTCAACACTGCATCTTCAGAAGCTTGCCGGACGCCATCGCCGCCATGACTAAACATATAAGTGAGAGCGCGAACGAACATGCCCATCTGGCCGTGGAAGGCAGTGATACGCCCTCCGGCCTCGTCCTCACCCTCGACTTTCGCAGCACGGCGTGTTTCGACGAGCCGGTATTCGCCGCCTTCGCGCACGACAAAGGGAACGGGCGCAAATGGCGCTAGCGCTTCTGACAAGACTGTCGGTCCAGAACCGGGTCCACCACCGCCATGAGGCGTAGAAAATGTCTTATGAAGATTGATATGCATGGCGTCGACGCCAAGGTCACCAGGACGAACCTTGCCGGCTATCGCGTTGAAATTAGCACCGTCGCAATAAAAATATCCGCCAACCTCATGGACCGCTTCGGCGAGCGCCACGATATCACGCTCAAACAACCCGCAAGTATTAGGGTTGGTCACCATTATCGCCGCCACATCGGGGCCGAGCTTAGCCCGGAAAGCTTCAAGATCGACTCGCCCCGTTATATCACCGGGGATTGCATCCACGGTGAATCCGCACTGGGTCGCGGTCGCCGGGTTCGTACCATGCGCCGATTCCGGCGCCAGAACCCGCGTGCGGGTTGCAGTTTCACCGCGAGCCTCAAGCGCTGCTTTGATTGACATCATGCCGCATAGTTCGCCATGGGCGCCAGCTTTGGGAGACATCGCCACTGCGGGCATGCCGGTTAGTTCTTTCAGCCAGTGAGCGAGCATGTCGATAAGTTCAAGCGCCCCCTGCACCGTTGATTGCGGCTGCAAAGGATGAATGTCCGCAAAACCGGGAAGCCGCGCCATTTTTTCATTGAGCCGCGGGTTGTGCTTCATCGTGCAAGAGCCGAGGGGGAATGGCCCCATGTCAATCGCAAAGTTCTTTTGGCTAAGACGCACGTAATGACGCATCGCCTCTGGCTCGGATAGCCCAGGAAGCTCAATTGCAGAGTGGCGTTCAAGTCCACCCAAACGGGTGCCGCCGCCAGATATCGCCGGCGCGTCAACCCCGCTTCCTTCAAACGCATCTTTCTCGAAAATAAGGGCTTCTTCAATTTGCAACGCCCTGTTACCGGTGAATGTCGTGGAGGCGCCTGCCGCTGGCTCACCGCGTGTCGGCCGTCCCTGAATGTTCATCGCCATGTCATAACGCCTCTGGTTCAGCATCAATGCGATGCAGATCGTGAAATTGTCCAAATTTCTCAGTAACGAGTTCTCGAGTCGAAATTACGGCTATCGGCGCCGGTGTAACCAAAGCGCGTAAAACGAAAAATTCTGTCGCTCTTGTTCTCATAAAGCCATTCGCCATCACAACGCATGTGATGCGACCACTTCTCGCAACGCGGTTGCGAAAGCCTCGATATCTTCGCGTATTACACATTCGGTCGCCGCTACGATTAAAAGATTCTTTGCTGCTGGTTCACTCGGCCATAATCTTTCACCGGGAACGCCTGCAATCACGCCCATGGCGGCCAGTTCGTTTACGACATCGGTCGCATCCCGCGGCAAGCGAAGGGTGAATTCATTGAAAAACGACGGCGTAACCAACTCCACTCCTTCGATTGTGGAAATCGCATCTGCGGTTTCGCACGCCGCCTGATGATTCAACGCCGCGATGCGCCGTAATCCAACCTCTCCCATCAAGGTCATATGGATTGAAAAGGCGAGCGCGCATAGACCTGAGTTCGTACATATGTTCGATGTCGCCTTGTCTCTGCGTATATGTTGTTCACGCGTAGAGAGCGTCAAAACAAAACCGCGTCTTCCATCGACATCAGTGGTAACCCCGCATAAGCGTCCCGGCATCTGACGGATGAGTTTCTCACGCGTTGCAAAAAGCCCTACATAAGGTCCGCCGAAATTAAGGCTATTGCCGATTGACTGCCCCTCCCCGACAACGATGTCCGCGCCCATTTCACCCGGACTTTTCAACGCGCCGAGCGACATAACTTCAGTAACAACAGCTACAAGCAGCGCACCTTTCGCGTGCGCTGCTTTGGCAATTTCAGACAGGTCCCGTAAGTTGCCAAACGTGTCAGGATTCTGGACAATCACGCACGATGTTTCGTCATCAATAGTCTTAGAGAGGTCTTCACTTGCCGTTGGATCGATCGGCATTTGAACGACCGTATCGCCAAGCAATTCAGAATTGGTACGGGTGACTGCAGCATAATGCGGGTGAAGCGCGCCAGATAGAATAACTTTGCCACGCTTAGTCACCCGACGCGCCATTAGCGCTGCTTCGGCACAAGCGGTTGAACCGTCATACATCGACGCATTTGCGACATCCATCCCCGTCAATGCCGCAACCTGTGTTTGGAATTCAAACAGGTACTGCAGTGTGCCTTGCGCGATCTCAGGTTGGTATGGCGTATACGAAGTCAAAAATTCAGATCGCTGGATGATGTGATCGACGGTTGCCGGCACATGATGCTTGTACGCACCGCAACCAACAAAAAAAGCGCCGTCGCTGGCTGCTCTATTCTTCCGGGACAGAGCGCCTAGAACCCGTTCGACCTCGATCTCGCTTTTATGTTGTGGCAGATTGATTGGCGCATTTAGAGCGGATGCGGGCACATCGGCGTACAGCTTGTCAATATTGTCGATGCCAATTGCATCGAGCATACTACGCCGATCCGTCGGCGAATGAGGCAGATAGCGCATATGTTAAACTGTCCCTAGAAATTCCCTGTAGGCGGCCTCGTCCATCAAAGCGTCAAGCTCGCTGGCGTCGTCAGCTTTGAGTCGCACGAACCAGGCCGCACCCATCGGATCTGAATTGACTTTTGCAGGATCATCAACAATCGCTTGGTTTCGATCAACAACTTCGCCGGAAATCGGGGCGTATACATCTGAAGCAGCCTTAACCGACTCGACGACGGCCATGTCATCACCGCGGGAAAACGACTTTCCGAGCTCAGGCAACTCCACAAACACGACATCACCGAGTTGTTCGGCAGCGTGTGCACTGATCCCGACGGTGACGCCGTTATCATCAACTCGAACCCATTCATGATCTTTTGTATAACGAAGTGACATTTTGCTTACCTGGCCCCTAACCTCTAAAATAGTTATGTGGAATAATCGGCATCTCGACAATGGCGGCATCAATAGGTTTGCCGCGCACCATTAGTTGGACTTTTGCTCCCGCTACAGAATGTTGCACATCAACATATCCCATCGCCACTGGCCCCTTCGCGCTTGGTCCAAAGCCGCCTGACGTGATGACACCAATCTTATTTCCCTGCGGATCAACAATCTCAACGCCTTCGCGGGCCGGCGCCTTGCCTGCGGGTTTAAGACCGACGCGCAATCGCTTAAGCCCGCCCGACAACTCTCCCAGAATTCTCTCTGCACCGGGAAAATTCGCTTGATCTTTGCGACGCTTTCCAATCACAAACGAAATATTTCCTTCAACCGGCGAGGTTGTCGTGTCGATGTCATGACCATATAGGCAAAGCCCCGCTTCAAGGCGAAGAGAATCCCGCGCACCAAGTCCAATGGGTTCAACATCATCATGCGCAAGTAACGTGCGCGCCAGCGCCTCTGCCTCATCGTTCGAAATGGATATCTCGTAACCATCCTCACCTGTATAGCCACATCGAGACACAAGAACCGACGCCTCGCCCCACATCACTGACTTCATCGTCATGAAGCCTTGCGCGGCAGCCCCCGGCAATATGCCGTCGATGACCCCAGCCGCTTTAGGCCCCTGTAGAGCAATCAGTGCACGACCGTCTGCGCGCTCCAGTCGGGCAAGGCCTTTAAGCCGCTCACTGATGAACCTGAAATCTTCTTCCTTGCAAGCCGCATTGACAACAAGAAAAAGCTTTCCAGCATCACTTGCGGATGCAGGGCGCGTGATCATTAAATCATCAAGAATTCCCCCATCATCATTGAGCAACACCGAGTACCGAAGCCCGCCGGGTTTCAGTTTTCTTATTTCACCGGGCACAATCAATTCGATGGCGGCAGATATGGAATCATGGGCTTCTGCTGAGCCAATTGCGACGTCTTCAGCAACAAGCCATGCCTGCCCCATATGAGACACATCAAATAGGCCGGCTTTTTCCCTTGTATGCAAGTGCTCCTTCAGCACCCCTAACGGATACTGAACCGGCATTTCATAGCCAGCAAATTCGACCATTCTTGCGCCCAATTTTTTGTGAAGCGCAGTTAAGGGGGTAGTCTTAAGTGGGTCATTCATTGTTGGTTCCCATGACAATGCAGCCGCGAATCGCGACGACCCCGGCTGTCACGGAACCTGAGAGATTTCGCCAACCCCGCTTCGCGCGGGATTGGCTTTCTCCTTCGGTAGAAAGGCCGCTTGGCGACCTCCCATTTTCCAGCCTTTAGCCTGCGTGCGGTCCTTTTGCCTGAGAGTTTCCGGGGCGGTTGCTCCTTCGGCGTCGGCGGGTGCTTAGGTCGCCGATCTCTCCCGCTACGCAATAAGACGGCATTTTCAGCCGTCATTTGCGGACAATAGGATGCTGCTCGCTTCAGTCAATGATTCTTGACGTAGAACTCATTAATCCTTGCAACTGGGGCAATGGCCGCGGATTTCGAGACGTGCCGTTTTCATCGAGAATCCCGCACGTTTGAGAACGGGCGTTACACATACCTCAACACCCTCAATCTCGATCTCCTCGGCAGAGGCGCATTTCTCGCAAACAAGGAAAACCTCCACTTCGTGCGGGCCTTCATGATTGCAAACGACAAAGGAGTTCAGACCTTCCAGCTTGTGAATAAAGCCTTTAGATTCAAGGCCTTCGAGTGCGCGGTATACCGTCATTGGCGCTCGCACCCCCTTTTCCTTGAGTTGATCGAGTATTTCGTAAGCCTTTAGCGGTTCATCGCCGCCGGCGAGCGCATCCCAAACAAGCGTTTCGTTTTTAGTCAATCCACCCGGCGTGGCGTGACCCGTGGACGAATCTGAGTGCATTTGTTGTGAGCCCATGACCGTTCCCGTTTTTCGGAAACGTTATATCAATGTTATATCATTGAAAAGCTGAAAACGCATTAGACGCATATTTCCACTCATCAGGCGAAGCCGGTGGTGCGAGCGCCGCCTTCTATTTCCAGCCCCCTTCATCAAACAATCGAACCGCGGCGGGTTGGTTCTCGCCAAGATACCCCATGTTCAGTGAGTCCGCCTGAAAATCTCCGAATTCGGCAACAGGTCCTGTCGGCATCACACTGGAAACAACCGGGTACTCATTATTTCCCGCCGCGAACGACCTTTGCACACCATCGGTGAGAAGAAATGCAATCAACCGTTCTGCATTATCCTTGTGCGACGCGTATTTTGTTATACCAGCACCAGAAATGTTCACATGCGTCCCCCGGCCAGCCTGGTTAGGGAAGATAAAACCAACTCTTTCGCCTATTTTTTTTGACCGTGCATCACTCGATCCAATATAACGGGCCAGATAATAGCTATTCACGATCGATAACCTGCACTTACCTGCGGCAACAGCTTCGATTTGACTCGTGTCATTTCCTTGTGGAGGACGCGCAAAGTTCGCAACAACCCCATTCACCCATTCGGCTGCCTTTTCCGCACCGTCGTTTTGTATCAGACTTGCAAGCAGCGATTGATTATAAACGTTCGAAGATGAACGTGCACAAATCATTCCGCGATAAGCTGGTTGCGCCAAATCTTCATAAGAAGAAATTCCGTCAGGCAAACCATTTCGTTTATTATAAATAATAATTCGGGCACGTTTTGATAGTCCGACCCATTGGCTTTCAGGATCACGAAACTGCGCAGGAACGCGCGCAAGGATTTCTTCGTTTGTGATCGGCTGAAAAACACCACGCATCTCGGCACGCCAAAGCATCCCCGCATCCGCCGTGATGAATACGTCTGCCGGACTCGCCTCCGCCTCGCGTGTAAGACGTTCTATCAGGGCGTCGCCACCTGCCTCGATTAGATTGACTTTAATGCCTGTCTCTTTGGTGAATTCATCATATATCATCAGGTCAGAGTCATAATGGCGTGCAGAATATACATTCACTTCGCCAGCGCTAGGCGACTGAGCCAGCGCGCGACCACCGATTAACCCTAATGCCGCCAGAATCAATCCTGTAACAACTATAGATTTCACGTGCACACCCTTCACTCCGCAGATTGCGATTGATTATCAATTACAGGATAGGCGGGTAAAATCAAGGCCTATACGGCGCCGAAAACGCGCACCTGCGCGGGATCAAAATCGATCAGGACTTGCGCCCCGGTCGGTAGCCTCGAAGCGGCCGCGGCGCGCACCGATATCCCAGGTTTTTCAAGACTTTCAACCATCACCTGCCAGCCAGGGCCAACGAAATTGCAGTCCGTTACATGTGCGGCGCCAGCATCCACCCTTCGCGCCGATAACGCGCCTTGATGGACAACTAGTCGCACGTGATCTTTATCTATTTTCGAGGCTGAAACGGCGGGTCCGAATGCGGTGTGGTAGATTCCGCTTTCTACGATTGCGTCAACGATCTGAATGCCTGGAAAAATCGAAGCGCCCTCAATAGTTGTCGGCGACATATACAGGGCTTCGGGGGGCGCGGCCTCGACAATGCGTCCATCGTTCATAACCGCGATACGATCGCCAAGTTCAATCGCCTCGCTAGGGTCGTGCGTCACCAAAATCGCGGGTGTTCCACGCGCCTTCAAAATTTGGCGCATCTCAGTCCTTAACCGTCGACGCAAGGCCGTATCGATACTCGCGAAGGGCTCGTCCAGCAGCATAACTTTGGGCGTCCGCGCAAATGCGCGCGCCAAAGCCGCACGTTGTTGTTGCCCCCCGGAAAGCTGGTAGGGATATCGCCCCGCGAAGCCGCTCAAATCCACGGCTGCAAGTTCAGCTGTAACTCGGTCATCACGGTCAGGCGGCGCCAGGTGGGAAATCCCAAATGCAATATTTTCCGCGACGGTTAAATGAGGAAACAACACGAATTCCTGGAAAACAAATCCGATTTCTCGTCGCTCCGGCGGCACGTGCCTGCAATCCGATGCGATCACCTGCCCATCCAACAACACCTGCCCTTGCTGCACCCGCTCCAGCCCGGCGGCGAGCCGTAACAAGGTTGTCTTTCCACAACCGGAAGGTCCAAATAAGCATACGATCTCACCAGCGCCCGTATCGAGATCGACGCCATTAAGGATCGAATCGTCTCCGTAGGAGTGGCGAAGATCTTTGACGATAAGACTCATTTCAGCCAACATCTCGCATCATCGGCGATCGAATGATAGGCCTTTGCGCCATGAACGCACCGACCATGATTCAAACGCCCTTGGCAAAGGCGGGTAAATACGCCTCTGGCGTGTTGCTGACAATCATCGCTGCAGGCCTGGGAGCGCCGCTCGCAGCAGTTCTATTTTCTCTTACCGAGCCCGTCGGAGCCTCAATAACCTTTGTCTTTCACACACGCGCCGCGGAGTATGTCCTCGGGACCGTAATGCTGTGCTTACTGACTGGCGGAATTGCTGGATTATTGGGAATCTCCACAGCGCTGCTCGTTGCGCTATGCGAATTTCCATTACGCCGCACCCTCTCGGCGGCTTTGGTGCTGCCCCTAGCGATACCGCCCTATATCGCCGCTTACGCTTATGGCGATCTGTTAAGCCCGTTCGGCCCAATCGCGAGCACATTCGAAGCGCTTACGGGGGCTGATGTAAGTGCTGCAATGCCAGACATTCGGAACCTGCCGGGCGCAGCCGTCATATTATCACTCACTCTATTCCCTTATGTCTATCTGGCTGCGCGGGCATCATTTGCTGTCCGGTCCTTCGCAATGATGGAGGCCGCGCGCACGCTTGGCGCATCTCCAATCCACGCCGTACTCCGGATATTCGCGCCATCTGCCCGCCCGGCGATCGCCGGGGGACTAGCCCTGGTTTTAATGGAGACGGCGGCAGATTTCGGCGTATCAGACTATTTTGGCGTATCAACCTTAAGCATTGGCATTTTCCGGACATGGTACGGTTTTGGCGACCTGACCGCAGCTTCTCAACTTGCGGCAATGTTATTTTTCTTCGCCATGATCCTGGTTCTGATGGAAGAAGCAGGACGGCGCGGCAGGGTGTCGGAAGAGGCGCGCGTTCAAAGGAAATTTACACGCTTCGTGTTACGCGGACCGACAGCAATTGGCGCCAGCGCATTTTGTCTTTTTGTCGTGTTAACCGGATTCCTGACGCCGTTATTTCTGCTGATTTCCAAACTAAATGTCGTGGGCGCCAGTATTGATTTGCGCAGTTTGCCGCATACAACCGGTAATACGGGATTTATTGCCAGCACCGGCGCGATTTTGATTATCACTCTTGCGATCCTGCTTGCCTATACCGCGAGAGCTACCAAAGGTCGCTGGGTTCGGTTCTTATTGCGTATTGCAACACTTGGATACGCGGTTCCCGGGGCTGTCATCGCAGTCGGCATTCTCACTCTGCTGGCAGGGGCAGGACGAATGGTGACGCATGATGTCACCGTCGTTACTGGCGTTGGCGCACTGTTATTTGCCTACGCGTCTCGGTTCACGACTATTGGTTACAACACAACCGCCGCCGGTCTTGAGCAGATCGACCCATCCATCGACGCTGCGGCTCGAACACTGGGCTCATCCACGACCAAATTAATATCCAGAATTCATCTTCCTCTACTCAGCAAAGCACTCGCAAGCGCAACAATCGTGGTATTTGTTGATATCACCAAGGAATTGCCGGCGACTCTCATATTGCGTTCGTTCAACTTTGAAACACTGGCCACAAAAGTTTATCGCCTTGCAGGCGACGAACGCCTCGCAGAGGCCGCCCCCCATGCCCTCTTGCTAATTGCGATCGGGCTAATCCCTATCTTGATTTTGAATAGACTTGGCGATCGGTCTTCTTAAGCCGACATGACGGCTTCTTCGACGCAATCGCAGATGTAATGCGCCTGATCCGGCGTGAGGTACGGATGCATTGGCAGCGAAAGGATTTCGTCACTCACCTGCTCCGTCACCTTCAATCCGCTGATTGGTGCATATTTCTCAAACGCCGGCATTTTGTGAAGCGGTGTAGAGTAGTAAATCGCTGTGGGAACACCACGAGCTTTTAACATTGCTGCGACATCATCACGATTTGTGACGCGCATTGAAAAATAACCGTACCCAGACGATGCACCAGTCAAATGACGCTGAGGCGACGCAATAACACCAAGGCGGCGATTGTATATTTCCGCTATCATATGCCGGGCTTGAAGCTCTTCATCAAAAATTGCCAGCTTTTCCAACAATACAGCTGCCTGAAAGCTGTCCATGCGTCCATTAAATCCAACGCAAACAGAATTTTTTCTCGCCGCATCCGTACCATGCCAGCGAATCGACCTCCACGCCTCGGAGACATCGAGATCAAACCCAAGGATAGCCCCAGCGTCGCCATAAGCGCCCAAAGCCTTACCAGGAAAGAAGCTTGTTGCCGTCTCGGGCGCAATCGCCCCAACCCAATTATCGTGCAGTCTACCGCCAAAGCTTTGCGCGCCGTCCGCCAACAGATGCAACTTGTGGCGTGAGGCAATCTCGGAAATAGAGTTGTAGTCCGCAGGCGATCCAAACAGATCCACCGGAATTATCGCCGCCGGCCTCAAATCTCCGCGGAGTCGCACCTCATTGATGCATGCTTCGAGCGATGCCGGATCCATGTTGAACGTCGATGGATCAATATCGACGAAAACTGGCGTGGCGCCCGTTAGCAAGACCGCATTTGCGGTGGCGTTGTAAGTGAACGCAGGTAGGAAAACGGCATCCCCGGTATCTACGCCATGCGCCAGAAGGGGAATAATTAACGCCGCAGTACCGCTGCCACAAGCAACCGCAAACTGAGCGCCGGTACGATCAACAAGTTGACACTCAAGCTCGTCGATTTCCGGGCCAGCAATATAGCGGCCATGATCTAAAACTGCGGAGAGCCTTGCTTCTATACGATCCCGAATTCGCATCTGTTGGGTTTTGAGATCGATAAAGGAAATTTTCCCGACGACAGAGTCGCTGGCCAGACTCAAGTTTGCAACGCCATTCATGCGCAGAGCCTCTCACTGCGCGCATCTGTCGTATTCGTTTCAGAGCGCGCTTCAACAATTAATGTCGCCAGCTCCAATGCGCCGCGGCCTGCTCGTCCATCGACCATTGCCAAAAGCCCGCCAAGTATGGATCTGAGAAATGCCGTCACACCAAAACCGAGCGGATCCTGCAATGCCTCATGCGACAGCGATGCAAAATCACATACTGCATTGTGCCGAGATGAATTTTGCATCTGTCGCGACAAGAAGTCGAGTTGGACTGCACCGTGTTCATAAACTGCCGACATGGATCGTGCACGATCATGGCTTTGTCGGCTTGCAACAAAAGAACAGCGTGCGCCGCCTTCAAAAACTACAGTCGCGACCGTCTCGTTTTCATTACCAGCGGCTGAAACATTCAGCGCCTTACCCATACCGAACATGCGCACAAGGTCGAGATCATGAATCATTAAATCAAAAACCACGCAAACATCTTCGCCCCGTCCGGTTGCCGGGCCGCAGCGCTTGAATTCCATTTCTAGCGGGGCACACCCGGGTAGCGGCAGCCCAAGTGCATCAAGCACAAAACGCTCCTGATGCCCTACTTGAAGAATGACGCCTTGTTCGTCAGCAAGCCGCAAGAGTTCATCAGCATCTTCCAGTGTTAACGCCAGCGGTTTTTCTACATATACGTGCTTGCCGGCGATAAGCGCCCATCGCGCCATCTCAAAATGGGTCTGCGCCGGCGAGGCAATGGTGACCGCATCGATCTTGGCTAGAAGTTCATCAAATCGTTCAAAAGCACACGCACCGATATCATCAGCAAGCGTCGCTGCCTTCATGGTGTCTACATCAAAAACGCCAATTAGGTCCGCCATGGCCGATTGCGCGAACTTTCGAGCATGATGGGCGCCAAACACACCCGCGCCGACAACGCCCGCTTTTACCCGCTTTGACACAGAATCTCTCTCCGCAACCCGGCTGACAATCGGACATTAAACTCGTCACCTCCACAGCGAAACCACACTGGGCATCATGGATATCAAACAATATTTCTTGCTATTTCAGGCGATCACTCACCTCGATCTCGGCTTTGTTTTAATTGATCCGCCAGCATGAATGAGAGTTCCAGCGCCTGCGTGGCGTTCAACCGGGGGTCGCAATGCGTCTGATACCGCTCAGACAAGTCGCTTTCTGCAATATCCAGCATTCCGCCCAAGCATTCGGTAACATTTTGTCCGGTCATCTCAAGGTGTACGCCGCCTGGATAGGCCCCTTCTGACCGGCAGATCTGAAAAAATGCATCAATTTCCGCACGGATGTCCTCAAGGCGTCGCGTCTTGTACCCGATACCCGTCTTGACAGTATTGCCGTGCATAGGATCAGCGGACCAAACGACTTTTCGCCCGTCGCCCACGACCCGCCGCACCAGTGGCGGAAAATCATCGGCGATCTTCGCTGAACCAAATCGGCTGATAAGCACTACGCGACCGGCTTCGTTTTTTGGATTGAGAATATCGAGCAGCGTCAGCAACTCATCAGGATCAAGTGAGGGGCCACACTTTACGCCAATTGGATTTTCTACGCCACGACAATACTCTACGTGCGCCCCGTCCGGCTGACGCGTTCTATCGCCGATCCAAATCATATGGGCGGAGGTATCGTACCAACCACCACTCGTAGAATCCACGCGCGTCATCGCTTGTTCGAATCCAAGCAACAAAGCTTCGTGGCTTGTGTAGAATTCCACTTCCTTCAACGTTCGGACGTCGCTTGAAGTAACGCCACACGCCTCCATGAAAGACAGAGCTTCAGAAATCTTATCCGCTAATGCACGGTAGCGTTCGGCCTGAGGATTCCCAGATACAAATTCGAGATTCCATCGATGCACGTTATGCATATCGGCATAACCGCCATGCGCAAATGCCCGTATCAAGTTCAATGTCGCCGCAGACTGACCATATGCTTTTAACAAACGCTGCGGATTGGGCGTTCGCGACGCCACTGTAAACTCCATCCCGTTGATGTTATCGCCACGATAACTCGGCAATGTTTCGCCGCTCACGGTTTCCGTCGGCGCCGAACGCGGTTTTGCAAACTGTCCGGCAATGCGACCAACCTTGACGACTGGCATCGCCGATCCAAAAGTAAGCGCAACCGACATTTGCAGCAGGACGCGAAAAGTATCTCGTATATTGTTTGGATGAAATTCCTTGAAGCTCTCGGCGCAATCGCCGCCCTGGAGCAGGAAGGCGCGCCCTTCCGCAACTTCGGCAAGCGCTTTGCGAAGCGTACGAACTTCGCCCGCAAATACAAGCGGCGGATAGGTCGCCAACTCGCTTTCCACAGCAACTAACTCTTTCGGATCCGGGTAATCCGAAGGCATGTGAAGCGCCGGCTTACTCCGCCAACTTTCAGGCGTCCAAGTCATCAATAACTCCTCGTTGCCGCCTTCTTTAGCGGTGGCGGTTTGGCGCTGCAACAAAAGAGCTGATGTAGAGCCGAATGGAGCCGAGCAAAAATTTCCGCTCTGTACGAGGCGTGATCTGCGCAGCACAATCGTTCACGGATACGCAGAAATGCTCGCCGTCGTTTTAATGGGTAAAAGACGCAAAAACGCCCGCGGGGGTAATCGCGGGCGTTGATCCGCTACGATCATGCAGGGAATACTAGGATTTGATCGTAGCCGTAAGAACCTCTCCCCGTTTAATGGTGCATTCAGCGTCAAGAGCGGCACCATCGGCAACCGGTATAAGCCGCAACACCACCCGTTGAGTCGAAGCGCCCTTCGATTTGACGAATTTCGCACGATAATCCGCTTGAGGCGCCAGCCCCTCAGCATCCAATGCCGCGGCGCAAAGGCTCACCTGGCCAGCAGCATCCGCAGCAAAAGCCGGTGGGGCAGCGGTCATCGCGATGACCAAGGTGATGGCGGACGATAGGGCTCTGTGCATTTTTCTCTCTCCAATTCTTTAAGGGACGAAATCGATTTGGCTGGTTATGAATTGATAATTTATATTATTTACTATTGTTTTTTAAAGTGTCAACGATATTTTTGTATTCAGTCAGGAATTTGGTATAGTGGCCGCATTCCGAAGGCCGCGCCCAAACAACCCCGCGCGGTTGCGGGCGGCGAAAAGGGCTTAAATGTCAAGAACTTATAATCAGGAATGCGTGCTCGCCTACGCTTTTGATTTGCTTGGAGAACGCTGGACCTTCCTGATCATCCGGGAGCTCTTTCTTGGGCCTCGCCGATTTGGCGACCTCCACGCCTCTTTGCCGGGCATCGGAACCAATCTATTGAGCAAACGTCTCAAAGAACTTGAGGAAGCCGATATTCTGACGGCGACTGGCGAAAGCCGAGGACAGTACCGCCTGACCGAAACTGGCGAGAACCTGCGGCCAACGCTTCGAAACCTGATGATGTGGGCGATCGAATATTTCATGGCGCGCCCTGAGCCCTCGCCACCACGCGAATGCATATATTCAAACGACCTGATGCCCGACTCTGTCGCCCTTGCTTTAGAGATGATGCTTAACAAGCATCCACGAGCGCACGCCAATTATGTTTTGCACCTGAAGATTGATGACCATCTTTACACATACTTTTTTATGAATGGAGAAATGATCGCCAGACGTGGCGCTGATGCGCCCGCAGTCTCAAAAATAGAAACCGACGTCGAAACGCTCATGAAGGCAATGCGTAGCGAGCACTACGTTGAACAAACTCGAAAAAATTCAAAACTGACTGGTGATCAGGGAGTTATTGAACATTTTATCGCTGGCATCATGCCCGGCGCTTCTGCCGCATTCGAGGTTTCAGAATTGATCAAGCAACGCAGCCTGGAGGCGGCTTCGGTGAAAGCTCACGCAAGCGGCGGCAATTCCGTAGCGCGTGATTGATCGAGATATCTTGCCGCTTTAGGTTGAAGCGAACCAAGATCAAATTCAAATACAAGCGGGTTGCCGGTCAGGAATCTCAATACCGACAATCGCTTCGTCAGATACGTTCATCAGTATTTTAACCAAAGCTCTAAGAGAATTGCCGTGGGCGGCTATAAGGAGGACTCTCCAGCCTTAACGCGCGGTGCTATCTCTTCCTTCCACAATGGCTCAACTCTCGCCAGTGTCGTTTTCAGCGATCTGGTAGTAGGCAGGAGAGAGCCGACAGCAGCATAACGAGGATCATTTGCCGAGGCGAATTCGCTTGAGGCATCCAGGGGCAGCGGCGGCGTATCGAAACTTCGGCGCCAAAATTTTTACCTGTTCCTCACCATGTTTTTGCGCAGTTTCTTTTTTGTTAAGACCGGTGAGCCCGCCGTAATGACGCTCATTCAAGCGCCAGTCTTTTTCCACCGGCAACCAAAGCTCATCCATCTCTTCCAAGGCAAAATTCAAGGTACGGATAGCTCTTTTCAGCACCGAAGTGTAAGCACCAGACCATCACACCCCGGTCGCCTTCAAAAGAGAGCCGGCTTTTCTGGCTTCCGCAACGCCCTGCTCCGTAAGATCTACGTCAACCCACCCTGTAAAACGGTTTTGCAGATTCCATTCGCTCTGACCGTGGCGAATTAAGGCAAGATAAGTCATTGCGCAGCGCTTCCACTTCAATCCAATATTGGGGGTTTCTTAGTGCCCTCAACCAGAATTAGCTATACTGGAAAATAATGTAAACGCGCAAAGCTAAGGATCTTCCTATGTCGAAACCCGCCAACATCGCGCTCGCACTACATGGAGGCTACGGCGCCAAGCCCGGAGGGACTACAGTGTGGCGGAAAAGTTCCTAGCCGACCTGTGCATCCGCGGCGAAGAACCCTGAAAATCGGCACGCCTTCTATTGATGTCGTAGAGGCTATGGTCGTCGCCATGGAAGACAGCGGTTATTTTGTCGCTGGTCGTGGCTCCGCCCCAAACCGGGCTGGATATGTGGAACTCGATGCTTCCATAATGCAAGGCGGCCTGGCCGGCGAAAACGCCCCGGCAGGAAGAAGAGCTGGGGCCGTCGCCGCGGTGGCGCACCTCAAAAACCCGATTCGCGCTGCTCGCGCGGTAATGGAAAACACCCCGCACGTGATGCTTGTCGGTCGCGGTGCGGAAAATTCTGCCGCAGTCAGGGCTGTGAGTTCGTCGTAGATCCGGCCACATATTATATCACGGCTATTGGCGTCACCAGCGAGGAAACGATCCAAAATGAACTCAGCCATGGCACGGTTGGGGCCGTAGCCCTGGACATGAACGGTCGCCTCGCCTCGGCGACGTCCACAGGCGGCGTCTTTGGCAAACTCGAAGGCCGGGTCGGCGACACCCCGCTTATAGGCGCCGGGACCTGGGCGGATGAATATGTTGCAGCCTCATGTACCGGGTTGGGCGAGTTTTTCATTCTTGCCGGCGGCGCGCAGGACATCGCAAGTCGCGTTCGGTATCAGGGCGCGGACTTAAACCAGGCAGCGCAAGGCCTAATTCGTGACGTCGGCCGGCAAGGCGGCAATGGCGGGGTAATTTGCCTCTCCCGCGATGGAGACATCGGGTTCGCCTGGAATTCCGGCGGCATGAAACGCGCCGGTGTTGGACCAAATAACCCACTCTTCGCCGCAACATTCTGAGGCAACGAAAATTGCTCCTAGCCGACAAGGATTTCGGTTAGAAAAAGCTTTTGCGGAAACCATTGAAACCACGCCAGCAGCTCTCCACATACTCGCAATTCCGGGTCGGCAGGCGCGGGTCTGCGACTCTTGTTGGGGTTTTTATGAAGATGTTACTTTTAGAGGGGCTGCCCGTTGCAAGCTTAGTGGGCGCTGAGGCCTTTGTGGCCGGGTTCTCTTTGTTTTGGGCCGCCTTTAGCGCCATTGGCCTCGGGGACATCGCCGTTAATGCCGCATTGGTCGCTGGCGGAGCAGCGCTCACCTTGGCAGTTTGGGCCATTTATATGGCGATGCGGACAACACGGAATCAGCCGCCCGAGCCGTTAACAGACTAGAGCGTCGAGCAAATAACCTGAATCAAATTTGTTTGCGATGCTGACGAACCGTGATTCACCGTTATCGGAGGTGGATCATGGGACGCTCTTTATCGACGGATATCCGGCGGCGGATGGTGCGCGGCGTTGAACGCGGCAAGACGCGGCGGGCAGTTGCGGCGCAGTTTGAGGTGGCGCCTTCGACGGCGGTGCGGCTGGTGGCGCGGTATGCGGCGACCGGTTCGGTGAAGCCGGCGCGACAAGGGCGGCCGAAGGGCTCAGGCAAGCTGGGGCCTCACCGGGATTTTCTCATCGAACGGGTGCGCGAGAAGCCCGACATCACGATGCCGGAACTGGCGGCGGTTCTTGAGGCCGAGCGCGGGGTCCAGGCGCATCCGACCTGCCTGTCAAAACTGCTTTGTGCGGCCGGGTTCACCTATAAAAAAAACTCTTCTGGCGTCGGAACAAGAACGCTCAGACGTGAAAGCCGCACGCCTTGAATGGCGCTGCTGGCGCCAGCCGGCGATGCGCCGCGAGCCCGCGCGGCTCGTCTTTGTCGATGAAACGTCGGTGAAGACGAACATGACCCGATTGCGCGGACGCGCTCTTTGCGGCGAGCGGCTCAAGGGTGAGGCGCCGTTCGGCAAATGGAACACGCAAACCTTCATCGCCGGATTGCGATGCGACGGTCTTGTCGCGCCGTGGATCGTCGAAGGGGCGATGAACGGCGAGGCCTTCGCTATCTATATCGAGACGCAACTCGCCCCAGCCTTGAACCCGGGCGACGTTGTCATTCTCGACAATCTCAACGTTCACAACAGCCAGCGCGCCGCCGATGCGCTTCGAGCGCGCGGCGCCTGGCTCCTGTTCCTGCCGAAATACTCGCCCGATCTGAACCCGATCGAAATGGCATTCTCAAAGCTCAAGGCCCATCTGCGCAAAGCAGCGGCGCGAACTTATGATGCCCTGTGTTCAACCATCGGCGACGTCTGCAACCTGTTCACGCCCGACGAATGCTGGAACTTCTTCAAAGCCCAAAACTATGTTGCAGATTAATTGCTCGACGCTCTAACTGAGGCAGCGCCGGTCCAAATCCACTTATACGGGTATTTGTTGGCATGAATTCCTGATGGGCAATTACGCACCACTGTGGGGCAAAATCAGGAGAATACACCAATTACGAGAGAACAAGCCGGGACAGTTATTGGAATAATCTGTCCCACGCCCCATTAAAACCAAGAAAAACAACTGCTTTTGCAGCGCAACATGACATCCCGTCTTGATTTTTTGTCGTCGAGAATGCAATTATATGAGTAGAAATCAAGCTCCGAATGGGGCTTTTGTTATTTGGCCTGATTAGATGGCGCATTAGCATTTTGTGCGCTTTTGGAAGCGCTTACCGCTTCATCAGGCAAAAAAATCGGGAGACCTTAATGCCCGCCAATAAAACCGCCGCCGAAGCGGAACCAAGAGCTGTCGCGAAGAAAAAAACCACTTCGACAAAAAATGCGGCTCCCGCCAGAAAATCGGAGCGGCGTCCCGTGACAAAATCCGTGTCCCCAAAGAAATCGGCCACGAAAAAAACGCCACAGAAAAAAACTCAACCTAAAAAGAGTTCGACCCCAAAGCCTGTGGCAAAGAAAACGTCCCCGGCCAAAGCCGCCGCGGCGAAAGCACCGGCGCGGCCAACCAAAGGGGCGTCGTTTGACGCAGAAAAGCGGCGCAAACTGATCGCTGCCGCCGCTGCACGCCGGCGCAAAGCGGTCGCCTCCAAGCGCGAATCAATAAAGCCGGAAATAATTCAGCATCGCGAACCGACTCGGTTGAGCGGCATAAGTACGCCGTTGGAGAAGGCGTGCGCGTTGTTTCGACGGCAGGTATGTGGTTCAAGAACGGCATTGATTATAAGATCACCGCCGCACTCCCGCTGCAGGCAAACTTCAGTACCGGATCAAGAATGACGGCGAACCCTTTGAGCGAGTTGTCTCAGAGTCGCAACTTAGCCCGGTTTAGGTCACACTTGTTCCGGGTGATTTCATTCCAGAGCATCGCGATCCTCCGCGTAATGAACAAGAACAGAGAATCATAAGATCTTGAAATCACCCAGCTACTTTGGCTCAGGCCCTTAGAAAACTCCGTAACCCAACCAAGTTCTTACGCAATGAATAGATCATATTGCGCGATATTTCTAAAATTTGCGAGTTAGAGCGTCGAGCAAATAACCTGAATCAAATTTGTTTGCGATGCTGACGAACCGTGATTCACCGTTATCGGAGGTGGATCATGGGACGCTCTTTATCGACGGATATCCGGCGGCGGATGGTGCGCGGCGTTGAACGCGGCAAGACGCGGCGGGCAGTTGCGGCGCAGTTTGATGTGTCTCGACGGCGGTGCGGCTGGTGGCGCGGTATGCGGCGACCGGTTCGGTGAAGCCGGCGCGGCAGGGACGGCCTAAGGGCTCAGGCAAGCTCGGGCCGCACCGGGACTTCCTCATTGAACGGGTGCGCGAGAAGCCCGACATCACGATGCCGGAACTGGCGGCGGTTCTTGAGGCTGCGCGTGGGGTCACAGCGCATCCGACCTGCCTGTCAAAACTGCTTTGCGCGGCCGGGTTCACCTATAAAAAAAACTCTTCTGGCGTCGGAACAAGAACGCTCAGACGTGAAAGCCGCACGCCTTGAATGGCGCTGCTGGCGCCAGCCGGCGATGCGCCGCGAGCCCGCGCGGCTCGTCTTTGTCGATGAAACGTCGGTGAAGACGAACATGACCCGATTGCGCGGACGCGCTCTTTGCGGCGAGCGGCTCAAGGGTGAGGCGCCGTTCGGCAAATGGAACACGCAAACCTTCATCGCCGGATTGCGATGCGACGGTCTTGTCGCGCCGTGGATCGTCGAAGGGGCGATGAACGGCGAGGCCTTCGCTATCTATATCGAGACGCAACTCGCCCCAGCCTTGAACCCGGGCGACGTTGTCATTCTCGACAATCTCAACGTTCACAACAGCCAGCGCGCCGCCGATGCGCTTCGAGCGCGCGGCGCCTGGCTCCTGTTCCTGCCGAAATACTCGCCCGATCTGAACCCGATCGAAATGGCATTCTCAAAGCTCAAGGCCCATCTGCGCAAAGCAGCGGCGCGAACTTATGATGCCCTGTGTTCAACCATCGGCGACGTCTGCAACCTGTTCACGCCCGACGAATGCTGGAACTTCTTCAAAGCCCAAAACTATGTTGCAGATTAATTGCTCGACGCTCTAATTACCCGTACTCATTATCAAACAACAAACCCAACAAGTTCCTTAGCTTGACGCACAGTTTCGTCAGCAATTACAGCAGCTCTCGCTGCACCATCATTGAGCACCTGTAGAAGATAACCGGGATCCGCCTCTAGCCGACGCATCTCACTTCCGATAGGCGCAACTTTTTCAACGACAAGATCTGCTAGCGCAGGCTTGAAACGGCCAAACCCTTCTCCGCCGAATTCTTTCAGAACCTGTAATTCAGTTTTGCCCGATAATGCCGCATAAATACCGACAAGGTTCGCCGCTTCTGGTCGTCCATCCAAACCTTCAGGTTCTGACGGCAGCGGTTCGGGGTCGGTCTTCGCTTTTTTAACCTTCTTGGCGATGTTTTCCGCGTCGTCCGCGAGAAATATACACGACATTTCTGACGGATCAGATTTCGACATTTTTGACGTGCCGTCGCGCAACGACATCACCCGAGCGCCTGGACCACGTATTAATGGTTCCGGAATCGGAAAAAAGTCAGAAGCGTCGAATTCGCGATTGAACTTTCCAGCAATGTCTCGCGACAACTCAAGATGCTGTTTCTGATCTTCACCCACCGGGACATGCGTCGCTTTATAGGCAAGAATGTCAGCAGCCTGAAGAACTGGATAAGTATAAAGTCCAACCGAGGCTCGCTCTTTATCCTTGCCTGCCTTCTCTTTGAACTGCGTCATCCTGTCGAGCCAGCCAAGCCTTGCGACGCAGTTAAAGATCCATGCAAGCTCTGCGTGCGCGCGAACAGCCGACTGATGAAATATTGTCGCTATCTTCGGATCGACACCGGCCGCCAGATAGGTCGCCGCAATATGAAATGTCTGTGCCCGTAGCTTTTTGGGATCTTGCCAAACCGTAATTGAGTGCATATCTGCAAGAAAATAAAAACAATCATGTTCATACTGGAGCTCCACAAATTTGCGGATTGCGCCAAGATAATTACCAAGATGCATACCGCCCGATGGCTGGATGCCAGAAAGCACCCTCTGCGGCCCCTTATAGCCAGTCATTATCCGCTTCCTTAAAAGCTTGCCCGATTACGAGCGTATGCTTTGTAGTCGCTCAGGCGCACCCCGCCAAGTGCAAGCAGAAGAACACCGTAGACAAAAAGGCCTGCCATCGCGATTATAACGACCCCAAGCCAGTATCGATTAAAAAGAAAACCCGCGATTGCATCCGCATGAGCAAGAGCAAAAGCAGCAAAGCCCGCCAGGCCAATTGTCGCGGCCAGAATGCGTGGCACCCTGTTGAGTAACCTCGCATCCGGTGCGAATAGCCCACGACGGTGCAACGTCCAGCCGAGCATTGCTACCTGCACCCACGAAGCGAAGGATGTGGCGAATGCGACAGCCAAAAAGCCGTACCGGGGAAAAAGCACCAGTGCCAACCCGGTATTTATAACGATGGATATCAACGCGTAATTCATAGGTGTTTTTGTGTCTTCTCGCGCGAAAAAGGCCGGCGAGAACACTTTATGCCACACAAACGCAGGCAGACCGACGCCGTACATCGCAAGCGCAGCCCCTGTCATTAGCACATCTTGTTCCGTAAAAGCCGAAGACCGGCCACCAAATAAGGATAGCGCGTCGGTTGCAAAACCGCGAAACAAGGCATCACAAATTGGCGCAGCCATGACGATAAATGCCGCAGCCGCGGGTAGAGTTAGCGCCGCAGACAATTCCACAGACCGATTAAGGGCATGTTTTGCACCTTTTTCATCGCCTTCCTTTACCCGACGTGACAACATCGGGAGCAAGACAACCCCCAAAGCTATCCCGACAACGGACAAAGGAAGCTGATAAAGTTGGTCGGCGTTCATCAACCATGACACTGCGCCGTCTTGCTGACTGGCGATGTTGGTGCCGATGATCAAGTTAATCTGAATTGCGCCAGCGGATATAAAGCCAGGTGTACCAAGCTTGATCAAGCGCGAGACGCCCGGCGTCCAACGTGGCACGCGCCACTTAAGGAGATAGCCTTGTCGCTGGGCGCCCCAAAATAGCAGCCCTAACTGCATCACTCCGCTGATCATCGTCGCCCAGGCGAGGGCCATCCCGGTAATCTGGATTTCACTATTCGCAAAAAGCAAGATCGCTGTGATCTGACAAATGTTCAGCAATAGCGGCGCACCCGCATACGCCATGAACTTATCTAGCGAGTTAAGCACGCCAGACAAAAGTCCAACAAGGGACATACACGCCAGATACGGAAACATAATCCGCATATAGAGCGTTGTGAGATCAAATTTTTCTACGTCCCCGGCAAACCCGGATGCGATTAGGTGAACGAAGAGCGGCGCTGCAATTTCAACTGCAACCGTCAACGCAAGAAGAACAAAAACTAAAGCCGCCATAACCTCTTCGGCAAATAGCTTGGCCTCCGCCTCCGCCTCGCCAATCAGTTTACCTTGAAAAAGCGGAACGAACGCTGCCTGGAATGCGCCTTCAGCAAACAATCTCCGGAACATATTCGGCAAGCGGAATGCAGCCCAAAAGGCATCTGCAACCGGATTGCCGCCAGCGCCAATCACCCCAGCGATTAATACTTGGCGTACGAACCCGAGCACGCGGCTGGCCATCGTCATGCCGCTCACCGTTGCCAGCGATTTAAGTAGATTGCCGCTCATTCAGTTTCTTGCCTTCAAGCAGGGATCGTCAGCCGAACAATCCACCCAATTCACATCCAAGGCATTAGCTCAGTTTACGTATAGAGAAAACCTTCCTGGCTAATCATGCTTTATCGTCTAAAACTGCTGCCAGCCTCTTTACAATCGCCTGCTGTGTGCGGCGATCAGTTAATTTTTTTCCGTCCCGTGTCTGGAGATAAAATGTATCAACTGCGCGCTCGCCATAGGTAGCAATATGGGCTGATTGGATTGCCAGATTTAGGCCCGCAAGCGATGTCGATAGTCGATATAGCAAGCCAGGCCTGTCCAGGCCCTCCGCCTCAACAACCAGTGCATTGTCCGACGCATCTTCATCAACAAGGACCTTGGACGGCACTTTGAAAAGAGCGCGTCGATCACCAACTCTTCTGGCAAGCGCCGGTTTCTTTTGAGGAGAAGCATCAGCCGCCGCCAACAGACTCGCATGGAGACGACGAACAAATTCGCTAGCGCTATCTTCGCTCGCTCCAGACGGATTCGCAACCATAAATACGTCGATAACTTTTCCGTCGTCTAAGGTCATTGCATGCACATTACGCACACTGGCGGACGCATTGGCGATTGCGCCGGCAAGATCAGCCAGTAAACCGGGTCGGTCATCAGCATATACAATAGCCTCGACCCCATCTTCTTGCGGGGATGCCGCGACACCAAATCCCTCCGCACTTTTTACGAGGAGTGCAGCACGCGTTAAAACTCCGGAATCAAGAGTAGCGATTGCAGCATCGGAAAATCTGTTAAGGAATGCCTCACGCTCATGTATTCTCCAATCGGAAAGACCAGCGGCGGCTTCTCTCCGGCGGATTGAAGCCCGCTCCCCCATCCATTGCGCAAGCCCTTCTTCACCGCTCTCAAACCACGCGCGCGCTCCGAAATAGAGTGTTGAAATTTGCCGGCGCGTCCACTCATCCCATGAAGTGTCACTGACAACGCGCAGATGACAAACTGTCAACACGAGCAACAGATCAAGACGTTCAACGCTTCCCACCGATTCTGCAAAATTCGCGACCGCGCGAAGTTCGCCGAGGTTTCGTCTTTCCGCCAGCCGCACCATAAATAACGGCCGTGACGCGCACCATGCGATATGGACTGCACTTCCCTCTCCAGCCCCCAGCCGTCGGGCTACACGGCCCACCAGCGCCTCGGTGTTTTGCGTTGTGCGGTCTTTCAATGACCACCCAGCCTCATGCAACAAAACAGCAATGAAAAATGTCTCGATCCCTTTACGCTTTTGAATCGCCGCAGTCGCAATAGGATGCAGCTTTTCAAGATTGCCGCTACACAACTTTGCCAGTACATCAATTGACTGAAAGATATGTTCGTCAAGGGAGTATCGTCGATATAACCCGTACTCAATCCGTCCTGTGATTTTTCCAAATAGCGGAATATATTTACCAAGAAATCCGGTCTCGGACATTACCCGCAGCAACTTCAGCGGATCTTTCGCGTACGTAATTGATGCAACAAACAGCGTGGCGTTCACCGGATCACGCCTCACATCACCCGTAATCGCCGGAATCGATTGAGCTATCAGCAACAACGCATCAGGATGAAAATCATAACCAGGCCGCTTCGAGAAGGCGCGAAAGAATCTAAATATATCTGTTGGATTTCTCCGTGCGTGCATGACGCTTGCAAAGTCAAGTCGTCCGTTTTTAATTCGGAGATTAACTTTTCCACCCGCTTCATCACGCGCCAACACTTTAGGTAGCGGTGTTGGCGCGCGGTCGATTAGCTTAGCATTTTCTTCTTCGATACGCGCCCAGAAAATTCGGGTGAGGCGACCAATTTCAACAGCATTTACGAAATAATGCTTCATCATGCGCTCTGTCGCCGAGATGTTTGCACGATCAGCATACCCCAGACGGTCAGCAAGTTCCGGTTGAATGTCGAACGTTAACCGCTCATCTGCACGACCGCGCAATTGATGAAGCTGAACGCGCAGTGACATCAAAAAACGTTCGGCTTTTCTCAACGATTCGATTTCGTTTGGCCTAAACAATGCACCGCGCTTTGTCGCCGCAGTTAACGGCTGACCATAAAGAGCACGATAAATCCAGCCTATTGTATGAATATCGCGCAGACCGCCTTTCCCCTCTTTTATGTCCGGTTCAGAAAGGTAACGGGATTGGTTTGAGCGTCCGTGACGCTCTTCTAGTTCCAACATCTTTGCTTTTACGAATTTTGATTTTGTGCGGAACCGCAAAGTATCCAGTTTTCCAGCAAATTCCTTAAATAACTTTTCATCACCCATGATGAAGCGCGCATCGAGAAAAGCCGTCATCGCCGTAAAATCACTGCTTGCCAATTTCAACGCTGAGACGGGAGTGTGGACGCCATGACCAACAATCAATCCCGCGTCCCACAGCGGATACAAAAGATCATTCAGAAAGTTTTTTAAGGTCTCGTCTTCTATCTCGCCGTGAAGCACCAACAGGTCGATATCAGAGAAGGGCGCTATTGAGCCGCGACCATACCCGCCCGTCGCCACAACCGCGAGACGGTTTTTGTTCGAAATTTTTCCCACTGCAATTTTGAAAATCGCAACTATGGCCTCATCCATCAAAGCCGACAATTTTTCAGCAATGATGTCACCACGCGCGAATTTTTCGAGAAGTAACGGCCGCGTTGTCTCTAACGTTTTTTTAAGCGTAACGCCCAAAGCGCCGAACGATCTGCCTGAGCGCTCATCTTCAGCCGCTGCTGATAACTGTTCCGTGAGATCCCCGGGTTTTAGTACTTTACCTCCGCTCAATCCTTCTTCTCCACTGAGGCGGAATAGATTTCTAACATAGCTGGTGTTTTTTCATCCAATGTTATCCATCATTCGAGCGACTATGCCTATACGCAATGCTTGAGCCCAAACGAAATTGCGCTGAGGCTTTCTCACACCATATTCGCGACACAGCCTCATCATGCGCCAAGGCTTCACAAAGTTTCAACGCCGCTTCCCCGGCTTTCGGCCAAGACTGATCTGCAGCGGCAATTTTCAAGAGATCAATATAATCTTCTCGGGTTAGCAAAGTTGCCTCGCCAGATTCAATACGTTTTGTAAGACGCCACGCACTTACACGATCATTCAAAACTTTAGCCCGGCTGTGCTCAATACTGACTATCTCCCCCAATGATGGCGCATGGGGGGACTTCGCCAAACGCATTTTTTCTAGCCTAATTAAAGCCGACGTATCACCAAGACGTGCAGCGCCCTTCAGCACTTCAATGCCAAATGACATTTCTGCGTCGCACTCCTTGCGGTCGATCACAGCAACGCCTCTTACACGCAGCGCGGCCGCATTTCCCTTTTCCCCTAAAGGCGCAGGAGCGACTGCAGATGCGTCCAAATAGCCAACGCGACATGGCGCCAGCCCGGTTGACTGAGTACCCGAAGGTCCACCTACAGCGGGCATGCCTTCGGCGAGAACTGGTTTCGAAAGCATCAAACAGGCAATCGTGGCAAAAACGAATTTTAATACTTTCAACGTCAGACTCGCACTTCCCGAACGGTAGCTTGCTGCGTTGCAGCATATCACTCTGAATCAATCAAGGATTTGATATGGTAAATCGCTTCCAGCGCCTCTTTCGGTGTCATGACATCCGGATTAATAGCCGCTAACGCCAGTCTTACCCGGTCAGATTTCTCTTCCTGTGGCGATTCGGCCGTAGCCGCGAAAAGCGGCAGATCTTCCACCACGCGGGTTCTGGCGCCGTTCTTTTCAAGCATTTTAAGAATTGCGCTAGCGCGGCGGACAACCTCAGCCGGTAGACCGGCAAGCCGCGCTACCGCCACACCGTAGGAACGATCAGCCGGGCCGGCGCCAACTTCGTGTAAAAAGACGACATTGCCTTTGTATTCTTTAACTTTCATGGACATGTTGCGAAGACGCGGCAATGTCTCCGCGAGCCCAGTTAGCTCATGATAATGGGTTGCAAAGAGGCCCCGGCATCGGTTGCGCTCGTGCAAATGTTCAACTGCAGCCCAGGCAATTGACATTCCATCAAAAGTTGAGGTGCCGCGACCAATTTCATCAAGAACCACGATCGAACGCTCGCTTGCCTGATTCAAAATTGCCGCAGTTTCCACCATCTCAACCATAAAAGTGGATCGGCCCTTTGAGAGGTCGTCAGACGCGCCAACGCGGGAGAAAACACGGTCAGCAATCCCGATATGTGCAAATTCCGCCGGGACATACCCGCCGGCCTGCGCAAGTATGGCTATGAGTGCGTTCTGGCGAAGAAATGTAGATTTGCCCGCCATATTTGGCCCAGTCACAAGCCACAATCGCGTTTCATCACCTACGCCCAGATTACAATCATTGGCGACGAATTTTTGCGCATCTGCAATACTTGCTGATTGCTCTACAACAGGATGGCGTCCGCCGCGTATGTCGAAGGTGGATGACTCGTCGATCTGTGGGCGGACATAACCACGTTCACTGGCAAGTTTTGCAAAAGACAGTGACACATCGATTGACGACGCACCTTCAGCACATGCTGACAATTCGTCAGCACGGGAAACAACCTTTTCTGCGACATTGTCAAAAATTTCAAGCTCTCGTGCTAATGCTTCATCGCGTGCGCGAGCAATCCGAGCATCAAGGTCGGCAAGCTCGCCGGTGGTGAAACGAACCGCACTCGCAAGCGTCTGACGATGTATAAATTTCTCTCCGAAAGAGCCAGACAACAATACGTCACCCTGACTTGGTGGTGTTTCCACAAAATAGCCTAGTACATTATTGTTTCGAATTTTTAGACTTTTTACGCCTGTATCCTCGCGATATTGCGATTCAAGATTAGCGATGATGCGACGAGAATCGTCTCGAAGAGTGCGTGCCGCGTCAAGGCCGGGATCGAACCCTTTCGCGATAAAGCCGCCATCACGCGCCAGCATAGGCGGACTTTCAGAAAGCGCCTCCTTCAACAAAGTCATCAGCGCGGAAAATCCGGCCCCATCACGCGCCTCTAACGCCGAAGCGCATTCTATAATTTGCTGTGGCGCATCACCTGCTCTTGCAACCAGGGTCGCGAGTTCCCTCGCAGCATTCAACCCGTCCCTAACGGCGCATAAATCTCGCGGTCCGCCGCGGCCTAATGACAGACGCGACAGTGAGCGCGCCACATCGGGCATCGTCCTCAACACCGCTCGGCAATCTTCGCTTAACCGCTCATCGTCAGCAAAAAATGCAACACTTTCATGACGCCCGGAAATGGCTCCGGGATCTGTTAATGGCGCTGATATACGCTGAGAAAGCAACCTCGCCCCAGGCCCCGTGACAGTATGATCAATAGCCGAAAGCAATGAGCCCTCACGACTGCCGCTTTGGCTCTTGGTCAATTCCAGTGATACTCTTGTGGCTTGATCAATCGCCATAACGGCGCCGCTTGCGTCACGATGCGGAGGCCGCAACGCCGGCATTTTTCCTACTTGCGTGAGTTCAATATAGGCTAGCAACCCGCCGAGAGCGGCATAGTCCGCACGGGTAAAATCCCCGAATGCATCTACCGCTGCAACTTGAAATGATTCCCTGATGCGCCGTTCGCCGCTGCGTGAGTCAAATGTCGACGCAGCGGCATAGGTCACTCGCATGTCAGCGCGTGCTACATTTATCGCATCACGCCAAGCTTCGATGTCATTATTATTATCAGCAACAACAATCTCGGATAAAGAATGTGAAGAAAGGTCGGATGCAAATGATTTTAACGTTGTCCCCGATACAGATAATTCACCTGTGGACACATCAACTCTCGACAGCGCGGCCTCTTCCCCGCCACTCAGAACGGCCAGCGCGCCCAGAAAATTATTCTGGCCAGCCTCGAGTAATGTGTCTTCCGTCAACGTGCCGGGGGTAACAACACGAACTATATCTCGTTTGACGACGGATTTTGATCCGCGCTTTTTAGCTTCAGCCGGATCTTCCGTCTGTTCACATATCGCAACCTTAAAACCTTTACGGATCAATCGCGACAGATAACCTTCATAAGAGTGGTGCGGCACCCCGCACATTGGAATATCTTGGCCGCCATGTTTGCCGCGTTTTGTCAGAGTAATGTCAAGCGCCGCTGCTGCCTCAACCGCATCATCAAAAAACAGCTCGTAAAAATCTCCCATCCGATAGAACAGCAACGCATCGCCAGCGCGCGCCTTGATCTCCAGATATTGGACCATCATCGGCGTTGCATCGGGCGGCGCGACATTATCGGGTGAGACTGGCGAAGAGGCGTCCATGATTATACGATGTTGATATTCGGAAGAAGAGGTTTTAACGGAGTCGTCGCCTCAAGTCGAAGTCTCACGCCTCCCTGTGGAAATTTTGTGGCGACTTCACTCCGCCGTAAAATTTCAATTATTGCCTTGCTGTTCCAATTATATTCTTCACGATCATACCATGCCTCCACCGCGAGCACATACAATCGAAACCACTCTCGACCTCGGCGACCGCACGGCGCCGCTCACGGCACGGGTTAACCGACGGGCAAGACGTCTCATCGTTAAGGTCGATTCGATACAGGGGCGCGTTTACGTCACAGCCCCCTCCAAGCGGGCCCTGCCAGAAGCGCTTGAATTCGCTCAATCCCGCGTCGTCTGGATACGCGATCAATTACGCGATGGCGCGCCAGCCCGGCCCTTTCGACATGGGATTACTTTTCCCTTCCGCGATGCAGAATTGACTGTATGCAACAGTGGGTCGCCCCGAGATGGCGTTAAGCTCCATGGGCGAAACCTCATCGTTGGCGGCTTGTGTGACCACGTAAATAGACGCGTGGTGGACTGGCTAAAACGAGAAGCCCGCAGATCCCTGACTGAGCGGGTCGATTTCTATGCCGGGCAACTGGGCCGGCGACGTGGTCCAATCACCATCCGGGACACGCGCTCTCGCTGGGGATCATGCGCCCAGGATGGAGCAATGTCGTTTTCCTGGCGGCTGGTTTTGGCCCCATCCTGGGTACATGATTATGTTGCCGCACACGAGTGCGCTCATTTGGTCCATTTGAACCATTCGCCTGCCTTTTGGCGCTTGTTAAAATCGCTCGATGTCGACGCTCTCGGCGCACGGGACTGGTTCGCCTCGCATGGGCTGCCGCTATACTCCTATGGAGTTGAACCCCTTCTCTGAGACTCAGCCTGCCACGGCCTCCAGAACCGATACCAGGGGATCTTGTGGCGCTAAGGGCGGAGATGACTGGCGAAACTTGGGCGGGTGGGAAATGAGTGCGCGCTCCATAATCTCGCGCCATACGATCGCCGGCGCGCCGCCGCCTGTAACCGTCTCCATCGGGCCATTATCATCACGCCCGATCCAGACGACACAAACCAGGCCTCCGGCGTGCCCTGCAAACCAGCCGTCACGCCCCCCCTGCGTCGTGCCAGTCTTACCCATGGCGCGCGCGACTGACAGCGACGCCGCCCGACCTGTGCCCCACTCGGGTATCGCCGCCAACATTGAATTCAACGCCAGAATGGCGGTGCTAGGCGCGGCAACATCAACGATATTGGGCGGTCGGCGAAAAATCTCGTCACCGCCGTTTGTTTCGATCTGTTCAATGACGTGTACGCGCACCCGGTAGCCGCCATTGGCGAACGGTGCATAGGCCCCCGCCAATTCCAACGGCGACACCTCGTCAACCCCAAGCGCCAAAGCTGCTCCTTGTGACAGAGACGACGATAACCCCATCCGCCGCGCGGTCAGCCGCACCGCTGGACGACCGACCTGCTCCTGAACGCGTATTGTCGCGGCATTAAGAGATCTGGCCAACGCCTCCCTAAAAGTGACATCGCCATAATACTGGCCATTATAGTTTTCGGGCTCATAAGCGCCAATTTTTATTGGGCTGTCATCAATGTGAGCGTCAGGGCTCGCCCCTTGCTCAATCGCGGCCAAGTATACGAATGGCTTGAAGGCGGAGCCAGGTTGCCGACGCGCCTGTACGGCGCGATTAAATTGGCTTTGGCGGTAATCGCGACCGCCGACCATGGCTTTGACCGCCCCTTCCTGATCAAGAATTACAGCAGCAAGCTGTATTCCCGGATCTAGATCAGCTAACGCAGTACCTGCGGCAACGCCGACCTCAAGAGCATCCTGCAATACAGGGTCAAGGGTCGTGCGAATTGTTAAGTTTGCATCGACAGGCGCGGCGCGATGCGCCTCGCTCAATGCGTAGTCGACAAAATACGGCGCTCCTGAGAATTGCGATGGGCCAAGGAAAACGGGCGTTTTATATGCTTGTTGCGCTTGCGTGCGAGTAATAAATCCAGCGTCAAGCATGGCGTCTATGACCAGACGCGCGCGCGCGCCAGCATCATCAGGAGTACGGTCCGGCGCATAATGCGACGGCGCCTTCAAGAGACCGGCAAGGATCGCCGCCTCTGACAAAGTCAAGCGCTGAGCCGGTTTACCAAAATACCTGAAACTGGCCGCATCAATCCCATACGCACCAGCACCAAAATATACACGATTGAGATAAATCGTCAGGATTTCAGATTTTGAAAATCTCTGTTCGAGCCATAACGCCAGCAACAACTCGCGAATTTTTCGCCGGTAGGTACGGTCTGGCGACAAAAAGAGGTTCTTCGCCAATTGCTGTGTTAAAGTGGAGCCGCCTTGCCTGATCGCGCCCTCGCGTGTGTTGACGATGAATGCGCGCAATAATGAAAGCGGGTTGACGCCAATATGATGGTAGAAATTTCGGTCTTCGACAGCCAGAATTGCGCCCGGCACATAATCAGGCAGATCGGCCAGCCTGACCGGCGCGCCGTAACTCTGGCCATGGATCGTTATCGGCGCACCGTCTGCGGCGACCAGTGAATATCTGGGACCAGCCTCAGACCGCCACAACCCATCGGTAGACGGAAGACCTTGAGAAAGATGCACCAGGCCCGCCGCAACCAGAATAGCTCCGGCAAATAAATATACTGATGCGTCGGCGGCATATTGCAAGAACCGCCCACGCGCTGTTTTCGTCTTCCGCTTATGTCGGCGCGAGCGGGACGTGGCACGCAATACCCTGACGCCAGCCGCGGATCGACTTCCGTGGCGGCCTAAGGATTTGCTTTTTTTGCCGCGCCTAGACATCCCCCCGACAGTCTCGCGCCAAGGGTTAATGAAACATGAACGGCAGGAAACAGCTGCGTAATTGAAAACTTGTCGAGGCTCCTGTAGTCAGCATAAACTATTGAAAGACTTAAAATATTGACGGGGATTTTTCGGTGCTCATCTCCATGGCGAAAATGACGCCTGAGAATCGCGACCTTAAGGCTGCCGCTATCGTCGCCGCGGCTCGCAAGACCTTTTTGTCGCAGGGATACGACGCAGCCAGCATGGACCAGATTGCGCTTAATGCCGGCGTATCCAAGCGAACCGTTTATAACCGGTTCCGCTCGAAAGAAGAGTTATTTGCGGCTGCCATTGAGGACAGTTGCCGCCAGATCCTGCCCGTAGACATCGATACTGTCGAAGCCAGCATGACCCCCGAAGAGTTTGTCAATGAGATGGCCCACGCATTCATGCATGGTATTCTCGATCCTGAGGCGCTTGCATTACGACGCATCGCCTCTTTCGAAGCTGGCAGAAACCCCGCTCTTGGCCGCGTATATCTCGCGCACGGCCCAGCCTATATGGCGGCAACCTTCGCCCCCATGCTGGCGAGGATCGCCAAACGAAGCAAGCTCAGCATCGACGACGAAGAGATTGCTATCTATCGTCTCGGCGCATTGATATCCGAACCGCTTTATACTGAAGCTCTTTTGGGTGTAATTCCGGACAATCTGGAAAGAGCAATCGACCAGCAAATTGAAAACGGCCTCGCCGCATTCTGGCGGATTTACGGTAAATAGGGCGTCCTGAAGGAAAAGTGGTTCACCCGTTTCCCGTCTCAAAACGCAAATGTAAGAAACAAGGGCGTACGGAGAACCAAGAGTTCGTCGGAACGCCCCCAGGCAACCTCAAAAGGCTGCCACAAAGTCCGAATTAATCGGGATCTTATTGAGAATTCTACATGCATCTGGCGAAGGGAAAGCACCTCCACTTTCGCAAAGAAAACCGGCGCAACTTTCGCTGCGCCGGTTCCTGTTCATCTTCTAATTATTCGTTCTTACTCGAACGAGATCGTCACGTCCGAACGACGGTTGAGCGGCTCGCGCACGCCATCAGCCGTCGGCTTAGCCGGGTTGTCTTCACCGAATGCTTCGATTCGGATCATATCCGCTGAAACGCCATTTGCGACCAGCGCGTCACGAACGACGCGGGCGCGACGCTCAGACAGCGCCTGGTTGTATGCCGATGAACCCGAGGTGTCGGTGTTGCCCTGTACCACAACGGTGTCGATATCGTTCGACAACGCACGACCCGCCGCTTCCTGAACAAGCGCCCCCGCTTCCGGCGTCAGGTTCGACTTGTCGTAGTCGAAGTAAACCGTGAACGCGATGGGGTCGAGCACAGCGGTCTGATCATCCACGATGGCCGGCGGGCAATCAGCCGTCACCGGTACGCTCGAACCATCCCAGCAATCCTTGTATTGAATTGCCGCCGGCGCCGGAGCGCCACCGAAATTCCAGCGAAGGCCCGCAAACAGGCTGTGCGAGTTATATTCCTGATTGAAGCTCGTCGGCACGCCCGCGAGCATACCGTCGAAATTGGCTTCCGTCGTTTCGAAGAAACGATAGGACAGGTCAAGAGCCAGACCTTCAGCAAGTTTGAAGGCAAGGCCAGCGATGCCCTGATAGGCGAATTCCCAGCTCTTGTCGTCAATACCGATCGTCCCGGCGCCAAGATTCGGGCCGTTATATTCACCCGACACACGGGCCATACCGATGCCAAGACCGACATACGGAACAACCGCAGCATCATCGCCAGCAAAATCGTAGATCAGGTTCGACATGAACGCCATTGATTGCGCTTCACCGGTCAGACCGGTCGGCCAGCCTGAGAAGCCAAGGCCGTCGCCAGCCAAATGGCGAACGTCGTTCTGGCGATAGCTGAATTCCAGAATGTCCCAACGCCAATTGCTCGAAAAATCATAGCCAAGCGTGGTGTAAACACCGATGCCGTTGTCATAATCGGCTTCGCTGTCGAAGGTCGCGCTTTCAAAATCACGGTCCGGACCGACATATGAAAGGCCGGCGCCAATCGCGCCGTAAACACCTTGATAGGCGTGAGCAGCCGGGGCGAGCGCAAGCGTCGCAGCGGCGGCGAAAAGTGCAGTTTTCAACTTCATTTAGTCCCCTCCTCAGGTAAGACGTCACGGGCGAGGCGACATGCCAGCCCAAAGGTGTTTGGTTAACTACTAGCCAATTTAGCCGGTTGTTGACAGGGTTTTCTGATGATTTTGGCGCATTTGAATACGAACCCTAACGGAATGTTGCATCTGCGCATCGCTGCGCCTTCAAGGTTCATAAATGCTTAACGCTTTGACGGTCAAGGCATTAAAAAATGGAAGGTTTTCAGCGTGTTGACTGTTCCTCGCCCGCTGGAAAATTGCTTTTTGAGATTGCAGGATACGTCCACTCGCCATTCGACACGAAATAATGTTATGAATATCGGGACGGTGCCCCGCCAGGGGAGAATAGGGAACGCGGTTTCAATCCGCGGCTGTACCCGCAACTGTATGCGACTAGCAGTTTCCGCCATTGCCACTGGGTGATTCGCCCGGGAAGGCCGGAAAGTGCAATAACCCGCAAGCCAGGAGACCTGCCGTCGACGTCGCTCGTTCCGCGGTCGGGATCTGCCGGGGACGCGGTTACCCGTCGTGGCGACATCCATTTTTAAAAGGAGTCGCCATGACCAACTTGAATCCCACTCCATTTATCGCGCTTGCGTTGTTGGCTTATCCACATCCAGCCGACGCCAAAAGCGCCGACAATCCGGACGAAATAATCGTTTCCGCCATGCGGAGCCCGCGCCAGGCGGCGGAAACCGGATCAACTGTAACAATCATCAACGCGGAAATGATCGCACAGCGTCAATACAGTTTTGTGGCTGACGCCCTTCGCGACGCGCCCGGCGTTTCAATCGCCCAAAATGGTGCATATGGCGGCGTCGCCAGCATTCGCATTCGTGGCGCCAGCGCCGGCCAATCACTGATTGTGATAGACGGTATCGTGATGAACGATCCATCTGCGCCGCAAGGCGGCTTCAATTTCGCCAATCTCGACCTAGTTGATGTAGACCGGATTGAAGTCTTGCGCGGCCCACAAAGTATTATTTACGGCGCAGATGCAATCGGCGGTGTTGTCTCAATCACGACGAAAAAAGCCTCACGTGCAGGAGTGAATGCGTTTGTTGAGGGCGGCGCGCGCGCAACAGTTCGCGGTGGGGCAACTTTTTCCCGCGGTGATGACCGCGCACATGCGCGGGGAACGATTTCCGGCATTCGCTCGGACGGTATTTCACGCGCCGCCGGCGGCGCCGAGAACGACGGTTTTCGTTCTATTGCCGCATCGCTACGTGGAGGAGTTCAGCTTTCGCAGATTTGGGCCACGGAAATTGTGGCTCGATTCAGCGACTCGGTCGCCGATATTGATGGTTTTCCACCACCAAATTTCATGCTCGCCGACAGCCCTGACGTAGAGAGCAATCAGGAGTATGCGGTCGCATGGCGCGCGTCGCACAGCACTGATGAGATGAACGGCGCACTGACTATTTCATATAATCAAATCGACCGTGCAAGCCGCAACGCAGGGGCTGAAACGTTCAGCGCAAACGGCGGCCGGACCGCTATCGATTATCGCGCTGGCTGGCGCATTTCAAAAGCCCTCACCTTATCAGCAGGTGCTGAATTTGAACGCATCGGCGTCGACGTCTCCGGCATCGAAGAGCACGCCCGAAATGCAGCATTATTCGGCGTGGCTGAAATACAACCGCTTGAAGGCTTAACGCTTTCAGCGGGCGCACGACGTGATGAATTTTCGAACTCTAAAGGCGCAACATCGCCCCGCGTTGCGCTCGCCTGGCAGGCAGCGCCAAATACAATCTTGCGCGCGAGCTGGGGCGAAGGCTTCCGCGCACCGACCCTTTTCGAGTTGAATTATGACCAGTTCGGCATTGTGCCAAACCCCGATCTAAGGCCCGAGCGCGCGACCGGGCTCGACGCGGGCATCGAACAATCATTCAAAGGATACCGGTTGCGTGCGACTTATTTTCGCCAACGGGTTCGCGACCAGATTGATTTTGATTTTGCCGGATCCGGCTATTTCAACATTGATCGCACCCATACCGAAGGCGTTGAAGTCGAAGCGGACGCACACTACGCCAACTGGTTGACGGCGGCAGTTGTTTATACCTTTACGGACGCGATCGATGAAAACACCGGCGCACGTTTACTTAGAATCCCCAAACACCAAGGAACAGTGAGCATTACCGCTTCCCCATTTTCAAATTTCAACTTATCGGCCAGCGCAAATTTCAATGGCGAAGAACCAGATTTTCCAACGCCAAACGACTCGTTTTACCGATTGGATTTGCGCGCTGCCTACCAGTTTTCAGATCAACTCGAATTTTACGGACGCATCGAAAACGCAACGGGCCAAACCTATCAGGATGTTTCAGGCTATGCCGAACCAGGTGTGTCTGTTTTTGGCGGTATACGGATACGAAGATGATCACAACTTTTGTTGCCGCCGCCGCATTAGGAATTCGCGTTCTGTCAGCCGACTATTGTGCGGACCAGTTTGTGCTGGCGCTCACAGATACAGAACAGATTGCGGCCCTTTCAACTGATGCCGATAAAGATTTTTCTTATTTGCGTGATCGCGCCCACGGCATCAAACAAGCGCGCCCCGACGTCGAAGCGGTAATCGCCAATAATGCCGACCTCGTGATCCGGTTCTGGGGCGGTGATGAAAAACGCCTGGCGCGGACAGGCGTAAGAGTGCTTACGCTTTCCTACGCCGCCGACTTCGAGGGCGTTCGGCGAAATATTGCCACAGCGGCGGATGCATTGGGACAAAAGCAACGCGGGAACGCATTGATCGCCAGTATGAATGACCGACTTTTGAAATTGGAGACGGACCAAAACGCGTCGCCGAGCGCAATATACATAACGCCGGGCGGCGTCACTGCGGGAAAGCACACGATGATCGACGCAATCTTCACAGTGGCCGGCATTCAAAATGCAATCACTGACGCCGGTCTTTCTTACTGGCCCGCTTATTCCGTCGAAAATTTGGTCAACAAACCTCCGCAACTAATTGTGACCAGCTTCTTCGCTGCGAACAGCGAACGAATTAACAATTGGTCGGCGACGCGACACCCCGCTTTCCGGCGCGCATTTACAAAGACGCCAACCGTTAATCTCGAAGCTGATACTGTATCTTGTCCCGCATGGTATTCTGTGGATGCGGCAGAACAAATCCGGACGGAAATCAATCGGATTTGGGGCCGCGCGCCCCAATGACGCCTCGCCGATATTTCATTCCCATCTTGGCGACCGTAAGCGTGGTGTGCATTTCGGCGTCTGTGTTGATTGGCCCTGCCGGCATACCACCGGACCAAGCCATAGCCGCCTTGTTCGTTGGCGATAGCTCTGTATCCGTTATCGTCCGCGAAATTCGCCTGCCTCGCGCGATCGCCGCCTGGCTCGCCGGCGCTGCGCTTGGCGCATCTGGCGCGGCCTTGCAAGGCATATTGAGAAACCCGCTCGCCGACCCCGGTGTTCTCGGCGTGTCGGCAATGGCCGCGCTGGGTGCAGTTTTTGCAATTTACTTCAATTTCGCGGCAATCGCTTTCTGGGTAACGCCGGCAGCAGCAGTCACGTTCGCACTTGTCGCCACTCTCATTCTTTACGGTCTCGGTGCACGCCGGTTGTCGACAGCACGTCTGATCCTTGTTGGCGTCGGGTTATCATCGTTCGGCGGCGCGATGATAGCTCTTGTTATGAATATGGCGCCTAACCCTTTCATCCTCTCCGACCTTGTTAACTGGCTGTTCGGATCCGTCGCCAATCGCAGCTTTGACGATCTCGCGTTAACCGCGCCGGCGATGTTTGCCGGTATGGTGCTTTGTCTTGCTGCCGCTCCGGGACTTACAGCACTTACCCTTGGCGAAGAAACAGCGTCTACACTCGGCGCTAATATTGCGCGTATTCGCGCATTCGCAATCTGTGGCGCGGCGCTCATGACCGGGGCGAGTGTTGCGCTAGCGGGCGCAATCGGATTTGTCGGCGTCGTTGCACCACATGTTGCGCGACCTTTTAGCGGGAACGATCCGGGCCGCACAATCTTGCCTGCAATGTTTGTCGGCGGGGCGATGTTAGTAATCGCGGATTTGATGATCCGTTTGCTCCCGTTTGACCAGGAATTGAAACTTGGGGTCGCAGCAGCGCTTATCGGCGCGCCCGGATTTGTATGGATAGCCGCACAAACACAAAGGATAGCCCGGTGACTCCAGCGCTTAAAATTTCCAATCTGTGTGCTCAGGAAGACACCGCAACCCTGTTGCAGGATGTCTCATTTTCTGCGGCGTGCGGCGAGTTCATCGGCATCGTCGGCCCAAATGGCGCGGGCAAATCGACATTATTGCAGTCGATTGCGCGCATCCGTAGCAATATCGCAGGGGACATTGAAGTTTTCGGCGCCGCAATCGACTCATTGTCGTCGATCAAACGCGCTCGCGCGCTCGCCTATTTGCCACAATTACGCAAGGTGCATTGGGCGATAACTGCCGAAGCCGTCGTCGCGCTGGGGCGATTTGCTTTTGGAAAACCTGACAGGCTAAGTCCGCAGGACCTCGAAGCGGTCGAGAACGCAATGGTCGAATGCAATGCTTACGCATTTCGCAATCGACCCGTGCATATGCTGTCAGGCGGCGAACAAACCCGCGTACATCTTGCCCGTCTTTTTGCATCCCACGCGCCGATAATGCTCGCGGATGAACCCACCGCTGCGCTCGACCCAAAACATGCGCTCGACATATTGTCCGCATTACGAAGAAAAGCCGATAATGGCGCGCTGGTGATTGCAGCGCTGCACGACCTTGATTATGCAACCCGATATTGCACGCGCATCATAGTTCTTGACGATGGGCTTGTTGTGGCCGACGCCTCCCCAAACGAGGCGCTATCCAACGAAGTTATTCATCAGTCTTTCGGTGTTCATGCACAGCGCGTCGGCGAAAGAGGCATGACAGCATTACGCCTCACAACGTTGGGCTAAACCCAACCAGAATTTTAACTGATCATCACCGACAAGCGCCACACGAAAGTCGGTTTTCGAGGCCCGCACCGTGGTGCAGATCAAAATTACAACACGGTCGTGGTTCAAAAAGAAATGACCTGGCGGATCATGCCCGCCAGGTCAGCAACTGCTAAAAACGCAATACGTGCTTATTCCGCCGGGGAGCCTTTCTGCGGAGGATGCATACCGCCTTCACCAGGCTGCCCCATCTCCGACTCGCCAGCCAGTGCATGATCTACCTCATCATCACCAAGCGTCTTCAACTGCATCAACGACTTAATGATGGGCGATATCAGAAGCATGAAAAGTGCGATACCCATCGCTACATAAGCCACATTCGTATAAACTTCAGCATAGCCGGCTTTTGCCGCTGCAATGTCGGTCAATTGTCCGCCAATCGTTTCTGCACCGGTCGTGCGCGCAATAAACGCCGCAAGATAGTTTGAAAGACCCGAATACAGGAACCATGAACCCATGGTCAGACCAACCATGCGCGCCGGCGCCATTTTGGTCACGGCGGACAAGCCGACAGGCGATAGCATCAACTCACCCATCGTATGGATCCAGTAAATCAGGAAGATAAACCAGACTGCGGTCATCCCTGTTGTACCGGAGGTCTTCATCCCAGCGACCAGGGCCAGGAAGCCGAGCCCGGCAAGGAACACACCGAATGCAAACTTAACCGGCGTCGATGGCTCCATTTTTCGCTTTGCAAGCGCAACCCACATCCATGCGAATATTGGCGCGAACAGAAAGATGAATCCTGCATTCAAGGACTGGAACACTGGCGCCGGAACCTCAAGACCGAAGACCTGCTTGTCGACAAGACGGTCGGTAAACAGATTTAAAGAAGACCCCGCCTGTTCGAAAAGCGCCCAGAAAGGCATTTGCGCAACAACGAAATAGAGACCCGCAAACATCCGACTGCGTTCGACGCCGCGTAGTTTGACGGTAGTGTAGCCGATAAGGCCGACCAGCACTACGATCCCTAGCCCAAGAACGAAGCTGTCTGGAATAAGCTCGGCATTCATGACCAGCCCGAAAGCGACGGCGATCATGACCAGACCAGTTAGGTAGCATGCCCACTCGACATTAATCGGGCCGAGTGCTGATTGTTTGAGCTTGGCTGGGTCCGGCGGGTCCGCCCTACCCCCGAGCCATTTTTGCCCCCACAAGAACACCAGCAAGCCGGCGAGCATTCCAATACCGGCCAGACCGAAGCCATATTTCCACCCATAGACGATGCCAAGATAACCGCAAAAGATTGACGATAGGAATGAGCCAAGATTGATGCCCATGTAAAAAATTGTAAAACCAGAGTCTCGCCTCGGATCTTTCAAATTGTAGAGTGAGCCAACGATGGTCGAGATGTTAGCCTTCAGATAACCAACCCCCGCGATAATCAATGCGAGCGACAGATACAGAATATTTACGAAAAGTGGCTCGCGTTCGATTCGAGTCGAGTATTCCGAGGCGGAAATCGACTGCGGCAAACCGACAGCGCCAGGATCTGCGATTCGCATTGTCGTACCGCCCTCGTCGAACGATATGACCGATGTGCCACTATCGGAAACGATGAGCTGTTTTACCTCACTACCGCCACCGCGCCCGCTCAGCGTTACCTGATATTCCTGGCCATCATAGGTCAGGATCTCCTTCGACCCCTCACCTTCAAACGCCATACCGAAATGGCCCAACCCGAGCAGGATAGCGCCGAACGTCACAGCCTTGCGCTGACCAAGATAACGGTCTGCAAGATTTCCGCCGACAATGGTCATAATGTAAACGAGCGCCGTATAGGCGCCATACATTACGGCGGAACGTTCGTCCGAAAACAAGAAGTGCTGCGTCAAATAAATGATCAGCAGACCACGCATCCCGTAATAGGAAAACCGTTCCCACATCTCAGTGAAAAACAAAATCGCCAAGCCGCGCGGATGGCCAAAAAAGCCCCGGTCCGTTGAAGCGCCAGCTACTGCTCCGGTCATGTTCCCTCCAAAATCGTCGGCGCCCATCGCCCCTGATGCAGCGCCGCGTTCAGCGATCCCGTACTTTCCGGACGCGCCAAACTGTATGACAACGCGCGGGGCGATTGCCTCCGCGCGCATGATGGGTTCAATCTAGGCCGGAATGTGGCGTAAAATCCAGTACTTGCGGGATCAGGCATGACGACCTGGGGAATTGACGAACGTTTGGCGAACGACTGCGCGATTATCGGCGATTTTCCGTTATGCCGTGTGCTGTTGATGCTGGACGCCCGATTCCCATGGATCATCCTCGTTCCGAGGCGGATCGGCTTGAGCGAATTACATGACCTCAGCATAGCTGACAGGTCGGCCCTTATGGACGAGGTCTTGAAAACATCTGCCGCGCTGCAGCAACTAACGCAGGCCGACAAGATAAACATCGCCTCCTTGGGCAATATCGTCAGTCAACTCCACCTTCATGTGGTGGCCAGATTCGCCAGTGATGAACTCTGGCCGGGCCCGGTATGGGGTTTAGGCGAAAAGCAACCCTACGCATCAGGTGACCGGGACCGGCTGATCGAGAATCTGCGCAAAGCCCTGGCCGTTTAGCGACTGCGTTTACCCAATGCGCGTACAAGACCGACCACGCTAATGACCAGCCAGAAAAATTCAATCACGACGGAAGACGGATTTGGCCGATAGTAAAGAGAAACCAGAATCATCAGCGCGCCGATAGCGTTTATCGCCGGGTAGAGCGGTTCGTTTGGCGACATACGACCGACCTGCGTCAGAAAATACGTTACAACAACGCAAGCGACGCCGACTAAGCCGATAATATCAGGAACAGTGATGATCATCGGCCTTGTCGTAAACAAATTTCTTCCCGAGTCGAATCTTAATGCTGCTCACCAAGGTGCGAACTCAACTCTCATGTGAGAGCTATCAAAATGTACCGAAGATGCATATGAACTGCCCGAAAAGCTTACTTGGCGAGCCGGTGTCAAGCTTGCATCGTCCAGCCTTCCACGCCCATTGCAGCCTGGCGCACCGCTTCGGATCGCGTTGGGTGAGCATGGCAAGTTCGAGCGATATCTTCCGACGCCCCACCAAACTCCATCACGCTTACCGCCTCAGCTATCAATTCGCCGGCATCGACACCGACAATGTGGCATCCGAGAACCCGGTCGGTTTCAGCGTCCGCAAGAATTTTTACAAACCCATCCGTGTCATGATTGGTCTTGGCGCGCGAATTTGCGGCAAACGGGAATTTGCCTACCTTATATTGAACACCCGCTTCCTTGAGTTGCTCTTCTGTCTTGCCAACGCAAGAGACTTCGGGGGAGGTATAAACAACGCTCGGCACAAGGTCATAGTTTACATGACCTGCCTTGCCGGCAATCAGTTCGATGCAGGCAACGCCATCATCCTCCGCCTTGTGGGCCAGCATCGGTCCGTGAATACAGTCGCCAACCGCCCAAAAACCATCGACGCTGGTGCGGAAATTATCGGTGACGATAAATCCGCGTTCATCAGTTTTTACGCCAACGTTTTCAAGGCCAAGACCACCGGTATAAGGTCGACGCCCAATCGCAATCAAAACGGCATCGGCATCAAGTAATTGCACATCACCGCCATTAGCTGGCTCAAGTGAGAGCTTCAACTTGGTTTTCAGCTTTTCAACGCTGGTGACTTTCGTTGACAACCTGAAATCAACACCCTGTTTTTTCAAAATGCGCTGGAATTGTTTTGATACTTCACCGTCCATCGTCGGTAGAATGCGGTCAAGGAATTCGACAACAGTGACCTGCGCACCCAATCGCCGCCATACCGAACCGAGTTCAAGCCCGATCACGCCGCCGCCGATCACAACCAAATGCTTAGGCACGGAAGAGAACGACAAGGCGCCAGTCGAAGACACAATTCTGTCTTCGTCAATATCAACACCACGTAACGGCGTAACCTCGGAACCTGTGGCAATAACTATATTCTTCGAAGAAAGCTCCGTTTGATTTCCGTCTGTTCCATTCACCTGCACCTTGCCGGGAGATGTAATAACGCCAGCGCCAAAAAACACATCGACCTTGTTTTTCTTCATGAGAAAGGCGACGCCCTTGGTAAGGCCGTCCACAGCGTCGTCTTTTTGCTTGAGCATCTGCGGCAGATCGATTGAAATCTTGCCTGTCTTGATACCCAACGCTTCGAATTGCATGGATGCGGCCTCGAACAACTCGGACGCATGCAACATGGCTTTCGAGGGTATACAGCCCACATTCAGGCATGTGCCGCCAAGCGTGCCGGTGTCGCGTTTTTCGATAATCGCTGTCTTCAACCCCAACTGGCCGGCGCGGATAGCCGCATTATAACCGCCTGGTCCGCCGCCAATGATAACAACGTCATAAGTATCGGACATGAAAACTCGCCTTTTCGTTCGCTTTCGCAGCAGGAGTTAGGCGCGGCGCGCCGGGTGGTCAACTGGCGCCCGTAATCTATCTTGTTTCTAACTTACCCCTACACGAGGAGCCCTAGCCATCTTGGGAAGCTGTGATGCGCTCAATAAGGCGCGGCGGCTGCGATCAATGGGGTCGAGTCAGCAAGGCGGAGATTACAGGTCAAGCATCAAACGCTGGGGATCTTCAAGATTTTCTTTTACCCGCACCAGAAAGGTTACAGCGCCTTTGCCGTCAACGATGCGGTGATCATATGAGAGCGCAAGATACATCATTGGACGAACAACCACCTCATCACCGACGACAACCGGCCGCTTCTCGATACGGTGCATGCCCAATATGCCTGACTGCGGCGGGTTGAGAATGGGCGTTGACAACAACGAACCATAGATGCCGCCATTCGAGATTGTGAATGTTCCGCCCTGCATCTCTTCCAGCTTCAACGCACCTTCGCGCGCGCGTTTCCCAAAATCGCCAATCTCCAATTCAATATCGGCAAGCGTTTTCGCATCTGCATCGCGCAAAACCGGCACAACGAGACCACGATCAGACCCCACTGCGACACCAATATCGTAGTGATTTTTGTAGATTATATCAGTTCCATCAATTTCAGCGTTCACATCAGGCACTTCTTTCAACGCGTGCACGCAGGCTTTGACAAAGAACGACATAAACCCAAGCTTAACACCGTGTTTTTTCTCAAACAAATCCTTGTACTGAGAACGAAGCGCCATGATTGCACTCATATCGACGTCGTTGAACGTCGTTAGCATTGCGGCGTTTTCTTGAGCTTCCTTCAGACGGCGGGCGATTGTTTGGCGCAATCGCGTCATCTTCACCCGTTCTTCGCGTTCACCCAAATCGCGCGATTGCGCGCGCGCGGTCGCGGCCGGCGCAGGCTTGGCTGACGCTGCCAGAGCATCGCCCTTAGTCACCCGACCATCTTTACCCGTCCCCTCGATGGCGGATGCATCAAGCTCGCGCTCGGCAATCACGCGTCGCGGCGCCGGCGACAAATTCATTTCAGATTTTTTCGGCGCGCCCGCCCCCGTCTGCGCAGGGGCAGGAGCCGTCCCGGTTGCAGGACTGACCGCATCTTCACCGACGCTAATCACAGCCAGCAATGCGCCCACTTCGACTGTCTCACCGGACTTGGCAGCAATTTTGGTAAGGATGCCGGCAGATGACGCCGCAACATCCATCGCCGCCTTGTCGGTTTCAAGTTCGACCAGCGCTTCGTCAAGGGAAACGCTATCACCCTCTTTCTTGTACCATTCACCCACTTGCGCTTCGGTCACCGACTCGCCAGCTTGCGGCACACGCACCTCGATGGTCCGTGCTGATTTCGTCGGGGCGGCGCCATTGCTTTGCCGCGGTTTCGCATCGTCTTTTTTCATCGTGGCGGCCTTAGCGGCGCTCTTGGTCGCAGACTTCTCCGCACTCGCGCTGAGCGTACCCAGCAGCCCGCCAACCTCAACAGCGGCGCCGACATCAGCGGTAATCTCCGACAGCACGCCTGCCGTAGGCGCCGGCACCTCTACCGCAACTTTATCGGTCTCCAGTTCAACCAGCGGTTCGTCCTGCGAGACGGCGTCGCCCACCTGTTTCAACCAGCGCCCGATTGTCGCCTCGGTGACAGATTCGCCGAGGGTGGGCACGCGGATTTCAGTCGCCATGGTCGTTACAACTCCAGAAATTGAGACCCTTAAAGAGAAAAAGCGTCATTCAGAAAATCTTCAAGCTCGCGTTTATGCCGGCTCATCAATCCCGTCGCCGGCGATGCTGACGCCGGGCGACCGATGTAGCGCATGCGTTTGTGCTTTGCGCCGATCTGATCGAGTGTCCATTCGACATTCGGCTCCATAAAGAACCAAGCGCCCATGTTCTTTGGTTCTTCCTGACACCAGACCATATCAGCTTTGATAAACCGTTGCAGCTCAGCTATCATTGATTGCGCGGGATAAGGATAAAACTGTTCAACACGCAACAAATAGATATTATCTATCCCGCGTTTTTCTCGCTCTTCGAGCAGGTCATAATAGACCTTGCCGGAACACATGATCACACGCTTGATCTTGTCATCGGAAACCAGCTTGATCGTCGATCCGGGGTGATATTCAGCGTCATCCCACAATACGCGATGGAATGATGATCCAGGCCCCATTTCGGCGAGCGAAGAAACGCAACGTTTATGGCGAAGCAATGACTTGGGCGTCATCAACACAAGCGGCTTACGGAAATTGCGATGCATCTGGCGGCGCAGAATATGAAAGTAATTCGCTGGCGTCGTACAGTTCGCAACCTGCATATTGTCCTGAGCGCACAACTGCAAAAAGCGCTCAAGACGCGCCGATGAGTGCTCTGGTCCCTGCCCCTCATATCCGTGGGGCAGAAGAAGTACGAGGCCCGACATCCGCAACCATTTGCGCTCTGCCGACGATACGAACTGATCGATGATGATCTGAGCGCCGTTCACAAAATCGCCAAACTGGCCTTCCCACAACACCAGAAACTTCGGATTGGCCAGACTATAGCCGTATTCAAAGCCCATCACGGCGAATTCGGAAAGACTGGAATCGTGTACTTCGAATGGCGCTCTTGCACTTTTTAAGTGTGCAAGGGGCGTGAATGTCTTCTCAGTTTCCTGATCAATGAACACCGAATGACGCTGAGAGAAGGTACCCCGACGAGAGTCCTGACCGGATAGGCGCACGCCATAGCCATCTTGCAACAGGGAGCCGAATGCAAGTGCTTCCGCCGTCGCCCAGTCAATATCTGCGCCAGTCTCGACCGCGTTCCAACGGTCCTTAAGAACCCTGTCAAGCGTTCGGTGAACTTTAAATCCATCCGGATAGGTTGTGATGCGTTTACCGATTTTGGCGAGGTGCTCCAGTTCCACGGCGGTGTCGCCGCGGCGATCATCATCGGCGGGCGGCACAAACCCTGACCATTGCCCATCCAGCCAGTCCGCCTTGTTCGGCTTGAACGTTTCCGCGGCGGCGAATTCATTGTCCAAAAATTTCCGGAAATTCGCACGATCCTCATCAACCCAGCCAGACGGAATAACGCCTTCCTTCTCAAGACGGTTTCCGTAAATTGTACGCGTCGTTGGCTGGCGCTTGATCTTCTTGTACATCAGCGGCTGCGTAAAACTGGGTTCGTCGCCCTCATTGTGACCGAAGCGGCGATAACAAAACATGTCGATCACAACATCGCTGCCGAATTTCTGGCGAAATTCAGTCGCAACCTTAGCTGCGTAAACCACCGCTTCAGGATCGTCGCCATTGCAGTGAAAGATCGGCGCCTCAACCATTTTTGCAACATCAGACGGATATGGCGACGAGCGCGAGAACTTCGGCGCGGTCGTAAAGCCGATCTGATTATTGACAATAAAGTGGATCGTGCCGCCGGTGCGGTAGCCACGCAACATTGAGAACCCGAAACATTCGGCTACGATGCCCTGGCCGGCGAACGCAGCATCGCCATGCAGCAAAAGCGGCAGCACATGCGTGCGCGGCGCTTCGATATCCCCACCGTCAAGACGGTCCTGTTTTGAGCGCGCCTTGCCAAGCACCACCGGATCGACCGCTTCGAGGTGCGACGGATTAGCCGTTAGTGACAGGTGGACGTTATTGCCGTCAAATTCGCGATCTGACGATGAACCCAAATGGTATTTGACGTCGCCAGAACCGCCAACATCTTCCGGCGTTACAGAGCCGCCGTGAAACTCGTGAAAAATGTGGTGATATGGTTTACCCATCACCGCAGCAAGGACATTCAATCGTCCGCGGTGCGGCATCCCTATTATAATCTCTTGAACGCCAAGCGCGCCGCCACGCTTGATGATCTGCTCAAGCGCCGGCACCATCGCCTCGCCGCCATCGAGACCAAAACGCTTTGTACCGGTATATTTGGTCTGCAGAAAGTTTTCAAAGCCTTCTGCTTCAACCAGCTTTTTCAGAATCGCGACTTTACCTTCATTGGTGAATGTAATGTCTTTATCCGGCCCCTCGATGCGCTGTTGAATCCATGCTTTCTTCTCCGGATCGGTAATGTGCATGAACTCGACAGCGAAAGTGCCGCAATAAGTCCGGCGCAAAATATCGATTATCTGGCGAAGGGTCGCCGTCTCAAGACCTAAAACATGATCAATGAAAATCGGGCGATCCAGGTCTTCATCTGTGAACCCGTAGGTCGCAGGATCGAGTTCAGGATGCAACGTCTTGGCAGAGAGATCGAGAGGATCGAGATCCGCAATGAGGTGCCCGCGAATTCGATAAGCGCGGATTAACATAAGCGCGGAAAGGCTATCCTGGGTTGCCTGACGCACAGAAGCGGCGTCGCTCGCAGGCGCTCGCTTTTCGAGCTTGGATTTGATCGCGGGCTCCAGCGCCGACCAATCACCATCAAGCGCAGCCGTCAACTCGCCATTCATTACCGGCGGCCAGTCCTTACGCGCCCAGCTCGGCCCCTCCGCTTCACGCGCCACGAGCCCGGCCTCGTCGCCAAGGCTCTCAAAGTAAGCGCGCCAGTCGGCGCTGACGGCGCTGGGATTGGCCGAATATCTCGCGTAAAGCGCGTCAAGATAAACGGCGCTGCCGCCCGATAAAAATGTCTGCTCGGACTTGCGCGGGCCCGTAATATCTCCGCCCTGCGGAGCCGTTTCGCCGTCTTTAGGCATCATTCAACCTTGGTCATCGTCTCAATGGCGTTTCCAGTGGTACTTACGCCAACTTGCATACGATTCAATGGTTAAGCTTGGTCTATTCGACGAATACCGGCTCCTGCGGAGATACGTCGAACGATTAACCCTTCAACACCTCAAGCAGCGTGCGCCCCATCGCGGCGGGCGTCGGCGAGACTGCAATGCCAGCCCGCTGCATGGCCTCAATTTTGGCTTCAGCGGTGTCATTAGCGCCAGAGACGAGCGCACCGGCATGGCCCATTCGGCGACCTGGAGGCGCAGTTACGCCGGCGATAAACCCGACGGTCGGCTTTTTCACCTTGTTTTTGGACAGGAATTCAGCCGCATCAGCTTCCGCAGAACCGCCGATTTCGCCAATCATGATAATCGAATGGGTATCGTCATCGGCAAGAAAAAGTTCAAGCACGTCAATGAAATCCGTGCCCTTGACCGGATCGCCGCCAATGCCGACACAGGTCGACTGGCCGAGTCCCGCCATGGTTGTCTGGTGTACGGCCTCATAAGTGAGCGTGCCCGATCTTGAAACGATGCCCACATGGCCATCGCGGTGGATATGCCCCGGCATGATCCCGATCTTGCACTCATCGGGCGTAATTACGCCGGGACAATTCGGCCCGACCAGGCGTGATTTCGAGCCGTCGAGCGCCCGGCGCACTTTGACCATGTCCAGCACCGGAATGCCCTCAGTAATGCACACGATCAGCGGGATCTCTGCGTCGATCGCTTCCAGAATAGAGTCCGCAGCAAAAGCAGGGGGCACATAAATCACGCTTGCATCAGCGCCATACTTGTCGCGCGCCTCGGCCACGGTGTCGCAGACCGGAAGTTCCACCCCTTTTGCGGCGTCACCACCGGTCCATTTCATTCCCCCCTTGCCCGGGGTCACGCCGGCGGTCATGCGCGTACCGTACGCAATCGCCTGCTCGGTGTGGAAAGTGCCCTGGCTGCCGGTCAGCCCCTGGCAGATGACTTTGGTGTTTTTATCAATGAGAACGGCCATGTCGAATAATTCCGCGTTGCGGCAAAAGGGATCGCGCGGGTCTTAAACCCGGGCGCTGGCCGGGGCAACCACTGATCATCGCCGCATGGCAAAAGTTTCGGCATCTCCTAACAACCCTGGGCTTTACGACTTGGCCGCCCCCCGGGTGGACGATCCTGCCCAACGCCGCCTGCTTATTGATGACCAGTTCATCGCGGCGATGCTCAAACAGGACTTGGACGGCCCCGTCGCACCCGTCAAATAGAGAACCACCTCGGGGCGGGGGATCGCCTGCGTGAACGAATATGCTATTTGCGCACGGGCGTTATTTTTTCGAACGCTAAAACCCGTTCAATAAATTCTTCGGGGAGCGGCGCCGTCTCGGTCGTTCCCGACTTTACATAGACGTAATTAAGTTTGCCAGTATTGAGCAACTCATCGGTGCGAAAGACCGCAGTCACCACCTCCAGCGACTTCGTCCCTAAACGCGCCGCACGCACGCTGATCGCAAGTTCATCGTCAAAAACCGCCGACGCCTTGTAATCTGCTTCGGCATGAACCGTGACAAATTGAGGCGCATCAACCCAGGTCGCGTAACCCAGCGCGCGCGTCCACTCCCATACCGCGATATCGAAATAGGTGAAATAATTGACATTGAACACGATGCCCTGAGCATCGCACTCAGACCAGCGCACGCGCAGGTTATGAGTAAAAGCAAAATCGTTTGGGTCCGTCATTGCACGCCTACCGGCCCAATTATCATCTGGACATGGCGATTGAGCGCATTTTACAGATTCGCAATGCGCTCAGCCACTCATTGTCAGTGCTAAGACGCCATTACCCAACCGCTTTGACGACCTTTTCCGCAGCGTCTTCGAGATCATCCGCCGGCGTGATCGCAAGGCCGGATTCTGACAGGATCTTTTTGCCTTTTTCGACATTCGTCCCCTCAAGGCGCACAACCAGCGGCACCTTCAACCCGACTTCCTTCACCGCCGCGATAATGCCCTCGGCAATAACGTCACAACGCATAATGCCGCCGAAGATGTTGACCAGAATGCCTTTGACGTTCGGATCGGAGGTAATGATCTTGAACGCCTCGGTGACTTTTTCCTTGGTTGCGCCGCCGCCGACATCAAGAAAGTTCGCCGGCTCAGCGCCATAGTGCTTGATGATGTCCATCGTCGACATCGCAAGCCCCGCGCCGTTCACCATGCAGCCGATATTACCGTCAAGCTTGACATAGGAAAGATCGAATTTCGCCGCCTGAAGTTCGAACGGGTCTTCTTCAGTTTCATCGCGCAGCGCCATGATATCCTTGTGTCGGAACAGCGCATTGGAGTCGAAGCCAACTTTAGCGTCCAGGACTTTCAGATTTCCATCTTTGGTGACAATAAGCGGATTGACCTCAAGCATCGCCATATCTTTTTCAGTAAACGCTCTGTAAAGCGTCGCGACCAGCTTGCCGCACTGCTTGGCGAGATCGCCATGAAGGTCGAGCGCCTTGGCGATACGCCGACCATGATGCGGCATGACGCCAGTCGCCGGGTCGATACGCACCGTGACGATCTTCTCAGGCGTTTCTTCCGCAACTTCCTCGATGTTCATGCCGCCTTCCGTGGAAACGATAAAAGCAACACGTCCGGTTTCACGATCAACGAGCGCGGAAAGATACAGCTCGCGGTCGATATCCGAACCATCCTCGATATAAAGGCGGCCGACCTGTTTGCCTTCTGGGCCCGTCTGTTTGGTCACCAGAGTCGCCCCCAGCATTTGCCTGGCGAACTCGGCGGCTTCCGCGGGCGATTTGGCAAGTCGCACCCCGCCCTTTTCACCGGCAGACGCCTCCTTGAACTTGCCCTTGCCGCGCCCGCCGGCATGAATTTGAGCCTTCACTACATAGAGTGGCCCCGGCAGGGATTTCGCCGCCGCCTCAGCTTCAGCCGCATCCAGAATGGCGACGCCGGCGGAAACGGGCGCGCCGAATGATTTTAACAGCTCTTTGGCCTGATACTCATGAATGTTCATCTCGGTCTCCGGGTGCGGGCGGTGGAATTTCGCCGCCTCGCTTAGCGCGGGCGGAGCGCGCCTGCAACCGAACGCCAGACGCAAAAAAGCGCCGCCAGCCCCAGGGAAGGTAGAAACTGGCGACGCCTTCGCCCTTTGCGCGGCTCAAGCGTAAAGGACGGGAGAGACCGGATCAGAACCGCATGCCGAGGCCGACGCCCGCGACAATCGGGTCAAGATCGACATCAACGGTATTGATCACCCCGCCAGTGTTGAGCGTCGCGGTGGTGTCGATATCGATATATTTGATGTCAAAGTTCAGAAAAACACGCTCAGTCACATCGACGTCAAAACCGACCTGAACCGCCCAGCCAAAGCTATCGTCAAGGGACACATCCGTCTGGCCCAGCGCAGTATTGAGGCTGTCTTTCGCATCTTCGCTGTAAAAAATCGTCCAGTTAATGCCAGCGCCAACATAGGGACGAATCCTGGCGTCGGGCGCAAAGTGGTACTGAAAGGTCAGCGTTGGCGGCAGCACCATGGTGTCGGCAATTTCACCGAGCGGTGCCAGCGCGCCTTCGCCGGAAACATCGTGGCCGGACGTCGCCAGTATCAATTCAGCCGCTAGGTTGTTGGTGAAGAAATAGGTAAAATCGAGTTCCGGCACATAGGCGTTATCGACAGACACCGACTCGTTCGGGAACATCGGCATGACGCCTCCCGATTCTTCCGTCGGGATGACGCCAATCGCACGCAGGCGCACCAGCCAGTCGCCCTGGGCGGCGGCGGCAGGGGTGGAAATGGCGGCGGCGGCAGCGGCGCACAGCAATAGTGAACGCATGGTCAAATCCCCTTTGGTTTTCGTTCGAGGGGATGAATACGGCCAGCGCGCCCGCGCAATTTGATCTGGATCAGATGCGACAAATAAAAGAAAGAACGAATTGTCGCAGGTCAAATACGCCGAGCGCAGCTTCAAATGAATATCGCCACTGACTGTCGTCCGGCGACGACCAGTTCGCCGCTCCGGCTCCAGAGGAACATATCCTGGCTGGAATAACCTTCGCTTGCGTTTTCCGCCTTCGATTCAAGAAGCCACCATCCCTCGTGGGTATCGGGATGATCGGTCAGAAAATTCAACGCCCATGTCATCGAGCTGATCGGCGCAAATTCTGCGAACATCGGCGTCACGGCGGGCGGCGGCATGTCCGCCAGCGCCAGCAACGCAACGGTTGAGCGCAACGACGGATCTTTGTGGCGCACCCAGAGGAAATGATCGTGATGTTTGGACGCCGACATCGGCAATCCGCCCTTCGCGAGGCGAACGTCAAAATTGCGCGCAAATGCAGGGGCAAGTTCGAGCGGAAGGTAACCGGCAGACTCGTCTGGACCGGGCATATCCGGCGCCGGCATGAACTGCCGATCAAACTGCGATCTGCGCGCCGCCCCAAAAGCGAATACCGCTCGTGCGGCAAGCCCCTTGTCGCCAGTCAAATCGGCGTTGACAAATGTCACCGATTTTCCTTGCCGAAGCACCTGCGCCGTCACCTTGATATCGCCTTCAGCCGGGCCGATGAACGCGATCTGCGTCGACCGAAGTGGCGGCAGGTCGGGAAACGCGCGCAAAGCGCCTTCCAGCGCTAGCGCAGCCGTCATGCCGCCGTAAATCGTTCGTCCCTGCAGCCAGTTATCGGCGACGCGCCCGCGCAGCACGGCGCCGTCGAACGAAAAGGATGAAAGAACTTCGTCAAATCCCGGCATAATCGCTCTCATAACTAGATTTCATTGGAAACTAGGGGCGGCAATCCGGCGCGCCAAGCACCCGGTGCAGTCTGATGTCTATCTACCGTCGCCCATCCCGACGCCGAGGCGGTGTTTGCCGGCACGCTGCAGCACATCCGAAATCCTCTGATCATGACAGGTTGAGCGGGAGACATGTTCGACGTGACGTACTCGTCACCGCCAAGGGCGAATTGGTTCCATCTTTTGCATGGAATGGCGCACCCGACAGGATTCGAACCTGTGGCCTCTGCCTTCGGAGGGCAGCGCTCTATCCAGCTGAGCTACGGGTGCGTGGCCAGTGCGTCACCCCATAGCCGAATGCGCCCGACCCGGCAACGGCGGATGGCGATGCCGTCAAGATGACAAAACGGACATGGCGATGAGACGGGACGCACCTTAACGCTCCGCCACTTTCCTGACAGAATGGCGCGTCATACGCTGGCTGACCTGAAAGGCCCCCTGCCCCATGCGTTTTATCTCTTTAGCCGCCGCCATAATTGCATTCGCCGCAACGTCGGCGCTCGCCCAACCGTCCCTATCCGGCAAGAGCCAGCCCGCAATTGATCAGCCGGCGCCGCCCATGTGGAGCATCACCGATGCGGACAGCGAAATTTTTATCCTCGCGGCGATCCATGTTTTGCCGGCGGGAACGAAATGGCGCTCACCCGCCGTCAACCGGGCGATGGACGCCGCAGAGGCGGTATGGTTCGAGGCCGATGACGAGTCCGCAGACGCACAGGCAAAAGCCCGTGAGATATTCGCCGGGGACGGGACCAACGCGGACAGCGTCAAACTGACATCAATGCTGAGCACTGCTGACGCGATGTCGCTGGTTGTCATCGCCAACGACCTCGCCGCGCCGGCCGGCGCCTTCGATGCGATGCGGCCCTGGGCAGTGTTCCTCACGCTGTCGGTTCAGGCCGTAGTCAAAGAAGGCTACGACCCCGGCGCCGGGCTTAGCCGGGAAATCCTCACCGAGGCGCACGCCCGCGGGCGCGAGATCGGCTATTTCAATACCATTGACGACCAGTTGCGCGCCTTCACGACAATGACGCCCGCTGAAGAGCTGGAGGCTGCGTCTTACATTATTGAGAACTGGGGCGCGGAACGCGCAAAATTGCCTGGCGCTGTAGAAGCCTGGCGCACGGGCGATATCGCCGCCCTTGAATCGCTTGTCAACGCGCCGCTGCGCGAGGGCGCGCCGGCTGTATTTCAGAAGGTTGTTCTCGATCAGACCGGCCCGCTGGCGGACAAGATCGAAGGCCTGCTCGACGGAAAGGGAACCGTGCTGGCGGTTATTGGCGCCAGCTATCTGGTTGGCGAGGGCTCGATCCTTGAGCAACTTGAAAACAGGGGCGTCACGGTCGAGCGCGTCAGCAACTAGGGCCGGTCGGCGCCGGGCGAAAATCTGGCGCGCCGTTGAGATTTCCTGATCAATGGCCGGGTTGACAGCGTCAACGTTTAATCGTCTTTCGCAGCCGCAATAATCAGGATTACGGTCAATGCAAGTCAATGTCGCCGTTGTCGGGGCCACCGGAGTCGTCGGTCAGGAAATGCTTGGCATTCTGGCCGAACGCATGTTCCCGGCCAGGGAAGTGTTCGCCCTCGCCTCGCGCCAGTCTATCGGCCGCGAAGTGTCTTTTGGCGACACCACTTTAAAGTGCCGCGATCTTGAGACGTTCGACTTTAGCCAAGCGGATATCGTCCTGTTCGCCGCCGGCGGTTCAGTCGCCAAGGAATGGGCGCCGAAGGCCGCCGCAGCCGGCGCAGTCGTCATCGACAACTCGTCTCATTTCCGCATGGACCCGGACGTACCGCTGATCGTGCCCGAGGTGAACGCCGACGCCGTCGCCGGTTTCTCGAAGAAGAACATCATCGCCAACCCAAACTGCTCGACCGCGCAGCTGGTTGTCGCGCTGAAACCGCTTCACGACGCCGCGAAAATCAAGCGCGTTGTCGTGGCGACCTACCAGTCGACATCCGGCGCCGGCCGCGAGGCGATGGACGAGTTGTTCAACCAGACCAAGGGGATATTCGTCAACGACACGCCGAACCCGGACAAATTCACCAAACAGATCGCGTTCAATGTCATTCCGCATATCGACATCTTCATGGAGGACGGCTTTACCAAGGAAGAATGGAAGATGACCGCGGAGACGAAGAAAATCGTCGATCCGAAAATCAAACTCACCGCCACCTGCGTGCGCGTGCCGGTGTTTGTCGGTCACGCTGAAGCGGTCAATGTCGAGTTTGAAAACCCCATCACTGATGACGAAGCGCGGGAGATCCTGCGCGAGGCGCCGGGCGTTCTGGTCGTCGACAAGCGCGAAGACGGAGGCTATGTCACGCCGGTTGAATGCGTTGGCGATTTTGCGACCTTCATCAGTCGCATCCGCGTCGATCCGACGGTTGAGAACGGCCTGTCGTTCTGGTGCGTCTCTGACAATCTGCGAAAGGGCGCGGCATTGAATGCGGTTCAGATCGCCGAACTGCTGCTTAACCGGCGCCTGATCAACGGGCGAGAATGAACCGCCCCCCGACGCCGGAGGATAACGCCAACGCAGCGATCAGGTTTGGCCTCGCCTGCGGCGTCGGCACCTACCTGATCTGGGGACTTTTCCCCGTCTACATCAAGATGCTCGACGGCGTCGCAGCGATGGAAATCGTCGCCCAGCGCATAGTTTGGGCGGCGCCGCTGGGTGCGCTGCTCTTGTCGGCGCGCGGCCAATGGCGTGAAACGCTTATCGCAGTCAGGTCGCCGCGCGTTCTTGGCCTGCTCTTACTTTCCGCGTTTGTAATTGGTGCGAATTGGTTAATTTACGTCTGGGCCGTCGCCAATGATCGCGTGCTGGAAGCGAGCCTTGGCTATTACATCAACCCCCTGATTTTCGTTGCGGCGGGCGTTTTCATTCTGAAAGAACAGTTGACGCGCGCACAGATCGCCGCCGTCGCAATGGCCGGCGTCGGCGTTTGCATCCTCACCATCGGCGCCGGCGTCTTCCCCTGGCCGTCGCTGATGCTGGCGTTCTCATTCACCGTATACGGATACATCCGCAAGACCACGCCGGTTGGCGCCATGCCCGGGCTTTTTATCGAGACCATGCTGCTGTCGCCGATAGCGCTTGCCTATTTGTTCTGGATGTCTCGGCAGGGAATGCTGGCGTTTGGCGGGGGTGACGCCAGCCTTACTTTATTGTTGATCGCCGCGGGGCCAATGACAGTCGTTCCGCTATTGCTGTTCGCCCTCTCCGCGCGCCGGTTGCGCCTGTCGACCGTCGGCTTTCTTCAATATATCGGCCCAACCGGACAGCTGTTCCTGGGTCTATATTATGGGGAGGCGTTCACCATCTATCATGGGATTTGCTTCAGCCTGATCTGGGCGGCGCTGGCGCTGACCACGTGGGACGCGCTTCGCCGCAACAACGCCGAGAAAAAAGCTGCACGCGCCGCGATCATTCAAACCGTTTCAGCGACCCCGAAAAACTGAGCAGCGTTCGACCCTCGCAGGTGACAAGCCCGCGCGCAAACAACATTGATCGGCCGATCTTCGTTGCTTCACCGCTGGCTTCAATGAATTTGCCAATCTCGCCCTTGCCAACGAATTCGGCGTTCAGCGTCACGGTGACGGCTCGAAGCTTGCCGACCCTGCGCCGGCAAATATCCCATAGCGACATGTCCGCGAGCGTCATCAACGCGCCGCCATGAACCATGCCCCCGGCATTGGCGTGCTGCGGTCCCGATACAAAACCAACGCCCGGCGTTTGCCCGTCAGGATCATTGAAATAAAACGGTCCCGCATGAAAACTGAACGTTTCTGGGAAGGGTTGCAAAACCCAGCCGTCCGGTATTGGTGCGTTTTTTCTTTCTGGCATCAGCGCCATTTACGTGAAATCACACGGGACGCAACCACAGTGCGCAGTAATGCAGCGCTGTGAGACAAGCTTGAAAGTCTCGCCGCCGGAAGACATGGTTGGCCATGATGGATTTTCCCGTGCACCGAGTTGTAACCGCTGGCGAGACGCGTCTTGCCGTATATGAAGCAGGGGCGGGCCTGCCGGTTATTCTCGTCCACGGCTGGCCGGAAATCGCCTATTCATGGAAGCATCAAATATCCGCCCTCGCCGGCGCCGGATTTCGCGCCATTGCGCCGGACCTCAAAGGGTTTGGGCGCTCGGACACGCCGCGTGATCCGGCGCAATACGACATTCGCGCGATGACCGAGGATTTTGTCGGGCTCCTGGACAGTCTGGAGATAGAGCGAGCCGTTTTCTGCGGGCATGACTGGGGTGGCGCGCTGGTCTGGCCGATGGCGCAGCTTCACCCCGACCGGGTCATGGGGGTTATCGGCGTGTGCACGCCGCACCGCCCGCCGCCCCCGATATCGCCGCTGACGATTATCCGCCGGCGGTTCGGCGACAGGCATTATTTCCTGCAATTTCAGGAGCCCGAAAAACCCGAAGCGCTCTTCGCCGGCGATGTGAAGAAGTTTTTCCATCAGATGTTTCGCCGGGCCCCGACGAGGGCGGAGATCGCCAGACTGGGGCCGCGCATCTTTGATCTGCCGGGACGGTTTCGCGACGGCCCCGCGCCCGACCCGGGCGAGGTTATAATTTCAGACGCCGACATCGACGTTTATGTCAAAGCCTATCAACGCACCGGCTTTCACGGCGGGATAAATCTCTATCGCAATATCGAGCGCAATTACGAAATCATGAAATCCGTCGACCCGATCATCCGTGCGCCAAGCCTCATGATCAGCGCCCAGCGTGATTTTTTCCTGCCGCCAGAAAGCGCCGACGGTATGGAAAAATTCGTACCTGACCTTGAAAAGCATTTTATCGACGACTGTGGACACTGGGTTATGTGGGAAAAGCCGCTTGAGCTCTCGACACTGATGATTGACTGGCTCAGGCGCAGATTTGATTGAAATGCCCCAAAAATTTGAAACAAACCGCTGATCGCCTTTTCGATAAATACCCTCGCCCCCCGTAAAGTTTTCGTGAGGACTTGCTCTCAGCCTGATGCAGACAAGGGTTGGGAGAGAGCGATGAAAAAGACGGCGACAATCGCCATGAGTGCGGCGATCTTACTGGCTGGCGGCCCGGCGGCGGCGCAAGATCAATCGGGCAGCGCCCGGCCTGGCTCAGCTCAGGCGAACGAATCTTCCTATCAGAAGGCCCCATATCAGGCTGGGCGAACTCAAAGGCCCCAATATCATTGGGCTGATTTCGTGCTTTTGACTGCACCGGCGCGCAAGCCGCTGACGACATTGACATTTTATGGCCACAGCATCGATTTGAACGCCAGCGGCCGGTATGCGCTGTCGAGGCGATGGGATAGCGCTGATGATTTCGAGCATGCCGAGGACATGGGCAAGGCGATCCCGGGCTATCCGCAACCGCCCATCGTAATGGTCGACGCCAAACTGCGTTTTTAGAAAATCAAAGGCAGGCGAATAGCGCGTCCAGCAAACGCAGGGCGCGCGCGTCGCCAATGAGAGAGGGCGACATCTTGTTCATGACATAAGCGGCGCTGACGCCGGCGTCAGGATCGACGACCGCGCACGAACCGCCAAAACCGGCATGTCCATAGGCGCTCGGCGACGGCCCGAAATGACCCTGCCGGTTCGCCATCAGGCCGGCGGCGACCGCCAGATTGAACGGCAACACCAGATCTTCGCCTGTAACGCGCACGCGTAACGCCTGCTCGATCACATCAGGGCCGAGCTGGCGCGCCCCATCCATGTCGACGCCGTCATTTGCAAGCGGATGAAGTATGCCGGCGACGGCGCGCGCCGTCGCATGCATGTTCGAGCCCGGGATCTCCGCCGCCATCCACTGCTCGCGCGGGACCCGCGTCGCCGACCACGGCTTGAGAAACGCGATCTTTGTGAACTCGCTGTTTTCGCGGTGGACCGGCGGGCGCGGCGGTTTGGGCATATAGGCTGTGCGCGCCATTTCATCGCCTGTCAGGCCGCAATGAACATCGAAGCCGGCAAAATCTCGACGCAAGGTCTCGCCAATCGTCATGCCCGACACCCGGCGCAGCAACTCGCCGGCGATAAACCCGACGGTCTGCGGGTGGTAGCCGGACGCCGTGCCCGGCGGCCATAACGGCGCCATTGCGGCAAGGCGCGCACAGATCGCGTCCCAGTTGACCCATTCCTCGGACGGGATTTCATCAGGAAAGCCGCACAGCCCCGCCTGATGCGACAACGCCTGCGCCACGGTGATTTCAGCCTTCCCGTTGGCCGCGAATTCCGGCCAGTACGCGGCGACCGGCGCTGCATAATCGAGAAGGCCCTGCGACACGGCGCGCGCCATCAAAAATGACATCACCGCCTTGCCGGTTGAGAAAAGACACGTCAGCGTATCATCCGTCCACGGCGTTTGCGCCGCACGATCAACATGACCCGCCCAGATATCGACAATGGGGGCGCCGTCGCGATAGGCGGTAAACCGCGCGCCAAGTTCCTCACCATTAGCGAAATTCTCCGCCAGCGCGTCCGCAACAGCGTCGAAACCGGGGGCGATATGGCCTGAAATTTTTACAACCTGCGACATGGCTCCCGTCTACAGCATTTTACAGCGAAGTCACGGGCCAGAGGCGACGCTATTTTTTCAGGCCCTTCTGATCCAGCCGCCAGACCAGCGAGGTTAGCCGGTCCTGCCCGAAATATGGTTCGTCATCGAGCACCATTAACGGCACGCCCCAATGATGGGCGAACTGCGCTGTTTCATTCACCTCTATGACCTCGGCAATGCGGCCAGGGTTTTCATCGGCCCAGACTTCCAGCGCCGCCAGATCGAGACCGGCCTCGCGCGCGGCTTCACCCAGGTGATCGCCCTCGTGCCAGTCGGCGACGCCGCCCCAGATGCGGTGCGAGACCGCGCGCGCAAAGCCAAGGCCCGCGCGGGCCGTCTCCTGCGCCGCGACGCCAAGCCCCATGAGCCGGGTCATCAGCGGCTGATCGGGATCAACTTTGCCGGTTACGAGGTCCATGATGATCGGATCAGGCCGAGGCAGCGCGAACGCAACGCCAAGGCGCTGACTTTCGCGCATCATGTCCTTGAACAGGTAAGGCAACCATTGCGGCCGGTTGCGTTCAAAAAAGTCCGGCTCGCGCATGGCGAGGGGACGCACGAAACAAAACGCCGTCTCGATGTCATAATCTGTGGCGATCTGAGAAAGGCGGTCGATGGCAAGATAAGAGTACGGGCTGCGGAACGACCAGTAGATTTCCAGCTTTGACATCACGGCGCTTTCTGCTGCGGCGCTTGAAACTTCCTCTCCGGGCGCCTAATCGTCAACGTGGAATGGCAGTCCGCCCGCGCCCGGGCGAGGAGATCACGCAAATGCCCAGAACCGTACGCGTCGCCGCACTGCAAGCCGCCTTCAGCGACGACATGGCCGCCAATATCAAGAGCGTCGAGCGCCTGATCCGCGATGCGGCGAAGGACGGGGCGCAAGTGATCCTGCCGCCGGAGCTGTTTCAGGGGCCGTATTTCTGCAAAACCGAGGAGACCGAATTTTTCGCCTGCGCCTTTCCGTACAGGGAGCACCCGGTCGTGACCGCGCTGGCGCCGCTGGCGCGCGAGCTTGGCGTCGCCCTGCCTTTGTCGATCTTCGAAAAAGCCGGTCAGGAATATTACAACAGCCTCGTCATGGTCGATGCTGACGGCGAAATTCTGGGTCTATATCGCAAGAGCCATATCCCCGACGGCCCCGGCTATGAGGAGAAGTTCTATTTCCGCCCCGGCGACACAGGGTTCAAAGTCTGGAACACAAAATTCGCCCGCCTTGGCGTCGGAATCTGCTGGGACCAGTGGTTCCCGGAAGCGGCGCGCGCGATGATGCTGTTGGATGCGGAAGTGCTGTTTTATCCGACCGCGATCGGGACCGAGCCTGAGAACCCAGGCCTCGACACGCAACCGCGCTGGCGCCGCGCCATGGTCGGCCATTCGGTTTCGAACGTGGCGCCGGTCGTTGCCGCGAACCGCGTCGGCGACGAAGACGGACAGGTCTTTTACGGATCGTCCTTCATCACCGATGACGGCGGCGATTACCTCGCGGAAATGAACCGCACCGACACCGGCTTCATCGCCGCAACCATTGACCTCGACCATTGCGCCGAGCGCCGTGCGTCATGGGGTTTTTTCCGCGACCGCCGGCCGGAGCTTTATGGCAAACTCTGCGGCCACAAATAAAACGCCTTCGCCACCCTACTGCGTCTGCAACCATGCGCGCGCGGCGGCGTCATCCGCCAGCGCAAACGCTTTGACCTTCGCCGGCATCAAAAAACCGAAAGCGCCGATTGAATTGGCGATCCAGTCATTATCGGTGACGATGGCAATGCGCTCCCACGCGAAATAATGCGACATGCCGACCGAAAAATCCTCCCACATGGCGCCGGGGCCAATGCCGGAAAAATCGTCGGCAATCCGATAGAACAGTCGCAGTTTCTTGTTGTCTTTGAGCGCTGCATTGACCGCCGGCTCCAGCACTTTTCGGTAATCGCTGGCGGTGACCGCGCCGCTGGCTTCAAAACCAAGGCAATTGCCTGAAAATCCGTCGATAGCTTTGATCATTTCAGCATCCTATTTTTTTGACATCACGTCGGAGATGAGAAGGCGGGGCGACAAATGCAATCAGCCGCGACAATACGCATCGGCATGAGCGATGCTCAGCGACTCCCCGAGCATCGCGCAAAAAGTGTGCAACGGTTTTTGATTTTCGCGATGCGACCACTCAAGATTAAACCATCATGGCGTAAATCCGGTTTATGGCCTGAGGGTTGAGGGGAAGATTTCATCCGCCCAAGCCGGCACGATGTCGCCGGCGGCGCCGTAGCGCGCATCAGAGAACGCCCAGGCGTTCTCCGACGGTTCAAGGTTCATCTCCGTGCACGGAACGCCCATCGCGCGCACTTCGGCGACGAAGCCGGCGGCGGGGTAGACCGACCCCGACGTGCCGATGGAGACGAACCGGCTGGCGCTCACAAGCGCGGCCGCGATTTCTTCCATCCGCAATGGAATTTCGCCGAACCACACGACATGCGGGCGCATTTCGCCCACGGCCTTGCAATCCGGGCAACGAACGGAGGCAGATAAATCGCCCGCCCACGCATGCACCGCATCGCAGGCCGCGCACCGCGCCTTCTTCAATTCGCCATGCATGTGGATGACGTTCTGCGAACCCGCCCGTTCGTGCAGGTCGTCAACGTTCTGCGTGATCAGCGTGAACGCGCCACCGGCGCCGAGGATACGGCGTTCAAGCGCGGCGAGCGCAAGGTGCGCCGCATTCGGTTCGACATTTGCAAGGTTCGTCCGGCGCATATTGTAAAACTCGTGTACAAGCGCCGGGTTCGCAGCAAAGCCTTCCGGCGTTGCGACATCGCGATAGTCATATCGCGCCCATATCCCGCCCTTGTCGCGAAAGGTGTCGAGACCGGATTCCGCCGACACGCCGGCGCCGGTAAGAACGACAATATGGGTGCGCTTGCTCATGAACATCCCTTCCGCAGGCTCGCCCTACATTGTCCAGCCCACGGCGCTTGATGCAACTGACAACGCCGCATTGATTGCCCCATTCATTGCCCCTTTCATTGCAACGGGGCGCGATTGCTTTCATAACGAACGTTCGCAACCGCGCGCCGCCGATGAAACGCATTCTCTTTGTCTGTCTTGGCAATATCTGCCGCTCGCCGGCGGCCGAAGGCGTTTTGCGGGAAAAGGCCAGGGCGCGCGGGCTTGAGCTGTATATCGAATCCGCCGGCACCGGCGGCTGGCACGCCGGCGACCCCGCCGATGCGCGCATGCAAAAAGCCGCCGCACGCCGCGGCTATCGCCTTGGCCATCACCGCGCCCGCCAGGTCACGCTGTCGGATTTTTACGAGTTCGACTATGTTCTGGCGATGGACCTTTCCAACCATTCGGACCTGCTGGAAATGGCGCCGCCCAATCGCGAATGCGACATTCGCCTGTTTCTCGACTTCGCCGACACGAGCGAGCGTGAAACGCCCGACCCTTATTATGGCGGGCCGCGCGGGTTTGAACATGTGCTCGACCTGATTGAGGCGGGCGCCGACGGGTTTCTCGATCACGTCGAGGAAAGCGAATAGGTTTCGAGAATTTCGTAATGCGCCCCTTCCGAGCCAAGACGCGATTCATACAGGTGAAACGCGTCAACAGGGAACGGACCGACAGTGAATAATCCGTGCATGGCGCAAAAAGACGCCGCCTCGTTCTGGCTCACCCCTTTCAGATAGGCGATGGTCACATGCGGCGTGAATTTGCGGCGCTCAAGATCGAGCCCGACCCGGCGCAGCGCGGTTTCAACCTTCGCATGCACATGCGAAAGTGCGGGATTCGCCGCCGCCCCAACCCAGAGAGCACGCGGTTTGCGGTCGCCGAAAAAATCGCATCCCGAAAGACGAAGATCAAACCCGCGCGCGGAAATCGATTGCAGCGCGCTGTCGATTTCCGAAAGGCCATGACGGTCGGTCTCGCCGATAAACGCCAACGTCAGATGCATGTTTTCATCGGGCGTCCAGCGCGCGCCGAGAAGACCCGACTGCAATTGCGTCAGGGAATCACAAACGATTTCCGGCAATGAAAGCGCGACGAACAATCTATACATTTTCGCAGGATGCACGCGCCCGCAAATTCTGTCTAGAATTGACGGCAGGCAAAGACGCAACAGGCAGATGACGCGATGAACGAGCGAACACTTTTATGCTTGGGATACGGTTATGTCGCCAATGGCCTTACCGAACGCCTTGCCCGTGATGGCTGGCGCATCAAGGCGACCACACGCTCGGACGAAAAAAAACAAGCGCTCAACGCGCAAAAAATCTCGCCTGTCGACTGGCGCGGCGGCGCGCTCGACCCGCGCGTCTTTGACGACGCAACCGCGATTTTGGTGTCGACGCCGCCGGGCGATGACGGCTGCCCGGCCTACAACGCCAGCGCCCGCCACATCGCACAACGCGCCGGCCGGCTTGAATGGATCGGCTATCTGTCGACCAATGGCGTTTACGGCGACCATGACGGCGCATGGGTCGATGAAACATCGCCCTTGCGCGCAACATCGGCGCGCGCGAAGAATCGCATTCGCGCCGAAGGTTTGTGGCGCGCGCTTGAAAGCGAGATCAAGGCGCGCGTCGTCATCTTCCGTCTGCCAAGCATATACGGGCCCGGACGATCAACGATTGACGCCGTGCAGGAAGGCCGCGCGCGGCGCATTGTCAAGCCCGGCCATGTTTTCAACCGCGCCCATGTCGACGACATCGCAACGGCCCTGCGCGCAAGCCTTGACAGGCCGAACGCCGGCGCGCTTTTCAACATCGCTGACGACGAACCCGCGCCGCCGCAGGATGTTGTCGCTTATGCGTGCGAGCTGTTAAGGGTGACGCCGCCGCCTGAAATTCTTGTCACGGCGCAATTGTCAGCGAGAACGCGCAGCTTTTACGCCAACAACAAACGCGTCTCGAATGCTTTGATGAAATCAGCGCTGGGGGTTCGCCTAGCCTACCCCACCTATCGCGAGGGGCTTGCCGCCATCGCCGCGCAATACCGCGCCGCCTGATTTATTCCGTATCCTGACTGTTATCACTGCCGGCGTCTGCTTCGGCGTCATCGGCCCCTTCGTCATCGCCGGCGACCGCATCCTCGTCCCATTCATAAATGCCATTGATGACGCAGCGCGTGGTGTTCGGAAAACTCATATCGCCGGTAACCGACTCGGTGAAGATCAGCCAGTCGCCGGGCGTGACGCAGCCGCCGGTCGGGCGCTGGTCGATGGCGACGCCCATCGCCCATTTGAGGCGGCGATAGCTGCATGCGCCCGACAACGTCGCGAGGTACCAGTCATTGACGCCCTTTTCGAGCAGCACCGCGTCGTCCATGCCCTTTACGGCCTTGAAGCCGTCAATATTGCGGCCGAAACAGATGCGGTCGACCTGCTCGCCGATTCGCGGATCGGCAGCGGCGTCTTCGCCGGCGAGGGCCGCGCTGGCGCCGGCCAATCCGGCCAAACCTGCGAGACCAGCCAAAAACCCTAACCATTTCATTGTGTTAGCTCCTTTTTCGCCCCGCATCGGCCGAGAATGCGCGCCAATTGTGGAGCAATCGTGGCGCGGCGCAAGCGAGGCGCGGCGGCCGGGACGGCGTGTCGCGGATATAAAGAAATCCTTATATCCGCCTTGGCGCGGCGAATTGACCTTGCTATAAGCCGCGCCAAACCACCGGCCGGCCCAATCTGCATCCCCAGGCGCGCCGGCCATTGCAAACATCGCGCAACCATAAGGATTCGCCCATGACCGCTCCCGCCCATCACGACTATGTCGTCAAGGATCTCAAGCTGGCCGAATGGGGCCGCACCGAGATCGAGATCGCCGAGACCGAAATGCCCGGCCTGATGGCGACCCGCGAGGAATACGGCGCGGCGCAGCCGCTGAAAGGCGCGCGCATCGCCGGCTCGCTGCACATGACGATCCAGACAGCGGTGCTGATCGAGACCTTGCAGGCGCTGGGCGCCGACGTGCGCTGGGCCTCGTGCAATATCTACTCGACGCAGGACCACGCCGCCGCCGCCATCGCCGCCACCGGCACGCCGGTGTTCGCGTTCAAGGGCGAAACGCTGGAAGAATATTGGGACCTTGCGGACAGGATCTTCGAGTGGCCGAACGGCGAGACCGCCAACATGATCCTCGACGATGGCGGCGACGCGACGCTGCTGATCCTGCTTGGCGCCGACGCGGAAAAAGATCCGTCGATCCTCGATCATCCGTCCAATGAAGAAGAGACCGCGCTGTTTGACACTATCAAGCGCCGTCTCGCGAAACAGCCGAACTGGTATTCCAAGGTAAAAGCCAACATCCAGGGCGTCACCGAGGAAACCACAACCGGCGTTCTGCGTCTTTACCAGCGCCAGAAAGCCGGCACGCTGCCGTTCCCGGCGATCAACGTCAACGACTCGGTCACCAAGTCGAAATTCGACAACAAATATGGCTGCAAGGAATCGCTGGTGGACGGCATTCGCCGCGGCACCGATGTGATGATGGCCGGCAAGATCGCCCTCGTCGCCGGTTATGGCGATGTCGGCAAAGGCTCGGCGCAATCGCTCAAGGGCGCCGGCGCGCGCGTCATGGTCACCGAGATCGACCCGATCTGCGCGTTGCAGGCGGCGATGGACGGATTTGAAGTCGTCACCATGGAAGAAGGCTGCCCGCGCGCCGACATCGTCATCACCGCCACCGGCAACAAGGACGTGTTGACGGTCGACCATATGCGCGCGCTGAAAGACATGGCCATCGTCGGCAATATCGGCCATTTCGACAATGAGATTCAGGTCGAGAGCCTGCGCAATTTCACCTGGAAAAACGTCAAGGACCAGGTCGATATGGTCACCTTCCCCGACGGCAAGCGCATGCTGCTGCTGAGCCAGGGGCGGCTTTTGAACCTCGGCAACGCCACCGGCCATCCGAGCTTTGTGATGTCGGCCTCGTTCACCAACCAGACGCTGGCGCAGATCGAATTGTGGACGCGCGGCGACCAGTACGACAATCAGGTTTACGTGCTGCCCAAGCATCTCGACGAGAAAGTCGCGGCGCTGCACCTCGCCAAGGTTGGCGCCAATCTGACGAAGCTGTCGACCGAACAGGCGAGCTATATCGGCGTCGACATCGACGGCCCGTTCAAGTCGGAGCATTACCGCTATTAAATTTATCGTCGCTGAATCTTTTTGCGGCTGCGTAATCGTAACGGCGCGGGAATCTTCCGCGCCGTTCTTCTTTGGCATCGTAGCAAGTTCACTGACCAGTGTTTGCATTGGATCAATTGGCCGAAAGTGATATGCTGTTTGTGTTGGGAGACGCCGCTTTGTCGTTTCGTGCACTTGCGTAAGCCTTGCCCCCGACGTCTCCTTTTGGCCGCGCCCCGTCGCGGCGCCACGCCGATCAGCCAAGGCGCGTGCTGACCGGCGCATCGAAGGGAGAGCGCGAAAATGATTTTCAGATGGTTGTTCGGCCTGCCCGCCGCCGCGCTGGTGACGGTTTTTCTGTTCATCTTCATGCACGGCATGATCAGTCAGGACGCCGAAGCCGGCCCGATGACGCCGCCGCCGGCGATCAGCATCCTGCCAAAGCTCACCCTCACGCCGCCGACGAAAACCAAAACTGTCAGGCCGGAACCTGTGGTTCAGCCCGATCCGATCATTCCCGACACAATCGAGAAACAGCCCGTTCCGAAAGGCGACACATTCGAGTTGCCGCCGACGCGCAAGACCGTGATGCCGGTGATCGTGCCGGGCGGCATGAAGCCGACGGTGCGCATTCCCCCGACCTATCCGGAAAATTGCCGCGCCAAGGGGGCGCAAGGCGTCGTGATCGTCGAGTTTGACATCACCGCAGACGGCGCCGTCGTCAATCCGCGCATCATCTCTTCGCCAAACTCGTGCTTCGACCGCGCCGTGATGAAAACCATGCTGCGCTGGCGCTATGCGCCGAAAATGGTCGACGGCCGGCCGACGCCGCAACGTGGCGTGCGCGAGGCGTTCAATTTCCAGTTGACGGACTGACGCCGGCCCTGCGGGCACATGAACCGGCGACGCAGTCTTTGCGGCGCCGTCGCCCCAAACGCTGCCCTGCGCCGACGCCCTCGACAGGGGTGGCGCGACTTCGTAGCCTTCGCGGCGGGAGAGGACGCGCAAACTGATTCGCGCGGCGGCATTGGGGGCGATTTCGTGACATCTGGCGCAAGACGATTTGCGGGCGCGTGCTTTTTCGCCGCGCCGCTGCTCATCCAGTCCGCCGCGGCGCGCGAAAGCGCCAATGGCGGCGCCTTGTCGGGGTCGGGCCCGGCTTCGCTGGCGCTTGGCGCGTCGGTCGTGCTCGCGCTGATGGGCTCTGTCATCGCCCTCATCCTCACCTCGAAGCGGCTTTCCGGCTCGTCGCTGTTCAACCGGTTGTTCATCGTTGTCGCGACGACGTCGGCGTTTTTCTCCGCCGTTTCTTCCGCCGTCGGCTTCGCGCTCATCACCTCGCAGGAATCGGCGGACTTTTTCCGCAACGCGGTGCTGCCGCCGGCGTTCGGCGTGTTCGTGTTCTTCCTCGGCGTCGCGATCTGGATCGGCGGCGCCGAACTGGTGCGCCACCGCGACTGGTTTCGCGGGGTTGACGGCGGGCCGGCGGCGACGCTGCTGCATTTCTTCGAGCGCTCGGTGAAAATCTTTGTCGTCATCCCGATCCTGGCGACGATTTTGTTCCTGGTCTCGACATGGACGACGGTGGTCGGCATCGCCGGGGTCGACGCGGTGCGCCTCACCTATGGCGAGGAGCTGGCGCGGCTTCAGGCCGAATGCGCCGGCGTCACCGCGCACCGGCAAAAGGATTATCTGTTCCTTGAAGATCTGCGCCTTTCCGTGCGCACCACCAATGAGACCGCGCGGCGCGAGCGCGAGGGCGGGTTCCAGACCGGGTCGGCCGGGCGCGGCGCGGTGTCGGCCTATATCGAGGGTGTTGCGGCGTGGTACGCCGCGCTTGAGCAAAGCGTCGCCGGGGTGATCGACGGCGCCGACCCGTCGGGCGCCGACCCCTATGACCCCGAGATCTGCGCGACGCGCATCGACGCGATGAAACGCCTGCTGGCGGCGAACGCGTTTGAAAATTACGACGCCTGGGCGCGTAATTTTGAAACCGCCTATGACGATTTCGCCATCGTCCTCAATCGCTGGCGCACCGACCGCCGGGTCGAAACCCTGCTGGAGACGCAGCTTGCCAGCTTTGACCGCGCCAACCCCAAGCCGGTCGCCGGCGTGACGCCGGCGCAGGCCGCCGCCATTGACGCCTATGGCGAGGAAGTCGCCTCGGCGCTGAAGAGTTTCATCCGCAAGCAGAAGACCAACAAGCCGCCGGTTCCGATCCCCTCCGCCGCCGAACGTGCGCCCGAGCGCGGCTTGCAGATTTTTGCAAAGCTTTTGCGCCCGCCCGCAGACGAGGATGAGGAAGAGCGAAAAAGCCGCACCGCCAAGGTGGTGTATGAGGAGGAGGAAATCGCGCCGCTGTCGGTGACGACGCCGCGCGACGCAGTGCTGAAAAACGCGCAGGTTTTCTCTGACGTGTGGGCGCTCGGCCTTGCGTGGGATTACGCCAGCTATGTGCTGATGCTGGCGTTCCTGTTCTTCCCGTCGGCTGAACGCGCCGCTGGCCGCAAAGACGATTGAGGCGGCCGCCCTTTTGCGGATTGTGCGCAGATTTCGGCGACCCCCCGATGCCACGATGTCAGCATTTATGCCGGGTGTAGCGTTTTTCTCCGTATTTTCCGCATACAGCCCATGGGCGAAATTCGCCCCCATTGCGCGAACATCTGCCGCGCCCGCACATCGTGTCGTGTTGAAATTTTCAGCCCGCGGGGTTTGCGCCACTTTATCTCCTTCCCGCACGCGGCATGCGCGCGACAGAAGACTCTAGGGCCCCCGGAAGGGAGGGGGATGAAATTTAATGAAAAATATTTCGCGTCAGGGGCTTGATTCACGCGCCGGCTGAAACGCGCACGCACAAAACGCCGTAACCGCGAACCGGCAAAATGCGCGTTTACCCTTCGAGTTTTGAAAGATCGGCGACGCCCGCCGTCGCGGCGATGAACCGCTGCAACAATGAAAGGCGATTGGCGCGCAGTTTTTCGTCATCGGCGTTGACCGTGACTTTTTCAAAAAACGCATCGACCGCCGCGCGCAGGCTGGCGAGCGCGCTCATCGCGTCTTCGAAGCGTTCTTCCGCAACGGCGATTTCAACATCGTTTTCCGTCGCCTTTAACGCCTTGAACAACGCCTTTTCTTCGTCCTGCTGCAACAGCGCTTCACTGACCGCAGCCGCATCGGGCAGTGCGCCCTTTTTGGCTTCGGCGCGCAAGATGTTCGCCGCGCGTTTGTAACCGGCGACGAGATTGGCGCCGTCATCGGTTGCGAGGAAGGTTTCCAGCGCTTTCAGCTTCATCACGATCAGGACGAGATCATCTTCGAGCGCGCCGTCTGGTTTTGCCAGCACCGCATCGATGCGGTCGTGTTTGTGGCCCTTATCACGAAGATAAACCTTCAGCCGGTCGTGGATGAAAGTGAGGAGGTCTCTCGCAATTTCCTCACGCTGAATCCTTTCTCGTTCGAATACCGCTTGATAAATTTCGTCAGTACTTTGATTGTCAGCAAAATACGATTTTACCAATGAATAGTGGCGCATTAGGCCCTGATCTGAATCATATACTGCGGTGCCCAAGGTCGTGATCGCCGCTTGAAAGTGCAGCTCAAACAAGTTTCGCAAGCCAATCCGTCCCTCGCCGCTCACCCCGGCGAAAGCCGGGGTCGATTCCACGGGCTGCGCTGGATCCCGGCTTTCGCCGGGATGAGCGGGCGCAGGATCAAGCAAGATCGCAATCACGCCCAGCGCCGCGCGGCGAAGCGCAAACGGGTCGCTGGACCCGGTTGGCTTTTTGCCGATCGACCAGAACGCCGTCAGCGTGTCCAGCTTGTCCGCCAGCGCCACGGCCATAGACACCGGCGCGGTTGGCGCATCGTCATCGGCGCCAACCGGCTTGTAGTGATCACGGATGGCGTCGGCGACCGCGGCGTCTTCGCCCTGCGCCAGCGCGTAATAGCGCCCCATCAGCCCCTGCAATTCGGGGAATTCATAGACCATGCCGGTGACGAGATCGGCTTTCGCCAGCATCGCCGCGCGCGCCGACAAATCCGGGCCAGCGCCAACCTCTGGTAAAATTACACGCGCCAGCGCCGCAACCCGCCTCGCCTTGTCGCCGAGCGAGCCCAGCCCTTCAAAAAACGTCACGCGGTCAAGTTCTTTGACGCGGTCTGCAAGCGGCGTCTTTAAATCCTGATGGTAAAGATACCACGCGTCCGACAAACGCGCGGTCAGCACGCGCTCATAGCCGGCGCGCATCGCCTTTCCGCCATCTGGCGCCTCGATATTTGCGACGTAGACGAACTTGTTGGCCAACCGCCCGGTTTTGGGGTTGCGCACCGAGAAATATTTCTGATGCCCGCGCATTGACGCGGTCAGCACCTCGTCGGGCAGGGCCAGGAATTTTTCGTCGAACCCGCCGATCATCACCACCGGCCATTCGGCAAGGCCCGCGACCTCAGCCAGCAGGCCGGCATCGTCAACCAGCTCCAGCCCCTGCGCCTCGCACAAGGTCTTGGCCTCGCCGGCGATCAGCTCGCGCCGCGCGTCGCCGTCAAGGATGACACGGCCCTGCGTCAACGCATGGATATATTTGTCGAAATTGCGCGCATGGATCTGGCCCGGCGCCATGAAGCGGTGCCCCTCGCTGACGTCGCCGGCCGTAATGCCGTCAACGTCGAACGCCACGATCTCATTGTCGAAACAGCAAAGGATCGACTTTAACGGCCGCACCCAGCGCAGTTCGCCCCCTTCCCTGTTCGTGTCGCCCCAGCGCATCGATTTCGGCCACGGAAAGCCGCGAATGATCTCGGGCATGAACGCGGCGATGACGTCGGCAGTGTCGCGGCCCTTTTCCTCGATCAGCGCGACGTAATACTGACCCTTTTTGTCGTCGCGGATTTCGCAGGCGTCGAGCGAGGAAAGCCCGGCCGATTTCAAAAACCCTTCGACCGCCTTTTCCGGCGCGCCGACGCGCGGGCCCTTTTTCTCCTCGCGCCGGTCGGGCTGGCGCGCCGGCAGGCCGCTCGCCACCAGCGCGAGACGGCGCGGCGTCGCAAAGCCCTTGACCCCCTCGGGCAGGAAGCCGGCGGCGAGCAGGCGGTCATTGACCGCTTTTTCAAGGTCGCGCGCGGCCCGCGCCTGCATGCGGGCGGGGATTTCTTCGGAGAAAAGTTCGAGCAGTAATTCGGGCATGGGCCGGGGTTCTACGGTCGGATGGCGCCGGGCGCAATAGAGCGAAAGCGCCCCTGAGCCGTTAGCGCCACGCGTTAATCGGCAAACGGCTCCAGATTTTTGAGGGCGCCTGTTGCGAACCTTAAAACCGGTGAACCCCTTTACCTGCAACAGGCGCTAGCGCCTGGCCTGCACCGCGCTGACGCGGGCGGCGAGCTTGCCCTCAGCGTTGAGGAAATCGGCCTCGGCATAAATCAGCGAGCGCGAGGTGTTGACGATGCGCGCGTCGATATGCGCGTGCGGCGCCGTCACCGGGCGAAAGAAGTTCGTCTCAAGCCGCGAGGTGCGGAAGCGATCATCGTTTTCGGCCAGCACCGTCATCGTCGTAAGGCCGAGAACATGGTCGGCAACCGAGGCGACATGGCCGCCGAACATCACGCCGTCCGGCATCACGAAACGCTCGTCAATCGCCCAGTCCATCGCCAGCGCGCCCCATTCCCACGCGGTCAGCTTGAAATGGCCGAGCTTGGCCTCGGCCCATTCATTGAAGCGCGAACCGCCCTGCATGTACCCATCGAGAATATCGGTGTGACGCTGGCTGGTCTGTCGGCTCATTTATTGTGGCTGCCGTCGCAAAGCGGCGCACCGCCGGTTTTCTTGCAGGCGCAGAAGAACACGCGCCGCGTCTCCGGCGCCGTCCATTTCACCGGCGTGAAGTCAGAACCCTTGTGCGAGCCGTCGCAAAAAGGCTGCGTCGCGGAGCGCCCGCACGCGCACCAGAAATAGCTCTTGCCCTGTTCAACCTCTGCGGGGATCGGCTTGTCGCCGGCGGCGATTGCTTCGCTCATATATGCGTTTCCTTGATGGCTTGTTCGTTGATGCGGCGCCGGGAAAACCATTTGTTACAGCCGGAGCCGTCTCCTGGCACACTATTGTGTTAACACGCAGGCGTCGAGCCCTTCATTTCTGACGACATCCATCCGTTTGCGGAGCATTGAGGCGCGCCCGCGCACATAAGGGCCGGGGTTGACGGCGCGCCATTTTTCGGGGCTCGGCAACACCGCGGCGAGCAGCGCCGCCTCGTCTTTGGAAAGGTTTTTGGCGGATTTGCCAAACCGCCCCTGCGCGGCGGCCTCGGCGCCGAAATAGCCGTCACCCCATTCGGCGACATTGAGATAAAGCTCCATCGTGCGGCGCTTGCCCCAGACGAAATCGCCGAGCAGCGTCAACGGCGCCTCGACGCCTTTTCTGAACCAGCCGCCGCCCTGCCAGAGGAAGACGTTCTTGACGGTCTGCTGCGACACCGTCGAGGCGCCGCGCCGGCCCTTGCCGTCGCGCGCTTCCTCCAGCGCTTTTTCCACCGCGTCGAAATCAATGCCGCCATGCAGGCAGAAGCGCGAATCCTCCGCTGCGATGACGGCGCGGACAAGATGCGGCGAAATCTCGTCAATCGGTGTCCACGGGTGAATGATCGTGTCACCGCCGAGCTTGCGCTCAAGCATGGTCAGCGTGCCCGGCGGCGGCGCAAAACGGTACACGAAAGTGAAAATGACGGGCGCGGCGACCACAGCGAGCAGCACCGCGCCCGCGATCCGCAGGCGCCGCCCCGCCGCGTTTTTCCGCCGCCGTTTGCGCCGTTTCGCCAAGTGATCGCCCTCATGCAAACGGCCCCTCGCGAAGAGGGGCCGCGCCAAACCTACACCAAATCCGGCCCGGTTAAAACGAACCCTGTCAAAACCGCCCCTGCGCGCTGGCGGCGAAGATGTCGCCAGCGCCCGTCAGACGATGATCGACTTGCGACGCCGGCCCGCCTTGAGCGCCCATGAGCCGAGCACGCCGGCGATGATCGCACGCGCCGGAAACAGGACCAGCGCCGGGGAGTCAAAAAAGAACTGCACGATATTGGCGGGCAAAATCATATCGGCGACGTCGCGGGTCCAGGCGAGAAACGTCGTGTGTTCGCGCATCATGGTTTCCACCGTCATGCCCCAGTCGCTGAAACCGCCAGCGCCGATGAAGTAAAGCGCCGCCGCCGCCATCGCCACGTTGACAAGCGCGCCGATTGTCAGCACCCAACCGATAATCAGAAAGATCACTCTCATGACGGACCTCCTTCAAAGATCGCTACGGCGCACCCGGCAGTATAGTCCATCTTAACATAGGCAAAAACGAGCGCGTTTAAAACCGCCACGCCGGCGCGACTTCACTGGCGTTATTGCAGCGCAACAGACCTGTTCGTGATTTTTGCGGACGCGCTTTACGCGCCCGCATAATCGACGACGCCGGCGCCTTCGGTGCGTCCCTGCGGGCTGTTCAGCCACGCCTCGCAGCAAGCCTTCGAAAGCGTCCGTACCCGGAGAATATAGGACTGTCGTTCAGCGACCGAGATCACCCCGCGCGCATCAAGAAGGTTGAACAGGTGCGAGGCCTTGATGCACTGGTCATAGGCCGGCAGCGCGTAGGACTTGCCGGCCTTTTCGCCCGCCGCGATGATGTCGAGACAGGCCGCTTCCGCCTCGCGGAACTGGTCGAGCAATACATCGGTGTTCGCCAGTTCGAAATTATAGCCGGAGAATTCAACTTCCTGTTGGTGGAAGACGTCGCCATAAGTGACGCCCTCACCGTTGAAGTCGAGATCGAAGCCGTTGTCGACGCCCTGAATATACATCGCCAGCCGTTCAAGGCCGTAAGTGATTTCGCCGGTGACTGGTTTGCAGTCGAACCCGCCGACCTGCTGGAAATAGGTGAACTGCGTCACTTCCATGCCGTCGCACCAGACCTCCCAGCCAAGGCCCCACGCGCCTAGCGTCGGGCTTTCCCAGTCATCCTCGACGAAGCGAATGTCGTGTACGGAGCGATCAACGCCGATGGCGTCGAGCGAGCCGAGATAAAGCTCCTGAATATTGTCGGGGCTCGGCTTCAGCACCACCTGGAACTGGTAATAATGCTGGAAGCGGTTGGGGTTGGCGCCATAGCGCCCGTCGGTCGGGCGCCGGCATGGCTGAACATAAGCGGCCTTCCACGGCTTCGGCCCGAGCGAGCGCAACGTGGTCGCGGGGTGAAACGTGCCCGCCCCCATCTCCATATCATAGGGCTGCAAAATGACGCAGCCCTGATCGGCCCAGTAGTGCTGAAGCGTGAGAATAAGCCCCTGAAAGGAATGGTTTTTCTTCGATTTTGTCATGACGTCCGCCGGATTTCGCCGCGGACGCTAGAAGCCCCGGCGACAGCGGTCAAGCATCGTCCTGGCCGCATCCGGGCCACGTCCTGCTTTGAGGGAGCAGGAAGGAGAAACATCGCCCCCCCCACGCGCGCATAGCGCGCAAACAAGAAAGAAAGCGCGCATTGCGCGCGAGATAAGAGGATTAGCCGACGCACATCAAATTGCTCCGTACGGAAATAATATTACAGCCGGTCCATCGCACTGACAATGCGTTCGGATTCTGCAATCGGCGGCAGCGCGTTCAGCGCGTCCTGAAAAAATTTCCGCCCCTGCCGGGCGTCGCCTTCGGCAAGCGCGACGAGGCCGCGCCCGACGAGGGCTTCGTAATTGTCGGGCGTGTAGGCGAGCAGGCGCGAGAAATCGCTGTCGGCGGCGGCGAGATCGCCGTCGGCGGCCTTGCAAAAGGCGAGGTCGATCATCGACTCCAGCGCCCAGGCGTCAGCCATCAGCCGCGCCCGCGCGCCTTCGCAGGCGCCGACATCGAGCGACTTGCCGAGTATGGCCCCGGCTTCGGCGCGGATATCGACGCCGGCCGCCGCCAAAATTTTGGCGGGGTCTTCGTCGATCAGCGCCGGGCGCGCGCTTGCAAGCGTGCTCTGCGAAACGCTTTCCGGCTCGACATCGGCGGCGTCGCTGCGCAGGTCAGGCGGCGACGCGGCCGGCGGGGCAAGGCGCTCCGGCGGCGCAAATTGCGGGAACGACAATGGGGCTGCGCCTTCGCGCAGGCGCGGGCGGGCGTCGAGGATGGCCGCGCCGAGGAACGGCATATTTTCCGGCGCTTCAAGATTGTCGGCGCCAGTGTCGTTCGCCGCGCTCTCGCGGATGGCGGGCGCTGCGCGCACAGGCGCGGTTGTTGGCGCGGTTGTTGGCGCGGCTTGCTTTGGCGTTGTGGCGTTCATGGCGGGGGCCTTCTCGCGCGGCGCAGATGGCGGCGCGGCGGCGAGCGACGCTGAAGACGACGTCTCAACCTCAGGCGCGAACACCAGTTCGATGCACGGCGCCGGCTCGGTATCGGAATCGCAGGTGATAATCGCGGCGCGCGATATCGCCGCAGAGGGCTCGATCATTAACAGGCTGGAGCCCTCGCGCGGGGTGATTTGCAGCCGGCTGGCGAGCCGGCTGCGCCCCGAAAGGTCAATATCGAGCGCGGCGCGCACGCCGTCGAGCCGGAAGCCGCCGGCGGCGTCGGGCGCCACCGCGCACTGGGTGGTGCAGATGAGCGCAACCCGCAGGGTGCGCCCGCGTTCGCCGATCTGAACATCTTCAAGCGTCTGGCTGGCAGCCAGCGCCGATTCGCCAAGGCACAAAACCGCCGCAACGCCCGCCGCCAGCCGGGGCGCAGCGCGAAAAACCGCGCGTGCGGTGCATAAGAAGAAACAAGACAGCATTCGCTGCGCGCCCTGCGCTTTTCTCAACCTGATCGCGGAAAATCGCGGCGTTCGCGGGCAAGGTCAACGCGGCGTCACCGATACGGCATTGATTAGGCGGCGGAACACGGCGATCAATGCGGGACACCCGCCGGACTGGAGGCCATGGCCCGCAACACCTTCACCTTTCTTGAATTTTTCGCCGGCGGCGGCATGGCGCGGATCGGCCTTGGGCGGCGCTGGCGCTGCGCCTTCGCGAATGATTTCGACGCCGCCAAACGCGCCGCCTATGGCGAAAATTTCGGCCTCGACCATCATCGCGGCGGCGACATTCATGCGCTGGCGCTGGACGCGCTGCCGGCGGGCGTCGCCGACCTCGCCTGGGCGTCGTCGCCCTGTCAGGACCTGTCGCTCGCCGGGGCGCGCGCGGGCCTTGGCGGCGGGCGCAGTGGCGCCTATTTCGGGTTCTGGCGGCTGATCGAACGTCTAGACGACGACAGCCGCGCGCCGCGCACGCTCATCATCGAAAACGTCACCGGGCTCATCACCTCTAATGGCGGCGCAGATTTTACCGGCGTCGTCGAAATGCTTGCCGCGCGCGGCTATGTTGTCGGCGCCATAGTCGTGAATGCGGCGTGTTTCGTGCCGCAATCGCGCCCGCGGCTGTTCGTCATCGCCTGGCGCGACGGCCCGCCGCCGGGCGTGACCTCGACCGACGCGCCGGGCCCGAGCGAGCATCTGCCCGCCGCGCTGATGGACAATGCCGCGCGGCTTTCGCCTACGGCGCGACGGCGCTGGCGCTGGCTGACCCCGCGCCCGCCCGCAAGGCGCAATCTGGCGTTGGCCGACATCATCGACCCCGCTGCGCCGTTCGACGACGACGCCGACACGCAGCGCCTTGTGGCGGCGATGAGCGAACGCCAGCGCGCCATTGTGCGCGCCCGCGCAGAGGCCGGCGGGCGCCATGTCGGCGCCGCCTTTCGCCGCGTGCGCGTTGAGAACGGACAAAAGATCATCCGCATCGAAGCGCGGTTTGACGATCTCGCCGGGTGCATTCGCACCCCCGCCGGCGGATCGTCGCGCCAGATCATCTTCGTCATTGTCGACGGCAAGGTGCGCACCCGCCTGATGACCCCGCGCGAGGCGGCGCGGGCGATGGGCCTTGACGACGATTATCGCCTTCCGGCCGGCGCGACGGCGGCGCTGAAGCTGATCGGCGACGGGGTTTGCCCGCCGGTCGTCGGCTGGCTGGCGCAGACCTTTGTCGAGCCGGCGCTGGTGCGCACGCGCCTTGCGGCGTGAGCGGCGGGCGCAAGTCAAAACCCGGTGGCGCCGGCGCCGATGTGTTCACCCCGGAAAAACGCTCGGCGGTGATGCGCGCCGTCAAGGGCAAGAACACCGCGCCGGAAATCGCGTTGCGCAAGGCGCTGTTCAAACGCGGCTTTCGCTATCGCCTCAACGTCGCGGACCTGCCCGGCAAGCCGGACCTGGTTTTCCCCAGATATCGCGCAATCATATTCGTACACGGATGTTTCTGGCACGGCCATGACTGCGCCCGCGGCGCACGGCCGCCCAAGACCAACGCCGATTACTGGCGCGCAAAAATTGCGCGAAACGTCAAACGTGATCACGCCGCAATTGATGCACTGCAGCGTGACGGATGGCGTGTTTATGTGTCATGGGAATGTGACTTGAAAAGGGTAGACGAAGAAGCCGATAAGGCGGCGGGGTGGCTGTTGGAAAGTTTGAGTCAGGATCTGGAGCACTTTGTTAATGACGGCGACCATTGAGATTTCCCACACCGAACGAGACGACCGCGGCCGCTACTGGACAGAAACGCCCGGCGGCGAAGCGGAACTGATTTATCGCCTCGCCGGCGCCGGTAAAATCGTTATCGCATCGACATTCGTGCCGCGCGAGGCGCGTGGCGGCGGCGTCGCCTATGCGCTGGTCAAGCGCGCCATCGACGATGCGCGCGACGCCGGGCGGTCAATCGGGTCGACCTGTTCCTATGTCGACGTTTTGCTTGAACGCAACCCGGAATGGCGCGCGCTGAGGGCCTGATAAACGGCGGCGCCAACCGGGCGAATCGGCCGGTTTAATCGGTTAACGCGCGTTACCCTTAATGAAAGAAAAACAGGCGCGTTAGCGCGGATTCGCCTTTCAAAATCCGCGTTAATCCGGCGCGACTATCTGGTGCGCTCGACGAACACCGGATGTCGAAAACCATGCGCCCCCTGAACATTTTCCGTACCTTTCTCCTGCGCCGCCAAGGCGGCAATATCACGCTGCTTGCCGCGCTCTGCTTTCCGATGATTATCGGCGCTGTCGGCGCCGGTATTGATTTTTATTACGCCTATAACGTCAAGATGGAATTGCAGAACGCCGCCGACGCCGCCGCCCTTGCCGCGGCGCGTCCTTCGGTCCCGGATTCCGAACGCGAAGACCTCGCCGCCCGCATCTTTTTTGCGGAAACCGGTCATTACCACCTCATCGGTAAAATCGAACTGACCGTCGAGACCGCCGAAGACGGCTCGATCATCGTCGGCGCAAAAGCGGCGGTGAAAAACCGCTTCGCCCAGCTTGTCGGTTTCCGGAAAATCGACCTCGACATCTGCGCCATCGCAAGCCAGTCGTTTGAAAAATCAGAGATCGCTTTCGTTCTCGACGTGTCGGGCTCGATGCGCAGATGGATGGACGGCGAGCCGCGGCTGAACGTGCTCAAGCGTTCGGCCAAGAACATGATCGACATATTGGAGCGCCACGCCAGCGCGTCGAACCGGCCGGCTTACGCCATTGTGCCGTTCAACATGAACGTCAATATCGGCACGGCCATGTCGGCTTATGTGACGCAAATCAAACACCCGTTGTTCGCCGGCACGCAATGGGCAGGCTGCGTGCTAGAACGCGCCGGCGACAACGCCAATAGCGACAAATATTCCGCGCCGGCGACCGATGGAACCGGAAAATGGCACGCCTATATCTGGCCGCCCGAGCCGAACTCAACACCTTGGTGTACGAATGAATCGAACGGCACGATGACCGGCTATAAACGCGTCGTCAACAACCCGCCCGGCGTTTACACCGCCCAGACCCAGGGACCGAACTATAATTGCGTACGCCACGCGATTACGCCGCTGAACGAGAACCCGTTCCTGGCCAGAACCGCAATCGACAAGCTGACCGCCGAATACAATATGGGAACCATCATCGCGCCGGGCGTTTCGTGGGGCATGCGGGTGTTGTCGAACGCCGAGCCGTTCACCGAAGGATCGGCAGACGCTAGCAAGGTTCACAAGATCATGGTCGTGCTGACCGACGGCGAGCAAACGACGGAGGCGTCCTCCGGCTCGCGCTATGGCTGCGACTGGACGCGGAACACCGTCAGCAAATACGAATTCGATCCCGCCGATTTCGGCCTCGCCGGCGACCCCATCGTCAAATACGGCCCGGAGGACGAGTTCTCGCCATACGGCTATATCCGCGACAGCGACCCGTTCAATTCCCGTCCCCGGTCGTGGCGCGATGTTGCCGACGATCTGTACAATGTCTCGATTGAGGCGTGCGACTACGCCAAGTCGGCCGCCGGATCGGGCGTCGAGATTTTCACCATCGCCGTCAGCAATGACGCCGGGCCCGGCACGCGAACCTATGATCTGCTGAAAAACTGCGCCAGCGACGAAGCGCACTTTTTCTACGCCGCCGACTCGCTCGCGCTTGGCGCCGCCTTCACGAAAATCGCCGACGAAGTCGTCAACGTCCACCTGACGAAATAGCGCCGAGCGCCTTGCGAAGGCCGCCCGCGCCGACCCGTTCGGCATTCATGCCCGCCGCGCGGGCCGCCGCGACATTACCCTCGACATCGTCGAAGAAAAAAATCTCGTCCGGTGCGACGCCAAGCGCCGCAATCACCGCAGCGTAAATTTCCGCTTCCGGCTTGCGCAGCCCCATTTCAAACGACAGGAATTTGTCGTCGAATAACTCGCCGACGCCAAGCTCGACGCAGCGCGCCCAGTGCAGCGGGTTGAGATTGGAAAGGCAGGCAAGGCGATAGTCGCCGCCAAGCGCGGCGATCCGTTCCGGCGCATCATCGAGAACGCCGACGACCCAGTGCTTGAAGTCGTGCAAAAACGCCGCGCGCGACCCGTCGATCTTCCATTTCGCCATGAAGGCGTCGGCGAAAGCCTCCGGCGACACGCCGCCGCGTTCAAGCCCGTCGAGTTCCGGCAGCGCGCCCCATGTTGTGCGCAGCACGCCGAGATCGTGGGCGCCGCGCGTCAACGCGTGCAGGCGTTCGGGCCCGCGAAAATCGACCACGACGCCGCCGAGGTCGAACAAAAGGACTTTGCATGCAGGGCCGGGGTCCATCACCTTTGCAAATACCGGCGCGAATAGCTGAAGATCAAAACGCATCCGCAGGCAGCGCCATCATCGCCTCGGCGCCGGTCTTTATCTTCACAAGATGGCCCTTGGTGTCGGGCAGCATACGCTCAAGGAAATAGCGTCCGGTGATCAGCTTGTTGGCGTAGAACGCATCGCCCCCGCTTTTCTTTTCGATGGCGACTTTCGCCATTTGCGCCCAGCCATGGGCGATCGCCAGCAGCGCAAACATTTTCAACAGATCCATCGAGCCGGCCCCGGCATTGTCGAAATTGGCCATGGCGTTTGCGCCCATCCACTGGATCGCCTCCATCACGTCGGCCTTGGCGGCGGCCAGCCCGTCAAGATAGGGTTTCAGATCGTCATTACCCTGATTATCAGCGATAAAGGCGTCAAGCTCGGCGAACCAGGTTTGCCAGGCGCGCCCGCCATCTTTCATCAGCTTGCGGCCGACAAGGTCAAGCGCCTGAATGCCGTTTGCGCCTTCATAGATCATGGCGATGCGCGCATCGCGCACAAATTGCTCCATGCCCCATTCGCCGATATAGCCGTGCCCGCCAAGCACCTGTTGCGCGGTCGCCGCGTGCCAGAAGCCTTTCTCGGTCAGATAGGATTTCAGCACCGGCGTCATAAGGCCGAGATAATCGTCGGCCTTGACGCGCTCGGCCTCGTCTTCGGCCTTGTGTTGCAGATCGGCGTAGAGCGCGGTCCAGTACATCCACGCGCGCCCGCCCTCCAGCGTCGCGCGCTGTTCCATCAGCATACGGCGCACATCGGGGTGAACGATGATCGGGTCGGCCGGCTTGTCGGGCGCTTTCGGGCCGGTGAGCGCACGGCCCTGAAGGCGGTCTTTGGCGTAGGCCGCGCCGTTCTGGTAGGCGACTTCTGAAATCGCCATGCCTTGCAGGCCGACGCCAAGGCGCGCCTCGTTCATCATCGTGAACATCGCGCGCAGGCCCTTGTTCTCCTCGCCGAGCAGGTAACCGACCGCATCGTCATAATTCATCACGCAGGTCGAATTGGCGTGGATGCCCATTTTCTCTTCGATCTTGCCGCAGGAAACCCCGTTGCGCGCGCCGAGAGAGCCGTCCTGGTTGACGTGGAATTTCGGCACGATGAACAGCGAAATCCCCTTCACCCCGTCGGGCGCGCCCTCGATTCGCGCCAGCACAAGGTGGATGATGTTGTCGGTAAGATCGTGCTCGCCGGCGGAAATGAAAATCTTCTGGCCGGTGATCTTGTAGGCGCCGTCGCCGGCGGGAACCGCCTTGGTGCGCAACAGGCCAAGATCGGTGCCGCAATGCGGTTCGGTGAGGTTCATCGTGCCGCCCCACTCGCCGGCGATCATCTTCGGCAGATAGGTGCTCTTCTGTTCGGCGTCGCCATGGGCGTAAATCGCGTCGGCGGCGCCGCGCGCCAGCCCCGGATACATGCCGAACGCCATATTGGCGGCGGAGACCATTTCGTTGAACGCCACGGCGAGAATATAGGGCAGCCCCTGCCCGCCATAGTCGGGATCGAAAGAAAGCCCCTGCCAGCCGCCTTCGCGGAACGCCTCATACGCCTCCTTAAATCCTTTCGGCGTCGTAACGCCCCCATCATTGTGGCGCTCGCAGCCTTCCTGGTCGCCGGACTGGTTGATCGGATGCAGGACGTTCGAGGCCAGCTTGCCGCCTTCCTCCAAAATCGCGTCGATCAGGTCGGGCGTTGCGTCGGCGAAGCCGGGCAGGTTTGAGTATTTCGACACCTGCAACACCTCGTGCAGCAGGAACTGCATGTCGCGAACGGGGGCGTTATAAACGGTCATCTCGGTTCCTCTCGGCTGGTTCTGGCTGCCGCCAGATAATGGCGCGCCATCCATACGCCGGCGCACCTAGAAAGATCATTCTAAATCGTCGCCCGGCATAAGGACGTCCCGCTAACTTAGGCGCCCTCGGGCGCGGGTGAAAGCGCCTGCGGCAGAAGGCGCTTCAGCCACTCTTCGCGCCCCCCTGTGCATAATTAACTGCGCATTAACCCTCTTGCGCGTGTTCTGGGGGCCGGGAATCGGGTTTTAACCCTTTGCGGCGGCCGCGAAGCACCTTACCGAATTGTGAGAAGGTGCGCCGGGCGGGCCTTGAGGTATGCGGCCGTCAGGCCGGACAAAACGCCAGGGGGGACGCTTCCTGGGGAATGCTGGTTGGTGAAACGCCATGAAATCAAACGCACCATGGAGCGTTAAGGGGATTGAACGCGACGCACGCGAGACCGCAAAGGAAGCGGCGCGACGCGAGGGCATGACGGTCGGCGAATGGCTGAACCAGACCATTTACACCGCCGGCGACCCCGATGCGCCGTCCAGCGACGGACAGGAAATCGAAGGCCTGAAACTGCGCGATCTCGCCTCGGCGATCGAGCATTTGAGCCGGCGCGCCGCCAGCGCCGAAGCACGCAGCGCCGACGCGGTGGAAAATCTGGCGCGCAGCCTTGGCGGCGTGGTCGAGCGGGTGCAGCGCCTTGAGCGGACCAAGCCGGTCGACGCCGAAGGCGCGCAGGACCTTTCCAGCCGGGTCAAGGCGCTGGAGGAAAAATCCCAGGACCGCCAGCGCATCGAGGCGCTAAGGGCGCTTGAAAAAGCCGTCTCGCAGGTGGCGCTGCAATTCAACACCGCCCACCAGTCCGCGGTGACGCGCATCGATTCCAACGAAAAGCAATTGCAGGAGCTTGCAAGCCGCATTGAAGCGCGCGGCGACGGCTCGGCCGACGCTGTCGGGCATTTGCAGGACGCCATCGAAGGCATGGCCGCGCGCATCACCCGCGCCGAGCGCATCGCCGCAGAAGCCTCGAAACTGCGCGAAGAGGCGGGCGAGTCCTTCGACGCCGATTTTGTCGAAAAGACCGGCGCGCGCCTTAGGGTTCTTGGCGACGAGATCAAACGCGGCGGCGACCAGATGCGCGGCCTTGAAGCCTCGATCGCCAGACTGTCGGGCCAGATCGACGCCGCCGAGCGCCGCAGCTCCGAAGGCGTGCAGAAGGTGTCGGAGACAATTGCGGAACTGCGCGAGCGTTTCGCCAGCGCCGACAATTCCGAGATCGAAGCCGCCGTCTCCGCCGTCAATCAGCGCACGGAAGACCGCATCGCCTCGCTGCAGCAATCCTTCGACGATATCGTCAACCGGCTGGAAGCGGCCGGCGGGGGGCAATCACGATCCGTAGAGGCCGCCGCGACGCCCCATATTGAGGCCGATGTTGAGACCGGCGCCGACGAGTTGGAAGATGCGCATGCCGATGACGACGACCCGTTCGCATCCATAGATCTCGACGAGATCGAAACGGCTGAACTCGGCGAGCCGCAGGCGGACGCGCCCCACACCGACACGCCAGCCGCCGACCCGGCGACCGATGACATGGCAGCCGGTGACGACGACGATTTTGAATCCGCGTTTGAAGACGATTTCGATTTCGACTTTGACGAAGACAAGGATGATGAGGGGAGCAACGCCGGAAGCGACTCGTCCGTCAGCGCCGAAGCAGGCGACGACGTCGACGATGAAGCCAAATCGGCGCTCGCCGATGTGCGTGAGGCGTTCGGCCTAGACAATGAGGCGCCGGCGCGCAAGGCGACGAGCGCGCAGTTCGATGACTTTGACGATCTCGCCTTTGAAGAAAACGGGCAAGACGCTGCAACGAGCGGCGTCGCCATCGCTGGCGACATTGACGATGAGGATGACATGCCGCCGCCCGTGTTCGGGCGCAAAGCGGCGCCGGCGGAAATCGCGGACGAGTATGACGCGTCGCCCGCCGAGCTTGCCGACGGTGACGCCGCTGACTATGAAGATGGGAATTATCTTAAAGCCGCGCGCCGCGCCGCAAGGGACGCCGCGGAGAAAGCCGCCGCCGAAGACGCACACGGCGCAAAGCGCCGCAAACTGACGCCGAAGCAGCGCGCCATCCTCGCCGCGCGGGTCAAACGCCGCAAGCTGGAAGAACAGCGCGCCAAAGAACAGGCCGAAGCCGAAGCCGTCGCCGCCGACACGCTTGAATATCCGGACAGCGACCCAGATAGCCATGAGGACGACCGCAAATCGTCGGTCAAGGCGCGGATCATGGCGGCGATTTCAAAAGTCAAATCGCGCAAGTCCGCCGACAAAGATAAAGATAAAGATGATGACGACGACAGCGCCAGGGGCAACGCCGACGCCGCGTCAAAAGCGGCGAAAGAAGCGCTGGGCGCGCAACCCTCGCTCGACGAAAAGGGCAATCCCAATCTCGCCGCTCACGCGTCGGGCCTCGTCAAGACGTTAAAGGCCAACCCGTTGCTCGGCGGTATTGTCGGGCTGGTCATTCCCATCCTCCTGCTTGGCGCGGCGCTGTTCGTGATGACCAAGGACATCGTGTTCCGCAACGACGCGCCGACGGCGCAGCAACAAACCCCCGCCGCTGCGGGCGAAGCCGCAACGCCGGCGACAGGCGCCGATCAGGCGACGCTGCGTCCGCGCGATCTTTATCTTGAAAGCTTTGCCGCGCTGCGCGCCGCACAGACCGACGCGCAGGAACAGGCGGCGCTGAAAGGTATCGAACAGGCGGCGGCGCTCGGCCACCCGCCAGCGCAATTGCAACTGGGCGAGCTTTACAAGATCGGCCAAGGCTATCCCAAAGACCTGTCAAAAGCGCGCCAATGGTATGAACGCGCCGCGAGCGGCGGCAATGTGCTGGCGATGCACCGCCTTGGCGTGATGACCGCACGCGGCGAAGGCGGGCCGGTCGACCCCGCCGGCTCGATCAGCTGGTTCGAACAGGCGGCGAATTTCGGCCTGCTCGACAGCCAGTACAATCTCGGCGCGACCTTTCATCCGACCGGCGAGGAAAACGCCAACGCGATTCAGGACCGCGCCAAGGCGTATTTCTGGTATTCGCTGGCGGCCGATAACGGCGACGCCCAGGCCGGCGAGCTGGCGGCTGGTCTGGCCGAGGCGCTGCCCGCCGATGAAAAGGCCGCGCTCGACGCCGAGATCGCCGCGTGGACGCAGCAAACGCCGGACGCCGCGGCCAATGAAAACGCCCCGGAAGCGGCGGCGGAATAACCTGCGCGACAATACCGCCGCCCCAAGACCGCCGACCATGGCGCAAACTCCCGTTTAACGCGTTTTACAGGCTGCGGATTCGCTGCCTGTCGCCGTTTGCGCGGCCCTTTTTCTGCGTTACGCTTGACGGCTCAAACCTTGTCGAGGTGAGCTGATGCGGCAAAATGAGGAACTGGCGACGCGGCTCGGGCTTTACGGCCTTGTCCCGTTTTTCTTCGGCGCCGTGACGGTGTGGGCCTCGCCGCTGATTGTGCCGCAATGGGTGGCGCTGAACATTCATTCGCTCACCCTCGCCTATGCCGGGGTGATCGCCGCATGGGTCGCCGGCGTCGGCGCCGGCGCGGCGTTGATGAGCGCCAGGCCGACGACCGAAAATCTCGCGCCCGGCATTCTCGCGGCGCTTGTCGCGTGGTTCGCCATCTGGCCGGGCGGTTTTTTGACCTTTTCAATGCCGGTGGTGTGGCGCTATCTCCTCTTGATCATCCTGTTCGGTTATTTGCTGGTGCGTGATCTGCGCGCGGTGTCGGCCGGCGATCTTCCGTCGTGGTACGGACCATTGCGGATGCGCCTGACGCTTTGGACCTGCGTCAGCCTCGCCCTGATCATGAGCCGGCTGATCCTGTGGCGGTTTTACTGAACAGGTCGGTTCACGCGCTGCATTCAACCTTTGAGGCGAGCGCGCCTCGGGCCTAATATCGCCCTTGCGGATGCGAGGAGGATCAAATGAGCTTCGACGTCAAAATCACCGGCGGCCTTGTTTACGACGGCGACGGCGGCGAACCGGTCCGCGCCAATATCGGCGTCAAAGACGGGCGCATCGCTGAAATCGGCCGCTGCGAGGCCGACGCCGAGCGCATCATTGACGCCGGCGGCGCCATCGTCACGCCGGGCTTTGTCGATCTACACACCCATTATGACGGCCAGATCTCGTGGGACGAGGAAATGCGCCCGTCGGTCAATTTCGGCGTGACCACCGTGTTGATGGGCAATTGCGGCGTCGGCTTCGCGCCGGTGCGCCCCGCCGACCGCGACCGGCTGGTGCGGCTGATGGAGGGGGTGGAAGACATTCCCGGCACCGCGCTGCACGAAGGCGTTTCCTGGGGCTGGGAGAGTTTTGGCGAATATCTCGACAAGATCGACAGCCTTGCCCACACCATCGACTTCGCCGCGATGGCGGTGCACGACCCGATCCGCGTTTACGTCATGGGCGAGCGCGCGACCTTCGACAATGACGCCACACCGGATGAAATCAGGCAGATGCAGGCGCTGGTGAAAGACGCGCTCGACGCCGGCGCCGCCGGGTTTTCCATCGGCCGCTCGGACGTGCACCGCACGGCGGACGGCGACTGGACGCCGTCGTCGGAGGCGACCCGCGACGAGCTGGTCGCCCTCGCCTCTGTCATGAAGGGGCGCGACAAGGGCGTGTTGCAGATCGTCAACGACTTCAACCTTGAGCGGCCCCCATTAGAGAATGGGGGTGATCAGTTCACAGAGGAATTTGCGCTGGTTGAGGCGTTCGCGCGCGCCGGCGGGCGGCCGTGCTCGATCTCGCTGATGCAGCGCGACCTTGCGCCGGACCAGTGGCTGCGCATCCTCAACGAGACCGACCGGCTGAACGCCGACGGCGTCGACTTTCGCGTGCAGGTCGCGCCGCGCGGCATCGGCGTCTTTAACGGCCTTCAATGCACCATGCACCCGCTGATGGCGCAGCCCCTTTATCGCGAGATCAAGGACAAGCCACTTGAAGACCGCGTCGCGATCCTGCGCGACCCGGATTTCAAACGCCGTTGCCTTGCCGACAAGCCGATAAAACTCGCCGGCCCCGGTTCGTCGACGCCGCCAATCGTCGATACGCTGATTGCCGGCATCGAGCTTGTCGCCAACAAGTTCTATCGCCTTGGGCAAACGCCCGATTACGATCAGGGCATGGACGGCTCGCTCGGCGCCGAGGCGCGCCGCGACGGCGTGTCGGTGATGGAAAAACTCTATGACGTGCTGCTTGAGCTTGACGGCAAGCAGCTCATCTATTTCCCGATCTATAATTACACCGAGTTCAATTACGACAATGTCCACAAGATGCTGACGCATCCGAACGCCATGGTCGGCCTCTCCGACGGCGGCGCCCATGTCGGCACGATCTGCGACGCGTCGTTTCCCGCTTATCTGTTGTCATACTGGACGCGCGACCGCGCGACCCACCGAATCCCGGTCTCGCGCGCGGTGCAGATGCTGACCGCCGACGGCGCCGATTATCTGGGGCTAGGCGATCGCGGCCGGCTGAAGGTCGGTCTGAAAGCCGACATCAACGTCATCGATTATGACCGCCTGACGCTGAAACCGCCGCGCATGGTGCAGGACCTGCCCGCCGGCGGCCAGCGCCTGTTGCAGGAAGCGCGCGGCTTCCGCTCCGTTCTCGTCTCGGGGCGCGAGGTCGTGCACAATGATCAGGTGACGGATGAACGCCCCGGCAGGCTGGTGAGGTTTAATTGACGCGAGCGCGCGCGATCCGCTCTCCCTTTCCTTCTCCCTTGGGGAGAAGGTGGCGCGAAGCGCCGGATGAGGGATTAATCATGTTACAGTTGAGCCCCTCACCCGGAATTGCTGCGCAATTGCGACCTCTCCCGCAGGGAGAGGTGAAGAACGGACGCCGCTTATGAACTTCAATTTCCGCACAGTTCCCAATATCATCTTCGCCGCTGGCGCGTCGGCGCACCTTGGCGAACATGTCAAAGCGCGCATGCGCCGCCCGGTCATCGTCACCGACAGGGGCATCGTCAACGCCGGGCTGATAGACGCCGCGCTGAAAAGCCTTGAGGCCGCAAACCTTGATTATCTGTTGTTCGACGGCATCGAGCCCGACCCGCCGGCGCGCGTGGTCAGGACCTCGATTGAGACCGCGCGCAAGCACAACGCCGACGGCGTCATCGGCTTTGGCGGCGGCTCGTCGATGGACACCGCAAAGATCATCGCCGTCCTGCTCAACTCCTCGCAAAGCCTCGAAGACATTTACGGCACGAGCAATATCAAGGGCGCGCGCGCGCCGCTGGTGTTGCTGCCGACAACATCGGGAACCGGAAGCGAGGTCACCGACATCGCCGTCGTCACCTCTGACGACGACCAGAAGATCGGCATCCTTGGCGACCAGATGTTCGCCGACATGGCGGTGCTCGACCCCGAACTCACTTACGGCCTGCCGCGCCATGTGACCGCGGCGACCGGCGTCGACGCCATGGTGCACGCGATTGAAGCTTACACCAATCGCCACAAGAAGAACCCGGTGTCGGACGCGCTGGCGCGCGAGGCGATGCGGCTTTTAAGCGCCAATATTGTCAAGGCGTGCGAGGCGCCGTCTGACAGGGCGGCGCGCGCCGACATGCTGCTGGGCGCGATGCTGGCCGGCCAGGCGTTCGCCAATTCCCCGGTCGGCGCGGTGCACGGCATGGCTTATCCGCTGGGCGGGATTTTTCATATTCCGCACGGGCTTTCCAACTCGCTGATGCTGGAACCGGTGCTGCGCTTTAACGCCTCCGCCGCCGCGCATCATTACGCCGAACTTGGCGACGTTATCGGCGCCAACGACACCGGCGGGTTCGCTGAACGCACCGACGCATTCATCGACAGACTGATGGAAATTGTCGCCGCCACCGGCGTTGAGCGCCGCCTGTCCCAGCTTGGCGTATCGCACAATGACCTGCCGCGCATGGCCGAAGACGCGATGAAAGCCCAGCGGGTGATGCAGAACAATCCGCGCGAAGTCACCTATGATGACGCGTTAAAGATGTATGCGGACGTATTATGACCGCCGCCTCCCGCGCCGACTATAAACACATCCTGGCGTTGCAAACCCGCTGGGCCGACAACGACATCTATGGCCATGTCAACAATGTCGCCTATTACGGCTATTTCGACACCATCGTGAACGAGTATCTGATCCACGCCGGCGCGCTCGACATTCACCATGGCGACGTGATCGGGCTTGTCGTTGAAACCGGCTGCAAATATTTCGCGCCGCTGGAATTCCCGCAAAAGCTGGATGGCGCGTTGCGTGTTGCGCGCATTGGCTCAAGTTCGGTGCGCTATGAGCTTGCGATATTCAGGACCGGAGACGACACACCCGCCGCCGAAGGACATTTCGTGCACGTTTATGTCGACCGGCAAACCCGGCGGCCAACGCCCTTGCCGGCGAATTTGCGCGCCGCACTTGAGAAAATCGCCGGTTAATCGTAATGCGCCGCCCGCAAGCGAATGGGTTAGGGTTGAGGAGTCTTCCATGCAGGTGTCGATGGACGAGGTGAAATCGCATCGCCGGACGGTCGTGCTGATCGGCGACGACAATGTCACAGACCGGGTAATTTAGCGCGCGCCGATGGTGGTGCGATGAAGCAGCCGGTCATGGCCGGCATAGCCGCCGGTCGCCATGTGCAGGACCGAGCGGTTGTCCCACATCACCAGCATGCCGGGTTTCCATTCGTGCCGGTATTGAAACTTGTGCTGCGTTTGCCAGCGGTACAGATCGCCGAGCAGCGTCGTCGCAGCCTCCGGCGCCATGCCTTCTACGCCGATGATGTAGCCGGCGCAGCCGAAAATGGCCTCGCGCCCGGTTTCAGGATGTGTGCGGATGAAGGGATGGGTTTGCACCGCGCCCGCCTCGTCAGAGGGACGGATATCCATCGCCCGCTTTGCATCATTGACGCCGTAAGCGCCCTGTTTTGAATACGCCGCGCGCGCCGAATGGATCGCCAATTTGCCGTCGATGCGCGCGCGCAATTCATCCGGCATTTGCGCAAGCGCCGTCACCTGATCGGCGAATAGCGTGTCGCCGCCGGCGGGCGGGATGGTAATGCCGTAAAGACAGGTGCCGGCTGGCGGCGCCGCCTGAAAGCTCCAGTCCGTGTGCCAGGCTTCGGCGAAGATCGGCCCGGTCTCCGCGGCGGCGCGCGCCACCGCGATGATGTGCTTGCGCCCGTCAATCGGCGCGATGAACGGGTCGTCGCCGAACGGGCCGAAATACAGCGTAAACCGCTCAAGGTCGTCGTCGCTGATCTGTTGATCGGGAAAACACAGAACCTTGTGTTGCAGCCACGCCGCGCGGATTGCGGCGATCTCATCTTCGCCAAGCGGCGCCGACAGATCGAGGCCGCGAAGCTCAGCGCCGCAAACCTGACCGGTTGGGGTGATCTTGATGCTCGACATCACTGCCTCGAATTTCGCGACGCGGCAGGGTCGATGACGCGCTGGAAAAAGTCCAGCGGATGCAGCAGCGGTTACAAAATCGCCGCGTTCATATCGACTTTGGCGACGACATAGCCGCGCTTCAAGTCCGCGATGTGCTTGGCCATCCAGTCGGCGGCGCGGTCGGCGTCGTGCGCCCTGAAGGCGGCGACCAGTTCGCCCTGCGCATTGGCGATGCGCGCGCGCGCGTTCGGCGCGCCGGCGATCACCTGACGCAGGCTTTCGCCGATCATCATGTTAAGCGACTGCAACATCGCCAGCATGACGCGATTGTCGAGACCGCGCGCGATAAGCTGGAAAAACTCAACCGCCGCGGCGACCGTCGCCTCGTGATCGTCGGCGGGCGCGGCGACCAGCACGGCGCGCGTATCTTCCAGCGCGGCGATATCGTCTTTTGAAAGGCGCTTGGCGGCAAGACGCGCGGCCTCAGGATATAGCGTCGCCAGCGCGTCCCAGACCTCGTGGAAGGTGACGCCGCCAAGCGCAAAACTTTTTGACGCGGCGGCGGCGATGTCGGCAGAGTCAGGCCGCTTGATGACGATCTTCTTGCCGGCGCGCTGCACCAGCCCGGTCTGTTCGAGAAGGCGCAGCCCCTCGCGCACGGTCGAGCGGGTGACGCCGAACTGCTCGCACAGCTCAGCCTCCGTCGGCAGGTGCGCGCCGTCCGGCAAGGCGCCGTCGGCGATGCGCGCCTCAATAGCGCGAAACACCTTGAGATAGGCAGGTTCGCGGATCAGCGGCTCGAAGGCTTTGGTCATCAACTCATCCCTTTTACGCAGACGCGGCAAACAGCTCGCGCCCGATCAGCATACGGCGGATTTCCGACGTGCCGGCGCCGATCTCATACAGCTTGGCGTCGCGCAGGATACGCCCGGTCGGATACTCGTTGATATAGCCATTACCGCCGAGAAGCTGGATCGCGTCGAGGGCGACCTGCGTTGCTTTTTCAGCCGCATAAAGGATGCAGCCAGCCGCGTCCTGACGCGTCGTCTCCTTGCGGTCGCACGCCTTCGCCACCGTGTAAACATAGGCCTTGCAGGCGTTCATCGTCGTGTACATGTCGGCGATTTTGCCCTGCACAAGCTGGAACTCGCCGATTGATTTGCCGAACTGTTTGCGGTCATGGACATAAGGCATCACGACATCCATCGCCGCCTGCATCAGCCCGGTGCACCCGCCCGACAACACGGTGCGTTCATAGTCGAGCCCGCTCATCAGGATGCGCACGCCGTCGCCTTCCGCGCCGATGAGATTCTCCGCCGGCACTTCGCAGTCTTCAAACACCAGCTCGCCGGTGTCGGACCCGCGCATGCCGAGCTTGTCAAGCTTTTGCGCCGTCGAGAACCCTTTAAAGCCTTTTTCGATCAGGAACGCCGAAATGCCGCGCGAGCCCTTTTCAGGGTCTGTCTTGGCGTAGACAACCAGAACATCCGCGCTCGGACCATTGGTGATCCACATCTTGGCGCCGTTGAGAATGTAGCGGTCGCCTTTTTTCTCGGCCCGCAGTTTCATCGAGACCACATCCGACCCGGCGCCCGGCTCCGACATCGCGAGGGCGCCAAGATGCTCGCCCGATATGAGCTTCGGCAGATAGCGTTCCTTTTGCGCCTTGCTGGCGTTGAGGCTGATCTGGTTGACGCACAGATTGGAGTGCGCGCCATAGGAAAGCCCGACCGAGCCGGAACCACGGCTGATCTCCTCCATCGCGACGACATGGGCGAGATAGCCAAGGCCAGTCCCGCCAAAGTCAGGATCGGCGGTGACGCCAAGCAGGCCAAGTTCGCCCAGTTCCGGCCAGAGATCGCGCGGAAACTCGTTATTGCGGTCGATCTCGGCGGCGCGGGGGCTGAGCCGGTCGGCGACCCAGCGGGCGATCATTTCGCGCATTTCCTCGATCTCGGGGTCGAGCCCGAAATTCAACATTGTGCTATTGCGGCTCATGGGATGGTTCCTCCCTGTCATCCGTCCGTGGCCCGGACGGGCATGTTTAATGGCTGGAAACATGTTTATCACATATTGCGATTGTCGGACAATAGGATTATTTTGACGAAAACGACGGAAATAGGGAAACGCTGAGCGATGGGCGTCATTAAATCGACGATCGACACCAATTCAGACGGCTTCGCGGCCAATCGCGCCGCGATGGAAAAGCTGGTCGCCGAGTTGAAAGCCAATACCGAAACCGTCGCCGCCGGCGGCGGGCCGGCGCGCGCCGAGCGCCACATCGCCCGCGGCAAGCTGCTGGCGCGCGAGCGGATTGAGCGGCTGGTCGACCCCGGCGCGCCATTCCTTGAACTTGGCGGCTTTGCCGCGTGGGAGATGTATGGCGGCGATTTACATTCAGCCGGCATCGTCACCGGCATCGCCCGCATCAAAGGCGCCGAGTGCATGATCGTCGCCAATGACCCGACGGTGAAGGGCGGCACCTATCATCCGATGACGGTCAAGAAACATTTGCGCGCGCAGGAGATCGCCCAGGAAAACCGCCTGCCCTGCGTTTACCTGGTCGAATCCGGCGGCGCCTTCCTGCCGATGCAGGACGAAGTTTTTCCGGACAAAGACGATTTTGGCCGGATCTTTTTCAATCAGGCGACGATGTCGGGCATGGGCATTCCGCAGATCGCGGTTGTCCACGGGTCATGCACCGCTGGCGGCGCTTATGTGCCGGCGATGTCGGACGAGGCGATTATCGTACGCCATCAGGGTACGATCTTTCTTGGCGGCCCGCCGCTCGTCAAAGCCGCAACCGGCGAGATCGTCACGGCGGAAGAACTCGGCGGCGGCGACGTGCACACGCGCGAAAGCGGCGTCGCCGATCACCTCGCTGAAGACGACGATCACGCGCTTGGCCTCGCCCGCCAGATCGTCTCGCGCCTCAACTGGGTCAAGCAGGGCGCCGTCGTGGTCGCTGAGCCGGAACCGCCGGTCTATGACCCAAGCGAGATTTATGGCGTCGTCGAGCACGATGCGCGCAAACCCTATGACGCGCGCGAGCTTATCGCCCGCATCGTCGACGGGTCGCGCTTTGACGAGTTCAAGCCGCTTTACGGCTCGACGCTGGTGACCGGTTTTGCCCATATCCATGGCTTTCCGGTGGGCATCCTCGCCAATAACGGCATTTTGTTTTCCGAGAGCGCGTTGAAAGGCGCGCATTTCATCGAGCTGTGCTGTCAGCGCAAAATCCCGCTGGTATTTTTGCAGAACATTACCGGCTTCATGGTCGGCAAGTCGGCCGAAGCCGGCGGCATCGCCAAGGACGGCGCCAAGCTGGTCACCGCCGTCGCCACCGCGGGCGTGCCAAAATTCACCATTGTCGTCGGCGGCTCTTATGGCGCGGGCAATTACGGCATGTGCGGGCGCGCCTACTCGCCGCGCTTTTTGTTCATGTGGCCGAACGCGCGCATATCGGTCATGGGCGGCGAACAGGCGGCCAGCGTTCTCGCCACCGTCAAGCGCGACGGGCTGAAACCCGGCGAAGACTGGCCGGCGGAAGACGAAGAAAAATTCAGGGCGAAAATCCGCGCCGGATATGACGAACAGGGATCGCCCTATTATTCCTCCGCCCGCGGATGGGATGACGGCATTATCGACCCGGCGCAGACCCGCGACGTTTTGGGGCTTTGCATTTCCGCAAGCCTGAATGCCCCGGTCGAGGCGACGCGCTTTGGCGTCTTCAGGATGTAGGGAGCAGAAGCAATGAAAGACCAGACTTTAACCCTCACCATCGACCATCGCGGCGTCGCCCGCGTGACGATGAACCGCCCGGAGGTGAAGAATGCCTTCAACGAGCAGTTGATCGGCGATATCTGCGACATGATGGGCCGGCTGAACGCTGACGAGAATGTACGCGTCATCGTCATCACCGGCGCGGGCGATGCGTTTTCCGCCGGCGGCGACCTCAACATGATGCGCCGCGCGGGCGACGCCTCGACCGCAGAAAACAAGGACGATGCGCGCCGCCTCAGCCACATGCTGACCGCGATATACGGTTGCGAAAAACCGGTCATCGCGCTGGTCAACGGCGCGGCCATGGGCGGCGGCGTCGGCCTTGTCGCGGCCTGCGATATCGCGATCGCCGCGGAAGACGCGTTTTTCGCCCTGTCGGAGGTGCGCCTTGGCCTGGTGCCGGCGGTGATCTCGCCCTTTGTCGTGCGCGCCATCGGTCCGCGCGAGGCGCGGCGCTATTTCCTCACCGGCGAGCGGTTTGACGCGGCCCGCGCCAAAGAGCTTGGGCTGGTGCACATGGTGTGCATGGGCGCGCAACTTGGCCCGACGCTTGATGGCGTCGTCAGGAACCTCCTGATGTGCGGGCCAGCGGCGCAGAAAGAAGCAAAAGCGCTTATTCGCGCCGTCGCCTATCGCCCGGTCAATGACGCGGTGATGGAAGAAACCGCCGGCTGGATTGCCCGCGTGCGCGCCAGCAAGGAAGCCCGCGAGGGCATGACCGCGTTTCTTGAAAAACGCAACCCGGACTGGATCAAACCGGAAAAGTGACCAGCGCCCTGCACATAAGAGAAGCAAGCGACGACGACCGGCCGGCAGTGCTGCGCGTCGTCGAGGCCGCATTTGGGCGCAAGGACGAAGCAGAGATAGTCACCCGTTTGTGGGCGGATGATGCAGCGGCGCTTGAGATCATTGGTGAAATCAATGGCGAGATCATCGGCTATTGCGGATTTTCGGTGGTGACCGCCGAGCCGGAACTGCGCGGCTCTGTAATTGGCATCGCGCCGGTCGCCGTCGCGCCTGCCCATCAAAACGCCGGCGTCGGTGCGGCGATGATAGAAACCGGCATCGCGTATTGCCGCACGCGCGGCGCCAGCCTGATCGTGGTGCTGGGAGAGCCGGCATATTACGGACGCTTCGGGTTTAAACCAGCGTCGACGAAAAACATGCGCTGGGCGGCGCTTGACGCCGGCGACGCGTTTCAACTGATCGACTTCGCCGGGCTGAATGAAACGCCGGCGCGGCAAATTCATTACCATAGCGCGTTTGCGCCAGCCTGAGCAGGTCATTCATGTTCAAGAAAATTCTGATCGCCAATCGCGGGGAAATCACCATTCGCGTCGCGAAGACCGCAAGGCGCATGGGCGTTGCTACCGTCGCCGTCTATTCCGACGCCGACGCCAACGCGCCGCATGTAAAAGCGTGCGACGAGGCGGTGCATATCGGCGCATCGGCGCCGGCGCAAAGCTATCTCGTCATTGAACGGATCATCGAGGCGGCAAAGCGCACCGGCGCTGAGGCCGTTCACCCCGGTTATGGGTTCCTGTCGGAGAACGAAAAATTCGCCGACGCGCTGGACGCCGCCGGCCTCGTCTTCATCGGCCCGACGGCGAAAACCATCCGCGCGATGGGGTCGAAATCGGCAGCGAAAGACCTGATGGAAGCCGCTGGCGTGCCGACGACGCCGGGCTATCAAGGCGAGGACCAGTCATTCGAGACATTCAGGCGCGAATGCGCGGCGATTGGCTATCCGGTGCTGCTGAAAGCCACCGCCGGCGGCGGCGGTAAGGGCATGAAAGTGGTCGCGGCGGAGGGAGAGCTTGCCGACGCGCTCGCCAGCGCGCAGCGCGAGGGGAAAAATTCGTTCGGCGACGACCGCGTGCTGGTGGAAAAATACATTCCCCGCGCGCGTCACCTCGAAGTGCAGATCGTCGGCGACGGCAAGGGCGGCGTCGTGCACTTTTTCGAACGCGATTGTTCGGTGCAACGCCGCCACCAGAAAATCATTGAAGAAGCCCCGGCGCCGCATCTGCCCGCGGCGGTGCGCAAGCGCCTGCACGAGATTGGCGTCAACGCCGGCAAGGCCGTCGATTATCGCGGCGCCGGCACGGTTGAATGCCTTTATGACGGCGCGGACGGCGTCTACTTCATGGAGATGAACACCCGGCTTCAGGTTGAGCACCCGGTGAGCGAAGCAATCACCGGCGTCGATCTTGTCGAATGGCAATTGCGCGTCGCCGCCGGCGAGCCGCTTCCCCTAGCGCAAGACGACATAAGCGAGCATGGCCACGCCTTTGAAGCGCGCCTTTATGCGGAAAACCCTGACAACAACTTTTCGCCATCGATTGGCGTGCTGACGATGCTGCAATTGCCGGGTGATCTCGCGCGCATTGATTCCGGCGTGGAACAGGACCAGACGATCACGCCGTTTTACGACCCGATGATCGCCAAGATCATCACCAGCGGCCCGAGCCGTGAGGAAGCGCTGGCGCGGCTTGCAACCGCGTTGCGCAACACCCGCGTCGCCGGGCTGGAGACCAATGCGCGCTTCCTGCACGCGCTCAGCGTCGACGCCGACTTCGCCGCCGGAGAAGTCTCAACCCGTTATATCGATGAGCACGAGGCGAGCCTGTTCGCCAAACCCGGAACGGACGCGCGCGCCTACGCCGCCGTGCTGGCAGACGCGCAGGCCGAAACCGCTGCGGGCGCCGGGCCCGATCCGTGGGAGAGCCTTGCCGGCTTTCGCCTCAACAAGCCGGCCAAGGCGGTGCAATGGGTGATGCTTGACGGCGCGCCGGCGATCACGCGCGTGCACGCCGCGGCTGACGGCGGCGTTCACGCGGAAATCGACCCCAACGCCGCAGCCGCCGGCCGGCGCGAAGGCAAGCCGCACGCCGCGCCCTTGCGGTTTGATTTCACCGCTGCGCCGGGCGCGCATGGCGGCTATCGCCTCACCCTCGGCGGCGTCACGTTCGCGGCCAGCGTCGCCCGTCATGGCGGCGCCAGCCGCGTCTTTATCGGGGCCGATCACTGGGATATTGAGCGCCCTGACGTCTTGTCCGGCGCGCTTGGCGGGCACTCCGCCGAAGGCTCGCTCGCCGCGCCGATGCCCGGCGTCGTCACCGTGCTCAAAGCCAGCCCCGGCGAGGCGGTCAAGGCCGGCGCCGTGCTGATGGTGATGGAAGCGATGAAGATGGAGCACGCCATCAAGGCGCCCCATGCCGGCGTCGTCAAAGCCTTCCGCTTCAAGGCCGGCGATCAGGTCAAGGATGGCGACCTGCTGGTGGAATTTGAGGAAAGCGCGTGATGGAAGAAATCCACATCGTTGAAGTTGGCCCGCGCGACGGCTTGCAGAATGAAAAACAGACCATCAGCATCGAGACGAAAATCGAGCTGGTTGAGCGCCTTGCCGCCGCCGGGCTGAAATCCGTCGAGGCCGGCGCCTTCGTGTCGCCGAAATGGGTGCCGCAAATGGCTGGCTCTGATGAGGTGATGGCGCGGATCAACCGCGCGCCCGACGTTACCTATCCGGTGCTGACACCCAATATGAAGGGCTATGAGGGCGCGCGCGCGGCCAACGCCGACACCGTGGCGGTGTTTGGCGCGGCGTCGGAAAGTTTCAGCCAGAAAAACATCAACTGTTCCATCGCTGAAAGCCTTGAGCGTTTCCGCCCGGTGATCGACGCCGCTAAAGCTGACGGCGTGCGCGTGCGCGGTTATGTTTCCTGCGTGCTTGGCTGCCCGTATGAGGGAAAAATCCCGCTCGCCAATGTCGTCAAAGTCTCAAAGGCGCTTTACGACATGGGGTGTTATGAAATTTCGCTCGGCGACACCATCGGCGTGGGCGCCCATGACGAAGCGCGCGCCATGGTACGCGCGGTATCTGGCGAGGTTCCCGTCAGCGCCATCGCCGGGCATTTCCACGACACTTACGGCCAGGCGCTGTCGAACATCTGGGCCGCGATCGAGGAAGGCGTGCGCACGTTTGATTCATCCGTGTCCGGACTTGGCGGCTGCCCCTACGCCAAAGGCGCGTCTGGCAATGTCGCCACCGAAGACGTCGTCTATTCGCTTGAACGCTCAGGGTTTGACACCGGCGCCAATCTTGATGCGCTGATCGAGATCAGCGGATGGATTTCATCTGCGCTGTCGCGCGCGCCGGGCTCGAAAGTGACGCTGGCGAAAATCGCCAGCAGGTCACAAGGTTAAAGCGCGTCGGGATAGACCGGCTGGATATCCACCGGCAAATCCGTCAGCGACGCGATCACGCCATTGGCGGCGGCGTCAAGCTTTGCGTATTTCTTCAAAAACGCGTCGGCGCGCGCATAATCGCCGTCGCCCTCGACGAAAACGACCTCAGCGGTGAGCGCCGAGATGGCGTCTTCCAGCGCGGCGAAGTCGAGCACATATTTGCCGGTTTCTTCATCGACGCTGAACGCGCCTTTTTCCTTGAAGAACGAATACTGGAACGCCGCGCCGCGCCCGTGCGCCTCGTTAATGCCAAAGCGCATAGCGCGGAACAGGCCGACGAAATACGTCGCGAGGAAATTTTCCTTCTCCGCCGCCGGCAGTTCCCCCTTCTCCATCATGAACAGGATGTTATAGGCGCCCATGACGTCGGCCTTGCCCTCCTCGACAAAGGAATAAAGCTCTTTCAGTTCAGCGCTGACGGTGGTTTCAACACCGTCCTTCGTGATAACGCCCGGCCCTAGCGAATGCGACAGCTCGTGGAACAGCGTTTCCGCGCCCATATATTTCTGCATCAGCATCGAGGCCTGATCTTCGACCAGCACATGACCGGCCATCGGCTCAAGAATGCGGTCGAATTTTGCGCCCATGACATTGTTGAGCAGGACTTTTTTCGCGCCCTTCGCTTCGCGCACGCGCTCGTCATTGGGCAGGTTGAACGCAATCGTCTGAACGCCCGGCACATTGTCGCCGCCGCCATGCACCTGCGTCACCACGGCGATTGGCGATTCAAACCCGCGGCGGAAGTTTTTGTATTCGTCCGGCACCGGCAGGTTCGCCTCCATATCGCGCAGATAGTTCTTGTATTTGTCGAGCGCCGCGCTTTCAGCAGGGTCTTTCACCGTGACAAAAGCCTCATACGCGGTTTTGTAGCCGAACAATCCGTCGGTGTAGACCTCGTAAGGGCCGACCGCGACTTCGATCGGGCCGTCAAGATCCATCCACGCCATTTCCGATTCATAATAATCGTCTGACAGAAACGCGTCCGCCCGCAGCGTCAAAAACCGCTTCAGGCTTTCGTTTTTGGTAATGGCCGCGGCCTGGCGCATCAAATCGGCGGCGGGCTCGACCCATTCGGCGTAATATTCCGCATACGGAATCGCGACCAGCGCGCCCGCGTCATCGCGGCGGATGACGGTGTAGCCACTGGTGAACGCATCCTTGTCTTCCGGGTGCGCAGCGATGTGAGCTTCGAACTCTTCCCTGGTCATGTCGGCGGGATAAAACGCCGAACCCGCCGGCTTTTGCGCGTCGCCGTAAAACGGCGCGTAATGATCAAGGCTGTTCCACGGGCCGAATTGCAAATCGAACAGATCAAGCAACAAATCCTTGTCGGCAAGATCGCCCGACGCGATTTCGGCGCGAACGGAAGGATTGTCTTCGCTGATCTGGCGTAGATAAATTTCGCTCATCAGCCCGCCGACCTGATTGAGCAGGTTGACGACTTGCCGCTCTTCATCGGTGAGGAACGACACGTCGGGGTTCATGTCGACAACCGCGAACTGCGCGCGCATCGCCTCAAGCGCGTCGTGACTGGCGACGTTCAAAGCCGGCGCGGCCGGCGCCGGCTCCTCGCTTTCGACGACAACGACTTCGGTTTCAGATTCCGGCGCCACGTCGGCGGCGGGCGCCTCGCCCCGGCCGCAGGCGGCGACCAGCGCCAGGGTGGAAACGGCGAGATAAGCGAATGAGCGCATGGGCGGACTCCCGATTTCGACAACTGGCGCGAGGCGCAGACCCGCCACGCGCCGACAAGTTTCGGCCGGACCATAGGCCATCGCGGCGCGGCCATGAAGCCCGTTAACGATTTATCGGTTAAAACCGCCATATTGCGGCCTTGCGGCGCTGTTACGCCGCACCCTATGAATAGCCGACGCCAGACGATTGCAGGGGCACAAGCGCCATGAGTTCACGAGTGATTCGATCCGCCATCGCCGCTTTGAGCGTTTTCGCGCTCGCCGCGCCGCTCGGCGCCCCCTCCCCCGCCAGAGCGCAGGATTTGTCTTTTGAGGCCTGGCTTGACGGGTTTCGCGCCGAAGCCGCCGCCGCCGGCGTCAGGGCCGATGTTATTGATCTTGCGTTCCGCGATGCGATGGTCAACCAGCGTGTGCTGGAGCTGAATGACAACCAGCCAGAGTTTTCGCGCTCGATCTGGGACTATCTCGACAGCGCAGTTTCGGCCCGCCGCGTCAGCGACGGGGTTGCGCGCGCGGCGGAAAACGCCGCACTGCTTGACCGTATCGAGACCGAGTTTGGCGTCGACAAGGAAATCATCGCCGCCATCTGGGGGCTTGAGTCCTCTTACGGCGCGATCATGGGCGATCATGACGTCATCGGCGCGCTGGCGACGCTGGGCTGGAAAGGGCGGCGCACCGGCTATGGCCGAGAACAGTTGATTGGCGCGCTCAAGATCATCCAGAACGGCTATGCCGAGCGCGAACAATTGCGCGGCTCGTGGGCCGGGGCGATGGGCCAGACCCAGTTCATCCCGACCACCTATCTCGTCTATGCGGTTGACGAAAACGGCGACGGCAAACGCAATATCTGGTCCGATCTCGGCGACGTATTCGCCTCGACCGCGAATTATCTCAAAGCCTCGGGGTATACGCCCGACACCGCCTGGGGAGTGGAAATCACCCTGCCGCCGGGCTTTGACTACGCCCTTGCCGACGCCAGCACCAAAAAAGCGCTGGTTGAATGGGCCTCTACGGGCGTTGCCGGGGCCCATGGCCCGCTGCTCTCGCGATTCGATCCGAATATGCGCGGCCGTATTTTGCTGCCCGCCGGCGCGGGCGGGCCGGCGTTCCTGGTGTTCGGGAATTTCGAGACAATCCTGAAATATAACCGCTCGACCGCCTACGCGCTCGCGGTCGGGCTGCTCGCCGACCAGATCGCCGGCCGCGACACCGCGGTAAAAGGCGCGTGGCCGCGGACCGACCGCGCCCTGTCGCTGGACGAACGCAAGGCGCTGCAACAGGCGCTGAAAGACAAGGGCTTCGACCCCGGCCCGATTGACGGGGTCATCGGCGCCGGCACCAAACGCGCGCTGAAAGCCTGGCAACAGGCCGAGGGCCTGCCCGCCGACGGCTATGCCTCGCTCGACACCCTGAATAAGTTGCAGTTGTAACTCGCCCCTTGCTGCAACGCAAAAAATAGCCTAGAGACCCCCGCAATGCTGCGGCGCACAATCGCGTCGGCAGTTTGCCCGTACCGGGCGTCACAACGGCAAAAGGAGCATCCCATGGCCGCGACCAAAAAAGCCGCCCCGCGGGGCACGACCAAGGCAGCCGAACAGGCCGCCGAGACCACATTCACCGCCGCCAACGCTTTCACCGAAGCGGCGCAGGACCAGTATGAAAAGGCGATGAAATCGTTCAGCGACAACGCTGAGCAGTTCCGCGCCCAGGCCGAAGAAACCGCGGCGACCTTGCGCGAGAGCTTCGAGACGGCGCAGGAGCGTTTTTCCGCCGTCAACGCCGACTTCGTCGAAGCCGCCCGCACCGAGGTGAGCGACGCGGTTGAATTCACCAATGAACTCGCCCGCGCCAAAACCGTGACCGACGCGTTCGAAATCCAGCGCGCTTACTGGACCAAGCTGTTCGACACCCGCATTGAGCGCACCCGCGCGCTGACCGAAGCGACGACCGCCGCGACCCGCGACGCGTTCGAGCCGCTGACCAAATCGATGACCACCGCTTTCGGCGCTGCGTCGTTCGAAAAATTCTTCCCGTCCGCCGCAAAATAAGGTGAACTCGTCGCCGATGCGCGGCGAGGACGGAATAAAGACTGCAAAATTGGACTGGGAGGCGAACGCCCCCCGGTCCGTTTTTTTTGACGACATCTATTTCTCCGGCGACGGCGTGAGCGAAACCCGTCACGTATTCCTCGACGGCAACGACTTGCCGGCGCGGTTCGCGCACGCGCAAAGACTTGTCATTGGCGAATTGGGGTTCGGCTCGGGGTTGAATCTGCTTTCAACGTGGCGGCTCTGGCGCTCTGTCGCAAAGCCGGCGGGCGCGCATCTCGATTTTCTGTCGACGGAGAAATATCCGCTTACCGCCGAAGCGATGGCGCGAACGCTGGCGCCGATTACATCGCTTGCCGATTTGTCCGCCAGACTGCTTGCCGTTTATCCGCCGCCGGTCGCGGGCTTTCACCGCATTGCGCTGGACCACGACATAACACTGACGCTGATGATCGGCGACGCGGCCGCCATGCTGGCGCAGGCGCAATCGCGCGTTGACGCGTGGTTTCTTGACGGTTTCGCGCCGGCGAAAAATCCCGGGATGTGGAGCGCGGCGGTTTTTTCGCAAATCGCACGGCTGTCGGCGCCGCACGCAACCGCCGCGACATTCACCGTCGCCGGCGCGGTCAGACGCGCGCTGCAAGACGCCGGCTTTGAAATCGAAAAGCGGCCGGGCTTTGGGCGCAAACGCGAAATGCTGACGGCGCGCAAAACCGCCCCGCCAAGTGCTGACGCGGCGCGCCAGCCCTGGTTTCCCCGCGGCGCGGCGCAGCGCGCCGGCGCGCGTGTCGCCGTCATCGGCGCAGGCGTTGCCGGCGCATCGCTTGCCCGCGCCCTGCACCGGCGCGGCTGCACGCCGGTGCTGATCGACGGCGGCGGCCTCGCCAACGGCGCGTCGGGCAACCCCGCCGGGCTGATCATGCCGCGTCTCGATCTTGGCGGCGGCGCGGCGGCGCGGTTTTTCCTCGCCGCCTATCTCCACGCCCTGCGCACCATCGACGCGGTTCAGACCGAGACCGGCGAGACGTTCTTTCGCGCCATCGGCGTTACGCTGAAAGCGCGCGATGAGGCGGAGGCGCAAAAGCAGAATAAACTTCTCGACGCGCGCATCCTGCCGCCGGAATACATCGAGACGTGTACGGATGGATTATATTTTCCGCAGGCCGGGGTCATCGACCCGCGCGCCTATTGCCGGGCGCTGGCCGGCGATGCGCCGCTGATCGAAAACAACGCGGCGCGCGCTGAACGCGTCGGCGATGCATGGCGCATTCATTTCGCGGGCGGCGGGCATGACATGTTCGACGCCTTCGTGCTCGCCAATGGACGCAACGCGCTGCGCTTTGAACAGGCGCGCTCGATCCCGCTTGGCGCGACAATGGGCCAGATCGATTATTTTCCCGGCGACGTCCGCAACGACTTCCCCGGCGCCGAGGCGCCGGACCAAGCCGTCGCAGCAGGGCCGTATTTCGCCCCGGCGCCGTCTGGCGGCGTCGTCATTGGCGCGACTTATGAAAAAATCGGCGCGGATGACGAGGCGGTAAGCACGCCGGCGACGAGCGCGACAAACCTTGCCGCAATTGCTGAAATCGCGCCGGAACTCGCTGCGCGCCTGCAAACGCTTTCGCCGCGCCCGCGCGCCGCGATTCGCTGCCAGACGCCGGATCGCTTGCCGGTCGCAGGCGTGCTTGTCGACTGGGGCTTTTACGCCGGCGCATATGACGGCCTGCGAACCGGGCGGGCCAGCGATTATCCGCCCGGCGAAACCATGGACGGCGCGTTCATTCTCGCCGGGCTCGGCTCGCGCGGGCTTGTCACCGCGCCGCTTTGCGCCGCGCTGATCGCGGCGGATATTTCCGGCGCGCCATCGCCGGTGGAGCGGGATATCGCCGAAGCGCTGCATCCGGCGCGATTTTTCATCCGTGATTTGAAACGCGCGCGGAAGGTTCGGGCGAATTGAGCGACGGCGCTTGCCGCCCTATGGCGCATCAGGTTTAAGTCGGTTCGCGCAATCCTGGAGAGATTCGATGCACGAAACGCCTTTTGGCCCCGTTTACGACAATGTTCTTGAGGGCATCGGCAAAACGCCGATGGTGAAAGTCTCGCGCATCGACACCGGCCCGTGCGAACTGTTCTTAAAACTTGAATCCAACAATCCCGGCGGATCGATCAAGGATCGCATCGGCCTCGCCATGATCGAGCGCGCGGAAAGCGAAGGCAAGCTGAAACCCGGCGGCGCGATTGTTGAAGCCACCGCCGGCAATACCGGTCTCGCGCTCGCGCTGGTCGCGGCGCAAAAGGGCTACAAGCTGACCATCGTCGTGCCCGACAAGATGGCGCAGGAAAAAATCTTTCACTTGAAAGCGCTCGGCGCCGATGTACGCCTGACGCGGTCGGACGTCGCCAAGGGGCACCCGGAATATTACCAGGAAGTCGCGCAGAAAATCGCCGACGAGACCGGCGCGTTTTACGTCAACCAGTTCGCCAACATCGCCAACCCGGATGCGCACCGCGATATGACGGGCCCGGAGATTTGGGGCCAGATGGGCCATGATATGGACGCGCTCATCGCCGGCGTCGGCTCAGGCGGCACGATCACCGGCATTGCGCGCTTTTTTGAAACCGAAGCGCCGGACGTAGAGGTTATTCTCGCCGACCCGAAAGGCTCGATCCTTACCGAATATGTCAATACCGGCGTCATCCCGAACGATGTCGGCTCATGGCTGGTCGAGGGCATCGGCGAGGATTTCATTCCCGACATCTGCGATCTGTCGCGCGTCAAACGCGCCTATGGCGTCACCGACAAGGAAAGCTTTGAAGCCGCGCGTGAGCTGTTGAAGAAAGAGGGCATCCTCGGCGGCTCTTCAACGGGCACCATTCTCGCCGCCGCGCTGAAATATTGCCGCGAGCAGAAAGAGAAGAAACGCGTCGTCGCCTTTGTCTGTGATCGCGGCGACAAATATCTCTCGAAAATGTTCAACGATTACTGGATGTACGATCAGGGCTTTTTGAAGCGCCCGCCGAAGGGCGACCTGACCGACCTCATCACCCGCAAGCATTCAGAACACGCCACGGTGACGGTAAAACCCGACGACACGCTGATGATCTCCTATGGCCGCATGAAGCTGTATGACATTTCGCAGCTTCCGGTGCTGAACGAGGATGGCACGCTCGCCGGCATCATCGACGAGGAGGACATTTTGTTCGCTGTCGTGCGCAATCGCGACAAGTTCAAGGACCCGGTGAAATCGGCGATGACCTATCGCGTAGAAACACTCGATGCGAGCGAGAAGATGGAAGAGCTGCTGCCCGTCTTCGCCAAGGGCTTTGTCGCGGTCGTCACCCGCGACGGCAAATTCGAGGGGCTTATTACGCGTACGGACCTTTTGAATTATCTTCGGTTGCAGGTGGCGTGACGTGTTGACGTTTTACGGCCTTAAAACCTGCGACACCTGCCGCAAGGCGAAAAAAGCGCTCGACGGCGCCCATATCGATTATGATTTCCACGACGTTCGCGATGACGGGGTGACGAAAAAACAGGTGAGCGGCTGGGCGCAAAAGGTCGGCTGGACGGCGCTGCTCAACAAATCTTCAACGACCTGGCGCGGCCTGCCGGACGCTGAAAAGACCGGCCTCACCGAAGCCAAGGCCGTCGCCCTGATGGCGGCGAACCCGACACTGATCAAACGCCCGATCATCGAACGCGGCGACACCGAGGTTTTTGTCGGCTGGTCGAAACAGACGCAGGACGCGTTATTGTAGGCGCGCCGCGAACCACAGACGCGGCGGCGTTTTGCACGCATTCAAACCAAGCTGTTGGAAGTTGACATGACAGATCACAAAAACCGCCTCGCCTTCGCCAGCCGCGTCATCCACGCCGGCCAGGAGCCCGATCCACTCACCGGCGCGGTCATGCAGCCGATTTACCAGACCTCGACCTACGCCCAGCAAAGCCCCGGCGTGCACAAGGGGTTTGTCTATGCGCGCGGGCACAACCCGACCCGCTTTGCCTACGAGCGCTGTATCGCCGATCTTGAAAACGGCGCACACGGATTTGCGTTCGGTTCGGGCATGGCGGCGATCGCCACCGCGCTTGAGCTGTTCCCGGCGGGAACCCACGTCATCGCGATGGACGACGTTTACGGCGGCACGTTCCGTCTGTTTGAGCGGGTGCGCAAAGCCTCCGCCGGGCTCGACGTTTCCTATGTCGACCTTACCAATCCCGAAAATATCGAAGCGGCGATCCGCCCGGAAACCCGGCTGATCTGGATTGAAACGCCCACCAATCCGATGCTGAAGATCGTCGATATCGAAGCGGTCGCGCGCATCGCCAAAAAGCACGGGGCTGTCGTCGGCTGCGACAACACATTCGCGTCGCCCTATTGTCAGCGTCCGCTCGATTTCGGCGCGGATATCGTGATGCATTCGGCGACGAAATATATCGCCGGCCATTCCGACGTTGTCGGCGGCGTTCTCGTCGTCAATGACAAAGACCTCGCTGAGCGGCTGGCGTTTTTGCAAAACTCGGTTGGCGGCATTCAGGGCCCGTTCGATTCCTATCTTGCGCTGCGCGGGCTCAAAACGCTGGCGCTGCGCGCCGAACGCCATTGTTCGAACGCGGCCGGTCTCGCCGAATGGCTGGAGGGCCACCCGGCGATTGCACGCGTCGCCTATCCCGGCCTCGCCAGCCATCCGCAGCACGCCGTCGCCAAAAAACAGATGTCTGCGTTTGGCGGCATGGTGACGATCTATCTGCGCGGCGGGCTGGATGCGGCGAAAAAAATGCTGGAGCGGGTCGAGCTATTCACCCTCGCCGAATCGCTCGGCGGGGTTGAGAGCCTCATTGAACACCCCGGCATCATGACCCATGCGTCGATCCCGCCGGAGCGCCGCAAGGAGCTTGGCGTCGACGATTCGCTGGTCAGGATGTCGGTGGGCGTCGAGGCCTTTGAAGACCTCAAGGCCGATCTCGATCAGGCGCTCGGTAATTTATAACGGATCAAAGTTAAGGCGGGCGGGAAATACGGCTGCGCCGGGATTTCCAGACGACGCCGGTCCGAAGACCGGCGCCGCCCTTCAGTCACCAGCGGGGGAGATGCTGGCGACCCCGTAAGCCGGTTTTGACGCCGGCTAATTCCATGCAGCGGCTCACGCCGCTTGCAAATCAGGGCAAACCCTAATCACGTTCGCCGTATACGCAATCGGGTTTTACACTTTCTGAATTTGAATAAAATTCTTTTGCGTGCATTAAACGATTTATTTCCCGTATCGCGGGCGGCGCCGCGCATTGGTGCAGAATTGGACTGGATAACATCAATGGCGCAATCTGACGGCCCAACACTGGCCCCGACACTGGCGGAGAGAATCGACAACGCCGTCCACCCGTTCAGCGACGCCGTCAGCTCGATTGTTTTTTATTCCGTTGATGTCTTCGGGGTGCAATTGCCGCTGGTGGTTGTCTGGTTAATCGCCGCGGCGCTGATCCTCACCCTCTCGTTGCGGTTCATCAACATTACCGGCTTCGGTCATGCGCTGGCGCTGGTCAGCGGGCGGCGCACCCATCACCTGAAAGGCGGCGACGGAGAAATTTCGCATTTTCAGGCGTTAAGTTCAGCGCTCTCCGGCACGGTCGGCCTCGGCAATATCGCTTCGGTGCCGGTCGCCATCGCCCTTGGCGGACCCGGCGCGGTTTTCTGGATGATTCTCGCCGGTTTCTTCGGCATGTCGTCGAAATTCGCCGAATGCGCGCTGGCGGTGAAATACCGCAAGGTCGGGCCGGACGGGCGCACCCTTGGCGGGCCGATGTTTTACATCGAAGACGCGTTTGCGCGACATGGCCTGAAACCGCTGGGCAAAGCCGCCGCCGTGTTCTTTGCAGTGATGGCGATGGGCGCGTCGATCAGCGTTTTTCAGGTGAACCAGAGCTACGCCCAGTTTTCCAACGTCACCGGCATTGTCGCGCCGGTCACCTTCGGGGTTATCATGTCGGCGGGCGTCGCCTTCGTTATTTTGGGCGGCATCAAGCGCATCGGCAGTGTATCGGGCATTCTGGTGCCGGCGATGGGGGTTGTTTACCTTGCCGCCGCGCTGGTCATCCTGGCGCTGAATATCGAGCATATCCCCGCTGCAATCGGGACAATCGTGTCGAGCGCTTTCGGCCTTGACGCCGCCGGCGGCGGCCTTGTCGGCGCACTGATTAACGGCATCCGGCGCGCAACCTATTCGAACGAGGCTGGCGTCGGCTCGTCCGCCATCGCCCACTCGGCGGTGAAGACCAGCGAACCGCTGACCGAAGGCTTCGTCGCCTCGCTGGAGCCGTTCATCGACACCGTTGTCGTTTGCACGCTGACCGCGCTCGTCGTTATCGTCACCGGCGCTTATGAGCCGTTTTTATTTCACGCGGACGTTCGCGGCATTGAAATCACCTCGGCGGCGTTCGCCAGCGCGTTCCCGTGGTTCCCCTATATCCTGCTCGTCGCATCAATGCTGTTCGCGTTTACAACGCTGGTCAGCTGGGCGTTTTACGGGTCGCAGGCAGCCGCCTATCTGTTCGGCGCAAACCGCCGGGTCGATGTGATCTTTAAACTGACTTTGTGCGCGATGCTGTCCACCGGGGCGGCGATTTCGCTGTCGTCGATCATTGACTTCATCGATTCGATGCTGTTCGGCATGTGCATCCCGAACATTATCGCGCTCTATATCCTGTTGCCAGAACTGAAACGCGATCTCGCCACTTATAACAACAAACACCGGCCGAACGCCGCGAGATAGAGCGTGACGCAAAAAAGTGGGAACCGGTTTTCGGAATGCGCTCCAGCGCAAGTTCCGTTTTATCCAAGTCGTGAACAGGCTCTGCGCTGTTTTTTGGTCGCGCATTTAATCCGAAAACCGGTTCCCACTTTTCGGAATGCGCTCCAGCGCAAGTTCCGTTTTATCCAAGTCGTGAACAGGCTCTGCGCTGTTTTTTGGTCGCGCATTTAATCCGAAAACCGGTTCCCACTTTTCGGAATGCGCTCCAGCGCAAGTTCCGTTTTATCCAAGTCGTGAACAGGCTCTGCGCTGTTTTTTGGTCGCGCATTTAATCCGAAAACCGGTTCCCACTTTTCGGAATGCGCTCTAACCGGCGCGCGGATGGGCGCGTTTGTAACTCGCCATCAGTTCATTGGCGCTGACCTTGGTATAGCGCTGCGTCGCCGCGATGGAGCTGTGGCCGAGCAGTTCCTGAATTGAGCGCAGATCGCCGCCCGCACTCAGCAGTTCCGTCGCGAACGAGTGACGCAGCGCGTGCGGGGTTGCGCTGTCGGGCAAGCCAAGCGCCTGACGCAGTCGTTTCATCTCGCGCTGGACGACGCGGGGCGACAATGCCTTGCCGCGGGCGGAAAAGAACAGCGCCGCGCTGCGATCTTCGGCTGTATACGGACAAAGCCGGATATATTCGTCCACCGCCGAGCGCGTCACCGGCAGCACCGGCGCCAGACGCGATTTGCCACCCTTGCCGAGAATACGCACCGCCTCGCCCAGCGGGACGTCGCGCCAGGTCAACGACAGCGCTTCGGATATGCGCAGGCCCGACCCGTAGAGCAGCAGGAAAACTGAAACATCGCGCATCGCCACCCATGGCTCGTCATTCTCGCCCGCAAGGTCGATCAGCCGCGCCGCATCGCCCTGACCGACCGGACGCGGCAGCTTTTCCTTGATTTTCGGCCCGCGCATCGCGCCGATGGCGTCGTTTTCTACGCTGCGGCGCCGTCGCAAAAACTTGTAAAAGCTTTTAAGCGCAGACAGCTCGACCTTGGCGCTTTGCGGCGCGAGGCCCTCTTGACGGCGCGCGGCGAGATAGGCGCGAAAGTCTTTCGCCTCAAGCGCGGCAAGGGCCGACAGCGTCGGCGCGCCGCCAAGATGCATGCACAGAAAATCCTGGAAGCGCGACAGCGCCGCCTCGTAATTGCGCACCGTGTATTTGCTGGCCCGCTTTTCCGCAACGAGATGTGAAACGAACGCGCCAATCAGGGCGGACGCTGGTTCAGCGTCGCCGGCGGCGGCAGGGCGGATATCGCGGGAGCTAGGCATCACCCCCAGCATGGGCCGGCAAATGGTTAACAATCCCTGAAAATCATGGCTGCGCGAGACTGGCGAGCGAGGCGCGCAAACGATCTATCCCCTCGCCGGTCGTCGACGATGTCAGGATGATTTGCGGGTGCGCCGCAGGGCGGCGCGAAATCGCCGTGGCGATTTTCCCGGTGAGTTTCTCGCATTCGGTCGGTTTGACCTTGTCGGCCTTGGTGAGCACGATCTGATAGTTCACCGCGGCCTTGTCGAGCATCGCCATGACGTCGAGATCGCTGTCTTTCAGACCGTGACGCGAGTCGACGAGTACACAGACGCGGCGCAGCGGTGCGCGGCCTTTGAGGAAATTGCGGGTCAGCCGCGTCCAGCGGTCAACGTCTTTTTGCGTTGCGCGCGCATAGCCGTAGCCGGGCAGGTCGACAAGGCGCAGCGCGCCGCCGAGATCGAAATAATTGATCTCCTGCGTTCGGCCCGGCGTGTTCGAAGTGCGCGCGAGCGCCTTGCGCCCGGTGAGCGCGTTCAGCAATGACGATTTTCCGACATTCGACCGCCCGGCGAACGCAACTTCGGCCGGGCCTTCCGCCGGCAGGGTCTCAAGCGAGACAACGCCAAGCATGAAATCGCACGGACCGGCGAAAAGCTTTCGCCCGCGCTCGACCTCGGCGTCGGAAAATTCTTCCGGCGCCGCCGTCACGTCGATCCCGGCTGGCTCTTTGATTTCAGGAACGGCAGATTGGTTCCCCAGTCGACGCTGCCGCCATTGCGTTTGATAATCAGCCATTGCTGAAGGATCGACAGCACCGTGTTCCAGAACCAGTACAGCACAAGCCCCGACGCGAACGAGGCAAACAGGAACGTGAACATGATCGGCATCAGCGTCATCACCTGTTGCTGAATCGGATCGGTCGCCGGCGGGTTCAGCTTGGTCTGGAACCACATCGCAACGCCCATCAACAGCGGCAGCACGCCAATGCCGAGGAAGGCGCCGATGACCGGCAACGCCGTCGGATCATAGGGCAGCAGGCCGAACAGGTTGAACACCGTCGTCGGATCCGGCGCGGAAAGATCCTTGATCCAGAGGACAAACGGCTCGTGACGCAATTCGATGGTGACGAACAGGGTTTTGTAGAGCGCATAAAAAATCGGCATCTGGAACAGGATCGGCAAACACCCTGCGAGCGGGTTCAGCTTTTCTTTCTGGTACAGCGCCATCATCTCCTGTTGCAGCTTCATCTTGTCGTCGGGATAGCGCTCTTTGAGCTTTTCAAGCTCGGGCTGGAGCTTTTTCATCTTCGCCATCGACTCGTAGGACTTGTTCGCCAGCGGGAAGAGCAACGCCTTGATGATGAGCGTCAGCAACAAGATCGACAATCCGAAATTGCCAAGGTGATCGCCAAAAAAGTTTAGCGTGTAGAAAATCGGCCGTGTCAGGAAGAACAGATTGCCCCAGTCAATCGCCTTGTCGAAATCCCAAACGCCAAGCCCGCCTTCGGCGACGCTTTTTTCGTAGGACTGCAAGATGTCGACGTCTTTCGATCCGCCATACAGATGCGATTGAAGCGTCAATGTCGACCCCGGTTCGAGCACCCGCTGCCCAAGCGTATAGGTGACGCGAAACACAGGTTCGGTTTCCGTGCCGATATTGCGCATCGACATTTTGAAGTCTTCATCCTGCGGCGGGATGGCGGCGGCGAGCCAGTATTTGTTGGTGATCCCGACCCAGCCTTTTTCGCCGTTCGCCTCATCAATGGTTTTGACCGCCTTTTTGTATTTCCGCTCGTAAAGGGAATCGCCGACGACCGCGATCGGGCCTTCATGCAGGATCATGTATTTGCCGGCCCCGTCGGGAATGCTGCGCTGATCGACGAGGCCGTAAGGCGTCAGCGTCGCCGGCGCGTCGCCTTCGTTGCGCACGGTCTGCGTAACCTCGAACATGAACATGTCGTCGACGGAAAAGGTTTTTTCAAACACCAGCCCGCCGGAACGCGCCGTCAGCGTCAGCGGCGTTTGCGGCGTCAAGACGGCGCCTTGCGGCGCGGTCCACTCAAGGCTCTGGGTCATCTGGCTGGCGGCGCCGACCGCGATCACCCAGCCCTGCTCCATATAGTGCCCGTGCTCGATCGCCGCCGGCGTCAGCAGGCGGATCATCGGGCTCTCGTCGCTCAGCTCTTCGTGATAGTTTTTCAAAAGCAGATCATCGAGCCGGCCGCCGGCAAGGTTGATCGAGCCTTGCAGGCTCGGCGTCCTGATCTCAACGCGCCCTGGCGCTTTGGCCAGCGCTTCGTCGATGGACATCTCGGCGGCGGCGCCGACAATACCGATGGTGTCGGGCGAGGCGACGCCGGCGTCTTTGGCAACCTGCTCAGCCTGCTCCTGGCGCGCTTCGAATGCCTCTTTCGCCGCCTCGCGCTGCGGGGCGAGAACGAAGAAATCCCACCCGATCAAAATCGCCGCGGAAATCGCGATTGCGGCTATCATATTACGGTCCATCGATATTCTCGCTAATCTCTGGCGGGCCAGCCATAACCGGCCGTTTCACGCTATTTAGGGTGGGAGGACAGCCTTAAAAGGGCCCGCTTCATATCGTCAAGAAGAAGCTCGAAAGGCCGCGCGGCGGCGGCCGCGCGCGCAATCAGCACATAATCGAAACCCGGCTCGGCGAAATCGGGAAAAACGCGCCGGCTGGCTTCGCGAAGGCGGCGCTTTACGCGATTTCGCACGACGGCGTTTCCAATCTTGCGGGTGACGGTAAAGCCAAGACGCGTCTCGCCCAGCGCATTCGGCGCGCTCGCGCGCGCCAGCAAAAACCCCGGCGCGCCGCTTTTCAAGCCAGACTGGGCTTTGAGAAAATCCGGGCGTTTGCGAAGCACGCCGACTGCCACAGGCGGCCGGGCCGCACCGGGATCGGGCGCGATCAGGCTGACAGCCGCTTGCGGCCCTTGGCGCGGCGGCGGGCGAGGACTTTACGTCCGTTTTTGGTGGCAAGCCGGGCGCGGAAGCCATGACGGCGCTTGCGGACGAGCCGGCTCGGTTGATAGGTCCGTTTCATCGAATGTACTCGCGAGTAGTGAAATTCCGGGCGGCGCGCGCCGTAAGGGTGCGCCTCTTAGACGACGGACCCTGCCGGCGTCAAGCCGCCGGGGGGAATTTGCGCCATTCTCGTATTTGTGAGCGACAAAACCCTGAATGTGAGGCTGAATCGGCCAATCCCCTGCTATCGATAGCCAGAATTGGCGCGCGCATTCACGACCGGGCAAAACCGGTATAGAGCCGAATTTGGCGAAACCGCCAGACAACCCGCCGGACAAAGGGGCGACATGGACACCAAAGCGGACGATTCCCGCCGGCGCGTGCGCGGCGTCAACCGCTTCGCCCCGCTGATCGTGATCGCCGTCGCGGCGGCGGCGGTGGTCGCATCGGGGTTGTACAAGCAACTTTCCCTCGCCGCGCTTAAGGAACATTACGCCGGCCTCAGCCTCTTTGTTGAGGCCCATTACCTCGCCGCGCTGGCGCTGTTCGCGCTCGTCTATATCGCGGTGACCGCGCTTTCTGTGCCGGGCGCGACTTTCATGTCGATGCTGGGCGGGCTGTTTTTCGGGATATGGATCGGCGCGCTCGTCGTCGTCGTCGCCGCAACGACTGGCGCGGCGATTATTTTCTCCGCCGCCCGAACCGCGCTTGGCGACAGCCTGCGCAATCGCGCCGGAACCGCCATCGGCAAGATGGAAGCCGGGTTTCGCGAGAACGCGTTTTCCTATCTGTTATTGCTGCGGCTGATCCCGCTGTTTCCATTTTTTCTGGTGAATATTGCGCCGGCGATGTTCGGCGTCAGCCTGCGCACTTTTGTCGCCGCGACATTCATCGGCATCATTCCCGGCGCGTTTGCGATCGTCAGTGTCGGCAACGGGCTTGATACGGTGCTGGCGACCGGCGGTGATGCTGAACTGTCCGGCATGCTTTTGAAGCCGGAGATCGTGACGCCGATTATCGCGCTGAGCCTGCTGGCGCTGGCGCCGATCATCTACAAGGCGGCGCGTAAAACGAAGGGGGCGACGTGAGCGGACATATCACCGCCGATATCTGCGTCATTGGCGCGGGCTCCGCCGGGCTGTCATTCGCCGCCGGCGCGGCGCAACTCGGCCGTAAAGTCGTCCTTGTCGAAAAAGGAAAAATGGGCGGCGACTGTCTCAATTTCGGATGCGTGCCGTCAAAAGCGCTGATCGCGGCGGCGAACGCGGCGCACAGCGCCCGTACCGCGGCCAAGTTCGGCGTCACCGCGCAAGAGCCGCATGTCGATTTCGCAGCGGTGCACGCTCATGTGCAAAGCGTTATCGCGGCGATTGCGCCCCATGACAGTCAGCAGCGGTTTGAAAGCCTTGGCGTCACCGTCATCCGCCAGCGCGGCGAGTTTATCGGCCCCCGCGTGGTGAAAGCAGGCGGGCAGGAAATTCACGCGAAACATTTCGTCATCGCCACCGGTTCCTCGCCGTTTATCCCGCCGATCAACGGGCTTGCCGAAACGCCCTATCTCACCAATGAAACGATTTTCGACAACAAAACGCTTCCAGACCATCTGATTGTCATCGGCGGCGGCCCCATCGGCGCCGAACTGGCGCAGGCGCATCGCCGCCTCGGCGCCAGGGTCACCATCATCGAAGCCGAAACACTGCTCGGCCGCGAGGACGAACAGGCCGTCGACCTGCTGCGCGCGGCGTTCGCTGCTGAAGGCGTTGAGGTGTTTGAGCGCACGAAAGTCATGGAGACGCGCGGCGGCGATAACGGCGTCATCGCCGTATTGGAGGACGGCCGACAGTTTGCCGGTTCGCATCTTCTTGTCGCCGTCGGGCGCCGCGCCAATATCAGCGGCCTCGGCCTCGACAAGGCTGGCGTCGAGTTTGAAAACGGCAAAATAAGACTTGATGCAAGTTTGCGCACGACCAACAGGCGCATATACGCAGCCGGCGATGCAGCGGGCGGCGCGCAGTTCACCCATGTCGCCGGCGATCACGCCTCGACGCTCATCCGCAACATCCTGTTCAAAATGCCCGCGGCGCGCCGCGACAGCCTGGCGCCGCGCGTTACCTATACCGATCCGGAAATCGCATCGGTCGGCGTTACCGAAGAGCAAGGCGGCGTGACATCCGTACAATGGGATTTTGAAAACAATGACCGCGCCCAGACCGAGAAATCAACGCATGGGTTTTTGAAAGCCTATGTCGACCGGAAAGGAACAATCGCCGGCGCAACCCTCGTCGGCAAAGGCGCGGGCGACGAGATCGGACTGTGGTCGTTCGCCATCGCCAACGGGCTGAAGATCAAGTCCATGACGAATTATATCGCGCCCTACCCGACGCGCGGAGAAATATCCAAACGCGCCGGCGGTGCGTATTTTACGCCAAAGCTGTTTTCAGGTAAGACACGATCACTCGTCAAACTGTTGTCCATGCTGGACTAAAGCATCGCGCAAAAAGTGTGCAACGGTTTTTGCTTTTCGCGATGCAACCACTCAAGAATAAAACATCAGGCCGTGAATCCGGTTTATGGCATGATGGTTCAGGGCGTCATATGGCCGACAAAAACAGCGTCTTCCCTATGGTTCGGTATTTGCGCAAATCGCTTTCGACGCGTCTTCTGGCGATGACCGTCATTTTCGTTCTGTTTGCTGAACTTGTGGTCCTCATCCCGTCGATTGCGAAGCAGCGCGTTGACTGGCTCGACGCACGTCTTGATTCCGCTTATCTCGTCGGCCTCGCGCTTGATGCGCCAGGCGGCGAAATGATCGAATCAGAAACCGCCGAACAATTATTCAAAACCGCCAACATTCTCGGCGTCACTATCGACCGTGACGGCGCGCGCATGCCGGTCATGACGCCCAAGCTGACCGAAGAACAAACCCGCGTCATGCGTTATGTAAATGTCGATCACGGCGAGCCGCTGTTATATATCAAAGACGCGTGGGCGACGTTGTTTTCGGCGGGCGACCATTCCATCCGGGTTGTCGGCACGCCGAAATTCGACCCCGGCGGCAAGGTCGACATGTTTGTTTCGCAAGCCGCCCTGCGGCACGATCTGCAGATTTACGCCCGTAACGTCCTGTTGCTGTCGCTTGTCATCTCCACAGTCACTGCGACGCTTGTCTATCTCGCGCTAAGCGCGCTCACGGTGCGGCCAATCAAGCACCTGACCTCGAACATGATGGCGTTTGAACGCGCGCCGGAAGACCCGGCCAATATCGTCAAACCCAGCAACCGCCTTGACGAGATCGGCGGCGCCGAACGCGGCCTTGCAACGCTGGAAACGCGCCTTCAGGGCTTGTTGAACGAACGCCGGCGCCTGGCCGCCCTTGGCGCAGGCATTTCAAAGATCAGTCACGATTTGCGCAACATCCTCGCCTCGGCGCAACTGATGTCGGATCGTCTCGCCAAAAGTGAAGATCCGCGCGTGCGAAAGCTCAGCCCACGTCTTATTTCCTCGCTTGATCGCGCCATCGCGCTGAGCCGCGACACGCTGAGCTATGCGCGCATGGAATCGGGCGCGTTGAAAAAGGAATCAATAAACCTGCATCTGCTGGTGGATGAAATTCTCGACGATAGCGCGGCGATGAACGTCGCGCTGGTCAACGAAGTGCCGGACAATTTCAGGATCGACGCCGACCCGACGCAGCTTTATCGGGCGGTATTCAACCTCGTCAAAAATGCGGTTGAAGCGTTCGGCGCGCCCGATGACGACGAGGCGGCGACACCGCAACATCGAGTCGCCATCTCGGCGCGCCACGATGGCCAGCGAGCGATCATCGACATTGCGGATAACGGCCCCGGCATCCCCGAGGCGGCGCGCGAGCCGCTGTTTGAACCCTTCAAGGGCTCGTTCAAACCCGGCGGATCGGGGCTTGGCGTCGCCATCGCCCATGAAATCGCCCGCGCCCATCATGGCGAGCTGGTGCTGGTGTCGACAGGCGAGACAGGTTCCCACTTCCGGTTCCGCCTGCCGGTCTGATCTTCTTCATTATTGCGTCCCGACAGTTCCGGTTTTCCAGACGCCTTCACGGCGCGGGTCGGCGCCGCCTTCAAGCGTGCCGTCGTCCCTGACGACAAATCCGTGCACGCCGCTGTTAAGATCGCGCTCCATGACCGGGTGGCCCATGCGGCGCAGCCCTTCGATGACGTCAGGGTCGAACCCGCCTGTTTCCAGCACCGGCGCGCCGCGCGGGATGACCGCGTTGGGCGCATCGATCGCCTGCTGGATCGGCATCCCCCAGTCGATCATCGCAATCAGCGTCTTGGCGACATAGCCGATGATCGCCGGGCCGCCCGGCGACCCCAAGGCGCCAAGCACGCCGCCATCGGCGCCGAACATGATTACCGGCGACATCGAACTGCGCGGGCGTTTGCCCGGCCCCACCGCATTGGCGACCGGCTCGCCGTCACGCACCGGCAAAAACGAAAAATCCGTCAACTGATTGTTGAGAATCATGCCGCTGGCCATCTGGTGACTGCCGAAAGCGAATTCGACGGTTGCGGTCATCGAGACGACATTCCCCTTCGCGTCGATGATGACGAAATGGCTGGTCGACGGCGGCTCTGGCGAGGCGTCGTCGGCAAAATCCGGCCATGCGCCCGGCGCCGCGCCCTCCGCAATCGGATAGGCTGACGGATCACCCGCCTCGACCGTTTCCGCGACGCGCGCCGGGTCGACCAAAGTGGCGCGCGCGCGCAGATAAGGCGGGTTTAACAGCCCGGCGATCAACTCGCGCGAGGTGAGGCCGCCGTCAGCCGCCGACTGGTCCTGATCGGCGAGATATTTCGCCCGGTCGGCATAAGCTAGCTTGCTCGCCTCGAACAGAAGATGCAGCGACTGGGTCGAGCCGGGGCCCGCCGCCGCAAGATCGAACGGTTCCAGCAGCGATAATATCTGCAACAGAGTCACCCCGCCGGAACTTGGCGGCGCCATCGAGCAAATTTCGATGGCGCGATATGGCCCGCATACCGGCGCGCGCTCGACGACGGCATAGTCTTTCAAATCTTGCAGCGTCATGCCGCCCGGATGCGGCGCCGAATTCACCGCCTCGACAATCGCCTCGGCGATCGGGCCTTCATAAAAAGCGTCGGCGCCTTCGGTCTTTATCGCGCGCAATAGGTCGGCATATTGCGGGTTTTTGAGAACATGCCCGACCGGCCATGGCGCACCATTCGCCTGATAGAAATACGCCGCCGCCTCCGGCGTCGCGCGAAGGCGCGGGGTTTGCGAAAGCAGGCTGTTCAATCGCGGCGACACGTTAAAGCCATCGTCGGCAAGCGCAATCGCCGGATCGAACAGGTCGGCCCAGGGCAGCACGCCATGTTCTGTATGCGTTGTTTCAAACAGGCGGACCATTCCCGGCACGCCAACCGACAATCCGCCCGCAACAGCGTCGTAAAAATCCATCGGCTCGCCATTGCCGGCGATGAACCGGTCGGGCGTCGCGCTCATCGGCGCGACTTCGCGGCCGTCATAGGTCGTCAACGACTTTGACGCCGCGTCGTAATAGAGCATGAACCCGCCGCCGCCGAGGCCCGACGATTGCGGCTCGACAAGGCCGAGCACGGTCTCAACGGCAATCGCCGCATCGACCGCGCTGCCGCCGCGCGCAAGAACCGCGGCGCCGGCGTCGACCGCATAGGGGTTGGCCGCCGCAACCAGCCACTGCCCGCCATTCTCCTGTGGCGCATCGGCGAGCGGGGCATTGGCGGCTTCCCCTGACGGCGCCGCACGCCGTTCGCCGCACCCGGCGACAAGTATAAGCGCAAGCGCGGTAATCGACGCTGCGCGAGCAGCAGACAAAACTTTGTTCCTGACGGCCATCAACGCGCCCCCTTTTGCGAAATCACTTGGCAATTCAAACACTGGGCAGATGTTGTAGTATGGTCGACAGTTCAAACCAACACGCAAGGCGGCGCGCATGTCAGCTACGGGTCCGGGCAACGCCATTCTCGATACTTGCGGGCTTCGCGCCGGCAATTCCTGTGACGAAAACGCCCGAACCGGGGTGACGGTCATCCTGCCCGACGCGCCGGCGGTGGTCGCCGGCGACGTGCGCGGCGGCGGCCCCGGCGCCCGCGAGACCGACCTTCTCGATCCGTCAACGCTGGTCGAACGCGCAGATGCGTTCTCGGCGTGGCCGTTCGAGATCGATGCAGAGTTCGGGGGCGCACGCCCCCCCCTCCCCCCCGCACGACTGGCGCGGCGCGGCGGACCTGCCGGCCGACACCAAGCTCGCCGCCGCGGCCGCCCGCGCCATCGCCCGCAGCGTCTTTGAGGCCGAGCGCACGGCCGCCGGCTGAGCGCTTATTGCCGCTTGCATTCGCCGACGCGATGCTGTTAAACGCGCCTTCCCGCAATTCACGCGGCACGCGCCCGTAGCTCAGCTGGATAGAGCACCAGACTACGAATCTGGGGGTCAGAGGTTCGAATCCTTTCGGGCGCGCCAGTTTTTCAACCAACGGAATTCTCAGGCTTTTTCCGCTCACCATTGGAACAGCGGAAAACGGTTCGGATTGGACGAGTGTTTATCTTCAGCCGCTGATGATTGACCGGCAGGACGTATTTGATAGTCGGTATATATGAAAACGAAAATTTCAGGCGGTCTGGTACACGATCTTCCCACTGACTTGGTCAAGGCGCTGACCGAAGCAAAAGAAATTACGGACCTCTGGGAAAACCTGACGCCGATCGCCAGGAATGAATTTATTTGTTGGGTTGAGGACGCCAAACAGGAAAACACGCGCGCAAGGCGGATCAAGCGGACTGTTGAGGAACTCCTCGACGGGCGAAAACGTCCATGCTGTTGGGCAGGTTGCGTTCATCGCACCGATAAGAAACCAAGCAAATGGCAGCAGGATGTGTTGATAGATAAAAAGAAGAGAAAATAGGCGTCAAAGTCGCCTTGCTTTCAAAACCGCCCAGTTCCCGGTTTCACCCACTCCGGCGCGCCATTCTCACATATTTTTTCCGACGGCTCTTTCGATCACCATTGAGTCAGTCAAAGCGCCGGTTGGGTCGAATGTCTGCTTTTGGACAGAACCGGTCGTTAGCGGTTTCAGTCCGGCTCGCGCGGCGCTTGGGGTGTCGAAATTCTCAAACGTCGATAATGCGCTTGCGATTGCGCGCCGCATGAAACAACACGACCAGACAGACGACAATCAGGCCCATCGTCAGCACCGAAGTCTCGGGCCCGAACGCGCCGCCGGTGAGCCAGTCGGGACCGTTGTAGCGGCTCTCGAATGGCGCCAGCCCGCGCCAATCCTCCAGTCCAGACAGCGGCAATCCTGTCAGCATGATGGAATAGTTCCACGCGGCATGGTTCGCCCCGGCGACCCATAAATTGCGGGTGAGCACGAAGACCAGCGCCCAGAATGCGCCGATCAGCGTCGCTGAGGCAAATGTAGTAAGAGTGGCGGCAAGGCCCGCATCTGCGACATTGCCCAGATGCGGCAAGGCGAAGAGCAGCGATGACAGCCACAGCGCCGGAACCGTGCCCCACGCGCTTTCAAGGATGCGGAGCATTACGCCGCGAAACGCGACCTCTTCCAACATCGCCGCGACCACGATCACTCCGGCCGCATCAAGCAATCCGCTTTGCAAGCCGCGAACCACCGTCACCTCATAGAAGCCGGTCGCGAACAACGACAGCGTCGTAATGGAGATCAGCGCCGCGCCGCAGAGCGCGCCCAATACGACGCCGAGCGGCGCGAGACGCAGTTCAGTGATCGCGCGTTTCTCGATCAGCCGGACGACAACCCAGTAGGCCAGAATGACGACGAGCAGAATGCCGACGCGCCGCACCGCGCTGGCGGCTGCATCATCCAGATGAAAGACGGACTGGATCTGCGGCAGCAGCAGCAGGCGGAACGAATGCATCGCGCCCGTGATCGCCGCCAGGACAAGCAACATCTTTCCGATGGCTAACGCCGCGATACGCCATTTCGACACGATGGGTCCCCGAACTCTCGTCACACAAGCGCAAGATGGACCAAATACATTTGCATGAAAACTATAGATCACGCATGATCTTCATGCATAATTGTTTGAAAAAGCGGGAGGCGGCAAAGACCGATGGAATGGAGCGACATCCGGGTCTTTCTCGCCATCGCCCGCGAAGGCACGCTCGGCGCTGCGGCTCGCAAGGTGGGCCAGACCCAGCCGACCATGGGGCGGCGTCTGCGCAAACTCGAAGCGACGCTGGGCAACAAGCTGTTCCAACGCACAACCGCCGGTTTCATACTGACGGACGAAGGCGCTGCGCTACTGCCGCGCGCCGAGCGCATGGAGGAAGAAGCGCTCGCCATCCAGCGTCAAATCTCGGGGCACGCGCATCATCTAGAGGGCGTGCTGCGCGTCACCTCGATAGAATGGTTTGGCGGGTATGTTCTCAGCCCTGTGCTCACTGAATTCGCGGCGCTGCATCCGCGTGTCATCATCGAGCTCATTACAGATCAACGCTTTCTCAGCCTGTCGCGACGCGAGGCGGATCTGGCGTTTCGATTCGGGCCGTTCAATGAACCAGATGTCGTTTCACGCAATCTCATGCAGTTGCGCTATGGCGCCTATATTCGCAAAGGATTGAAGCACCCGGTAATCCCCCCGTTTTTAACGGGGTTTATTGATAGACTTCACGCGGCCATTTTCAGTTTCTGGGCGGGGGTAAAACCGCCATTGCCCATGTTGGGTCTTTCGTTGTTGTAAGTCCAGAGCCATCTGGTGGCGTGCTCGCGTACCTCATCGATTGTCTCAAAGAGATATTGCCCGAGCCACTCATGGCGAACGGTTCGGTTATATCGCTCTACATAGGCGTTCTGCTGCGGCTTGCCTGGCTGAATGTAAGACAGTTCGATGCCGCGTTTCTTCGCCCAGGATTGCAGCGTTCCGCTGACATATTCCGGGCCGTTATCGACCCGAATGTTTCTGGGTTTGCCGCGCCATTCAATGATCCGGTCGAGTGTGCGCGCCACGCGTAAGGCCGGGAGCGACACGTCAACCTCGATGCCAAGTCCTTCGCGGTTGAAGTCGTCGAGCACATTCAGCGTCCGGAACGAACGTCCGTCGCTGAGCTGGTCCGCCATGAAGTCCATCGACCAGGTCTCGTTGGGCGTCTCAGGAATCGCCAGCGGATCGGGTTTCTCCCGCTTCAGTCGCCTCTTCGGCTTGATCCGCAAATTGAGCTCCAGTTCGCGGTAAATCCGGTAGACTCGCTTGTGATTCCAGCAATAACCCTTGACGTTGCGCAGATACAAAAAGCACAGGCCGAACCCCCATGTCCGATAAGCCGCCGTCAGCCGGATCAACCAGTCGGCAATCTCCGCGTTTTCATCGCTGAGCTTCGCCTCATGGCGATAGCAGGTCTCGCTGACGCCGAATGTCCGGCACGCCATCGCCACGCTCACGCCGTTTTCATTGACTGCTTTCATGGCCATCTCACGGCGCTGAGACGGCCGCGCTACTTTTTTCCCAGAGCATCCTTCAAAAGCTCGTTCTGCATCGCCATCTCGGCGTACATCTTCTTCAGCCGGCGGTTCTCCTCCGCCATCGACTTCATCTCGCACATCAGCGAGGCGTCCATGCCGCCAAATTTCGAGCGCCAATTGTAGTAAGTCGCATTGCTGATCCCGTGCTCACGGCACAGATCGGCAACCGCCACGCCGTTCTCGCCCTGTTTCAGGATCGCCAGTATCTGCGCGTCCGTAAATCTCGATTTCTTCATAACCTTCTCCTTGCCTATCCAAGGCCAGAGAAGTCTATTTTTCAACCCAACGATTTTCAGGGGGGATTACCTATGTAGTTGCTTTTGCAACGTTCTAGGCTGCAGACCCATTAAATCAGGATGAACCATCCGTGCCAAAAACCGGACAAATTATTTAACAGGAAATGACGAAGGCATCTCTTCGATTTTTATGACAAACTTGGCTATTTCCTGTTCTATACCTTTCGAATATTCGAGCCGTTGCGATTTGCTCAGGCCATGTATCGAGTTCAAAAAATCCTCATATCGCCCCATGAATATTTTGGGGTCCCAATCTAACAGTCGCCTTTCAGTTTGAAGAATTTTCAAACTTGTCCTGACAAAATTAAAATGTAGCTGCTGCTCAGAGGTCAGCAGCATCGCATTGGATATGTAGAGCGTATCAAGCTCTGACATCCAAAGCTCCCTTCCCCGTTCCAATTCAGAATCAAAATAATGCCTCAAAACATAAAACGAGTGTTTAGCTACCGTTATTCGCGCTGTTTTGCTTGCTGCTCTTTCTCTGCGATTAGCAAATAGATGAACAATCAATGCAACAAGCGGTAGAGAAATTAATTCTGCAGCTAAGTCCGGAAAGACAACACCAATATTATCTGAAACCCAGTCGATCATGTCTAAATTCCCACCCCGATGGTCCATCTCTACGTTTGGTACAATAACCGTTTATCATCATAAACAGTACCCCGTCATCGAGCCCACATACTGATCTCACAATGATCGTTTCGGGCCAATGGCCGTTGGAGGGCACATGCCGAGCGGTGATTCAAAGTTTCCGAAAGGCGCTTTTCAAACATAACCGCCCGAATCCGTTTATTTTATTCAGACTTAGCTATACCCCGGGGAAGGGAGGGGGATAAGTTTTTATTTCCCTGTGAAAACAGTGGACTGGGCGACGCGCAAGGTCTTGAGCTGGCGGGTGTCGAACACCATGCATGCGGAGTTTTGCGTGGAAGCGTTGAAGGATGCGCTCGCCCGCTTCGGCAAGCCGGCAATCTTCAACACCGATCAGGGCAGCCAGTTCACCAGCGCGGACTGGACCTTGATCCTCAGCGATGCAAAGGTCAAAATCTCCATGGACGGGCGCGGCCGGTTCCTCGATAACATCTTCATCGAGCGGCTCTGGCGGTCGCTGAAGCAGGAGGCGATTTACCTCACCGAGATCGAAGACGGCTTTCATGCCGAGCGGATCATCGATAACTGGTTCGACTTCTACAACACGCTGCGCCCTCATACCGCGCTGCAGAACCAAACACCCGATCAGGCATACCACCTGTCAGGCATGACGAAATTGGCGGCTTAATGTGAAACCGGATACACCTTAAAACCACCGCCAGGCTGTCCAAAAAGGCAGGACCACTTCATTCTATCTGTGAGACGGAAAGCTTTCGTTTCCGGCCAATGTGTTTGCCCCTCTTTCGGGCAGCATCCTGACCAGCTTTAGTACGTTCGATAATCAAGCTGCGTTCAAATTCAGCTAAAGCTCCCATCATATGAAAGATGAGCTTTCCACCTGCAGAGCAGGTATCAATTGCCTCTGTGAGGGAACGGAATTCGGCCCCCTTTGAATTGATTGTCTCAACGGTCTCTATCAAGTGGCTCAAAGACCTCCCCAGCCGATCCAGCCTCCACGTTACAAGCTGATCCCCTTGCTCCAAGGAGTTCAGTGCTTGCGTTGTCCGTCGTCAAATAAGTATGGACGCTTGAGCGGTTTCGCTATTGGAGACTCTGGCTCACCCTTGGTTTCAGTTAAGCAGCGGTTGATCGTATACGGTCAACGGCGTGCTGCAAGCGCCTTTCTTCGAATGTCCTCCTTTTGATTTTCTCTCGCTTCAGTAAAATCGTTTGACTGCGTCCGAAGTAGACGTCTGCGGGCGTAAGGTTCTTCAGGCTCTCGTGATATCGTCGGTGATTATAGCGGCCGACAAAGTCATCAATCGCCGCTTCGAGGCTTTCCTGCTGGAAGTGGTTTTCGAGGAGGATGCGGTTCTTCAGGGTTTGATGCCAGCGCTCGATCTTGCCTTGCGTCTGGGATGGTTCGGCGCGCCTCGCACATGGCCGATCTTCTCTCCCAACCACTCAGCGAGATCGCCTGCGATGTAGGATGGGCCGTTATCAGAGAGCAGCCGTAACCGGTTTTCGATGTTGGCCGCCTCAAGCCCTGTCGTCCGGGATGCGGTTCCACACGCGGCCAGGACCCGAACGCCGGTCCTCAAGGCCTTGCTCGCCGAAGCGGGCGTAGAGATCATACCAGCGATAGAAGGCGCTCTTGGACAGCCCTAGCTTTTCCAGCGTGCGGCGCACCGGTAGATGCGAGTCTTCAACCAGGCGGATGATCTCAAGCTTTTCAGTCGCGGGGTATTTCATGCCTCGCCCCGGTCTTCTATTGGCCCAACCCCGTTCATGCTTTTTTAAGCAGGCGGTTTTCGAGCAGGGTTTCGGCGAGCGCCTCTTTCAGATCGCTCATCTCAGCGCGCAGGTCTTTGACTTCGCCTGTTGACGCCTGGCGTTCAGTGTCGCCTGAGAGGCGGCGTTTCCCGGCTTCCAGAACCGATCATCCGCAAAGCTTCGGCTCACGGGTTGGGCCATTTGATCGCGCCTTACGGCGAGAAGGATGCGCCGCCTTCAATTCCCAGCCCGTCAATGCCGTTAGGCGATATTGGGGTTTCGCGCTGGCAGTATGATCTTTGGTTCAAGATCATCGAAGCGGCGTTGTCCGGCGAGCCGGATATTGTGCCGCTCGACTATCATCCTGCTTTCGATCAACCGGCCTTGAGCCGCTACGGCGCGACAAGCCCCCGTATGCTCGACTGGTTCAAGAAATGGAATGAAGGCAAGTCCTACGCGGCTCAGGTGAAGCCCTTCGGCTTCATGACCGCCTTTCAGGCGCGCAATGGTTCATCGGCGAAATTTGAGGCGGAACCCGTTGACGGTCCACCAGGCCGGGGCCGCCCGAACGCAAGACCGGGTTTCTGGCCGGTCGCGCCCTACAACCGGGATTCTGAAAAAGCCCTTACCGAGGCTTTCGACCGCAACACCGGCGGACAAATTCCGGAAGGCCGGTTGAAGACCTATGCCGAAGCGCTCGCGCAATATCACATCTCTTGCGAGTCAAAGTTCCGCAATGCCGACTTTCTCGACCGGGGCGAAACCCTCCGGCGGCAAGTCGGGGCCAAACGAATCACCCTCATTGGCAAAGAGGGCAACAAAATCGAGCGCGCCGGGCTCGACCCTGTGGATAATTGCAGCGAATTCAGCGCATGCGGCTAGAAAGCGGCGCTAGCGAATCGCCTTCGCGGTAATGAGTTTCTAGTATCCAAGCCGTCCTGACTTAGTATTTGCGTAATCCGCTAGCTGCGTGATGCCAATTGGTGTTTGGATTAACCGTTACTTGAGGATGTTTCAATTCTACTGCCGCGATAGCGAATATGCGAAATTCAACTCGAAGCATCAAAACCAATTTGGGCCTCGGGTCGAAAACTCCGAACGCCGTAACCTTCTAGGAATACACTGTGACAGCCGATGCAACCCAAACAGAACAGCAGCTCGCCCTTGAGGCATGGGTTCGCACGCGCATTGAAGCGCTCCGGCCCAAGCTCCTCGATTTGACGCGCAAAAATCCGCTTATATCCACCAAGCTTACGCCAAGATCGAATTCCTATATCCGCGTCGTCGATGAATTGCCGGACGTGCTCTCTTTTGAATTGAGCAACCAACAAAGCATGCGGCTCGTTCCGCTCCCGCCCCTTGATACTGATCCCAAAGACGAGTTGCGGCCCGACTTCCGCGTAGCGCTTTCGGAGGCGCGGCACACGGATGAAGTTTATCTTGAGGCGATCAAGGACGTCGATAGCAAAAGCATCGATGCGCAGGATGAAATTCGCCGCCTTGAGCGCGAGCTTAAGGACAGGTTGCGCATAAAACTCGGCTTGCCGGCGCGTCAGACCGGGGCGGACATATCGCTTGTCCAGCACGCCAAGCTGCACGGCATATCGCCATCTTATGATCTGCCCAGCCCTGATGAAGAAAATCAGGATGGGCGGCACCGAGACGATGCTATCCAGACGTTGCTCCTTGCGGACGATCTGGAACGCAAAATGACCGGCATTTCCACGAAGTGCCGGACTTGGATGCAGGAAACCGGCATTAACGTCCTGCACGCCGCATTCGGCTTTCTTGAATGGCAAGATGATCTCTCTCGCAGCAGTGCGATTGCACCGTTGGTGCTTATGCCAGCGGAGTTCACGAAGAAGAAAACCATGTCGGGGCCGGAATTCTGGGTCAAAGGACTTGGAGAATCCGGCGAAGCGAATCTTGTGCTGGCCGAAATGCTTCGCACGCAATATGCGATAGAACTGCCGGCATTCTCGCAAGGATCAATAGAAGATTATCTTGCGGAAGTGGATGCGCTCAAGCCGCCAAATCTCAAATGGAAAGTTCGTCGGCAGGTCGCGTTCGGCGTATTTCCCTCAGCCCGCATGGCGATGTACCACGACCTCGATACATCCAAGACCGCATTCCACAATAAAGAGGTTGTCAAACGGCTTCTCGGCGGTTCGGAATCGTCCGTCGATTCACCCTTTGCCGATGAGTACGATGTTGATTCTCCTGAAATAGAGAAAAAGATTCCATGCCTAGTCATGGATGCGGATTCTTCCCAGCTCAGCGTCATCGCAGACATTAACGACGGGCGCAGCCTCGCCGTAGAAGGTCCGCCGGGCACTGGCAAATCACAGACCATCGTGAATACAATTGCCGCAGCGCTCGCTGCCGGAAAGAAGGTGCTTTTCGTTGCAGAAAAATTGGCGGCACTTGATGTTGTTAAATCGCGGCTTGAAGCCGTGGGGTTGGGCGAATTCGTACTTCCCTTGCAGGCTGAGCGCTCCACTAGAGAGCAGGTCATATCATCAGTCCGGGACAGGATTGAAATGGGCTGCCCGCGCGCGAACGCGGATTACGATTCCAGAATTGCGCAGTTCAAGGCGATACGTTCCGAACTATCTGCTTATATTGATATAATCTCCTCTCCTTATGGAGAGACAGGACTCAAAGTCTATGACGTTCTCGGCAAGGCAATGTGGTCCAATGATGCGCTCAAGGAAAAACCGGACATATTCAATCGTCCGCCTATTGCGGACGCCAGCACATTTGACAAAAATAGGATAGAAACCCTTCGCGAAGCTGGCGATCAGCTTGATGCCGCCAGCAGCGAGGCGCATGATGCACAGGAATATTGGCGCGGTCTCGATATAGACAGCGCGGACCGTTTCACGCTCGACCATATTCAGGTGCATGCCACGGCAGCCAAGGATGCATACGCAACAGCGGCTGCCGAACGTGATCAGCTAGGCAATTTTGAACTTGATCCCTATTTGTCACAGCAGGCGATTGCGGACATTGTTTCCGCACTATTGGATGTTCAGGAAAAAATCAGCGATTGCGATCCAAGTTTCGTTGTCTTGCTTGCAAAAAGTGACGCAATCGGGACAGTCGAAAAATTTCGAGAGACTTGCGAGCGCTATCAGGCCGTTCACAGTAAGCTCGCCAAATTCCTAGTTGATTCGAGTGAACCGGCGCTTCCTTCTCAGTTGCGGCGCATTCACGAAATATGCGCGCAAAACCGGATCGAAAAACTTGATCTGCGTGCTGTGGTTGATCGGATTAACGCAGAGGACAGGGAACGAAAGACCCTAGACTCCATTCGCGCTTCTTTAGCCGAACTTTCTTCGGATGTGCCCGAAATTGAAAAATTAGAACTTGACTCGGTGCGCACCGCTTATTCTCTCGTTTTGGATGCAGCACGGGAAACACTGGCGCTACGTTCATCAGCTAACGCCGATCCGGCTGCGCAGCTATTGATCCAGCAGACCGCGCGCGCCGGGGAACAGTTGCGCTCGGAAAAAGAAACGATAGAGCAATCTTTCACAATACCCGCTGATTTGAAATCTCTGGAATTGGCCGCACACGCGACAGCTTTGAAGGATGGCGGTTTTTTCTCGATCTTCTCACCCTCATATCGCGCAGCAAAGCGAACAGCGCGCCTGCTATCGAAATCTGGAAAACTAAAAAGGGATGAAGCGGCGCGTCAGCTACAAGCACTTTCAGACTGGAAGGCCTCAGAGACGAAATTTCTTGCGGATGAACAAAGCAAGGCCTGCTTTGGGCTTCATTTTCGCGGTATAGATACGGATTTTGCGAGTTTCGAGCGCTTAAGTCGTTTTTATGAAGAAATCGACCGCCGACTCTCAGGCAATACCAATCGAAGCTTAAGGCGCTTTCTGAAAGAGGGGGATCTGGATGCCTTGCTTTCCATTCCAGATCTTCCCCCGGCAAGCTGGAATGGGAACATTTCTGATCTAGAAGCTCAGATTTCACCGCTTACATCTTCGATCGGTCAACTTAAATCGGCACATAGTGAACTGACGGCGTTAGTCAGATGCTTTGTCGTCAGTGAGAAGATGCGCATAGATGCGCTTCCAGAGCTTGCCTCACAGGTTGAAGCAAACCAGAAACGCAAAACCAACATCGAGTCATATACAGCGGTCTCCAAACTACTCAGCGATCAATATCGCGGTGTAGAAACAGATGTTGAAACTCTGGGCCGCCACCTTGCCATTGCGCACATTGCTCTAGCACAGCCTACACTTTGCGATGCGATCCTGTCGCAGATCGAATCCGGCTGCATTTCACCTTGCATCGCGACGCTGGAGAGCGTGCAAAAGCACGATGAAGAGGCCTTGTGCGAACTAAAAAAACTTTGCGAACTAACTTATATCCCAGAGCAGCATTTTATTGTTGAGCCGCGATCCCAACGGGATATTGCAGCCTATTTAGAAGACGCCGTGGCGGATCAAGCCGGGTTACAGGCGAATGCAAAATACGCCCGCGCGAGACGGCGCGTTAATGAGCTTGGATTTGAATGGGCGACAAAGGCGCTCATGGGCCAGGAACAAACGCTGCAAGGATTTGGCAAGATACTGGAGGCCTCAGTCATCAGAGCTATGGCGCTAGAGGTCATACGCGAGCATGGGGCGCTTTTGGATAAGTATCCCGGATCACAGCTTGATGCCCTACGCAAGCAGCTTGCCGATTTGGACCGGAAAATCATCTTGCTTGCCCGCAAGCAGCTTCGCGCAATCGTCGCGGGCACCGCCAAGCCGCCTTCGGGTAATGGCGCAGGACCGAAATCGACCTGGACAGAGCGAGCGCTTCTCGAAAACGAAATTGCCAAGCAAAAGCGGTTCGTATCGGTGCGCGACCTCACCAACCGGGCCGGACGCGCCTTGCAGGAACTTAAGCCTTGCTGGATGATGTCGCCGCTTGCAGTAGCGCAATATTTACATGCGGGGCGTATGCCGTTCGATCTTTGCATCATCGATGAGGCCTCACAGATGAAGCCCGAGGATGCGATTGGCGCGCTCGCCCGCTGTGGTCAGGCTATGGTAGTGGGCGACACCAACCAATTGCCACCCTCGAACTTCTTCCAGAAGATGCTTAATGACGGCGATGATGATGATGACGATGCGCTCGTCGATGAGGAATCTATCCTCGAAATCGCCAATTCGAAGCTGCGTCCTGCGCGCCGGTTGCGCTGGCACTATCGCTCCGAGCATTCCGGCCTAATACGGTTTTCCAACGAACTTGTGTACAACCGCAATCTCGTGGTTTTTCCGTCTGCGTCCGAGCAGCGCAAGGATATGGGCGTATCGCTTGTATCTGTGGACGGATCATATCGCACAGGTGTTAATCCTACTGAGGCAAAAGCCATTGTAGAGGCTTCGCTGCGACTTATGCGCACCCACCCGGATCGCTCGCTTGGCATAGTCACACTCAATCAAAAGCAGCGCGATCTTCTGATTGATGAGATGAATTATGCTCTTGAACAAGATCGACAAGCGGCTGAGTACGTTGAAGAGTGGCGTACACGCAACGACGGGCTTGAGTCGTTTTTCATCAAAAATCTTGAAAACGTGCAGGGCGATGAGCGTGACGCCATCTTTATTGGTACGGTTTACGGCCCAGAACAACCCGGCACGCGCGTCATGCAGCGTTTCGGGCCGATTAACGGAAAGGCGGGCCGCCGCCGGTTGAATGTCCTTTTCTCGCGGGCGAAAAAGCAGATCGTAACATTCTCGTCGATGAAGCCTTCGGACATTCTTGCAGACGAACACTCAAATCCCGGCACATATATGCTGAAACGCTGGCTCGAATATTCTGCGAGCGGCGTGCTTGAAGCAACAGACCAGCCGTTTGGCAGCACGGACTCCGATTTTGAGGACTATGTCATCGATCAACTCAAGGCCATGGGCTGTGAACCCGTGCCGCAAGTCGGCTCAGCGGGGTATTTTATTGACATCGGCGTAAAGCACCCCAAGTGGCCGTATGGGTACATTCTTGCTGTTGAATGCGACGGCGCGAGCTATCACTCATGCCGATCTGCAAGGGACCGTGACCGCTTGCGACAGCAGGTACTACAGCGTCTCGGCTGGAAATTTCACCGCATCTGGTCAACTGACTGGTTTAATGACCCATTGCGAGAAGCGGCGCGCCTGCGCAGAGCTGTTGAGGCAAGACTTTCCGAACTTGAAGCGCAACATGAGAAATATGCTGATCCAGCGACAATATCGCAAAGCCAAGAAGATAGAATCGACGTTTCTGATAAAACCGACACAGCAGACGATGACGGGCGAAAGAACTCTGACGCTGCCATGCGGCAAGCCGATCTTTTGGATGACGTTCTGGAGTTTTCAAAGCCAGAGCAACCGCAAGCGCCAACATCATATATTGAAGTTGGCGATCAAGTGCGCGTTCGCTATCTCACTGGTGAGGATGCAACCGTGCTGATTACGATAAGTGACAAACTGAATGACCCCAACAATGGCATCGTCAGCGCACATGAGCCTCTTGCAACAGCCATTCTTGGAGCCGAAGAAGGTGAAGAAGTAGAGGTGCTGATTGGCCGCTATGTTCGCAAAGCGCTCATTGAGAAAGTCGTTAAGCAGAATGCTGCTTAAGCCCTCTTATAAGTCTGATTGAGCATGCTTTAACCCGCTAAGTTGAGCGCCAACTAGCCATGTCTATTTTTTCAGGACTTAGCTGTCCGTCGTCAAATAAGTATGGACGCTTGAGCGGTTTCGCTATTGGAGACTCTGGCTCACCCTTGGTTTCAGTTAAGCAGCGGTTGATCGTATACGGTCAACGGCGTGCTGCAAGCGCCTTTCTTCGAATGTCCTCCTTTTGATTTTCTCTCGCTTCAGTAAAATCGTTTGACTGCGTCCGAAGTAGACGTCTGCGGGCGTAAGGTTCTTCAGGCTCTCGTGATATCGTCGGTGATTATAGCGGCCGACAAAGTCATCAATCGCCGCTTCGAGGCTTTCCTGCTGGAAGTGGTTTTCGAGGAGGATGCGGTTCTTCAGGGTTTGATGCCAGCGCTCGATCTTGCCTTGCGTCTGGGGATGGTTCGGCGCGCCTCGCACATGGCCGATCTTTCTCTCTCCCAACCACTCAGCGAGATCGCCTGCGATGTAGGATGGGCCGTTATCAGAGAGCAGCCGTAACCGGTTTTCGATGTTGGCCGCCTCAAGCCCTGTCGTCCGGGATGCGGTTCCACGCGGCCAGGACCGAACGCCGGTCCTCAAGGCCTTGCTCGCCGAAGCGGGCGTAGAGATCATACCAGCGATAGAAGGCGCTCTTGGACAGCCCTAGCTTTTCCAGCGTGCGGCGCACCGGTAGATGCGAGTCTTCAACCAGGCGGATGATCTCAAGCTTTTCAGTCGCGGGGTATTTCATGCCTCGCCCCGGTCTTCTATTGGCCCAACCCCGTTCATGCTTTTTTAAGCAGGCGGTTTTCGAGCAGGGTTTCGGCGAGCGCCTCTTTCAGATCGCTCATCTCAGCGCGCAGGTCTTTGACTTCGCCTGTTGACGCCTGGCGTTCAGTGTCGCCTGAGAGGCGGCGTTTCCCGGCTTCCAGAAACTCCTTCGACCAGGTGTAATAGAGGCTTTGTGCGATGTTCTCGCGGCGGCAAAGCTCCGCAATCGAATACTCTCCGCGAAGGCCCGACAGGACGATCCTGATCTTGTCCTCCGTCGAGTACTTCTTCCGCGTCGCGCGGCGAATGTTCTTTACATGCTGTTCGGCCGTATCACGCGGCCCCGATTGCTGTTTCATCTTCGCTCCCTTGATGGACTACGATGAACCAGAAATCCTCCGTTACGCAAATCCCCTCAAATGTCCCTCACTCGCTGACGGGGAACAGGCTATGGCGACGGTCTCAACATGTACGCCTATGTCGGCAATGACCCGGTGAATGGACGGGATCCGAGTGGGCTTTCGTGCACCGGGTCGAGAATCACCGACGGAGTCGGGAATTGTGCAGGTGGCTTTTATATCTCGGGTACTGGGTTCTCATCGGGTGGGTACCGGGATACTCCCGAAGAAGATCTTCAACTTCGAGGAGCTAAGAATTGGAAAACCTGTGTTGTTGATACAAACGTCTGTCTAAACGGAAAATTCCCGAGTTTCAGATTTTCATTCGGTCCGGGATTTTTTTCGTCGGGTGGGCCCGGTGGTGGCGGAGGCGGACGCGTCGATGGAGGTGGGGGCAACGGGGAATCAGATTCAAATCGAACTTCAAATTCAAGAAAAATTAGCAAATGTACTCAGTGGATAGTGAGAATCGGAAATGGATTGAGGGAAGTTGCTTATTACGAGTCGATTTCTTCCGGAGCTGCTGCGGCCGGTGGTATGGTCGCAACTGGGGTCGGTCTTCGATACGCGACACGGTCGAGAGGCGCAAGTCTTGTGCCAGCAGGAATCGCGTTTGGCGCAGCAGGTATTTTCGGCACCTCTGCGGGTATTACTGATATTGCTGGCGGTGCGTTTCAAGGACTGGGGGGGGGGAGGTTGGAGTAACTTTCAGAATAGTTCGGGGACGTTTGGTGGCGGCGTTTTGATAGTAGGAGTACCGCTCGGAGTAATTGGGCATGTAGCGAGCAGAACAGCACCATTCAATGGTGTGCTTTTGGCCGGTGGGGCAGTAGATTCACTAGCGCTGTTGAACGATCGCCCCGATCCGATAATATGTGATTAATTTTTTGTAGAAGGTGCTATTAAATGTTCAGGAAGTTGATTTCAGAATTGTTGTCAGTTCTACTTGTACTATTTGGCATTAATAGTTTTGGATTTTTATTTTTTGAAAGTTATAACGAATTTATTATTCACCTTCTCGCTCTTACGATTGAAACCTATAAGATCGTTCAATTGGGCCTTCTTGTGATTGGTGTCACCGTTTCGCTAATTCTAATTTACTCTACTTCAAGAAAATTCACGGACGATTCAAATAAGATGTAAATGTAGGCCGTCAGCACCCATGGGATATTTGACGGGTTTGTCGCAACGGAGGATTTTCGGTTCATCGTAGCCTATCAAGGGAGCGAAGATGAGACGGAAATCCGAGCCGCAGGAGTCTGCGGAACAGCATTCCATGAACATACGCCGGCGACGCGAAAGCGGTATTCGACTGAGGAAAAGATCAGGATCGTTCTCTCCGGCCTGCGGGGCGAGGATTCCATAGCCGAGCTTTTCCGGCGAGTAGGGATCGCTCAGAGTGACGAAACCCCGATCGCGCAGCCACCATTTATGTAACCATGAGGATGCTTTTGATGGAAGGTTGATTTGGCGGCGGCGCTCAAAGGGGGCGGGTCAGTCGGTCTGGTCGAACGTCGTACAACGTGTGTGCGGCTTTATAGGCAGCAGGGAAAATTGCACCGGCAAATTCCTCTATCGTTTGCAAATTGTAACAGGCGAAAGTCCCGCCCTTAACCACGGCCTTGAATTTACCTCATCCATATCCTTCACCGACCGCCGTTGAGCCAATATCTCATCGACGCAACTGAAGAGCATGACGTTACGCATTGCGCCGCAGTCGCTAAGACTTTCGAGGTGATGCTGCATCCGTTGTTCACTAATCAACACGTTTAACACCAGCATAGGCGACGTGAGTTTCAGGTGCTTCTTATACTCCCCACCCAGAATATACGCCTCATATTGAAGGATGTTCCGCAGCGCGCTTTTCCGATTTATGGTGCTCGACGTTAATGGCTCCGTCCCACGGTCCGCCTCCACAACATAAAACCGATACCGACTTCCTTGTTCCGTTTTATACTCTATGCCGAATAATGCATCGGGCCTGAGATCCTTGGTGACGCGTTTGCCCGTCGCAGGATCGGTAATTGTCACTGGCCAGGATAGCGGTGTGTTCGCGCGTTCGAGAATTTTATATCCGGGAATGTATTCGAGATCATTGCGCCGTCTCGTTCCGTTCTCGATCGACGCGGTGATGGAGCTGACCATATGATGATGCCGCCACAGCCCTGAGCGAATATCGCAGGGGTCATGCTGTGTTGGGCCCCGCTCTCTAGTTCGCTCCAAATGGTTGATCGGCGACTTTTTCACGGATCATTCGGTGTTAATTGCGACAACTCACGTGTGCTGTTGTCAACCGATGTGTCAACCGTTTACCCGACCCGTAAACTGTCAACCGGTTTGCAAGGCCTGCGCCTAGAAAGGTGAAGTGGTCCTGCCTTTTTGGACAGCCTGGCGGTGGTTTTAAGGTGTATCCGGTTTCACATTAAGCCGCCAATTTCGTCATGCCTGACAGGTGGTATGCCTGATCGGGTGTTTGGTTCTGCAGCGCGGTATGAGGGCGCAGCGTGTTGTAGAAGTCGAACCAGTTATCGATGATCCGCTCGGCATGAAAGCCGTCTTCGATCTCGGTGAGGTAAATCGCCTCCTGCTTCAGCGACCGCCAGAGCCGCTCGATGAAGATGTTATCGAGGAACCGGCCGCGCCCGTCCATGGAGATTTTGACCTTTGCATCGCTGAGGATCAAGGTCCAGTCCGCGCTGGTGAACTGGCTGCCCTGATCGGTGTTGAAGATTGCCGGCTTGCCGAAGCGGGCGAGCGCATCCTTCAACGCTTCCACGCAAAACTCCGCATGCATGGTGTTCGACACCCGCCAGCTCAAGACCTTGCGCGTCGCCCAGTCCATGATCGCGACGAGATAAAGGAAGCCGCCGCGCACCGGTATGAACGTGATATCGGCGCACCAGACCTGGTTCGGGCGGTCGATGGTCATGTTCTTCAGAAGATAGGGATAAACCGGATGCGCCGGGTGCGGCTGGCTGGTGCGCGGCCGCTTGTAGATCGCCTCAAGGCCCATCAGCCGCATCAGGCGGCGAATGCGATGGCGGCTCGCTGCGACGCCTTGCCCGCGAAGAAAGGCCGCGATCCGGCGGCTGCCGAAGAACGGATAAGCCATGAACGCCTGATCGATCGCTTTCATCAGAGCCAGCGTTTCAGCGTCAACGCCAACGGGCCGATAATAGAAGGCTGACCGGCTCAGTTTCATCAACGCGCATTGCCGGGCGACGCTCAGTTGCGAATGGTCGCGATCAATCGTCCGCTTCTTTTCCGACGGGCTCATTTCTTGAGCCCTTGAGACAAAAAATCGTTCTCAATCGTCAGCCTCCCGATCCTGGCGTGGAGGTCCTTGATCTCCGCATCGCTCGGCGCATCGGATCTGCCGCCGCGGGCGAATACATCCGCCATGCCGTCCATCGCCTGGCGTTTCCACTGGCTCACCTGGTTCGGATGAACCTGATGCTTCGCCGCTATCTCCTGGATCGTCTTGTCGCCACGCAGCGCCTCAAGCGCGACCTTCGCCTTGAACTGGTCCGTGAACCTGCGTCGTTTGCCCATACTTCGCATCCCTTCTTCGCTCGGGATACACCTTAAACAACTGTCCGGATTTCCGAGACCACTTCAGCTGCAGCGTGTCTTTCACATCGTCCGCCTTCATCGTCGTGCAGAGCTTCCAGGCGATGATGTAGCGCGAGTAATCGTCAAGGATCGTCGACAGATAGAACCAGCCCCAGCCGATGACCTTCAAATAGGTGAAGTCGGTCTGCCAGAGCTGGTTCGGCGCCGTGGTCTTGTCCTTGAACTCATCGCCCGCCTTGATCACCGTGAAGGCCGGGCTGGTGATGAGATCATGGGCCTTCAAGAGCCGGTAAACGCTGGCTTCCGAGATGAAGTAGGCGCGCTCGTCCGTGAACGTCACCGCCAGTTCCCGGGGCGACAGCTCCGGCTCATCCAGCGCCATGTCGAGAACGTCTTTGCGGATGTCGTCCGGGATGCGGTTCCACACGCGGCCAGGACCCGAACGCCGGTCCTCAAGGCCTTGCTCGCCGAAGCGGGCGTAGAGATCATACCAGCGATAGAAGGCGCTCTTGGACAGCCCTAGCTTTTCCAGCGTGCGGCGCACCGGTAGATGCGAGTCTTCAACCAGGCGGATGATCTCAAGCTTTTCAGTCGCGGGGTATTTCATGCCTCGCCCCGGTCTTCTATTGGCCCAACCCCGTTCATGCTTTTTTAAGCAGGCGGTTTTCGAGCAGGGTTTCGGCGAGCGCCTCTTTCAGATCGCTCATCTCAGCGCGCAGGTCTTTGACTTCGCCTGTTGACGCCTGGCGTTCAGCAGCGCCTGAGAGGCGGCGTTTCCCGGCTTCCAGAAACTCCTTCGACCAGGTGTAATAGAGGCTTGTGCGATGTTCTGCGGCGGCAAGTCGCAATCGAATACTCTCCGCGAAGGCCCGACAGGACGATCCTGATCTTGTCCTCCGTCGAGTACTTCTTCCGCGTCGCGCGGCGAATGTTCTTTACATGCTGTTCGGCCGTATCACGCGGCCCCGATTGCTGTTTCATCTTCGCTCCCTTGATGGACTACGATGAACCAGAAATCCTCCGTTACGCAAATCCCCTCAAATGTCCCTCACTCGCTGACGGGGAACACTCAACAACTGTCTTGTGAACAGGAATGCGCCGGTCACTGGAAGCGTTCTTTACGCTGGTTCCGAGATCATCGTCGCCAGTGATGTGCAAACCTAGAATGCCATCTTCATAAAATATGTCTTTCTGCCTTAGCTGGCAGATTTCACGAAGGCGGCAGCCATGGAATAATGCAATCAGAGGTATCCAATAGTGATGGGGTTCTGTCTCTTTGTATGAACGCTATTCGTCACCGAATAGGGCTTCTAGCTCTTTTGTCGTAAATGCTCTGCGTTCCTTCCGCTTCTTTTTCTCTGTCGGGTATCGAAACGGTAGAACAGGGTTTTTCTGAATGTAGTCCATCTTCACGCACCAGCCGAAGAAGGCGCTTAGGGCGTTGAGATAGAGGTTTTTGGTTTTGACCGATAACGGCTCAGCAACACCGTTCTTCACGGGCGCTATCTTCTGTTCCAACGTCTTTGCGCCGTAAGCAGGGCGTTTCGGAAGAAGGTCGAGAATACGCTTTCGATAGTTCAGAACGTCTTGTTTGCTGATACTTTCTAAGGGCGTGTTGGGACCGACAAACTCCAAGAACGTCCCAATGCGTGCTGTTGATGTAGATTTATGTCGGCCTGATTTTTTCGATAGAGGGTCGTTCAGGTACTCCGTAACTTTCTCGCCAATCGTGATCTTGTTCTGCGTATCAATGATCGTATCAAGAACACGTTCGACATTCTCATCCGAATATTCTTTAGAGCGTCGAGCAATTAATCTGCAACATAGTTTTGGGCTTTGAAGAAGTTCCAGCATTCGTCGGGCGTGAACAGGTTGCAGACGTCGCCGATGGCCGAGCACAGGGTGTCATAGGTTCGCGCCGCTGCTTTGCGCAGATGGGCCTTGAGCTTTGAGAATGCCATTTCGATCGGGTTCAGATCGGGCGAGTATTTCGGCAGGAACAGGAGCCAGGCGCCGCGCGCTCGAAGCGCATCGGCGGCGCGCTGGCTGTTGTGAACGTTGAGATTGTCGAGAATGACAACGTCGCCCGGGTTCAAGGCTGGGGCGAGTTGCGTCTCGATATAGATAGCGAAGGCCTCGCCGTTCATCGCCCCTTCGACGATCCACGGCGCGACAAGACCGTCGCATCGCAATCCGGCGATGAAGGTTTGCGTGTTCCATTTTGCCGAACGGCTCACCTCTGAGCCAGCTGCTCGCCGCAAAGGCGTCCGCGCAATCGGGTCATGTTCGCTTCACCGACGTTTCATCGACAAAGACGAGCCGCGCGGGCGCGCGGCGTGATCAGCCGGCTGGCGCCAGCAGCGCCATTCAAGGCGTGCGGCTTTCACGTCTGAGCGTTCTTGTTCCAGACGCCAGAAGAGTTTTTTTATAGGTGAACCCGGCCGCACAAAGCAGTTTTGACAGGCAGGTCGGATGCGCCTGGACCCCGCGCTCGGCCTCAAGAACCGCCGCCAGTTCCGGCATCGTGATGTCGGGCTTCTCGCGCACCCGTTCGATGAGAAAATCCCGGTGCGGCCCGAGCTTGCCTGAGCCCTTCGGCCGCCCTTGTCGCGCCGGCTTCACCGAACCGGTCGCCGCATACCGCGCCACCAGCCGCACCGCCGTCGAAGGCGCCACCTCAAACTGCGCCGCAACTGCCCGCCGCGTCTTGCCGCGTTCAACGCCGCGCACCATCCGCCGCCGGATATCCGTCGATAAAGAGCGTCCCATGATCCACCTCCGATAACGGTGAATCACGGTTCGTCAGCATCGCAAACAAATTTGATTCAGGTTATTTGCTCGACGCTCTAGAAAGATGCTCACGACGCCCTTCCATTCTGGTCAGCGTTTGGTGTGCAATCTCTAAATCAAGCTCGGCTTGAAGGTAGGCAAGGCGTTTAGTGGGATCACTGCTGCATTTATTGTTATGGATTGTACGTCGGCATTGTTCAATAATATTGCCAAGCGTCTCAATATCCACGTCATAGTTGCCAACCAAAAACTTGCTGTCTTCAAGCGCCGTTTCAAGCATTCCGAACTTAAAGAAGGCTATTGCGTCTGATTGGGAGAGATTTCGAACAAGATTGTTTTCCGGCGCTGCGTAGACGTATTCGCCTAATTCATAGTTTCGCCAATCCTCTTCATTCATCTCAACGAGATCGCCGTCTTTGACCTTCCAAACGTTATCGTCGATCACATCGACGACTAGCGTTCCGCCATCAGCTCCAGTCAGTGACGGCATCTTTAATTTTGGATCAATTACCTTGCTGAGGATGGTTTCAAACCAGCCATTATATTCAGCAGCCCTGACGGCGGCGATCTTTGGGCTAGTTGTGCGCAGGGACTTCCAAATCTGTTTGCGCAGGCCCTTTTCAGTACGGAACAAAAAACGCGCATGCTCAGGTATGTCTCTCATCCAATAGAGATTGGGAGAGCCTTTTCTACGGATGATGTGGACGGGCAATTTAGGCATGGCGTAGAGAAAATAACGCCAGTTTATCTTAACACCAAATCTTAACAGATGATCTTAAAAGTGTGAATTAAATCAATGACTTCAATGGCTGGCGGAGAGGATGGGAGATTGTTCGAACTCTCTCTACGACACTCTAGCCGATTGGGAAGCACAACTTAAGCACGCAAATGTCTCATTCGAGGAGCCGTCCCCATGACAAGCTCCCCGAACACAACCAGCCGCCTCGACGAATTTCTCACCGCTGCCAAAGGCGAAGCCCTTGAATTTGCTGCCCCTAAGCCCAAGCCGCAGCACCCGTTCTCCATCCGCTTGACGCAGGAGGAACGTGAACGGCTGGAATTGGAGGCCAAGGGCAAGCCCCTGAGCGTCTATATCCGCGAACGGCTCTTGGGCGATGGGGCTTCACCCCGGAAGCTCCGGCGCAAACCCTCCGCCGAGCATGCCTTGCTGTCCAAAGTGCTGGGGATGCTGGGCCAATCCCGCCTCGCCAACAACCTGAACCAGATCGCCAAGGCCGCCCATATCGGGGTGATCGTCCTCACGCCCGCCCTGATCGAGCAGATTGAGGATGCCTGCCGGGATATCCGCATCATGCGGGATGCGCTGCTGGCGGCTCTCGGATTTCCGCCTGCGGGGTCCGGCCCATGATCCTTGTCGGCAACCAGCGCGGCGGCGGGCGCGATCTCGCCGCCCACCTTCTCTCAACTGAGAACGATCATGTCACCGTGCATGAGGTGCGGGGCTTCGCCTCCGATGATGTGCATGGGGCGTTTCAGGAAGCCTACGCCATGAGCAAAGGAACGCGCTGCAAGCAATTCCTGTTTTCCTTGTCGTTCAATCCGCCGCCACGTGAGAACGTCTCCACTGAAACCTTCGAGGATGCGATTGCGCGCGCCGAAGCCAAGCTGGGGCTGACCGACCAGCCCCGCGTCATTGTCTTCCACGAAAAGGAAGGCCGCCGTCATGCTCATGCGGTATGGAGCCGCATTGATATTGAAGAGATGAAAGCCGTCCAGCTTTCGCACTCGCACCGCAAGCTGCAAGACGTGTCGCGCGAACTCTACCTCGAACATGGCTGGCGGATGCCGGGCGGACTTGCAGACAAGAGCCGCAGCGATCCGCGCAATTTCACGCTGGATGAATGGCAACAGGCCAAGCGCCAAGGCCAAGACCCGCGCATCGTCAAGACGGCCTTGCAGGATGCTTGGTCAATCTCGGACAACAAGGCCGCGCTCGTCCACGCCCTCAGGGAACGTGGCTTTCACCTCGCGCGCGGGGACCGTCGCGGTTATTTGGCGGTCGATCACAACGGAGAAATCTACGCCCTCCCCAAATGGGCGGGCGTCAAAACCAAGGACGTGCGCACCCGTCTGGGCGAAGCGGATACGCTGCCCTCACTGGATGACGCCAAGGCGCAGATCGCCAAAGATATGCAACCCACACTAAATCGCTGGGAGCAAGAATTGGCCGCGCGCCTCGAAGCGCAGCAAACCCGCTACGAAACCCACAAGCGCGGCCTGATTGAGCGGCAGGCCGAAGAACGGCAGAAGCTGTTCGATGGGATCGAAGAACGTTGCATCCGGGAAACACAAGCACGGCAGGAACGCTACCGCACCGGACTGGCCGGGTTTTGGGACAAGTTGCGGGGCGAACACCGCCGCCTGCGGGAAGAAAACGAAAAAGACGCTTATCAAGCTCTGCTGCGCGACCGCCGCGAAAAGGACGATCTGATATTCAGCCAGCTTGAAGCCCGGCGCGCCCTGCAAGATCGCCATAAGCAGGATGTGGAACGCCTGCATGAGCAACAGCGCGGACTGGCAGATGACCGCGCCCGGTTTGAACGGACGGCGCAAGGCCCACCTGAACCGTTGAATGATGCAGACCGCAAGCGGGCTTTCATGGAGAGCCGCAAGCCTTCTGCGGATGCGTTAGTGCGGCCCCGCGCGCCGCCTATCGAACCGGAGCGCTAAAGAAATTCTGCGGGCGGTCATATCCCCCTGATGCGGAGTTCGTCTTAGTATACAGTTGCGGATTAAATCGGTGCTGAAAGCCAGAAACCTCTTTAACCGGGAGAATGCCGTTTTGATGCCGGACTATCCAACCCCTGAAGAAGCGGTTCTGGCTGATCTCGAAACGCTGTTGATCGCACTCGACATGCACCCGATGTTCATGCGCCAGCCTTTCAAAATCTTGCGCCTCAATCTGCGGGACATGAAGTTGTGCGAATTGACGCCAGACCTTGCCGCCCTCAAGGAACGGTTTGCATCCATGCCGGATGTGGAACTCTATGCCGCATGGGGCGCGCTGCATAACCCATTCCGGTTGGAAGATCGCCGCCTGCACTAAGGATTTCTAATGTCGAAAGCTGCAAAGTGGGAACTACCGCCTGAACAAAAGGCTGACGTTATTAAGTTTCATCATGCTGCGCGATGCGCCTATGGTCGATACTTTGAAAATACGAAGGATGTAGAGAGCGCAGCGCGCTTCTGGACTGCATGGCATTGCACCAAGACACTTGCTCTTCAAGCACCGCTGATCCGTTGCGCGGTCGCGCTCGATATCAATCCCATGTCCCTCATGGACAGCATCATCGAATATCACGACCTTGAAAAACGCGAGCCTGCGAGGTGTGCGCAGGCTCAAGCGAATTTTGAAGATTATTACCGCCAGATCACAGGCACAAAGAGTGTTCAAAAGGCAAAGAAAAGAACGTAATAATCTCCGCAGAATATGCGGAGATTAGAGCCCTCATTCTCCGCAATTCAGTGTCTCCAGAAAATATGCACATTCTCGAATCCGGCTTCTATGGCGAGGATATCGTTGATTTCCAGATCGCGGGCCATGCGCTCCCAGTCGATATAATATTGCAGGTTCTGCGGAATCCGTGTGGTCTGCTCAGTGAGTTCCTGCGCAAAGTCGGCAACAGATTCATAAACCCCGTAATAATGGTCTTCCAAGGCAGTTTTGGCATCTTCCAGATCGCCGTAATGCTCGACCAGCTTTCCGGCTATCGCGCCGTGTTCCTCAATGAACGCGGCCAGCTCGGCAACATGCTGCACGCTCTCATATTCGCGGATTGAGACGCCTTCAAAACCTTCATAGTCGTGGATGGCGTGCTCTTTTGCTCCGGGAATGGGAGATTCAGCCAGCATCGCCTTGATGTGCTCCCGGATATGATCCTCGCCTTGCGTGGCGTCGATCCAGCGCCCGTGCAGAATGCCGTTATTGTAAGTGGCGAGACAGGCCACATAAATTTTAATGCTTGCAGTGTCGTCCGTCATCGGAGGGTTTCCTTCTCTTAGGAATGGGTTGCTCATGCAACCCTGCCTCGTGGCGAACAGGGGGTGTGCAAGCGGAAAGGAGAATCTGCGGCGGGCGCACAAACCGAAGGCGCGGAGCCTCGGGAGACCGCTGATTGTCCTTGAAGCGCGCTGAGGGGCGAAGTCCCTAAGCCTTTGCGCGAAGAATCGAAGCCGGAAGACCGGGACTACTGGCCCGGTTTCACGAGAGCCTGACCTGAAAGGTGCCACCCGCCGGAAATTATCTTTAAAACAGAACAAAAAGAGTATACTGTATTGTAATAAGCTACAGAGCTCCGTTGTGTACAAGGCAACGAAATGCCATAATACAGAAAATTTGAGGTGCCGAATGGCCAAAAACAACAATAAAGACAGTGATAAAATGCCTATCGCAGATTCGAAAGCATCGCCCCTACACGCTGGGCAATACGTGCGGGAAAAGATTCTAGCCCCCAAAAAGATGTCCGTCACCGCTGCGGCCAAGCTTGTGGGAGTTGGAAGACCTGCGTTCTCCAACTTCTTGAATGGCAACGTCGCCACGACGCCTGAGATGGCCGCTCGCATCGAGCGCGCATTCAACGTCCCCGCTCAAGAGCTGCTTGCAATGCAAGCGACGTTCGACGCTGCCGAAACTAAATCTAAGGGAGCGCCCGCAAAAGCGACGCCATATGTGCCGCCTTTTTTGCAAATCAAAGCGACCGACGTGGAGGCGTGGGTTTCTCGCAATATTGCCGCACGCTCCCGTCTGGCAGCGTTTCTCAGAACGCTAGTACATTCCACCGCAAGCGATTTGAAGAAGGTCGACTTCCCCGCGAACGATGATGCGCAACGCGCAGGTTGGGATGGCTTCATTGAAGTGGCGCAGGGCAATCAATGGATTCCTGACGGCCTTTCGGGTTGGGAGTTCGGCACAGATCAGGTGGTGAAGGGCAAGGCGGACTCAGACTTTGAAAAGAGTGTCCAAGCGACGCCGAAGAAAGAGCGCGAGCAAATCACGTTCGTATTCGTTACGCCCCGAAATTGGGCAGGAAAAGCGAATTGGATCGCCGAGCAAAAAGCCAAGCGGAAATGGAAAGATGTACGCGCCTACGATTCCTGCGATTTGGAGCAATGGATGGAGCAATCCATTGCCGCGCAAACATGGTTCGCCAACGAGACGCTTCGCCCCTCAAACGGTGTGAGGACGCTGGACAAATGCTGGCGGGATTGGGCGGATGTCGCTTCTCCTTCGCTCGACGGTGTGTTGTTCAAGTCCGCAGTAGAAAGTGCGGAGCGAACAATTCTATCCCGTTTGGGCAAAGACCCCGATGGTTCGACAGTGATCGCGGCAGATTCCACGGATGAAGCCTTGGCGTTTCTCGCGCAGTTGTTTCTCCAGAGCGAAGAGGAAGGTATCGCAAAATTCAAGGATCGTGTCTTAGTTTTCGATGAAGCGGGATCGCTCCCGAAGCTCGCACAAGGCACGAAGGATTTCATTGCAGTGGCTGCCACCCGAGAGGTGGAACGCGAACTCGGTCCTCTGGCGCGCACGATGCACACGTTTGTTGTCTATCCACGCAACGCAGCCAACGCAGACCCGCATGTCGAACTTGAACCTCTGAATTACGATGCGTTTCGCGTTGGGCTTGAGGGGATGGGTTATGAACGCGATGACATTTCTCGGTATGCGACCGAGTCGGGTCACTCGCTGACAGTACTGCGTCGGCGTCTTTCCAACGTGCCTGTTGTAAGAACTCCAGCGTGGGCCGCCGATAACAAGACGGCGATGAGCCTGATACCATTCCTTATGGTCGGAGCTTGGAACTCAAAGAACACGACCGACCAGACAGCGCTGGCACTTCTCGCAAACGTAGAAACCTACGAGCCTCTCGAAAAAGAGGCGCAGCGGCTTGCCGCGCTGAATGACGCGCCATTGTGGTCGCTGGGTACGGCGCGCGGTGTGATTTCAAAGATTGATCTACTTTTCGCCATCGCTGGCCAAATCACCGAGCATGATCTCAAACGATATTTCGAGCTCGCGCGGATTGTTTTAGGCGAAGACGATCCGTCGCTTGATCTTCCCGAGAGCGAGCGCTGGGCCGCGAGCATTCATGGTAAGGCCCGAGAGTTTTCGGGTGCATTACGCCAAGGCGTTGCGGAAACGCTCGTTCTATTCGCTGTTCACGGAAACCAGCTCTTTGCCGCAAGGCTTGGAATTAATTGCGAGCATGAGGCGGCGCGACTTGTACGCGATTTACTCACGCCACTGAAGACCCGTATTTTGGAGGCCAATGACCGCGACCTTACCGCATATGCGGAAGCCGCTCCGAACGAGTTTCTGACTATTATCGAAGAAGACCTTAAATCTCCCAGCCCCGAAACTTACGGTCTTATGCGCCCTGCCGCGACAGAGGTATTCGGCAGCGGCTGTCCGCGAACGGGTCTCCTTTGGGCGTTAGAAGGTTTGGCGTGGAGTCCCGATACGCTTCCGCGCGCCGCACTCATTCTCGCGCAGCTTGCCCAAATCGAAATCACTGACAACTGGGCGAACAAGCCAATCGGCTCGTTGGAATCGATCTTTCGCAGTTGGATGCCGCAGACTGCCGCAGATCACGATACGCGACTTAGCGTGATGAAACTGCTCGCGGAAAAGTTTCCCAGTGTGGCTTGGAAATTGTGTGTCGATCAATTCGATTTGGGACACAGAACAGGTCACTACAGCCACAAGCCTAGTTGGCGAAACGACGGTCATGGTTTCGGAGAGCCATTCAAGACTTGGGGGCCGATCCTCGCCTTCCGAGCAGAAATGGTCGCGATGGCGCTTAGCTGGAAAGGTGGGCACTCCCGCGAAATGCTGAGTGACCTCGTGCGAACACTTCACGGCCTTAATCCCACAGATCAGGCCGAGGTTTGGAAACTCATAAACACATGGGCTGCCACCGCCTCGGACGCGGACAAAGCTGCCGTGCGAGAGCAGATTCGCGTGACGGTTATGTCGAGGCGCGCTGCGAGACAATCTAAGGGCAAGAGTGAGTTTGCATCCCTGACCACCGCCGCCAAAGCGGCTTACGCGTCCCTTCGGCCTACGGATTTGCTGAACAAGCACGAATGGCTATTCCGAGAACATTGGGTCGATGAATCTGCGGATGAACTCCACGAGGAGAATATGGACTTCCGCAAGCGTGACGAGCGTATCGCAAACATGCGCACCGAAGCGCTCCGAGAGATTTATGCAGATCGCGGTTTGGCGGGCATTTATGAGTTTGCGTCCATGGGTAAGGCTGCCTCTATGATCGGCTGGCTGATGATGGAGCGTGTATTACCCGAAGATCAAAAGCTTGAGTTTCTGATCGGCGCCTTTCCGTCAGGTGCAAACTCTGAGGACTGGAACAGGAGGAACCTCGTGCATGGGGGCCTTCGAGCTATTCAGAATGAGGGAGAGCGGACAGTACTGCTCAAGAGGGCTAAGAAGCACCTTAAAGAGGCTGATTTCGTGCGCATGCTTCTTCTCTCGCCCTTCCGGCGTAGCACATGGGCCTTAGTAGACAAATTGGCACCGCAGCATCGAGACTCCTATTGGCACGATGTTGGGCCAGATTGGATTCATGAGTCGGAGGAGGAAAACATTGAGGCCGTGGAACGGTTGCTCAGTGCTCGCCGTCCCCGAGCAGCTTTCGCGAGCATTCGCTTCAAGCTGGAAACATTAACGCCGGAACTCCTTCACCGCCTTATGTCTGAGATCGTTAAGGAAGGTGACGATCAACCGGGGCACTACCAGCCTGAGCAGTACTACATCGAGAAGGCGTTTCAGCTTCTCGATAAAGATACACGGCTCACTTTGGACCAGAAAGCGAGCCTTGAGTTCGCATACATTGATGCGTTAGCTAGACCGTGGGCGCGCGAAGGGTTTGGTATTCCCAATCTTGAAAAATACGTGGAATCTCACCCTGAGTTCTTTGTTCAAGCGGTTGTCTGGACATACAGGCGAAAAGGTGAAGGTGAAGACCCGCCGGAATACAAAGTTGGACCTGACAACATTCAGCATTTCGCTGAGCGCGGACACAAACTGCTAGAGGCGCTGAAGCGAATTCCAGGGCACGACGACTTAGGAGAGCTTAAAGCGGACCTACTCCTGTCTTGGGTCAAGAACGTGCGGGACGCTTGTGAAAAGCTCGGGCGGCTCGACATAGCTGATCAGTGCATCGGAAAAGTGCTTGCTGGCGCTCCGGTCGGGAAGGATGGCGTCTGGCCTTGCGAGCCTGTGCGTCAGGTGATGGAGGAAGTTCACTCCAAGCACATAATGCGTGGTGCCCACACGGGTCTTTATAACTCGCGTGGTGTCACTTGGCGCGGTGAAGGCGGTGCTCAAGAGCGAGAGCTGGCAGACAAATATCGAACGTGGGCGAGCAGTCTCAAAGTTTCATACCCCTACGTTTCATCACATTTGCTGATGGACATGGTGAGAACGTATGAGCACGAGGCTGATCGCGAGGATACGGAAGCTGGTATCAGACGACGACTGTACTAATAGCGAAAAATGTACCTTGATCCACCCCAATCAGCCCTCGCTGGAGCGCCTTATCAGGCGGGCGCTGTTCGGGTCATAGATAAATTGCGTGATCGTGCCGTCCTTGATGCGTTCAACTGCTTCGTTGACGACGAAGACGGGCACAAGAAACCATTCGCGCGGGACGATGGGATTGCCGAAGCGGTCCTTGATCTCGATATCGAGCCGAGCCGGGTCGAACACGCGGTGAATGATGTTCTCAAGCTTCGTCCGATTGATGTTGAAAAGCTCATAGGACGCGACGATTTCAACGTCCGCCATAAGGAAAGTCGGGTCCAGCTTGGCGTTAGCGATGCGGCGCTTTACGTCGCCGCCCGTGACGCCGATCTTATGCAGAACGTCGCGGTGCTGTGCGACTACCGGATGGTCTGACTTGCTGCGCAACACATAAATGATGCCGCTGGCAAGGTCGCTATCATCGGTTTCGTCGGCAAACAGCGGGCCTGCGGCGGGGTCGGTGATGCGCCGTCCGGCCTCGTCCTTGTAAAGCGCGCGCTGCAAGGAGCGCCGGAGCAAATTGCTTTCCGTGCCATTGGAATAGATCACGCGCAGGCGCGCATCGACCTCGCCATTCGGCGCTTTGAACTCCTCGCCGACCTCGGCGACATAGGCGACCTGACCGCCCAAGATGAAGAAATAGCCCCGGACAATATCGGCTTTGAGGAAACCCGTGTCCTTCACGATCTTGCGCGTGGTGCGCACGCCGCTTTCAAGTTCGCGCTCCACTTGCTCGAACAGCGGCTTGAAGTTCTCGAAGTCCTCGCACGGTTCGCGGTTAGCGATTTCCTCGGCGGCACGCTTTTCCGCCGTGGCGCGAACATGGCGAAGCTCGGTGATATCGGACGCACCCGCCGCGCCTTCCAACTCGACAAGAAGCTCGTCGTCGTCCATCGTCTCCGCAGTGTCGGCGGTGGCGCTTTCAGCCCCGGTCAAAAGCCCTTGATGGTCAAACGGGGTGAGAAGCGTGCGGCAGTCTTCAAGGCCGCGCAGGCGGTCGAGGCGCACCGCATACAGGCGCTCGAATATGTCCTTGTCCTCACCGTGCTGCGGCGCGCGTCCGTGCTGTTCGCGGAAGCGTTGGATTTCCTCAAATCCCGCTATGATGCGTTCCTCGCGCGGGGTTCGTCCGCCCTTCTTCTCAGGCTGGGCGAAGTCGGCAAGCTCGTCGCGAAGTTCGTCAAGGTTGAGGTCACTCATTGTAGCGGCCCTCATCCTTGAAGCGCACGAAGGCGGCAGCCCCCTCGGCCATGCGCTTTTCCCAAGCGTCTGTCGAACTGATTGAGGGAAGCCGCCCGCGCTCTTTCTTGAAGCGCACGGCCCGCACGGCAAGGTCTTTGGCTTCTTCCGGCGTGAGGCTGGTGCGTTTGGCGGCAATCGCCGCCGCAACTTGCTTCAAGCTCTCTTCACTCATGGTCTTGGCGAGGATAGCGTAAGCTTCGCCAAAAGGATTGATCCGGTCTATCAGGTCGATATCGAGTTCGCGCACGTCCATCGCAAACTTGCGCACGCCGTCGATTAGGGCGGTGTTGGCGGTTGGCTCTGAATCGTCGCCGCCCGAAGAAAACTGCTTGCCTTGTTGCGTGAAGTTGAGAGCCGCTATGGCGTGCTGGCGCACGGCTTCCTGATCTTGCTCGTCGAGTTCAGGATATTTGTCCTTAATAATCTTGCCCATGCGCACTTGCGTTAGCTCTTCGGGCACAAGCTCTTCATCGAACAGGCCGCGCTCGACGGCGGTCTTGTCCTGAACGAAGGTCGCAATGACTTCATTCAGATCTTCTTGGCATATGCGTACGGCTTCCTTGCTCTTGGGTTCGACAAGACCCTTGATCTCGATCTGAAATACGCCGCGCTCTTCATTGAAGCCTACATTGCACTTGTCGGGGTCGTAGCCGCCTTCGCCATAATTGAATCCCGGCGTCGGGCCGCTCTGCGGATTTTTGGGCTTGAACTCGAAACGCGGCGCAAGCACTTGCTCCATAAGCAAGCTCGCCGCGATGGCTTTTAGGGTATCGTTGACCGCCTCGGTCACGGCTTCATCGGAAGCGTCGGGCTGGGCAATCAGGTTAGTGAAGCGCGCGCGGGTTTTCCCCGGCGCGTCGCGGGTCGCGCGCCCGATGATCTGCACCACTTCGGTCAGGCTGGAACGATAGCCGACTGTCAGGGCGTGTTCGCACCATATCCAGTCAAAGCCTTCCTTCGCCATGCCGAGGGCGATGATGATATCTACATGATCGCGGTTGTTCCTCTGCGCCGGGTCTTTCAGCGCGGCGGATACCCGGTCACGCTTATTCGCGTCGTCATCGACCAGATCGGCAATGCGGAGGGTCTTGCCGTCCTTCGTCTTGACCAACTGGAATCCGGTAACGGGGTCGGCGCCCTGCCAATCGCCCAACTCTTCGATGATGTGCTCGACTTCCTTTATCTTCTGCTTGGTACTCTCGCGCGAATTGACGCTCGGAATGTGGATGATGGTTTTCTCGGCGGGGTTAAGCACGTTGAGAATGTCGTCGGTGTAAGCGCCGGAATAGAAGAAATAGCCGATATCGAGCCGTTTCAGGTACTCATAGCCGTTGAGTTGTTCGTAGTAGGTGTAGGTGACGGTATCGAATTTCATCTCGTCCTGTGGGGCCAGAACGGGCATGGCGTCGCCGCGGAAATACGAACCCGTCATCGCCACGATATGCACCTTGTCGCGGGCGATAAGCTGACCAAGGTGCTGGCCCAGCTTGCTCTCCGGGTCTGCGGAGACGTGATGAAACTCGTCCACGGCGATCAGGCGGTCATCAAAGGCCGCAACGCCATACTGATCGACCGCAAAGCGGAACGTGGCGTGGGTGCAAACCAGCACTTTGTCGGCGCTTTGCAAGAATGCCTCAACGGATTTGACCTTGCCGCCATTCTCCGAACCGGGCGCGTCGCAGAGATTCCACTTTGGCTCCACGGTCCAATCGGCCCAAAAGCCGTACTTGGTCAGCGGCTCGTTATGGAAGCTCGCGCCGATGCTCTTTTCCGGCACAACGATGATGGCTTGCTTGAGGCTTTGATTGGCGAGCTTATCCAGCGCGATGAACATGAGCGCGCGGCTCTTGCCGGACGCGGGTGGGGATTTGATGAGCAGATATTGCTCGCCGCGCTTCTCATAGGCGCGTTCCTGCATGGGCCGCATACCCAAGGCGTTCGCCTTGGCCGAAACGCCCGTGCGCGCATACGTTACGGAAACAGAGGGAACAGATTTCTTCTCGATATTCATTTTCTTTCCCCCGCAACGCTGGCAAGGGCCGCTTTCAGCACCTGAAAGCAAACCTTCGCTGTATGTTCATCCGGCGTAAAACCAGATGTCATTTGCTCATATGGATGAATGTAGTTGCGGAAGTCCCGCAAACCGTGACTAAACTTCTTTACATCGGGCTTAAGCAGACCAGCTTCGCAGGCAACGTCTATGAATTGCGCAAGGCTCCATTCATGAAAGCGCTTTACGCTGCCGTCAGCGGCTTTCGGGCTAGCCGTTGCCTTATTGAATCGCGCTGGCTCTTTCTGCGCCGCTCCGAGGAGGACCGCTTCGAGCACACTGCCGCATAGGAAGATGGTGGAGAGGTACGCGCCTGCGCCCATCGCAATGCGCGCTTCCTTAAGGCGGCTCTCTATGATGGGAATGGCCAGCGCCTCAATCGGCAGTTTTTGGATATTCGGGATCGAAAATTCCGCGTGTAGGAAATCGTCAACGGTCTGGGTTGGTTTTGAAGGCGCAGGCGCACCGGATAGCCGTGCTACGATACTGCGTGATTTTTCCAGAACCGATGTCTCAATGTCGCGATTATTCAGGCTGCAATCAGCTTCATATGCGTCCAGCATCTCCCCCAGCACTTTTCCGACTAAGACATCTGACTCTTGTTCCCAGAAAGCCCTCATTTTCTTGGCTTTGGAGCTTCCATATGTCTGATACTTAGAGCCATGAATGCTGATCTGGTGGCTCTTGAAAAATTCACCAAATGTTGCATCGGAATAGTCCAGAACGTAGCCGCTCTGCATCCCAAGCAGCTTTTCAAAGTAGCGTTTTTCAATGTCGGTGAGGCTGCTCATGCTGCTCCCACCTTTCGCTTCTTTCCAGCTCCTGTTCCGGTGGTCATTTTAGTGTAAAGGTCGAACAGTTTTTCCAGCCGCTCGGTGTCGTTCTTGAAGCGGCGACCCATATAGATGCGCTCAAGCACCTCATCGTTGTGCTCATGCGCCTCGCGCACCAGCGGAAACTCGCGATCCATTCGCTCGGGGTTGTACATATCCGCAATGGTTGCCGGGAAATAATGCTCTCGCGCCAGCAAAATATCCTCCGCGCAGCGCGTCAGATCGGACTTGTTCTTGTCCGTCAGCGTGGGCACCGGAAATGTATTCCAGCCAAGGGTATTGGAATAGCGCAGGTCGGTCTTGAGCCTCCCGCAAACCGTTGCAATCCAGATGATATGCAAGCGGGATGCTATGATCGCCATGTTCCAAAGAGGCGCATCGTAAAGCGCATACGCTTGGTCTGTAGTGAGAGTTCCGGCTGGCTCTTGCCCTACGGTGATATACTCGCGGCGTTCGGAAAGTATGCGTGGCAGTATCGTAACAACCTCACCACCAGTTTGCGCCACCCATCCGAAACGGTGAGGCTCGTTTGCCAAATCCCGAGTGGCTGGACGCTTCGAATCGTCCCGAAACTTTCGAACTAGGGCAAGTCGCTCGCGAATTATCGGTTCTTCGGTCGTCGGAGCGGGATCGCCATTTCCGACCCAAAGACAATACCTGATCTGACCACGAATATACTCCGCTGCGCCGTAAATTTTTCTGATGTATCTCCTTCGAAAATCATCGGAGAGTCCAGCAGACTCGATCTCATCTTTGGTGAACGAGAGAAAGCCACCGTCAATCGGCATATTGCCAAACGCCATCGGATTCAAACCACTGAGATTTTCATTTCTCGGTTCGACATAAATTTCGGGGCCAGACACCAGGTAGGCGTTTATGTATCTTACTTCTCTTGTTTCAATGGCGCTCGGCGTTGTGATGAATAGGTGCTTCTTTAGGCCGTTCTTCGGCGCTATTCCGACGACAACAACAGTTACGCCGGCATTGTAGCTGGCGAGGTTCGCCCATTTGAAGCTTGTATAGGCGAAACTGATTTCGAGATTGGCACCAAGAATATGTGGCCATAGGCCAGAGACTGCCTTCCCCTGACAAATGGAGTTCGTGCTGACGAAGGCGAATGATGCGGACGTAGCCCCGCTGTACTCTGACGCCTTCTGGAACCAGCCACCGACATAATCGAGGCCCTTCCAACTGACAGGGGTATTGGCAAAGACAGCTTCAAGGTCGCCCTTTTGCTCGTCGTCCTGCGACTGGCTTCCCTTATAAGGCGGATTACTGCAAATGTACGTCTCGCCGCCTTCGTTCTCGAAGTCGATTTGCGTTTGATCGAGCGGTGTTTCAAGAAGGTCATCAGCAATGAGCCTCACGCCCGTTCCGGTTGGCGGGCAGAGACTCAACCAATCGAGGCGAAGCGCGTTTCCGCAGGTAATCCAGTTCTCGCTCGCGAGTGGTAGAAACTCCGCCAACGCAAACTGCTTCCCACGATAGAGCGCGTTGCATTGAAACTCGGCGATAATAAGCGCGAGGCGCGCGATCTCTGCCGGAAAGTCCCGAAGTTCGATACCGCGAAAGTTCGTGAGAGGGATATCGGAAACGCGGTCGGCTTCGTCGCGTCGTTTGTTGATCTCGGCCTCGATCTCCCGCATTTCTTTGTAGGCGATGACAAGAAAATTGCCGCTGCCGCACGCCGGATCGAATACCCGGATGCGTGACATGCGATTGCGTAAATTGAGCAGCTTGCGCCCGTTCTCGCCCGCTTCCTCAAGCTGGGCGCGCAAATCGTCGAGAAAAAGCGGATTGAGCACTTTGAGAATGTTCGGGCGGCTGGTGTAGTGCATCCCCAGCGCGCCGCGCTCTTCGTCGTCGGCAACGGCCTGAATCATCGAGCCAAAAATGTCCGGGTTGATTTCCGTCCATTTCAGGTTGCCGATGTGAATGAGGTAGGAGCGCGCGATCCGGCTGAATTTCGGAACGCTCATGTCGCCAGAAAACAGCCCGCCATTCACATAGGGAAAGTCGCAGGCCCAGCGAGGAATCTTCGCCGCTTCCCGATCCTCGGCTTTCGTATTCATCGCTCGAAAGAGCGTTTCGATGACCTCCTGTGTATTCGAGGAATTGGCGCTCATCCTTTCGACGGTGGCGGTGAACAGGCCAGAGCCGGGAAAAATGTCGGTGTCTTCGGCAAAGAAACAGAAAATCAGCCGCGCGAAGAAGTGATTCATGTCGGGTCGGCGCTCGGCCACGTCCCAATCGGGGTTTTCTTCCAGAAGCGTCCGATACAGCCGATTGAGGCGGCTGGTGGCCCGAATGTCGAAAGAGTTTTCGCGGATTTGCTGAACGGTGCTGATGCCCGCCAGTGGCAGGAAGAAGCCGAAATGGTCGGGGAACTCGGCATAGGTGCAGGCGACGGTTTCGCCGGAGTCCAAATCCTCGGCCTCGAACGTGTCGCCGTCCGTCGCAAGAATGAATTGCGCTTTGCCCTTGGCCGTCGCCGGACTCGTTTTCAGCGCCGCGAGCGTTTGCGTGACCTGACCAGCCACGGCAACAGCGATATGGATATTATTGGTTTGGAGAACCCCGCCGATATCGGATTTGTTGGTCGCGCCTGACCGCAATCGCTTGATGGTCGTTTCCTTGTTCCCGAAGGCTGACAGGAAGGCATAAGGAAACTCCGCCGGATCAAACGGCTGCCCCGCTAGCGCGGAAACGGCTTCCTCGATCTCAACGGGGTTCATTTCTTCTTTGGCCTGCTTTTTTCGTTGTCAACGCCTTCCGAATGATCCCGGACGTACTGCTTCATAAACTCACGAATGACCTGCGCCGCTGGCCTGTCCTGCACGCGGCAAGTCTCGACGAACCTTTCGCGAAGCTCGCGTTCGACCCGTATCCGCAGTCCCGAATCTTTCATGGCGAACAGTGTACCCGTTGGATACACGATTTGCGAGCGCGAAACCGACTCATGCCCGAACGCATTCACAAGAACCGCATCCAAGGCCGCGCCTTGGCCGGGTCCAGCCTCGGCAGGCTGGCGCGCATCCAATCGGCGCACGGTTGGTCAGGATTGCACAAGGGCAGGAACGCCCTTTGCTCGTGGGTTCAGGGGCGCGAAAGCCTCTGACGGCATCCAATCCGCGAAGGGTTGGGCGAGGTTTCCAAAGGGCGCGAAGGCTCTTTTGGTCCCCCTGAGAGGGTCTGGGTGTCGGGGCAGGAACGCCCTGACTGGCGGGTGTCGGGGGCCAGTACCCTGACGAGTGGGGTTCAGGGGGTGCGATAGCCCCCGATCTTTCCGAAGGAAGCGATGGGTGCAGGGAGAGCGAAGTCTCCCGCTCGTGGTCAATCGGCGAAACGATTGCTGGCGCGGTCTGGCTCAATGCCGGATGAGCGCCACAGGCCGGGAGGGATGCAACGGGAGGCGCGCAGCGGGCCTCCCTTGCCAAGATGGCGCTGTACTACAGCGCACATCTTGCGGCTCTCCAAATTGGTCAAACCGGGGGCGTACTACAATCGAGGCTCTGTACTACACGGCAAACAAAAATACGGAAGCCGGACTTTCCGTAATCATATCCACCTGAACAGGCCGCGCTCTGCTATACAAGACGCGCCCAATGCAAACACCGCTGCCATATGTTGCACCCTCGAAGGGATTGCTCCGATCTCTGCAAGGAGATGTGCGGACGCTCGCCCATGAACGGCTGGCAGATACGTTGCGCTGGTATCAGGCGCGCCACGCCGCCGATGATGAAACCGTTGCACAACAGATGAACGCTTGCCCGAGTGTTGTTGGCATTCGCGGACGGAAGGACAACCATGCTCATGCTCCCATCAGCGCCGCCAAGGTCACGCGCTTCAAGGACCGCAAGACGAGGCCACAATCGCAGACGCTGGCCCAAATGACCGCGTTTTTTGAGGACACGCTCAACGTCCCGCCCTTCCTGATCTGGACCGACATGGACGACGTTCTGGCCGGACTTCACGATGCCCGCAGGTTCCGTAAGGAGCGGACCCGCAAAGACCTCATGGCGCTCACCGATTGCTGGCTGTTCTGTGAACTCCAGACGCCGCATGTGACGATGGCTCTGAAGCTTTCGCCGCTCAACGCTGCTCCGGTCATTGCCGTTCGCGGGCGGATTGCGATGTTCGAAGAAATTTCAATCACGCTCAATAAGGGGGCGCTTGAACACCATGGTATGGAAGGTGTGAAACTCGACGCTTTCCTGAGCGGCTACGCGACCCTGACGCCTCACAACCTCAATCTCTATCTGCGGGATGCCGAGAGACGGCAGGTTATCATCTGCCTTGATGTGGACGCTGGCCCGTTCGAGCAGGACAGCACGGAAACGCCTTACCTGTTCGTGCGGCAAGCCACGATCAATCTGCCGCCCGCCTTCGGGACAAGCCTGCCGCCGATCTTCCGTGCGGCCCGGTCAATCCAGAGCCGCCGTGACTACATCGCCAAGCTCACCGATCACAATGTCTTCGGCCAAGACGGACGCCCGCATGGCGCATCCTTCTTCAGCTTCGGATCGTTCGAATGGGACGCCATTCAACGCGCCGCCAATCAAGATGCTCAAATCAGGAAGGAATGCCAAAGCCTCACGCCCGACCTGTCCAGTCTGGGGCTGCTGACACCCAGCCATCCCGCAGAAGCATTCTGGCACTCAGTCTTCGATCTCAAGTACCTAATCGAGCGTTCCGAAAAAGCCGCATCAGCCTGACGGGCGGTTCATAACCGCCTATGCGGACTCGCAAAAACAAAATCAAAAAAATCGGGAGTCGTTTTGTCGGAGCATGACTCCGACCCTTTCCATAACGGCGCGCACGCCGCGCCGCCGGAAAGGACGGCACTATGGGCAGTTGCGCACATTGCTTTATCACAGACGAACGCTGTGAACGCACACGGCTGGTCACGGACGCTGAGCTTGGCGATCCCGCCTTCATCCGCAGTTTGAGGGGCTTCTGCTACAGACTGAACGTCTCAAGCTATCAATGGCTCGACTTCCTCACCGATCTCTACCGGGATTATCGCGGCTGCATTGTCGATGAAGCTGGCCACAGGGTTTATCTCGACATGGACGTGTTCGAGATACCCCATATCCGCGACTGGTTCCGGGATTTCTGCTGCACCCCATGCCCGCCGCACATCACGCCCTATGTGAGGGGAGAGGCTAAAGAACGAGCGCGGGTGCTTGCGACGATATTGACGCCTATTCGTTACCCAGCTCTGATAATGCCCTTGCGCCCCGGAAACTGAGCCTTTTCATTCTGCCTCCACTCGAATCTTACTTCCAAAGGGATGCGGAATTTTTCTGCAAGGCGAGACATTTCTTTCCATGCGTCTGTCGCAGATTGTCCTTGTACGGAAATACCGATTTCATCCCAGTACCTGAACCCCTCATCTTCGAAGCGACGCGGTTTTGCAGGAATATTGAGTTCCTTGACCAACTTGTCTCCCGAATATCCCTTCTGCTTAATCAATACGATGACAGAAATCAGTAGTTTTGCCCAATTCGGATTCTGTACGGCCTTCCCATTGATTTGAGCCATCAACGGTTTTGTAAAAGTAAGACCCGGAGCTTTATCAAATGTGAGGTAATCGTCTCCCGTTTTATTTTCTGGCTCGATAGAGATATCGCGCTCCAAATCCAGCGACTCCATCTTTTCACGAACAAGATTTTCTATTGTTTCGGAGGGCGTGACGGTCCCAAGCCAAGTAGCAATCGATTTCAAATCTACAAATGTAGCGTCACTAATGCGAATAACGGGCATCATTCCAGTCTCCTATTTCGTAAGCGGTGAATCGTTATATAGAATATGTAACATAATTTCTACCGTGTCAATATGTAACATATTCTGACGAAATGGCGCGGTTTAGCCTGAATAGAAGGCATACCCCCCTAAAACCGCTCTCCACATGACGTAGCCTTTCCTCACGAAAGGAGTCGCGTCATGCAGCCTTGGCAACAAAACCCCAATCAGGCGGGCCGCTCGATCTTCATGTCGTCGGTCATCGGCCTTTCAAACGTCATCGCGGTCGTCGTCGCGTTCTTCGCAACGCCTGTCGCCTATGACCGCACGGTGGGCTGGGTCCAGCGCTTCACCACAAGCCATTACGGCTACGGTTTTGAAGATATCACCGCCTTCGTCTGGTGGCTGATCGTCGCACTGCTGATTTTCTTCGGCGCGCGCGCCTCGATCTCGACTGCTCTCGTCATGGGCGGTCTAGCGATTGCCGCCCGTTTTCTCTGATCCAATCAACCTGAAAGGAGCAAGTCTCATGTTCACGAAAGATAAGAAAGTCGGCGAAGGCTATCACGTCCGCAAGTTTCACGCCCACAAGAAGGTCATCGACTGGGAAGCGGTCGGCGGCGCGGTGTTCTGGGTCATTCTCGGCCTGTGCCTGATCGGCTGGCTCACCAACTGAACGGCCCGAACCTGCAAGCTCTCCATTTGAAGCCGGGCCGCATCAAAGCGCCCGGCTTTTTGTTGAAGGTTTCCCATGATTAGAGAGCGCAATGAACATTACCGCTTCGGCAGCGCCGCTTTTGCTGACATGCGCGAATTGTCTGCGGCTGGCTTCTTCCGGCAATCTCCGACGTCGCTCTTCGTCGGCTTCTCCGAGGGCAAGCCGCTCTGGTATGATGGCGCGGGCGGGTTGCTGCTCACGGCTGGCGCACGGTCGGGAAAGCTGCGCGATATCCTCGCCTATAATCTCTGTTCGGGAATCTATTCCGGCGGTTCGTTGCTGGCGCTCGACATGAAGGGCGAACTGGCGGCGATCTCGCAGGACCAGACAAAGGACGGAAAATTCTGCGCCTACTGGAATCCCCTCGGCCTGCATGGCCTCCCACAGAACCGGGTGAACCCTGTCTCCTATATCCGCAAGGGCAGCGCGACTCTTGTCTCGGATGTGAAAGTCTTTACCGAAAACATGATCCCGCTGTCCGGCTCGGCCAACGGCAAGTATTTCGAGATGCGGGCGCGCGATATCGTCGAAGCCCTCATTCTCACGCTCGTTGAACAGCACAGCGCGCTGACGCTGCCCGATCTCTACCGGATCATCAATCTCATTCCCGGTGCAGGCGATGCGTGGCTCGACTTCGCCTATGCCATGCACATTTCCGCGTTCCCGTTGGCGCGGCGCGTCGAAGAAGAAATCAATCAGTCCCGCAAGGACACCTCCACGGGCGGCTTCCAAGGCATTTTGGGTGAAATCTTCAAGGCGTTCTCCTGCCTCTCGGACCCGGTGCTGCTAGAGTCTGTTTCCCCGCCTTACGACTTCGATTGTTCGGCCCTGACGGATTCCGGCCAACGCTGGCAGGTCTACCTCATGCCGCCCGCCGAGTTCGTCGATGCGTGGGCTCCGGTCATCAAGGCGATTTTCGTATCCGCCATGATCTACAAATCCCGCGCCCCGTCTGCGCCGCAACAGACGTGGATTCTCGATGAATGCGCGCAACTCAATAACTTCCCGCTGGTGGTCAAGCTCTTCACCTATGGCGCAGGGATCGGCATTCGCCCGTGGGCGGTTTTTCAGTCAACGGACCAGATGAATGCGCTCGGCCCGAACGCCAAGAACATCATCACCTCAAGCGCGGCTCTGCAAATCTACTTCGCCCTGCGTGAAATCTCGTCCGCGCGCGATGTCTCCACCATGCTCGGCACGCAAACGCTTGAATTTAACGACACGCTGCAACAGGGCCAAAGCCGTCTGGCCAAAAGCCGTATTCTGCAATCGCTCCTGACAGGCGAAGACCCGCTCGCGGCGGGAATTGCATTCAGTCATTTCAAGCACGCGGAAGCGCACCGCTCGAAGCAAATGCGCCCGCTGCAAACGCCGGATGAGGTTCTGAACGCGCAGCCCGATACAGCCTTCATCTTCACCGATAGCTTGCAGCATCCCATCCTCGCGCAGCGCAAGGCTTACTATGCGCAGAGCTTCATGGCGGGCCGCTTTCATCCGAACCCGTATCACCCTCCCGCTGACCGTGTGCGCGTTATACTGAGCCTCAGACGCTCAGGCTGGCTGCATGTGCGCAATGAGGTTGTGCCGCATCGCTTCGCGCACTTCCCGCAATATGCGAGCGGCCAATGGGCAACCCTCCGCTAGAAAAAGGATAAGCAAATGACGGACGACCAGACCAACACTTCCAGCACGGACGTCGCGCCCGCGCAGGAAACACAAACCCCGCAAGCAGAACAGAACGGCCCCGCCGATGTGCTGCGCAATGGCAATATCAAGGCCACCATCTGGAAGAACGAACGCGAGAACGGCCCGTCCTATAACACCACCTTCGCCCGCACTTGGCAGGATGAAAGCGGAGCCTTCCGGGACAGCCATTCATTTAGCGGCACCGAATTGCTGCGCGTTTCCGAACTGGCGCGCGGAGCTTATGCCCGCACCAATGAATTGCTCCACGAGCATATGCAGCAACCGGACAAGGTGCGCGATCTCGAAGAGGAATCCTTGCGTGCGCCTGATCTTGAATCCTTCAAGGCCAAACGCGTCGAACTTACGCAGGAATTGACCGGAAGAAGTCCAACGCCAAGCCGCCGCAAGCAATGATCTGTACTAGGAATATTTTCTTGCAAAAGAAGGAATGTTCTTGTATTGTTCTTCAATCAAATTGGCGGCCCCGTTTAGCGTTGTGATGCGCAACCGGGCCGCCTTTTTATTTCCCGCAACATGAAAGGAGACACCGCACGATGAATGCTCATCCACCAAGTAAAAGCCCGCCTGTCGAAGTTCTGCGCGATGGCGCTCTCAAGGCGACCATCTGGGAGAATGAAGGCGAGAACGGAACCTATTTCACGACGACCTTCGCCCGGACCTATCAGGCAGGCGATGGCTCATTGAAAGACTCGCACAGCTTTTCAGGAAGCGAATTGCTGCGCATCGCCGAACTCGCCCGTCAAGCCTATGCCAGCGTCAATGAGTTCCGCCGCGATCATGCGCCAGAGCCGGAACCTGAACGGAGCCTCTCCGATGAATACCGCCAAGCTCTCTAACCCGATCCCAGCACGCCCGCATGAGTCCGGGCGTGCGCCACCGCCTTACGAAAGACGACCGCCATGAAAGAACCGAGAACACCGATCCACGAAAGAGACCCGACACCGCCGAAGCTGGCCATTCAATTCGATGCGCGGGAGTTCGCGCATTTCCTCGCCGAGGTCGATGCAACCGAAGCGCAAAAGCTCGAATATATCGAAACCCTCTGGCAGATCGTTCTGCAATTCATCGACATGGGTTTTGGCATTCATCCCATTCAACAAGCCTGTGGACAGTTCGATCAGGGGACCGCTCTTTGCGGCGGGGCCGATTCGGACATGGTAGAATTACCCCATTCAGATTTTTGCAAAGACTTTGAGCGCGTGGGGAAACCTCTGCGCGCAAAACAGATTCCACACAGACTAGAGGGGGAGAGCCATGACCAGTGAACTGACTAAGCCAAAGACCGGAAGCGCAACCGCCGTCATCTATGCGCGCGTCTCCAGCGTCGCACAAATGCAAAAGGGACATGGCCTCGGCTCGCAGGAAACACGCTGCCGGGAATTCGCCCGCATGAAAGGCTACGAGGTCGCGCATGTGTTTTGCGATGAAGCTGTCTCCGGCGGGATCATCGACCGCCCCGGCATGTTGGCGATGCTCTCTTACTTGAAGAAGAACAAGCGCACGGAGCATGTCGTGTTGATCGACGACATTTCTCGTCTGGCGCGTGACATGAAAGCGCACCTTGATCTGCGCGATGCGATTGCTGCTGCGGGTGGACGGCTTGAAAGTCCGTCGATTGAGTTCGGCGAAGATTCAGATTCCATCCTCGTTGAGAATTTGCTGGCCTCCGTTTCGCAGCATCAACGCCAGAAGAATGCGGAGCAAACCCGCAACCGGATGCGCGCCCGCATTCAGAACGGCTACTGGCCGTTTATCTCCTGTATGGGATTCAAGCACATTCATGCGCCCGGACAAGGCAAGGTGCTGGTGCGCGACGAGCCGCTCGCCTCGATCATTCAGGAAGGGCTTGAAGGCTTCGCCTCGGGACGCTTTGAATCACAAGCCGAAGTAAAGCGCTTCTTTGAAAGCCATCCCGCCTTTCCGAAGAACCGTTACGGCGTGGTGCGCAACCAGTTCGTCACCGACACGCTGACCAAGCCGCTTTATGCCGGATATGTCGAAGCGCCGGATTGGGGCGTTGGGTTGCGCAAGGGACAGCATGAGGGGCTGATCTCGTTCGAGACCTTCGAGCGCATCCAGAAGCGTTTGAAAGAAGGCGCACGCGCTCCCGCGCGGCCTGACCTGAATGCGGATTTCCCGTTGCGCGGGGCCATCACTTGCGGCTGCTGCGAACGGCCTCTGACGGGCTCATGGTCGAAAAGCAAAACCGGGGTGAAGCATCCTTACTATTCATGCTTCAACCGCACCTGCCCGGAAAAGGGCAAGTCGATCCGGCGTGACCAGATCGAAGGCGACTTCGCCGCGCTGCTCGAAGAGCTGACGCCTGCGCCCACCTTGTTCGAGCTGGTCCGTGCCTTGGTCAAGCATGGATGGGATCAAAGGCTGGCGCAGGCCCATGCGTTCGCCAAGACCTTTGCGCGCGATATCCAGACACTCGAAAAGCAAATAGACGCGCTTCTTGAGCGGATCGTCGAGGCTAGCAATCCGAGTGTGATTGCCGCTTACGAAACCAAGATCGCCAAGCTCGAACGCGAGAAGCTGGTGCTTGAAGAAAAGCGGCTCACGAGTGGAAGTCCGCGCGGGAGGTTCGAGGATATGTTCGAACTCGCCATGGGCTTTCTTGCAAACCCTTCAAAACTCTGGGTTTCTGGCTCTCACGCACACCGCAGGCTGGTCCTGAAACTGACCTTCGCGGACCGTCTGAGCTATTGCCGGAAATCGGGATTTCGAACCCCGGAAACCACCTTGCCTTTCAAGGCTTTGGGGTCGTTTCGGGAAGGTGAAAACGTAATGGCGGAGAGAGAGGGATTCGAACCCTCGGAACGCTTGCACGCTCAACGGTTTTCGAGACCGCCCCGATCGACCACTCCGGCACCTCTCCGATCAAGTGGAACCGGGCTTCTATCGGCGGATCGCGGGATTGGCAAGGCTGGCTGCCGAGATCGCTTATCCTTGCGCATCGATCATCATTTCGCCGGCTTCTTCAGCGCGCAGGCGCCAGCCGGGGCCCTCGCCCGCGCCAAGAACTTCCGCCAGGAACGGCAGAATCTCGCGCAGGCTGTCGGCAAGACCAAAGGTCGGATTAACCACGACGAGGCCGCTGCCGCTTAACACGCCTGGCGCGTCCGCCTTGACCATCAACTCAGCGGTTAGCAGGCGCGGAGGCGCCAGCACATGAACCGTGTGCAGGAAATCGGCATAGCCGCGCGCATCCTTGAGTGGATGCCAGATCATGAACGTACCGCTCGCCCACCGCTTCAGCCCGTCGCGCAGCGCCTCGGCCAGCCGGGCATATTCGCCCGGCGCCTCGAACGGCGGATCAATGACGACAAGCCCGCGCCGCGCCGCCGGCGGCAGGAAAGCGCGCACCGCCTGATAGCCGTCGCGGCCGAAGATCCGCACCCTTGCATCGCCCGCCATGGCCGTCGTCAGCGCCTCTCGCTCTTCGGGGTGAAGCTCGCAAAGCTTGAGGTCATCGCCTTCGCGCAACGCATCGCGGATGATGGCGGGCGAGCCCGGATACCACCGCAGGCCGCCAAACGGGTTATGCCAGCGCACCGCCGCCAGATACGGCTCAATCGCAGGCGGCGGCGCGGCCATTTCGAACACCCGGCCAATCCCGCCAAGATGCTCTGCGGAGCGCCTGGCGGCGTCGCTTTCAAGATCGTAGACCCCGCGGCCGGCATGGGTGTCGAGGACCGCAAACGGTTTGTCCTTGGCCGCCAGCCGGGCAAGGATCAGGACAAGCGCGGCATGCTTCAGCACATCGCAGTGATTGCCGGCGTGGAAGGCGTGGCGATAATTCATGGCCCGGCATTTTACGCGGTCGCGCGGCGACTTGCTACGCCAGGGCGCGCGGGCGGCGGAAAAGCGCGCTTGACCTTCGCCCCGCCAGCCGCTAGGGAGCCGCCTTCCAATCACAACCGGACGGCAGAATCCGGGGCGAAAAAGGACCCGGCGCGAAAATGCGCCCCACAGGAGTCGACCCGATGTACGCAGTCGTAAAGACTGGCGGTAAGCAATACCGCGTTTCCAAAGACGATCTTATCCGTATTGAACGCCTTGACGGCGATGCAGGCGACGTCGTGACCCTCGGCGAGGTGCTGATGGTCGCCGACGGCGGCGACGTCACCGTCGGCGCGCCGCTGGTTGACGGCGCCTCGGTCGCCGGCGAAATCGTCGAGCAGATGCGCGACAAGAAGATCATCGTTTTCAAAAAGCGCCGCCGCCAGAACTATCGCCGCAAAAAAGGCCACCGCCAGCAACTGACCGTCGTCAGGATCACTGATATCCTGACCAATGGCGCGAAACCGGCGAAGAAAGCCGCCGCAAAAAAGGCCGCGCCGAAAGCGGAAGCCGCGCCGGCGGCGGACTTTAAAGACGATGTCTCGCTGATCGGCGGCGTCGGCCCGAAACTGAAAGAAAAGCTGGAAGGCTATGGCGTCTCCTCGCTGAAGCAGATCGCCGAAATGTCGGCGGCCGACGTTCAGAAAATGGACGAGGCGCTTGAGCTGCATGGCCGCGCCGAACGCGATGAGTGGGTCGAGCAGGCGAAAGAACTGGTCGCCGGCAAGCCGCCGCGCGCCAAGACCGACCGCGCCCGCGCGGACGACGACGCGTAAATTTTACAGGATTTGAAGGAGCAACATCATGGCGCACAAAAAGGCCGGCGGTTCGACACGCAACGGACGCGACTCTGAATCAAAGCGCTTGGGCGTGAAAAAGTTCGGCGGCGAAGCTGTCGTTCCGGGCAACATCATCGTGCGCCAGCGCGGCACGAAATATCACCCCGGCGCCAATGTCGGCATCGGCCGCGACCACACGCTGTTCGCGCTTGCCGGCGGGCGTGTGCATTTTGCAGAAAAGGCAAAAGGGCGCCAATACGTTTCGATCGTCAGCGAATAAGCAGCGCTTACTAAGATCAGGAATTGAAAAGGCCGGCGGTACGCCGGCCTTTTTCGTTGGCGCAATAACTCACACAAAACCTATTCAAGGCCTGTTCGGCCGATGTTGAGAAATTTCTCGCGGCGGTGGGTGCGCAATTCCGCCGCGCTCATACCGTCAAACTCGTGCAGCGCTTCTTCGATCCAGTCGCCCAACCGCTCAACCGCGTGATTCATATCGCGGTGCGCGCCGCCCACCGGCTCGGGGACGATGCCGTCGATCACGCCAAGCGACTTTAAATCCTCAGCCGAGATCTTCATCGCTTCGGCCGCGTCCGGCGCTTTGCTTTCGCCCTTGCCCTGCGCGTCCTTCCAAAGAATCGACGCGCACCCTTCCGGGGAAATCACCGAATACACCGCATGCTCGAACATCAACACCTTGTTTGCGCCGGCAAGCGCGATGGCGCCGCCCGACCCGCCCTCGCCGACAATGACAGAGACGACGGGAACGCCAAGACCCAGCGCCGTATCCGTACACGTCGCAATCGCCTCAGCCTGGCCGCGTTCTTCCGCGCCGCGGCCGGGATAGGCGCCGGGCGTGTCAACCAGCGTCACAACTGGCAAGCCGAAACGCTCAGCCATTTCCATCAGCCTAATCGCCTTGCGATAACCTTCGGGATTGGCCATGCCGAAATTGTGCTTGACCCGGCTTGCGGTATCAGAACCCTTTTCGTGGCCGATGATCATGATCGAACGCCCGCGAAGCCGGGCCGGCCCGCCGATAATCGCCTCGTCCTCGCCGAAGGCGCGGTCGCCTGCCAGCGGGGTGAAGTCCTCAACCAGCAGGCGGACATAATCTGAAAAATGCGGGCGCGCGGCGTGGCGTGCGACCTGGGTTTTCTGCCAGCGGGACAGTTTGGAATAGGTCTCGCGCAGTAATTGGTCGGCGCGCGCCTCAAGCTTTGAGATTTCCTCGTTGACGTTGTCGTTATCGGCGCGCTGTTTCAGGTCCTCTATACGGGTTTCGAGTTCCGCAATCGGCTTTTCAAAATCAAGATAGGTGCGCATGGGGCTCACATTCACATTATCGCAAGCGAGCGACCCTAGCTTCGAGCCGGTCGGGGATCAAGCGGGCGCTGGAAAACCGCGCGCCCCTATTTGCCAGATTTCAAGAGTTTTTCCGCCGCCAGCGGATGCTTATTGAACACCAGTTCCTGCAGCCGGTCCTGGGCGACATGGGTATAGATCTGTGTCGTGGTGATGTCGGCGTGTCCCAGCAATTGCTGCACGCTTCTCAAATCCGCGCCTCCGGACAGCAAATGGGTCGCGAACGCATGGCGCAGGACATGCGGCGACACCCGTTCCGGCGCGACGCCGGCGCGCGCGCAAACGTCTTTCAGCATCTGTGCGAACCGCGCCGCCGTGATGTGGCCGGACTTGCCGCGCGAGGGAAAAAGAAACACCGACGGCGCCGGCGCCTTGCCGCCTTTTCCGCGCGGCAAAAAGCGCTGCCGGACGCCCAGATAATCATCCACCGCGCGCCGGGCGAACTCGCCGATTGGCGCAAGACGCTCCTTCCCGCCCTTGCCGCGCACGATCAGCGCGTCCTGCCCGGCGTTCACTGCCGAAACGGGAAGCGTCACCAGCTCTGACACCCTGAGGCCGGCGGCGTAGATCAACTCAATCATCGCCCGCAACCGCAACGCTTTCGGATCGCCCGATCCCAAAGAGGCTTCAGCAAGACGCGCAGTCTCGATTTCGCTTAGAACTTTTGGCAAGGGCCGGCGGGCGTGCGGACGCTCAATCGCGAGGGCGGGATTATCCGCGCACAACCCTTCTTCATAGAGGAACGCAAAAAACTGCCGTAACGCCGAGGTCTTCAATGCAGCGGTCGAGGGCGCAATTCCTTCCGCTTCCAGATCAACAAGCCAAGCGCTGATGTCGTCGGCGCCGGCGGTTTGCAGGCACTCGCCGCGGGTTTTTAGAAATAGCGCAAATCGCTGGAGATCGCGGCCATAATTTTTCAGCGTGCTGGCGGCGGCGGCGCGATCCACAACCATCATGTCAAGGAACAGCGCGATCAGCCGATCATATTGACCAGCCGTTTCACTCATTGCCGGCGCGAAGGTTTCAACCGCGGCGCAAAGCCTTGCTCGCCCATCGCGGCGCCCGCGGACGGCGGCGACGAGTACCCCGCGAAGGTGGCGGACCATGCCTGCTCGAATGCAAGACGCCCGGCGACATCGGCCAGCCCCGCGGTTTCAAGCCCGCGATGAACGACAACGCTGGCGACAGGATCGCCCTTCGCCGCCGCATCAGCCGCCGCGATTGCGCTTAACGCCGCCTGCCCGGTTATGCGCCCCGCCGCAGCGTCGATGACGGCGTCGACGACCTCGGCCATATCGCCGGCGTCATATCCGGTATTCGCAAGCGGCGCCCGCGGCGTCTCGACCGCGATGTTCGCCGCATTCCCGATCCGGCGCGCCGCCGCGCCATCCAGCAATCCGAGCAGGCCGACCGCCTCTATCAGCGCCAGTGATTCCTCATCGCTCATCCCGCCAAGCCCGCCAGACTGCATTGCGAGCAACCAGTTTTCCGCACCCTGCGCATCCCCAACCGCCATCCGTGCGATCGCGAAAGCATGCGCCTGTTGCGGCGAAACAATCGCCCCTTGCAGGGCATTTATATCATCCGCGTACAGCACCGCAGCAGCGTAGGCGCGCGCCATGGTGTCTGCGGCGTCAAGCGCGTCGGCGATGAGCGCCGCCTTGTCGCGCAGGAACTCCGGCGCGGTCATCGACGCCACCGATTGATACGCGGCGACATCGGCCATCGGATCTGTGCGCGCATGCGCCAGAGCGTCGCCCGCGGCTGAAACTTCCGCGAGATCCAGCGGCGCCTCGGCGAACAGCGCTTTCAATTCTTCGCCGCTAATCACCCCCATGCCGGCCGCGCCAATGGCGGCGGCGACACGCACCGGCCATTCTGCCTGTTCATTGAACGCGGTCGCTTTCACGATGCCGGCTTCAGCATCCGCAAGCATTGCCGGCGTCGGCGCAACTTTCATCAATTGCAGGGCGGCGTATTGAACCGGCCCTTCCGGCGCGACCGGCGATTTCAACGCGCCCCCCGCCGCGAGCGGCGTCATGATCGCGTTATCGCGCTCGGTCAGCAAATTCTGCTCGCGCAATAGCCCAAGCGCCAGTTCCGCCGCATCAAGCTCATTCGCAGCCGCGTAACAAAGCACGCGCAGCTTGACCCAAAACGGCGCATCGCGGCCGCGGGTAAGGCGCGCGTTTTTCTGGCAGGCGGCCGCCACGTCGCCTGAAAGCAGATCAGCGACGGCCAGCGCTTCGTCGGTATCCGGCTCGCCATTGGGCGATGAGGACAGGCTTTCGATGGTTTTCGCCTGCTCCCAGAAGCCGAGTCTTGAGAGCGCCGTCAGCTTCGCCCCGCCAAGCGAGGCCGGCGCGCCGACAGGGCCGGCGCCGGGCGACAACAGCACCCGCCGCAGGAGATCGCCGACGGCGGGGCTTGGCGGGCGCATCGGCGCATCTTCGAGCAGGCGACCAAGGATTTGCGGCGACGCGCCCTCCCACAAATCGGGGCCGAGCGCCCCTTCGGCGCGGGTCAGCAGGCCGGTCGAAAACGCGTCGCGGGCGAGCGCGGCGGTTTCCACCGGCTCAAGCGGCGCGATCTGGGCATTGGCGGCCCCGGCTACGGCGAGCGCGGCCGCAAAAGAAAGAACCTTAAGACGCATCGCCAGCCCCAATCGCCTCTTGCTCGATTGTATGCGTATCAGGTTTAAGAGAAAGGCCGTAAGCGTAAAGCCCGGCCAACGCCAAAAGCACGACGATGAAAACGATAATTACGAAACGCACTGCGCCAAGGCTCCCAATTGAGGTCGAAACCCCGCTTTCATAGCCCACTTTCACCGCCCGGCGAAACCGCCGCGCCTGTAATTCGAGCTTATATGCATGAAACTGCTTAAACTTTCGCCTTACGCGCACTACGGCAACTTGCGTTCAATCTGAATTGCGAAATTGCTCTATCTTATTGATTGGTCGCATATTCTTGCGACGAACCGGTTCCCACTTCGTCGGAAAATGCTCTAGACATCGACCCCATGCCCAGACCTAAACCCGACGCATCGCCGCAAATTCACAGGACAATCGCCCTCATCGGCATGATGGGCGCCGGCAAGACGACGATCGGCCGGCGCCTCGCCAGGGCGTTGAACATGCCATTCAAGGACGCCGACGCGGAAATCGAACGAGCAGCGGGCATGGCGGTGGGCGAGCTGTTTGAACGCCATGGCGAGGAAAGTTTTCGCAAAGGCGAGGCGCAGGTCATCGAACGGTTGTTGTCGGGCCCGCCAATCGTCCTTGCCACCGGCGGCGGCGCAATCACCCACCCGCAAACGCGCCGCCTGTTGAAAGAGCGCGCGCTGACGGTCTGGCTGCGGGCCGATCTCGATACGCTGGCCCGGCGCGCGACGCGGCGGCCGACGCGCCCGCTTTTACAAACCGATGATCCGCGCAGCGTCATTGAAAAGCTGCTGAAAGACCGCGAGCCTTTCTACTCAGCCGCCGACATCGTCATCGAAAGCCAGCCTGGCCCGCATTCACGCACCGTCGATGAGGTGCTGGCGCAAATCCGTCTTCACACGGAAAAGGAACCGCCGCCATGACATCTGAAACCATTGATGTCGATCTCGGCGCGCGCAGCTATCAGATCCATGTCGGCGAGGGCCTTTTGGAAAACGCCGGCGCGATGATCGCACCGCTGCTGGCGCGGCCATGGACCATGATCGTCACTGACGCCAATGTCGACGCGGCGCAGGGTGCGCGCCTCGCCGCCGGCCTTGCCGGCGCTGGCATCGAACACGACAAAATCGTCCTGCCGCCGGGCGAGGCGACGAAATCGTTCGCAAGGCTTGAACACTTGTTGTCGGACCTGCTCTCGCGCGGGGTGGAGCGCAGCGACGTCGTTATCGCATTCGGCGGCGGCGTCATCGGCGACATCACCGGCTTCGCCACCGCAGTTTTGCGGCGCGGATGCCGCTTCGTGCAAATTCCGACCAGCCTGCTGGCGCAGGTCGACAGCTCGGTCGGCGGAAAGACAGCGGTCAATTCGCAACAGGGCAAGAACCTGATCGGCGCGTTTCACCAGCCGGCGCTGGTTCTTTCAGACCTTGACGCGCTGGCGAGCCTGCCGGACCGAGAGCGCCGGGCGGGATACGCCGAAATCGTTAAATATGGCGCGCTTGGCGATGCGGAATTTTTCAACTGGCTCGAAGCCAATTCTGCAAGCGTTCTCAAAGGCGACGCGGCTGCCCTTCAACACGCCGTCGCGCGCTCATGCCGCGCCAAGGCCGCCATCGTCGCCGACGACGAGCGCGAAACCGGCGCGCGGGCGCTGCTCAATCTCGGGCACACGTTCGGCCACGCCCTTGAGGCGGCGTTTGGCTATAGCGAACGCCTGCTCCACGGCGAAGCCGTCGCCGCCGGCATGGGGCTGGCGTTCGACCTTTCCGCATCGCTGAAGCTCGCCCCGACGCAGGACGCCGAGCGCTTGAAGCGCCATCTGCGCGGCGCCGGCCTGCCCGCCGGTCTTTCCGACATAACCAGACTTGCCAACATGAAGGGCGCCGATGCGTTCAGCGCCGAATCGCTGCTTGCGCACATGTATCAGGACAAGAAAGTCGAACACGGCGCACTGACCTTTATCCTCGCGCGCCGGATCGGCGAGGCGTTTATCGAAAAGGCGGTCGATCCGTCGGTCATATTAAAATTCCTCCGCGACAGCGGCGCGCGGTAAAGACACCCGCCACAGCCAAGAGGGCTATCAAATGGACTCCTTGAACCCAGATTTAATCGCGACCGCCGGCGGGCTGTTGATCCTGCTTGCGCTGTCAGCCTTTTTTTCGGGCTCGGAAACCGCGCTGACCGCAACGTCGCGCGCGCGCATGCACAAGCTTGAAAATGACGGCGTCAAGGCGGCGGGCGCGGTGAACCGGCTGATCTCGGATCGCGAGCGCATGCTGGGGGCGGTACTGCTCGGCAATAACCTCGTCAACAACTCCGCCGCGGCGCTGGCGGCGGTCGTCCTCACTGCGACCTTCGGCGACGCCGGCGCGGTATACGCAACGCTGATCGTCACGGCCCTGATCGTCGTGTTCTCCGAAGTGTTGCCGAAGACGTTGGCGATTTCGCGGCCCGATGCTTTCGCCATGGCGGTTGCGCCGGTCATGCGCTGGGTGGTGTTCATTTTTGCGCCGATCACCCATATCGTTCAGTTGCTGGTCGGCGGCGCGCTGCGGCTGTTCGGCGTCGATCCGAAAGCCGCAACGACGCTGTTTTCCGCCGCCGATGAATTGCGCGGCGCGGTCGATCTCCACCACGAGGAAGGCGGGCTTGAAAAAGAAGTCAGGGATTTGTTCCGCGGCGCGCTGGAGCTGGACGATATCCGGGTTGAAGAAATCATGGTGCATCGCAAGTCGATCCAGATCCTTGATCTCGACCGCTCGACCACCGAGTTGATCGACCAGGCGCTGAAAAGCCAGCATACCCGCCTGCCCCTGTACCGGGGAAATCCCGACAACATCGTCGGCGTGCTGCATGCGAAGGACCTTTTGCGCGCATTGTGGGAAGCCGACGGCGACGCGGAAAAAATTGGCCTGAGCGATATTGCGCGCGCGCCCTATTTCATCCCCGACACGACGACGCTTCAGGAGCAACTCGACAATTTCAAGCGCAAGCAGGAGCATTTCGCCCTGGTTGTCGACGAATACGGCTCGATCATGGGGCTCGTCACCCTTGAAGACATTCTTGAGGAGATCGTCGGCGAAATCGAGGACGAGCATGACAGCCCGGTGCAGGGCGTTCGCCCGCAGCCGGACGGGTCGATCAATGTCGACGGCGACGTCACCTTGCGCGACCTCAACCGCGCCATGGACTGGTCGCTGCCCGATGACGAGGCTGTGACCATTGCGGGGCTTGTCATCCACGAGGCGCAGTCGATACCTGATGTGGGGCAGACGTTCTCTTTCCACGGGTTCAGGTTTCGAATTTTGAGGCGCCGCAGAAACCAGATCACCGCCATCAAGATCACGCCGATAGACGGCGACGCGCCGGCGCCGGACTACAAGGACATCTAGCAAGATGCGTTCACGCGCGCCGGGCCCCAACGCCCTGTTCTTCATTTTCGTCACCGTCATGATCAACATGATCGGCTTCGGCGTCATCATGCCAGTGATGCCGCAACTGATCATGGACGTAACCGGCGAGGACCTCGCCCATGCGGCGCGCTGGGGCGGAATTTTGTCGCTCGCTTACGCCGTGATGCAGTTTTTTATGATGCCGGTCATGGGCGCGTTGTCGGATCGCTATGGCCGGCGGCCGATCATCCTCGGCTCGCTGCTCGCCTATTCCGCGGACTTCCTTCTGCTGGCCATTGCGCCGTCGGTATTCATCCTGCTTGTCGCGCGGATTCTCGCCGGCTCGTTTGCGGCGACGTTCTCCACCGCCAACGCCTTTATCGCCGACATCAGCCCGCCGGAAAAACGCGCGCAGAACTTTGGCCTGATGGGCGCAGCGTTCGGCCTCGGGTTCATTATCGGACCGGGCGTCGGCGGCATTATCGGCGATGAGTTTGGTCCGCGTGCGCCGTTTTACGCGGTCGCGCTGCTTGGCCTCGTCAACTTTGTCTATGGCGTCATTTTCCTGCCCGAGACGCTGGCCGATGAACACCGCCGCAAATTCGAATGGCGCCGCGCCAACGCGCTTGGCAGTTTCCTCAAGTTTCGCGAATACCCGTCGATCCTGCCCATCGGCGCGGCGATTTTACTGTATCAACTGGCGCACTGGGCGATGCCGTCGATCTGGGCGTATTATTCAGAAGCGCGGTTTGGCTGGTCGCCGCGTGAAATCGGCTGGTCGCTGATGGCGGTCGGCCTCGCCGCCGCGATCGTGCAGGGCGGCCTGACGCGGATTGTTATTCCGCGCCTTGGCGAACGCCGTACAGCGATTGTCGGCCTAGCCATCGCCTGTCTCAGCTATGCCTGTTACGGCCTGATTACCGAGGGCTGGATGATTTATGTGCTGATCCCGTTCGGCGCGCTCGCCGGGTTCACGCTGCCGGCGCTTCAGGGCATCATGTCGCGAACGATCCCGGCGAATGCACAGGGCGAATTACAGGGCGCCATCGGGGCGCTGTCGGGCTTATCGATGATTTTCGGCCCGCCGGTGATGACCCAGGTGTTCGCTGCTTTTTCTGGTGAGAACGCGATCTATGACGCGCCCGGCGCGCCCTTCCTGCTGGCGAGCGTGCTGGCGGTGCTGGCGTTCATTCCGCTCGTGAATGCGATTGGCCAAATCAAACGCCCGGCGACTGCTGCAAAAACCCCGGCTCAGTGATTGTTATCCCCGCCAAGCCTCAGCTTGGCGGCGGTCTCAACCAGGAACGCGGCGGAAAGACCAAACAGCAACAGGCCGTCAGCGGCGACAGCGCCCGCAAGCAGGCGCCATTCAAGCGGCAACAGCACGTCGCCGAACCCGAGCGTCGTGTAGCTGACGGCGGAAAAATAAAACGCCGGCTCAAAAGTGTCGTAGATGCCGATAGCCATGAAGGTCAGCGCCCACGCCGCCATCTCGATGACATGCGCGGCCATCAACACGATCCCGAGCACGGTCATCATCAACGCATCGCGAACAAACCGCGCCGGCCCCCACACCCGTCGTTTCGACGCACGAAAAACCGCCGCCGCCGACGAGATGATCACCGCATGGAAAAATACCGTGCCGCCAATCAGCGCCACTGAAATCCAAAACTCTTCGCTGAACTGGCCCAACATCGCCCGGCCCCCGATTCGCCTGCATTTGACGCGATTGTGGCGCGTCAGCAGCTTACAAACAATATCGAGAGGGACACAAAACTTACCGGCCCGGTCGTCGCCGCGTCCCGTAATGGCACGGGATCAATCGCTGGCGCGGGCTTTCTTCACGGCTGCGGCAAGCCGCTTGAGACGGCCGTTCGCGCGGTTGATCGAATCGTCAAGCTCGTTCACGTGATAGCTGATGTCGGCGGCGTCTTCGACAGGGTCATCGAGCAGTGTGCGCGCCGCGGCAAGCTCTTCCTGCATCGCGGAAAGCCGCGGATCATCGGCGGTTTTACCCAGTTCGCCGTTTGACTTAGCGCCCATCCCGCCAGCGCGGGCGCCGATTAACCAGCCGCAGCAAACGCCGAACACGAACGCCGAAATCGCCGTCGCCCATGGCGATTCAGCAAGAGTATTCAGCCATTGTGCGCTCATTCGTACTCACATTAACGAAACGGCCTGACGCCGCGCGCCCCTGAAGGAGCAAGCCCCGCGCCAGCGCACTTAAAAACTTCGCCAGCGCGCTTAACACCTTCGCCAGCGCGGTTAACGCAAATGACAAACGGCGCTCGCGTAATCGCGCGCGCCGCTGAACTACCATCTTCATGCATGACGCCGGATGGTCCGCCGCGTCAGCGCGGCGCCATCACCATCATCATCTGGCGGCCTTCGAGCTTTGGCATCTGTTCGACCTTGGCGACATCCTCGAAATCGAGTTTCACCTTGTCGAGCAGCTCCATCCCGCGTTGCTGGTGGGCCATCTCGCGGCCGCGGAAACGCAACGTCACCTTGACCTTGTCGCCTTCATCGAAGAACCGGCGCATCGCCTTGACCTTGACCTCATAGTCATGGCTGTCGATGTTCGGGCGCATCTTGATCTCTTTGATCTCGACGACCTTTTGTTTCTTCTTGGCTTCGTTCTTCTTTTTCTGCTGCTGGTATTTGTACTTGCCAAAATCGAGGATCTTGCAAACCGGGGGCTGGGTGCCCGGCGAAACTTCCACAAGGTCGAGCCCTGCTTCAGCAGCGATTTCGAGCGCGCGCGCCGTCGGCATTACACCGCGCTTTTCCCCTTCGGCGTCGATCAGCAAAACCTGAGGAACGCCAATGTCTTCATTGATGCGCGGGCCGTCATTCTTTGGCGGCGTCTGGGCGAAAGGTCTACGTGATATAAAGGTTTCTCCTGTGGCGGCTTCTACACGTCATGAAAAGAATACCGGCGGCGGCAAACCGATTCGTTAACGCCGCCGGCGTTTGGCTATATAAGGGATAAACAGGCAAAATCAACGCATCGCCGCGCGCGGGCTGGATGTACCTTTCGGGATCAGCCCCATATTTTCCAGCGACCGCCAGACGAAGTCGGCGCTGGCCTCGCCCATGTCGTCGCGGGTCGTCAGCGTCATGATGTTTCGTCCGCGCGGCGTCAGGTGCTCTTCGCCGGTCTTGCGAATCATCACCCCGGCGCAGCCGACGCTGAGCGCGAGGTGAATTTCCTCCGCCGCGTCGCTGACGAAAAACGCCGCCGACTGCGCCAGCGCAACCAGTTGCAGATGATCGGTCTTGCCGGTGAGATCAACAATTTCAGGCGCGGCGTTGGCGACGTCGTCGGCGAAGTGATGGAGTTCCCTTGCGCCGATCAGCACCGGCATGACGCCGCGGCCGGCCATCCTGCGCGCGAGTTCGGCATAGGCGTGCGCTGGCCAGCGCCGGGTGTCGTCAAGACCGGGCATCAACAGGCCGTAAACGCCGGAGACGCCGAACCATGACGGCTGCATGTTCGCCGAATCCTTGCGCGAGGCGAGCGCCCAGTGAAAGTCCGGCAGGCGCTCTGGCGCATCGACGCCGATGGCGGCGGAAAACCGCGCGACATTCGGCAGGCCTTCTTCGGGCGCGCCGCGACGGCGCGCGCTTTTCGGCGCCGGCGCAACCGAACGCCATTTCGGCCTTAATGGTCCGAGGGCGGAATATAATCGCTTTGCTTCTTCATTGGCGGCAAGATCGTAAACACAGGCGAAATTGGCCATCTTCACCTGCCTGACAAACGCCTTTCTCGCTTCGGATTCGCGAAAGTCGGGCATGGCGGCGACCTGATCGAAATAGGGCGAGGCGCGCGCGACGCGCTGAAGATGGCTTTGCGTCAACAGGCTGATCCGGGCGCCCGGATGGGCGGCGCGGATCGCTTCGAACAACGGCTCGGCGGCGACGAAGGCGGCAAGCCCGTCGGTCTTTATCACCAGAATATTGTCTGCCTTACGCTTGAACATTCATGCTGCCCCACGCGCCGGCTGCGAGTATCGCGTCGCCGACAATTCCTTGTACCCCGCAATCGTCGCCGCGCACATCGCCGCGAGCGAAAACTTATCCCCAATCCGGGCGCGCGCGCGCGCGCCCATCTCGGCCCGGCCCTGCGGCCCCAGCGCCGCCGCCCGCGCCAGCGCGCCGGCCAGCGCCGCCGCATCGTTCGGCGCGACCAGAAACCCGGTCTCGCCGTCGGCGACCGTCTCGCGCGCGCCGCCATGATCGGCGGCGATCACGGTGCGCGCCATCGCCCCGGCTTCAGCCGCCGTCCGCCCGAAAGCCTCGGGCCGCGTCGACGGCGCCAGCACGACGTCGGCAACAGCATACGCCGCCGGCATGTCATCGCAATGACCAACCAGCCGGATCGCACCTGCAAGCCCCGCGCCGTCAATCGCCCGGCCAATCGACGCCTCAAGGGCGTCGCGGCCTTGCGCATCGCCTGCGAAAATTAGCTGGAATCCCGCGCCAAGGCCAGACAACCCGCCGGTTGCATCGGCTCGCGCCATGCGGGCAATCGCCTCGACGGCGACCAGATGCCCTTTCCAGTCGGTGATTCGGCCCGGCAGCAGCGCGATCAACCCGTCGCCGGCGCGATCAAGACCCCAGTCTTCGGCAAGGCGTGCAACCCGCGCCGGGGCGACGGCGGCGGGGTCGAACCAGGCCATGTCGGCGCCGCGCGGGATCACGAGCAGCCGCCCCGGATCGACAGAATAGGCGCTGGTGATCGCGTCGGCGGTGAATTGCGAGTTGGCGATGACGAGATCGGCCCGCGCCATCGCCGAATTGTAAAACCGTTTGACCGGGTTCTGCGCGCGATACGCGCCGTGATAGGTGGCGACGAACGCCGCGCCCTCGGCCCGCGCGGCGGCGAGCGCGCTCCACGCCGGGGCGCGCGAGCGGGCGTGGACGATATCGACCCCGCGATCGCGTACAAGGCGCGCCAGGCGGTCGCGATTGGCCAGCATAGTGAGCGGATTTTTCGACTGCACCGGCATGATGACAACCTCGCCGCCCGCGGCCTCGACGTCGCGGACAAGCCGCCCGCCGGCGCTCGCCACCAGCGCCCGGCCGCCGGCGTCGACAATGGCGCGGGTGATTTCCACCGTCGAGCGCTCTGCCCCGCCGGCGTCGAGCGCGGGGATCACCTGCAACACTGTCAGGTCGAAATCTTTCGCATCGAAGTCGTCTGGCGCGGTCATAAAAGCCCCCGCCGGCTTGGCGTCATAGTCATGGCGCCATAAGCAATGACGCGGCCATCAAGATCAAGATGGGCAAGATCAACATACAGGAACAACCCGCGATGCGCACACCTGAAGAGAGCGGAAAAATCGACGGCCCCAACGGCGCGCTCGCTTTTTTGCGGATCGCCGGCGACGGCGCTGGCGCGGCGCGGCCGGGCGTGATCTGGCTCGGCGGATTCAAATCCGACATGACCGGCACGAAAGCGCAGGCGCTGGCCGACTGGGCCGCATCGTCCGGCCGCGCATTCTTGCGTTTCGACTATACCGGCCACGGCGCATCCGACGGCCGGTTTGAAGACGGCGCGATCTCCGACTGGGCCGGCGACGCCGCCGCCGCGCTCGACGCGCTGACATCGGGACCGCAAATCCTTGTTGGCTCGTCGATGGGCGGCTGGATCGCGGCGCTGCTGGCGCTCGCGCGGCCCGAACGCATCGCCGGCGTCGTGTTTGTCGCGCCGGCGCCGGATTTCACCGAAGAGCTGATGTGGCCGGCGATGGGCGAAGATGCCCGCGCCGCGCTGATGCGCGACGGCTATATCGAAGAGCCATCTGAATATTCCGACGAACCGACAATCATCACCCGCCGCCTGATTGAAGACGGGCGCGCCAATGGCGTGCTTGGCCGCGCGCTCGATTTCAATTTCCCGGTGCGGATCATCCAGGGCATGGCCGACCCCGACGTGCCGTGGCGCCACGCCGTGCGGTTCGCCGAAGCGATCAACGGCGACGACGTCATCGTGACGCTGATCAAATCCGGCGACCACCGCCTGTCGACGCCGGCCGATATCGAGCGGCTGGTTGCGAGCGTGGCGGCGATCAGCGCCTGAGCACCCTCCGGCGCTGGCCAGTGCTCCAGCCAGCGCACGGGTTTGACGCGTGCGGATTATCCGCAGATTGCGCAGGCCCTGAGATGGCGCGAGTCCAGTATTTTCGCGGGGTGTAGCGGTTTTCTGCGGATTTTCCGTATCGTGAATTTCGTGCAGGACGGGTGCGCTGAAAACGTGATTCTCGTTATGTTTGCGCCCTGCGGCCATGTTTTTTCGCTCCTTGCCGATACCGGCGTCATTTCCTTCGACCAAGTATCATAGGGCATGGCGGAGGGAGGGGGATGAGTTTTTGTTTCGCTTTAAATTCAACCACTTACAAAACCATCATGGTTAACGCCGGCGGACTTACGCGTGCGCCCGGCTGAACCGTTTGAGATCCGCGAGCAGCGGGCGCATCAGCGCCGCAACGGCTTCTTCCGCCTGGTAGACGGCGTAAACCGGATAATCGAATTGCGGCGCGTCGAGGCGGCGCAATTCGCCGTTTGCAATATAGGGCGCGGCGATACGCTGCGGGAAATAGCCCGATTTCTTTGCATCAATAAGATAACCGATCCCGACCGAGCCCAGCGCCAGCGTCAGCCCCGGCATGCCCCAGTCGTCGAACTGCGCGCCGTGCCATTTCCTGAACGCCTCGCCCCAGTCTACGAACACCTGCGAGCGCGGCGCCGTCGCGTCATCATCGCCCGCGCTCACCAGGACCAGCGTGTCGTCGAAGATCTGTTCGACGACAAGGCCGGGCCGGTATTGCGGATCGTACATCACCGCAAGATCAAGAACGCCGTCGACAAGTTGCTGCATCAACCGGTCGGGCATGCCGATGGATGCGTGTACGGAGCATTTTGGCGCGACATCTTCGATCCGCGCCAGCCAGTCGAGCAGGTAATGGCTCCATAAACTGTACTGCCCGCCAATCGCCAGATGGTCGTCATAATCTGGCGGCACCGCCAATTGGTGGCGCGCCTCCTCCCATTCGCGCACGATGGTCCGGGCGTGGCGGTAAAACCGCCGGCCCGCCGGCGTCAGCTCGCACGCGGCCTTGGTTCGAATGAAAAGCGGCTTGCCAAAGACCTCTTCGAGCGCGCGGATGCGGGCGCTGACGGTCGATTGCGTGACATGGAGCCGGCGCGACGCCGAGACGAAATTTCCCGCATCGACAATGGCCAGAAAGGTGCGCGCGGCGGCGATATCCATAATTCACTTTTTTCGATATGAACTGCTAATTATATTCGTTTGTCAATATTCATGATTCTCCCCTATCGTCATCACAACATTCCCCAGCCGCCAAGGCGGCAAAACGAGAAAGCCGCGAAGGCGGCAAAACGAGAAAGCCGCGAAGGCGGCGAGACAAGAAAGCCGCCAAGGCGGCCCCCAAAGAAGGAGAATTCGATGACTCTATTCGCCCCGCGCATCGCCGCCGCCGTTCTCGCCGCCTTCACCGTCATGACCGCCGCGCCGCTCGCCGCCAGCGCCGGCGAGCCTGCCGGCGCGCTGCTTGAAAACGGCGGCGAGACGGCGCTTGAAATCCGACCCGGTTTCGAAAAGGCGTACCGCGACGCGCGCAAGGATGAAGCCAAGGCCCGTCAGGCGCTGGCGAAAACCAGCGGCAAGGCGGACCGCGCCCGCGCCTCGCTGATCGAGGGCGAACGCCTCACCAGCCAGGCGTCAACCGACATCGCCGCGCAGCAGGCGGCGTATAAGGCGTTCAGCGCGAGAGCCGGATCGGCGACATCCGCCAAAGCCGTCGCGTCGGAACTTCGCACCCTGAGCGATATCGCCAGGCTGTGGGAGGACGCCGACAAATCCTATGCCGACGGCGCCAAAATGGTGAAGTCGGCCCGCAAGGAGCTGGGCGACGCCGAAGAAGCGCGCGTCAAGGCGGAAGCAAAGCTCGCCAAAGCGGAAACGCAGATCAAAGCCGCCACCATCGCCCACGAAGCGACGGGCGCGCCGGCGCGACTGGCGCCCGGCGCCGAAGTCACCGTCAGGGATCTGGCGAGCGACGCAATCGACACCTCGTTGATCGGCGTCATTGAGGAATAGAGTCTGTTGCAGGAAAAGTGGTTCACCGGTTTTCCGGTTCGCAACAGGCTCTCTCAAAAATTTAGAGCCGATTGCTGAATCGCACGACACGCAATCGGCTACTCGACTCGCGCGCGCAGTTGTCTCCCCCGACGTAAAAATGCTGCGCACAAGAGAGAAGGCGCGGCGCGTGCATTGCGCCGCGCCTTTGCGGTTTTCTGAGATCGCCAGTTTTAGACTTTGCCAGAGAGATATGCGTTCGATCTTAGCCGCGATGTTGCTCGATCTATTTGTTTGGTCGAATTTAATGGCGACGACAGGTTCCTGATATGTCGGGAAATGCGCCAGCGCCTCGCCAGTGCGAGGTGCTCTAAAACGTCATTTTGAATGAAAGATTGAATTCCTGCGTCTGGTAAAAATTCTCATAAATCGCGTCGAAACCTAGCCCGTCGATACGATAGCGATAGCCGAACGTATTGAAAATGTCTGTCGCGGCCAGCACCAGTTCGGCCCGACCTTTCATCACCGGCCTGGACAAGCCGAGATCGACCGATCCACGCGCATCCTGACGGCCTTGCGAGATATTGCGGGCCGCGTAGTAAACGCCAGTGACATTCAGTTCGATGCCCGCCGGCAGATATAACCGGTTGTTGAGTTTTGCATCCCATGTCGAGCCTGACGACGCATTGATCTGCACCTGGCGCGGCACAGGGAACAGCAAATCAATCACATGCGGATCAATTTCAATGCGGTACCAGTCGAAACTGCCGGATACATCCCAGAAATCGCCAAACTTGCGGTCGGCGATCAGTTCGACACCGTAATTTTTCGCATGCCCGGTATTGGCGTAGATGCGGTTGATGATGTCATAGGTTGCATTGGTCCCATCAATCGCGAACACCCGCGTGAACGGATCGTCGATGTCGCGGTAGAACCCGGCGAGCGAGGCGGAACCGTTCGCAAACGCATGCTGGTAGGAAACTTCATACACCTTGGTGAATTGCGGGCGCAGATAAGGGTTGCCGACTTTAAGCAATTCGGGATCGTCATATTTCGGGAAGATGCGCAACTCCGGCTCGCCGGGGCGATCAACGCGGATATTGAAGAACGCCGACAAGTTGTCGCTGTCGCTTAAATGCCAGGTCAGGCGCGTGTTTGGATAAACGCGGAAATAGTCATAGGCGTCGCTGCTCGGGTAATAGATATTTTGCGCCGGCAGATCGTAGGCGACGCTGGTCTGCTCGACACGCACGCCGATTTCGGCCGTGTACCGGGACTTCTCGCGCACATAATTGCCATAGGCGGCGTAGATGTCCTCACGCCAGTCGGAATGATCGCCAAGGCCTGGATAAATCACCGACTGCACGCCGGGCGTGACATCATAATCGATCGGCAGTCGGCGCCATTGCGCTTTCAGCCCCGCCTCAATGCGTCCGCTGGGGAGCGGGCGCACATAATCGACCGTCACCGGGAAGATATTCTCGCGCGCGACGAGGTGGGTGGCGTCTTCGCCAGTGCGCACGGGCGAGATTTCGTTGAGAAAATACGCCTCATCCTCCCACGCCCGCGTGTATTGCGCGTTTACCGACAGCTTGTGACCGGGGGAAGCGAACGCATGCTCCCACCCGAGGTCAATGTTGAAATTGCCGGTGCCTTCATCCTCGCGCCAGAACCAGAACCGCAACTCCTGCCCTGTGGCGGCGTCGACAAACGGGATCTCGGCCCGATCAATATGATGCTCGTAGTCGATCCCCGTCGACAGGCTGAGCGTGTTCGACCCGTCGATTTCCCAGTCGGCGCCGGTTTTGAGGATATATTTCTTCTGTTTGCGGTTTTCCGGCACCTGACTGCGGATGGCCAGGCCGGAATCGTAAAAGCGCGTGGTGAACTCATTGTTTGGCAGATCACGCTGGATCATGAACTCGCCGCGCAGATAGCTGCGCACATTTTCTGTATTATAGCGCAGATTGGTCGAGAACACGCCGCGCGGATTGTTGTTGTAACTGCCAAGCGGCGACGGCACGTCATCCTTGCGCCTGGATATTTGTCCGATCCCGCCGGTGAGTGAAACATCGCCGTGGAATCCCAGCTCTGCGTCTTCCTTGTAGATGATGTTGATGACGCCGGCCATGCCGGCTGCGTCGTATTTCGACGACGGATTTGTGATGATCTCTATACGGTCGATACTGTCAGCGGGGATGGAATCGAGCCCTTTCTGCTCGCCGTAGCCGGTCTGACCCGACTGTTTGCCATCGAGCAGAATAACGACGCGGTCGCTGCCGCGAAGGCGCACCTTTCCGTCCTGCTCAAGAGTAACGCCGGGCATGGCTTTCAACGCGTCGAGCACCGTGCCGCCAGCTCGCGCGGTATTGCCTTCCATGCTGTAAGTCGACTTGCCCGGCTCTACGCCGAGGGTGTTGCGGCGCTCGCCCTGAACGACGATCTCATCACGTGGCGCGTCGGCGATCTCTTGCGCGTCGAGCGCAATGCGACCGAGGTCGTAGATATTGTTTTTGTCGCCAATCGTCAGTGGCCGACTGAAGGGGGCGAAACCTGACGCTTCAAAGTCAACGCGATATTCACCCGGCGCCAGCCCTGCGACCGTGAATCGCCCATCGCCCGCCGTAAGCGCGCCTGTCAACGGTTCGCCGCCATCGCCCGTTGAGACCAACACCGTCGCTGAGGGAATTGGAACGCCTGCCCTGTCGGTGACGACGCCGGAAATGATCGTGTCGGATTGCGCCGAAGCCGCGCCGCAAAATACAGCTGCGACAACTCCCGAAATTAAAATATCGCGAACAAACAAGGATCAAAGCCCCCCCCAGGAAAGCATCGCCCAGCGGTATCACGAGGGCCTGGACCCGTCTAGCGAAGGAACTTCACGCCGAGGGCGCCATGTTCGCGCCAGACCACTTCGGCCGGACGGGCCGAGCCGTCATTGTCGACACGGACATTGAATCGGTCGGGCAGGTCTTCATCGACCGCCAGCTTCAGCCGGCAGCCGGTTTCGGAGAAATTGCGAAGGATGCACCCGACCGTGCGCCCGTCAGGCAGATCGATCTCGCCGCCGCGAAACGCCGGCTTGCGCTGGTCGTCGCGGCGCTCGTCGATATCCATCAGGTCAATACGCTTGAGGGCGCGCGCCTTTTCCGCTTCCGAGACCGGATCAGGCTCGTTCTCGTCAAGCTCGTTGCGGCGCCCGAAAGCCGGCGTCGATGGTGCGGTCATGATTGCGTCTCCCTACGCCGGTTTTGCGTGAACGCGCCGCCGGATTTGGCCCCATCATCGCCAACTGCAGTGAATTCCCGGTTAAGCCACGAACCGATTTTGCGCCGAACCGGGGCTGGCTTGAACGGTCCTGACGGAAGGGCCTGATCTGTCCTGACGGACGGGCGGGCCGCCGCACAATTCACTCCGCCCGCTGATTCCGCAGAGATTTTCCCGCCCCGAGAGGCGATAAAAACCCCACAAACGCAGCCTCGCACCGGAATTTCAGGGCGCGGACGCCTCAAGCCGGCGCGTGATGGCGCGCGAGGGTGTTGCTACAGATGTCACATCGTGCTACAAATGTCGCTGAGCGTAGCTTTACGCCCGGTTCTTCCCGACCGGGCCCTTTTTCAGGAACGATCATGGCCAGCGACCCCAGCCTTCCTCCCGCCCAGAGCCTTCAGCCGACAAAACCGGAACTTGCCGTCCTTAAACTGTTATGGCGGCGCAAGTCGCTGTCGGCGCGCGAGATCACTGACGAGGTGGCGCCTGATTTCAACTGGTCCTACTCGACCATGCGCACGGTGCTGGAGCGGATGCTGGAAAAGGGCCTGCTGACCAAAACCCAGGCCGAGGGCGTCAACGTCTACGCCGCCGCGGTCGGCAAAGTCGCGCTGCTGAGCCGGATGATCCTCGATTTTTCCGACCGCGTGCTGGAACTCGACGTCGCGCCGTCGGCGGTGATGTTCGCCGATTCCAAACTGCTCACCGAAGAAGAACTCGACGAGCTGGAAAAAGTTCTGCGTGCGGAGAATTCGAAATGACCCCGTTTATCAATTTCACGCAATACCAGTCCGAAGCGCTGGTGATCTGTCTTGGCGCATCGTTCGTCTGGGCGGGGCTTTTGTATTTCGGCGCGCGTGCGCTCGGCAAAACCGGACCCGCGGCGGAAACGCTGTGGATCGGCGCGCTGATTCTCGCGGTCCTGCCGTCATTGATCGCGCCTTTGCTGGCCGCGTTCGGTCTTTCGCTGCGCCCGGCGCCGTTGCCGGCGCCGGCGATGATCTATGTGCCGGTCGAGATGGCCGCGCCGGTTGTTACCGCGCCAATCGTCGAGGCCGCCCCGGCGCCGGTGGTGACGGCCGAACAGATGGTCGCCGCCACCGCGATCATATACATCTATGGCGCGCTGATGGCGCTTGCGTTGTGGCTGATCCAGCTTGTCGGGTTTTCGTTCGCGGTGTCACGCGCGATCCCGGTGCGCGATCCGCAATTGCTGGCCGATGTTGAGCGCTGGGCGGCGCGCCTTGGCGTTGAAAACAGCCCGCAAATTAAGCGTTCGCGCCATGTGTCGAGCGTTTGCATTTTCGGCGCCGTGCGCCCCGTGATCGTCATTCCCGACGATATCCAGCTTAAAATGTCGCATACGGATATTGTGATGATGTGCGCGCATGAACTGGCGCATGTTCGTCGCGGCGACACCCGCCTGTTCACCGCGACGGCGCTGACCCGGGTGCTGTTCTGGTTCAATCCGCTGGTCAAGCGGATCGCCGCCAACGCCGAACTCGCCGCCGAGGAAGGCGCCGATGCGCTGGTGCTGAAGGCAGGCGTCGACCGCCGCGCCTATGCGACCTGCTTTGTCGAGGGCCTGAAATTCGCCGCCGCCAAACAGAACGCGCAGCCGGCGCTGACGCCGTCATTCACCCCGGCCGACCGCAGCGGCCGCCGCCGCCGCCTCAACGCGATCCTTGCCGGCGGCATTGCGCCGCGCGCGTCAATGCCGGCGAAACTGGTGCTGGCGAGTGCGGCCTCCGCCGCCGCCTTGCTGGCGGTCGGCCAGGCGGCGCTGGCGGTCAATCCGCACGCGGGCGAGCGCGCCGATACGCTTGAAAATGGCGCCAGCGACGATCTTGACCTCGCCCGGCTTGAGATGACGCTCAGCACCCTGAATGAAAAAGCCGCCAGCACGGCGCCGGTGACGCCTGCCGCCAATGGCGAAGACGAAACCGCCAGGCCGGCGCTCAACGTCACGCCGGTCGACGGCAAGATCAGTTCGAAATTCGGCGTCACCCGCGTCATCGACGGCAAGACGACGCCGGTGCATCGCGGCATCGACATCAAGGCCGCCAAGGGAACCCCGGTCGCCGCCGCCGGCGACGGCGTCATCGTCGACGCCACAGGCCGCTATCAGGACATGCCGGCCTGGGGCAATGTCGTCGTCATCGACCATGGCCACGGCGTCGTCACCCGCTATTTCCACCTCGACAGTTACGCGGTGAAACGCGGCGACCGCGTCAAGGCCGGCGACATTATTGGCGCCGTCGGCGAAACCGGCCGCGCCACCGGCCCGCACCTGCACTTTGAAACCCTGCGCAATGGCGACGCCGTCGACCCGGCGGCGACCGTCCTGTCCGTGACCGCACCGGCCGCGCCAGCGCCGGCGCCGGCGCCGGCCACAACGCCGAAACCGGAATCGGCGGTGACGCCGGTCACGCCGCCGACACCGGTGACCGCGCAAACGCCCGCCACGCCGCCGAAGCCCCTGCGCAGCCTCAAATTCGCGATGAACGGCGATTTTCCCGGCGACGTGACCATTAACGGCGTCGCCATCGCTGCGAGCGACGCCCCGCGCGAATTTTTCGCCCTTGGCGCTGACAATTTTGCGAACGGGATTTTCGACGGTCTCGAAGACTCGCTGCTCGGCGGCGAAAAGGGAAAGGCCACTTATCACCTCAGCTTCACGGACGGCGAGGATACCTTCTCGGTCTCCAGCGACGAGCCGATGACCGCGGAGCAGAAAAAGAAGCTGAAAAAAGAACTGGCGAAAATGCGCCAGAAGCTTGAGCGCGCCAGCGCCGAACGCGAACGCGCCCATGAGGAAGCCGCACGCCAGCGCGAGGCCCATCTTGAGCGCATGCACGAAGAGATAGCGCGTGTTGACGCTGACGCGGTCGCCGAGCGTGCGAACGCTGCATCGCGGCGCGCCGAGGCCGCCATCGCCCGCGCGGAAAAACAGCGCGCCCGCGATATCGCGCGGGAGATTAAGCGCGTCGAACGCGAAGTCGCCCGCGCCGAACGCGAGGCCGGTTTCGACGTTGTCTGGGCCGGCGATGATGGCGCGTATTCGGTCGAGTGGTCCGGCGACAGCGCCGACGACATCGCTCTTGAAATGCTCGACACGCAGGAAGAGGCGATTGTCGAGGCGCGCGACAGCCTTGATGAAACCGTCGACGGCGCCATTGACGACGCGCTGGCCGATCTTGCGGACGCCGAGGCCGATCTCGATGACGAGGATCTGACCCCGGTCGAACGCGCCGAGGCGAAACGGTCCATCGCCGAGGCGAGACGCAGTCTCGAAAAGCGCGGCGAAGCGCACCAGCGCGAGGTTAAACGCGCGCGCCGAAGCCTCGACGATCAGCAGGCGGATATTGTGCGCCAGCGCAAGGAATTGCTGCGCAAATCACAAGCCGGATCGAAAGATTGACGAAACCTGAAAACGCTTCGTCGCAGCGTTTGAACAGCGGTCGGCTGTTCGTCGCAACAAAGGGGCCGTTGGTCGAAATACGATCATCGGCCCCTTGAGTTCGCACCGGCATAAGCGCCTTTATACCGTATCGCGACATCTGTCGCGTCAGCAGTTTTCGCCGGAGCGCGCCTGATGGGTCTTACAAAACTCTGCCTGAAAAATCCCGCAGCGGTCGGCGTCGTGCTGGCGGTCGTCGCCCTGTTCGGCGTCATCTCGATCAACAGACTGCCGATCCAGTTGCTGCCGAATATCGAACGCCCGGTGATGGGCGTGTGGACCGGCTGGCGCGCCGCCAGCCCGCGCGAAGTCGAAGCCGAAATCATCGAACCGATCGAACGCGAATTGCGCGGCGCGCCGGGCCTGAAATCGATGCAGTCATGGTCGAATTCCGGCGGCGGCTTTGTGCGCCTTGAATTTGCGCTGGGCGCCGACATGGACAAGGCGATGACCGAGGTGACGAGCCGGTTGCAACGGGTACGCGGCCTGCCGGCGGAAGCCGACCGCCCGCAGATCGGCGGCTTCGGAGGCGATTCCGGCGAGACGCTGATATTCCTGTTCCTGCAACGCCTGCCCGGCAGCGAAGCCGGCGCGCAAAGCATGAGTGAATTCGCCCAGCAGCGCATTGCGCCCGAACTCGAAAGTATTGACGGCGTCGCCGGCGTCGACGTCAACAGCGATGACGGCGACAAGATTTTGCGCATCACCTTCGACCCGTTCCGCCTCGCTCAGCTTGGCCTCACCATCGACCAGATCGCCCAGACCGTGAACCGTTCGACCGACGTCACCGGCGGTTCGGTCGAAGTCGGCCGGCGCAATTACACCATGCGGTTTGAAGGCCGCTACACCGCGGACCAGCTTGGCGAGACCATTCTCGCCTGGCGGGGTGGCGCGCCGATCCGCCTTTCCGATGTCGCCGATGTCGATATCGCCAATGACCGGGGCGGCGGCGTCGTCTATCAGAACGGCAACCCCGCCATCGGCATGCGCGTGATGCGCGAGCCGGGGTCGAACACGCTTGCCGCGATTAATGCGATTACGGACAAAATCGACGAACTCAATGACGGCCCGCTGGCGGATATGGGCTACGCCATTCACAAAAGCTTCGACCCGTCGCTGTTCATCAAGAACGCGTTGTCGATGCTGACCGGCAATCTGTTCCTCGGCATTGCGCTGGCGACCGCGATCTTGTGGGCGTTCCTGCGCCGCACCGTCGCAACGGCGCTGATCGCGGCGGCGATTCCGGTCTGCCTTGCCGGCACGATTGTCTTCCTCAATCTGACCGGGCGGTCGATCAACGTCATCTCGCTTGCCGGGCTCGCTTTTGCGACCGGCATGGTGCTCGATGCGGCGATTGTCGTGCTGGAAAATTTCGTGCGCATGCGCGAAGAGGGAAAAGCGCCCAAAGACGCCGCCGCCAGCGCCGTATCGCAGGTGTTCGGCGCCCTGTTCGCCTCGACCGTCACCACGGTCGCGATCTTTATCCCGGTGATGTTCTTTGAAGACGTCGAGGGTCAGTTGTTCGCCGATCTGGCGCTGACCATCGCCATTGCGGTCTCGTTCAGCCTGCTCGTCGCGATCACCGTGCTGCCGACCGGCGCTGCGCTGTTCATGAAGGGCAAGCCGCAATCGCTTCACAGGGCGGCGTCCGGCCTGTTCGACCGCCTGCCCGACATCATCATGACGCTCACCGGCACGCCGCGCCGGCGCATCGGGTGGATTGCGGCGCTGACGATCATCCCCGTCACCGCCGGCTATCTGCTGTTCCCGTCGCTGAACTATCTGCCGCCGGTCAAACGCGCCGCGATTGACGGCTTCGTCTCGTTTCCTTCCGGCGCCAGCGCCGACATGATCCGCGATGAATTCGCCGAGGTCGTGGTTGCGCGCCTCGACCCCTATATGAAGGGTGAAAAACAGCCGGCGCTGCTCAACTATTACCTTTATTCGGGCGAATGGGGCGGCAATATCGGCGTGCGCCCGAAAGCGCAGTCCGACATGGACGCGCTGAACAAGCTGGTGAACGAAGAGATTCTCGCCGGCTTTCCCGATACCCGCGTGTTTGCGCGTCAGGGCGATCTGTTCGGCGATTTTGGCGGCGGCGGCGACATCCGCATTGATGTTCAGGCCGCGGACTATCAGGCATTGCAGGACTCGGTGCCCGCCGTCATGGACATCATCACCGCGGCGCTGCCCGGCGCATCGGTGTGGCCCAATCCCGACCCGCAAATCGTCAACCCGGAAATCAAACTCATCCCCGATGACCGCCGCATCGCGGAAGTCGGCATGACCCGCCAGGGCGTCGCCAACGCCGTGCGCGCGCTTGGCGACGGCATGTGGCTTGGCGAGTTTTTCCACCAGGACGGGCGCATCGACATCATCTTGCAGTCAAAGCAATGGGGCGCGCCGGAATATCTCAACACCGTGCCGGTGGCGACGCCGTCTGGCGCGGTCGTGCCGCTGGGCGAGCTTGCCAGTTTCGAGCGCTCTGTCGGGCCGCAACAGATCAGCCGCATCGACGGGCGACGCACGATTTCGCTCGCCATCAACGCGCCGGAAGGCATGGCCCTTGGCGATATCGTCGAGACGCTGAAATCCGGTGCGGAAAAGGAAATCTACGCCGCACTGCCCGAGGGCGCGACGCTGATTTACGCCGGCGAGGCCGACAGCCTGAAACGCGCGATCATCAATCTCGGCGGCAATTTCCTGCTGGCGGTGGCGATCTTGTTTCTGATCATGGCGGCGCTGTTCAAATCGCTGCGCGACGCCGGCATCGTCATCGTCGCCCTGCCGATGGCGGCGGTCGGCGGCATTATCGCGATCCGCCTGTTGAACCTTGTTAACCCGACGCCGCTCGACCTTCTTGGCATGATCGGCTTCATCATCCTGCTCGGCATCGTCGTCAACAACGCAATCTTGCTGGTTGAACAGACCCGCCAGTGCGAACGCGAGGGGATGACGCGCGAAGACGCAGTGCGCGAGGCGCTGCGCCTTCGCACGCGGCCGATTTTCATGACCACCTGCACGACGCTGATGGGCATGGCGCCGCTGGTACTGGCGCCCGGTCAGGGCGCGCAGATCTATCGCGGTCTCGCCACCGTCATTCTCGGCGGCATGTCGGTGTCGACCATTTTCACGCTCATCCTGATGCCGGCCATGCTTCAGCTCGGCGCGCGCCGCGCCCTGCCGAAGACCGATGGCGGACTTGTCCTTCAGCCTGCGGAATAAATGAAAGAAAGCAGCTCAATGGCCTCTCTTCCCCGAAAACCCGCCCATCTTTTCCTCGCGCTTGGCGGCGTGCTTGTCCTCGCCGGCGGCGGCGCGTTTGTCGCCGGAATGTTCAACCCGACGCCGGCCGAAGCCGCCGCCGACGCCGCGCCGGAAGGCCCGCCGCCGGCCAATGTGCGCGTCGCCAGCGCGACAATGAGAGAGCTTGCGCCGCATTCGCAGGCGCCTGGCTCCATCGTGTCGGTCAATGACAGCCTGATCGCCGCCGCCACAGGCGGGCCGGTGATCTGGGTCGCCGAGATCGGCTCAATCGTCGCGCAAGGCGATGTGATCGCGCGCATCGATCCGATCGACGCGACGCTGCTGCGTGATGAAAGCCGCGCCGATATCGCCCGGCTGTCCTCGCGCGCCGATTATCTTGCAAGCCTTGTCGAGCGGTTTGAAGGATTGGGCGAAGACGGCGGCGAGTCGGAAGCCTCGCTAGACCAGATGCGCGCCGACCGCGACGAGGCGGCGCAAAATCTCGCCCGCGCCCGCGTCGCCCTGCGCCGGGCCGAGACCGCGCTTGAACGCACGCAGGTGCGCGCGCCGTTCGCCGGACGCATCGCCGACCGGCAGATCGAGGTTGGCGAATTCGCCCAGCCGGGCTCGCCGATTGCGCGCCTCGTCAATCTCGAAGCGCTGGAAGTCACCGCTCGCGCGCCCGACACCCTGCTCGCCAATGTTCACGCCGGCGACACCATCGCCGTCGCCAATGGCGCGCAGACCCTGAACGCTGAGGTGCGCGCCGTCGTGCCGGTCGGCGACACCGTCAGCCGCACGCTTGAGCTGCGTCTCGTGCTGCCCAGCACTGACTGGCACATTGGCTCGGCGGTGCAGGTCAGCCTGCCGCGTTCGGCGCCGAAGCCCGCCGTCACCGTCAACCGCGACGCGTTGATCCTGCGCGCCGACCGCGTCAGCGTTTTCAAGATCGACGAAGAGAACAACGCCCGGCGCGTCGATGTCGAACTTGGCGCCGCCGACGGCGATCTCATCGAAGTGATCGGCGAGATCAAGGCCGGCGACCGCGTCGTGGTGCGCGGCGGCGAACGCCTGCGCGACGGCCAGCCAGTCATCGTGCAGGACACCGCCGGCGGGGCTCTAAGCTAAGGCGTTTTTCACTTCGCCTGGGCGGGCCTACACTGCAAAAATCGACAACCGCGAACCCTTTCCGGAGGATCAATGTCCCAGAAACGAAACGCCCTGCTGGCCGCGGCCGCGCTGTGCGCCATCGCGCCCGGCGCCTGCGAGCGCGCGCAAACACGCGAGGACGCAAGTGCGGCGCAAACCGCCGCGACCGCCGGGGAAAGCCCCTCCGTGCTTATGGAACAGCGCGCCATGGCGATGATCGAGGCCCTCTCCGCCGGCGACGCAACAGCGTATGAAGCCGCCGCGCAGGAAAATTACACGGCGGAATTTCTCGCCGCGCGCTCGCCTGAGGACCGCGCCGAATTCGTCGCCATGATTGCAAACGATTTCGGCGCGCTTGAGGTTCGCGACATCAGCGACGATGACGGCGTGCTGAGCGTCAGTGTCGCCGGCGCGCGCGGCCCAGTCGCGGATTTTGTTTTCATTTTCGATGAAACGCCGCAGCGCAGGATCGAGCGTATCGAGATCAACGCCGAAGCGGGCGGCGGCGAGATGGAAGCCGGCCCCGGCGTGCCGGCGCCCGCCATGAACGCCGGCATGAGCACCGAGGCGATGGGCGAAGCCCTCGATCAATGGCTGGCGCCTTATCTCGACCATGAGGATTTTTCCGGCGTGATCATAATTGCGCATGACGGGGCGCCTTATGTCGAGCGCGCCCACGGCCTTGCCGACCGCGACGCCGACGCGCCGAACGATCTGCAAACGCGTTTCAACATCGCCTCTATCGGCAAGGCGTTCACCAAGACCGCCATCGCGCGCCTGATTGAAGACGGCCTCCTGTCGCCCGACACGACAATCGGCGAGGTGATGCCGGATTATCCGCAAGACGAAACGCGCGCCGCAACTATCCGTCAACTGATTGATATGGAAGCCGGCGTTTCAGACTTTTTTTCGCCGGAATTTGAAGCCGCAGACAAATCAGCCTTTGCGTCAAACCACAATTATTACTCGTTTGTCGCAGCGCGCCGCCCGAGCTTTGCGCCCGGCGAAGACCGCGAATATTGCAATGGCTGCTATGTCGTGCTTGGCGAGATCGTCGAACGGCTGTCGGGCGAACCGTTTGAAGACTTTGTCGCACGCACGGTGTTCGCGCCCGCCGGCATGACCCGCAGCGGATATTTCAACGCCGCCGATCTTCCCAACGGCGCGGCGCGGATTTATGGCCGCAGCGACGGCCCCGACACGCCTTACGTCACTGTGCAGGACCAGCACGGAAACGCCGGCAGCGGCGCCGGCGGCGCTTATTCCACGGCGCTGGACCTGCTCGCTTTTGACAATGCGCTGCGGGAGGGAAAAATTCTCGGCCCGGAAATGACCGCCTTCGTGCTGGGCGGCGGCGGCGCGTCGGGCGAACGCAATATGACGCCGCTTGGCGTCGCCGGAGGCGCGCCGGGCGTCAGCGCGCTGATGGAGTCGAACGGCGAATGGGCGGTGATCGTCACCGCCAATGTCAGCGAACCCCTGCCAGAGCAGATCGGCCTGGCGCTGGCGCGCGCGATAATCCGCTAACGGATAAACTGCTCGACCACCAGGCGGGCGACATCGGCGTGTGCGGCGTTGGCCGCCGCGCTGTCCGCGTCCGGCGCGTTGATATAGCTGGCGATCAGTATCGGCGCGCGGTCGTCTTCACCGTGCGGGAGCGCAAACGCGACATCATTATTGGCGCCATTGCCGCTGGTCCCGGTCTTGTCGCCGACAACCCATCCCGGCGGCAGGCCGGCGCGCAACCGCGCGCCCCCGGTTTTCGCGGCGATCATCCAGTCCGCGAGTTGTTTGCGTGAAAGATCGTTCAGCGCGTCGCCGGCGATAAACCGCTGCAACAACGCGGTCATCGCCCGCGGCGTCGTCGTATCGCGCGGATCGCCGGGAAGGTTTTCGTTCAACGCCGTCTCCCACCGGTCGAGCCGGGTGACGTCATCGCCAAGCGTGCGCAGGCGCCCGGTGAAGCCCTGCGGGCCGCCGATCCGGGCCAGCAGTAAATTCGCCGCGGTGTTGTCGCTGAGCGTCACCGCAGCATTGCACACCTCGCCGATGGTCATCGCCCGCCCCTCGCCAAGCGCGGGTTCAGTGACCGGCGAATATGAGACGAGATCGTCGCAGCCATAGGGCGCAGGATCGTCAAGCGAGAGCGCCGCCTCATCGCGCGCCCGAAGGATCAGCCCCGCCAGCGCCCATTTGAACGTCGAGCACATCGCGAAACGCTCATCGGCGCGGCGCGCGAAGCTTCGCCCGGTTTCAAGATCATGGGCGAAGACGCCGAGCCGCCCGCCAAGGCGCGCCTCGACCGCGGCGAAATCGCCGCCGCCCGCCGGCGCAGTTGCACACCCGGCCAATGGCGCCGCAAGCGGGGCCGCGAGGGCGCCGGCGATCACCGTGCGGCGTGATATCAAAACCCGTGTTCGCGTCATTTTCTCTCTCGGCGATATCAAAGGCGTTTTCTCACGCCCCCGCGGCCAAATAAAGGCGAAGCGTCTTTGGTTTTCGGGCGTGCGCGCAATTTGATCTGGCTCAACCGCGCGACGCAAGCCTATGCTCGATTGTGGCGAAAGCGAGCTGCGCGAGAACAGGGAGACGCTCATGTCCGGGTCAGTTGGCCTGCCGGCCGTTAACAAGGTATCTTTTTCCGCACCGTTTTCATGGCTCGCCGGCGCGTGGCGCGACCTGATGAAAGCGCCGATTGTGTTTTTTGCTTATGGCGGCGTCATCGCGCTGTTTTCGTTCGGCCTTTGCTACGCCCTCGTTGCGACCGACGCGGCGTTCTGGGTGATTGCGCTCACTTGCGGTTTCGTTTTCATCGCGCCGATACTGGCGATGGGCGTTTACGAGGGCGGGCGCATGATCGAGCATGGCGAGCGCCCGACCCTTGATCGCGTTCTGTTCGTGCACCCGGCGTTGCGTCAGGACGTATTTTATCTCGGTCTGGCGCTGCTCATCATCTTCCTGTTCTGGACGCGCATCGCACAGATCGTTTACGGATTGTCGACTTATCAGTTCCACGCCACGATTGATGATTTCGTCAATTTCGCGCTGCATACCAAAGACGGCCATACGATGCTGATCAGCGGCGCCATCGCCGGCGGCGCCGTCGCGTTTTTGACGTTTTGCCTTGTCGTCGTTTCCGCGCCGATGCTTCTTGACCGCCGCACGAATGTTTTTGCCGCCACCTTCACCAGCCTGCGCGTGGTCGGAGAAAATTTCGCGCCCATGCTGTTGTGGGCCGCGATCATCGTCGTCCTGCTGCTGGCCGCCGCCCCGACCGGGTTTTTAGCGTTCACGGTGATTATTCCGCTGCTTGGCCTTGCAAGCTGGCGCGCCTATCGCGATCTGGTGGCCGAGACGCCGCAGAAAAGTGCGGCGGCGCAAACACCGCTCTGATTGGCGCTATTCGTCTTCGCCGAATTTTTCCGCGACAAGGCGCGTCAGCGTCTCAACCGCTTCTTGCGCCTGCGGGCCGGCGGCGCTGATGGTGATTTCCGCCCCGCGCCCGGCGCCGAGCATCAACAGCCCCATGATCGACTTGCCGCCAACGGTGAACTCGTCCTTGGTGACGCGCACATCGGCGTCCCACGATGCGGCGACGGCGCAAAACTTCGCCGACGCCCGCGCATGCAGACCGCGCTGATTGAGGATGATCACCGTTCGCGAGACCGCGCCGTCATGGTTTTGGGGCTGGTCCGCCAACCGCTAGACCTTCCTATTCCGAGGTTTCGCCCGACAACACCCATGACGCGACGTTGATATATTTTCGCCCGGCGTCATGGGCGGCCGCCACCGCTTCGGCCAGCGGTTTGTCGGCGCGGATCGACGCCAGCTTGATCAGCATCGGCAGGTTGACCCCGGCGATCACTTCGGCGTTGGCTTTTTCCATCACCGAAATCGCAAGATTTGACGGTGTGCCGCCGAACATGTCGGTGAGAATGATGACGCCGTCGCCGTCGTCTACCGACTGCGCGGCTTCAAGAATGTCGCCGCGCCGTTTTTCCATATCGTCGTCGGGGCCGATTGAAACCGCCTGAATCTTTTCCTGCGGCCCGACGACATGCTCCGCCGCGGCGACGAATTCTTCCGCCAGACGCCCATGTGTGACGATCACCAGCCCAATCATTGTTACTCCGCCATGCCCAGATGCGATCTGCTATCGTGCCTGCATCGCCAATTTTGTCCACCCACAATCGACCGGATAATCCGCCGCAGCCGGTGCGGCGCAATCGCCGCCTCGCCATGATAGCGGAACGGATAGGCCGCAAGCGCCGGGCCGCCGGGGATCGGCGCGTAAACCTCGGGCTCGGGCGTGCGCTCGCCGTCATCGCATAGGCGAAACGCGGCCCAGAGCCGCGTCGGCGGGGCCGTGCGCACCGACGCCGGCCCAAACCCGCGAATTTCAATCAGCCCGGTGATCGTCTGCGGCGCGCGCGCGACCAGGCCGCCAGATTTGGCGGCGAGCAGCACCGCGTCGTCGGCGATCAGCGCCGAGCGCCGCCACGGGCATGTTTCAATAAACCCAAGCGCCAGCGACGATTTGCCGGCGCCGGCCTCGCCCAGCAGCAAGACCCCGCAAAGCGGCCCGTCAGCATCAACCGCCGCCGCCAGCGCAACGGCGTGAATCAGCGTTTTCTCAGCCTCGCTGACCATCCGTTCAGGCCGCCGGCAGGTCGACGACGAACCGCGCGCCAAGCGTCTCGCCGCCGTCGTCGATACGGTTTTCCGCATGAATGTCGCCGCCATGGGCGGCGATGATCTGGCGCGAAATGGCGAGGCCAAGCCCGGAATTGTTGCCGAACGCCGCGCCGACCGGGCGCTTGGTGTAGAACCGGTCGAAAATCTTTTCCAGCGTGTCCGGCGGCACACCCGGCCCGTCATCGTCGACGTAAACGACCACGCGCCGGTCGCGTTCGCCCGGCGCGATCAGCGTCACCCGCACCCTCCCGCCCGGCGGCGAGAAAGAGCGTGCATTGTCAATCAGATTACGGAACACCTGGCCCAGCGCGCCGGCATTGCCGAACAGATAAACCGGCGAGCCTGACGGATCGTAATCGACGCGCACCGCGCCGTCCTTGGCGGTGGCGCGATAAATCTCGGCGATGTCGGCGAGCAGCTTCCGCAAATCCACCGCCTCGCGCGCCTCGCGCGCCAGCTCGGCGTCAAGCCGCGAGGCGTTTGAAATGTCCGTAATCAGACGATCCATGCGCGCGACGTCTTTTTTAATGACGCCCATCAGCTTGTCGCGCGCTTCCGGCTTGGTCGCGATCTCAAGGGTTTCGGTGGCGCTGCGGATCGAGGTGAGCGGATTTTTCAACTCATGCGCCACGTCGGCGGCGAAACTTTCAATCGCCTCCATCCGGGTATAGATCACCTGCGTCATCGCCCGCAGCGAGCCGGAAAGCTCGCCGATTTCGTCATGGCGCTGGGTGAAGTCGGGAATGCGCGCACGCGCCGCCGCCGAAATGCTTTCGCGAACCTTGTCGGCGGCGATCGCCAATTGCCGGATCGGCTGGGCGATGGCGGCGGTCAGCATCAGCGAGGTCATGATCGCGGCGGCGCAGGCCAGCCCGAAAAACGGCAAAATCGCCAGCCGCGCTTCGGAAACGAGGTCTTCGATGCCGCCGATCTCCGCCGTGACGACGCCGTATATCGCCTGCACCCGGCGGATCGGCACCGACACCGAGGCGACAAGCTCGCCATCTTCGTTGAACCGCACTGACGCGGCGCCGCGTTCATTGGCGAAAGGCGACGACGCGAGCGCCTGGTTCAATTCATGTTCAATGGTGAGCTGCGCCGCCTCGCGGCGGAACCGCCCGGTCATAAACCGTGTAAGGAAGGATTGCGCCGCGTTCATCAGTTTGAACGCGGCGTTATCGGCGCCGTCGCTTTCCAGCGGCGGCAGGTTCTCAACCACGATTTCGTCGGCGCGCAGGCGCACATCCTCAAGCAGCAGCGCGCCGGCGTCGTTTATCGGGGTTTCATAATCGACCGGGGCGGCGAAAATCCGTACCCGTCCTTCAAAGCTGTCCCACACCCGGTTGAAAACCTCGCGCACGTCCTGTTCGGAAAGGCGCAAGCCGCATACGGTTGAACCCTCGCCCGCCGCATCGTCGGCGAACACCGGCGCGCACGCGGTCTCGTCGACCGCGACCTGGGCGAGAATGTCGGCGATGATCTGGGCCTGCGGGCGCACGCCTTCGAGCTTGGCGACGACAAGCCCGTCGCGATACTGGGTGACGCCGAGCGAGCCGACCAGCAAGATGACAAGGCCGATGAGATTGGCGAGCACGATCGTCAGCGTCAACCGCGAAACGGCCACGCGCGCATTGAGATGAGACGGGGATCGCCGCCGACCTTTTTTGGCCGCCCTGTCCGTCATTGGCCCCCTTCACCCATAAGTCCGATCAGCTATGCCCGATCAGCTTTCCTTGTATTTGTAGCCAACGCCGTAAAGCGTTTCGATTGAGTCAAATTCGCCGTCCACGACGCGAAATTTCTTGCGGATGCGCTTGATATGACTGTCGATGGTGCGGTCGTCGACATAAACCTGATCGTCATAGGCCGCATCCATCAGCGCGTCGCGGCTTTTCACAAAGCCCGGCCGCTGGGCGAGCGATTCAAGGATCAGGAATTCGGTGACCGTCAGCGTCACCGACTTGCCCTGCCATGAGCAGGCGTGGCGCATCGGGTCGAGCGTCAGCTCGCCGCGGCGGATGATCTGCTTTTCCTCTTCCTTGGTCGGCATCGCCGCCGCCTGGCGTCGGCGCAGCACCGCTTTCACCCGCTCCAGCAGCAGGCGCTGCGAGAACGGCTTTTTGACGTAGTCGTCCGCGCCCATGGTCAGGCCCAGCACTTCGTCGATCTCCTCGTCCTTGGAGGTGAGGAAGATCAGCGGCAGGTCGGAATCCTGACGGATGCGGCGCAGCAGCTCCATCCCGTCCATGGTCGGCATCTTGATATCGGAGACCACCAGATCCGGCGGCGTCGCGTTGATGTCGGCAAGCGCCTTGGCGCCGTCTTCATAGGTCTTGACCGTGTGCCCTTCGGCCTCCAGCGCCATGGATACGGATGTCAGGATGTTTTCGTCGTCGTCTACCAGTGCAATCGTGGCCATTTTTCTCTTTCCCCATGCCTCGGGACCCGGCGCGCCGGGCGGTTGAGCGGGTTTCCTAACCGGCTTTGGCGGGCGCGAGAAAGGCGCCCGCGCGGCGTAATTGTGACCGATGCCGGTTTTGACCGCAATCGCCACCCACTTTTCCGTCCGCCGCGTTAACGATTGGCGGCGCGGTCGATAAACGCGGCGAGGTCGAGATCGCGCGCCGTCAGCCCGCCGGCGTCATGGGTGGTGAGCAAAATCTCCACCCGGTTGTAGACGTTCGACCATTCCGGGTGATGGTCTGCCTTGTCGGCGGCCAGCGCAACCCGCGTCATGAAGCCGAACGACTCGTTGAAATCGGCGAACTCAAACTTTTTCACAATCGCCGCGCCGTCGCGGGCAAGCGACCAGCCGGCGGCTCGTTTCAGAAATTCGTCGCGCTCGGCCTCGGTGATTTTCGCCGCCATGCTTGCGGCCTCCTTCATGCGTGATCGCTGCTTACGCCATTTCCTTCGCGCGCTTCTTGCGCAGATGCGGCAATAGCGCTTTCTTCCGTAAACGGATGGATTTCGGCGTCACCTCGACCAGTTCGTCTTCGTCGATATAGGCGATCGCCTGTTCAAGGCTCAGCCGCCGCGGCGGCGTCAGGCGCACCGCCTCGTCTTTCGACGTGGTGCGGATATTGGTGAGCTTCTTGCCCTTGAGGGGGTTGACGTCAAGGTCGTCATCCTTGGCGTTTTCGCCGATGATCATGCCCTGATACACCGCCTCGCCGGCGCCGATGAACAACACGCCGCGCTCTTCGATATACCACAGCGCATAAGGCACGCTTGATCCGTCATCGGTCGAGATGAGAACGCCGTTGCGCCGCCCCTCAATCGCGCCCTTGTGCGGCGCGTGTTTGAGATAGCTGCGGTTCATCACGCCGGTGCCGCGGGTGTCGGTCAAAAACTCGCCATGATAGCCGATGAGCGAGCGCGCCGGCGCGTGCAGCACCAGACGCACCTTGCCGCCGCCGGACGGTTTCATTTCGGCGAGATCGGCCTTGCGCCGGGTCAGCTTTTCAATGACGACGCCGGAGAAATCCTCGTCGACGTCGATGACGACCTCTTCAATCGGTTCAAGCACCGTGCCGTCGTCTTCGGTGCGGGTGACGACGCGCGGGCGCGACACGGAAAGCTCAAAGCCTTCGCGGCGCATGTTTTCGATCAGCACGCCAAGCTGAAGCTCGCCCCGGCCCGCGACCTCCATGCCGTCGCCATCGGGGGAATCGGTGACGCGAATGGCGACATCGCCTTCGGCCTGACGCAACAGCCGGTCGCGAATGACGCGGCTTTGCACCTTGTCGCCCTCGCGCCCCGCCAGCGGCGAGTCGTTCGCCGACAGCGTCACCGACAGGGTCGGCGGATCAATCGGCTGGGCCGGGATGACGACATCGTTTTCAAGATCGCAGAGCGTGTCGGCGACCGACGCGTCGGAATACCCGGCGAGCGCGACGATGTCGCCGGGGCCGGCGCTGTCGACAGGCTGGCGCTTGAGGCCGCGAAACGCCAGCACCTTGGTAATCCGTACACGTTCAATTTCTTCGCCGTCGGAGCCAAGCGCCTTCATGGTGACGCCGGGGCGCGCCGCCCCGGCAAGCACCCGGCCGGTGAGAATACGGCCAAGATAGGGGTCAGCCTCAAGCGTCGTCGCCAGCATCCGAAACGGCTTTTCGTGCGCGCCGTCTTCAAGGCGCGGCGCCGGCACATGCTCGACGATTTTTTCAAACAGCGGCGTTAAATCCTCGCGCGCGCCGTCAAGCGTCAGATCGGCCCAGCCGTCGCGACCCGAGGCGTAGACCACCGGGAAGTCGAGCTGTTCGTCATTGGCGCCGAGGGCGGCGAACAAGTCGAACGCAAGATTGAGCGCCTCGTCGGGGTCGGCGTTCGGCCGGTCGACCTTGTTGACGACGACGATCGGCTTCAGGCCCAGCGCCAGCGCCTTTGACAGCACGAATTTGGTTTGCGGCATCGGTCCTTCGGCGGCGTCGATCAGCAACAAACAGCCATCGACCATGGAGAGGATCCGCTCGACCTCGCCGCCGAAATCGGCGTGGCCCGGCGTGTCGACGATATTGAGACGCACCGGCGCGGGCCCGCGCTCCCACAACACGCTGGTGCATTTGGCGAGGATGGTGATGCCGCGCTCGCGCTCAATGTCGTTGGAATCCATGGCGCGCTCGGCCATTTCGGTGTTGGCGCGCACCGCCCCTGACTGGCGCAACAGCGCGTCGACAAGAGTGGTTTTGCCGTGGTCGACATGGGCGATAATGGCGATATTGCGAAGGCTGGCGTCGGTCGCGGTCATAAATTTTGCTGCTTTGCGGGAAAGACCGCGTCACTTGGCGCTTTTTCCTGCAAAGAGCAAGGGCGGCGGCTGATTATGGCGCCAACAAAAACGCCGCCCCGTAGGGCGGCGTTCCGTTTCCGTCAGCGAAGTCGATTAAAGACGGGCGATTCTCTTTAAAGGCGAGCGATTCTCTGGGCGTCTTCTTCCAGCGCGACCGGGTCGCCGTCGATGAAGATCACGGTCAGCGATTCCGTAGCGCCATAGCTGCCCGAAGGAAGCCGCGACTTGACGCGCACGTCGACGCCCCAGCCCGGCAGCGCCTCATAGCCGGCGACATCGGCGTAAACCTGGTAAGGCTCGCCAACGGTCTGGAAGCGCGCGGCGCGCGGGTCTTCCAGCCGGCTCTCCACATAGGCGCGCGCCTGATCCTCGTAATCCGCCGGAGCGTCGCCGAAATCCATCGCCAGCGCCACGCCGGCCATCGCGAAGGCGGAAGCGGCCAACGCCGCCAGTCGTGCAATAATTTTCATCATATGAGATCCTTTTCGCCGGGACCGTCATCCCGCTGTAATTGAATTGTCACCAATCTGTCATAATCATTTTGGTTGTCAACATAAAAGCGCAATTTATGCGCAAATTCTGAGCATTTTTTGCGCCTTTTAGTTGCGGCCCCAAAACAATTAGCGATTTCACTTAAATGCGCACATGATGCACGCAAGCGCGGCGTCGTGTTGAGGCCGCCCGCAAGCGGCGTGGCGCGGAGGCGACTGTAGGGCGGATAAGACCGGCCCGGCGTATGCATCGCATTCACGGCGCGGGACTTTTCACCTATGGTTACCGCCAAGTAGGGTTGGTCGATTGAGTAGAAGGGGGCGGCGATGTCGCGGCGGTTGGAACGGTCAGTGAAATTTGCACGGCCGGGATCTTACATTCTCAACATGATCATATTCCTGATGATCGTGGGCGCGGTCATCTATTACCTGTCGCCATGGAGCCCGCAGCCGACAACCCTTCTCGTTGATTCCTTTAACGCCAACCGGGCGCTGAACGGGCTCATCCTCGCCGTGCTGGCGATCGGCGTGATTTACCATCTGCGCCAGGCCGGCATCGTCTCGCCGGCCGTGCGCTGGGTTGAGGCTTTCCGGGAAACCGTCGACCCGCGCCGGGCGCGCCTGCCGCGCGCGCCGGGGCTCATCAGCGCAATGGCCAAAATTCTGCTTGATGCGGATGAGCGCGGCGGCCGGCTGTCGCCGGAAACGACGCGTTCCATCCTCGATTCAATTGGCACACGGATGGATGAGGGGCGCGAGATGGGCCGCTATATCGGCAACGTGCTCGTCTTTCTCGGCCTGCTCGGCACGTTCTGGGGCCTGTTGCACACCGTCAACGCCGTCGCCGACACCATTAACGGGCTGACGACGACGGGCGAAGCCGAAGACGCCGTTGCGCAACTGATCGCCAATCTTTCCGCGCCGCTGTCGGGCATGGGCACGGCGTTCTCGTCCTCGCTGTTCGGCCTTGGCGGCTCGCTCATCGTCGGCTTTCTCGACCTACAGGCCAGCCAGGCGCAGGGCCGCTTTTACACCGACCTCGAAGACTGGCTGGCGGGCATGACCGAGACCCGCGCCATCGCCCGCAGCGACGGCGCCAATCTGGCGGCTGACGGTTATGACGGCGCCGACCTTGCGCACGCCTTCGCCTCACTGGAGGCGGCGCTGGCCGCCAACACCGAGACCGCGATCAAAGCCCAGTCGGGCCAGATGGCGGAGCTGAAAGACGAAATACGCGCGCTAAACCGCACCATCATCCGCGCCGGCGGCAAGGAGTAGCGGCATGGCGCGGCGCCGGCGTTCTTCCGAGGCTAATATCTGGCCCGGCTTTGTCGACGGGCTGTCGACATTGCTCCTGGTGCTGATGTTCGTGCTGTCGATTTTCGTCGTCGGCCAGTTCTATCTCGGCGCCAAGCTGACCTCGGTGAAGGACGAACTGGCGACCAAGGATTCCGAACTGGCGCGGCTGACGGCGCGCATCAACGAACTGGCTGAACAACTTGGCCTTGCGCAGTCTGAAAAAGACCAGTTGCAGGCGCAGATCCTGGCGCTGGAATCCACCATCTCCGACAAGGACACCGAACTTGCGGCGTTGACCGCTGCGCTGGCGACCAGCCAGGCCGCCGTCGCCGCCTCGGCCGAAGAGCTGGAAGCGGAAAAAGCGCTCAGCGAGGATCAGAAATCGCAGATCGCAACGTTGAACGCCCAGCTTGCCGCGCTGCGCAAACAACTGGCGAGCCTGCAAGAAGCGCTCGACGCGGCGGAAGCGAAAGACATTGAGCAGCAGGCGCAGATTGAAAACCTGTCGCAGCGCCTCAACGCCGCCCTCGCCCGCAAGGTGCAGGAGCTTCAGGAAGTGCGCTCGCGCTTTTTCGAAGCGCTGCGCGCCGCGCTCGGCGACCGCACCGACATCAAGGTCGTCGGCGACCGCTTCATTTTTGAAAGCGACATTCTTTTCAGTTCGTGTTCGGCGACCATCGGCGAGCCCGGCAAGCTGGAGCTGAACAAGCTTGCCTCGATCCTGCTCGATATTCAGGACGACATCCCCTCGGAGATCGCGTGGGTGCTGCGGGTCGACGGCCACGCCGACGCCGCGCCGCTTGGCCCGTCCTGCATGGCGCGGTTCGATTCAAACCTCGATCTGTCGGCGCAGCGCGCGATTGCCGTCGTCAACTATCTCAAGCAACGCGGCGTGCCGGCGAAGCGGATGATGGCGACCGGCTCCGGCTCGGAATGGCCGCTGGTTTCGGGCTATTCCGCCGGTGCGCTGGCCCAGAACCGGCGGATCGAGTTCAAACTCGACGCCCGATAGACTCAGGGCTTTTTCCTGCGTTAGACTTTTGCGGGGTGCGCGCCCCTGAATGCGAAACTCCGGGCGCGCAAAATTCCGGGTGCGGCGTTTATCGGCGCCTGCCCGCGTGGGGATGGACATGAGCAAAAAACACCTGATCAGGATACGCATGTCGCGCGCCGCGGCCGCAAAGGCGCTCGCGGGAATGGCGGCCCTCGCCATTGTCGGCGCCGCCGCCTCTGCGCAGACGCGCGATCCGCAATCCGAAACTGCAAGCGCCGACGCCTTACGCGCCCGGCTTGAAGCCGACGCCATTACGCGCCCGCGCATAGACCCGCCGCCGGTCGGCCAGAACGCAAGCGAAGTCATCGGCTCACGCGTTCAGTGGACGGAGGTTCAAACCAGCATCGACACGACCCGCCGTCTTGACGTTTCGCGCTCACAAACCGTAACCGCGGTTCTTCCTCGCGCGCCGGGGGTGCGGGTTTCTTCGCCCAGCGCATATCAACTCGCCGATGCGCGCGAGGTGGCGCGCCCGGTGCTGCCGGTGCTTGTGCCGGAATCAGCGGATCTTGCAAACACCCTTAAAATATACGGACAGACCGACACATATTCAGCGATTGGCGACGTCGCGCCGGGGGTTGCGATGCGCATGTCCGGCGCGCGGCGCAAGCTGGTGGTCGGCGACGCCCGCGCGGCAAGGGTAAAGTTCGACACCATGCGCAAATCGCGCACCGTCCTGCCGGGGCTTGATGCGCCTTACCTGATTACACGCAGCGAATTGTCGACGGATATTTCGTTCAGCAAATATGGCTGCGGCTATGTATTGTCTTTGATGTGCGACGACCCTGACGGCGATGCGCGCTGCGCCGGTGACGAGTATATCGTCGCCCTCGCCTCGAAGATGTCGTTGCTCAACCCCGGCGCGGGAGACCGCCAATGAGCGCGCGCAAATTTCAGCGCGGCAATATCGCCGCCAATATTCTCGTCGCGATTATTCTCATCGCCGCGTTCATCCTCGCCGCCTGGTTCTGGATTGAAAAAGGCGATCCCTCGCTTGACGGCGCCGGCGCGCCGCCGGCGATCAACGAGCCTGCTGACCCTCCGTCTGCGGACGATGATGCGGCGGAGCCGGAACTTCCCGTCGATGAGCCGGTGGATGAACCAGAAGAGCCCGAAGAGCCGCCCCCCGCTGAACCGGCCGAACTGACCGATAGCGACGGCAATGTGTTCAGCTATCTGCCGGTCGGCGAGTTGCTGCCCAGCTCAGGCCCCGGCTTCGCCGACAACACCGTTTATCGCCCTGATATCGGCTTTCCGACCGAGGACCCGGTTTATCTCAACAGTCAGGTCTATCGCTATGGCGGCGGGCTCGGCTCGGTCAACGGCATGGAGGGCGGCCAGTGCGACGCGCGCAATTACGAGTACCCATGGCAGGACACGTTCTGCGAAAAGCGCAGCCGCACCCAGCCGATGTGCCCCGGCGGCGGCCATGAGGGGCTCGATATCCGCCCGCACAGTTGCGCCAAAAACGTGCACTGGGCGGTCGCGGTCGAGGACGGAAGGGTCATCGACGTGCGCCGCCACTGGGTGACGATTCAGACCGCAGACGGCACGATCTACAACTATTTGCATCTCAACATGGGCGCGCTGGAAGTGACCGAAGGCGAGGACGTGATCAAAGGCCAGCGCATCGGCCTGATCTCGAACGATTTCTTCAAGTCCGACGGGACGCGCGTGCCGACCACGACCCATCTGCATTTCGAGATGTATGAAAACTATGTCGCCGCGCCGGGCGAAGACCCGCTTTTCACCAAGGTAAACCCTTACCTGACGCTGGTTTCGGCGTATGATCGCAAATTGCGGGACGAATAAACCCCCGCAATTTCGTACGTTCAGCCGACTGGATTTTTATGACGACGAGAAGGCCCCCGCCAATCGGCGTGATGGAGCGCAAGGCGCGCCTCGCCGCCCTGCGCGCCGACATGGAAAAGCACAAAACCGACGCCGTCGTTCTCGGCGCGACGTCGAGCCTTCGTTATTTCACCGGCGTTGCGTGGCGCCCGTCGGAACGCTTTGTCGGCGCGATCGTCAGCCGCGAGCGCGTCGATTACATCGCGCCGCGGTTTGAACTCGACAAGGTATCGAGCCTTGTCGCAATTCCCGGCGAGATCCTGACCTGGCAGGAAGAAGAAAGCCCCTACGCGCTGATCGCCGGCCATGTCGGCGCGAACGCGACGCTTGGCCTCGACGACCAGATGGCGCTGTTCACCTATCGCGGCCTGCGCGGCGAATTCGCCGACGAAAACCTCACCGACGCCGGCGCGATGATCAACCGCCTGCGTCGCTGCAAGTCGCCGGCGGAAATCGCGCTGATGCAACACGCCAAGAACATCACGCTGGAGGTGCAGCGCCGCGCCCATGCGCAGCTTTATCCCGGCCAGATGGCGTCGGAAGTCATGCAGCTCATCGACGCCGAACACCGCGCGCTTTCCGGCGGGCCGAGCACGTTTTGCATCGTCTCTTTCGGCGAAGACACCTCGCTGCCCCATGGCGGCGAGGGCGACCGCGCCCTGCGCGAGGGCGATGTCGTGCTGATCGACACCGGCTGCGCCGTTGGCGGCTATAATTCAGACATTACCCGCACTTATGTGTTCGGCGAGGCGAGCGAGGAAGTGCGCGCCGTCTGGACCGCCGAAAAAGAAGCGCAGGCCGCCGCCTTCGACGCGGCCCAGCTTGGCCGTGCGTGTTCATCCGTAGACGATGCAGCGCGCGCAAGCCTTGTCGCGAACGGGTTTGGCCCGGACTATGACCTGCCCGGCCTGCCCCACCGCACCGGCCACGGCATCGGCCTCGACATACACGAAGCGCCGAACCTCGTTCGCGGCGACGCGACGCCGCTCGACATCGGCATGTGTTTTTCCAACGAGCCGATGATCGTCGTGCCCGGCCGGTTCGGCGTGCGCCTTGAAGACCATTTCTTCATGACCGCTTCGGGCCCGCGCTGGTTCACAGAACCGTCGCCAAGCCTTGACGCGCCGTTTGACGATGCGGAGTTCTTTGACGTCGACGAGGCGGTTTTCTCTTCACACTGACGCACGCGTCAGCCGCCAAACGCGACCTGATGCATGATCCGCCCCGGCAGGAAGGAAAGCACGCCGGCGACGACCAGCCCGCCGATGAACAGACCGATAAACGGCCGGCTGTGATATTTCATCGTCGCCCCGCCGCGCGCCAGCAGGTATATCCCTTGGCCGAGCGCATAAAATGTCAGCAGGCTGAACAGGTGGATCGGGCTGAACCATTCATGCAACGCCAGCCCGTCGACCAGCGCCGGGCGAATGAAGATCGACGACACCGCAATCACCGCCATGATCGCGATCCATACAACTCCAATCGCCTTGTGCGGCAGCGCGCCCTTGGGCGCGATGATCTGGACGACGCCAAGAACGACGGCGGCCATGGCGCCAAACGCATGGATCTGGATGATGACAGGCGCTTCCAGCAACGGCGTCCACGACATCTGCGAATTTCCTTCCGCCAAACCGCAAGAGTTTAAATGACTTTATATTATAAAGTATAGGCCAGCGGATTTGCCTCTGGCAATCGCGGCGCGCCGGAATGAGCGGTTTTTGCGGCTGATGGAAGGCGGCCTGTTCAATACCGGGCGCGGTGGCAGAAGGGGCGGATCGGGCGACGCGTCAGCGCCGGCGCAGCGAAAACGCCAGATAAACCCCGATCAACGCCGCGCCGAGCCCGTACCACGTCAGGGCGTATTCAAGGTGCCGGTTGGAGAATTCAAGGCGGGTGACGCCGCCTTTTGGCCACGGCGCCGCGCTCTCGCGGCCATCGCTGTCGATGTAATAGTCCACAGTCGCCAGCCCCGCAGCGGCGGCCAGCGCCGCCGGATCGCGGGTGTAATAAAGATTATCGCCGGCCGCGTCGGCTGGCTTGACCATGGCGTCAACGCCGTGGCGGCGTTCGCTGGCGCGAAACAGCCCCTCGACCCGCGTCGGCCCGTCAATCTCGCCATCGAGACGGGTTTGCCGGTCGCGGAACGCCTGCGGCGCAAACCCGCGATTTACGTAAACGACATGGTCTTGCCCGTTGCGCGGCGTCATCGGCGTGAACACGTAAACGCCGGCGGCGCCGTCAAGAAGCCCGAACACCCGCGCCTCGCGCAAATTGTCGTATACGCCGTCGAGATAGACCGGCGCATATTCCATATTCTCGCCTTTGCTGGTGCGCGCCAGCGCATCGGCGAACGCGATCGGCGCCGCGCCAAGGCGATGTTCGGTCTGTGCGATCAGGTCCAGCTTCCAGGCGCGGCGCTGAAGCTGCCATGTTCCGAGAGCGGACAATATCGCCAGCGCGATCAGCGTTGCGATGGTCAGCCCGGCGCGAAACCGGAAAGTCATTCCTGCAACCGGCCCTCTTCCGCGCGATGTTTGTATTGCAAAGCGATCAGCGTCGCCTTGAGCGGGCGCAACAACGCGATGCTGAGCGCCAGCGCGAAGGCGGCGGAGACAAGAAACGCCGCCATGATCGGAACGTAGAAAACGAACTGAAGAATGAACGCCAGCCCCACCGCCGCAAAGCCGACGATGAAAATCACGAACACCGCCGGACCGTCGCCGGCGTCAGCCTTGGCGTAGTCGAGCCCGCAGGCGGGGCAATTGTCCGCAAGTCCCAGAAACGACTTGAACAGCGCGCCCTGTCCGCACCGCGGACATTTGCCGCCCATGCCGGCGGCGAAGGGTGAAACCGGCGGATAATAACTCATTGCGCAGCAACTTCCCGTTCAAACGTCAGATAAATGCGCTCGCCATCAACCTCGCCGCGCGCATAGGCTTTGGCGGCGGCGACGACAGCGCGCGCCGATGTCACATTACAGACCTTGTTGTCGCTCTCGACAACGAGATCGCCGTCGGCGGCCAGCCCATCGCGCAGCGTCGCCGGCAGGTTTTCGCACCACATCATGGTGAGGGTGAAAACCCCGTCCTCGCGCGCGCCAAAATAATAATGCGTCTCGTCGCCGCCTTCGGAAAACTGCGCCGCCCACGCGCCGCGCGCCACCTTGCGAAACCGCGCATCGACCACGTCGTCCTCGACGCTGAGTTTGTAGAGCCCGCTGCGATCAACGCTGATATCAGCGGGATTGCATTCGCCCTCGTCAGGGTCGTCGCTCGACCACGAACAGATCGAATACTGGCCCGCCTTTAGCGGCTTTGAGCGGGCGTTGCCCGCATCGAATAAAGGCGTTTCGGAGACCAGACAGCCGCCCGCCGCAAGACATGCGGCAAAGGCGGCGACGCGTAACAGGCCGTTTGGCGCGGCTGACATCGCCCACCCCTTTGCCCGCCTTGTTCCTATAGCAGGCCCTGATTGCCGAGGACGTAGATAAAGGCGAACAGGAACAGCCAGACCACGTCGACAAAGTGCCAATACCACGCCGCAGCCTCGAAGCCAAAATGGCGTTCAGGGGTGAACTGGCCGGCCAGCGCACGAAGCAGGCAGACAATCAAAAAGATCGTGCCGATAAACACGTGCAGGCCGTGAAAGCCGGTCGCCATGAAGAACGCGCCGCCGTAAATGCCGCCGCCGGAGAATTTGAACATGCCGAGCGTCAGCGCTTCATGGTACTCCACCGCCTGAAGGAAGGTGAAGAACGCGCCGAGCAGGACGGTGAGCACAAGTCCCTGCACCAGGCCTTTTTGGTCGTCGTGCTGAATCGCATAGTGCGCCCAGGTAACGGTGGTGCCGGACAACAGCAGGATCAACGTGTTGATCAGCGGCAGGCCCCACGGCGACAACGGCTCGACCCCGACTGGCGGCCACACGCCGCCCGTTGCATGCTCGCGGAAATCATTGCCGAGCACCGCCGGGTCGCCATTCATGTTGAGCATCTGCGTGCCGTCGGAAAGGATGATCGGATCCCAGCCGCCGGGGAACAGCGCCGCGCCGAAAAACGCCCAGAACCACGCCACGAAGAACATCACTTCCGATGCGATGAACAAGATCATGCCGTAGCGCAGGCCAAGACGGATCACCAACGAGGTGTTTTCGCCGCGCAGGCTTTCGCCGATGATATCGCGCCACCAGCCGAACATCGTAATCAGGACGCCGCCAAGACCGACAAAAAACAGCCAGTTGCCGTGCAGGCCGAGAATGTTCGCCTTGCCGTCGGCGTCGGCGCCGCCGAGCAACAGGCCGGTTTCATTTGCGCCAGAGCGCATCCAGACAACCGCGCCGATCATCATCACGGCGGCCGTCAACGAGCCGATCAGCGGCCATGGTGACGGTTGAACAAGGTGGTAGTCGTGCTTGACCTCATCGCCGGCCATTTTGGAGCCCCTCTCAATTGGTGAGCGTTTGCGTCGTCTATAGCCTTGACCCATGGGCATTTCCAAGCCCTGCCGGCCGCCAACGCCTGCGACAATGAGGCCCTTTCCCCGGCGGCGGGCCGCTAGCGCGCGCCGCCAGCCGTTACGGCGGGTGTTTGTGCATCGCCGAAGGGGAAGAATGTATAGGAAAGCGTGACCGTCTGAACGTCGTCGAGATAGGGATCGTCGGCGATTTCCGGGTCGATGAAATAGGTCACCGGCATCGACACCTTCTCGCCGGGCTGGAGCACCTGCTCGGTGAAGCAGAAACACTCGATCTTGCGGAAATACAGCCCCGCCTTGGACGGCGCGACATTGAACGTCGCGCGCCCGGTGATCGGGTGGTCGGAAAGGTTTTCAGCCTCGTAAAACGCCAGCGCCGATTCGCCGACCTTTATCGTTTGCGACATCTGTTCGGGGTGAAACCGCCATGGCAGGCCCTGGCCCACCGTTGCATCGAACTGCACCGTGATCTTGCGCTCTAGCGTGTGATCGGCGGGCGCGGCGGCGCGCTGGGTGGTGCCGTCAAATCCGGTGACTTGACAAAACGCCTTATAGGCCGGCACCGCCGCGAACGACATCGCAACCATCACCGCGACCGCGCCGACTGTATAAAGCGCGGTGCGCTGGTTCGCGGTGAGCTTTGAATTGTCGGACATGATCAAAGTCCTTCAGAAGGCTTGTTTAGATCATCGGGCGATTAATCTGAACCGCCAGAGACTCTAAATTTCCAAGGTTCGCGCCGGTTTACTCGAAAAACCGGTTCCCACTTTTTCGCCCGGCGCTCCAGCCGGGGCGTGTTTAACCGGCGGCGGCGCTGAGGCGCAAAATCGTCACCGCATAAATAATCACAATGAACGCAAATAGCATCGCCGCAATCGCCCAATTTCGCTGGGTGCGTCGCTTTTTCTCAATTTCGCCCGAGCCAATTTCGCCGGAGTTGTCGTCAATTTCGGCCATAGAGCCCCCATAAATCTTCCGCGAGGATCGCCGCGAAAATCGCGAACAAATATAAAATCGAAAACGCGAACAATTGTTTCGGCGCATCCTTCGCGCGCGGCGGCGATTTCAGGACGCGCCAGGCCAGGATCACAAACGCCGCGCCAAACGCAGAAGACACGCCAAGATAGACCAGCCCGCCCATGCCGACCGCAAACGGCGTCACGCCAAAGGCGGCGAGAATGATCGCGTAAATGAAGATCTGTTTTTTCGTCGACGCCTCGCCAGCGACGTTCGGCATCATCGGCACGCCGGCGCGCGCGTAATCGCCCTCGCGATAGAGCGCCAGCGCCCAAAAATGCGGCGGCGTCCACAGAAAAATCAGCGCAAACAGCACCCACGCTTCAAGCGGCGCGGTTCCCGATACGGCCGCCCACGCCACCACCGGCGGCAACGCTCCGGCGGCGCCGCCAATGACGATGTTTTGCGGCGTCGAGCGCTTCAGCCACATCGAATAAATGACGACGTAAAAGAAGATTGTGAACGCCAGCAGGGCGGCGGCGACAATGTTCGACGCCAGCCACAACAACACCACGGACAGCGCGCTTAAAAATATGCCAAAGCCCGCCGCCTCGTCGCGCGGCACCAGTCCGCGCGGAATCGGCCGCCCGGCCGTGCGCGCCATCACCGCGTCGATGTCGGCGTCCCACCACATGTTCAACGCGCCCGATGCGCCGGCGCCGACCGCAATCGCCAGGATCGACACAACGGCAAGGGCGGGATGAACGCTTGTCCCGTGCGCCACCGCCGCCATCAACCCGACAAAGGCGGTGAAAATGACAAGCGACATCACGCGCGGTTTCAGCAGCGCGAAATAGTCTCCGGGCCCTGCGTAGAGCGATGGTTGCACGGTCGCTTTTTCCATATCGGGCGCCGCTTATGCCCCAAACCCGCGCGCGGCACAAACAAGATCATATAAAACACAAAGGGCCGCGGTTACCCGCGGCCCCTCGCCAAAAACTCAGCAGTCAGATCAGCCGCGGTTCAGCACCGACTTCACGAGGAAGATCACCAGGATCAACACCATGAAGGCGAGGAAATACGCAAGCAGCGAACCCGCCTGCATGCTGGAGAATTGCGACAGGCTGGCGTCGAACTGGCCGGCCGCAGCGCCGGCCGGATCCGCGCCCTCTGTCTGCGCGCCGCCGATAACCCCGCGGACAAACCCGCCAAGAGCGAAAAGCACCAGCGCCAGCAGCGTCATTGATGCGACCTGCGTGCCGCGCTGCATGATCAGCGAGGCGACGATGACCGACCCCGCAGCGATTCCCAGCCCGACCCAGTCGCCGGACATGAATGTTGATCTAAATACGCCGATTACGTCGTTAAGAAGTGTTTCGAGCATCAGCCCCTCCGTTAAGCCCAATCTTTACAAATAGCCTCACCCCGAACAGGCCCCCGCCTGCTCGCTCAATGAAATAGTTAACGGGATTTCACCCTGATCGCCAGCGACAATTTCACGACGGTCTATTTCGTCACGCCCGTTTTTGCGCCGCAACAAACGAAAAACCCCGGCGGAATATCCGCCGGGGTTGTAATTTTCACGGTCTTTCAAGGCCCTGGCGGGCTGAGTTAGTGGAAAGAGGCTTCCTTGTCGAAACGCGGCAGTTCGTTGAACTGGTGAAACGGCGGCGGCGACGGCAGCGTCCATTCCAGCGTCGTTGCGCCCTCGCCCCACGGATTTGCGGGCGCCTTGCGACGATAGATGAAGAACGCATCGAACGTGGTGATGGCGAAGATCAGCACGCCAAAGGCGGTGATTTCGTAGCCGATCGTCGAGATCTTGTTCCAGAACGCAAACGCTTCCGGGTAATCAATATAACGGCGCGGCATGCCTTGAAGGCCGAGGAAATGCTGCGGGAAGAACACCATGTTCACGCCAATGAACATGAAGGCAAAGTGCAGATTGCCCAGCCACTCGCGATACATCTTCCCCGACATTTTCGGGAACCAGTAATACCACGCCGCGAAGATCGCCCAGACCGCGCCAAGCGACATCGTGTAGTGGAAGTGCGCAACGATGTAATAGGTGTCGTGCAGGTAATGATCGATGCCGGCGTTCGCGATGACGACGCCGGTAACGCCGCCGAGCGTGAACAGGAAGATGAAGCCCATCGCCCAGATCATCGGCGTACGGAATTCAATCGAGCCGCCCCACATGGTCGCGATCCACGAGAAGATCTTGATGCCGGTCGGCACCGCGATAATCATTGTCGCGGCGACGAAATACGCCTTCATGTTCACCGACATGCCGACCGTGTACATGTGGTGCGCCCACACGATGAAGCCGACAAAGCCGATCGCCACCAGCGCATAGACCATGCCGAGATAGCCAAAGATCGGCTTTTTCGAGAAGGTCGAGACGATGTGGCTGATGACGCCGAAGCCCGGCAGGATCAGGATGTAAACTTCCGGGTGGCCGAAGAACCAGAACAGGTGCTGGAACAGCAGCGGATCGCCGCCGCCGGCCGGATCGAAGAACGCGGTGCCGAAATTGCGGTCGGTCAGCAGCATGGTGATGGCGCCGGCGAGCACCGGCAGCGACAGCACCAGCAGGAACGCCGTCACGAGAACCGCCCACGGGAACAGCGGCATTTTGTGCAGCGTCATGCCCGGCGCGCGCATGTTGAAGATGGTGGTGATGAAGTTGATCGCGCCGAGGATCGACGACGCGCCGGCAAGGTGAAGCGCCAGGATCAGCAGATCCATCGCCGGCCCCGGACTGCCGGTCAGCGACGACAATGGCGGATACATGACCCAGCCGCCCGCGAAGCCGAGCTGCGAGCCATAGCCCGGCGCGAACAGCGACGCGGTGATCAAGATGCCCGACGCGACATACAGCCAGAACGAGATGTTGTTCATCCGCGGGAACGCCATGTCCGGCGCGCCAATCATGATCGGCACGAACCAGTTGCCGAAACCGCCGATCAGCGCCGGCATGACCATGAAGAAGATCATCATCAGGCCGTGATAGGTGATCAGGACGTTATAGAAGTTCGCCGCCGCAACGAGATCGCCGCCGGTAAATTTCGTCAGGAAGGTCACGCCCGGCTCGGCGAGTTCGGCGCGCATCATCCCCGACATCGCGCCGCCGACAATGCCAGCGACAATTGCGAAGATCAGGTAAAGCGTGCCGATGTCCTTGTGGTTGGTGGAAAAGAACCACCGAACGAAAAAGGACGGCGTGTGATCGTGCTCGTGCGCGTGATCGGTCTGTGCATGCGCCATTGGTGTTGTCCTCTTCCCTTATTCTTCCGTCGCCGCCTGGGCGAATTTATCCGTGCTCTGATCGCCGAACATCGGCGCCATGCCCGCCAGTTCGCGCTGGCTGTCGACCCACGCCTCGAATTCCGGGCGCGAGACCACGTGAACGGCGATCGGCATGAAGGCGTGCCGCACGCCGCAGATTTCAGAACACTGGCCGTGAAACACGCCCTCGCGCTCCGCCTCGAACCAAATCTCGTTGATGCGGCCCGGCACGGCGTCGATTTTCAGCGCCATATTGGGCAAAGCCCATGCGTGAATGACGTCGCGCGCCGTGGCGACGACGCGAACGGTCTCGCCAACCGGCACATAGATGGGGTTGTCGACTTCATAGCGCTTGCCCGGTTTGGTGAGGTCTTCCTCGACCATGTTCGCGGTGAACTCGAAATCGCCGAAATCCGGATAGGAATATGTCCAGCCCCACTGGAAGCCGATGACCTTGAGCGTCATGGTCGGCGCCAGCGCGATGTGCACCGGGCAATTGCCCAGCAACCGGTTCATCGCCGGACAATCAGAAGCATTCACCGACGAACGGCCAGCGCGCAGGACGACTTGCGCGCCCGGCGCCGGCGCACTGGCCATGGTCACGTTCACGGTTGCGTCGCCAAGGCCGTCGAGCGTGTAATCCTGGCCGCGTTTCAACGCCGCGCCGTTGACGAACACCTGCACATGATCGGGCCGCGTCGCCATGCGCGAGGCCGGAAAATCATTGGCGATGGAAAATTCCGTGGTCGCGCCGTCGCCGCGCGCCGCCACCTGCTTGCCGTCGGGCACAACATCTTCAGAATACAGAAGATCAAAGGAAAACAGCGCGATGAACAACAAGATGATGATTGGCACCGCAGTCCAGACCACCTCGATCATGGTGTTATGGCTGAACTTGCGCGGCGTCGGGTTCGCCTTGGAGTTGTAGCGCAGCACCACCCAGATCAACAGGCCGAGGATAACCAGCGAAATCACGGTGATGATCGGCATCAACACGCCGTTATGGAAAAAGTGCACCTGTTCGGCCAGCGCCGAAGCCGCCGGCAGCATTTTGTACCCGCCCTCAACCGGCAGGTCGCTCGCCGCCTGCGCCTGCGCCGCGAAGGCCGCCGATAGCGCCGTCAATCCAGCAAGAATTCTCTTCATGAAGCCCTCAAATTTCCTCGATCGGCCTGACGTCGCTGGGCCGGCCCCGCAAAAAACGCACACCCGACAGATCCGCCCCGACGCGCCGATTGTGGTGGCGCCGCCGGGCCGAAAGGTCAATGGATCGGCTCGCTTATAGGCCGTTCCCGCCCGTCGCGTCACCGCGCCATGGAAGGAAAAAAGGTCGCATGGCCGGCCCGCGGCGCCATTGCCTAAGCCGTTGGCCCGCCTTACCTCTTCGCCATGACCGAATCGCTCTTTTTCGCCCGTTCAGGGCTAGACCCCTCGCGCACTCAGTCCGTCATTGATGACGCGTTGAAAGACGCCGATGATGGCGAGCTGTATCTGGAATACGCCCAGTCCGAGGCGTTTGTTTTTGACGATAACCGTTTAAAAACAGCAAGTTACAATATCGATCAGGGCTTTGGCCTGCGCGCCGTATGCGGCGAATCAACCGGTTACGCCCATGCCTCTGAGCTGTCGCAGGAAGCGCTGAAGCGCGCCGCCGACGCGGTGCAGGCGGTCAAGACCGGGCGCGGCGGCGTCATCGCCGACGGCCCGGCGCGCACCAACGCCCGGCTTTATCCCGACGACAACCCGCTCAACGACATGGCGTTCGAGGCCAAGACCAAACTGCTCGCCGACATTAACGACTATGCCCGCTCGAAGGATGAACGGGTGCGCCAGGTCTCGGCTTCGCTGTCCGGCGAATGGTCAGCGGTGGAGATCGTCCGGCCCGGCGGCGAGATCGTGCGCGATTTCCGCCCGCTCGTGCGGCTCAACGTCTCGGTCACCGCCGGCGACGGCGCGCGCCAGGAATCAGGCAGCCATGGCGCCGGCGGGCGCGAAGGCTACGCCCGCTTCATTACCCCCGACGCCTGGCGGGCCCAGGTCGACGAGGCGCTGCGTCAGGCGCTCGTCAATCTTGAGGCCGAAGCCGCCCCCGCCGGCGAGATGGAGGTCGTGCTCGGCCCCGGCTGGACCGGGGTGCTGCTGCATGAGGCGGTAGGCCACGGGCTTGAGGGCGATTTCAACCGCAAGAAAACCTCCGCCTTTGCCGACCGCATCGGCGAGCGCGTCGCCGCCCCCGGCGTCACCGTCGTCGATGACGGCACGCTGACCGGCCGCCGCGGCTCGCTGACCGTCGATGACGAAGGCACGCCGACCTCTCGCACCGTGCTGATCGAGGACGGCATTTTGAAAGGCTATATGCAGGATCGGCTCAACGCCCGTCTGATGGGCGTCGCCGCCACCGGCAATGGGCGGCGCGAAAGCTTCGCGCACCAGCCGATGCCGCGCATGACCAACACCTTCATGCTGGACGGCGACAAAGACCCCGAAGAAATTCTCCGCACCGTGAAGGACGGCATTTACGCGGTGAATTTTTCCGGCGGCCAGGTCGATATCACCTCCGGCAAATTCGTCTTCAACTGCACCGAGGCTTACCGCGTCAAAAACGGCAAGGTTGGCGCGCCGCTGAAAAACGTCGCGCTGATCGGCGACGGCCCGAGCGTGCTGACTCGCGTGTCGATGATCGGCAACGACTTTGCGCTCGACAGCGGCATCGGGGTTTGCGGCAAGGGCGGCCAGGGCGTGCCGGTCGGCGTCGGCCAGCCGACCATCAAGATCGACAGACTGACCGTCGGCGGCGCGGCGGCGTAGGGCGCTGACGAACACTGACGCCAGCGATGCGTATACGGAGTTATCTTGTCTGGCGCAGTCTTTCTTGTCGTCCTTGTCGCCGCGGCCATGCACGCGACGTGGAACGCGCTCATCAAGGATCGCGCCGACCGCTTCCTGACGATCTCGACGCTCGGGCTGGCGCAGGGAATGTTGGCGCTGGCGGCGACGCCGTTCGTCGCTTTTCCCGGCGCGCAAAGCTGGGCGTGGATCGCCGCCTCCGCCGCCCTTCATGTCGGCTATAAGCACTTCCTCATCCGCGCCTATTCGGCCGGCGAGCTTGGCCAGGTTTATCCGCTGGCCCGCGGCGCGGCGCCCTTATTGTCATCATTCGCCGCCTTTGCATTGCTGCACGAGACGATGAGCGCGTTCATCTGGGTCGGCGTCGTCACCTTGTGCGCCGGCATCGCGCTGATGTCGGCGAAAGGCGGCGCCATTGCGCACCTTGATCGCAAGGCGGTCGGCTATGCGCTGGCGACATCGGTGTTCATCGCCGGGTACACGGTCGTCGATGCGCTGGGCGCGCGCGGCGCGGCGTCGCCGTCGAGCTATATCGTGTGGATGTTCGCCATGGACGGCTGCGTCATGGGCCTGATTTACTTCGGCGTGCGCGGGGGCGCCGGCGGCGAGCCGCTGATGCGCGAACTGCCGTTCGCGGTCATGGTCGCGGCGATTTCAATCGGCGCGTACTGGCTGGTGATCTGGGCGATGACCCGCGCGCCGATTGGCGCGGTCGCGGCCTTGCGCGAATCGTCGATCCTGTTCGCGCTGGCGATTTCGGTTTTCTTCCTGCGCGAACGCGCCAGCTTCTGGCGTCTCGCGTCAGCCGCGCTGATCCTTGCGGGCGTCATCTTGATGCGGATCGCGTGAGCGCCGCCGCACCGCGATTGTTCGCCGGCATGGGCCCATGTTAGGCCACGCCCATGGTGGAATTCATAACCCGCTTCGCGCCGTCGCCGACCGGGCGCTTGCACCTTGGCCACGCCTTCGCCGCGCTGACCGCATTTGACGCCGCGCGCGCCGAAGGCGGCCGGATGCTGCTCAGGATCGAGGATATCGACCGCACCCGCTGCAAGCCTGAATATGAACGCGATATTTATGAAGACCTTGAATGGCTGGGCGTTCGCTGGGAAACCCCGGTTCGTCGGCAATCGGATCATTTCGCCGATTATGAGAAGGCGCTGCAAAACCTGATCGACGCCGGTCTTGTCTATCGGTGTTTCAAGACCCGGAAGGAAATCCTCGACGAGATCGCGCGCGCGCCGCATCTTGGCGCGGCCGGCCCCGAAGGCCCGGCGTTCATCGGCGCGCCGCTGGCCGCGCATGAAGAACGCTCGCTGCTTGCCGACGGCGCGCCGTTCGCCTGGCGGTTATCAATCGCGGCGGCGCGCGAGCATCTCGGCGTCGGCTATGACGCCCTTTCCTTTGTCGAAGAGCCTCTCACTGGCGGCGCGGCGCACACAATTCACGCAACGCCGGAAATATTCGGCGATGTCGTCATCGCCCGCAAGGATTCAGGCACGAGCTATCACCTCGCCTCGGTGCACGACGACGCCTTGCAGGGCGTCACCCATGTCATTCGCGGCGACGACCTGCGCGCGGCGGCGCATCTGCACACGCTGTTGCAGGCGCTGCTCGGTCTGCCGCGCCCGGTCTATCGCCATCACCGGCTGATCATCGGCGAGGACGGCAAACGCCTCGCCAAACGCGACGAGGCGGCGACGCTGGCGGCGCTGCGTGCTGCGGGCGAAACGCCCGCCGGCGTCAGGAAGCGGCTGGGCCTTACTGATTAAGCGTTGTCGCCATCGCCGGGGCGTACCGATCACCCGCGACCTCGTCGGGCGGCGCCGCGCGCTCAATTGCCGCCATCTCTTCGGCAGACAGTTTGACATCGACCGCGCCGATATTCTCGTCGAGGCGGGATATCTTTTTCGTGCCCGGAATGGGAACGATATCGTCGCCTTTGGCCATCACCCATGCGAGGGCGATCTGCCCGGGTGTTGCGCCCTTCCCTTTTGCGATGGCTGCGACCCTGTCGACGAGCGTGAGATTTTTCTCAAGCGCACCGTCGGAAAAGCGGGGATTGCCAGCCATGCGGTAATCGCCAGTGGGAAAATCCTTCTCGCTGCGAAAACGTCCGGTCAACAGCCCGCGCCCGAGCGGCGAATAAGCCGCCAGCGTCACGCCAAGCTCGCGGCAAAGGGGAATCATCTTCTCCTCCACCTCCCGCGTGACGAGCGAATATTCCGATTGCAGCGCCGAGATCGGATGCACCGCATGGGCGGCGCGAAGCGTCTGCGCGCTCACCTCCGACAGGCCGAGCGTTTTCACCTTGCCCTGTTTCACCAGTTCGGCCATTGCGCCAACGCTGTCCTCGACCGGTACTGCGGCGTCGCGACGATGCATGTAATAAAGATCAATCGCCTCCACCCCGAGACGCTTCAGCGAATCCTCGCAACACTTCCTGATATAGGCCGGATCATTGCACACGCCGCGCACCATCGGGTCGGTTTCGCTTCGCATGATCCCGAATTTGGTGGCGAGGACGACATCCTTGCGACGCCGCTTCAGAAAGCCGGAAAGCTGCCTTTCATTAAGGCCGAAACCATAAATGTCGGCCGTATCGAAAAATGTGACGCCGCGCTCGAAGGCCGCGTCGAGAATCTTCTCGGCGTCGCTGTTAGACAAGGCCTGCCCGTAAAATTCGGCAAGCCCCATGCAGCCGAAACCAAGACGGGAAACGGACAAATCTGATTTTCCAAGCGGTATGGTGCGCATGGCGTGCTCCTTTCGAGCTATGACGAAAAACGCCGCGCAGCAAAAGCCATACGTCATCTACGCAGGTTGCGGGAGATTTGATCGGCGTTGATTGAATGAATGACGAGACGTCGACGAGTTCAGCCTCGCCGATGAGTGTTTATAGCAAAAAAGGCGGATTTTGTCAAAGCGCACGCCGGTTCGGCGCTGGATCACTCCACCGCTGCGACGCGATAGCGCCCTGTCATCGGCCAGGCGAACAACACGTCTTCAAGACGCGGGCCGGCGCCGATATTGTGAACCACCATCGGCCAGCCCGATGGCCCGCGTTGATCCGTCACCATGCCGATATGTGCAAGATAGCCTTCCTCGCCGCGCAGGTTCCACGCAACGATATCGCCCGGCTGATACGCATGCGGATCAAGGCTGGGCGGCAGTCGCCAGCCGGCGCGGGTGAAATATTTTTCAAGGTTCGGCACGCGGCGATGGTCGATGTTCCGGTCCGGCCGGTTAAGCCCCCAAAGCCTGGGATAGGCGGCAAAATTCGCCGCCATGTCTTCATGCACGAGTTGCTGAAGGTCATAGCCGGCGCGGCGCATCACCCGCACGACAACATCGGCGCACACGCCGCGGTCGGACGCGACATCACCCATCGGATAGGCGAGGCGCACATAAGACGGGTCATAGACCACGCGATGCGCGGTGCGCTCAATCGCGGCGGCGGATAACACGGCGCCGGTATCGGCCGTCTGTGCAGCGGCGGGCGGCGTCGAAGCCAATGTCCACGCCAGCGCCAGAAGCGTTGCAACAAACCATTTCATGGCGCTATAGCGCCGCACGATTGCGGCGAGGTCATGACCGGGGAGTGTCGATAGCCGGAATTTCTCGCCACGCGTGGCGAGGACTCCACGCAGACTTATGATTTTTTGAAAAAGGAGGCGATAGCGGATGGCAAAGCAAAAATCATCTAAGGCGAGTGAATTGTCAGATACAACATCGACGGACCGTTACGATCTGACGGAACTGGAGATCCGGGGCGAGGAGCTGGCGCGAAAGCGGGCCGCGACGCCCGAGGGGCGTCAGGAGATCGATGGGATTCTGGCGCGTGCCAGGGCGCGATCACAAAGCTAGGTCCGGAAAGCAAAACAATATTCGGCACAGCTAATCAGATTGTTGACGCGACCAGCGAGGGTTTTCACAAAAACCCGCCCCTCGTTAAGAGAAAGCTGCGACAGGGCGAGGCGTAAATGCGACAAACCCCCGGTGAAATCCCGGTTGCCGGTCATTATATATGTTTTCGACAGGAGGGATTTAGCTATGTTGAGAGACCACCCGCTGACGGAAAACGATGCGCTCGACCCGCTTTCGTTCATCCTGAACATATTGTGGCTGGTGTTCGGCGGCGCCGTCGCCGCCCTCGCCTGGTTTATCGCCGCGGCGATCATGGTGGTGACGATTATCGGCATCCCGTTCGCCCGCGCTGCGTTTGACAACGGCATGTATTCGTTATGGCCGTTCGGCGTGCGCCCCGCCGCGCGTGATCGTCTTTATGGCGAAGATATCGGCACCGGCCCGCTCGGCTTTCTCGGCAATGTTGTCTGGCTCGTATTGGCTGGCTGGTGGCTGGCGCTCGGGCATTTGTTCGCCGCGCTTGCGCTCGCGATCACCATTATCGGCCTGCCATTCGCCTGGGCGCATTTGAAACTCGCCGGCTATAGCCTGTGGCCCATCGGCCGGTCGCTGGTGCGCCACGATATCAATCAGCGCTGGGCGCGTCACACATAGACGATTGGCCGAAAACCGCCGAAGATCATCCGCACGCCATCGAATGGCATGTTCTCCGGCGCCATCTTGGGGTTCGCCGTCATCTCATCCATGACCTTTTTCATGCCGTCATCGCGCACCGCCTTTGACGGCCACTCAATCCACGAGAACACGACGGTTTCGGTCTTCTCGCATTTGACCGCCATCGGAAATGACGTGACCTTTCCTTCCGGAACGTCGTCGCCCCAGCATTCAACAACGCGAATCGCGCCGTGCTTTTTGAAGCACTGCGCCATCTCTTCCGCCATTGTGGTATAGAGTTCCTTGTTGGCGTTTGGCACGGCGACCAGAAGTCCATCGACATAAGACATGGGAATCCTCGCTTTCTTACTTTTTCTGTTCATTGGTGAATAATATCTCGATATAGCGCCGAAGATGATCGATCACATTGATCGCTGCGCCGGCGTCGTTCGCAGCCTTGGCGAGAATGAACGCGCCCTGAATGCTGGCTTGCATGTATAACGCCAGGCTTTCCGGCGTTGTTCCGCTTACCTTGAATTTTTCCATCGCTTCGGCGATGTCGGCTTCGAGCGTTTGCGCGTGGCCGGATATCGAGCGCCAGCAGGCGTCGCGGATCGGCGGCGAGGAATGATAGACCTCCTGCACCATCGTGCCGACAAGACAGGTGAATTCGGGGATATCGCCGCGAACGAGCTCTTTGCGCAAGTCGATATAGGCGAGAATGCGGTCCAGCGGGTCGTCATGACGGTGATAATCGGCGTGCTCAAACAACTCGCCCGTGGTCTCGCCCCAGTACGCCGCAGCGGCGACCGCCAGCGCTTCCTTCGTTTTGAAGTGATGAAAAAAACTGCCCTTGGCGACGCCGGCCGCGGCGCAAAGCTCATCCACCGAAGCGGCGCGATAGCCGGTCTCGCGGATCGCGCCGAGCGCCGCGTCGAGAATTTTGGTTCTGGCTGTGAGCTTCATCATCAAGATGATACCGACTGGTCGGTTTAGCGCAAGGTAGAGCGCAGGGGAATCAGAAAAAATGCCTCGATTTGGCGGGGAAACGCGGGCGATACGCCTGAAAGGCTGCACGCGAGGAATGGATCAGAAACCGGCAAGGACCAGCAGACAAAGACACCAGCGCGGGGATGGGGGCGGCGGGCCGCCAAACCCACGCCCTTGCCCCGTTCGCGGCGTCATCAGTGAACCTCACGCTGAAATTACCGGTGAATTAACCGGCGCAATCCCCTACCGCACCGGGTTCACAGGCGTTAACATCTGGCCCATGTTCGGTAGGGGAATCGCGGGGAAATGGGGCGTGCGCGCCGTCGCTCTGACGGCGGCGGCGTTTGTCGCCCTGAACGCCGCTGCGGCGCAAACCCCGGATCAACTCCCTGCGCCGGTCAATCATGGCGACGCCTGGCGTATTGTGAAAACAGCCTGGGACGAGGCTGACGAGACCGGTTACGCGCAATTCGTGCAGGCGATTGGCCGCTCGACCTGCACCTCGCTGGAAAGCTGTCTCGCCGTCGACGCCAATCCGTATTTCGACCCGGACGACGAAGAGTTCCACGGCGACTGCGCCGACATGGCGTATATCCTGCGCGCCTATTTCGCCTGGAAAAACGCCCTGCCGTTTTCCTATCAGGCGGGTATGCGCACCGCTGACGGCGCGCGCGAGGACTTACGCTATTCCTCCAACGGCAATGTCGTCACTTTCCGCCGCGATGCGACCGGCGCGAATCCGGTATCGGCGAAAAATTTCATCGGCCGCATTGGCGGTGAGGTTTCGACCGCGATGTTCCGCACCCACCCGGACGAGGGCGGCGGCAATCTGTTTGACGATTTTTACCCCGTGGCCATCAACCGCGACGCCGTGCGCCCCGGCGTTCTCGCCTATGACATCTACGGACATGTCGGCATCGTTTATGACGTCACCGAAGACGGGCGCATTCTCGTTATCGCCTCGCACCCCGACCGCACCGTAACGCGCACCGTATACGGATCGAATTTCCTGCGCGCAAAACCCGACCTCGGCGCCGGACTGAAAGGCTGGCGGCCGATACGCCTTGAGGGCGCGCGCCGGCGCGATGACGGCTCTTATGCCGGCGGGCGCATCGTCGCGTCTGAAAACGATGAAATCGAGCATTATTCGATGGAGCAATTCATCGGCAATCACCCGACGCCCGATCATGACTGGCGCTATGCCGATTTCATTTTCGAAGGCCGGCAAGTCGATTTTTACGACTATCTGCGCCGGCGTCTGGCCGCGCCCGGCTTCGCCTATGACCCGGTTGAGGAATTGCGTTACGGCATGCAGACAATCTGCGGCGCGGCGCGCGACCGCAAGGCGGCGGTTGAAAGCGCGGTCTCAGCCGGCTTCCCGTTGAAGGACCACCCTGAGCGGCTGCCGCCGAATATTTTTGGGACCTATGGGCCTTGGGAATCCTATTCAACGCCGTCACGCGACGCGCGCCTGAAAGTATCGTTCATCGACCTTCGCCGCACCATCCAGGAGCTTGTTGATAATTTTCGCGGCGGCGAACCCGGCGTAAAATACGCCGGCGCCGATCTGGAACGCGACTTATGGGAAACCTATGTCGCCGAGAAAGACGCATGCACTTTCACCTATTGGCGCTCTGACGACAGCCGGATGCGGCTCAATCTCGGCCATTTGCAGGACCGGTTGTGGGATATTTCCTTTGATCCCTACCACTGCCCTGAACGGCGCTGGGGCGCCAGCGGGCCTGAACTTGCAACGTGCACGGACGACCAGCACAAGACCCGCTGGTACAACGCCCAACGCTGGCTGCGCTATCAGGCCGAGCGGACCTATGACGTGCGGATGGATTTCACCGTCGACGAGCTGAAACCGCCTTCAGTGGCGGCGCCGGAGGAAGGCGGCCTTGGCGTCGAACAGCCGGCGGACGCGGATCTGCGCCAATATCTCGCCTCGCTCAACTCGTTCCCGCTGTCGATGCTGGCCGAGGACCCTGAAATCGTGCTGGCGGCGGGCGCCCCGGTCGAGCCGGAACCGCGCCTGCCGGCGTGGCATTCGAAGATTCTCAATGGCTGGACCGCCGAAAAACCCTGAACCCTGAACGCTGCGCCAAGCCCGCCACATCAGGAGAGTTGAACAAATCGTGACAATTGCGCGCGGGACGAACCGCGTGCATTCGCCTTCGCGCAAGGTTATGTTGCGCTGAGAACCCGGAGACGTCGATGAGCGCATTTGTGTTTTTTCTGATCCCTGTCGGCCTGCTGGCGACGGCGGCGATCCTTGGCGTCGGCATCTATTCCCTCGCCAAGGGCGGCGCGTTCGCCAGGGAGCACTCCAACAAGCTGATGCGCCTGCGCATTCTCGCCCAGGGGATCACGATTGCGATCATGGTGTTGTTCTTGATGTTGATCGGGCGCGGTCCCGGCGCGTAAGCCGTTGTTTTTCCCGGTTTGAATAGCTTTCTAATCGCTTTTTTGCAGCGCGGAAATTCATTGAAAGCCCCGCCCTGCGCCGCTATGGTCGCGCCGACTTTGGGGGCAAGCCCCTGCCAATTGCGGGGCCTTGCCCCGTTTCAGATAATTCCAGATTGATGAGGATCCGACAATGAAAGTCCTCGTGCCAGTAAAGCGCGTCATTGATTACAACGTGAAGGTCCGCGTGAAATCGGACCAGACGGGCGTCGACCTTGCAAACGTAAAGATGTCGATGAACCCGTTTGACGAGATCGCTGTCGAAGAAGCGATTCGCCTGAAGGAAGCCGGCGTCGCGACCGAGATTGTCGCCGTGTCGATCGGCCCGGAAAAAGCGCAGGACCAGATCCGCCAGGCGCTGGCCATGGGCGCCGACCGCGGCCTGCTGATCAAGACCGACGAGACTGTCGAACCGCTTGGCGTCGCCAAGCTGTTAAAAGCGGTTGTCGAGGCGGAAAACCCTGAACTTGTCATCCTCGGCAAGCAGGCGATTGACGACGATTCCAACCAGACCGGCCAGATGCTGGCCGCGCTGCTCGGCTGGCCGCAGGGCACGTTCGCCTCGAAAGTCGACAAGGCCGACGGCAAGATCAACGTCACCCGCGAGGTTGACGGCGGCCTACAAACGGTTTCGCTGAACCTGCCGGCGATTGTCACCACCGACCTTCGCCTTAACGAGCCGCGCTATGCGTCGCTGCCGAACATCATGAAGGCGAAGAAGAAGCCGCTCGACGTGAAAGAAGCCGGCGAATTTGGCGCCGACATCGCGCCGCGCCTGAAAACGCTGAAAGTGAGCGAACCGCCCAAGCGCGAAGCTGGCGTCAAGGTTGCGGACGTCGCAGAACTTGTCGACAAACTGAAAAACGAAGCGGGAGTACTCTGATGGCCGTTCTCGTCATTGCCGATCACAACAATTCATCCCTTTCCGATGCGGTCGCCAAGACCGTCACTGCAGCCGCTGCAATCGGCGGCGACATCGACATTCTTGTCGCGGGGGCTGACGCGTCCGGCGCGGCGGCGGAAGCGGCCAAGCTATCCGGCGTACGCAAGGTTCTGCATGCGGACGATGCGGCCTACGCCAACCTTCTGGCGGAGCCGACGGCGGCGCTGATCGTGTCGCTGGCCGGCGATTACGACGCCCTTCTGGCGCCATCGACGGCGAACGGCAAAAACATCATGCCGCGGGTCGCCGCATTGCTCGACGTGATGCAGATTTCAGACGTGATCGCGATTGATAGCGCTGACACTTTCGTGCGCCCGATTTACGCCGGCAACGCCATCGCCACCGTACAGTCGAGCGATCCGAAAAAGGTCCTGACCGTGCGCACCGCCACGTTCAAGGCGGCGGCGGCGGACGGGTCGGCCGCAGTCGAGACCATCGCCACAGTCGCCGACCCCGGCGTGTCGTCCTTTGTCGGCGAGGAACTGACAAAGTCGGACCGGCCGGAACTGACGGCGGCCAAGATCATCATCTCCGGCGGGCGCGCGCTCGGGTCGGCTGAGAATTTTGAAAAGCTGATTTACCCGATCGCCGACAAGCTGGGCGCCGCGGTCGGCGCCTCGCGCGCCGCGGTCGACGCCGGCTATATGCCGAATGATTATCAGGTCGGGCAGACTGGCAAGGTCGTCGCGCCGGAGCTTTACATCGCCGTCGGCATTTCCGGCGCCATCCAGCACCTCGCCGGCATGAAGGACTCAAAAGTCATTGTCGCCATCAACAAGGACGAGGAAGCGCCGATCTTCCAGATCGCCGATTACGGCCTTGTCGCCGACCTGTTCAAGGTCCTGCCCGAGCTCGAAGCCGCGCTTTAAAAGCGCGCGCCAACCCTGTTCTGAAAAAGCCCCGCGCCAGCGTGGCTTTTTGCTGCGCATGACTCAAGCGAGCGAGCCGCCGTCGGGCGCGTCATCAATGTTCATCAACGCAATGATGGAGGCGATGGCGGCGTTCGCCATAACCGGCCTTCGCACCATAGACCGGTCTTGCGCCAGAGTGTTTTTGCGGTGCAATATCCGCCGGTCTGGAATGGAGCGCAGCGATGGTGGAAATCAGGAAAGTCGGGATTATCGGCGCCGGGCAAATGGGACTCGGCATTGCGCATGTGTTCGCCGCATCGGGCTATGACGTCTTGCTGAACGACATTGACCCAGCCCGGACCGCCGCCGCGCTTGTCGCGATCTCCAAAAACCTCGACCGCCAGGCCGCCAAGGGCCTCATCAGTGATGCCGCGGCGAAAGCGGCGCTCGCCCGCATCGCCAGCGCCAACACCCTCGCCGATCTTGGCGATTGCGATCTCGTCGTGGAGTGCGCGTCGGAAAACCAGGAGATCAAGAAGCGCATTTTCGGCGAGCTATCGAAAATTCTCAAAGCCGACGCGATCATGGCGACCAACACTTCGTCGATTTCCATCACCGGGCTCGCCGCCTCAAGTGATCGCGCCGACCGGTTTATCGGCCTGCACTTCATGAACCCGGCGCCGGTGATGCAACTGGTCGAGTTAATACGCGGCATCGCCACCAGCAAGGAAACCTTCGACACCGTCAAGGCGGTCGTCGACCATCTGGGCAAGACGCCTGCGGTGGCGGAAGACTTTCCCGCGTTCATCGTCAATCGCATTTTGATGCCGATGATCAATGAAGCTATCTATACGCTTTATGAAGGCGTCGGCACGGTTGAAGCCATCGACACCGGTCTGAAACTTGGCGCCAATCATCCGATGGGGCCGTTGGCGCTGGCCGATTTTATCGGCCTCGACACCTGTCTGGCGATCATGCAAGTGCTGTATGAGGGACTGGCGGATTCAAAATACCGCCCCTGCCCATTGCTGGTGAAATATGTCGAAGCGGGCTGGCTGGGCCGCAAAACCGGGCGCGGGTTTTACGACTATGCCGGCGATGTGCCGCGCCCGACCCGCTGACGCCGACCTCTTTTCGCCGCAAATTGGAAATAAGCCGACGCCCTGTGATACCACTCACGGACTGGCCGGGCGCGACTGGCGCGCCCCGAAACCAAGGAGACGGCAATGGCTGTAGCACGCGTAACCGAAATCATTTGCGGATCATCAAAAGGTTTCAAGGACGCTATCGAAAACGGCGTCGAACGCGCGAACAAGACGCTGAAAAAAGTTGAAGGCGCCTGGGTGAAAGACCAGTCGCTCATCCTCGACAATGGCAAGATCAAGGAATACCGCGTGATCCTGAAAGTCACCTTCGTGCTTGACGATACCGATTGATCCGGCATCACCTGCTTTGAGCAATTATTGGAAATGAAACGGGCGGCCCATCGGCCGCCCGTTTTTTCTTCTTCCGTAATGGTTACGATTATTCCTGTTCCGCAGCCGCCGGCTCTTCGGTATTTTCGTCCGCGGCGGCGGCGTCCGCCGCTGCGTCATCCGCAGCCGGTTCGGGAGCGGCGCCGCGGCAGCTCGACTTCGGCTTGACCGGCCCCTGATCGATGAGGCCCTGAAGCTGGGCTTGCAGTTGATCGCAATTGGACCCGCCCTGCAGACGGCAAACCTGAACCGCCGTCTTCAAACGCTCGATCTGGTCGAGGCGCGCTTCTTCGTTCTGTTGGGCCTCAAGACGATCCTGATCACCTTCAGTCTTGGTGATGGCGTCGATATAGGTGACCCATTCGCGCGCCTGACGTGACGACTTGGGATAACGCTGGGCGTTCACGAACGCCTTGCGGGCGTCAGCGCGCTTGGCGCAATCGCCGGGCCCCGCCTGGCTGAACCGCGCGGTGCCGAGCAGCAACCAGATATCGCCGGTCTTTTCAGCGTTAAGACCGCCCTTGTTGATCGCGCTCACCAGCGCGCGCTCGGAAGCGACGTATTGTTCATCAGCCAGCAGCACCTGGCCGAGACGATAGTAAAGCTCGCCGGTATCGGCGCCGCGCGCCGCCTGTTGAAGAACCGGAATCGCCCGCTTGTGTTCGCGCGACTGGCTCCACAATTGCGATAACAGCGTCAAATTCTTGGTGTTGCGCGCAACATTGCCGGCTTCCATTTCGCGCTCAAGCAATTTCGCGCCGCGATAGGGATTATCGAAATAGGAATAGTAGTTCACCAGGGTGATGATTTCCGATTCCTTCGAAAGCAGGCCGGCGCGATACGCAACTTCCAGCACCGAAAACGCCTGCTGGTCCCTTTGCGTGGTGGAATAAAGACCGGAAAGCTGAGTCCAATACCCGCGCTCGTGCGGCCACAGATTGATCATCTTTTCCAGAAGGGCGGCGCGCTTGGTGTTCTCGCTGGTTTCCGAATAGATCAGGTTCAACAGATCATAGTCGGACTTTTTCGCCTCTGCGCGGGCGGCGACGGCCTGTTCCGCCGGCTGAATCGCCGAGCGATAATTCGGCGGCGTGATCTGGGTATAGGCGGCCGCCAGCAGATAATAGGCGTTGGCGTCAACGTTCTCCCCGGCGGCGCGCGCCGACGAAATCCACTGGTTGAGGCCCTGAATCGCGGCCTGGTAATTTTCAAGCTGGAACTGGATCTGCGCAATCGCATAACGCAACTGGTTGTTTTGCGTCGCTTCAAAACCATTCGCGTTCAACGCCGTCTGAAAATCGCTGAGCGCGCCGCGGAAATCTTCCTTGCCAACGCGGAGCGAACCGCGCATCTGGTACGAGACCGCCTTGTCATACGCCTTCATGCGGTCGCCGCGCGAGGCAATCAGCTCGTTCATCTTGGCGAGCGCCGCATCGTTTTGCGGCGGATCAAGGTTTTGAAGATCAAAGACTTCGCTGAGAACCTTGGCGACCGCCGGATCGAGCGATTGCGAGCGTCGCCGCGGCTCGTCGTCTTCCTGCGCCATCGCCGCGCCGGATGTGGCGAAGACGGTGGCGACAAAGCCCGCGCCAAACGTGCCCACGCAAAGCAAAGCCCCGAGAAAAACGCTGGCGATCTGTTTCTTCAGTTTCATCATCTGGCCGCCCTAAACGATCGACAAAATTCCAAACACCCGGCGGCGCACCGCCATCACTCTTATTCCGCCAGTTCGAAGCTGATGGCGGTTTGAACGCCGCGACGCCATTCAGCGACGTTATCGACGATTTTCGGCTGGTACTTCCAGCGCTCGACCGACCGGGTCGCCGCGCTGTTGAGGCAGCTATTGGTGGTGTCGATCACGCGGATATTCGTCGTCGTACCGTCTGGCGTCACGTCAAATTCAACGAATACGGTTTCCTTCGCCGACGCCCGCGCCATGCAGCGTTCGGGATATTGCGGCGGGATACGCACCAATGGCTGGGCGTCACGGTCGGGGTTGAAGCCGGTGCCGACATTCAGCTCGACATTCAGTTCCGGCACCGCCGCGCGAACGCCGTCAAGCGCCGGACGGTTCGACGGGTCGGTCACCGCCGGCGGCGGCGGCGGCGGGGTGTCAAGCGTCGGCCGCTTGAATTCCTTGTTGGCCCGGTTGAGATCCGTTTCCTGGATCTGTTGAGTGATCTCGATCTTGATCGCGTCTCTGGCGTCCGCAAGCTTGGGGTCCTGCCTGATCATGGCGCTCATGAACAGGAACAGGAAAATCGTCACGATGACGGCGCCTGGAAGGCCGAGAATGATGCGGGCTAGCGATCCCATCAGCGCGTCCCCTTATGCTTCTTCCGTGGAGACGGAAACGTTATCGACGCCCGCCTGACGGATTTGATTGAGAACTTCGACAAGATAACGGCTGTTCGCGCCGACATCGACCTGCACCACCGCTTCGCCCTTCGGGTTCTCGCGCTTGAGTTCTTCGACGCGGATGCGCACCTCCTCAAGCTGGACCTCTTTTTTGTTGATCCAGATTTTGTTCTCTGAATCAACGGCGACAAGAATTGACGCCAGTCGCTTGTATTCGCCGGTGATCGTCTCCGGGCGCATCACTTCCTTGCCCGGCTCCTTAACGAAGGTCGAGGTTACGATAAAGAAGATCAACATGATGAAGACGATGTCGAGCAACGGCGTCACGTTGACGTCGTCTTCGCCGCTCGCTTCTCCCTGATACCTGCTTCTCGCCATGTTCTTTCCGCCTAATGACTATTTACGCGATCGGCGCCTGTCGGGCCGTGATTATTCCTGCTGCAAGGTTAGCGAAACAATACCCGCCTTGCCCGCATAGGCCTGGTCCATGACCGTGACTGCAACACCGGCTTTCGATGTCGGAGCGGCGCTGACAAGCACCACGCCTTCCGGCTCGCGCGCCTTGAACTCCTCGACGACGGCTTTCACCGAAAGCGGGTCGATGAGGCGGACATTGTTGACGCGAACGAACCCGTCTTCCTGAACCGACAGCAACAGCGCTGGCGGCGGTACGGTATTCTCGTCCTCCGGGGAATTGTCCGGGGTGCGAACGTCCATGCCGCGCTCTTTCAGGAACGTCGCCGTCACGATGAAGAAGATCAGCATGATGAAGACGATATCGAGAAGCGGCGTCACGTTGACGTCGGCGGCTTCTTCCTGGTGTGTGCCTTTTCTCCGCATGACGCCCCTACTCGATCAACAAATCATCGGCCAGGCGGCCGGACGCCTTTTGCGCCGTCCGCTCGATGAACGAAATGCACATGACGCCGGAAACCGAAGCGACAAGACCGGCCATGGTCGGGATTGTCGCCCGGGAAATGCCTTCGGCCATCAGGCGGGCGTTCGACGAACCCGTCGTCGCCATGACGTCGAACACATAGACCATGCCGGTCACCGTGCCGAGCAGACCGAGGAGCGGGGTGACCGCGACGAGGACGCGGATCACGCCGTTGAAACGCTCCGCTTCCTGCTTGGCTTCCGACAACAGCCGGTCGCGGAACGCATGGGCGTACCATGAGTTATGGTCGGACCGCGCCTCCCACGCGCGTTTGGCGCGCTTGGCGACCCCGCCATGGGCGGTCATCCAGTACATCATCCGCTCCAGCAGCAACGCCCACATCACGAAGGTCGCCACCATGATCGCCTGAAGCACCGGGCCGCCCGCATTCAAAAACGCAATCAGCGCTTCATATGCGAAAGTCGGATTGAGATACTCGAGCATGCCTCGAGCTCCTTTCCTGTCAGCGGTTAGCGGGCTTCAGCATGCTCGGCGACGATGCCGGCAGCCTGTTCTTCAAGAACCTGGGTGACGCGCTTGGCGGCGCCCGAGGCGAACGAGTGAAGCAGCAGCAGCGGGATCGCCGAGACGAGACCGATAACCGTGGTCATCAGCGCGGTCGAAATACCCGACGCCATGATCTGCGGGTCGCCGGTGCCGAACAGTGTGATCGACTGGAAAGTGATGATCATGCCGATAACCGTACCCAGAAGACCGAGCAGCGGTGCGACGGCGGCGATCACCTTGACCAGGTTGAGGCCGCTTTCAAGACGCGGGATCTCTTTCAGGATTGCGTCGTCAAGCTTGAGGGCCACCGTCTCGGTGTCCTTGTTCTGGAGTCCCTCATAGGCCAGCATCACGCGGCCGAGCGGGTTGGCTTTCGACGCTTTCTGGCGACGAACCTGCGCCTTCACCGCGCCCGCCGTCATCGTCAGCGTCACCCATTTGTAAACGCCCAGAAGGAAGGCGAGGAAGGCGAGACCGAGGGTGATGAACCCGATCGTGCCGCCCTGATTCACGCGCTCCATGAAGGACGGCGACTGAACGACAAGGCTCAGCAACGTGCCAAGCGACGGGTCGATGACGCCGCGCACGAAGCCGGTTCCATTATAATTCGCAACGGTCTTGGCGGCGCCGGTCGCCGGGCCCGAAGGCTGGCGGGCGAGGAACGCCAACTGGTTGTTTTCATTGTAGACGAGATATTTGCCGTCAGAGAATGCAACGAACGGCCCGATGCGGGTCACTTCGCGCGAGACTTCGGAGCCGCTGGCGTCGAGCACGTTGGCGTTGAAAGTCGCGACTTTCGCCTGCTCGGTCACCTGCTGGACCATCGTCTCCCACAGATAGCGAAGCTGGGTTTCCGTCGGCAGCGTATCGGTTTCAGCAACCTCGCGCAGCTCGTCGGCGCGGCCGGGGAACTGGGCGCTGATCAGCGAGCCTTCAAGCTGGCTGTTGAGATCGGCGGCGGCGGAACGCGCAGCGCCGAACAGCTCCTGGAATTCGCCCTGCTTGTCGGCAAGTTCCTGGTCGAGCTGATCGATGCGGCCCTGATTGGTTTCCATCACCCCTTCAAGGCGGGTTGATTCCGCTTCAGCGGCGTTCACCTGACCGCGCACGCGGTTCAGTTCGGCCTGCTGGTTATTCCGTTCGCGGATGAAGCGCTCTTCACGCTGACGGTTTTCCGCGCTTGATTCGCTGCGCTCGCGGCGCACCGCCGAAAGCACCTGATCCAGCGTCAACTGACGCGCGGCGGGCGCCGGCGCAGTTTCCTGGGCCGTGGCGGTAAGATCCATGCTGAGAGCCGCAACGCCGGCGATCAGAGAAAGACCTGCAAGTTTGAAGATTTTCATGACCTGGTTTTCCTTCACAATTCGCCGTTACGTTATTCGCTGGCGTCAGCGCTGGTCGGCGCCATCACCGGAACCGGCAACAGACCCGGCGCGGTTTGTTCTTTCGCCATACGCAGGCCGAGACGCACATCCGGCAGATACGACTTGTCGAGATTGACCCAGGCGTTCTGGTTCTTGTCCCAGACCTTGAGAACTGAGTCGTCAGCGGTTTTGAACATCAGCGCGATGCGGCCGACGCGGAGGAACTCGCCGCTGCGCAACTCGCCGCCATCGTCGATCGTGCCTTCATAGGCGCCGATGGTTCGGCCGTATTCGTTTTCAATCTGATAGGCCTCGACGATCAGCCGGTAGCGCTGCGCCGCCGACATCGCCGGATCGTTCATGACGCCTTCAAGGCGGCTGACGCGGTCGCGTCGCTCGTCAAGCTGGAACGGAATATCCGCCTCGACCAGATCGCCAAGGCTGGCGAGCATGTCCTCCATCAGCGGCTGCATGGCGCGCTGCAGGCCGGAGACGTTTTCAATATCCAACTGGAGGCGCTCGATTGAACGCTCCTGCCCCTGGATGTTGCGGTTCAACGACGCATTGTACCGGTTCGCAGCCTCAAGCTGCTTCAGGTTCGCGCGATACTCATTGACCAATTGCGTGGTCTGCTCATCAAGCTGATCGATCCGCTGCTGAGAGGCTTTCGCTTCTTTTGCGGTCGTTTCGCTTTCTGTCAGCGCCGACTTGAACTGCGCGTGCGCGGGCGCTCCCAGTGCGATCAAGATCGCAGCAGCTGACCCCAAAACCTGAGCTTTATTCATCATTGCCTCACCTAACGGTTTGCTTCGGCTTCAACGGTTAAATGGCTCATCAGTGAGCCGATGATTTCCAACTTTAAGGGAAAATTTGAAAAGGCGCGATTGTCCGCCGATCGACAAAATACTTCACACCCTAACAATCTTACCCCTTCGATTCGAATGATTGGCTGAATTGTACGGCATTTGCAACGTTGTTTTGACGACAGACGGATTTCGACTGCGCCACTAGCAACGACAAATGGGCCGTTCGATCCCTCCAAACACCCAGTCCCGAAGCGGACTCTTTCATAACCCCAGCCCGCCCGGTTCTGTTAAACAGTAACAAGTGTGGTGGCGCAGCGCAACAACTTCGATGCATTTCTAATTTACGGCGTATCCCTCGCGACCGGCTCTCCATGCGGGATAGTTCACGCACGCGTGGTAAACGCGGCCGGGTTCGTTCGCCCCGCACGAAAATCGTAGATGCGCGATTTCCTGCGCCTTACCAATTTGACATATCCGGCCAAATAAACATTGAGGGTCGCGCCCGTCGGATGGAGTGACTGGCCGGTCGCAAGGACCGCGGATGGGACTGGCCGAGACGGAAGATGGCTGGGGCGCCAGGATTCGAACCTGGGAATGGCGGTACCAAAAACCGCTGCCTTACCACTTGGCGACGCCCCAATGAGGTCGCGCCTGATAGCGCCGATGCTTTTGGAAATCAACGGTTATCGACGATGAAATCAGGATTGCGCCGGGCCGAGCACGGTGCTTGCAAAAAATTACCGCCCGGCGGGCGAAAACCTCGATTGCAAAGGCGTGCGCCCATCGCTATAGGGGCCGTCCGTCGGAGTGTAGCTCAGCCTGGTAGAGCACTGTCTTCGGGAGGCAGGGGCCGGTGGTTCGAATCCACTCACTCCGACCATTTCCCGGTTGTCGAGCCTGTTTCCGCCCGCCGCGAATTGCGGGGTTTGGGCAATCGCGGGTCTAATGCCCTGGACGCCTGTTGGCGCCGCCAAAGCCAGATGCACGTGACCGGCATATGACGCCGACAAAGTTTTCCACAGGCGATCAGGAATCACCCCCCAAGGAGCGCAGCCAATGCCCATCATTGACATCGCAAGAATGGCCGCGATTGCGACAGGCGCCGTCGTGCTCGCCGCCTGCGTATCGGCGCATCAAACGAGCACGGATCTGGCAAGCACGAGTCAGGCGGGCGCGGATAGCGCCGCACAAGCATCCCTGAATGAACGCTATGTCGAGGAAATCGTCGCCGCTGAACGCGCTTTTGCGGCGGAGGGTTATGAAAACGGCGTTAAATCGTCGTTTCTGAAATGGTCCGCCGCCGATGCCGTGATGCTGTCGCCGGGGCCGGTCAACGCACATGAAGCCCTTGCCGGCGCGCCGGACAGGCCGGCGGACGCCGCCGGGCCGCATCTTGTCTGGTGGCCGCTTTACGCTGGCGCGGCGCGTTCGGGCGATCTTGGCTTCACCACCGGGCCGTACGCCTTCGACGAGGATCGCCGCGGCTATTATTTCACCGTGTGGCGGCGCGAGGCGGACAGCGCCTGGAAATGGGTGTTCGACGCCGGCGTCGGCGCAGATGCAACAGCAGCGCCAGTACAGGGAACACCCGTTTCGGTCATGAAACAAGCAGGCCGAGCCGAAGCGATGCCATCGCCACACGGGCCGCGTCCCCTTGAGCAGGTGATCGAGCTGGAAAGCGCGCTCGCGGACACCGCCCGCTCAGACGCCGCCGGCGCCTACGCCCCCTATCTCGCCGCTGATTCACGGTTTCACTCGGCGAGAACCCCGCCGGCTGTATCGCCCGATACGATCCCCGAGGCGCTGGCCGCGCGCCCGCCCGTGATCGCGTTCGCCCATATTGGCGGCGGCGCGTCCGCTGCCGGCGACATCGTATGGACCTATGGCGTCGGCCGCTGGGCTGAATCCGGCGCCGAGCGCGAGGGCTATTACGCCCGCATCTGGCGCAACGGGGCCGAGGGCTGGCGCATCGCCTTTGATGAATTCATTCCCATACGCCAGAGCGCAAGCGATCAGCCATCGGAATAGATCGGCGACAAGAGCGGGGTGGCGCAAGCGCGGCGCCTCATCTACCTTGCGCGGATGAAAAACGCCCTTGCGATTCTCGCCGCCCCGCTCGTTCTCTTCACCGCTTCCTGCGGCGATCAATCCGATCCATCCGCCGCTCAGCCGCCGGCGGCGAATTACGCCGATCTGGTGATCCATGGCGGACCGATCTACACCGGCGCCAGCGACGGCGTGGTTGAAGCGGTCGCCGTAAAGGACAGCCGGATCAGCGCCGTCGGCGCCTATGGCGGTCTTGAATCCATGATCGGCGGCGACACGCGCGTCATCGACCTTGGCGGCGCCGCGATGTATCCCGGCTTCACCGATTCGCACGCGCACCTGTTTGCTATCGGCAGACGCGAAATGATCCTCAACCTCGAAGGCGTATCGTCCGTAGAGGAACTGGTTGACATCGTCGCCGCGTCAGCAGTGGACAGCGCACCGGGCGAGACAATCTCCGGGTTAGGCTGGATTGAAACAGGCTGGCCGGAAAACCGGTTTCCGAACCGCGACGATCTTGACGCGGTAACGCCTGACAATCCTGTCGTCCTGACCCGCGCCGATGGTCATGCGCTGGTGGCGAATTCCGCAGCGCTTGACGCCGCCGGCATCGACGACGACACGCCCAACCCTGATGGCGGACGCATTGAGCGCGACGCCAATGGCCGCGCGACGGGCATATTGATTGACGCCGCCATGCAGTTGGTCGCCAGCCTGATTGAGACGCCGTCGCCGCAGACGATCAAAGATGCCTATCGTTTAGCCGGCGAGGTTTATGCCGGTTATGGCTGGACCGGCATGCACAACATGTCGGTCGAGCCAGGTCATGTCGCCGTGATGGAGGAGATGTCCAACAGGGGTGAAATGAATATCCGGGTGTACAACGCCCTCAACCCGGACGGACTTTCCATGCTTGAGCAGGGCGGCCCGCGCGCCAACCTGAATACGCGCGTCGTCACCCGCGCCGTCAAACTGTTTGCCGACGGCGCGCTCGGCAGCCGCGGCGCGGCGTTATTCGAACCCTATACGGATGAACCGGATACGGACGGCTTGCTGCTGATGAACCATGACGAAGCCCGCGCATTGATGGATCGCGCGGTGCTGGCGGGCGCGCAGATATGCACCCACGCCATTGGCGACAGGGGCAACCGGCTGGCGCTCGACTGGTATGAAGAGACATTCGGCGCCAATTCCGACGCCGGCGATCTGCGCTGGCGCATTGAGCACGCGCAAATTCTCGACGCCGCGGACATCCCCCGGTTTGCGCAACTGGACGTCATTCCTTCGATGCAGCCGAGCCACGCCATTGGCGATCTGTTCTTTGCGCCGGCGCGGCTGGGGCCCGACCGTCTTGCCGGCGCCTATGCCTGGCGCAGCCTGATCGACGCCGGCTCGATCATCGCCGGCGGATCGGACGCGCCGGTCGAACGCGGCGACCCGCTGATCGAATTTTACGCCGCAGTTGCGCGTCGCGGCCTTGACGGCACGCAGACGCCGCAATGGCGCCCGGAAGAAGCGGTGACGCGGGACGAAGCGCTGAAAATGTTTACGGTCTGGCCCGCCTACGCCTCGTTCCAGGAAAACCAGCTCGGCACAATCGAAGTTGGCAAGCAGGCGGATTTCACCGCATTTTCAAAAGACATCATGAGCGTTGCGGAATCGGAAATTCTCAACGCCGAACCGGTTCTGACAATTGTCGCAGGCGACATCATTTTCGAAGGCGACACGGCGCAGTCAAATTGAACGCGGCGGGACAAAACGGTTTCTTCAACCCAGGAACCACCCACGATCACCGCGTATTGAATTGACGCGCAACACCTGCATTCATAGCATAACGCCTGATATGTCGCGCGCCCAACCCACACAGGAGATCTGAATGAAGCTTACCCGAACCCTGCTCATCGCATCCGCCGCCGCGGCTCTGCTCGCCTCATGCGGCGAAAAGAATGCTGACGCCGGCGCCAGCACGGCGGCGAGCGTTTCAACCGACGTGCTGTCAAACGGCATGACGGCGCTGGAAACATATGAACTGCGCCACGAAGCGATGGAAGAGATCGGCGACGCGTTCAAGTCAATCGCTGACGCAACGCGCAGCTCAAACCCCGACCTCGCCGTCGTGCGCGCCGCCGCAGACACAGTCGCAGACAAAGCCCCGCAGGTTGGCGAATGGTTCCCGGTCGGGAGTTCGGCGGCGTCGGGCGTCGATACCGATGCGCTTGATACGATCTGGGAGCGCCCGGAAGAGTTCGCCGACGCTGTCGTGCAATTCGAAAATGCGGCGCCGAAGCTTCAGGCCGCAGCCCAGAGCGGCGACATGAGCGCGGTCGGCGACGCGTTCAAGGAAGTCGGCGCGTCGTGCAAGAACTGCCACGAAACGTTCAGAGCCGATGACGACTGATCGCAACCACACGCTGGTTACAATTTTCGATCCGGCGCTCCGGTTATTTCACTGGGGCGCCGCCGTGCTTATTCCTGTGCTCTGGTGGACAGCGGAAAACGGCCATTATGACTGGCACCGACGCATCGGCCTCACCATGCTTGGGCTCGTCATTTTTCGCATTCTTTGGGGTTTCATCGGCCCGGCGACGGCGCGCTTTGGCGAATTCGTCAAAGGCCCCGGCGCCATTCTCAATTATGTGCAAAATCTTGGTCGGCCTTATCATCCGGCGGCGGGTCACAATCCGCTGGGCGCGCTGAGCGTGATTGCGCTCATCGCCGTGCTGGCGGCGCAAACGAGCCTTGGCCTGTTCGCCGTGGATGTTGACGGCATCGAATCGGGGCCGTTATCGCATCTTGTGTCCTTCGACACCGGGCGTGAGGCGGCGGAATTGCATGAGACGAATTTCAAAATCCTCACGGTGCTGATCGTGCTGCATCTCGGCGCTATCGCGTTTTACCGTTTCGGCCTTGGCGCCAATCTCATCCCGTCGATGATTACCGGCAAGCGGCGCGCAAAGCCTGAGGACGAGATCGTCTTCCCGGTGATGCGGTTTATGGTCGCCGCCGCTATCGCGGTCGTCGCCGTCATGGCGATCGTGCTTTAATAGTCTGTTGGCGTCAGGTTGCGAATAGCTGGGCCATATCTTCGAAACACTTGAACTCCAGTGCGTTGCCGGCGGGATCGCGAATAAAAAACGTTCCCTGCTCACCGGTCTCGCCTTTGAACCGGATCGTCGGCTCGATAAGGAAATCTGCGCCCGCCTGCGCGAGGCGGTCGCCAAGCGCGCGCCAGTCGTCTGGCGCGATCACAACGCCGAAATGCCGTGCGGGCACCGCATGGCCGTCAACATCATTCGCCGCAGCCGGCGCGCAGTCCGCCGGGGATAAATGCGCCACCAATTGATGGCCGAAAAAGTCGTAATCGATCCACGCATCGGATCGCCGGCCGCGTGCGCACCCAAGCAACCCGCCGTAAAAAGCGTCCGCCGTCTTCAGGTCGTCAACGGCGATGGCGAGATGAAAGGGCGGCAGGGCGTGCGACACGATGGTCTCCGTTTCAGCTTGCGGCGTTCTTGGTTTCTAGGCCTCCCGGCTATATAAAGCGTGTCGGCGCAGTTGTCCGGGACATTTTCATGAAACGCATTTTGACGGCGCTTGCCGCCTTTATCGTTGGCGGATCTATGAACGCCGCAGCAGAGGACGATGCCGTGCCGAACAAATTCAAACCACTCGCTGAAAATTTCTGGGTGTCGCCGCAGATAAGCGTCGAAGACATCGCTAGCGCCAAACAGCTTGGTGTGACGCTGATCATCAACAACCGGCCCGACGGCGAAGAGTTCAGCCAGCCAAAGGGCGCCGACATTGAAGCCGCCGCCAAAGCCGCCGGCATCGCCTATGTCGCCATCCCGGTGTCGGGGGCGAATATCGGCCCCGGCCATCTTGACGCGCTCGACGCCGCGATGGCGGAAAACGACGGTGCCGTGCTCGCCTTTTGCCGCTCCGGCACGCGTTCGACGCTGGTGCGCGCCATGTCGAAAGCGCGCGGCGGCGAACCGATTGACGCCCTGGTCGCCGAAGCCGGAGCTGCGGGCTACAACATCGCCGGCCAGCGCCCGTTATTGTCGGCGGCGGCCAAGCACTGACGCCGCCCACTTATTGCGTTCAGTAATGGATGATGATTTTCGCGCTCGCCGATGCGGCGGGAATAACGACGGTTTCCGTTAACGTCACGCCGCATGTCAGCGCCGCCAGATCGCGGCCGTCAGGGTCGGTTGCGCGCACTTCCATGCCGGCGCCGCAGTCGAGAAAGCTGCCCGGCTCTTTTTCAACGACATAAAGCCAGTTGGGCGGCGCGATTACATAGGCGCGGTCAGTGATGCCGCTGCGTCCCTCGCCAAGGGCGAGACCGCCGGCGCCGCCCTCGCCGGCGCTCGCGGCGCCGCAAACGCTCAAAAACGTCGCGGCGGCGAGAATAGGGTTAACAAGGTGTTTACGTCTGGCACACATGCGCCAACCCATCGCAAGGGACAGGCCGTTCGCAGCGAACGGGCGAAAAACCGGGCTCGCGGCAAGTTTATTTCCTTGTCAGCCCGGAACAGCGATGTTCAAACAACGACGCTGGCCATACACGGCCATGGCGGATGAACAGGGTAAATGGCTTTTTTTCCGGATTTTGTTTCTATCGTTGAGGTTTCCGGCGACGTCACGACCGTCAGGGAAACCGGTTCGACAATCCGCCGCGCCCGCGCCTTCCCGCGCGTTGTCGATTTAAAACTGGCGGACTGACTTGGCGGGCATTCCCTTCATCAAGGACGTCTCGTTCGAATACGGCCGCCCGGACTGGCTGTCGCCGCTGGTGCGCCGGGTGATCGCCGAAAATCCGGGGCCGTTCACCTATACCGGCAGCGGAACCTATATCGTCGGCCGCGAAGAGGGCCCTGTGGCGATCATTGATCCGGGGCCCGACAATGACGCGCATATCGATGCGCTGGTTAAAGCGCTCGGCGGCGCGCCGGTCAGCGACATTCTTATCACCCACACCCATTGCGACCATTGCGGCGGTGCGCGTAAACTCGCCGCACGAATCGGCGCGCCAATCCGCGGCGCCGGACCGCATCCGGTCAGGAACAAAAAGCTCGACGCGCCCGCCCTCGACGAAGGCGCCGACTATGGCTTCGCACCGGACGGGCTGATCGCCCATGGTGACATTGTCAGCGGGCGCGGCTGGACGATCGAAACCGTCGCAACACCGGGGCATTTGTCAAACCATCTTTGCTTTGCGCTTCATGAAGAAAAAACCCTGTTCACCGGCGACCACATCATGGGCTGGGCAACCACGGTCGTGGCGCCGCCGGACGGCGACATGAACGACTATCTGTCGAGCCTTGAACTTCTGCTTGCGCGCGATGATGAAACATACCTGCCGACCCATGGCGCGCCGATTGAAAAGCCAAAGCGTTTCGTGCGCGCGGTACGCACCCACCGGCTGATGCGCGACGCGCAAATCCTAGATCAGCTTCGTCAGGGACGTACAAAGATCAAGGACATCGTGCCGGCAATGTACGCCGACGTCGATCCGCGCCTGCACAAGGCGGCGGCGCTCAATGTCTTCGCGCATCTGATCCGGCTGGTGAAAATCGGCTCGGTCGTCACCGACGGCGCGCCGTCGCTGTCAGGCGACTTTCGGCGGACCAAATAGGGCGCCACCTATCATTCAGTGGCGGTTCACTCAGGGGTAAAGACGCTCGGTGCGCCAGGGTGAGTTTGCATCATCGCGGCGGAACACCAGCCGGTCATGCAGGCGGAACGGGCGATTGACCCAGAATTCGATCTGCACCGGCGCAATGGCGTAGCCATGCCAGTGCGGCGGGCGCGGAATGTCGCCAATGCCGAATTGAGCGGTCTTTGCCGCGATCTGCTTTTCCAGCGCAAACCGCCCCTCCATCGGGCGCGATTGCGCCGACGCCCAAGCGCCAATTCGCGCCGTACGAGCGCGGGTGGCGAAATAGGCGTCCGCATCGGCGTCGGCGACCCGCGCGACGGGCCCGCGAAAACGCACCTGACGGCGTATCGACTTCCAGTGAAAACAAACCGCCGCACGCGGATTGGCGGTCAGCTCCCCACCCTTTGCGCTTTGGGTGTTCGTGTAAAAAGTGAGGCCGCGCTCACCGATATCCTTCAACAAAACCATGCGCACATCGGGCATGCCGTCGGCGTCCACCGTCGCCAGCGCCATCGCATTGGGGTCGTTAGGCTCTTTCCTGCCAGCCAGCGCCAGCCAATCGGCGAATAGCGCCAGCGGGTCATCCCTGGTGAACACCTCGCCCTGATCGGCGTCGACGGCATAGGCCTCTTCGCTGGGACTGCCCGGAATGATCGCTTTATCGCCCGTCGCCATGATCTGTGGATTTTCCTATTTGCGCCGGTTCGTTCTATAGGATGGCCAAACGACGATCAAAGCAGCAGTTTGGGGTTACATGTCGCACAACAGTTTCGGCCATTTGTTTCGGGTGACAAGCTGGGGCGAAAGCCACGGGCCCGCAATCGGCTGCGTCATTGACGGCTGCCCGCCCGGCATCGCCCTGGCGGCCGCTGAGATCCAGACCGCGCTTGACACGCGCAAGCCGGGCGCGTCGAAATTCGTCACCCAGCGCCGCGAACCTGACGAGGTGAGAATCCTCTCCGGCGTTTTCGAAGACGACCGCACCGATGGGCCGCGCACCACCGGCGCGCCGATCAGCCTGATGATCGAAAATGTCGACCAGCGCTCGAAAGACTATAGCGACATCCGCGACAAATACCGTCCGGGTCACGCCGATTTCACCTATGACGAAAAATACGGCCTGCGCGATTATCGCGGCGGCGGACGGTCATCGGCGCGCGAGACCGCATGCCGCGTCGCGGCGGGCGCCGTCGCTCAAAAAGTCCTTGACCATCTTTACGGGCGCGTCGTCATTCGCGGCGCGCTGGTGCAGATGGGGGTGCACAAAATAGACCGTACACGGTTTGACTGGGCGCAATGCACGAAAAACCCGTTTTGGTGCCCTGACGAGCTCGCGGCGAAAGACTTCGAAAATTCGCTGGAGAAGGCGCGCAAATCCGGCTCGTCGATGGGCGCTATCATCGAGATCGTCGCCGAAGGCGCGCCGGCCGGTCTTGGCGCGCCGGTTTACGGCAAGCTCGACGCCGACCTTGCCGCCGCACTGATGTCGATCAACGCTGCAAAGGCCGTGGAAATCGGCGCCGGGATGCAGGCGGCGGAGCTGAGCGGAGAGGACAACGCCGACGAAATCCGCTGGCGCGACGGGCATGCCCACTTCCTGTCGAACAATGCCGGCGGCATTCTCGGAGGCATCTCAACCGGCCAGCCAATCATTGCGCGGTTCGCGGTGAAACCGACCTCGTCGATTTTGACGCCGCGTAAAACGATCACCAAATTTGGCGAGGAAACCGAGATCGTCACCAAGGGTCGCCACGACCCCTGCGTCGGCATTCGCGGCGTGCCCGTGGGCGTTGCGATGGTCGCCTGCGTTCTTGCAGATCACGCCTTGCGCCATCGCGGCCAGACCGGCAAATAGGCTCACCGCCGGAATAGGCCCACCAGCTCGACATGGGCGGAATAGACGAACTGGTCGACCGGGGTCACGTCGCAAAGCGTATAGCCGGCGTCGACCAGCATGCGAGCGTCGCGGGCAAATGTCGAAGGGTTGCACGAAACACCGACCACGAGCGGCGCGCCGGAGTTTGCGATTTCCGCAACTTGCGCGGCGGCGCCGGCGCGCGGCGGGTCGAACACCACCGCATCGAAGCGCGCAAGTTCCTTCGCTGATAACGGCCGCTCGAAAAGATCGCGCACTTCAACTTCAATCGGATTGATCTTTGCGCCTATGGCCTGCGCAGTTCGCACGCCGTTGTCGAGGGCGGTGACGGCGCCCGCCGCACTGTCGGCGGCGTAAACGCTGGCGGAGCGCGCCAGCGGCAATGCAAATGTGCCGCAACCGCAAAACAGATCGGCGATTTTCTGTGCGCCGGCGCATGCATCGCTCACCAGTGAAATCAGCGCCGCCTCGCCCTCGCGGCTCGCCTGAAGAAAGGCGTCATGGGGCGGCGTCACCGCAACGCCATCGAAGTTCACAACAGGCGGCGCGAGGCTCGCCACAAGTTCGCCATTCATCGAAAGGCGAATAACATTCGCGGCGCGCATCGCGTTAATGACCGCGCTCAGCGCCGCGCCGGTCGGCTCCGTCGCCGTGCGCGCGGCAATGTCGGCATCAAGCCCGTTGTCGCAAAGCGTTACAGAAAAATCGGCGGGCGTCGCCCCAATCGCCGCCGCAAGTTGGCGAAGGGCCGGAAGCCGCGCCAGAATATCTGCATGCAGAACGATGCAGCCGCTAATGTCAACAACGCCGCTGTCACGACGCCTGTTGAAACCAATTCGCCAGGCATTCGCGGCGCGGCGGACCGCGAAACTGGCGCGCCGCCGGCTTGCAGCCGGCATGGCAACAACATCACGCAATACGACGTCATTAAGACCGGCGCGCGCCAGCGCAGACGCGACGCGGTTGCGTTTCCATTCCCGGTAAAACGTCTCTTCGACATGCTGCAAGCTGCAACCGCCGCAGGCGCCGTAATGCGGGCACGGCGGTGCGCGACGAACGCCGCTTTGCTCGACAAAGTCAACAATGCGCGCGCGCCCGGCCTGCACATCGGCGACAACAACATCCCCCGGCGCGGTCAGCGGCACGAAAACCTGCTCGCCTTCAGCCGTGGCCACGCCGTCGCCCTGAGCGCCAATCTCGTCGATGGCGAGTTGGAGCCGCCGCACCGGCGCCGCTCTGGCCGGGGAACGCCGGTTGCGGCGCTTTTTGCTATGTCGTTCTTGCCGCGCCAACCAGATATTCCCTGTTGCCGTCGCCGCCAATAATCGGGCTGTCGATTGTGCCAATTATCGTCCAGCCGCGGCCTGCCAGCCAGTCGCAAAATTCGCCGAGTCGCGCGGCGACAAGGGTATCGTCCGCCGTCACAAGTCCGCCCTTGCCAATATGCTCGCGGCCGAGTTCGAATTGCGGCTTGAACAGCACCGCCAGCTTTGCGTCATCCGTCGTTAGCGCCAAGGCCGGCGGCAACGCTTTTATTATGCTGATGAAGCTGACGTCGCAAACCACAAGCGAAACCGGTTCGAGCACGAGGCGCGGCGTCAGATCTTTCGCATGAGTTTTTTGAAGATTGACCACGCGCTTGTCGGCGGCGATCTGCGCATGCAACTGATCGGTCCCGACATCGACGGCGTAAATTTTTGACGCCCCGCGCCGCAACAGCACATCGCTGAAACCACCGGTCGATGCGCCAAGGTCGAGGCAGATGCGCCCCGACGGATCAATAGCGAAGGCGTCGAGCGCGGCGGCAAGCTTGACCCCGCCGCGCGAAACATAATCATGAACGTCGCCGGCAATGGTGATTTCAGAGCCAGCCGACACGGTCATCGACGCGCGGCTTGCCGTCGCCCCGTCCACCATCACCAGACCGGCGTCAATCGCCGCACGGGCACGCGCACGCGACGCAAAGCGCCTGTTGGCGACCAGCCAGAGATCAAGCCTTGTCCGTTCGCCCGCCACGCGCGCAAATTCCTCATGCAGTTGCAGGGTGTTTAACAACCGCGCCGGACGTGCGCCAGTCAGTCGAGCCTGCGCGCAACGGTGAATGCCCCGCGCACATCGCCAGGCGCAAAGCCCGTGGCCGTGTCGCCGGGGTAACGCTGGTCAATCGCGGCGCGCAAATCCGGCGCAATCGCCTCGCCATGGCAGGCAAGGCACGGCGCCTCCACCATGATCGGCTTCATCCACCGCAACTGCTTGTCGCCATCGCGGCTGATGATCGTCCATGCTTCCAGCGCAGACGGGTCAGCGCCGTCTGCGATCTGCTGCATGAAGTTTTCAAGCTGATCGGATTCCCATTGATCCGGCGCGTTTTCAGGATTGCGGTTTCGCAGCGCTGTACGCCCGACCGTCAATCCTGTTTGCGTCGCAATCGCCTGGGCGATTTGCGGCGCTTCTTCAGCGCAAACTTCAATGGCAGCAACATGACCCTGATCCTGAATTGTTGTGACAAGGCGCTGTTTCAACTCACTACCAAGCTGCGCGGCGGCATCGCGCAGTGGCGCAAGATATTCATCCGTTACCGGTCTATCCTTGTTATCGCGTGTATTTTCTGTCTTGTCCGCCAGAGATTCTTCATTCCCGCACGACGTCAGGCATGCCGTTGCGAGCAAGAATACGACAATCGCCTTTTCTCTCACCGCCATCTCCACATACAAACAACTTGAATACAATCCAATAAACGCATTGGTATGGATTTGCACAATTTCTACAACCTGAATACGTGCGCAGGGCGAAATCTCAGGACACACAGCAAAGATCGAATGCGGAATTTGTTGCGAAAATTCGGTTTCAATTGACAAATTCCTCCGTCTGCGCCAAAAGTTCAATAAGGGAGACACGCACCGCACAAGCGGCGGCACTTGATTCAATTTATCAACATTTTATGGCTATCTGCGGTTCGTCGTGCGCAACCAAAGGCTGGCGAAATTGATGCAAAGAATTCTCATTGGACTGATTGCCGTTCAAACGATGGCGATTTTCTTTTTCGGTTTTCGCGTGATGGAAATTGATGCGCGAACACAGGAATTGGCGCTCGCGCCGCGCGCCGCCATGCCAAATCAAACAATCACATCAGATCAACCGCGCCCGGAAACGCCGCCGGCTGACAACAGGCTCGCAAATGCCGCCTTCCTGTCGCCCGATGAAATCCGAAAAATCATCCGCGAAGAATTACAGTACGCGCAGGCAAGCGCAGTGCGGCAGGCGCCGCAAAAGCCAGCTGAGACAATCACCAGCGCAGAAATCTCGTCGATAAAATCCGCCGCCAGCTATGACCTCGGTCGCTTCATCAGCAATGGCCGGATAGACGAAACTGAAATGGCGTCATTCCAGGCGGAGATTGCAAAACTGCCGCCGGAGCAAAGACGAGAAATGCTCTCCAAGCTGACCAAGGCGATTAACGCCGGCCAGATCGACGCCCAGTTCTGAAACCCAACCCCCAGAGAAGGAGGACTATCGGATGAAACTTGTTAAAGCATTTGGCGCCGCCGCCGTGCTCGCCGCATCGGCGACAGCCGCTTATGGCGGCTATGTACAGCCATATCCGGTCGAGGTCGACCTGACGAATATGATTGCGTCGGGAGATACGGTGACAGCGCGCTATGCCGACAATAAAACAGAAATGATCGGGTGCGGCGCCCGCCGCTATCAGGGCGGAACCGCCTGGGCGTTTTGTCAGGCGCGCACGGCAAAAGGCGAGCAAATTCTCTGCACGACATTTGATCAATACCTGGTCGACACCGTCGCATCGAGCGCAGATTTTGGCTTCATCACATTTAGCTGGAACAAATCTGACGAATGTACGCGCATCGGGTTTTCGAACCAGTCGTTTTACCTGCCGCAAAATCTCGACTCGAATTGAACAACCCCCACCAACGAGAAAAGGCCCGGCTGACGCCGGGCCTTTTTTGCATCTGCTCGTGCTTGCCGATTGTCAGGCGCGAAAGTCGATCACTTGCGCCGAACGGCCCAGCGCCGCGAGCACCGTTTCAACGATATGCGGCGCATTCAGGCGGGCGAGATCATACATTTTGCCCGGCGAATCCTGATCCTGATAAATGTCGGGCAATGTCATGGTGCGCACCTTGAGCCCGCGGTCGAGACCGCCTTCGCCCGCGAGGTATTGCAGCACCATCGCGCCAAACCCGCAGATCGACCCTTCCTCGATAGTCACCAGCACTTCATGGTTGGCGGCAAGGTCATGGATGAGCTTATGGTCGAGCGGTTTTGCAAACCGCGCATCCGCCACCGTCGTCGACAGCCCATGAGTTTCCAACACGTCGGCAGCCTTAAGCGCCTCGGCAAGCCGCGTGCCGTAAGACAACAGCGCAACCTTGGAGCCTTCGCGCACGATGCGCCCCTTGCCGATTTCCAGGATCTTGCCTTGTTGCGGCAGGTCGATGCCGACCCCTTCGCCGCGCGGATAACGATAGGCGATCGGCCCTTCGTCATAAGCGGCCGCCGTCGCGGTCATGTGAACAAGCTCAGCTTCGTCCGCGCACGCCATCAGCACCATGTTCGGCAGACAGCCGAGATAGGCGATATCGAAAGAGCCGGCATGGGTCGCGCCGTCAGCGCCGACGAGGCCCGCACGGTCCATCGGGAAACGAACCGGCAGGTTCTGCAAGGCGACATCGTGAACGACGCTGTCATAAGCGCGTTGCAGGAAGGTCGAATAAATCGCGCAGAACGGGCGCATGCCGTCAGCGGCGAGCCCCCCGGCAAACGTCACCGCGTGCTGTTCGGCGATGCCGACGTCGTAAAAACGATCTGGAAATGCCGATGCGAACAAATCAAGCGACGTCCCTGACGGCATCGCCGCCGTGATCGCTACGATCTTGGGATCTTTTTCCGCTTCCTTGACCAGCGCCTGGCCAAACACTTTCTGATAGGCGGGCGCATTCGGCGCCGGCTTGTGCTGCTTGCCGGAAACCACGTCGAACTTCACGACGCCATGATATTTGTCGGCGGATTCTTCCGCCGGCCCGTAGCCCTTGCCCTTTTGCGTGACGATGTGAACCAGCACCGGCCCGTCTTCCATGTCGCGCACGTTTTCCAGAACCGGGATCAGTTGATCGAGATTATGACCGTCGATCGGACCGACATAATAAAACCCGAGCTCCTCAAACAAGGTGCCGCCGGTCACCATGCCGCGCGCATATTCTTCGGCGCGGGCGATGCGCTCAACCACCTGCTGCGGCAGGCGCTTCATGAAGTTTTTTGAGATGCGGCGGACGTTCTGGTAAACCTTGCCTGAGGACGCGCGCGCCAGATAGGCGCTCATCGCGCCGACCGGCGGAGCAATCGACATGTCGTTGTCATTGAGAATGACGGTGAACTTGGCGCCGAGATGGCCGGCGTTGTTCATGCCCTCATAGGCCATGCCCGCCGACATCGACCCGTCGCCAATGACGGCGATGGCGTGAGTGTCCTTGCCCTGATGATCGCGCGCACGCGCAAAACCCAGCGCCGCCGAGATCGACGTCGCCGCATGGGCGGCCCCGAACGGGTCGTACTCGCTTTCCGACCGCTTGGTGAAACCAGAAAGCCCGCCGCCCTGACGAAGGGTGCGAATGCGGTCGCGTCGCCCGGTCAGCACCTTGTGCGGATAGCACTGGTGACCGACATCCCAGACGAGTTTGTCGTCAGGGGTGTTGAAGACATAGTGCAGCGCCACCGACAGCTCGACAACGCCAAGGCCGGAGCCCAAATGCCCGCCGGTCACCGACACCGCATCGATGATTTCCTCGCGCAATTCGTCAGCCAGCTGGCGCAATTGCGTTTTCGGCAATTCTCGCAGATCGGCTGGCGTTTTAATCTTGTCCAGCAACGGCGTTTGAATGGCCATGTCAGTCCCCTTCAATCTCAACTGGCCCGCCCGGCCTTGCCTGCCTTCGGCGCGCCGACCGGCGGCGAAAGCCCAGCGGCGTAATTGGGCAGCGTAACCGGCGGTTTTACGCCTTCCAAAACAATTGACCACCCTTTTGGGCTCAATTTGGCGCTGGGCGAGGCCGAATCACGGCGCGATGCGGCCTTTAAGACACCACGCCAGTTGAAATCCCCTAGTCGAAATTGGCGGGCTCCGCCTTCGGGGCGCCGCGCTCATCAACGACAATTTTTTCAATCCGCTCCTCGGCCGCGCGCAATTTCGCCTCGCAGTGGGCTTTCAGCGCCGCACCACGCTCATAAAGCGTGATGGATTCTTCCAACTCGACCTTGCCTTCTTCGAGTTTCTTGACGATGCCTTCGAGTTCTTCGAGGGCTTTTTCGAACGGCACGCCGTCCAGTTCCGATTTTTTCGCCATTTCCGCCTCTATTCCGCAATCGCGGCGCGCATTTTCTCACTTGTCGCCGGTTCAGCGGCCGGCGGATCATAAACACGCCAGGACCAGTAATGGTTCCCACCCTCGCGCCCGGCGCGGCGCCAACCGACCCGGCGCAATCGCCGATCGATCATCCAGTTTAAATAGCCGTGCGCGCAGAGCAACACGTCGCCATCGTGCGCGAGTTCGGCAAGGCGCTCAACGATCAGATCGACCCGCCGCCAGGCCTCACCGTGGTTTTCAACGCCGCCCGGCGCATAGCCAAAAAACCAGAACGTCCGCGAAACCACGCCCCAGACGCCGGGCGAAAGCCTGATGAAGGAGGGAAGCGGCGGCGGTGGCAATGGCGCTTCAACATAAATAGGGTCGGCGGGCACGTCGCGCGCCCCAAGGGTGACATCGCGCGCCGTCTCAATCGCCCTTGGCAGGGTTGACGACAGAACCGTCTTCGCACCGCCGGCGAGTTCGATCAGGCCCGGCGGCGGCGTCTCATCGGGGTGAAGGCCGCTTTCATCATATTGCGCCCACCAGCCGCCATATTCGCGCGCGGTGATCTTTACGTCGCGCGCAAGGTTGGGGCGGCCATGCCGCGCTGTGATTATTCGACCCGTCATGAACGCTTTGTCATCTTCCCGCTTACCGCCTTATGGCGCGGTTTTCATTCGTCCATCAAGGCGTTGACATGAGCGACGACTGATCGCGCCAGCGCCGCCAGATTGTAGCCGCCTTCCAGCACCGAGACGATTCGGCCGTCGCCGTACGTCTTTGCAACCGCAACAATCTCACGGGTCACCCAGCCAAAATCGTCCTCAAGCAGCGCCAGCCCGCCCACCGGATCGGCCTTGTGGGCGTCAAATCCGGCGCAAACGACGATGAATTCGGGGGAAAAATCCTTCAGGGCGGGAAGAATGGTCCCGGCCCAGGCGGCGCGAAACTCCCGCCCGCCGGCCCCCGTCGGCAACGGCGCATTGACGATATTGCCATCGGCGCCGCGGTCGCTCGCCCGGCCGGTGCCGGGATATTGCGGCCATTCATGGGACGAGCCGTAAAATGCGTTCGCATCATGCCAGAACGCCGCCTCAACGCCGTTTCCGTGGTGAACATCGAAATCAACCACTGCGACGCGGCTGACGCCAAGCGCGGCGCGGGCATGAAAGGCGGCGATGGCGGCGGCGTTGAAAAACCCGAAGCCCATGGCGCGGGCGGGCTCTGCATGATGGCCGGGCGGGCGCATCGGCACGAAGGCGCGCCGCGCCTGCCCCGCCGCAATCGCGTCGACAGCCGCGACCGCCCCGCCGACCGCGCGCTCGCCCGCCTCCAACGAAGACGGGCCGATGAACGTATCGGCGTCAAGCTGCACCAGCCCGCCGCCGGACCGCTCATCAGGCGCCGCCGCATATATGGCGTCGATATACGCCTCATCATGGACCAGCATCAGATGCGACTTGTCGGCGCGCGGGCTTTCCCGCCATTGCAGGTTTGCAAAACCGCTGGCGCGCAACGCGGCGAGGACCCCCGCATGGCGATGAGCGTTTTCCGGATGACCGCCCGGCGTTTCATGCGCGCGATAGGCGTCGTGGTCGAAAATCAACATTGTCGGCGCCCCACTGACTCTTGTGGTTTTCTCGTGCGCGTATTTAGGCGAATGTCGCCATGTATTGGCAAGACGCTCGGCAGGGGAGTTCGGCATGGTGAAAAAACTTACGCTCACCATCCTCGCAATCATCGCAGTCATTGCTGGCGTCGTGCTGGCGCGCACGCTGGCGATATCGACAGCCTCACCCGCAACGCCGCTAACGCCGCGCGCTTTTCCGGGCGACGGCGAAGCGATAGCCGAACGGCTGGCGACGGCAATCCGGATTGAAACCGTGTCCTGGGGCGACGACCGGCCGGCCGATGATGCGGCGTTTCAAGAATTCAGGGAATTTCTGGCGGCCGCCTATCCTGCGGCTCATGCGGTCATGCAGCGCGAGATTATCAACCGCAACACGCTCATCTATCGCTGGCCCGGCGAAGATGCCGCTGAAAAACCCATCGCGCTCATCGCACATATCGACGTCGTACCTATCGAGCCGGGTACGGAGGATCAGTGGACGCGTCCGGCGTTTTCCGGCGATGCCTTTGACGGCGCCGTCTGGGGCCGGGGCTCGTTAGATAACAAGGGGCAACTGATCGCGATTATGGAGGCGGTCGAACGTCTCGCCGCAGCAGGATTTACACCGCGGCGCGATATCTACCTTCTGTTCGGCCATGATGAAGAACAGGGCGGCGCCGACGGCGCGGCGGAAATTCGTAAATACCTTGACCGCAACGGGATTTATTTCGACTGGACGCTGGATGAAGGTTCCGGCGTGGTCGACGGCCTGATCGACGGGCTTAAAACGCCGATAGCCCTCATCGCCATTGCAGAAAAAGGGGCCGCCACGCTGAAAATATCGGCGACCGCACCGGGCGGACATTCCTCCACGCCCGGACCTGAAACTGCGGTAAGTCTGGTTGCGCGCGCCGTCGCCGATTTGACGGACAATCCATATCCGCTGGAAATCAACGCGGCGATGACGGACTTCCTGCACGCCATGGCGCCGCAATTTCCGTTCGTTCAGCGTATGGCCCTGGCGAACCTGTGGCTTTCGCGCCCGCTGATCGCAAAATCTCTGGGCGCCAGCCCCGCAACCGCGGCGGCGTTGCGAACGACGACGGCGGCAACAATGATCGACGGCGGCGTCAAGGCAAACATACTTCCGCAGACGGCGCACGCTTACGTCAATTATCGAATTCATCCGCGCGACAGCGTTGCTGGCGTGAAAGCGCGCGCGATCAGGCAAATTAATGATGACCGCATCACCGTCGAGGTGCTTGGCGGCGCTGAACCAAGCCCGCAAGCGGCAACCGATTCAGACGGCTATCGCGCCATCGCCGCCGCCTCCCGAGAGGTTTTCGACCATCCCGGCATGCCGGTTGCGCCATTCCTGACCTTGCAGGGTACAGATACGCGCCATTATGTCGGCGCTGCGGACAATAATTACCGGTTTACGCCGTTTTTATATGAAGCGGACGATTTAAAACGCATTCACGGTACTGACGAACGAATTGAAGTTGTAAACCTGGTGCGCGCAGTTGCGTGGTATGAAGCCTTGCTGAATGAAGCCGCCGGCGAAGCGCGCCCCAATAGATAACGTGAATGGAAACACTCTATGCCCCAGTTTGACATGATCCTCATTGACGCATCTGCCGTTGAGGAAAGCCGCATCGAAACTCACACAGCAGGCTCACCGTTAAGGGAAGGCGGCGGCGATGAGACCTATCGTTGCGGGTCGTGCAAAACCAAACTGCTTGTCAATGTCGCCCATCACGACGCCCACGGCGTCGTCATTAAATGCGGCAAGTGCGGCCGGATCAACACCGAGCCGCATCATCATCACCATTAGAGCGCCGGGCGAAAAAGTGGGCACCGGTTTTTCGCATTAACCGGCGCGAATACGAAAAACTAGATCATCGGGCGCTTCAGATTATTCGCCCGGCGCGTCACGCAAGCACTTCGACCGCATCGCCGACCTTGCATTGGCCGGTGCGCGTTGCAATGGCGTTTACGCCAAAAAGAACGCCGTTAATGCGCCGGTCGGTCGAGCGGCGCAGCTTCGCCAACGATTTTAGCGGCTCCTTGCCTGTCGCCTCGCCGGTTTGCTGATCAATCGTCGTTATGACGCACCGCGCGCAGGGTTTTACGCAATCGAATATTGCATCGCCGATTCGCAACTGGCGCCAATGATCCTCAGCCCACGGCGCATCATGGTCGATTACGATGTTTGGACGAAACCTCGCCATGACCACCGGTGCGCCGCCGCCCGCTTCAATTTCATCGTTCAGCGCCTTGAGCGAGGCCGTCGTCGCGATAAGAAACGGTAAAGCGTCGGCGAAGCCCAGCGGCGACGGCGACGGCGTCCATTCGCGGGGCGTCTCGCGCGCCGCATCGTGATCCATGAACGCTAGGCGGACCGGTTCGCCGAGAATGGCGCTGAGCCATTGATTGGTCGCCGCATCTGCAATCGCCGCATCGACTTGCGAACCCCAGACACTCACCTGCGCCCTTGGCGAGCGCGCCGGCGTTTTTACCTGTTGCGCCTCGCCATTGGCGCGCAGGGTGAGGCTGTCAGCACCTGGGCTCGCGTCAATCGTTGCAAGCACCGGGTGAGATCGCTGCGTCAGGAACTTGCCGGCGCGATCAACGACCATCCAGCGGCGGTCGCCCGCCAGCCCGCTTGGACGAACCCTCGCCGCATCGATACTGAGGCCGCGCATGCTTTTGACCGGGTAGACATGCAGTGATGACACCCTCATGAGGTCAGGCGCCGATCATTGATGTATGCAGAGTTTCAGCAACGCCGGGCGGCGGCGTCGCATCCGCCGGGACAAAAAAGTCAGGAAACAGTTTCTGCGTCGGGTCGATACGATATTTATCGAAATCGCGAACACCGTGGTCATACAGGAAAGTGTCGTCAATGATGAAATTGCCTGAAAATTCTCGCGAAGGCTTGGTCAGGATCAGATGCGCCGCGTCGGAAAGGATATCGACATTGCGCGATCCTTTGACCATCGCGTCGCCGCCCAGCGCAAATTCGACCGCCGCAGTCGCAATCGAGGTGCGCGGCCACAGCGCGTTGAACGCAATGCCGTCATTCCTGAATTCTTCCGCCATGCCGAGAACGCATAGCGACATGCCGTATTTCGCCATAGTGTAAGCGACATGGGGGGCAAACCATTTCGGGCTCATATCGAGCGGCGGCGACAGCATCAGAACATGCGGGTTGTCGGATTTTTTCAGGTGCGGAATGCAGGTCTTGGAAACGAGAAACGTGCCGCGCGCATTGATCTGGTGCATCAGGTCCCAACGCTTCAATTGTGTCGATTCGGTATTGGTGAGCGATATCGCCGAGGCGTTATTGATGCAGATATCAATGCCGCCGAATGTCTCGACGGTTTTTTCAACTGCCTGCTGGACCAGTTCTTCCGAACGGATATCAACAACCAGCGGCAACGCCTTGCCGCCCGCCGCCTCGATCTCTTCCGCCGCGGTGTAAATCGTGCCCGGCAGATGTTTGTGCGGTTCGGCGGTTTTCGCCGCAATAACAATGTTGGCGCCGTCAACCGCAGCCCGCTTTGCAATGGCGAGCCCGATGCCGCGCGACGCGCCAGTGATGAATAATGTCTTGCCCTTTAGCGTTGCCATGTGCCGTTTCTCCCGTTTTCCGAAAATGAGAATAGAGGCTTTTCACGCCACATGAAATTGGCTTTGTCACTCGCAGGCGCGCCATTTCACGGTCAGCACGTCAATACGCGGCGGCACGTTAAAACGGATCGGCAATCCGACCATGCCGGTGCCCGAGGTGACGAAAACGCGGCCGTTGCGCACGTCAGCAAGGCCGTATCGCGTCACTGCGCAGGCGAACGACGTAATCTTGCAGGTCAGTCCGGGAATAAAAACCTGACCGCCATGGGTATGGCCCGACACCATCAGGTCGGCGCGCTGCATCGGGGTTAACTCAAGCACCGTGCCGGGATTGTGCGTCAACGCAATTTTTGGCGTGGCGAATTCATCCGCGAGCAATTCAAGATGCTGGTTTCTCCCCCATTTGTCTGACAGGCCGATCAATTGAAAATGGGCGTTTTGCGTTTGAACCGCAATCGATAGATCGTCGATCATTACGACGCCGATTTCAGAAAGCGCGTCCGCCAGACTTGTACGCACGTCGGGGCCGGGCAGGCCGAGATCGTGATTGCCGAGGACTGCATAGACCGGCGTCGCCATCGCCCCGAATGCGGCGAACGTTTGCGCATAATTTTGCGGCGTCAGGAAATAGACAAAGTCGCCAGGGATAAGAACAAGATCAGCGCCTGTGGCGTCGGCGCGGCGGGCGATGCGTGCAATCGGCATGGCGTTCTTGAACATGCCCACATGCATGTCTGAGAAGATCGCGATGCGAACCTCTCCAGCATCGGCAAAACACCGGGCCAGCATGGTCTCGTGTTCGACAGTCAACAGGATTCGCGGCTCGACAAAGCGCGCATAAATGAAAAGTGACGCGGCGGCGAAACCCGCCGCTGCGAGAGCCCGCGTCAGGCCACTCGCGCGCACGGCGGCGATGGCGAAAAACGCCGCCGCCAGCGGGACAAAATAACTGAAATAGAAAATTGCCGCCTTGATGTATTCAAGCGCGCTCCAATCGCTCATCGCAATACTCACAACAATCGCCGCGCCTTGATTGCCGGAAAATCAAGCCGTCAATGTGGACGGATCAAGGCGTTCAACAGGCGCCGCACCGGCGGTGATCGCCGCCGTCAGGCCTGTCGCCTCGGTCAAATAGTTATCAGCATAAAACCGCGCAATCGCGATACGCGTGTTCAGATAGGCCGCATCAGCTTCCGGCTCGGTCAGCGCCAGCGCCGCAGCGACCGCGCCGCGCGCGAGATAATATCCGCCAGCGACATTGCCGAACTGCTTCAGATACGGCGTTGCGCCGGCCAGCACCGCTTCTGCGTCTTTTGCGGCGGCATCGAGAAGCCAGGTCGTCGACGCCTCCAGCGCGGCGACCGCTTCCTCAAGGCGCATGCCGATATGCTTTAACTCATCGCGCTTGGCGGCCTTGGTGATCACCGCCTGTTCCTTGACGTTCTGGATGTAGGCGCGGATCGCGGCGCCGCCGTCGCCCTGGAGTTTGCGGCCGACAAGATCCATCGCCTGAATCCCGTTCGTGCCTTCATAAATTGCGGCAATCCGCGCGTCGCGCAGATGTTGCGCGGCGCCAGTTTCTTCGATGTAGCCCATGCCGCCATGGACCTGAACGCCAAGCGATGTCACGTCATTTGCGCGGTCCGTCGACCAGCCTTTCGAAATTGGCGTCAACAGCTCTTCCAGCGCTTTTGCTTTCTTGCGGTCTTCTTCTTTCGGTGCGTGATGCGCAAGGTCGTATGCGACCGCGTTCGCGTAACAGATGGCGCGCGACGCCTCTACCAGCGCTTTCATCGAATACAGCATCCGGCGCACATCGGCATGCTCGTAAATCGGGATCATCTCGCCGGATTTCACGCCGGGCGCACGCCCTTGCCGGCGCTCCTGCGCATAGGCCAGCGCGCGCTGGAAGGCGCGCTCGGCTACGCCGACGCCCTGCGCGCCGACATCAAGGCGCGCCGCGTTCATCATCACGAACATGTTGCGAAGTCCTTTGTGCTCTTCGCCGAGCAACGTGCCGTAGCATTCGTGATTTTCGCCATAAACCATGACGCAGGTCGGACTGCCGTGCAGGCCCATCTTTTCTTCGAGCTTGATGCAATGAGCGTCATTGCGCTCACCGATTGAGCCGTCGTCATTCACATGGCTGCGCGGCACGACGAACATTGAGATGCCCGCGGTGCCTTCCGGCGCATCGGGCAGGCGCGCCAGCACGAGATGCACGATGTTCCCGGTCATGTCGTGATCGCCATAAGTGATGAAAATTTTCTGGCCCGATATCTTGTAGCGCCCGTCGCCGACCGGTTCGGCCTTCGCACGCACGGCCGAAAGGTCCGAGCCGGCCTGCGGCTCGGTCAGGTTCATGGTGCCGGTCCACTCGCCGGAGATCATCTTCGCCAGGTATTTCTGCTTCTGGTCCGGCGTGGCCGCATGCAGGATCGCCTTCACCGCGCCGGTCGTCAGGGTCGTGCCGATGGCGAACGACATGCAGGCGGCATTCAGCGCATCCGTCAGCGCGACCGCGAGGGTCGTCGGCAGCCCCTGCCCACCCCATTCCTCAGGAAATGACAGCGCATTCCAGCCGGCTTCAACATATTGCGCATACGCTTCTTTAAAGCCCGGCGTGACGCGCACGACGCCATTTTCGAGAACTGCGCCCTGTCTGTCGCTGGTTTCGTTTAGCGGCGCGACGACATTGTCGCAAAACTTGCCGATTTCGGCCAGAATGGCGTCGACCAGATCGTCTGAGACCTCGGGAAATGCGCCGGAACGCGAGAGGTTTTCAAACCCCGCCATCTGCTCAAGCGCAAATCTCATATCGCGCGTCGGTGTTGAAAATGTCATCGTTCAGCTCCTCTGGATCAGGCCCGAAGATCATGCATTAACGCTGTTTTCGCTGATTGCACGCGCCAGCGCCACCCTCTTGCGCTTCGATTAGATTGCAATTAACGCCCGGCAAAGCATTGAAAACATCTGGCGGCGGGGAATTGTCCGCCCTAATACGGGGCCCATGACCGAGATGAGCCCAGCGGACGATATCGCAACGGCCGCAGATATCCTGCGCCGGGGCGGGCTGGTGGCGATCCCGACCGAGACCGTTTACGGCCTCGCGGCCGACGCAACCAATGACGGCGCGGTCGCCAGAATTTACGAGGCAAAGGGCCGCCCCTCCTTCAACCCGCTGATCTGCCATGTCAGCGGCGTTGATATGGCGGCACGATTCGTAGAGTTTTCTCCCCTCGCGCGACGCCTTGCGGAAAAATTCTGGCCGGGGCCGCTGACCCTTGTTCTGCCCCGGCGCGCCGACGCCAGCGTATCCTTGCTCGCCAGCGCCGGCCTGCCGTCGCTGGCGGTGCGCGCGCCGGCCCATAACGTCGCGCAGGCCATCATCGCAAAACTCGGCCGCCCCATCGCGGCGCCAAGCGCCAATCGATCAGGCGGCGTCAGCCCGACAACAGCGCAACATGTCGCCGACGAGCTTAAAGAGCGTGTCGATTTCATTGTCGACGGCGGACCATGTGTGGTCGGCGTTGAGTCAACCATTGTCAAATGCGACGCCGACATGGCGATATTGCTACGCCCTGGCGGCGTCACCCGTGCAGACATTGAACAAGAAATTAACATGGCGCTGATAACGCCGGAGCCTGTAACAATCGAAGCGCCGGGGATGTTGACCAGCCATTACGCGCCGCATGCGAGGCTTCGCCTGAATGCAAGAGATGCGCATACGGATGAAGCTTACCTCGCATTCGGCCCGGCAAGACCGCACCCGGACATGGCGAACCTCAGCATCGCAGGCGATATGCGCGAAGCGGCGGCCAATCTGTTCGCCCACCTGCACGCGCTCGACAAGATTTGTACTGAAAAAAAACTGGCTGGAATCGCGGTCGCGCCAATCCCCTCTGACGGCCTTGGCGAGGCGATCAATGACCGCCTCGCCCGCGCGGCGGCGCCGCGACCGGTAATGAATGGCGGGAAACAACACCATAGCCGCCCGGTGCGAGAGACATGACGACACCTACCGAAAACGTAATCGCCTTGATCAAATCCATCGTCGGCGAGGCTGGTGCGCCCGCGCAAGCCGATTGGGCGCCATATCTTTGCGAATGGCGCGGCAATTGGCGCGGCGCGCCGTCGATGGTGGTCGCCCCGGCAAGCACCGAAGAAGTCGCCGCCGTCGTCAAAATATGCGCGCAACACAAAATCGCCATCACGCCGCAGGGCGGCAATACCGGCCTTGTCGGCGGGCAAATGCCGACAAACGGCGAAATCCTTTTAATTACGAAGCGCCTGCGCAAAGTCCGCAACATTGCCCCGTTGGACAACACGATTACAGTCGAAGCCGGCCTTACCCTTGCGGAAACGCAAGAGCACGCCAGCAAAGTCGACCGGTTATTCCCGCTTTCCATCGGATCGGAAGGGTCATGCCAGATCGGCGGCGTCATTTCGACAAATGCCGGCGGCGTAAATGTCGTGCGCTACGGCAATATGCGCGAGCTTGTGCTCGGTCTTGAAATCGTGCTGCCAAACGGAGAAATCTGGCATGGCCTGAAACGACTTCGCAAAGACAACACCGGCTATGATCTCAAACAATTGTTTGTCGGCGGCGAGGGCACGCTGGGCGTTATCACCGCAGCGACGTTGCGATTGTTTCCCCAACCCGCCGAGACGGCGACCGCACTCGTCGCCGTCGCCTCGCCGGTTGCGGCGCTGAGGCTGTTTGCGAAAGCGCAGGCGTCAAGCGGCGGCGTGACGAGTTTTGAATTGCTGTCGCGGCAGATCGTTGATCTTTTGATCGCGAATATTCCGGGCGTACGCGACCCGTTTGCGAAAAAGCACCCCTGGTATGTTTTGACGGAGATCTCGTCAGGCCTCGCCGGCGCGGCGCGCCAGATGCTTGAAACATCACTCGCCGCGGCGATAGAAGCGGGCGATGCGGACGACGCCATCGTCGCGGCCAACATTGAACAGGCAAACGCACTGTGGCGGATGCGGCACGCCGCATCGGAAGCGATGAAACCCGAAGGCGCGCAGGCGAAATTCGACGTTTCCGTTCCCGTCGGGTCGATTCCCGATTTCCTTGAACATGCGGAACAAAACGTGCTTGCCGCGTGCGCCGGGGCGCGAATCGCCGCCTTTGGGCATATGGGCGACGGCAACATTCATTATGACGTGCTTCAGCCGAGCGGGAACACAAAGGACTTTGAGGAAAATGCGGCGGCGATCAAAGACGCTGTATATTCATCGATTGACCGCTATGGCGGCTCGATATCGGCCGAGCACGGCGTCGGCATCGCCCGCCGCGACGACATCGCCACCCGCAAACAACCGGCGGAGCTCGCGATGATGCGAGCTATCAAGAAGGCGCTCGACCCGGATGGCGTCATGAACCCCGGTAAAATGATCTGACCCGCAAAGACACCACATGATAATTCTGCTCTCCCCCGCCAAAAACCTCAATTTCGACGCCGAGCAAAATGCGCCGCGCGCGACAAAACCGGCGCGGCTTGCCGATGCGCGCATGCTGGCCGACTGCGCGCGGACGCTGTCGGTCGCGCAACTGCAAAAACTGATGTCGATTTCCGAGCGATTGGCGGTGCTCAACTATGAGCGCTTTGCGGCGTTTCGCGGCGACGGCAAATCCAACAGTCAAAAACACGCGGCGCTGGCGTTTAACGGCGATGTATATCTCGGCCTGAAGGCAACGACATTCAATGAAGACGAATTCGCCTTCGCACAGGCGCATTTGCGTATTTTGTCAGGGCTATATGGGATATTGCGTCCGCTCGACGCGATTGAGGCCTATCGGCTCGAAATGGGATCGGCGCTGAAAAATCCGGCGGGGAAAAATCTCTACGCGTTCTGGCGCGACAGGCTTGCCGGCGATCTCAACAAGGCCGTCAAAGCGAGCGATGGGGGCGAAATCGTCAACCTCGCATCAAAGGAGTATTATTCCGCCATTGACGAAGCGGCGCTGAATTTCCCTGTCATCACGCCGAATTTCAAGGAAGAAAAAGACGGTTCGCTGCGCCAGATACAATTCTATGCAAAGCGTGCACGCGGACTTATGGCGCGCTGGGCGATTGAAAACCGGATTGAGCGGGCCGAGGATTTGAAAGATTTCTCCGTAGACGGATACAAATTCCAGAAATCGGCTTCCAGCCCTCACGCTTATCTGTTCACGCGCCCGCAACCCCCCGCCAGGACGAAGATGGCGAATACCAGCGCAAAAGCCGCCTGATCCTGAAGCGTTTTCAGGCGAAGTGGCTGGGGGTCGCCGTCTGGAAAGGCGTCAAAACAAAACTTAAAGCGACGCCCTGATTCTGTTTGAACCGGCGACGCTATTAGAAATCAAGCTGCGCCTGCCCAAACGGGCGCAGCAGGTCCGGCCCGTCATTGCGCACATTGTTCACCGCGGTCGAGACTTTTTCGTAAGCCCAGTATCCCTTCGGCTGTGCACGGATTAGCGGCGCAATAAACTTCATGTCACGCTCATCGCCTTCCAGCCAGCGCCCATACGCATCAGGCGTTATCACCACCGGCTCACGATTATGCAGGGAGGCGATATCAGGCCCGGCAGCGGTGGTAATGATCGCCGCGGTGTCAATCTCGCCGCCGTCTGGATCGAGCGCTGTCTCCCACAGCGCGGCGAATGCGATCAGCTCGCCGTCATCGTGTTGCACCAGATAGGGCTGTTTTCTCCCTTGTTCCGTGCGCCACTCATAAAATCCGTTCGCCGGAACAAGGCATCTGCGCCGCTTGTATGCAGACCGAAAGGTCGGCTTTTCAGCGACGGTTTCACCCCGCGCGTTGATGAGCGGGCGCGCCGCCGCACGTTGCAATTGCTCGCCCTTGGCCCATGAGGGAATAAATCCCCAGCGAACGAGAGCGTATTCGCGGCTGTGGTTGACATCCTGTCGGATCACCGCGATCGGCTGTGTCGGCGCGACATTATAACGGGGCGGAAAATTGTCCGAAACGCGCACGCCAAATCGACGGCTTACAACGTCGGCAGGCGAGGATATGGCAAAGCGGCCGCACATGAAATTGTGTATAACCGCCGCCATGGATAGAGACGAGAAAAATCACCGCCCAGTTATCGGCGTCGGCGCCGTCGTTTTCCGCGGCGATGAGGTGCTGACGATCCGGCGCGGAAAGGCGCCGCTCGCCGGCCATTGGTCGATCCCCGGCGGGCGGGTCAAATTCGGCGAACCGTTGGAAACCGCTGTGCGCCGCGAAGTTCTGGAAGAGACTGGCGTGTCGATACGCATTACCGGCCTGATCGGGGTATTCGAGGCGTTGCCAGGCGAACAATTCGATGAGCATTATGTGCTTGTCGACTATGCTGCCCAATGGACGCATGGCGAGCCGGTAGCCGGCGACGATGCGGATGCGGCTGAATTTACCTCAATCGACGAGGCGTTGCGGCGATTTTCGTGGGACCAGACGCGGCTTGCCCTCGCCAAGGCGCTTGCGGATCGCAAAACCGCCTTGAAAGCGTTATAATCGCGCGTCATGACCCGCTTGATGATGAGACCCCTTGTTCTGATCGCTGTCCTGATTGCGGCGGCGGCAATCGCTGCGTCGAACGCTGCGGCGCAGGAAAACGAATGGCGCGACCGCCAAGCGGCGCTTTCCGGACTTGCCAGGATCTATGGCGAGCTTCACCACATCCGCCGCATGTGCGAGCCGCGTTACGAAGCGGATGTCTGGCGTGACCGCATGAAAAAACTGATTGAACTGGAAGAGCCGTCGTTCGACGTTCGCGAAGCGATGGTCAAAGCATTCAACGCCGGATATTCGACAGCGCAGAACAGATATTCCTATTGCGACCGACAGGCGGAAGATTTCGCCGCCGCCCGCGCCGCACAGGGCGACGCCTATATTCGTTCGCTGACAGCGCCGTTATACGAGGCGATGCGCGGCGACGACGCCGAGGGCGTGACGGTATGGCGCGGCGCAAATACCGATAATCGCTAAAGCGCTTCCTGAAACCGCATCGGTTCGCCAAGCGCGGACCCGAGCAGTTCGCCATCGCGCATCACGACATTCCCGCGCAGGATCGTTCCCACCGGCCAGCCGGTTACGGTGAGGCCGTCATACGGCGTCCAGCCGCATTTTGACGCCGACCAGTCATGAGTGATTGTCTGTTTGCGCGACAGATCAACGAGCGTGAAATCCGCATCATAACCGGCGGCGATCCGGCCTTTGCAGGCGATGCCGAAAATCCGGTTCGGCCCGTGACAGACGAGATCGACCAGACGCGCCAACGACAATCGGCCTTCGGCGACATGGTTCAGCATCACCGGCAATAATGTCTGCACCCCCGGCATGCCCGATGGCGAGGCCGGATAGGGCCTTTGCTTTTCTTCCAGAGTGTGCGGCGCATGGTCGGAGCCGATGACGTCGATAACGCCCTGCGCAAGGCCCGCCCAAATACCCGCGCGATGTTTTGCATCACGCAAGGGCGGGTTCATCTGCGCCAGCCCTTTCAGCCGATCATAACAATCCGGCGCCGCCAGCGTCAGGTGTTGGGGCGTCGCCTCGGCGGTGGCGATGTCTTTCGCCGCCGCCAGCAGCGGAATTTCATCGGCGGTGGAAATATGCAGAACGTGGATGCGCCGGCGCGCCTGTCTCGCCAGTTGCAAAAGGCGCCTGGTCGAACTCACCGCCGCTTCGACCGAACGCACTTCGGCATGCGAGTTCCAGTCGCCTTCGCGGGCCAATTGCCGGCGCTCGCGCAACATGAACTCGTCTTCGGAATGAACGGCGACCCGGCGGCGGCCATGGCGCAACACCTCAAGAACGCCAGCGTCGTCTTCCACCAGCAGATCGCCCGTCGACGCGCCCATGAAAATCTTCACTCCGCAAACACCGGGAAGATTTTCAAGCTCCGTCAAAGCGGCCGGATTTTCATGCGTGGCGCCGACATAAAATGCATGATCGCAATACATCCGGTGATGGGCGCGGGAAAGCTTGTCCTCGATGGCGGCGGCCGTAGTGGTGAGCGGATTAGTGTTCGGCATTTCAAACACAGCCGTCACCCCGCCCAGCACCGCCGCGCGGCTGCCGGATTCGAGATCTTCCTTGTGGGTCGGGCCCGGCTCCCTGAAATGAACCTGGGTGTCGATGACGCCGGGCAATATGTGTAGCCCACGGCAGTCAATGACCTCGCCGGCGGAAGCGGTCGCAAGATCGCCGATCACGGCGATGCGACCGGCGTTCACGCCGACATCGCGCGCCGCGGCGCCGTCATGGTTCACCACAACGCCGCCTTTGAGAATTTGATCGAAAGACTGGCCCATGACGGCAGTCTTAGCGCGCCCCGCCGGTCGGGCGAAAGGCCCAAATGTCAGATTCCTTTTTCGCGGCGGGCATCAGCGCCAAAACGCCCGCCCGCCCTAAATCGCGCTTTGCCATTTCGATGACCGCGGGACTATGGTGCGGCGACAAGCCCGCCAGACGAGCAAGTGAGTGACAGAGCCCATCAAAATCAGAACCGAATTGGCGCCCGGCGACCTCGGCCGGATTATCTCCCTGCACGGGACGGCGTATCTCGGCGAACCCGGTCATTTCGGTTTACCTTTCGAAGCGCATGTCGCCCGTACGATCGCTGAATTCATTCTCGACAATGACGGGCGCGGCAAGGTTTTCCTCGCAGAGCGCGATGGTGTTCTCATTGGCTGCACGGCAATGGTTGAACGCCCCGGCGAATATGGCCCGCGCGGCCAGTTGCGCTGGGTCCTGCTGGATGCGTCGGCGCGCGGCGCAGGGATCGGCAAAAAGCTGGTGACCATGGCCGTAGACCATGCGCGCACCGAAGGCTGGCGCGAGGTTTTTCTCGAAACCACCGACGGGCTTGCTGCATCGATGGGGATTTATGAAAAGCTGGGGTTTAAAATCGCCGAGCGCCGCAAGCAGCAATTGTGGACCAGCGATGACGACGTGATCATCATGGAATTGCCGCTGCGATGACGAATGGCGCCGCACGGTTGAACTGCGCAATCATCGGCGCCGGGGTCATTGGATCTGCGACGGCGCTGGCGCTGACGCAAACCGGCGCCAAAGTCACGCTTTTTGACCGGTTTGACTTTGGTCATGATCACGGATCGTCGCACGGACCGACCCGCCTTTTCAGAACAGCCTATTTCGAACACCCAGATTACGTCCCATTGTTGAAACGCGCCCAGGGCATGTGGCGCGCGTTGCAGGCCGCGGCAGGCGAACAACTGGTTTTTGAAACCGGCGTTGTCGAGACCGGCCCGCCGGACGGTTTCGTCATATCCGGCGTTCGCCGCGCGGCGCGGGAACACAAGCTGCATGTTGAAACCTTGAACCGAACACAACTGGAAGAAAAATGTCCGGGTCTTGCGCCGCCCTCTTCTCATGACGTGCTCTTTGAACGCGAGGCGGGATTTCTTCGCGCTGACATGATTATCAACGCGCAATTGGGGCTTGCGCATAATAACGGCGCAATCATGCGCCCCGGAACAAACATCACTTCGTGGCATGCGGGCCGCGATGGCGTGAGGGTTGAGACGCCAAGCGGTACAGAAAAATTTGACCGTCTCATTATCGCCTGCGGCCCCTGGGCGAACGATATGCTGGGCGATGTCGGCGTAAAGTGTTCGCCGGTTGCAAAAGCCTTGTTCTGGCGACGCACGCCGAACGCCAGTTATTCGAATACGAACGGGTTTACGCCTTTTGCCGTCGAAACAGACGACGCGCGGATGTTTTACGGGTTTCCCGCGATTGACGAAGACGGCGTGAAATTCGGCGAACATACCGGCGGCGCAGCGTTGGCTGGCGCTGATGATCGCCCGGCGACACCAACGAACGACGACATCGACAGCGCGGAGGCGTTTCTGGGCGCATTCATTCGCCCGCTTGCAGGCAAAGCCGACAAACACGCCATGTGCACCTATGCCATGAGCCCTGACGGTCATTTTGTGATCGACCGCCATCCGTTGGATGCGGAACGCGTTTGCTTCGCCGCCGGCCTGTCCGGCCACGGGTTCAAATTCGCCCCGGTGATCGCAGAGGCGCTCGCAAGAATGGCCGTGAGCGAAGATGATCCCGACGGATTTGCGTTTTTGAGCCTTAAACGCTTCACCGAAGCCGGCGGTTGTCGCCTTTCGCCTTGACGGGAGGGCGGCGCCCCGTCAAGCAGCCCCCCTCACCCCGCGAAGAACGACCATGACCGACGAATATTTGAACAGACGCACTTTCGCCATCATCTCGCACCCCGACGCCGGCAAGACGACGCTGACGGAGAAACTATTGCTGATGAGCGGCGCGATCCGGCTTGCGGGCGAGGTCAAAGCGCGCGGCGACCGCCGGCGGGCGCGATCTGACTGGTTGGCGATTGAGCAAAAGCGCGGCATTTCCGTTACCAGTTCGGCGATGACGTTCGAGCATGAAGGTTGCGTATTCAATTTGCTCGACACGCCGGGCCACGAAGATTTTTCCGAAGACACATATCGTACGCTCACCGCCGTCGACAGCGCCATCATGGTGATCGACGCCGCCAAGGGCATTGAAACGCAAACCCGCAAACTGTTCGAAGTCTGTCGCCTGCGCGATATTCCGATCATCACGTTCATCAACAAGATCGACCGGGAGGGGCGAGATCCGTTCGACCTGATCGACGAAATCGCCGACCAGCTCGCCCTCGACGTTTGTCCCAAAGTCTGGCCGCTTGGCGCGGGGGGGCAGTTCCAGGGCTGTTACGATCTGGACCATGACAGGCTATTGCTCGAAGACGGCGCCGATAGCGGACATTTCGGCAAAGTCGTCGAGCTCTCCGGCCCTGATGATGCACGCCTTGATGAAATTCTCGGGGATGCGGCTGAACAGGCGCGCGAGACAATGGCGCTCGCACGCGAGGGATACGCCCCGTTCGACCTGAAGGCGTTTGCCCATGGCGCACTCACCCCGATTTATTTCGGCAGCGCCCTCAAAGAATTTTCCGTTGCCGAAGTATTACGCGATATCGCGCAATATTCGCCGCCGCCGCGCGGCCAGAAAGCTGGCGAGGTTGAGGTCTTGCCCGCCGACCCGTCGGTATCGGGATTTGTGTTCAAGGTTCAGGCGAATATGGACCCGAACCACCGCGACCGTATTGCTTTCGTGCGTCTTTGCTCAGGCGTGTTCAAGCGCGGCATGAAACTCACCGTGACGCGCACCGGCAAAACGCTGGCGGTCAACAACCCGATCTTCTTCATGGCGCAGGATCGCCAACGCGCCGAGGAAGCCGTCGCCGGCGACATTATCGGTATTCCAAACCATGGCGCGCTGGGTGTCGGCGACACGCTGAGCGAAAAAAGCGGCCTTAGATATTCCGGTCTTCCCGACTTTGCCCCCGAAATCATTCGCCGCGTCCGCCTCAACGATCCGATGAAGTCCAAGCAGATGAAGCGCGCAATGACCGCGCTTGCCGAAGAGGGCGCAAGCCAGGTTTTCACGCCTGCGCTGGGCGCTGATTTTTATGTTGGCGTCGTCGGGACGTTGCAGCTTGATGTCATCGAGGCGCGCATGCTCGCCGAATATGGCGTCGCCGCCGCGCTTGAGCCCTGCGGCTATGAGGCGGTGCGCTGGCTGGCGGGCGACGCCGCAAAGGTCAGCGCCTTTGTTGCCGGCAATCAGGGATCAATCGCCCATGACCGTTACGGATCGCCGGTGTATCTTGCCCGCTCGCAATGGGACGCCGGTTACGCGGCGGAAAAGAACCCCGACATCAAATTTCTGAAAACCCGCGAACGGGTCTGACGAAAGTATGAGGCGGCGCCGTTCCTGACGCCGCCGTAAACTGCTTATGCGTTTCATATGGCGCCGCCAAGGAAACCGTAATGAATTGGCGGCAACTTGATTTCGGGTTATGCGGTCCGGAGCGGGATGAATGGGAATGAACTATGGCTGACGATCAACGCGGATCGCCGATTGCAGTTCTGGGCATGTCAGGCGTCGGAAAGACCCGCATCGCTTCGATGATGCGGCGCGACGCCGGGTGGTTTCACTACTCTGTCGATTATCGGATCGGCACCCGTTATCTGGGCGAGGCCATCGCCGACGAGTTCAAGCGCGAGGCGATGAAAACGCCGATGCTGCGCGACATGTTATTGTCGGATTCCATCTATATTTCTTCCAATATCACGTTCGACAATCTTGCGCCGTTGTCGACATGGCTTGGCAAGCCTGGTGATGCGTCCAAGGGCGGCATCGCATTTTCAGAATATGTCCGCCGGCAACGCGACCATCGCACCGCGGAAATCGCGGCTATGCTTGACACATCGCTGTTCATCGAAAAAGCGAAGTCGATATACGGTTACGCAAACTTCATCTGCGACACCAGCGGATCGATTTGCGAAGTGGTCGATCCCGACGATAAGGCCGATCCGGTGCTGACTTCGCTCGCTGCGGCATGCCGCATTGTCTACATCGAAGGCGACGAGGACCACGCCGCAGCGCTAAAGGCGCGTTTCGCCGCCGCACCCAAGCCGATGTATTACAATGAAGAGTTCCTGAACCGGATCTGGGCGGACTACCTGACGGAAAAAACTGTCCCTGAAGCCGCTGTCGACCCGGATGACTTTATCCGGTGGGGATTTTCCCAGCTAATCGACTGGCGGGCGCCGCGTTACAAGGCGATTGCAGACAAATGGGGCGTCACGATTTCCGCGCGCGACGTCGAAACAGTCAAGACGCCTGACGACTTTTTACGCCTTATCGACAGATAACCGCGGCGCCCAAGAAAACAGAAGACCTACGGCGTTTTTCAGTCTGATCAATTTGTAAATTTCTTCATCAATCTCTCCCCTCGTTTCATTGTCAACGTCAGCAAGCACGGAAGCGTAGATGAGGGTGTAGCATCCACATAAAAAGATCGTAGACGGATTTTCATCTCGTTGAACAATCAGTGCTTGTTGTAGATAGAATCCCGTATCCTTGGAGATGTACCGTGGCTGGAAACTACGGTGCAGGAGCTTTCCGCAAATAGCGCCGCCGCATTCTACTTCTTCCAGATGCTTTGGCCAATTCCCGGCAAACCGAGATCAGCCCACATCTTATCGACGCGCTTGATGACATCGTCGGACATTCTGATTTCCGCGCCCCATTCGCGCTTCGTCTCGGGCGGCAGCTTGTCGGTGGCGTCAAGACCGATCTTTGATCCCAATCCTGATTCCGGCGACGCGAAGTCGAGATAGTCGATCGGCGTATTTTCGATGACCGTAATGTCGCGCGCGGGATCCATCTTTGTGGAGATCGCCCACATCACGTCTTTCCAGTCGCGGGCGTTTACGTTTTCGTCCACCACGATGATCCATTTCGTGTACATGAACTGACGCAAATAAGACCACGCTCCCATCATCACGCGCTTGGCGTGGCCAGCATAGGCTTTCTTCATGGAAATGACGGCGATCCGATAGGAGCACCCTTCCGGCGGCAGCCAGAAATCAACAATCTCGGGAAATTGCTGCTGCAGAAGCGGAATGAATACCTCGTTCAGCGCCTCGCCGAGCACCGATGGCTCATCCGGCGGCCGCCCGGTGAAAGTCGACAGGTAAATCGGGTTCCTGCGATGGGTGATCGCTGTAACCGTAAACACCGGAAACTGCTCAACGCAATTGTAGTATCCCGTATGATCCCCATACGGTCCTTCATCAACATAATCATCGAGAGAGACATATCCCTCCAGAACAATCTCGGCGTCCGCCGGCACTTTTAACGGAACGGTTTTACAATCGACCAGATCGACGTTTTTACCGCGTAACAAACCCGCGAACTGGTATTCGCTAAGGGTGTCGGGGACCGGCGTTACCGCCGCAAGGATGACGCCAGGATCTGCGCCGATCACCGCCGCCGCGGGCAGCGGCTCTGTCTTTTCCTTGCCCCAGCGCGCGTAGTGCTGCGCGCCGCCCCGGTGCTTTAGCCAGCGCATGATCGTCTTGTTCTTGCCGATTTTTTGCATCCGGTAGATGCCGAGATTGTAATCATCCTCGCGCCGGGCGCCCGGCCCTTTGGTGACAATCAGCGGCCAGGTGATGAGCGGCGCCGGCTCGCCCGGCCAGCAGGTCTGAATCGGCAGGGCGCCGAGATCGACTTCATCTCCGGTCAGCACCACCTCCTGGCAGGGGGCGCCCCAGTCCCGCGATTTCGGTTTCATCGCCAGTACATTTTTGGCGAGCGGCAGCATATCGATAGCGTCTTTCAGCCCGCCCGGCGGTTCCGGCTGGCGCAGGAAAGCGAGCAGCTCGCCAACCTCGCGCAGATCGGCGCCGGTCGCACGCTGCTTGCCGTCAAGGGTAACCCCCATGGCGACGCGTTTGACCGTCCCGAACAGGTTGACCAGCACCGGCGTCGGCGAGATCGACCCATCCTCGCGCACCGGTTTTTCAAATATCACTGCGGGCCCGCCTTCAGCCAGCAGCCGGGTCTGGATTTCCGTCATTTCCAGCACGGTGGATACCGGGTGCGCGACGCGCACCAGTTCCCCGGCGCTCTCAAGCCGCTCGATGAAATCGCGCAAGGATTTGTACGACATGTGGCGCCAGCCTTTTGCTGCCTGATGAGACCGCACTTAAGGGAATAAGTTTGCGGGATACGGTTTGTCTAACCGCTTGCGCGGCGCGGTGAAAGTCTCGCCGGCGCGCGCCCAATTCGCATTCTGGCGCCCGCCGGGCCCGCTAAAGCGCTTCAGGCGACATTTTGCGCCCGCTAACAAGCCCGCTAACAAGAATGTGCGGGCGCAATTAACGATACTTTCGGAGAATATACTTTACCCTGACATGGCCCAGCCTTATCTCAAAGGTTGCGGCTCGAATCCCGGCGAGCCGGCATGGGATTGAGTTCGTTGCGGGGGGAGTGTTTCGCGTTTTCATGTTGCCGATTTTCCATCAGGTGTTTGGCGGATTGCTGGTTGTCACCGGTGCGATTTTGACGCCGACGCCGTTGCCGATCGGCCTTATCATGCTGACCGTCGGGCTTGCCTTGCTGGCCCCCTACATGCAACCGGTGCAACGCCTGCTCCGGCGCATGCGCAAACGCTGGCCCGATATCGACGGCTGGCTGCGCCGTAACCGCCACCGGATGCCGCCGGTCATTCAACAGACAATCGATAAAACCCACCCCGAACCGGCGCCCGCCGAATAAGACGCTTCCCAATTTTTGCGCGCCGCGCTAGTCAGCAGCCTATGCACATCGCGATTATCGAGACTGGCGCCCCGCCGGAACAGCTTGCCCGCGATTATCCGTCCTATCCGAAAATGATGGAGCGGATGCTGTCGCCGCACGCGCCGGGTTTCAGCTATTCCACCTATCGCGTTTTCGAGGACGGCGCCCTGCCCCGCGTCAGCGATTTTGACGGGTTGCTGATCACCGGATCGGCATTTGGCGTTTACGAAGACCACGCCTGGCTGGCGCCGCTTGAGACCCTCATTCGCGACACGGCGGCGGCGGGAAAACCGCAGGTCGGGATCTGTTTCGGGCATCAGTTGATGGCGCAAGCCTTTGGCGGCGCAGTCAGGAAATCTGACAAGGGCTGGGGCCTTGGCGTTCACCGATATGATGTCGGGGGCCGAGCCGACTGGATGCAGCCGGCGCAGGGCAAAATCTCGTGCATTGTCGTGCATCAGGATCAGGTCATCGATCCGCCGCCAGGGGCGGTCAATCTGGCCGGGTCCGAGTTCTGCGAATATGGCGTTCTTGCCTATGCTCAGGGGCCGGCGATCTCGTTTCAGATGCACCCGGAGTTTTCCCACGAATATGTCCGCGATCTGCTGAAACTGCGCCGCCAGCGCTATGGCGAGGCGCTTGTCGACAACGCCGACGCAACGCTCGCGCGCGGATCTGACCGCGAGTTGATGGGGCGATGGATCAGCAATTTCTTCAAGAGCGCCGGATAACTCGCCCGCAGCCGGGAGGCTCTCTCAGCCAGGCTTGGCGGCGCAAATCGGCGGTTAAGGCGCGATTGCTCGGTTGCAAGCGCCGCCGCGACCCTCTATCTCCCGGCCATGGATCGACAAAAAGCACAATCAGTTCTCGCCTCGGTCATTGATCAGGCGAAACAGGCCGGGGCGGATGCGGCTGACGCGGTTCTTTACCACGCCGTATCGAGCGGCGTTTCCTGGCGCCTCGGCAAGCTTGAAGACGTAGAGCGGTCCGAAGGGTTGGATCTTGGGCTGCGCATCATGGTCGGTCAGCGCGCCGCGACAGTTTCGTCCACCGACATCAGCGCAACCTCGCTTGCAGAACTGGTCGATCGCTGCGCCTCGATGGCGAAGACGGCCCCGGAAGACCCTTATGTCGGTCTCGCGCCGGCCGAGCGCCTCGCCAAAGCGCCGTTTGCCGACCTTGATCTCGGCGATTTCGACGAACCCGGCACCGACACGTTGAAAGCCCGCGCAGGCGAATGCGAGGAAGCAGCGCTTGCGGTAAAAGGGGTGACAAATTCATCCGGCGCCGGCGCCAGTTATAGCGAAGGGCGCAAATGGTTTGCGACCAGCCATGGTTTTTTTGGCGAGTCAGGCGGATCAAACCATTCCGTTTCCGTCAGCGTTCTCGCCGCCAATGCCGACGGGATGGAAACCGATTACGATTACGATTCCAAAACCCATTATGCGGACATGCGCAGCCCGGCGATTATCGGCCAGCGTGCCGGTGAACGAACCGTCGAGCGGCTGTCGCCAAGGCGCGTAAAAAGCCAGGCCGCCCCGGTGATCTTCCACCGCCGCCTGTCGAATTCCCTTATTGGCAGTCTGGCGAGCGCCGCCAATGGCGCAGCCATCGCCCGCGGCGTCAGTTTCCTGAAAGACAAACTTGGCCAGCGGATATTCCCGGCGGGAATAAATATTGTCGATGATCCGCACATTAAGCGCGGCCACGGCTCGCGCCCTTTCGACGGCGAAGGCGTTGCAGCCGCGGCGTTCAATCTCATCGATGACGGCGTGCTGACCCAGTGGTTCCTGAATTCGGCGCAGGCGCGCCAACTGAAGCTGGAAACCAATGCGCGCGCGACCCGCGGCGCATCGGGCGGGCCGGGTTCGGGCGCCACCAATCTGACACTTAAGGCGGGCGAGAAATCCTATGACGAGCTGGTTTCTGACGCCGGCGCCGGGCTTATCGTGACCGACATGTTCGGCCCGCAGGTCAATCCGAACACCGGCGATTATTCCGTTGGCTGTTCTGGTTTCTGGATCGAAAACGGCAAGGCGGCGTACCCGGTGAGCGAAATCACGGTCGCGGGCAATCTGCTTGTCATGTTCGCCAGCGCAGTCCCCGGAAACGATCTTGAATTTCGCGGCGCGATGAATGCGCCAAGCATTCTGATCGACGGCCTGACCATCGCCGGCGATTAATCTTTCGGAGTTATAAATGAGCGACAATCAATTGCTGCACCTCGTCTTTGGCGGGGAGTTGGAAAATCTTGAAGAAGTCAAATTCCGCGATCTGAACAATGTCGATATGGTGGGCGTGTTCGGTTCTTATAAAGAGGCGGAAAAAGCCTGGCGCGCCAAGGCGCAGGCGACCGTTGACAACGCGCATATGCGTTATTTCATAGTTCACCTTCACCGCCTGCTCGACCCTGACGGCGATGGGAAGTTCTAGTTGAATGCGCCGCTGACGCGCGAGGACGTCAAGACGCAGGCCGGCAGAAAGCGGGCGATGCGCGACTTGATGCTGCGCGATCACGGATGGGTCCGCAAACTTTACGACAACACCCATGAAATAGCGCCGGGCGTATGGCGCAGCTTTCAACCCTCGCCGGCGGCATTGAAAAAATGGGCCGACAAGGGAATCAAAACCGTCATCAATCTTCGCGGCGACAAACCAAGCGCCTATTTGTTTCTTGAACAGGAGGCTTGCGAGGCGCTGGGTCTTAACCTCGTAACGTTGAGGCTGTTTTCACGCGAAGCGCCGGCGCCCGATACGCTCCACAAGGCGCAGATGTTATTCCGGTCCCTGCGCTATCCTGTGCTTTTCCACTGCAAGTCCGGTGCGGATCGCGCCGGGCTGATGGCGACGCTTTATCTTTTTTTGCACGAAGGCAAACCGCTCGATGAGGCGTTACAGCAATTATCATTTCGCTATGGCCACGTGCGTCAGGGCAAAACCGGCGTCATCGACCGCGCGTTTGATCTCTATATGGATCATGCCAAACAGCACGGCATATCGCTGCGCGATACGGACGCTTTTTTTGCGTGGATCGACAGCGACGCCTATGATCCGGTTTCGATCAAACGCGAATTTCTCAGCACCTGGTGGGGCAATTTGCTGACCGAACGCCTGCTGAGGCGTGAATGATGCCGATCAACTGAACTGCAATTGCGCAACCCGCGCGTAATACCCGTCTCGCCTCATCAGTTCATCATGATCGCCGGTTTCAATGACTTTTCCATTCGACATTGAAACGATCAAATCCGCCGACCGAATTGTCGCCAGGCGATGCGCGATCACCAGCGTCGTGCGCCCCTTGGAAAGGCGCGCAAACGCGGCTTGAACGGCAACTTCAGAAGCAGCATCCAGCGCCGACGTCGCCTCATCAAGCAGCAATATTGGCGCATCTTTCAAAAACGCGCGCGCAATCGCGATGCGCTGGCGTTGTCCGCCGGACAGGTTCAACCCCGCCTCGCCAACCCTGGTGTCATAGCCGTTCGGCAGTGCGCGAATAAATTCATCAGCAGACGCCGCAATGGCCGCATTGATAATTTCATCACGCGTCGCATGGGCGCGGCCAAAACCAATATTGGCGGCGACGGTGTCGTCGAACAACACCGCTTCCTGGCTGACGATGGCGATCGCGCGCCTGAGGCTCTCAAGCGTCACCGTCCTGATTTCCGCCCCGTCAATAAAGATTGAACCCGAGAGGGGTTCGTAAAACCGAAGCAGCAAATTGAACACCGTCGACTTGCCCGCCCCCGATTCGCCGATCAGCGCGGTGGTCATTCCCGGCTTCAAATCCAGACTAAAGTCGTTAAGCGCCGGCGCATCGCCGTCATAGGTAAACTGAACATTCTGGAAGCTAATCGCCCCTGCCCTGGCGTTGAGCGCCGCCGCGCCTGCCCGGTCGGTGATCGACGGCCTGGCGTCGATGACGTCAAGGATGCGTTCGAACGCGCCAAACCCTTCCTGCGCAACGGCGTTTAACGTCGCCAGACCGCGCGCCGGCTGCGAAAGCATCAGCAAGGCGATGATGAAAGAAATAAATTGCGACGCCGATAAAGCGCCGGCGTCAATTCGTATCGCCACGATGCAGACCACAATCGCCAGCGCCGCCGACCCGACAAAGAAAATGAACGGTTCGTTGAGCGCTCTCAACCTCGCCATCTTCTGCAATATCTGCAATCGATCATTGGCGGCGGCGCGCCCGCGTTCGGTTTCGCGCTCTTCCATCTGGAACGCACGAATAACCCGGCCGCCGGCCACCAGCTCCTGCGCGATATGCGCCAGTTCACCGGTCTGTTGCTGAGCTTCACGCGAGTTCTTGCGTAAATATTTGCCAATGCGCGCGACCGGCCAGCCGACAACGCCATAAACGGCGATGACGGTCAAAAACAGCGCCCAGTCATACCAGACCATCACCGCGCACAGGGAAAGCAGCGTAAGCAGATCGCGTATCGCAGTCAGCGTTCGCGACAGGGTTTCACGCAAAATGGTGGTGTCATTGGTCAGCCGGCTGATGGTTTGTCCCGAACCGAATTGCCTTAACTGGCGATCATCGACCCTGACCAGGGCTTCGATCATTTCAACCTGCATATCGCGCAGCGCCGAAAGCGACGCGGACGCCGACAACCGCGCCTGGACATATTGGGAAAGCGCATTCGCAGCGCCCAGCAGAATGATCAGCACCGGCCCCCATACCGCGACATTGCGGTCGCCCAACGAAAATGTCGGCTTTTCGCCCGAGAAACTGGCGTTGATCCATTCCACGCCGGCGGGGATCGCCGCCGCCGAAGCGGCGTAGACAACCATCGCCAACAGCGCCAAAACCAGCTTCGGCCAATAGGGTGACAGATATCCGCCCCACAACCTTTTCACGAGGCTGGAGGTAGAGGCGCTTCTTAGGTCGACAAATGGTCTGCGGGGTGGCAAGGCTTCGGCTTTCTGGCAAGCGCGGCGCGGCGACGGCGGCATCATCGCGGGCTGCGTCAAACTTCGCAAGCCTTTGACTGACAACAGGATTCCCGGACTACGGCTATGGCGAAGAGCCAGTTCATCAAAAAACTCATCCAGTCAGACTTTGCCGGCGGCGTCGCGAGTTTCTTCATCGGGTCGTATATCCGCCTTGTGCGCGCGACCTCGCGATTCACATTTGTTGATCGGCGATATGCGCAAACTCTGCTCGCCGGAGATCAAGGCTTCATCCTGGCGTTCTGGCATTCGCGCCTGTTGATGGCCGCCACCGTGCGCGATGAAACCGACAAGCCGGTTTTCATGCTGATTTCGACGCATCGCGACGGCGAAATTATCGCCAACGCCGTCAAGGGCTTCGGCGTCGATTTCATTCGCGGATCGGCGGCGAACCCCAAAAAGAAGGAAAAAGACAAGTCCGGCGCTTCGGCCATCGCCCAGATGATCGCCCGCCTGAACGAGGGCGCCATTGTCGGCGTGACCCCGGACGGGCCCCGCGGACCGCGCCAGAACGCCAAAATTGGGGTGATCAAGCTTGCCGCCTATTCCGGCGCGCCGATTTTGCCGGCGGCTTACGCCACGTCGCGGGGCTGGACCCTTGGCACATGGGACAGGTTCTTTCTGGCCGCCCCGTTCTCGCGCGGGGCGTTCGCCGCGGGCCCGCCCATTCATGTGCCGCGCAACGCCACTGCGCAGGAGCTGGAATCAGCCCGCGCGCACCTGGAAAATACGCTCAACCAGACGCTGGCCAACGCCAACGCCGCGATCCATAACAAGAGCTGACCAAACCGACCGGCTTGGAGACGGACGACCAATATGACCGCTAATGCGGAAATAAGACTGGGGGAGGACGCCCCGCTCGGCCTTCGGCTGTATCGCGCTGTCAGCTTGGCGTCTGAGCCGCTGGCGCGTTTTCTCCTCCGCCGCCGGCTCGCACAAGGCCGGGAGGATCAGGCACGGATCGGCGAGCGAACCGGCGCGCCCGGCCGTGAGCGCCCGGACGGCCCGCTGGTGTGGATTCACGGCGCCAGCGTCGGCGAATCGCTTTCCGTATTGCCGCTTGTCAAACGCCTTGCCGAGGAACGCCCGGCGCTGAACTTTCTCGTCACGACCGGCACCGTCACCTCCGCCCGGCTGATGGCGGAACGATTGCCGGCTGGCGCCATACACCAGTTCATCCCGATCGACCTGCCAAGATATGTCTCCGGCTTTCTCGATCACTGGCGCCCGGACGCCGCGATATTCGTCGAGTCGGAATTCTGGCCGAACCTGATCATGGAGGCGCGCCGCCACACCAAACTGCTGGCGCTCGTCAACGGACGAGTTTCGCCGAAGTCTTTCAATGAATGGAAACGCAAGCCGCAGACCATCAGATTTCTGCTCTCGCAATTTGATTTGCTGATCGCGCAGGACAATCAAAACGCCGAACGCCTGTCGACGCTTTCCGGCGCGCAAGTCGCCGCATTCGGGAATTTGAAAAACGCCGCGCCGCCGCTGCCGGCGGACGACGACGGCATGAGGCAACTGACCGAACAAATCGGCGCCCGGCCTAGCTGGCTGGCGGCGAGCACCCACCCCGGCGAGGAAGAGTTTATCTTCGACACCCACAAAATGTTGAAGCACGATTACCCCGACATTCTCACCGTGCTGGCGCCGCGCCATCCGCAACGCGGCGCCGAAGTGCGGGACCTCGCCCTGCAATCCGGGCTCACCGCCCTGCTGCGCTCGTCAAAAGGCGAAATTACACCTGATACGGATGTTTATATCGCAGACACATTGGGGGAACTTGGCCTGTTTTACCGCATGACGCAGATTTCGTTTGTCGGCGGCAGCATTACCGAAAAGGGCGGGCACAATCCGCTGGAACCGGCGCGCCTCGGCACCGCGATTTTGCACGGGCCCCACGTGTTCAACTTCGTCGAAACCTACAAGGAAATGCGCGGCGGCGGCGGGTCGGCGCTGGTGCGCAACGAACGAGAGCTCGCAACCGCCGTGCGTCGCCTGATGTCCGATGAAAAAACCCGCATTGCGATGTCGTCAAGCGCGAGGAATACGGCCGACGCCAACGCCGAGCGCGTCCTGAAAGAGGTCGTCAAGGAGCTGCTGATGCGCTTTGAGAGCGACAAGCAGGCGGCGTGATCGGCGAGCCCTGGTTCTGGCGGGAGCGCTCCATCGCCGCAAGCGTCATGAGCACGACGCTATCGCCGCTTTCGGCGATTTATGATTTCACGCAACAGACCCGCGCCGCCTTCACGACGCCAAAAACCGTCTCGGCGCCAATCGTCTGTGTCGGGAACGCCACGCTGGGCGGCGTTGGGAAAACACCCTTTTGCATCTTCCTCGCGGGCTTGCTGTTTGACCGCGGGGTCCGGCCGCATTTTGCAACACGCGGTTACGGCGGCGCGTCTTCAGGACCGCTGGAAGTGAAAAACAACACCGCAGCCGAAGTCGGCGATGAAGCCTTGCTGCTTGCCGACACGGCGCCGACATGGATCGCCCGGAACCGGCATGCCGGCGCCAGAGACGCCGCAAACGGCGCCGACATCGTCATCCTCGATGACGGCTTTCAAAATCCGACGATTGCCAAGGATTGCAGCATTTTGCTGATTAAAGCCGGCGCGCAGGATGCCAACCAGAAAATTTTCCCCGCCGGCCCCTATCGTGAACCGATACAACGCGCCATCGGCCGCGCCGATATTGTCGTGCAGGTAGGAGGGCAGGTCGGCGGGCAGGAAAGCAATTTCGAGGCGCCGGATAAACCGGTGTTTCATGCGGCCTCAAACTTCGTCATCGATCTGGAACCCCAACGCGTAGTCGCGTTTTGCGGCGTCGGCAATCCGCATCGGTTTTTTACGATGCTGTCTGAGAATGGCTTCGATGTTGTCGGGGCTGTCTCGTTTCCCGACCATCACGCCTTCTCGGCGCGCGAGATTGACCAGTTGCAAAGGCTCGCAAAACGTCGCGGCGCCAGGCTCGCCTGCACCAGAAAAGACATTGTTCGTTTTGACCAGACGGATGCCGAGGGGATCGGCGTTGCCGATCTATCTATTTCCGTCGACCGGCCGGATGAGCTTGCCCGCAAAGTCCTGACGGCGACAAAGTTGTCGTTATGAGCGCTGACCCGACACGAACTGACGCCGCCATCGCACTGCCTGAGCCGCGCAGCAACCGGCCGATAACGCTCGCCCATCGCATCGAGTACGCCGCCGTGATTACCCTCGGGGCGGTGTTCAGAGTGATTGGCGTCGACGCCTCATCCGCCATTGCGGGACGGTTCACCCGCACAGTCGGTCCGTTGCTGAAGTCGATCAGCAATCGCGCACGCACCAATCTCAAGATTGCGTTTCCTGAATGGGGAGACGAGGAGATTTCTGCGACCATCCGCGATGTCTGGGAAAATCTTGGCCGCACCAGCGCGGAGTTCGCGCACCTCGCCGCCTTTGCGTCCGGCGCGCAGCGCCGCCGCGTCACCATTGTCGGGGCTGAGAAACTGAACGCCATCCGCGACGCCGGGACGCCTGTGATCTTTGTGTCAGGCCATTTCGCTAACTGGGAGGTGATGTCGATTGCGCTGCATGCAACCGGCATTGATTATCTCACCGTTTACCGCGCCGCCAACAATCCGCTGGTTGACGGGCTGATCATTCGCGAAAGAGCGAAGGTCATGTCGCGCCGCCTTGCCCCGAAAGGCAAACGAGGCGGCCGCGATATCATCGACGCCATCAAAGCCGGCGCGTCAATCGCCATGCTGGTGGATCAAAAGCTCACCAGCGGCGGGCTTGCCTCGCCGTTTTTCGGCAAAAACGCGATGACCGCGCCCGCGGCGGCGCGATTGTCGCTGAAATTTGGCGCGCCGATTGTTCCGGTTAGTGCTGAACGCCTTCATGGGGCGCATTTCAGGCTGAAGGTGCATGATGAAGTTCGCTACGAACCGAGCGGCGACACGATAGCCGACACCCAGCACCTGACCGACAAGATCAACCTTGAACTGGAAAAGATGATCCGCAACGCGCCGGGCCAATGGCTGTGGCTGCACCGGCGCTGGCCGAAAGACATATACACGCGAGAGGACTAGCCGATTTAAGCTGGAGCGATTCAGCACCCAGCCCTGATTTTTTGATGGATCCCGGATCGGGTCCGGGAGGAGCGGGACTGTCAATTCCGGGACGCACGGCAAACAGGCCAGGGTTGCAGGCGGCGCGCCGGGCCGGCTTACATTTTGTGGAATTTGCGGAACTTCCGGCCCGCCCTGATGTCCACGAATCCCTTATTTGCTGGCGTGCAGCGTTTTTATCCGTATTTTCCGTATTCAGATTTTTTCGCCCTCTGCGGGAAGCCCTATCGAACGACGCAGCCATCGCCGCGCGTTTCCAAACTTACGAAATGTCAAAGAGCGGTTTGTCAAAGCTGGCCGCGCTTGATGCGGCGCCGGTTTGATATGGCCTTGAGCTGCGCGACTTCAAGCAGCGCGCTGCTTGTATTTACGAGACAAGTTTCGTGCGTGAGGCGCGTTGGTCAAATGGGCGCCCGGCGGCCCGAAAGCCCGGCGCGCGTGCTCCTAGTCGTCACACGGCTTGATTTGCGTTTGCATGTATAGCTGCTCGCCAATCTTGGCGATCATCTCAAGCTGGGTTTCGAGGAAGTCTATATGCTCTTCTTCCGACTCCAGAATTCTCAACAGAATCGCCCGGCTCACATAATCCTGAACCGACTCCATATAGGCGATCGCGTCTTTATAGAGCGGATGCGCACGGTGCTCCGCTTTCAAATCGCATTCAATGCACTCTTTGACAGTTTCCCCGATATAGACCTTGTCGAGATCCTGGACGTTGGGAAGCCCTTCAAGATAAAGGATGCGTTCGATCAACTCGTCCGCATGCTTCATCTCGTCAATTGATTCGTCATATTCAATTTTTGCGAGGCGCTCGAACCCCCAATTTTTATACATGCGGGCATGCAGAAAATACTGGTTGACCGTCGTCAACTCCAAACGCAGCGCCTTGTTAAGGTGTTCGATGACTTTCTGGTCGCCCTTCAATTCGATCTCTCCTTCAACTTGAAGTTCAGGATACGGCAATTGGCGCGGCGAACAACACCGAAGCGTGCAAGCGAGAATGAGTTGCGCGAAAAAACCGTTTATTCCGCCGCAATCGGAAATTCGGTTTTCACCGGACGGCGGTCTTCAATCATCTGCGCCACATCAGGCAGACATTTGCCGCATTGCGGGCGCCGCCCGCAGCGCTTGAATACATCCGCGACGCCGCGCGCATCGTTCGCCGCCTCAGCGAGTTCGCGATCTTTAAGCGCATTGCATATGCAAACGTACATGGGTCTTCGCCGGATTGGGGCCAGATTGGGGCCAAGACTTGGCCCGGTCCGTTATTACATGATGCAATTAAGAATGATTGTCAATTACGGAAGAGTTAATTTTGACTGCCTGCGACGTTTTCGCCCGCTTTCGGCATATCGCCGACCAGTAATTGCGGGTCGACCAATGTGCCGGCCCACTTCACGCTCCAGTGCATATGCGGGCCGGTGGCGCGCCCGGTCGCGCCGACAGCGCCAATGACCTGGCCTTTTTCAACGTGGTCGCCGGGTTTCACATCAAGGCGCGACAAATGCAGGAACGCGCTCTCCAGCCAATGGCCATGGTCCAGCAACACAAGGCCGCCTTCGAAATACATGTCAGGGTCCGCCAGCCGCACGATTCCCGCCGCCGGCGCCACAATCGGCGTGCCGGTCGGCGCCGCGACATCAAGGCCCGAGTGCGGCCGTTTCGGCTCGCCATTGAGTATCCGCTGCGAGCCGAAAACGCCGCTGACGCGGCCGGTGACAGGCCAGTCAAAACCGTTCGCCCATTCGGCCATCGTCTGGGTTGTCGCTCTGGCGGCCTTTTTCTTGGCAACGTCGTCGCCAATCCTGGCGAGCTGCGCCTCGGTAAACCCTGAGACTTTGGACTGGTCGAGGCCGTCGATACGGTCCACCGGGAAATCCCGGTCGGCGATTTCAAGCGAGCGCCGCTCGGACGGAGCGCCGGGCCCGTCAACCACCAGCAGCGCCGTCGGACCCGCATCGCGGCCAAAGCCCAACAGGAAACGCCCGTCATCACCGACCATGACCGGTTCGCCGTTCAACGTCACTTTCGCGCCGGGGACGGCCCGGCCAAAGACAAGGCCGCCTTGCACAAACGAGCCGTCAAGCTTCACCGCGGCGGCGGCGTCATCGAAAACCCTCTGGCGCGCATCCGCATCGCGCATCGCCGCGTCAAACGCCGCCTGCTTTTCAGGATCGGGGGCCTTGTCGGGGAATGACACTGGCACTGCCGGCGGCGCGTTGTCATTGCTTTCGACAAATCCCGTCGCCTCTTCGCTATGAACAACTTTATCCGTTTGTTCAGCGTAAACCGGCGCCCACATAATTGCGACGATGGCGCATGCAGACACCAGATAGGTGCGCGCTTTTTTCATTCCGCTTCTTTCGCTTTCAAGCCAAATCCTGTCATCGCCGCCGCCGCGTCGATATAGGGTTCCTGTTTATCGACGTTCCAGTATTTCAGCGCCTCCAGCGGAATACGCATGCCGGTGACGGCGCATCGGACATAGCGGCCGGGCTTCACCACGGAAAAATCGGCGTCAAAATATTCCACGAGCGCTTCGCCGCCTTCGCTGGCGCCTGAGTCAAACGGGTTCATCGCATCACCTTCCGGCCGGCATTATTACGAGGTGGCGCAGATTGGTCAAAGGCCCTTAATCGAAAAGCGTCTTCTGCGCGGCCGGTTTTTCCGCCCCGGACGCCAGGCCCTTCTTCGCCGCCGGCGGCGCGCCGGCCTTTTTCTTTTCGGCCTGCAAATCCGCGCGTCTCGACGCATCGGAAAACGTGATGGTGACCGCGCCGGCGGCCGGAAGGTCGGCGGCGCGCCGCGCCAGCGAGCCATCGGCGGTTTTGACCAGCGCAAACCCCCGGTCGAGCACGCCTTGATAGGACAGGGTGCGCAGCAAGGCCGACGCGCGCTCAAGCCGGTCACGGCGGCGAGCGAGCAGGCCGGGGCGCACCCCCGCCAGCCGGTCCGCAAGCCCGGAAAGCCTCGCTTCGCGGCGGGCGGCGCCGGCGGCGAGGGCGCGCAGTCCGAACCGCGCGGCGGAGCGCGCCAGACGCGTTTCGGCGAGCGAGGCCAAAGACCGCAGGCTAGAGCGCAGTCGTTCGCTCAACCTGTCGACGCGCTGCGTGATCGCGCCAAGATAGTCCTCAGGACGGCCAAGACCGCGGGCGGCCGATTGAATGCGCGTGCGCCGCTCGGCGAAGCTGCGCGCTTGTGACGACAGCATGCGCCGGTGCTTGTTCAACACTTCCGACAACAGCTCGCTTCTGACCGGAACCGCGATTTCGGCGGCGGCCGTCGGCGTCGGCGCGCGGCGGTCGGCGACATAATCGATAAGCGTCGTGTCGGTTTCATGCCCCACCGCCGAGATCAGCGGAATTGCGCTTGCCGCTGCGGCGCGCGCCACCGCCTCTTCGTTAAAGCACCACAGATCCTCCAGACTGCCGCCGCCACGGGCGACAATGAGAACATCCGGACGCGGAATAACGCCATCTGCCTTGAGCGCATTGAACCCCTCAATCGCCATTACGATTTGCGCTTCCGCGCCGCGGCCCTGAACCAGCGTCGGCCAGACGATGACCCGCCGGGGAAAACGGTCGCGCAAGCGGTGCAGGATATCCCTGATAACTGCACCGGACGGCGAGGTGACGACGCCAATCACTTCTGGCAGGAAGGGCAGCGGCTTTTTCCGCGCCGGATCAAACAGCCCTTCGGCGGCGAGCTTTTTCTTGCGGTCTTCCAAAAGCGCCATCAAGGCGCCCGCGCCGGCCGGCTCCAGGCTGTCGATTATAAGCTGATATTTGGACTGACCGGGAAAGGTTGTGAGTTTGCCGGTCGCGACAACCTCCATCCCCTGTTCGGGCCTGACCGTCAGACGCGCGGCCATGCCTTTCCACATGACGCCGGAAAGCGCCGCCTTGTCGTCTTTCAAATCAAGATAGACATGGCCCGACGCCGCACGCGTAACGCGGCCCAGCTCCCCGCGCACCCGCACGAACCCGAAGCCGTCCTCGATCGCGCGCTTTACCGCCCCTGCGAGTTCGGAAACAGAGTATTCGTGGACATTGTCGGTTGAAGAAGCGGGCATGAACTTGCTAAACGTTAGCGTGAGCGATTGATGCGAATGCGCCTGAGATGTGATGCATATCACAGCGCCTTATTCATTCCTTTGTTTTCAAGCGCACCGCAACCCAGACGACAGCATTTTGATCCGGTACAGGCCGGAACGGGAGAGACAGATCATGAAATCCGCTTATTTGCTTGGCGCCGCTGCGGCCGCCAGCGCCCTTGGCCTTGCAGGGCTGGAATTGAGACCGCCCCAAAGCGAAGGCGCGCCGTTTATCAATCCGCTCACGCTGGTGCGATCCGCCTGCGGCAATGACCCCGCTGCGGCGATGAAACGGCGAATGTATTTCGCCCGCATCGGCGCCGCCTATGCGGCCACGCTTGACGATGATGCGACCACGGCGCCGATGATCCGCATGCAGCCGGTCAACGGCATCGGTTATGAGATCACAACCGATAGCGATGCGGCGCAGGCGTTGTTCGACGCCGGCATCGCGCATATGTGGAATTTCAATCACGACGAAGCGATCAACGCATTCAGGTCTGCACAGGAAAAAGACCCGCAATGTGCGATGTGTTACTGGGCGGAGGCGTTTGCCTGGGGCCCCAACATCAATGCGCCGATGGCGCCGGAAGCGATGGCGCCCGCTTACATAGCGGCGCAAAAGGCTGTCGATCTCAAAGATGGCGCGAGCGAAAAAGAAAACATGCTGATTGATGCGCTGGCGCTGCGTTATGTGAGCGAGCCCGGCGACGACCGATCCGCACTGGATGCGGCATTCGCGGACGCGATGGACGGCGTTGTCGCGCAATACCCCGACGACGATTTCATCGCGGCGCTGTCAGCGGAAGCGAACATGGACACGCAGCCATGGGATTACTGGAACGCTGATGGCCGCACGCCGAAGGGCCGCGCCGGCAAGACGCTTTCCTTACTTGAAGCTGTTCTGGCCCGTAACCCGGATTATCAGCCCGCCATCCATCTTTATATCCACACCACCGAAGCGACGAGCAATCCTTACAGGGCGGTTGAATATGCAGATAAACTCGCCGATCTGTCGCCGCGGCTCGGGCACCTTATTCACATGCCGTCGCACACCTATGCGCGCGTCGGCATGCACGAGGAATCCATCGACAGCAATATCAAGGCCGTCGCCGCCGACGAGGCGTATATCGCCAGCGCCGACGCCAGCCCGATTTATGAATTCGGCTATTACGTTCACAATGTTCATTTTCTGATGACATCGGCGCAGATGGCGGGCGATTCTGAAACTGCGCTCGCCATGGCGCTAAAGCTTGATGCGAAACTGCCGGCGGAAATGGCGTTCGCGGCGCCATTTTCTCAACCGATAAAAGTCGCGCCGTATTTCGCGATGGTTCAGTACGCCGATCCGGATGATATTCTGATGCTCGCAGCGCCAGATGACGGCGCGCCGTTCATCAAGGCGGCATGGCATTACGCCCGCGGCGAAGCGCTGGCCAGAAAGGGCGACACGCAAGGCGCGCGCGAACAAGCCGAGGCGATCAGTCAAATTCTTGCGACCGCCGACCTTTCCGGCCTTGTCGATAATCTCATTCCCGCGGTGGAAATCTTGAAGATCGAACAATTGACCGTGCTGGCGCGCGCAGCGGCGGCGGACGGCGACTTGTCGACCGCCATCAACGCAATGGAAGAGGTGGTCGCGCTTCAGGACGGGCTGAATTATACCGAGCCGCCCTATTGGTATTATCCGGCGCGTCAGACGCTTGCTGCGATGGCGCTGCGCAACGGCGAAGCCGAGCGGGCGGAACATTTGTTTCTGGAAGCCCTGACGGAAACGCCCAACAATGGCTGGGCGTATTTTGGGCTCGCCGAGACATACGCCGCCCAGGGCGACGCGAATGCCCGCAAATATGCGCAAAGCCTGATGAAGTCGTCCTGGATCGGCAAAACCAAACCGGCGCTCGAAGACCTGTAAAGCTGGTTTGCAGACAAATCTGACCCCGCCAGCCCGCGCTGGCGGGGCTTTCATTTTACTTCTCTTGGCCCCCGCTTGCCGCTAGTTTTTTGTTTTATCGCGCATTTTTCCCGAAGTTGATGGCTGGGGAACCATCAACGGTTCCCACTTTTCGGAATGCGCTCTAGAGAACACGCCATGGACGGGATTTTAACATCGAGAGCCGTCGCCCGGATCACCGGCGCCGACTCCCGCGCGTTTCTTCAGGGGCTGGTGACAAGCGATGTCTTGCACGCCGAGCCCGGATCGGCTGTTTTCACCACATTGCTGACGCCGCAAGGCAAAGTGTTGTTCGACTTTTTCCTGGCGCCGGTTGAAAACGGGTTTCTCATCGACTGCCGCGCCAGCGCGATAGAGGCATTGGTGAAGCGTCTCACGCTCTACAAATTAAGGGCCAGGTTGACGGTCGAACTGATGCCGGGCCTTGGCGTCTATCTGGGCAAGCGCGACAGCGGCGCTCCAGCCGAAACCAGCTATGGCGATCCGCGACTGGCGGAATTGCCGTCGCGAATGATCGCCCCGCGAACGGATGACGCACCGTCTGCGGATGATTATTACGCGGAGCGCCGGCGCAAACTCGGCGTGGCGGAGTTCGGTGAAGATTTTGACGGCGAAGAAGTGTTCCTGCTCGACGTCAATTATGACGCCCTGAACGGCGTCAGCTATCAAAAAGGCTGCTTTGTCGGGCAGGAAGTCACCAGCCGGATGAAACGCAAGGGCGAAATCCGCAAGCGCACATTGATCGCCGCCTATTCCGGCGCGCCGCCTGAAAAATCCACGCCGCTGCTGGCTGGAGAAACGGAAATCGGCAGGATTTTATCCGCCGGCGCCGGAACCGCTCTGGCGCTGGTAAGGATTGACCGTATGCGCGAGGCGCTGGATGCGGGCGCGACCGTCATCGCCGGCCAGGCCGTGGCGCACTTGTCGTTTCCGCCCTATCTCAAGACCGCGTAGAGTTTTGGCGCGGTTGCGTCCGGATAAATCAGCGAGGCCAATATACAATGACCAAAACCGACATTGCCTGCGGCTGGGCGCCGGACAGCGACCCGATATATCGCCGCTATCACGATCAGGAATGGGGCGTGCCGGAACATGATGATCGCGCGCTTTTTGAAAAACTGGTGCTCGATGGATTTCAGGCCGGCTTGTCGTGGCGCACCATTCTTTACAAGCGCGATAATTTCAGGCGCGCATTTGACGGCTTCGCGCCGGAAAAGATTGCCCGTTACACCCCGAAAAAGGTCGAAAGGCTGTTGAGCGATGACGGGATTATTCGCTCGCGTTTGAAAATCGAAGCGACGGTCGGCAACGCCCGCGCCTATCTGGAGATTATGGAAAAACGTGGCGACGGGTTTTCCGGCCTTCTGTGGGAGTTCGTTGACGGCGCGCCGATCAACAACCGCCTGAAATCATACCGGGACGCCCCGGTGAAATCGCCGCAAAGCGAAGCGATGTCCAAAGAGCTGAAACGGTTAGGGTTTAAATTCTGCGGCCCGGTCATTGTCTATGCTTTCATGCAGGCGGTGGGCATGTATAACGATCACGAAGTCCGCTGCCCGCGCTGGAAAGCCGTTCAGAAGACGTGAGCGGCCGATGGTTGCACACGCGCGTCAAAGCGCGCAAATTGCCGCCTTCGAAGCTTTTGATTGAGGGCGATTATGACCGTTCGTGACGTGAAAGCCCGCATCGCCGGGACCGGTCTTTATACCCCGCCCCATTCAATTTCCAACGCCGAACTTGTCGAGGCGTTCAACGCCTTCGTCGAGCGATGGAACGCAGAGAACGCGGCGGCGATAGCGGCCGGGGACATCGAGCCGCTTCAGCCCTCTTCGGCGGAGTTCGTTGAAAAGGCTTCCGGCATAAAGTCGCGCTTCGTTGTCGACAAGGAAGGCATTCTTGATCCTGCGCGCATGGCGCCGAGACTCTCGCCGCGCGCGGACGATGAAATTTCTGTTCTCGCTGAAATGGCGGTCGCTGCTGCGCGCGACGCGATGAAAGCCGCTGACGTGAACGCGTCGGATATCGACGGCGTTATTTGCGCCGCGTCAAATATGCAACGCGCCTATCCGGCGATGGCGGTTGAAATTCAGCATGCGCTTGGGATTGACGGCTTTGGTTTTGACATGAACGTCGCTTGCGCTTCGGCCGCGTTTGGCGTTGAAACGGCGCTCGGTCTCATCCTTGCCGGGTCGCGCCGCGTGCTGATCGTCAATCCCGAAATCTGCACGGCGCATCTGAATTTTCGAAATCGTGATTGTCACTTTATCTTTGGCGACGTCGCTACCGCCGTCATCGTCGAAGGTACTGGCGCCGCGCCGCGCGGCGAGGCATGGGATATCATCGGCACACGGCTGAAAACTAAATTCTCGAACAATATCCGCAACAATTTCGGCTTCCTGAATCATTGCGAACGCGGCGATGACGACGCGGCGGACAGCCAGCGCGGTTTCGACACCGACAAATTGTTCATGCAGCAGGGCAGAAAAGTCTTCAAAGACGTCGTGCCAATGGTCGGGGAATTGATTTCCACGCATCTCGCCGACCACGATATCGCACCGGCAGCCGTCAGACGGTTCTGGCTGCATCAGGCCAATCTGTCGATGAACGAGCTTATCGTGAAGCGTGTTCTTGGCCGCGACGCAACGCGCACAGAAGCGCCGATCATTCTCGATGAATATGCCAACACATCGTCAGCCGGCTCGATTATCGCGTTTCACAAGCATCGCGACGGCATGACCGACGGCGATTATGGCGTCATATCCGGTTTTGGCGCCGGCTATTCCGCCGGCTCGGTCATCGTCCGCAAATCCGCCTGAACATTACTCGCTGCGGGTTACGGTGAGCGCGATCAGGTTCGCCGCCGCGTCCGGCCCCTGCCCCGCCACCGCCTGAATTTCAGACAGCGGCACTGGCGTCTCCGGCGCGGCGCGAATTTCAAGTCGGCCGCCATCCTGAAGAAAATCGGCCAGCGCTTCGATATAGGATTTCAGTTTCGGACTGTTGCGGCCAAGCTCCAGCGCGGTGAAGCGCAGCAGCGAGGGCGTCGCGGCGCGCACATCCTCGGGCGATCCGCCGGCCTGAATGGCGGACAGCTCATAGAACGCATCGAGCATTGTCTCGTCATCGAGCGTTATCGCGAGCGATTTCAAGCGGGCGAGTTTCATCACCGCCTGATTGTCGCCAGCCTGCTGCGCCGCGTGAATGGTCTTCAGGTTCAGTCCGTCAAGCGCAACATCAAAGTTGAAGTCGGCAAAGCCGGTGGTGTCGAATTTTGAGGATAGACTGGCGCCGCCTTTGTCGGCGTTCCAGTCATAGTCGAATTCGCTATCGCCCTTCACCTTGTCGAGGCCGTGCTTTTTCAGCGCCGCAAGCGCGTCTGTTTCTTCGGCGGGAAGATAGGCGGTGAAATCATATTCGCCGCCCTTGGTGTAGGCGCGGAATTTTGACGGCGCGAGCCAGGTGAACTCCATCGGCGAGACAACCGATTCCGGCACCACGGACAATCGCCGATCCCCAAGAAACGCCTCCATATTATCGGCGCGGATTTCCCCAAGATTGATCAGGTCATGCGCCGTGATCGGTGGCTCTTCACCGCGCAGGCCATAAGCCAGAAGCCCCGAGAAATCGATATTTCGCCACGCAAAGGTTTCGATGGTCGTGCGCTGGTGTTCGGGCGCGATAAACCCGCGCAACGGACCGTTGACGAATATGTCGCCCGCCGGACCAAGCACGCGCCCGGCCTCGGCAATGGCGGCCGGCGACTGCTCGATGGTGTAATCAAGGTCTTTCGCCAGAAGCGCTGAAAGTTTGCCCCCGCCAATACCGACAAAACGCAGATCGGGCGCAAAAAATTTGACGGACGCATCAGCGTCTTCGGCGCTTGTCACGTCGATATCCTGAAAATAAACGCCGGCGAGATCGAACGCGTTAAACAGGCCGGCGACGCCCGATGCGCCGTTGTCATTTTCCGGGATGCCGCCGCGGCGAACGCGAAGATGGTCAAGTTCAACAGCGCCGATCTTGACCGTCGAGGGCGTTTCCTCGTCGAGGGCGCGCAGGCCAAACAGGCGGACTTTTTCGAAAATCGGCTCCATCGGCGCGTCGGCGCCAGCCTCCGTCGCCGCCTTGACGCGCTCCACCGCGTCCAGATCGACGCCGTATAATTCGGCTCGTTCGGCGACGAACCCGTTATTGCCGTCATAATCGCCCGGCGCATGAAATTCGAGATTGCTGACGACCGTCGCGCCGGATTTATCGTCAAAACGGGCGTCGGCGTAGCGCACCTGCATGTAGCCGGGAAACAGCGACAGAAGCTGATCGACGTCGAGTTGTTCGCCGTCTTTGTCGCTATAGGCTTTTTCAATCGGCGATTGCGTCTTGATATCGCCCGCGCCTGATTTCGACGAAGACGTCGGGCCGCCCCCATTGTCGCTGCAACCGGAAATGATTGCCGAAAAGGCGGCGATAAAAACGGCGAATTTCAGGTTCATCGGGCGAGCTCCCCCAGCGTGACATCGACCGGTCATCGCCCGAAAGCGCCTGGAAGGCAAGGCGGAGGATCACCGCACCGAAATGCGCGCATCGCCGGCGGTGATTTCTCCTATGACCGCCGCGCTGGCATGGCCGTGCTGGCGAAACAGCGCGATCACCTCTTCGGCGCACTCCGGCGCCGCCGCCACGAGCAGGCCGCCGCTGGTTTGCGGGTCGCACAAAATGTCGCGCGAAACGGCGGGCAGGCTCTCAGCAGCGTCAACGATATCGGCGACGCTGGCCCAGTTACGCGCCGAAGCGCCGGTCCGAATCCCGTCCGCCGCCAATCGGCGCGCGCCGTCGTAAACCGGTATCGACGCTTCGCGCAGATGCGCGCCGACGCCGCCGCCCCGGCACATTTCCGCCAGATGGCCAAGCAGGCCGAACCCGGTGACGTCGGTGACGGCGTGAACGCCCGCGATGGTCGCCAGCTCGGCGCCCGGCGTATTGAGAAGCGTCGTTGACGAGATCATCACGTCATAGTCGGCAGCGCTCAGCAGCCCCTTCTTCAGCGCCGCGCTGAAAACGCCAATGCCAAGCGGCTTGCCTAGGATCAAAACGTCGCCGGGGCGCGCGCCGGTGTTTTTCAACAATTTTGACGGCGCAACCAGCCCCATGGCGACAAGGCCGTAAATCGGCTCGACGGAGTCAATCGAATGTCCGCCTGCAATCGGCGCGCCGGCGGCTGAGGCGACGCTGTTTCCGCCTTCGAGTATGCGTCTGATTGTTTCCTTGCTGAGCTTGTCGATCGGCATGCCGACAATCGCCAGCGCAAAGATCGGCCGCGCGCCCATCGCATAGACATCGGACAACGCATTGGTCGCCGCGATGCGGCCGAAGTCGAACGGGTCATCGACCACCGGCATGAAAAAGTCGGTCGTCGCCACCAGGGCTGCGTCATCTGAAATCTTGTAAACGGCGGCGTCATCACTGGTCGCCGCATCGACCAGCAAAGCCGGCGGCGCCAGCGGCGCGTCAAGACCGCCGAGAATTTCGCGAAGCACGTTCGGCGCAATCTTGCAGCCGCAGCCGCCGCCATGGGCCAGGGACGTCAGACGCGGTTCGGTTCCGGCGGTCACGGCTATTCCTTTCAAATCGGGCGCGTGTCTCATGCCCGATTAGCCCCTCGCATGCAAACGCGCTTGCCGGCGCGGCCTTCGCCGCGTTACACCGCCGCCATGATCGAAGCCGCAACAGATGTCGATACAGCCACGCTTGCGCTTTACGACGACATTATCGACGTCCGCTCGCCGTCGGAGTTCGCCGAGGATCATATTCCGGGCGCAATCAACCTTCCGGTCCTGAACGACGCCGAACGCGCAGAGGTTGGAACCGTTTATGTTCAGCAATCGCGCTTTCTTGCGCGACGCATGGGCGCGGCGCGCGTCGCGCGCAATGTCGCGTCGCATCTCGACAGCGCATTTAAAGACAAGGGGCCGCGATATCGGCCGCTGCTGTATTGCTGGCGCGGCGGCCAGCGGTCAAATTCCATGGCGACGATCCTGTCGCAGATCGGCTGGCGCGTCGGCGTGCTCGACGGCGGCTATCGCACCTGGCGGCGGCGCGTTGTCGCCAGCCTGCATGACGATGCGGCGGGCCTGAAGATCATGCTGCTCGACGGCCAGACAGGAACCGCCAAGACGGAGCTTTTACGCCGCCTTGACGCAAAAGAAGTCCAGACGCTCGACCTTGAAGGGATGGCCGCGCACCGCGGTTCGGTATTCGGCGCCATGGCGGCGCACCCCCAGCCAGGCCAGAAACTTTTCGAGTCAAAAATTTTCAGCGCGATCCGCGATTTCGATACAAGCCGCCCGGTGCTTGTCGAGGCGGAATCACGCCAGATCGGCAGGCGGACGATTCCGCCGGCGATCTGGGCGGCGATGAATGTGGCGCCGTGGATTGAAATCGCCGCAAAGCCGGAACACCGCGCCGCCTATCTCGTTGATTTTTACACGGATATCATTTCAACAAAATCCGGCGTCGAAGACGCGCTGGTGAAATTGCAATCTTTTCACAGCAAGGAGCAGCTTGCGCAATGGCGCCAGCTCGCCGCCAATGGCGAATACCGCGCACTCGCCCTCTGCCTGATAAACCAGCATTACGATCCGCTATACAAACGCAGCCGCAAACGTCGCGAGGGAAGCGCAAGCCGCATTGTGACGCTTGAGAAGATGGATGAAACAAGTATCGAGTCCGCCGCCGGCGAGATCGAGAAAATTCTCAATACCGCCTTTTAAAGCTTCCCCGCCTTTTAATGCGTCATGGCGATTGCATGGTTTACGAGCGCGCGCGCTTCCGGCGACGACCAGTCCGCTTCACCAATCAGCCGCCCGACCTCGCGTCCTTGCGCATCGAACAGGATCGACACCGGCAGCACCGAAGACCCGCCCGACGCAATCGCAAATCGAAGCTGGGGATCGGTGTAGAGTTCGAGACGCCGGATATCGAGCTTGTCGAAAAACCTTTGCGCGACTTCCTCGCCCAGCGGATCGGCCGCCACGGCGACAACCGCGAAGTCGTCGCCGCCAAGATCGGCCTGCAACTGATCAAGGGACGGCAACTCTTTCAGACACGGCGTGCACCATGTCGCCCAGAAATTCACCAGCACCGCCTTGCCGCGAAAATCGGCCAGGCTGACCTCGGCCCCATCGCGCCAGAACGGTTCGGCAGCGGCCATACGCGGCGGAAACGCATAGCGGAATTCCTCAACCTCGCCGACCAGCAGCGCGGGATCGGCGAAAACTTCAGCGGCGGCGGATTTTTCCGGCGTTGCGGGCCCCTTGACACTTAACGAAGACGCCAGGATCACGTAGAGCAGGCCTGCCGCGCCGAGCCCGAGCCAGATCAGCAACAACAGGCGTGGATTGAAGAATGCGCGCACCGGAAATCTCCGTGAAAGGGAACGCAGGCGAATGACCAACAAGCCGACAGATACTGCGGACGCCGCCAAAAACCAAATGTGGGGCGGGCGCTTCGCGGAAGGGCCGGCGGCGATCATGGAGGAAATCAACGCCTCGATCGATATCGACCAACGTTTGTGGCGCGAGGATATCGAGGGGTCGAAAGCCCACAGCGCCATGCTGGCGCAAACCGGCGTTATCAGCGCCGCCGATGTGAACGCCATTCACGAGGGCCTCGACCGAATCGCCGCCGAAATCGAAGGCGGCGCGTTCCCGTTTTCCAAGCGCCTTGAAGACATTCACATGAATATCGAAGCGCGCCTGAAAGAGCTGATCGGCGAGCCAGCCTCTCGCCTTCACACCGCGCGGTCGCGCAACGACCAGGTCGCAACGGATTTCCGCCTGCATGTGCGCGCCGCCTGCGACCATTTCACCGCGCTTGTTCGCGATCTGCAACGCGCGCTGGTCGACAAGGCTGACGCGCACGCCGACACGGTCATGCCCGGCTACACCCATTTGCAGACCGCGCAACCGGTGACGCTTGGCCATCACTGCCTTGCCTATGTTGAAATGCTGGAACGCGACCGGACGCGGTTCGCCGACGCGCGCGAACGCATGAATGAATGCCCGCTCGGCGCCGCCGCGCTGGCCGGCACGCCCTACCCGATTGATCGCGAACAAACCGCCAAGGCGCTTGGGTTTGCCCGCCCCACGGCGAATTCCCTCGATAGCGTGTCGGATCGCGATTTTGCGCTTGAAATGCTCGCCGCCGCGTCGATCTGCGCCAGCCATTTGTCGCGCCTCGCCGAAGAGATCGTGCTGTGGACATCGCCGCATTTTGGCTTCGCCGCGTTAAGCGATGCGTTCTCGACGGGCTCGTCGATCATGCCGCAAAAGCGCAATCCCGATGCGGCGGAACTGGTGCGCGCCAAGATCGGGCGCATCGCCGGATCGTTCACCAGCCTGCTGTTTGTCATGAAGGGCCTGCCCCTCGCCTATTCGAAAGACATGCAGGAAGACAAGGCCGCGACCTTCCAGGCGATTGACGATATGGAGCTGGCGCTGGCGGCGATGACCGGCATGATCGCCGACATCAACTTCAACACCGACGCCATGCGCGCCGCGGCGATGGGCGGCTATTCAACCGCGACGGATTTCGCTGATTACCTGGTGCGCGCGCACGCCATGGCGTTTCGCGACGCCCATCACGTCACCGGCGCCGTCGTCGCGCTTGCCGAGCGCAAGCGGGTGCGCCTTGACGAGCTTGACCTCGGCGATTTCCAGACGATTGAGCCGCGGCTCAGCGACGAGGTATATTCCGTCCTGACGGTGGACGCGTCTGTGGCGTCCAGAACATCTTATGGCGGAACCGCGCCCGCCAATGTGCGCGCACAAATCGCCAGATGGCGCAAGGTGTTGAAATGAGACTCGTTATGGCGCTGGCCGCCGCTCTTCTTTTTATTTCCGCCTGCGGCAAGAAAGCGCCGCTTCGCACCCCAAGCTCCGACCGCCCGCCGGCGGAAGATGAAGGGTAACATTCGTTGCACCATTTCAATTATCGCGACGACCGGCTGTTCGCCGAAGACGTCGATATCAACGCCATCGCCGATGATGTTGGCACGCCGTTTTATTGCTACAGCGCGGCGACCATTCGCCGGCATGTGCGCGTGTTCCGTCAGGCGTTTTCGGGTCTCGACGCGTTGATCGCCTATTCGGTCAAGGCGAATTCAAATTTGTCGGTGCTGAAACTCATCCGCGAGGAAGGCGCCGGCGCTGATGTCGTTTCGGGCGGCGAACTGGCGCGCGCGCTCGAAGCCGGGATTGCGCCAACGCAAATCGTGTTCAGCGGCGTCGGCAAAACCCGCACCGAAATGGCCGCCGCCCTCGACGCCGGCATTCACCAGTTCAACGTTGAGTCAGAGCCTGAGCTTTACGCGCTGAACGAGGTGGCGCTGTCAAAAGAAACAACCGCGCCGATCGCCTTGCGGATCAACCCAGACGTATCGGCCGGCGGCCACGAGAAAATCTCAACCGGCAAGGCGGAAGACAAGTTCGGCGTCGCCTGGGGCCGCGCGCGCGCGCTTTATAAAATCGCCGCCGCACTGCCCGGCATCGAGGTCAAGGGCGTTGACGCGCATATCGGCTCGCAGATCGCCGAGCTTGCGCCGTTTGAAAAAGCGTTTAACCGGCTGGCGACGCTGATCGCGGAGTTGCGCAGCGACGGCGTCGCGATTGAGCGTCTTGATCTCGGCGGCGGTCTTGGCATTTCGTACGGCGACGACAAAACCCCGCCGCACCCGGATGAATACGCCGAACTGATCCGCCGCATCGCCGCGCCGCTTGGCGTGCAGTTGATTTTTGAACCCGGCCGCATGATCGTCGGCAATGCCGGCGTGCTGATCGCGCGTGTGATCTATGTGAAGGACGGCGAGAACAAGAAATTCGTGATCGTCGACGCCGGCATGAACGACCTGATCCGGCCCGCGCTTTACGACGCCTACCACGCCGTCGAGCCGGTGCAGCGGCGCCCCGGCGCGCCTGAAAATGTCGATATCGTCGGCCCGGTGTGCGAAACCGGCGACCGTTTCGCCAAGGCGCGCGCCCTGGCGCCGGTGGCGGCCGGCGACCTCGTCGCATTCATGTCGGCGGGCGCTTACGGCGCGATGCAAGCCTCGCAATACAATTCGCGTGCTCTCGTCCCTGAAGTGCTGGTCGACGGCGACCGCTTCGCTGTCATTCGGAGAAGACCCGCCTATGACGATATGGTATCAGCGGAACGCGCGGTCGATTGGCGGTCGCAGGTTTAGCGGACCCGGCATAAATGAAATTTGACGTCGACCCGAAAACGAAAATGTTGCTCGACATGATCGAGGCGACGCGCAAACCATTGAGCGAAACCACGGTCGAGGAATTTCGCGCGATCAGGGTGCAAAGCCGCGCGCTGATGGACGTTGACGTCCCCACGCCGGCGCTCATTAAAGATTTCACCGTCGCCGGCGATCAAGGCGATATCGGCGCGCGGCTCTATGACGACACGACAGACATGATCGACGACGTGCCGCGCCCGACGCTGGTTTACTTTCATGGCGGCGGGTTTGTTTTTGGCGACCTCGATTCGCATGACGCGTTGTGCCGCCGCATCGCGGTCACCGGCGATCTGCGCGTGATCGCCATCGACTATCGTCTGGCGCCGGAGCATCCGTTCCCCGCCGCGGTCAATGATGCGTGGGCGGCCTTTAACGACGTGCTTGGCCGCGCCGGCGAACTGGGTGTTGACTTGTCGCGCGTTGCCATTGGCGGCGACTCCGCCGGGGCCAATCTGGCGATTGTCACGGCGCGGCGTGCGGCGGCCGAACATCAGTCTGCGCCGCATTTTCAATTGCTGTTTTATCCGGTGACGCAAAGCGTTGAGACGACGCCGTCTCGCGAAAAGTACAGCGACGGGTTGTTCCTGACGAAAGAGTCGATGGACTGGTTCGACGCGCACTACATCAAGAACGACGCTGACCGCCGTGATGAACGGCTGTCGCCTTTGCTCTATGACGTTCCCGAAAATCTCGCGCCGGCGCTGGTGGTCACCGCCGCGCTTGACCCGCTCGTCGACGAGGGCCGCGCCTATGCCGGGAAGCTGCGCGCCGCCGGGGTTCAGTGCGACTATGTCGAATATCCGCGGCAGGTGCACGGCTTTGTCTCGTTCACGGCGTTTTCCGAACTCGCCATCGACGCCATTGAAGCGAGCGCAAAATCCGTTCGGCGCGCACTTGATCCGTATACATCATTATAGCCCGAGCGCGATCCGGAAATTGTTGAGAACGATTACGCCATTGAGCGACGCCGCGGCGATGAACAGCGCCAGCACGACGCGGTGGGGAAACCACAACACCATTCCTGAAATCACAAACTGCAACATGAGTTTCGCCACGATCCAGCCGGCGCCGTAATTGTCCATCACCGCGCGCATCAGCGGGTTCGCCTCTTCCGCAACGCCAAGATCAATCGCCGCGATGGTCGAAACGATGTCGAATACGCCTATGCAATTGTAAATTATCACGGCGACAATCGCGACCCAGCGGTTCGCCCGGTTGGCGCGCGCGAGTTCCGCTGCGTGCTCCAGCCCGACATCGCCCTGTTGTGCTTGCTTCAATTCCGACAAACCCCGGCCCTTCCCGTGAATGACTTTCCCGTTAACCAGTATCGTTTATTTTCGACCAGCCACGCCCGCGACAAGCCGCAGATTTTCAGCGCCAGGCCGCCTTCGCCATCATCGACTGCGCGCCGCCGCCCGGCTAGACTGCAAGAAGCATGACGGACCGACCGCCGCAATTGAAGCCGAAGATTTCCACCGCCCACAGGGATGGCGCGGCGCACGCGCTCGTGCTGCGCGCGAAGTTTGCAATTTTCTGGGAGCGCATCGCGCCCGTGCTTCTCGTTATCGGCGCGCCGGCGTTTACGATATTTGTCATCAGCCTGTTCGACGCATGGCGGTTTGTGCCGCAATGGGTGCATCTCGCTGCGCTGGTCGCGGCCGGCGCGGCGACCGCCTATGCCGCCGTGAAGGTCAGGGAAAGCCGGTTCTGGCCGACGCGCACGCAGGCCTTGAAGCGCCTTGAGCGCGATGGCGGCGTTCGCCATGACGGCGTGCAATCGCTCGAAGACGCGCCGGCCGGCGGCGGCGCCGACAACCCGCTCTGGGCGGCCCATCTTGAACAAAGCGCGGCGCGTGCGCGGCGCGCGCGCATCGGCCGGCTGCGTGAAACGCTGAACGCGCGCGACCGGTTTGGTCTTCGCTATGCGGCGCTCGCCCTTATGCTGGTCGGCATTATCAGCGCCGGCGGCGATTTCGGCGCGCGCATCGCGCGCGGCCTCACGCCGGGCGATCCGCGTGCGGTCATGCCCGGCTTTGCCGATTTGTGGGTTGAGCCGCCGCCCTATACCGGCAAGGCGCCGGTCTATCTGCTGGGCGGCGACGAAACGCTGGCGGGAAAGCGCGAGTTGATCAGCCTGCCCGAAGGCGCCGTCGCCATCGCGCAGGTCAAATCGCGCAGCGGCTTGCGCTTCGGGGTGAAAACCGCAGCCGGTTTTACGCCCGCCGAAAAAGAAGGCCCTGCCAGATCGGCCCGCGCCCGGCTTGTCCTGCATGAAAGCGGCGTCATCACCCTTCGCGCCGGCGGACGCGAGGGGCGCTGGCCGGTTGAGATCATCGCCGACCGCCCGCCGCAGGCGGAATTCTCCGCGCCGCCACAAGCCGATGACGCCGGCCGCCTCGCCGTCGCCGCCAGGTTCGACGACGATTACGGCGTCGCCGAAGCCAGCCTGCGCCTGCGCCTTGTCGCCGATCAGGACCGCCCGCTCGACGCCCCGGCGTTTGACGCGCAGACCACCAACGCCTCGCGGCTGATCGCGCTTGACGGCGCCGCGGGCCCCAGCGGCGAGCGCCGCTTCACCCTCGATCTGCAATCCGACCCGTGGGCCGGGCTGGAAGTTGAAGCCGTCCTCATCGCCGCCGACGCCGCCGGCAAGACCGGCGAGAGCGCGCCGGTGAAATTTACGCTGCCGGAAAAGCCGTTCTTCAACCCGCTGGCGCGCGCCGTTGTCGAGCAGCGCCAGAACCTTGCGGTCGCGCCGACCGACTGGCGCCGCGTCGAATGGGCGTTCTCCGGCCTCACCCTTGGCCCGCAGTTTTTCTATGAGCGCACCAAGGAATATTTGCTGATGCGCACCGCGATGTGGCGCGTCAACACCAATGCGGGCGGCGATTACACCGACACCGTCGAGGAATTCTGGCCGCTCGCCCTGCAACTTGAGGACGAGGCGCTTGAGCTGGCGCGCCGGCGCCTTGAAGCCGCCAATGAGGCGCTGCGCGAGGCCCTGGAACGCGGCGCCAGCGACAGCGAACTTGAACGCCTGACCGAAGAAATGCGCAGCGCGCTTCAACAATATCTGAGCGCGCTTGCCGAATCCGGCCAGCAGATGGCGCAAAGCGGTCCGCCCCCGGACGAAACGCTGAACTCCACCGACCTTGACGCAATGCTCGACGCCATCCGCGACCTTGCAAAGTCCGGCGCGCAAAACGCCGCCCGTCAGGCGCTGAACGATCTTGAAAACCTGCTCAATAATCTGCGTCTTTCGAGCGGCGCACAGGCCGGGCGCGACGGCGCGCAAGGCGGCCCCAATGGCGACAGCGGCGGCAATGCGGGGCGCGCCGGCGACATTATCGGCCGCCAGCGCGACCTTGCCAATCGCAGCTTCCAGCGCGGCCAGCAGCGCGACGCCAATGGCGACGACCTCGCTGAAGAACAAGGCTCGATCGCCGGCGACGTCTCGTCCCTGCTCAACGACCTCGAAGCGGGCGGCGGCGGCAATTCTGATCCCAATGGCCCCGATCCCAACAGCCCCGACCCCGATGGTGAAGCGGCGCGCGCGCTCAACCAGGCGCTGGCCGAAATGCGCCGCTCGCAGGAAGCGCTGCGCGCCGACCAGTTCGACGCCGCGAACGAAGCGATGGAGCGCGCCATCGAAGCGCTTCGCGAGGGCGGGCGCGAACTTGCCGAGGCCGCCGGCGAACGCGGCGGCGCCGCCCGCGGGCAGGGCGAGGGCGTTTCGGTGACCCGCGACCCGCTTGGCCGCGCCATGGGCCAGCCCTCTGGCGACGGCGTCGAGGTGCCGGACAAGACCGACGCCCAGCGCGCGCGTGAATTGCTGGAGGAATTGCGCCGCCGCCTGTCGAATGGCGAGCGCACCCAGGACGAGATCGATTATCTCGAACGCCTGCTCGAAAGATTCTGAAGTTCCCGGATTTTGCAGGCCGCCTGGTTCCCCACGAATCGTTATTTCATGCGGGGTCTGGCGTTTTTCTCCGTAATTTCCGTATTCTGAAATTTCGCCAAAGCCGTGCGTGTACTGAACTTCACTCTCCCCCCTGTTGTACGCAGCGGCCGACACAATACTCCTTTCCGGTCATTCCTTTGTGCACGCGGGGACAAGACCCCGGCCGACCACTATAGGGCCGCCGCAAGGGAGGGGGATAAGTTTTTGTTTTCTCGTAAAATCAATGCCTTGCGGCAAAGCTATGGTTAACCGAGAAAGTCCCGGCGCGGCCGCCGGGATGTCCCTGCCTTGCACGTGCGGCGCCGGCGCATACTCGCCAGTCGCCTCAGAGCATCGCGCAAAAAGTGTGCAACGGTTGATGGTTCCCGTCCATCAACTGCTTTTCGCGATGCGACCACTCAAGAATAAACCATCATGGCATGAATCCGGTTTATTGCATGATGGTTTAATGTAGCGTGCGGCGCCAGTAAAATCGTCTGACCACGTTCAATGAAGTAGACGCCTGCGGGCGCGCCAGAGCATGTTCCCTTGGATACGAGTCGGGAACTTGCTCTGGTTTTTTGTTTTATCGCGCATTTTGTTCCCAAAACCGGTTCCCACTTTTCGGAATGCGCGCCAGGTCGTCCGGCTTCAAAGGTCCCGCCAAGCGGGATTATCTGAGACGGGAATGGCTGTCGCTTCATAAACCGCCCGCGCAATAGCGCGCGCCAGCGTATCAGCCGCGAGCGCGCCAAGGCGCATCGAGAGGACGCTGCGCGGCGCCGTATCCGGCGCTTCGATGACGCCGGTGGAAAGGCCAAACACGACATCGCCGTCAAAAGGCGCATGAACAGGGCGCAAAGCCCTCGCAAGAGCGTCCTGCGCCATTATCACGACCCGTTTCAGCTCAACGCGCGTCAACGCGACATCCGTGGCGATACAGGCGATTGTCGTATTCTGGCGCGGCGCCGGCGGGGGCAGATCGGGACGATAGGCCTCCGGCGCGCCTTTCAGTTCCGCCGTTCCAAGGCCGCCAAATTCGCCGTTGATTTCAAACGGCGCCGCCCAGAACTGTTTGCCCCCGGGCGCAATCGCAGAACCAAGGGAGTTAACCGCGACAATGGCGCCAACGGTAAAGCCGTCAGCGCTGACAATGGACGCCGAGCCGAGCCCGCCCTTCAGTCCGCCCGACATGGCGCCATAGCCGGCGCCTTTGGCGCCGAGTTCGAAGGTCTCTCCCGCCGCCCTGAACGCCTTGAGGCCGAGCTTGCGATAAGGCGGGTTTTCACCCCATGATTTGTCACCGCCATTGGCGAGATCATAGAGACAGGCTGTCGGCACGATCGGCGACGGCGGAACGCCCGGCCGCGCGCCCATCGAAAATCCCCGGCCACTTGCCCCCATGGCGGCGATCACGCCATCAGCCGCCGCCATGCCGTAAACGGACCCGCCCGAAAGCATGATGGCGTCAACCACCTGGACGAGATTTTCCGGCGTCAAGGCATCCGTCTCGCGCGTGGCCGGCCCTCCCCCCCGCACGTCGCAGGCGGCGACGGCAGGCGTGTCGGGCAGGATGATCGTCGCGCCGGTGGCGACCTTTGGATCCTGCGCCAAGCCGACTTTCAATCCCCTCACGTCAGTGATCAGGTTCCTGGGGCCCGGCCCCGCAACCGGTCCTGCGGGCGGCGCTGCTTCCGAACCGCCGGATGTCGCCGCAGCCGCAAGTTGCGGCAGGACAAGACCCGTCGTCGTCGCTGACGCTAACGCACCAAGCAAGGTTCTGCGATCCATAGGACTCTCCTTCTTTTTCACCGGCCATCTTTTTCACCGGCCAATCGGTCATTTCAGTTACCTGGTTTTTCGGAATCTGCGCCGGGTTTGCGACCTTTTCGGTTCTCAAGGGCGCGCGTGAGCACCGGCGCTGCATCAATCAGCATGCGCGTATAGGGATGCGCCGGGTTGTTGAACACCTTGTCTGTCTCTCCCTGCTCAACGATCTCTCCCGCCTGCATGACGAGAACACGATCCGTCACCGCCCGAACAACAGAAAGATCGTGGGTGACGAAAAGATATGACACTCCGAGACGGTCGGAGAGATCTGCAAGCAGGTCGAGAATCTTCGCGCGCACCGTCACGTCGAGCGCGGAAACCGCCTCGTCAAGGGCGATCACAGACGGTTCCGTGATTAATGCGCGTGCAATCGCAATCCTCTGGCGCTGGCCGCCGGAGAATTCATGCGGGTATTTGTCAGCGTCCGCGGGCGCAAGTCCGACTTGCGCCAGCGCAGCTTCCACGCGCAGGCGCGCCGCAGCGCCGACCGGGCGATCAGCGAAAAGATTGAAATTCTCCGCGATAATTCTTTCAACACGCCAACGCGGATCGAAGCTGCCAAACGGATCCTGAAAGACCACCTGCAAATGACGGCGAAGGTCTCGTGTTCGCCGGGAAGTTTTCGCCGGAAAAGCCTCGCCGAAAATCCGCACTTCGCCGGCCTGGGGTCGGTCAAGCCCGACGATCGTTCGCAGCAGGGTCGACTTTCCGCAGCCGGATCCGCCAACCAGTCCGACGCTTTCGCCGGGGTCGATTCTCAAACTGACATTGTTGACCGCTCTCAAGGCCGGGGATTTTTTCAGGAATTCCTGCTTGCCCGGATATTCGCGAACGATGTTGGAAACCACAAGCGCTGGCGCGCCATGTAAGCGTTCCCCCTCGTTACGGGTTGGAATATGGTCTGCATTTTCGATCAACATCGCCGTGTATGGATGCGCCGGCGTCGAAAATACCTTCTCGACCTCTCCAGTTTCGACGATTTCGCCCTTGTTCATCACCACAACACGGTCCGCTATTTCAGCGACAACACCGAGATCATGAGTGATGAAAACCAGACTCGCCCCATCCTCCCGGACGAGCCGTCTGAGCAGGTCCAGAATTTCCGCCTGGGTGGAAACGTCCAGCGCGGTGGTCGGTTCGTCAGCAATGATCAAATCTGGTCGAAGCGCGAGCGCAATGGCGATCGCCACGCGCTGGCGTTGTCCGCCGGAAAGTTGATGGGGATAATGTCCGAGAGTGAATCGGGGCGCATGCAGACCGACCCGATCCAGCATCTCGCGGGCGGCGGCGTTCGCGTCTGCTCGGGTTGTTTTCCGATGTAGTCGCACCACTTCCGCAATCTGTTCGCCGATCGTCATCACTGGATTGAGCGCCGTCATCGGCTCCTGAAAGATCATGCCGATCTTTTTGCCGCGATAGACGCAGCGCGCTTTCTCATCCAGATCGGAAATCACGGAGCCGTCGAAAACAATCTCGCCGCTCATCACCGCGCCCGGCGGCAACAGCCCCATAACGGCCAGCGCTGTCATGGATTTTCCGGACCCGGATTCTCCGGCAAGGGCGACCACCTCGCCCCTTTCGATCGCAAATGAGATGGAATTGAGGACAGGCGCTCCACCAAAAGAGATCGTCAGTTCCTTGATCGTGAGGAGCGCCATTTTCCTAACGCTCCTGCCGGATACGCGGATCGAGATAATCCCGCAGGCCGTCGCCGAGCAGGCCAAAACCGAACACCACAAGCATGATTGCGAGCCCAGGAAAGATCGCAAGCCAAGGCGCAAAACCAATCATGGTTTGAGCCTCGCTCAGCATCCGGCCCCAACTCGGCATGGGCGGCTGCGCGCCAAGGCCCATATAAGAAAGACCTGCTTCCGCAACGACCGCCAGCGCAAACTGGATCGCCGCCTGAATCACCAGCAGTCCAAACAGGTTCGGCAGGACATGCTGGAACGAAATCTCGAACTGAGTCTTTCCGGCGGTGCGCGCCGCAAGAATATACTCCTTTTCCCAGACGCCAAGCGCAGCGCCGCGCGCGACACGCGCAAAAACCGGAATATTGAAAATTCCAATCGCGATTATGGCGTTGATTGCGCCGGGGCCGAATACGGCCGTTATCATGATCGCCATCAACAAGGACGGAAAGGCGAAAACGACATCATTAGATCGCATGACGATCTCTGACACGACGCCCCTGCGCGCCGCAGCAAGCAGGCCAAGCGGCGCTCCAATCCCGGCGCCGATCAGAACCGCAATCAGCGCCACAGCGAGCGAGTTTCGCGCGCCGACCATAATCATGGATAAAACATCACGTCCAAAATGATCGGTGCCGAACGGATGCGCCCAGGAGGGCGCCAGAAGCTTCTGGCCGATGTCGATGGATTCAACATCATAAGGCGTCCAGACGAAGGAAATCAGCGCCGCCAGCAACGCGCCTGCTGTCAGCGCAAACCCGATGATAAAACCCGTCGAGACCGGAATTTTCCGCTCGTGCGGAGAAATGTCACCCGCAACATCGTCGAATGGCGCTTTGTCAACTGCGCCCTTCATCTCCGAGCGCTCCTCAATCGAGGGTCAACGCCGACATAGGCAATGTCGATGAGAAACGCCGCCAGAATGACCGCAAGCACAAGCAGAAAAACGACACTCTGCACAACAATAAGGTCGCGCTGGATAATCGCCTGAAACACCAGCCGGCCAAGCCCGGGCAGCGAAAAAACATTCTCGATAATGATGCCGCCGGCAAGCAGAAACGGAAACTGAAGACCGATGATTGTCAGCACGGGAATCATCGCGTTTCGCAAGGCGTGTCGCCACATCGCCTGGTCCCGGGTTAGTCCCTTCGCCCGTGCTGTACGGACATAATCCTCATTCATTGTATCCAGCAGCGCCGAACGCATGACTCGCGCCAGAATCGCCGCCTGCGGCGCGGCGAGCGCCAGGGCCGGCAGGAACAAATCCCGCAAAGCGGGCAATGCGCCATTTCCCCATCCGGAAAACCCGCCAGCGCTAAACCATTGCAACTGTATGGAAAAAACCATGATGAGCAGCATTGCAATCCAGAAATTCGGCAATGCAACGCCGATCTGCATCAGGGCGTTCAAGGCCGTGTCAATGGCGCCGCCGCGCCGGCTGGCCGCAATAACGCCAACAGGAATTCCAATAATGATGGAGAACGCCATCGCCATCAGAGCCAGCGGACCGGAGACATTCAGTCGCTCGGCGACAAGCTGGCCGACGGGAACTTCGTAAGTGTAGCTTGTTCCGAAATCCCCGCGAATGAGGCCAAGGGTCCAGTCGGCATATCGCGACAGCAACGGTCCGTTCAAACCCAGTTGCTCACGCAGGGCGGCGACGGCTTCCGGATTGGCGTTCAACCCCATCATATAGGCCGCCGGGTCGCCGGGCACGACCTGCACCATCGTGAAGATGACGATGCTGGCGGCGACAAGAGTTGCAGCATGAGCGCCAAATCTCGCACCGAGAGACGCCGCGCCAAGGCGGCGGGCGGCATAGGCCAGAATTGCAGCGCCCACGGCAAGCAGCAGCCACCCGACCCATGCGCCGCCGCTACTCGATTTTCCCTGACGCGCCGGCGATGCGGCGTCAGTTGTAAAGTACGCATTGGCCAGGATCGTGGCGGGGACCGGCATATCCGCCCACAGGCCATTCAGATCATTTCGTAAAATGGTAATGCGCGCCGACTGATACAAAAATGCGTTCACCGCATCATCGGCAAGGGTTTCCTGCATTCTCCGCAAAAGCGCGCTGCGTTCGTCATTCGCAATAGCGACCTGATATTCAGAGTACAGCTTCTTGTAAGCCGCATTTGCGTAACCAAAATAATAATCGTCGCGTGCATATATTCCGAAATCCATCGGCTCTACATGCTCAACAATTGTCAAATCAAAATCGTGACGTGTAAAAACCTGATCGAGCCACTGCGCCCATTCCAGATTTTCGACCGTCACATGCACGCCAACCTGGCCGAGTTCCGCCGCGATGATTTCAGCGGCGCGCCGTGCATAGGGGCGCGGCGGGGCGCGCAATGTCAGCGACAATCCCTCTTTGTATCCAGCCTGCGTCAGCAAAGCGCGCGCCCTGGCCTGATCGTGAGGGTATTTTCCGGTCAAATCCTCAAAACCTGGCGTCGATCTGGTAAAGTGACTGCCGATAGGCTCGCCAAATCCGAACATGGCGCCGTCGATTACCGCCTCTCGGTCAATCGCATGGGAAATCGCTCTTCGCACGAGCACATTATTCAGGGGCGCCTTACGATTATTGATGGCGAGAATGACCTTGCCTTCTGACGCGCCGACCACAACTTTGAATCTCGGATCGCGCTCGAAATCAGCGACATTTTCAGGTGCAGGATAATTGGGAAAGGCATCGACATCGCCGGCTTTCAGCGCTGAATAGGCCGCCGCCGCGTCGCCGATGAATTTAAACTCAACCGTCCGGATATGCGGCGCAGCGCCCCAGTAATCGTCATTCGCCGACAAGGTGAGCGAGTCGCCGCGCCGCCAGTTCATGAATTTGTAGGGGCCAGTGCCGACTGGCTGTGTCGCCGCCGTCGCAACGCTTTCGGGCGCAACCATGACTGCGTCCCCCCAGCCCAGAACATAAGGCAATTCGCTCGCAGGTCGGGAAAGCGATATCTGGACAGTATAAGGATCAAGGACTTCGACAGACTTTATCGGCTGGTAGAGCGCCTTTTGAGCATTCGTCGAGTCCGGCGCAAGAATTCTGTCGATGGTAAACTTCACATCCTCAGCATCGAAACTTGTCCCATCATGAAAATGAACCCCATGCCGCAGGTGAAAAATATAAGACATGCGATCGGGAGACGCGTCCCAGCTTTCTGCAAGCAACGGCGCAACCTCGCCGGTTTGGGTGATTTGCGTCAAACCCTCAAAAATATTGCCATACACCACGGTATCGACAGCCGCCGCCGCCCCTGAGGCGGGGTCAAGATTGGGCGGCTCCAGCGGGGTTCCGATGACAAGAATGTCCCGTGCGCAAGCGCTCTCGAATCCGCCGGCGACAAAGATCGCCCCGATCAGGAACATAAATGTTTGCAGGCATATGGCTGTCGCCGCGGCGCAGCGCGCTGCGAATGACGCTATGCCGCACCGTGTGAACCTCAACGCTTCGATTATCCAGGTCCCGTATGAAAAATCGGTCAAGACTTCGTCAAATGCGAAATCCAGTAAAACGGATCTCGCCCTGCGATGGCTACGTTACACCTTGGCCGGGCGAAATCCAGTTGCGTAGGAGCCCCCCCCCTAAACCATCACGCAATAAACTGGTTTCGCGGCCTGATGGTTTATTCTTGAGTGGTCGCATCGCGAAATGCAGTTGATGGATGGGAACCATCAACCGTTGCACACTTTTTGCGCGATGCCCTAGAAATCGGCGCTCAGCCGAACGCCATATGTTCTCGGGCGGCCCGGCTGGGCGATATCCGCACTGGTGAAGAAGTTGCGCGTGAGGTCATATTCTGCATTGAAAAGATTGCGCGCCCAGACGCCAATGCTCCACGGCCCGTCCGTGGGATAGAGATTGACGCTGGCGTTTACAAGCCAATAGCTAGGAACATCGTATTTCGCTCCCAGCCATGACGGATAATAGTCATGATAACTGTAATTGGTCTCGGCCATGAGTGAAAATCCGCCGCCAACAGCGGTCGAATAGCTTGCCGATCCGTTATAGCTGATATCAGGGAATGGCAGCGGCTCATCGGCGCGATCAATATAGACCGGCGCATTTGCGGCTCGGGACAGCGGAATTGAGAGGTCGTTGAACTCAACATACTTCCCTTCCTTGTAGCCAAAAGACTGAAAGATGTTCAGGCCGTCGACCGGTCGCCAGGTCAGTTCCACCTCAGCGCCCCAGATCTTCGATTTCGGCGCATTCGCGAATCGTCCAACCGGCCCGTTCACGCCATAGACCGCCGTCAGCACTTGCTGGTCCTTGTAATCGTAATAAAAAGCGGCGCCGTTGAGCGTAACGGTGTCAACGAGATCAGTCTTGAAGCCAACTTCATAGGCCCACAGCACTTCCGGTTTGAAAGGCTGGATCGCGCTGGAATTGCCGGTGTTATAGGTTGTAAATCCGCCAGATTTCGTCCCGCGGCTTGCCGAGGCGTAGAGCATCAGCCCCTGCACCGGCCTGAATTCGAGGCCGGCCTTGCCCGTCAGGGGATTCATCGAAGTGCTGACATTGGTCGGCGGCAAGGCCTGGGCGCCGCCGAAGGCGGTGCCAAAGCCATTAAGATTGCGATCCTCGTTTTCGAAGCGCAGCCCGGCGATGAATTTCAGCTTTTCAGAAAGCGCGTATTCTCCCTGTCCGAAAACGGAAATCGATTTGACGACCTGATCGTAATTCACGCGCCCATAAGTGCCGAATATATCGATAAAATCCGAGAAATAGCGCTCGTTCAGATCCTGCTTTGAGAAGTTCGCGCCGACGGTCCAGACGAACGGGCCGTCGCCATGTGACGAGAGACGAAGCTCCTGCGAGAACACCCAGACATCACTGCCGAAAAAGGTGTCAGCCTCAATTGATGATGACGAATCCCAGTCGCCGAATTCTTCGCGGTCCAATGATTCATAGCTGGTGATGCTGCTCAAAACAGCGCCGCCGAAATCATAGCCGCCGATCAGCGACAACCCCCAGGCCGAATTGTCACGACCTGGCTTCGAAGTCGCCGTCAAATTTGTATCAGCCACAAGAGCGGGCGAAAGCCCCCACCCGGTCAGGGAGCGATCCGTATCGGCAGGGATTGTCGGCCCGAGCCCATTCGCCGTGTGCAGATCGTTTAGAAGGTAAAGGCCCTGATTTTCAGAATTGTCCCAACTGTAATGCGCATCAAGGAGCAGGTTAAGCGCATCATTGGGCTCAAATTCCAGCATGCCGCGAACGCCGCCGCGGTCAGCATCACCGAGCTCCTCGCCTGTATCCCGATTATGCTGCCAGCCGCCGCCCTGCTGCGTTGAGGCGGCAAGACGCGCTTTCAGCGTATCGGTCAGGGGCCCGGACACATAACCTTCGAGCTTTGCCTCGTTATACCGGCCATATTCGCCAAAAATCCCTGCGGCGAACTCATCCGTTGGTTTTCTGGTAATGAAATTGATCGCCCCGCCGGTCGTATTGCGGCCGTATAGCGTCCCTTGCGGGCCCCGCAGAACTTCCACCCGTTCAATATCGAAAACGAGCCCCTGCGTCATGACGGGGACCGGGAACGCAACTTCGTTCACATAGATGCCGACTGTCGGGGAATTGTTGCTGGCGTAATCCTGGAATCCAACGCCGCGAAGGCGGAACTGTGCGGCGCCGCCGCCAAAGGCGGGCTCAATTTCCAGGTTGGGCGCAGAATTCTGAAGCTGATTGATATTGGCGACGCCCTGTTCCTTCAACTGGTCGCCAGTCACAACCGTCACCGCAATACTGACGTCCTGGAGCGATTGCTCCCTTCGTTGCGCCGTTACGACGATTTCGTCATTTCGAAGCGACTCCCGCGCGTTCGTCTGAGCGAAAGCCGTCATCGGCATGGCCAGGACGCAGGCAGACACGCTGCCCGTTAGCATCAATGCTACTGTAGATTTCTTCATTGCAGGCACCCTCCAGAGTATATCAGCAGTATAAAGACTTTTTCACGCGCAGAACATTCGATATCCGCACGCTGATCGCCAAATTCTGTGAAATCATGAATCGCGCCGGCATGTGTTGCCAAATAACGCCAGCTCGAAAATGCCGGCGGCGTCTGCACGCGCTATCGCCCATAGCGCAATCAGCCCTTTGGAGACGCCTGTGGCGCGGTGATCGTGTGGATGCCCGAACCCCCGCCGGCGGCGCCGCGGGATGCGTCCGGTCAAAGATACGACGAGCCGACCTCATCGCTTCTTCGTACCCTTTCGGATGCGACCCGGAATGGAAGCTTGCATACACGAGTCTCATGGTCGGGTGCGGCGGCCAATCTGGCAAGCATATTACTTTTATCTGACAAGCTGTTGAAATTATAATGAAATTATCCAGATTGCTTAATATAATGAGCATTGCAATCAGGCGCCGGGCCAACGCCACGGTCGCCCCGCGCCGCAATCAGGCAATTGAACTCATTCAGAAAGTTGGCGGCGTGCAGGCGCTCACCACGATACATTCGACAGAACCAATATTCCGGAAACGATGGGGCGTGGCGCTATTGAAAAGATATCCATCGCCAGCATTGAGGACACAGGTTCGATCCCCGACAGTCACTTCAAGCTGTCCTTCGAGGATAACGCCCCCCTCCTCCCCATCATGCGTAAGAAAGACGCGCCCGCTATCTGATCCTGGCGGATAGCTTTCATACAAAATCTGAAGGGAGGATTTGGTCTTCCCGGGGCCCAGCATGCGGTAAGATACATTGCAGTTGGAAATTTCCCGGAATTCTTCCGTACGGAAGAAAATCTGGTCGCCCTCGCTTGGCTCAAGACTGAAAAAATCGCTCAATGACAGATCGACAGCATCAAGCAGCCGTTTCAGCGCGCCGACCGAAGGGTTTATCTTGCCGCTCTCAATGAGCGAGACTGTGCTGCTTGGCACCTCGGCGCGCCGTGCGAGTTCCCTCTGGCTGATCTTCAGGCGTCCGCGCAAGGAGCGCAGTCGCGGCCCGACGATATTTTCCGACATTTCAACCATGGATCAGTCTGCGCCGGCCAGCAGTTGAAGCGTCGCCAGCGCCATCACCTTGGCCGAAGCGACCATGTCGTCAATTCCGACCCATTCATCCGGCTGATGCGCAAGATCGAGAACGCCGGGACCATAGGCAATACAGTCTTTCAACTTGCCGATCCGATCAATATGTTTCTGATCATAGGTTCCGGGCGAGCAGACAAAGGCCGCCTCCCTGTCGAGAACCTCCCGAATCGCCCGCGCAGTCTGGGCGGCGACCGGCGCATCTTTCTCGGTCATCGACGGAAGAACAGAGAACAGATCTTTCAAGCCATAGCGAAAGCCGGGACGCGATTGCGCAAGAGTTTCCAGAATACCAGACACCTCGGCCCGAACATCTTCGAGAGTTTCCTCGACAAGAAATCGCCGGTCTATGACCAGCCGGCAGGAATCTGCGACGCAGGGCGCCGGCAAGCCGTCAAAACCCTCCGCCTGTCCGCCATGGATGGAGTTGATGTTCATCGTGGACTGCCGCGCACCTTCGGGCACAACCGGCATCTGCGTCGTTCGCGCCGCGAGGGCGGGATAAAGTTCAGATTCAAACCGCTCCAGCACAGCGTTCATGTGCCTGATGGCCGAGTCTCCCAGAAAGGGCATTGACCCGTGTGCAATCCGGCCCTTGGTTTCGATCTCGGCCCACCAGACGCCGCGGTGACCGATGCACACGCGATCAACATTCAGCGGCTCCGGAATAATCACAAAATCAACACGCGGTTTGGAGAACCATCCGCGCTCGGCAAGATAGGCGACGCCGCCATAACCGCCGGATTCCTCATCAACCGTACCGGAAATCTCAACGGCCCCGGAAAAATCGGGGAAAGCGTCAACAAACGCCTCCGCAGCGATGATCGACGCAGCGATTCCGCCCTTCATGTCGCATGCGCCGCGCCCGTATACTTTTCCGTCTTTCACCAGCCCGGCAAATGGCGGAACGGTCCATCCTTCGCCGAGCTCGACGACATCAATATGCCCGTTAAAATGAATACACTTACCCGGCCGCTTGCCTTCACGGCGCGCAATTACATTTACACGAGGGTAATCGTCACTATCGCCCGGCGTTCCCTCGCCGCGAACATATTCAACGGAAAATCCTCGCTTGCGAAGACGGTCGCCTATAAACTCTGCGCAGGGCTGGTACGCATCACCTGGCGGATTGACTGTCGGAAACCGGATAAGATCCTGGGTAAGTTCAACGAGTTCGTCTGTGCGTTCGTCTATGAGCTTGAAAAGCCTGTCATGTGATCCGGTCAACCTGTTTACTCCCGTTACGCCCGCGACGCCAACGCATCCAGCGACTCCAATATGGCGTCGGACATTTGTGAGCAGCTCACCACCCGGTCGCCCGCCGCGGCAATATCCGGCGTCCGCGCCCCATTCGCAAGTGCGCGCCGGACAGCCCGTTCAAGCAGATCGCCCGCCATTGGCGCACCGAGCGAGAACCGCAAACACATGGCGAATGAAAGGATTGACGCAATCGGATTGGCGATCCCCTTGCCGGCAATATCCGGCGCCGAGCCGTGAATCGGCTCATAAAGGCCGCGATACAGGCCGTTTTCTGTCTGCGCGCCGAGTGTCGCCGACGGCAGAAGACCCAGCGATCCGCTCAACGCGGCCGCCTCATCCGAAAGAATATCGCCAAACAGATTATCCGTTACAATAACGTCGAATTGCTCCGGGCGACGCAACAACTGCATGGCGCAATTGTCAGCGTACATATGGACCAACTCGATATCGGGAAAATCGCGTGCGATTTCAGTCGCAACAGCGCGCCATAGCGCCCCGGTTTCCATGACATTCGCTTTGTCGACCGAGCAAACGCGCTTCGTTCGCTCACGCGCCAAAGTAAACGCAGCGCGGCAGGCGCGCGCAATTTCTTCCTCGGTATAGGCCTGCGTATCCACCGCGTAACGCGACCCGTCCTCACGGCGATGATTGCCGCGCGGCTCCCCGAAATAGACGCCGGCAGAACTTTCACGCACAAAGATCATGTCAACGCGCGAAAGCACCTCAGGCCGCAGCGACGAAGCGACGGCAAGCTCGGGAAAGCCCGCTGCGGGACGTAAATTAGCGTAAAGATCAAGCCCTTTGCGCAATCTTAAAATACCCATTTCGGGCCGTTCCGCCCTTGGCAGATGATCCCACTTCGGACCGCCCACGGCGCCAAACAGGATTGCATCCGCCTTTTCAGCCATGGCGAACACATCGTCGGTCAGCGGAGCGCCACAGACATCTATTGAAGCGCCTCCGGCAAGACCGTGCCGGAGTGTAAAATCGAATGGGAAATGACGTTCAAACCACTCAACAATCCGCAGAGCCTCCTGCGTGATTTCAACGCCGATGCCATCGCCCGGCAGCACCAGGAGAGAAAAGGCCTTGCGCACACTCGCATCAGATGCAGCGGCCACCATCAACCTCCATAGCGACGCCGGTGATCATTGAGGCGTCGTCAGAACACAGAAAACTCGCGGCGGCGCCCATATCTTCCGGCGTCGAGAAACGCCCGATTGGAATCGAAGCGAGGAATTTTGCCCTTATTTCAGGCGTATCGCCGCCCATGAAGGTTTTCAGCAAGGGCGTATCTCCAGCGACAGGGTTCAGGGCGTTCACGCGCACGCCAAATGGCGCAAGTTCAATCGCCATGGCTCGGGTTGCGGTGATCACCCAGCCTTTTGACGCATTATACCAGGTAAGGTTAGGCCGCGGACTGACGCCGCCCGTCGAAGCGATATTCAAAATGGCGCCGCTACGCGCATTTTTCATCAACGGCACGACGAATTTCGCCGCCCAGTAGATCGCCTTGATATTTACCGCGTAGATGCGCTCGAACACGTCTTCTGAGATCGTCTCGATCGGCGCCGGCATATGACCAACGCCGGCGTTATTGACAAGAATATCCACCGTTCCAAATGCTTCGGTCGCTTTCACAACCAGTTTACGAACATCTTCTTCTCTTGAGACATCGGTCTGGACAGCAATCGCCGCATCGCCGAACTGATCAGCCAGCGCCGCTGCCGCATCGATATTCAGATCGGCTATAACAACCCTTGCGCCATCTTCGACAAATCGCTGCACGATTCCTGCACCAAATCCCGAAGCGCCGCCGGTGACGATTGCAGATTTTTCTTTCAGTTTCATTCGTACCCATCCTACCCGTGATATGCCGCAACCGTCTTCAGCGTCGTGAACCCGTAAAGCGCTTCATAGCCCTTCTCGCGCCCATGCCCTGACAGGCCGACGCCGCCAAAAGGCAATTCGACCCCCCCGGCCGCGCCATAATTGTTGATGAACACCTGGCCAGCACGGAGCCGTTTTGCAAGCCGCATCTGTCGCCCGCCATCCGCAGTCCATAAGCCTGCAACGAGTCCGAAGCCGACCCCGTTGGCGATACTTACAGCTTCATCATCGTCCTCAAACGGCGTAACCACGACAACCGGCCCAAAAATTTCATTGCAGGACAGTCGATGATCGGGCGCAACGCCGGCAAACAGGACTGGCGCAACATAGTGGCCGCCCGCCGGCGCATGTTCGACAATTTCTCCGCGGGCCGCGATCTCCAGTCCGTCGCCGGCGCCAGCCTTGATGAATTCGCTGACCATGGCTTCCTGCTTTGCAGAAATCAGCGGCCCTATATCAAGGTCGTCAATCGCAGGACCAACCCGGAGCCGGCGGAACGTCTCCGACAAGAGCTCAACCACACGGTCGTAAACACCGCGCTGAACAAGAATGCGAGAGCCCGCCGAGCAGGTCTGACCGGCGTTTTGAACGCCGGCGTTCAGGAGAAATGGCAAGGCCGCCTGAATATCGGCGTCGTCAAAAACGATTTGCGGCGATTTCCCGCCGAGTTCCAGGGTAACAGGCACGGCGTTGCGCGCCGCAGCGGCCTGTATCGCAACCCCGACTGACGTTGATCCGGTGAAAGAGATATGGTTCACGCCCGGATGCGCGCAGAGCGCCGCCCCGGCAACCTCCCCGCTTCCTGGAGTTACATTAAGGACGCCGGCCGGAAGGCCTGCCGCAGTCGCAATTTTTGCAAATTCGAGCGCTGTCAGACAGGCCTCTTCCGCCGGCTTCAGAACTGCGGCGTTCCCCACCGCCAGTGCGCCAATAACAGATCGTCCAAGTATCTGCATCGGGTAGTTCCATGGAATAATATGCCCGGTAACGCCGTGAGGCTCACGCAGCGTGTAGACGGTGTAGCCGTTTTGATAAGGGATGGTCTCGCCATGAAACTTGTCAGCACAGCCGCCATAAAATTCCAGATATCGCGCAAGCGCCACTGCGTCGGCCCGAGCCTGTTTCAACGGTTTCCCGACATCAAGCGCTTCCATTTCGGCCAGCCTGTCAGTGTTTTCCGCAACGGCGCGCCCAATTGCAGTCAGCAGTCGGCCTCTTTCGGCCGCGCTTGTCGCGCCCCACTCGCCCTCAAGCGCCGAGCGCGCCGAAGAGACGGCGGCATCGATGTCCGAAACACTCGCCGACGAAATTTCGCCGATTTTATCGCCGGTCGACGGGTTCTCAATTTCCATGACAGATCCGTCCGACGCCTCGCGCCAGACACCGTCGATAAACAGCTTTTCATGAATCGCCGACATGGCGCCGTACTCCTCTCCTCGCTCCAGGACTCAAGCCCTCACGCCAATATCAAGGAGCGGAACAAATAGGCTGGTGAGCGCTGCCGCGCGACATTAAGACCGCGCTTGCAAGTTTGACAAGCCGTTACGGCGCCGCACAGAATGCGTCACATCATCAGTCCCAGCGGGCGCATCAGGATGGTGCAATTGTGTTCTGCGCTGTTGCGTAAAGAAAACTCAGAGCGCACATTAGCACTGGTCATTCCTGCAGCACTGGTCATCCCTGCGAAAAATCGTTGGGTTGAAAAGTAGACCTCTTCTCCCTTCTCAACAATTTCTCGCTTCTCAACATTGCAGACCCCGCTCACGACGCAAGAGTGAGCGTTAAACCATCATGCAATAAACCAGATTCATGCCATGATGGTTTATTCTTCGGTGGTCGCATCGCGCACATCCGTATCGCAACACCGAGAATGACAAATGCCTGAAAAGCCACGCAGAATTCTGGGTCAGACTCTGAAATGCAAGACTGACGCCGCATTGCGATATCAGCAGCAGGCAATGAGCGCGCCTTACGCACTTTTCAGTATGGGAATCTTATCGCAATCTGCACGGATCAATCCATAACGCCGATAAACGGCGCGCCGCGCGCAAGCCCGTCATCATCCATGCCGTAACCGACGAGAAAATCGTCCGCACCCGCCTCAAAGCCGACGAAATCGGCGTCAATGTCGGCGCTGCGCCCGGTCGCCTTGCGCACCAGCGCGCAAATCTTTGCGTCCGACGCGCCGCGGTCAAGCACCATGTTCTTCGCAAAATGCAGCGACCGCCCGGTATCAAGCACGTCGTCGACCAGCAGCACCGGCCGGCCCTTGAGATCTACTGAGAAATCCTTGAGCAAGGTGACAACGCCGCTGGAGGCGCGCGCGCCGCCATAACTCGACAATTGCACGAAATCGACGAACGGGTCGGCGCCGCGACGGTGCAGCGCCCGCAGCAGATCGGCGGCGAAAATAAACGCCCCGGTCAGCACCGGCGCCATGATGAAATTCTTGGGAAAACTCGCGTCAATTTCGGCGGCGAGTTCATCAATACGCGCCGATATGGCGCTTTCGGAATAAAGCGTGCGCATGAAGCGAGGTGTAACGCCCGCAGCTAAAAATACAACGTCGCAATACAGTCATGCATAGCGGCGGCGCGCTGCGCGCGATCACCGTTGACCGGATCAGTTAGAGGGGGTTTTCAAAAGATCGCCAATCGAGACTTTGACATTTTCCGGCGGGGCGAAAGACAGCACCACTTCGTTGACGCCGTCCGGCGCTTCGGCGCGGGTCGAAAAGTCAACGCTGGCGCCTTTGGCGACATTGTCGGCGCGGGCGGCGAACGTCCAGCGCGAGAGCACCTCGCCCGCCGCACCAATCGCTTCGGCCTGCAACATCGGCGGCGCGACGGCGGCGCCCGATTCATTGCGCAGCCGGCCGAGAATTTCGATCACCGGCCCGTTCGCCGACATCGCGACGCGGTGGGTGACGCCTTCGATCTTGAGCCCGTAGGGATTGGCCTCGATGCCGACAGCCTGATACGCCTCGGCGGTATTGGGGAACATCGCAACGATATTGTCGCGATAGGCGTAAGCGACAAACAGGAACGCCGTCACCGCGCCGATCCATGCCGACCAGCCAAGCGCGCGCAGCGGCGTCAGGCGGTTTTTCTCGCGCGCTTCGGCGCGGCGGCGCGCTTTGCGGATGGCGCGCTCAAGTTCTTTTGGCTGCACCCTCAAGGCGGCGAAAAATTCGTCGTTGAACACCCGCTCGGCGATCGGTTCGAGATCTTCCATACGCGCCAGCGCGGTGGCGCGGCGGCGCTCTTCGCGAACCTTGCGGCCGAAACCGCGGCCCGTCGGCTCATCGTCGAACTCGCTGTCGGGGTCATCGGCGCGGGCATTGTCATTACCGCGACGCGGCCGGCTGACGTCTTCAAAATCGGCGTCGACAATGGTGGCGTTGGTGCGGGCCGCGCGCGGCGCGCGCAAGTCGTCATCGGCGTAACGCGAGCCCGGCGAATAGGTTTCAAACTCATCGTCATCGCGCCAGCGCCGGCGCGCCGCTTCGCGCTCGCCGCGAGACTCGTCATGGCGGGCGCCCTTGCCGCGCCCGCTAAAACGGGGCTCGCTTCGGGCTTCCTCACGAACGTCTTCATCGCCGCGCTTGCCCGCGTTTGTGCGCCTGGGGTTGCGGCCTTCATTCCTGTCACGATCAGGCCCGCCACGACCAGAACCGCCGCGATCAGGACGCGCAAAGCCTTTACCGGTTGCGCGGGCGTCTTCTTTTTCCCGTGCTTTTTCTTCGTCGCGCGCACGTTTTTCTTCCGCCGCCTGATTCTTCGGCTTGATGAAGCGGCCTTTTTCGTCGCGCGGCGGCAACAAATCGGCCTTGTCGTCGTCCGCACCGCTTTCCTCGACATCGCGGAAGCGCTTGGATCGCGACGGCGCGGCGTCGTCTTCGTCAATGCGGAACCGCGCAGACTTGCGTTCGCCGCGCTCTGTCGGCGCGTGACGATCCGCGCGGTCTTCACGACCGGCGCGACCGGGGCGCTCGCTGCGCGCGGGCGCCGGCTCGGCGTCGAACAGCGGCTCGTCGATTTCCTGTTCATAGGCGTCATCGCGCCAGTCGGCATGATGGCCCCTTGAAGAACGCTCAGGCCGGTCGGAAAAATCCGCCTCGTCGCTGCGGCCGCGCGGCGATAAGGGGGTCAAATCCTCGATCGGCTCCGGCGCCGGTACAAACCAGCTTTCATCGCATTCGGCGCACCGGACGGAGCGGCCGTTGGGCGAAAAACGAGCGTCATCGACTTCATAGCGCGTGGCGCAACTCGGACAGCAAATTATCATAGCGGACTAGAATCATGTCTTGGCTGGCTGCTATTGCAGCGGGAAGCCGTTGCGAAAAGGACGGACCGAACCGCGTGATCGTGAATTTCGAAAATGTCGGCCTCGCCTATGACGACGGCCCGGAGACCCTGAGCGACATCAACCTGGCGCTCGACGAGGGCGAATTCCGTTTTCTCACCGGCCCTTCCGGCGCCGGCAAAACCTCTTTGCTGAAGCTGGTTTATCTGGCGTTGAAGCCGTCGCGCGGGCGCATGTCGCTGTTCGGCGAAGACGTCGCCAACGCCCCGCGCGAGGCGCTGCCGCCGCTGCGGCGCCGCATTGGCGTCGTGTTCCAGGAATTCCGCCTTCTCGATCATCTCACCGCCTTCGAAAACGTCGCCCTGCCCATGAAAGTCGCAGGTGTTAACCAAAACCAATATCGCGAAGACGTAAGAGAACTCTTAAATTGGGTCGGCCTTGGCTCAAGAATGGACGCCAAGCCGCAAACCCTGTCGGGGGGCGAAAAGCAGCGCGTGGCGCTGGCGCGTTCGCTCGTTTCGAAGCCGGATCTCATTCTCGCCGACGAGCCGACCGGCAATGTGGACCCGCAAATGGGTGAAAAAATCATGAAGCTGTTCATCGAACTGAACCGGCTTGGCGCCGCCGTCATCGTCGCAACGCACGATCTGGAACTCGTCAACGCCCTCGGCAAAAAGAAGCTGCGGCTTGAGGGCGGGCGGCTGTTCGACGAACCGGCGGGGCCGGCGACCGGCGCGGCAAGAACGGCGCGCCCGCGAGGGGCGCACACATGAGCTCGGTATCGGGCATCGACAACCCGATCGGCGACGCCGATCCGCCAGCGGCATCGTCGCCGGCGGGCCGGCCGCGCGGGCGCAAGCTGCCGCGCATCACCTCGACGCCGTTAATGCCGGAAACCGGCGCCGGCGGCGCGCCGCTGACCGCGGTGATCGCCGTCATCTCGGCGCTGGCGAGCCTGGCGCTGGCCGCGTTCATCGTCATCGCCATGGCGTCAGGCGCGTGGACGGACGAGTTGTCCGCTTCGGTCACCATTCAGGTAAAAGGCGCCGACGCCGCCGAGATCGCCGCCAACACCGACGCGGCGAACGCAATCCTGAGCGCCGCACCGGGGGTATTGGAAACCCGCATCATTGATTCCGCCGAGAGCGCGAAACTGCTTGAGCCATGGCTGGGGCGGGGCAACACCGATGCGCTGACCGTGCCGGCGCTGATCGAAGTGACGCTGAACGAGGCCGGCAAGCTTGATCTCGCCAATCTGGAGCGCCGCCTCGCCGAAGCCTCGCCGAACCTCGCGCTCGACGACCATGAAAACTGGAACCGGCGCCTTGTCGCGGCGGCGCGCTCGGGCCAGGCGCTGGCGTTTGGCGTCTTTGCGCTGATCATGGTGGCGGCCTGCGCGATTTCGATTTTCGCCGCGCGCGCCGGCCTGTCGGCCAATGCCGAAGTCGTCTCGCTATTGCACCTTGTCGGCGCCACCGATGATTTCGTCGCCAACCAGGTGCAGCGCCGGTTCACGATCATCGGCCTGCGCGGGTCGCTGATCGGGCTCTCCATCGCTTTGTTCATCCTCGGGCTTTTAAGCCTCGCCACCCGCGCGCGGGGCGGCGACAGCTTTTTCCTGCCGGGCCTCGGCATGGGGCTCGACCTCGCCCTGCCGATGCTGCTGGTGCCGGTGGCGATCTGTCTGGTGACGGCGATCGCGGCGCGGCTGACGGTTTTGAAGATCCTGCGGGAGACCTATTGACGCGCAAGGCGGCGGCGCTGGACCCACGGGCGCCAAACCGGTTATCGTCGGCTTTTCCGGTCGGCTTATGGGAAAAGCTTGGATGCGGCGTTTGTTGTTTGCCCTGGTGTTTGTCGCGGCGGTCTACGCCGCCGGCCTCGCCGTATTCGTCTCGGAACTGCCGCGCCCGTCGCCGGCGGCGGATCAGGCCCCGCCTGACCAGGCCGACGGCATTGTCGTGTTCACCGGCGGCGGCGACCGGATCACGTCCGCGATGGCGCTGTTTGAGCGGGGCGCCGGCAAGCGCCTTCTTATCTCCGGCGTCAATCCGTCGGTGACGCGTCCGGACATCGCGGATTTATGGGCGGGCGACAAGGATCTGTTCGAGTGTTGCGTCGATCTCGGCCTTGAGGCGCAAACGACGCAGGGAAACGCGACCGAACTCGACGCATGGATGCGCGCGAACAAGTTTCGTTCGCTGATCCTCGTCACCTCGGAATATCACATGCCGCGCGCGCTTCTGGAGACCCGCGAGCGCATGCCGGACATCGCGATTACGCCGTATCCGGTCGCCTCCGGCCATCTTGACGCACGCGGGCGCCCGCGCGGCTTCTCCGACTGGCGCCGTCTCAGCGGGGAATATGTCAAATACCTCGCGGTGCGCCTGAAAACATTTGTCAGTTGACGGTTGCAACACCGGCCCTTTGCGGCGAATAGCAGGCGCATGAACGCCGCGCGCTCATATGTGTTTTCCTTCCTGCTCGCATTCGTCACACTGGTGATGGGGTTTGCGTGCCTGCCGGTTTTGCTGTTCGGGCGCGACGCGGCGCGCGCCGCCGCACGTTTATGGTCGCGCGTCATCCTCGCTTTGTTGCGACTTACCTGCGGCGTGCGCCACACCCTGGAGGGCGAGGCGAACATCCCCGCGGGCGGCGCCATCGTCGCGGCGAACCATCAGTCGATGTGGGAGACCGTTGCGCTGTTTGCGCTGCTGCCCAAACCGGCGATGGTTTTCAAAAAGGAGCTGCTGCGCGTGCCGGTCTATGGCTGGTGGGCGGCGCGCTCCGGCGGGGTGCCGCTCGACCGCAAGGGCGGGGCGTCGGCGATCAGGATGCTGCGGCGGGAAACCGCGCGCCGCCTCGCCAATGGCGAACAGATTATCGTGTTTCCGGAGGGAACGCGCGCCCCCGCGGGCGAGCTGGGGGCGCTGCAACCGGGCGCCGCCGGCATGTATCTTTCCGCTGACGCGCCGTGCTGTCCGGTCATTCACAATTCGGGCTGGCGCTGGCGCAATCCCGGCATCATGAAAATTCCGGGCGTCATCACCGTTCGGTTCATGGCGCCGATCCCGCCCGGCCTTTCGCGCAAGCAATTCACCCTGGCCCTGCAACAGGCGCTGTCGCAGGCGAAAAGCCTGCCGCGCGGCAATGAAACGGATACGATATGAAACGCGCGAGGCGAATTTATCTTTATGCGCCGTTCGCGGTCGCCGCAATGTTCATGGTGGTCTGGTTCGGTCTTTGGCGCACCGGCGCGCAGACCATGGAGCGCGCCATCGCCGACTGGGGCGCGGGCGAGCGCGCTGGCGGCGCAGTCGTGACGCATGCCCCGTTTCACGCCCGCGGCTTTCCGTTTTTCCTGCGTGGCGCGATTGATGATTTCTCGTTTGAAGAGGGCGATTTATCCGTATACGTCGATCAAGTCTATCTTGATGCGCTTCCTTACGATTTCGACCGGCTGATCATCTCGTCCGGCGGCGGCGCGCAAATCGGCCTCAGTGACGAATTCTGGACGATCAAAACCGCCGACGCCAAAGCCAGCATCGAACCTGAAAAAGACCGCGGCTGGTTCGTGAAAGCCGAAGCCGGCGCCAGTACAATCGGCAGGGAAAACACCGAAATTTCGTTTGCCAGATTTTTACTGAACGGCGCGCCCAATTCTGAAGACGTGTCGCGGCTGGAGGTTTCTGTTCACGCTGACGACCTTGTCGTCGCGGACGGCGAACATGACGCGCGGATCGACGCCGTCCGCGCCGATTTCGCCATCGGCGCCTATGAAATGCTGCAAGGCGCGGACGCGGTGCAGGACTGGCGCAGCGCCGGCGGCGGTGTTGACATCCATGGCCTCGCCCTCGTCGTCGGCGCCTCAAAGCTTCAGGCGAAAGGGCGATTGCGCGCTGACCAGAACGGGCGCCCCGTTGGGGTGCTGACCGCGACGATTGAGAAACCGTTCGACTTCATCGCGGCGCTTGGCGCGGCGGGTTATTTGACGGCCGATGAGGCCGAGACGGCGCGCGGCGCCTTCGCCCTGCTTTCCGTCGCCGGCGGCGGCGTGGTTGAGGCGCCGATTGAATTTGAAGACGGCGTCATCCGCCTTGCCGGCGTGACAATCGCCCTGTCAAAATAATCCCGTCAGCGCGCCGGCTTATCCGTAAAGCGCGGCGCCGCCAACCGTCGGCCCGTGCGTGCGCTCTTCGACGATCCTGGCGAATTCATCGACATAGATGGCGCCGTCGGCGGTTTTCTGCACCAGGACGATGCGCTTGTCGTCGGCGTCGCGCACCCGGCGAATGAAACCAAGGATGGACAACGCGTCTAGCGCACGGCTGATCGCCGGCTTTGGCACATTGAGATCGCGGCTGAGCCCGCGCACCGTATGCGGCCCCGGATTGAGGTACACCGTCAGCAAGATCGCCCATTGCCGCATGGACAGATCCGGCCCTTCGCTGCGCACGGCGTCGGCCATCACGTCCCGCCACGTCGTCAATATGTCCGTCGATGCCATCTTGATCCGGTTGATTGAAGAAACATTCCGCGAAAGCGCGAAACAATTTCGACACTGCAACCGTTCGGCGGCGCAGGGCAAGCACCGATCACGTCGTGTTAATTTGTGCGCAACGCCGCGTAGAGAGCGCGAATCGCCTGCGCCTCGCCGCCGAGCGGCCGGCCCGGCGCCGCTTTGGGCCGCCACGCATAGATGTCGAAATGCGCCCAGATGGAGGTTTCCGGCGCAAACCGTTTGAGGAACAGCGCCGCCGTCACCGACCCGGCGAACGAGCCGCCATTATTGTTGATGTCGGCGATGGGCGACGACAGCATGGAGGCATAGGGCCGCCACAGCGGCATCCGCCAGACCGGATCATGAACCTTTTGCGCCGCCGACAGGACGCGCGCCGCGAACGCTTCGTCATCAGTGTAAAAGGGCGGCAGGTCAGGCCCCAGCGCAACCCGCGCCGCGCCGGTCAGCGTCGCCAGCGTAATCATGATCGCAGGGTTTTCGTCGCCGCCGAGCGCCATCGCATCGGCAAGGACCAGACGGCCTTCCGCGTCGGTGTTGCCGATCTCAACCGTCAGGCCCTTGCGGCTTTTCAAGATATCGCCCGGCCGGAAGGCGTTGCCGGAAATCGCGTTCTCAACCGCCGGGATCAGCACCCGCAGGCGATAATCGAGCCCGGCCCCCATGATCAGGCGCGCCAGCCCAAGCACATTGGCGCCGCCGCCCATGTCTTTTTTCATAATCTCCATGCCGCTCGCGCGCTTGATGTCGAGACCGCCGGAATCAAAACACACGCCCTTGCCGACCAGCGTCAGTTTCGGCGCATCGGCGCGCCCCCAGCGGAGATCAATCAGCCGCGGCGCCGTCGCCGAGGCGCGGCCGACCGCGTGGATCATATTGAGGTCATGCTTGAGCAGGTCGTCGCCAAGCGTCACCGAAATTTCAGCGCCGAAGGCGCCGGCAAGCTCGCGCGCCTCGCGCTCCAGCGAATCGGGCAGCATGTCGCCGGCCGGCGTGTTGACGAGATCGCGCACATGGCCAATGGCGGCGGCCTGCAATTTGATGTCGCGAACATCGACGCGCGCGCCGGCGATCAATCGCGCGCACGCGGTCTTGCCGGCCTTGTAGCGGTTGAACCGGTACGACCCGAGCATCCACGCGAGACAGGCGAGCGCGTCATCCTTAGCGTCGCCATCAATGCGATAGTCGCCTTCGGGCAGCTTTTCCGCCGCCGCCGCAAGACCGAACCGGTCGGCGCCGTCGCCGACGCCGAGCAGAACGCCGTCATTATTGGCGAGCACCGCGCCTGCGTCGCCGGTAAAGCCGTTGAGCTTTCCAAGCGCCTGAAGCGTTTCCGGCGCGGCGGAAAGATCGTCCGACTTTTCCCTGATGAGGTAGATCCGGCGCGCGCGTTCATAGCGCGCGGCGTCATGTTCGATCAAAAGGTCTGCAATCATGAAACGCTCCGTTAACGTATCTTTACGCCAGGTTAGTACGGCCTTTCCGGTCAAAGTTAAGCCTTTATTGAAGAGATTCCGCAATGATCCGCATCGAATTGCGAATTAGATGAGGAACCGTCTCATGGCCGTCCGTCAAACTACGATGCCTGCGCCCGTTGCGAAGTCCGCAAGCGTCTTCGTTCTCGCCCTTCTTATGTCGGCCTGCGCGTCGAGCGGCAAGTCCCTGCATGCCGACGGCGAAAAAGTCGATTACAAAGATGAAATCGGCGTCTTCACCGACCCCGGCGTACAATCCGGCGACATGGACCCGGTCGCCGCCGCGGCGTATTGGGGAACACGCTATGACCGCAACCCGAACGATTTGAGCGCCGCCGTTTCATACTCAGCGGCCTTGCGCAAAATTTCTTCGGTTGAAGAAGCCGTCAAAGTGATGACCCGCGCGGCGAACGCCCACCCCGACGACGCCGAAGTCAACCTTGAGGCCGGAAAGGCGCTGGTCGAAGGCGGACGGGCGTTCGAAGCGGTGCGTTATCTTGAAACCGCATCGGAACTGATGCCGCGCGACTGGCGGGCGTTTTCATCCTATGGCGTCGCGCTCGACCAGATCGGCGAACACGATTCCGCGCGCGCCAAATATGACATGGCGCTGTTGTTCGCACCTGACTCGCCGACCATTCTCAACAACAAGGGTCTGTCCTACGCGCTTTCGGGCGATCTCGACGCGGCCAAAATGACCCTGCGCAAAGCGGCGACCGTTCGCGGCAGCGACGCGCGCATCCGTCAGAACCTTGCGCTGGTGCTCGCCCTCAAGGGCGAGATGCGCGAGGCCGAACGCCTTGCGCGTTCCGACCTGCCGCCGCAGATCGCCGACCAGAACATCGATTATTTTCGCGCGCTGATGAATCAGCCGGCGTATTGGCAAGAATATGCCGCAGACAATATGGAAACGCCCTCATTCGAACCGGTAGCTGCGCCCAAGGCGGCGCCGGCGCCGGTAAAACCGGCCCCGCCGCCGACGCTGAAAGAAGAGCCGAAGCCGGAGGCGCCGAAATCAACCGCGCCGGTCGCGCTGACCGATACGCCGGTGACGCCGACCAACGCCTCGGCGGTTGTCGCGGCGCCGGCTGAGAAGGCGGACGCCGAGGAAATCACCGACGCGGCCGACGAGGCCGCAGACGAAGCGCCGGCGCCGAACATCAAACAATAAGCCTGTCAAAGACGGGACTGAAAAGGCCGCCTTCGGGCGGTCTTTTTTTATATCCAGAGTGGCGCGAGCAATAAAAAGCGTGCCGCAAAAAAGTAGCCGCCGTCAGGCGTAGGCGTAAGGCCCGCCGCGTTCCAGCGCGCGCTGATAGGCCGGGCGCGCGTGAATTTTCTCAACAAAGCGCTTGAGGTTTTTCTTCCCCCTTGCCGCATCGACCCGGCCGAGCGAGGCTTCCGCCGGGAAGCTCATGATGATGTCGGCGGCGGAAAACTCATCGCCCGCCAGCCAATTGCGCGCGCCAAGTTCAGTATCGAGATAATCAAACAACGCCTTTGTCGTGTGGTTGAGATAGTTTTCCCGCACCGACCGGGCAAGACGCCGGGCGATTGGGCGGGCGAAAAACGGCATCGGCGCGGTTTCCATCCGTGTCAGGATTAATGACAGAACGAGCGGCGGCTGATAACTGCCCTCGGCGGCGTGCAACCAGTAGCGATAACGATCATAGTCAGCCCCGCCGCGCGCCGGGACGAGGCGCCCCGCCCCGTGGGTCTCGACCAGATACTCGATAATGGCGCCGGTTTCGGCGAGCACGCGGCCGTCATCGGCGATGACCGGCGACTTGCCCAAGGGGTGAACCTTTAAGAGTTCCTTCGGCGCCAGGCCGGTCTTGCTGTCGCGGTTATAGCGCTTCACCTCGTAGTCGAGGCCAAGCTCTTCAAGCAGCCACAGCACGCGCTGCGAGCGTGAGTTTTCGAGATGATGCACAATGATCATGGACGTTTCCTTTCCCGGCTTGAGGCGCCTAATACAGCGTCATGAGCGCGCTGCGGTCGAAATCCCTGAGTTCGTCGACGCGCCCGTCGCGAATTTTGACCAGCCATTCAGGGTCCTGAAGCAGCGCCCGCCCGACGGCGATCAGGTCAAACTCGTCCCGCTCCATCATCGCGACAAGCCGGTCGAGCGAGGCCGGTTTTGAAACCTCGCCCGCATAGGCGCCGGTCAACTCTCCTGTCAGCCCGACCGAGCCGACGGAGATTGTCGGCTTGCCGGTCAGTTTCTTCGCCCAGCCCGCGAAATTGAGATCCGAGCCGTCAAACGCCGGCTCCCAGAACCGCCGTTGCGAGCAATGGATGACGTCAATGCCGGCGTCGACCAGCGGCGTCAGCCATTTTTCCAGCTCTTGCGGCGTCGTCGCCGTGCGCGCGTCATAGTCTTGTTGCTTCCACTGCGACAGGCGGATGAGCAGCGGAAAATCCGGCCCGACCTTTGCGCGTGTGCGCTTGATGATTTCGCAGGCCATGCGCGTGCGCCCGGTCCAGTCGCCGCCCCATTTATCCTCGCGGCGATTAGTTTGTGACCAGAAGAAACTGTCGATCAGGTAAGAATGCGCGCCATGAAATTCGGCGCAGGCGAAGCCGGCGTTTTTCGTTGCGACCGCCGCGTCGACGAATTCATCAATCGCGGTTTCAATCTCGGCCTCGCTCATCGGCGCCCATAACGGCTTGCCGGGGACCTTGAACCCCGACGCCGACCATGACGGGCGCTCGGGATGATCGCTGGCGGCCGGATTGCGGTAAGGCCCTTCGTGCCACAACTGCAAACCCATCACGCCGCCCGCCGCGCGCACGTGATCGGCGATTTTCGCCCATGCGGCGCGCGCCGCGTCGTCGACGATATACGGCACGTCCGGCGTGCCGCTGGCGTTATAGGCGTTCGGCGACACCCCTTCGGACAGGATCAGCCCGACCCCGTTCGCCGCCCGGCGTTCGTAATAAGCCGCGACGTTCTCGCCCGGAATGTGGCCCGGCGAAAACGACCGCGTCATCGGCGCCATGACGACGCGGTTTTTCAACTTCAGCGCGCCGGCGGCGAACGGCGTAAAAAGGATATCAACCGGACTGGACATAAGGCTCCCTGTCTGCGTGGCGGGGTGAACTGGCGCGCACATTAGACGGGCGCGCCGGAAAATTCACGCACGCCCCTCAGTCGCCCTGCCATCTGCAATGGTGGCGTTCGTTCTGAAAATCTCTATATACGCGCTCATGAAATTCCTTGATCGCGCGAAAATCTATGTGGAAAGCGGGGGCGGCGGCCCCGGCTGCCTGTCGTTTCGTCGCGAAAAGTTTATTGAGTTCGGCGGCCCAAATGGCGGCGACGGCGGCCGCGGCGGCCATGTCTTCGCCGAGGCGGTGGAGAACCTCAACACGCTGATCGATTTCCGCTACCAGCAGCACTACTCCGCCAAAAAGGGTCGCCCCGGCGAGGGCTCGAACCGCACCGGCGCCGACGGCGCCGACATGATTATCAAAATGCCGGTCGGCACGCAGATCTTTGAAGAAGACGAAGAAACGCTGATCGCCGATCTCGACACGCCGGGCCAGCGGGTGCTGCTCGCCAAGGGCGGCAATGGCGGCTTTGGCAACGCGCATTTCAAATCGTCCACCAATCAGGCGCCGCGCCGCGCCAATCCCGGCCAGCCGAGCGAGAAGCGCACGATCTGGCTGCGGTTAAAACTGATCGCCGATTTCGGCCTTGTCGGACTGCCGAACGCCGGCAAGTCGACTTTCCTCGCGGCGGTGACGGCGGCCAAGCCAAAGATCGCCGATTATCCGTTCACGACGCTTCATCCGGGCCTTGGCGTCGTACGCGTCGGCGAAGGGGAAAATTTTGTGCTCGCCGACATTCCCGGCCTGATCGAAGGCGCCCATGAAGGCGCCGGCATTGGCGACCGCTTTCTTGGCCATGTCGAGCGCTGCGCCGCCATCGTCCACCTTGTCGACGGCACGCAGGAAAACATCGCCGACGCCTATCGCACCGTCAGAACCGAGCTTGAAGCCTATGGCGGCGAGCTTGCCGACAAGCGCGAAATCGTCTGCCTCAACAAAATCGACGCGCTTGACGAAAACACGGTGAAATCGCGGCTGAAGGACTTGTCGCGCGCCGCCGGCCAACCGGCGCGGGCGATTTCCGGCGTCGCGGGGCTGGGCGTACAGGCGCTGTTGCGCGATCTGATGGCGATCAAGAAAAACGCCGCACCCGCCGCACAGGATATCGAAGAAGACGCCGGCGCAGATGACGGGTGGACGCCGTGACGCCGCAGCGCCATGACCAGTCGAAAATCGGGCTGCTGGGCGGTTCGTTCAACCCCGCCCATGGCGGCCATCGCGAGATCTCCCTCGCCGCATTGAAGCTTCTCGAACTCGACGTCGTGTGGTGGCTGGTCTCGCCTGGCAATCCGCTGAAAGACCCGGCCGCCTACGCGCCCTATGATGCGCGCATGGCGCAGGCGCAACGCGTCGCGGATCATCACCGGATCGTCGTGTCGAATTTCGAACAGCGCAAGGATCTTCATTACACGGTCGATACGCTGGAGACGCTGGGGGCGTTGTGGCCGCAAATGCAGTTCGTGTGGCTGATGGGCGCTGACAGCCTTGCCGGGTTTCACCGCTGGCGCGAGTGGGAGAGGATCTGGCGGCTGGCGCCGATTGCGGTGTTCAGCCGGCCCGGCGATGAAGACGCCGCCGAGACGAGCGAGGCGGGCAAGCGTTTCGCGGCGTTTCGCCTCGACGAGAGGGACGCGGCGAGCCTTGCCGACCGCGAACCGCCGGCATGGGTTTTCCTCCGCGCAACCGCCAATCCGGTGTCGTCGACAGCGTTGCGCGAACGCGCGGGCTGAGGCCCGCCGCGCGCCCCGTGCCATTCGTGTCATCCGTGTCATTTGCGCCACAAATTTACCCTGCATAAAGGTTGGCGGATTGGCGCATGGCGATTACATTGACCGCGCGGGCGCCGGCCCGCGACAGCAAGGAGACAGGCGCTGAGCCCTGAAGAACGCCCGGCGGGGCGAGAAAAACCCGCCCTTAGAGTCGTCGCCCCAGGCGAAGGCGCTGAACGGGACGAGCCAATCGCCCCTGTGAGTCAGGTTCCTGATCTGTCGGCGCTTTCCGACAAAGAACGTGGCGCAGCGATCTTGAAGATCATTCTCGATGAGCTTGAGGACGACAAGGCTGAAGACATCATCACCATTGACCTTGCCGGCAAGACCGACATCGCTGACGCGATGGTCGTGGCGTCGGGCCGTTCGCAGCGCCATGTCGGCGCGATCGCCGATAAAATCATGCGCCGGCTGAAAGACGCAGGCCATGGCGGGCCCAAGATCGAGGGCGCGCCGGCCTGCGACTGGGTGCTGATCGACGCTGACTACGTCATCCTTCACCTGTTCCGGCCCGAGGTGCGTAAATTCTATAATCTTGAGCGTATCTGGTCGGAAACGGCGCGCGCGCCTGTGCAGCACGACGCCTAGCCCGTACCCGCATGCGGATCACGCTGGCAGCGGCGGGACGGTTGAAAGCCGGGCCTGAACTTTCCTTGATCGAGGACTACGCCGCGCGCATTCGCGGCGTCGGCAAAGGGCTCGGCCTCAGCGCCTTCGAAATCCGCGAAATCGAGGCGCCAAAGGGCTTATCGGGACCGAAACGGCAAGCCCGCGAGGGCGAGTTGCTGGCGGGCGCCGCGGCGACGGCAAGCCGGCGAATCGTTCTGGATGAGCGCGGCGAATCGCTCTCCAGCGAAGAATTCGCCGCCCTGATCGGCGGCTGGCGCGACGAGGGCTGCGGGCAAATCGCGTTTTTTATCGGCGGCGCGGACGGGCATTCACCTGAACTTTCCGCAAGCGCCGATGTAAAACTCGGTTTTGGCAGAGCAACCTGGCCGCATATGCTTGTCAGGGCGATGCTGGTCGAGCAGATTTACCGCGCGATGACGATTCTCGCCGGCCACCCCTATCACCGTTCATGATCCGATTGTTTGCGATCTTCCTTGCGGCTTTCAGCGCGCTTTACGCCAGCGGCGCGCAGGCGCAGCGCGCCCAGGACGATCTCAACCAGATCGAGCGCCAGCTCAAGCAGCGCGCGGCGGAAGAGGCGCGGCTGAAAGACGAAGCCGATGCGCGGCGCAAGGAAGTCGCCTCCCTGCGCAATCGCATGATCGAAACCGCCGACGCGCTTCAGGACGCGGAAAAGCGGATTCGCGAAATCACCGCGGAGATGTCCCGCCTCGAAACCGAAGCCACGATGATCGAGGGATCGCTGAAGACCGAACAGGAATCCCTGAGCGATGTGCTGGCGGCGCTGTTGGCGATTGAGCGCTCGCGCCCGCCGGCGCTGGTGGTCAAGCCCAACGACGCCGCCGGCGCCGCGCGAACCGCAATGCTGCTGGCCGATGTCGCCCCGCAGCTCGAAGCGCGCGCGGCGGTGCTGAAAGACAAGCTGGCGACCCTGAAAAACGTCCGCGCCGCGCTGGCGCAGGAAAAGGCGGAATTTGAGCGCACCAACGAGGAAGTCGAAACCCGTCGCGGCATGCTGGCCGAATTGCTGGAAACAAAGCAGCAGGAAAGCCGCGTCGCCGAACGCATGGCCGCCGCCGCGCAGGGCGAAACCGCCGCCCTCGCCGCGCGCGCGACCAGCCTTCGCGAAGTGCTGTCGCGGCTGCAGCGCCTTGCCCGCGAAGTCACTCCCCGCCTGAAACCGCCCCGCGCCAAACCGGACGCCCCGGCGGCGCCCCGGCCCGCCCTCGTCGCCCGCCCCGACCCGGTTCGCCCAGCCAGGCCGTTTGCGAGCGCCAGAGGCGCTTTGAAACCTCCGGTTGTCGGAAATGTGATCGGCCGCTTCGGCGCGCAGCGCCCGGAGGGGGGAAAATTCGACGGTTTGAGGTTTTCCGTCGCCGACAAGGCTATCGTCACCGCCCCTTTTGAGGGCAAAATCTCATTTGCGCGCCCCTGGGGGACGGTTGGAAACCTGATCGTTCTGGACGTTGGCGGCGGCTATTTTATATTGCTGATGCGTGTTGGCGCCATTCTTGTGGAGGAGGGCCAGAGCGTGCAGGCTGGCGAACCAGTGGCGGCCATGTCCGGCGCTGGTGCGCAAATGGATCTGGAGATCCGCAAGGACGGGAAACCCGTTAACCCATCCTTGTGGCTCTCCGATAATGCTAGGGAAGACGCGGCGTCCTAGACGCCGGGGCCGTCAAGACGGCGTAGAAGAGTATAGGAACAGCAGGTGGACCGGATGAAACTGCAAAATTATTCCAGGCGGCGGAAATCGATGAAAAACGCGGCTTCGCTGGGGGCGCTTACCGCCGCGGCGATGGGCGGCGCGCTGGTGACCGCGGCTATCCTTTCCGCCGGGTTCGCGCGATCGACAATATCCGCGGACACCTTCCGTCAGCTCGATTTGTTCGGCGAGGTCTTCGAGCAGGTCCACGAAAATTATGTCGAGGAACCGGTCGACGCCGACCTCGTCAAAGGCGCCATCGACGGCATGCTCGCCGGCCTCGACCCGCACTCAAACTATCTCACTGCGGAAGATTTCGACCGGATGCAGGAACAGACCCGCGGCAGTTTCGCCGGCCTTGGCATCCAGGTGGTGATGGACACCGAGGGTGAAGACAAGGGCCTTGTAAAGGTCGTCGCGCCGATTGACGACACCCCGGCCGCCCGCGCCGGCATGCAGACCAACGACCTCATCGTTGAAATCGACGGCGACGAAGTTCAGGGCATGTCGATTGACGAAGCCATCGCAAAACTGAAGGGCCCCAAAGGAACGCCGGTTGAAATCGGCGTCGTTCGGAACCGCGAAGAGCCGCGTTTTAAACTGAAACTCGTCCGCGACATTGTCCGGGTTGAAGCGGTCGTGTCGGAAGCCAAGGAAAATCTTGGATATATCCGTGTACGCACCTTTAGCGAGACCACCGATGACGGCCTCATCAAGGCGATCAAATCTCTTGAAAAAGAGATCCCCGGCGGGCCGAAGGGTTATGTTCTCGATCTGCGCTCAAACCCCGGCGGCTTGCTCGATCAGGCGGTGGCCGTATCCGACGCGTTCCTCGATGGCGGCGAGATCGTTTCAACCCGCGGCCGCAATCCGAAAGACACGCTGCGCGAAATGGGCACGCCCGGCGATCTCGCCAAGGGCCGCCCGATTGTTGTGCTGATCAATGGCGGCTCCGCCTCGGCGTCGGAAATCGTCGCCGGCGCGCTACAGGATCGCAACCGGGCGCTGCTGCTCGGCACCAAGTCCTTCGGCAAGGGCAGCGTGCAGACGGTGATCCCGCTGCAAAACGGCCTGCAGGGCGCGCTGCGCCTGACCACCGCGCGCTATTATACGCCGTCGGGCCGCTCGATCCAGGCGCACGGTATCGAGCCGGATATCGCCATGCCGGTCTTGTACCCGGGTCAGGAAGAACTGGGCAAACGCCCGACCGAAGCCAGCCTGCCCGGCGCGCTGGACGTGCCGGAACCGGTTGAGGTCGAGAACGTCGCCGAAGAAGAGACCGACAAGCCTGCGGTCGAGCCGGTTCATTGCGAGGAAGGCAAGGATTGCCAGCTTGATCGCGCGCTTGAGCTTTTGTCCGATGCGACCGCCTTCCGGGCGGCGCTGGCCGACGCCGGCGCCAATCACTAACCTGAGCGCCTTCTGATAAGCAGAAACCGTTGATGGTTCAAAATCAGGCAAACGCCCCGCATGTCGGGGCGTTTTACTTAAGTACAGGATGTTTTACGCGCCGGCGTTTTCCATCCGTTAACCCTATTCTTCCTAGTGTGATCGCTGGTTGCCGCCGCTTCCCGGCGGCGAAATGAACGGTCATGGCGCGAATTCGTAAACTGAAATGGCCAGTCCTGAGCCGGCTCACCTGGGCCTGGCTCGTTTTCGCCTGCGGCGGCGCGGGCGTGCTCGCCTATGCCGGCCTGAACGCCGACAAGCGCGCAGCGGCCATCGCCATGCCTGTCGAGGCGATTGAGCGGCTGGCCGTCCCGGCGGCGCATCCGGGTGAGGGCCCCAGTGAGAGTCAAGGGCAGAGAATGGCGCACGCGCCCTCGCCCGAACGCCTGGCCCCGGCGATTGGCGTCGCCGCCGCCAGCCTGAGCGAGGAAGCCGATGCGACGGAAGCGCCTTTCGCCAACGGCGCCGCGCCATCCGACGACGATGACGAACCCTATTCGATGGAGACGGGCGACATCCTGGCGCTTGGCGAGCCGGGCCATTTTCCCGGCGATCCGGCAGACGAGATCGTGATCACCATTGACGGGGCGCCGGCGCGTGCGCCCGGCGAAAAACCCCCTTCAGCGACGACGCAGTCAGCCGCGCCGCCGACCCCGATTGCGGCCACCGACCAGACCATGCTTCGCAAGACCGATTACGGCATGGCGCCCAGGATTGGCTCGGGCGGGCGCCGGGCGTCGAGTTATTACGCCAAGCCGTTCAAACAGGGCGAGGCCCCCGATGTCGCCCTCATCGTCGGCGGCCTTGGCCTGAATCGCGCGCTGACCGAACGCGCGATTGACGATTTGCCGGCGAATGTGACGCTCGCCTTCGCCCCCTACGCCAAGAACCTGTCGTTCTGGACAAAGCGCGCCCGCGAGGCGGGCCACGAGGTGCTGTTGGAACTGCCGATGGAGGATCGCCTCGGCGCGGAAGAAGTCCTGGGGCCGGCGGCGCTGATGACGACACGCTCATCGGCGGAAAACCTGCAACGTCTCGACTGGATGCTCTCTCGTTTCGACGGCTTTTTCGGCGTCACCAATTATCTTGGCGCTAAATTCACGGCCGACGCCGCGTTCGATCCGGTGCTGCGCCAGATCAAGAACTCCGGTCTCGCATATTTTGACGATTCCGGCGCGCTGCGTCATTCCTGGCATGGCGAAGACAAAACCGCCACGACGGTCAACCGGATTATCAATCCCGGTTTTGAAACCGACCGCAGCGCGACCCTTGCTGATCTTGAAGCGCTGGAAAAAATCGCCAAACGCGACGGCGACGCGATCGGCAAGACCTATGCGAACTCATCAACCCTTGACGTGATCGCGGACTGGGCGGCCAAGGTTGGCGAGCGCGAGCTTGAACTGGCGCCGGCCTCGGCCGTGCTGTCGGCCCGCGCCAGCGAACTTTAGGTTTGCATTTGCCTGCCCGGCCAACGGCGCCTAAACCCCCCGCTGAGTACGGCAGGAAATACAGGCCTGGCGATGAAAATTGAATACATCCTCAACGCGTACCGCCCGAATGTCGGCGTTGTCCTGTTCAATCGCGATGGACGGGTGTTTCTCGGCCGCCGCGTCGGGGATTTCGCCGATCTCGGCGAAGCCAGCGACGCCTATCGCTGGCAGTTTCCGCAAGGCGGGATCGATGCTGATGAAGATATCGCCGCCGCCGCGTATCGCGAACTGAAGGAGGAGACCGGCGTTGTTTCCGCGCGGCTTCTCGCCCTCACCCCTGGCTGGCTGGTGTATGATTTCCCGAAAGGCTATCGCAAGAAGAAATGGGTCGGCCAGCGCCAGAAATGGGCGGCGATGCTGTTTGAAAGCGATGACGCGGAAATTGATCTTGAGGCGGATGATCACCAGGAATTCGACGACTGGCGATGGGCGCAATTTGAAGAGGCCGCCGAACTGATCGTACCGTTCAAGCGCCATATTTACAAAGAACTGATTGACGCGTTCACCCCGCTGCGCGATTTCATCCGCAAGCCCGGATGACTGCGCCGTCATGAAACACCCCCGCGATTTTCTTCTGGACCGCCTGCTCTATCGCGACGGCTTGATGTTGGTGATCGACAAGCCCGCCGGCCTGCCGGTTCATGCGGGCCCCAGGGGCGGGGAAAGCCTTGAAGATTATTTCGACGCACTGCGGTTCGGCTTGCCGCGCCCGCCGGCGCTGGCGCATCGCCTCGACCGCGACACGACGGGGTGCCTCGTTCTCGGCCGCCATCCCAAAGCGCTGAGAAAACTCGGCAAACTGTTTTCGCAAAATCTGGTGGAAAAAACCTATTGGGCGGTCTGCCGCGGCGCGCCGGAAAAACCATCCGGCACGATCAACTCCGCGCTGAAAAAGCACACGGACAAGACCGGCTGGCGCATGATCATCGCCGATGACGGCCAAGCTGCGGAGACGACCTATCGCACCCTTGGCGTGAAAGACGGGCTTTCATTTATCGAGGCGAAACCGAAAACCGGGCGAACCCACCAGATCCGCGTCCACCTCGCCTCGACAGGGTGTTCGATACTTGGCGATCCGCAATATGGCGATCTCAGCCCGCAGGACCGGGCCCGTCCCATGATGCTGCATGCGCGCCGTATTGTGTTGCCGCTGTCGGCAAACAAGGCTCCCGTTCTGGTCGAAGCGCCGCCGCCCGCGGCGATGGCGTCGTTAATCGAAGCAACAGGGTTTCGTCAGTGAACGTAACGTCAAAAAGCCAGTCAACACAGGACAACCCATCAAAGGGCCGCCGATCACAGGATTGGGACGCGGTTTTCAGTATTCTGGGCGGTCGCATCCTGACGATGGGCGCGTTGTTCGCGGCGATCCTCGTTGTAATGATCGCAGCGCTGACCGCGCCTGAGTTTTTCGCGATGCCGACAGATTTCGCCGCCGTCAGGCACGGCGATATTGACGCCTTCATTCGCGCCGGCGAACTCACCATCCATGGCGCGGCCGTCGACGCCTACGACAAGGACATATTCATCGCCCCGTTTAGCGACGCCAATCTCACGCTTCTCTGGTTCTACCCGCCGCACGGCTTTTTCGCCTTCGCGCCGCTGGGCCTGCTGCCATTTGAATGGGTGCGGCCGTTATGGATCGCAGCGACCTTCGCCGCCATGGCGGCGATCGCCCTGCGTGGCGGCGCCAGAAGCCCGTTATTGACGGGACTCCTCGTCGCCTCGCCCGCAACGTTCATGGCGATATTTTTCCTGCAAATCAGCGCCTTCGTCGCACTGGGTTTGACATCTGCCTTAGTGCTGGCGCCAAAGCGGCCAATTCTCTCTGGCGTTCTTCTGGGCGTGCTAACCATCAAGCCGCAATACGGACTTATGGCGCCGGTGCTGCTGGCGGCGACCGGCCAGTGGCGCGCAATCGCCGCCGCCGCCATTACGACAATCGCGCTCGTCTTGTTGTCGGTCGCCGCTTTTGGCGTCGATAGCTGGACAACTTTTCTGACATCCATGCGGGAAGTACACGAACCGTTCTCGGCGCTGGCGCATCCGGCGACGATTTCGCTCAACCAGTTAATACTGAAACTTGGCGCGCCGCCCGTCGCCGCTTCCGCCGTTCAAGGCGTCGCCATCATCGCCGCTGCAATTGCAGTGTTCGTGGCGGCGCGAAACTGCAGCTATCGCGTCGCCGCAGGGCTGGCGCTGTTATTGTCAGTGACTGTCTCGCCCTCCGCCTGGACCTATGACTGGGTGTTCGTCGCCGCCGCGCTCGTCGTGCTCGCCGCTGGAGAAAAATGGCCGCCTTATCTTCAGGCTTTCGCCCTTCTCATGTGGATCGCGCCATTCATTCAATTGTTCGGCCGGAATTTTGTCGTCGTTCCAATTTTGCTGGCGGTGTTTTCCGTGTTGATGACATGGAGAAGTCTGGAGCATTTTCCGACGAATCGGGAACCGGTGCGTGGCAAAATATGCGATCAACCAAATAGATAGAGCAACATCGCGATAAGGATCGAACGTATGTTGTTCTGGTGACGCCCACACACGCTGTCGCAGCGCACACGTAAAGCGCCGCCTGAGGTCTTTTAAATTTTGCGAGCGCCGTTTCGGCGGCCAGCCGTGATTCCGGCGTCGTATCGTTATCGGCGAAGGCCGGCTCGGCCAGCGGATACTCCAGGCGGTTTCAGCCCCATTGAGCGCCCCTGTGGAGATCGCGCTTTAACGCATTGGTCACCATAGTAAATCACGATGCTGGAGACGTAGCGAAGCCTCCGACATTACCGCCCCTCGTTCCAGTCTCGCCAACGCGCTCCGTCTATCGGAGCCGGCCCCAGCTTCACGTTAAGCGTGTGGCTGATAGCGGCGATGATGGTTGTGCTGGCGGCTCGCTCGGCTGAAACACTGTTCCATTTTCCGCCAGGTGTACAAATGGCTGGAATCGAAGACCTGCCGGTGTTTCATCACATCGGCGATTTCGCAAACGCCGGCCGGCTCGCTGACGCTTATGACCCTGAACTCTTCGCGCGACGTTAGGTCCCGATCATCAAACGCTTGCGTGGCTAAACCCTCCGCATGCGGCTCTTTTATTTTCCCCGCTTTGCGAAGCACCCTATGGCGTCGTCAAAGCCGCCTGGATTGCGCTGTCGATGATGGCGATGGCTGGAATAGCCTGTATGAGCGGCGCTCATGTGCGAAACCGAAGCATGATTGCAATTGCATCACCCGCTTTGTTTTCCGTCATTCTTGTCGTGCAGACCGGTGCGTTTGCCGCCGCTGCATTATTGTTCGCTCTTCGTTACGCCAAAACGAGACCGCTTCTTGCCGGCGTCATGTTGGCTTTGCTCACAATCAAGCCGCAATATGGAATTCTGGCGCCTGTATTCCTGATCGCGTCGGGGAACTGGCGCGCCTTCTTCGCTGCCGCCGCCTTCTCGCTATGTTTCGTTGGATTATCGCTTATTCTTTACGGAGTCGAACCATGGCGCGCGTTCTTCACCTCAATGGGAAGCGTCCACGTCGCCCATGCGATGGAAATGCGGCGCGGCATGATCGATATCCATCAGGCTCTAATCAAGCTCGGCGCCGGGCCGTTCGCCCAGGCCACGGGATATGCCGCAGCCATCGCCGCTTCCATGGCGCTCACATGGCGCCTGGCTCGCCGCGGCGATCCTGACACGACGATCGCCGCAGTGATGATCCTGTCAGTACTGATTGCGCCATCGGCGTGGATATACGACTGGCCGTTTGTCGCCGCTGGCGCGCTGCTGCTGGCGAACAATGAAGGCTGGAAATCGCCGCTTGCCAACAGCGTTCTCAGCATCGCCTGGATTGCGCCGATCGCGCCATTGTTCTTCTACGCTATCCGCTTCGCTGGTCCCGTCTTTATCCATTGTCGCCACAGCGGGGCTAATTGCCGTCAAAGCATTCGTTCGGCCGAACACATCGAGCCTGCCGGCGCCATCGACACGGACGTCATTTTCGGCAGGCGGTTGATCAGATCGACTCGCCCGCCGCTTGCTCGGGGCATACATCGACAGGCGTTGTTTCGCGGCTCAGCGCATCCGATCTCCAGCATTCATCGAACACGGAGCAATAACAGATCTGGAGATTGCCGCGGCCAGCGCGCACCAGCTCCTGGAAAGCTTTTACAATTTCCTCTGAGGCGTATTTTGCTTCAACGGAAACGGTGACGATGTCCTCGCCCGGCGCCAGCACCTCGCCAGCGAGCGGATAATTTGAGAGGCGATACCCAGCGCCATCAGCCAGCGTATCGATCACCTCGTACCAGCTATTGACCCGTTGGCCGTCAACCGTCAGCGTCGCGCTCTTAATGCGCGCGGGGCCGATGCCGCGATTGCCGACAATAACGTCAAAACGCTCCTCCCCCGGCCGTCCGATATTCATGTCGACGACACGGATATGCGGCCACACCGCCGCCTGCTGTTGTTTGCGGACCGCGTCCGCTTCCGACAGCGCGGCGTAAAGGGCGACGGCGCCGGTGAACAACCCGGCGATGGCGAGCACCGCCTGTAATATGTTAATCCGCACAAAGATCCGCTCGGCGCGGCTCATCGGCAGGGGCGGATCTGAAATTGCGGTTGACGGCGACGCAGGATTTGGCGCGTCTTCGTGAGGGGCGTCCGTTTCCGGCGGTCCCTCTCTCATTTACACCGCCGCCTGAAGTTCTTTTAATTGCGCAAGCGCCGTTTCAGCGGCCAAACGTGTTTCCGGCGTGGTGTCTTTGTCGGCGATGTCCTGCTCGGCCCAGCGGATGCGCTGGGCGATCATTTCGGCGTTCAGCTCGGCGACGGGGATGGCTTCTTCGGCCAGGATCGTCAGACCGACCGGCGTCACCTCGGCGAAGCCGCCGCGCACGAATATACGCCGCTCGTCGCCGCCATTGCGCACCTTCACCACGCCGGTGGACAGCACCGTCATGTACGGCGCGTGATTGGGCAAAACGCCGATGACGCCATCGACGCCCGGCGCTTCAACCATGTCGACATCGTCGGAAACAAGTTCCTTTTCCGGCGAGACGAGATTGAAGTGAAGTTTGTCAGCCATCTGAAGACCTTGCTTAGGCTGCTTCCGCCGCCAGTTTCTGCGCTTTTTCCATGGCTTCGTCGATTGAGCCGACCATGTAGAACGCCGCTTCCGGCAGGTGGTCGTAATCGCCATTCACGAGGCCCTTGAAGCCCTTGATCGTGTCTTCGATGGCGACCAGCTTGCCCGGGCTGCCGGTGAAGACTTCCGCGACGTGGAACGGCTGCGACAGGAAGCGTTCAACCTTGCGCGCGCGCGCGACGACAAGTTTGTCTTCTTCGGAAAGCTCGTCCATGCCGAGGATCGCGATGATGTCCTGCAACGCCTTGTAACGCTGGAGAATGCCCTGCACCGCACGGGCGACTTCATAGTGCTCTTCGCCGATCACCCGAGGGTCGAGAATGCGCGACGTCGAATCGAGCGGGTCAACCGCCGGATAGATGCCCTTTTCAGCGATGGCGCGGTTCAGAACCGTGGTCGCGTCAAGGTGCGAGAACGAGGTCGCCGGCGCCGGGTCGGTGAGGTCGTCGGCCGGCACGTAGATCGCCTGAACCGAGGTGATCGAGCCCTTCGTCGTCGTCGTGATGCGTTCTTGCATCTGGCCCATATCGGTCGCCAGCGTCGGCTGATAGCCCACCGCCGACGGGATGCGGCCGAGAAGCGCCGACACTTCAGAACCGGCCTGGGTAAAGCGGAAGATGTTGTCGACGAAGAACAAGACGTCCTGACCCTGATCGCGGAAATGCTCGGCGACGGTGAGGCCGGTCAACGCGACGCGCGCGCGTGCGCCCGGCGGTTCGTTCATCTGGCCGTACACCAGCGCCGCTTTCGAGCCTTCCATCTTGCCGCCGGTTTCCTTCGGATCGACGTTCACTTTCGATTCAATCATCTCCCAGTAAAGGTCGTTGCCTTCACGGGTGCGCTCGCCGACGCCGGCGAACACCGAATACCCGCCGTGCGCTTTCGCGATGTTGTTGATCAGCTCCATGATCAAAACCGTCTTGCCGACGCCGGCGCCGCCGAACAGGCCGATCTTGCCGCCCTTGGCGTAGGGGCAAAGCAGGTCGACAACCTTGATGCCGGTGACCAGCACTTCCGATTCCGTCGACTGCTCAACGAAGGGAGGCGCTTCCTGGTGGATGGCGCGCTTGGTGTCGTGCGGGATCGGCCCGGCTTCGTCCACCGGCTCGCCGATGACGTTCATGATGCGACCCAGCGTGCCGTCGCCGACCGGCACTGAAATCGCCGTTCCGGTGTCGGTCACTTTCTGGCCGCGAACGAGCCCTTCGGTCGAGTCCATCGCGATGGTGCGCACGGCGTTTTGGCCCAGATGCTGCGCAACCTCCAGCACAAGGCGGTTGCCGTTATTGTCGGTTTCCAGCGCGTTCAGGATCGCCGGCAGATTCTCGTCGAATACGACGTCTACGACAGCGCCGATTACCTGGCTGATACGGCCTTCGTTGCTCATGACTTCTTCCTTCAGCTATTCGTCTTTCATCCGCACGCGCTAGAGAGCTTCAGCGCCGGAGATGATTTCAATCAGTTCTTTTGTAATCTGGGCCTGACGCGCGCGGTTATATTGCAGCGTCAGCTTGTCGATCATATCGCCGGCGTTGCGCGTGGCGTTGTCCATCGCGGTCATCGACGCGGCCTGTTCGGATGCGACGTTTTCCAGCAATCCGCGGAAAACCTGAACCGTGACGTAACGCGGCAGCAGCGCCTTGAGGATCGCTTCTTCTTCGGGCTCGTACTCGTAGACCGCGCCTTTGAGGTCCGGCGTTTCAACGCCATCGGGGGCGACCGCCGGGATGATCTGTTGCGCCGTCGGCACCTGGCTGACAACATTCTTGAACTCGCCGTAAAACAGGGTGGCGACGTCAAACTCGCCGGCATCGAACATATCGAGCACGTATTTGGCGATATCCTGGGCCTGGACGAACCCGACCTGCTTGATTTCGACAAAGTTCACGCGATGAACAATCAAATCGCCGTAAAGGCGCTTTAACTGGTCATTGCCCTTGCGGCCGACGGTGATGATTTTCACCGTCTTGCCCTCATTTTGCAGCCTGACGATACGCTCGCGCGCAAGCCGCACGATTGACGAGTTGAAGCCGCCGCAAAGGCCCTTGTCGGCGGTGGCGACAATCAGCAGGTGCGTTGCGTCGTCGCCGGTGCCGGCGAGCAGTTTCGGCGCGCCGGGATTATCCTTCGAACTGGCCGCAAGATTGGCGAGCACCGCCTCCATTCGCACCGTATAGGGACGAGCTTCCTTGGCGCGCTCTTCGGCGCGGCGCAGCTTCGCCGCAGCGACCATCTGCTTCGCCTTGGTGATCTTCTGCGTCGACTTGACCGACGAGATCCGGTTTTTGAGGTCCTTCAGCGAGGGCATGCCCGAGCCTTTTCTACGTCGTTACGCAAAGTTCTTCGCAAACACGTCGAGGACGCCTTTCAGCTTTTCCTCGGTGTCTTTCTCAAGCTTGCCGGTCTCGCGGATGGTCTTGAGAATATCGCCGTGGTCCGCGTGCAACTTGCGCAGGAATTCGGCTTCGAATTCGCGCACCTTGTTCTTGGCGAACTTGTCGAGATAGCCCTGCGTGCCGGCGTAGATAACGCAAACCTGTTCTTCCACCTGCAGCGGCGAGAACTGGTCCTGCTTCATCAATTCGGTCAGGCGGTCGCCGCGGTTCAAGATGCGCTGGGTGGTGGCGTCGAGGTCGGAGCCGAACTGCGCGAACGCCGCAAGCTCCCGGTACTGAGCAAGCTCGCCCTTGATCTTGCCGGCGACCTGTTTCATCGCCTTGATCTGGGCCGACGAGCCGACGCGCGACACGGAAAGGCCGACGTTCACCGCCGGGCGAATGCCCTGATAGAAAAGATCGGTTTCAAGGAAGATCTGGCCGTCGGTGATCGAGATCACGTTGGTCGGGATATAGGCCGACACGTCATTGGCCTGGGTTTCAATAATCGGCAGGGCCGTCATCGAACCGGAACCGTTATCGTCATTGAGTTTCGCCGCACGCTCAAGCAGGCGCGAGTGCAGGTAGAAAACGTCGCCCGGATAGGCTTCGCGGCCCGGCGGGCGGCGCAGCAGCAGCGACATCTGGCGATACGCAACGGCCTGCTTCGACAAATCGTCATAGATGATCAGCGAGTGCATGCCGTTGTCGCGGAAATATTCGCCCATGGCGCAGCCGGCGAACGGCGCAAGAAACTGCAAAGGCGCAGGTTCCGACGCGGTGGCGGCGACAACGATTGAATATTCAAGCGCGCCATTGTCTTCCAGCGTCTTGACGATCTGGGCGACGGTCGAACGCTTCTGGCCGATGGCGACGTAAACGCAATACAGCTTCCTGGACTCATCGCCGCTGGCGTTGATTTCTTTCTGGTTGAGCATGGCGTCGATGCAGATCGCGGTCTTGCCGGTCTGGCGGTCGCCGATCACCAGCTCGCGCTGGCCGCGTCCGACCGGGATCATCGCATCGACGGCCTTGATGCCCGTCTGCACCGGTTCGTGAACGGATTTACGCGGCAGGATGCCCGGCGCCTTGACGTCGACCAGGCGACGTTCGGTCGCCTCGATCGGGCCCTTGCCGTCAATCGGGTTGCCGAGCGGATCGACGACGCGGCCAAGCAAACCCTTGCCGACGGGCACGTCGACGATCGCCTGCGTCCGCTTGACGGTGTCGCCTTCTTTAATCTCGCGGTCTTCGCCGAAGATAACGACGCCGACATTGTCGCTTTCCAGGTTCAGCGCCATGCCTTTGACGCCATTGGCGAACTCGACCATCTCGCCCGCCTGAACGTTGTCGAGGCCGTAAACGCGCGCAATGCCGTCGCCGACCGACAAAACCTGGCCGATTTCGGAAACTTCAGCGTCCTTGCCGAAATTCTTGATCTGCTGTTTCAGGATGGAGGAAATTTCCGCCGCTTGAAGCTCCATGGCTTATGCCTCTTTCATCACGGATTTCATACGATTGAGTTTTGTGCGAAGGGACGAGTCGATCATTTTCGAACCGACCTTCACCACCAGACCGCCGAGGAGGTCCGGATCGACTTTCACGGTCAGATTGACCGCCTTGCCGACAATGCCTTCGATTTCGCCGCGCAACCGCCGCGTCTGGTCTTCATTGAGCGCCGCCGCAGACACCGCTTCGGCGGTCACCTCGCCGCGATGCTCGGCCAGGCGCCTCGTGAAGGCGGCGATGATCTGCTCCAGGAAAAACAGACGCCGGTTCGCCGCGACGACGCCGAGAAAATTCCGGGTCAGCCCGCTGACGCCGGCTTTCGCCGCGATCTCGCCCATCGCACGGGCTTTTTCCTCGGCGCTGTAGACCGGGCTTTGCAGGAATGAGCGGAAATCATCTGAGTCGGCCGCCGCCGCCCGCAGCACATCAAGGTCCGATTCCACGGTTTCTAGCGCGCCGTTCTCAAGCGCGAGATCGAAAAGCGCTTCCGCATATCGGATCGCAGCGCCGGAAATTATCGGCGATGTGTTAGCTTCCGTCGACATGAGGGCTCGGCAGCTCCCGTCCGGCAGGCGTCAAAGACGCCCAACTTGTTGATTTTACAGCGAAGTTTGGAGCCAACCCTGCGCGCGCAGAAAGCCCCCGAACTGAATTCGGCGCGGGATAGCATGAGGCTCGCGGCGACGCAACAACGCCCAGTGCGGCGGAATGGCGTCACAGGACGGCAAAGCGTCGAAATCCCGCCAGCCCATGGCCGTCTCTGAATCGGGAAATCCCCCGACAGGCCGCGGCCGCACCCGACAAGGCGCTTCGCGTCCGGCAGGGCGGGCGCGACCAATCACGGCGCCGCAGGGCGTCGATGAGCACAGTCAGCAACGATCATCATTGCGCCTTCCCGATAGACAAGACGATGCATGGCGCTGCCCTTCACGGCGAATACCGGAAAATCAAATCATCAGGCGATTCATGTGAACAATACGATGGCAATATGCACGCCGATCTAAACTTGCATGGCCGCTGTTCCAAAACGGGAATCCCATGAAATTTATGTGACTTTCTAATAGTTATATTGAACGAACTCTTCAGGTCTTCCTTTTACCATCGGTGTTCCAGCTTCGTTTTGTTGCGTTGAATTCAGGTGGTAAAGTTGAGTATTTTTGGGTTGAAGCGCGCGACGTTTCTGGCGGCGGCGCTCATTCTTGCGGGTTGCGATACGAGCGGCGGCTCGTCAACTTCCGGCTCAGGCGGCATCGGCGGGGGCTCAGGTTCTGGCGGCTCAGGCTCAAGCGGCCGGCTGGTGACGTGCGCTGCGATGAGCACCGATATCATCAGCGCCCCCGCCCATCATACCGGCGATATCAACGCGCTGAATTCAATCGCCCCTTCAAATCGCGGCGCACGCGCGGCGCAATCGGGCGCATGGTCGGACGCGGCGACCTGGGGCGGCTCCATACCCACATCTGGCGCGGTGGTCATTCCCGCCGGCATCGGGGTTATTCTCGATACGCAGCTCTCGCAGAATCTCACTTCCGTACGGGTCGACGGATGCCTTGAATTCGCACGGGCGTCGAACACGCGCCTGCGCACCGATCTGCTTTACGTCGCGCCGGGGGGCGAATTGTGGATTGGCTCGCCGGCCAATCCGATTTCGGCGAACGTCACGGCGGAGGTGATTTTTCCGGCGACCGGGAAGATCAATGCGTCAACCGATCCGCGTCTTCTTGGAAAGGGCCTGGTTTCCGCCTCGAAAGCAACGATTGCGGGGGCGCTGAAAACCTCGAAGGTGAAAACCGCAAATGCGCCGCTGGCGGGCGCGACGACATTGTCGCTGGCGAGCGCGCCAACCGGATGGAACGTCGGCGACCGGCTCGTTCTGACCGGCACCCATCTGACGCGTTTTCGCGGCGTGAACGGCGTTAATCGCGCCGAAAACCCTGAAGATGAAGAACTGACCATCACCGCGATCAATGGCGCTTCCGTCACCGTTTCGCCGGCGCTGCGCTTTAACCACGACACGCCAAGAGCAAGCTTCCAGCCCTATCTCGTGAACTTTACGCGAAATGTTCGCCTCGCCACGGAAAATGGGTCGGGCAAAGGGCCGAGCGAGCGCGGGCATTCGATGTTCATGTCGCCGCAAACCATTGTTCAAGGCGCCATGTTCGACGAAATGGGGCGTACGGATAAATCCGTGCGGGCGTTTGATGCAACCTCGGTCGCGTCGATCACGCCGGACACAAACGTCAAGGGCCGCTATCCGATCCACCTGCATAAAGCCGGTTTTTCATCCAGCGCCGCCCCGGTCCTTCGCAATATCGCGGTATGGCGTTCACCCGGCTGGGGCGCGGCGCAACACTCGACCCGCGCATTCTTTTTAGACAACGCCGTCTATGACGCCTTCGGCTCAGGCTTCGTGGCGGAAAGCGGCGACGAACGCGGCGCATGGGTTGGCAATATTGCGATCAAGTCGGAAGGCGTTGCCGAACTGGTAAAGGACGGCGCGTCGGTCATCGCGTTCGACCTCGGCCGCACCGGCGACGGATACTGGCTGCAAGGGCGCTTGCTGCGCCTACATCGCAACGTCGCCGCCGGCATGGGCGCGGGCATGGGCTTTGTCTACATGCATCGCGGCACCGATATCGCGGACCCCGAACCCATCACCGGCGACGAGGTCTTGCGGCCGGCATCAATGCGGTTTGTCGGGCAAAGCATCGACAAGCCGGTCATCCAGCAATTCACCCAGAACGAGGTGTTCGCCAGCAATATCGGCTTTCACGTTGTCAAAACCGGCCCGAAGCAGCCGCATGACGTGCGCACGGTGCTCGATGATTTTACCGCCTGGGAGGTGAAAACGGGCATAGAAATGACGTACACGTCTCACTACACCGTCCTGAATGCGGATATCTGCGGCACGTCAGCGGGCAATTCCGCCATCGGCATTGATCTCGGCAAGAACACCTATGATCTGTCGGTTGCAAATTCGCGGATAGAGAATTTCGATGTCGGGATCAATTTCGCGCACGTATGGACCAGCACGTTTGCGCCGGCCGCATTTTATGTCGTCGCCGGAAATTCGCTGCAAAACATCCGCGTCGCCAACTACCAGAACAATGATGCAAACGACCTCATTCTTGCATCGACGCCCGCGACGAAACCGGCGTCAGTCGTCTTCAACTGGGGTTCGTCCATTCCGTTCTGGAATTCGGCAAACGGCTTCCGCAATTTTCCGATAACCGGCACGAAAACGGACACGGCGGGTTCGGTCTCCTATCCGGTCGGCAATGGCGACCAGGACATCGATATTCCGGTGATTACAGCGGCGCTCGACGCCAACGGGTATCATACGCTTAACACCGGCGAGCGGATCATCACCATTCCCGAATTCATCTCCGACCGGATCACCGGCGAACTTCAGTTGCAGACATTTCTGATTGAAATCGACCCGGCGTTCGACGTCAGCAGCTATCGTAACAATGGCGCGCTGAACCCGGCCGGCGCCGCGCCGAACGCAAATGCGGATACGGCGATCGCCCAGCGCAACTCGATTACGACCATCAACGTTCTGGCGAACGATTCATCGCCCGCTGGCGGATTGAGAATTATCGGCATGACGGCGCCGCGTAACGGCTATACGGAAATCAACAGCAATGGGCGAATCGCCTATTCGCCCTATCCCGGCGCGCCGGCGTCGGATGCGTTTTCCTATTGGGTGATGGCCGCCGACGGCAAGGCGGCGAAAGCCGACGTGAGCGTGACCATTCAATAGCAACAGCGCCGCAACGGGATTTTCCACAGGGCAAGCCATTGCAACGCAATGGCTTTCTCTTTGCTGGCGCATATTTA
>JAWKVF010000003.1:0-427064 GCA_041398145.1 Parvularculaceae bacterium | reverse complement strand
GCATTTCTGGTTGAGATCGACCCCGCGTTTGATGTCAGCAGCTATCGTAACAATGGCGCGCTGAACCCGGCCGGCGCCGCGCCGAACGCAAATGCGGATACGGCGATCGCCCGGCGCAACTCGATCACGACCATCAACGTACTGGCGAACGATTCATCGCCCGCGGGCGGATTGAGAATCATCGGCATGACGGCGCCGCGTAACGGCTATACGGAAATCGACAACAATGGGCGAATCGCCTATTCGCCCTATCCCGGCGCGCCGGCGTCGGATGCGTTTTCCTATTGGGTGATGGCCGCCGACGGCAAGGCGGCCAAAGCCGATGTGAGCGTGACCATTCAATAACAACAGCGCCGCAACGGGATTTTCCACAGGGCAAGCCATTGCACTGCAATGGCTTTCTCTTTGCTGGCGCATATTTATCCGTACACACCTTTTCCGGGAGTTGCGTGCGCGAGATTACCATCCTGTGAATTTATAGATTGTAATATGTTTCGGCGCCGAACTCGCCTTAGACCTCTGGCTATTGGGGGCGGTCTTATAAACGCGGGTCGGTGCAAGGAATGTTGAGCGGAAACATACTTTCAAAATTTTCAGGTGTAATTCTTACAATTTTGATCGGGTTAGGCGCGTTTTCGGCGGCGACAGCGGCGCCGGGGCCTGTCGCCTGCGCCGGGCCGCGCACCCCGACGACGCCAGTCCCGGCGCATCATTTGTCGCACCTTGCCGATCTGGACCGCATTGCGCCCGCCAATAGCGGCGTCAAAGCCGTGCGTTCCGGCGCATGGTCGGATTCAGCGACCTGGGGCGGCAAGGCGCCGACCAGCCGCGTCCTCATTCCAGCCGGGATCAGCGTCGTATTCGACCTTGCGAACAGCCCGAAGCTGAAGACCGTCAGGGTCGAGGGATGTCTTGAACTTTCGAGCACGCAAAGCTCAAGGCTGAATACCGAATTTCTTTATGTCGCCCCTAAGGGCGAGCTACTTGCGGGCACGGCCGCAAATCCGATACCGGCGAATATCGTTGCGGAAATTGTTTTTCCCGACTTTGGCGCGATTGACGTGAAAACCGATCCGACCCTGGTCGGCAAGGGGCTTGTCTCCGCGTCGCGGGTGAGGCTTTACGGCGCGCTGAAAACAACCCGTGCAAAAGTTTCACGCGATCCGAAAAAGGGCGATTCCGTGCTCGCGCTGACGCAAGCGCCGTCGGGTTGGCGCGTCGGCGACCGCGTGGTTATAACCGGCACGCGCTGGATTCCGCAGACTCTGCGGAACAGAGTCGTTATCGCCAGTCCGACAGAAGACGAAATTCGCTATATACGAGCTGTATCGGGCTCGACCGTTACGCTCAGTGCGCCGTTGACATATGACCATCCTTCGCCGCACGCCGCTGTGGCGGCCTATGTCGTCAATTATTCGCGTAATATCAGGCTGGCGACCGAAAATGGCGCGGCATTGCCCGCGAGCCGTCGCGCGCACTCGATGTACATGACGCCGGAAGTGACACTTCAGGCGCTGGAGTTTTTTGAAATGGGGCGCACGGATAAATCCATTCGCGGCGTCGATGCCCATGCGCTTTCCAACCCGACGCCAACGTCAAATGTAAAGGGGCGCTACCCCGTGCATTTGCACAAGACCGGTTTCCCGGCCGACGACGCAGCGCCGGTCATTCGCGATTCCGCCATCTGGGGATCGCCGGGCTGGGGCGTCACGCACCACCAGGCAAACGCATTCCTGTTCGACAATGCGACATGGAACACGTTTGGCGTCGGCTTCATGTCGGAAAGCGGAAACGAGACCGGCGCATGGGCCGGCAATACCGCCATCAAGGCGATCGGCCTGCCTCGGCTCGTCAAGGACGGCTCTGATATCAAAGCATATGATCTTGGCCGCACGGGCGACGGATTCTGGCTGCAGAGCCGGATGGTTCGCGTGCATAACAACGTCGCTGCCGGCATGAGCGGCGGCATGGGATTTGTGTTCGCCCATCGCGGGTCGGATCTGCCGACAAAGACGCCGATCACGCCGGCGTTCGCCGCCAATAGCCTTTGCCAGGCCTCATCAATGGGCTTTATCAATCAAGGTATTTCGCGGCCGAACATTCAACAGTTTACCGACAACGAAGTCATTGCATCGGAAGTTGGGTTTCATGTCGTCAAATCGAACCCGAAAGAGCCGCACGACCTTCGATCCGTACTCGACAATTTCAAGGCGTGGGAAGTTCGCCACGGCGTAGAACTCACCTACACGGCGCGGTATACGGTCAAGAATGCGCTGTTGATCGGCTCGTCCGCCTCGGGCGGCGTCGGCGTGAAGTTTGGAAAAAACGCCTACGATCTTGCACTCGTAGATTCCCTTGTCGCCAATTTTGGCACAGGTGTTGATTTGGCGAAGGTCACGTCGCGTTCATTCTTTGTCACGAACTTCAACTATATCGTTTCCGGCGTCGTTTTTAAGAACATCTCGGGCAAGACCCTGGCGAATCGCGACGCCACAGATCAGGTTTTAACAACCACGCCGTCCCCAAAAAAACCTGGCGTCTCTTATAGCTGGGGTTCTTCAATTCCTTATATTGATCGTTCCGGCGCGAGAGGGTCAATCGACATCGGCGGGACGAAGGCCGATACGTCCGGCAATTCTACATATCCGTCTGGGCCGCATGAATTCATCTTCAGACGGTCGCAGCAAAAAGGCCTCATGGCGTATCGCGGCTGGTACAGACTGGCCAATGGCGAGCGGGCAATTGTAAAGCCTGAGTTTTATGCGGATCGCCTGACCGGCGAGATCGAACAGGGCTCGTTCATCGCCCGACTGGATCAATGGTTGCCAGTCCCGTCGCGCCGGGTGGACGGCGCGCCGGCTGACCGCGGTTCATTGAACCCTAAAGCCGGTCCGCCAACTGCACGAAACGATAGCGTTTCAGTCGGCAAAAATGGCGTCACAATCATCAGGGCGTTTGCAAACGACACCTCAAATGACGGCGCCCTTATCCCCGCCGGCTGGACGCACGCCCGCAATGGCAATGTGGTTCAACTTGCCAATGGCGATCTGCAATACATGCCGTTTCCCGATTACCAGGGCGTCGACAGTTTCTCCTATTGGGTGAGCAATCGCCAGGGATTCGTCGCCAAGGCGACAGTCGCCGTGACCGTCGGTTCCGGCGTTTCCAACGGCCCCGCGGCGTTTAATCCCGCAAACGGCTCGTCAACCACCGTCAACACGCCAACGTCGACCCCGACATCGACGCCAACGACAGGTTCCGGATCCGGCGGATCGTCTTCACAGACGCCGGGAGCCGGTACGGGAGGGGATGATGATGGAGATGGCGATCGCGAAGATTTCGTCAGAACGAATATGCGAACCGGGCTCCCCAGTTATCCAGCCCTTCGTTCTCCCGGCACAAATTCGCGTTCGACAAGTGCTCCCACTGCACCAGTAAGGCAGCCCGTTTCGAGACTCTTACTCCGGGACTGACATGAAGGCGAAACAAGGCACGACAACCAAGGAACGCCGAGCCTGTGCGCGGAAGATCCGTAGACGGATTGAAACTGGTCCGGCCATCATGCACCGCGCCGCCGACGCCAAGATCGAAAAACAACGTCTTTGACAAGTCGGCACGCCAGGTTAGGCCAAGATAGCCAAAACTGGTTGCGTGTTCGTCAAGCGCGAGGGAGCCGCCCAAATGGGGCATCGGCGCGCCGAGCGGACCGAGATGGACAGGTTTGAATAGAACTTCCGCCGCGAGCGCCCCGCCATCCTCGACATTTGGCGAGATCGGCCCGACGCTTTGAACCGACGCGCCGACGCGAACCTCTTGCAGCGGGTTCGCCGCCGCGCCCGCGCACCAGATCAGCCCGCTAGCGGCTGCCGCCAGTAATCGTATCAACACAACGACGTTTCCTCCTCTTCCGCTCTGCGGCGGCGAAGCAACCCTAGCGCAGGCAATGCTCAAAGAAAGCTGTAGGGGTCGATATCGACAACCCGGCGCACTCTTGCCGGCGTCCTGATGCGCGCAAGCCACGCCTTGACAAACGCCTGTATGTTGATCTCGCGGCGCGTCTTGACCAGAAACCGCATTCGCGCCCGCCCGCGCAAGCGATATATCGGCGCCGGCGCGGGGCCGAACACGCTCACCCCGTCTGCGGCGATCAATCTTTCGCGGTGTGCGGCGGCGACCTCTTTCAAGGCCTGTTCATCTTCCGAACTCAGCTTAATCGCCGCCAGCCGGCCAAAGGGGGGAAATCCCATTTCCTCGCGGCCCGCCGCTTCCGCTGCAAGAAACGCGTCGCGGTCCCCGGACTGTAGCGCGCGCAAGACATCCGCCTCGGGGCGATAGGTCTGTAACAGCGCCTCGCCCGGCAGGCTCGCCCTGCCCGCGCGGCCCGCTACCTGGCTCAGCAATTGATAGGTGCGTTCAGCCGCCCGCAGATCGCCGCCGGCGAGGCTCATATCGGCGTCGACAACGCCGACAAGCGTGAGGTTTGGAAAATGATGGCCCTTGGCGACGATCTGTGTCGCGACGAGGATGTCGATATCGCCCGCCTCCATGGCGTCGAGAACAGCCCGGATGGAGCCGGCGGAATTCATCATGTCTGATGAGAGTACGGCCCGGCGCGCATTCGGCCAGCGCTTTGCGGCCTCCTCAGCAACGCGTTCAACGCCGGGCCCGCACGCGGCCAGCGCGCCAACCGCGTTGCAAGCGGGGCACGCCGACGGTTTTGGCATCGAAAAGCCGGTATGATGGCAAACCAGACGGTTTTCGAAACGATGCTCGACCAGCCATGTATCAGAGTGAGGCGACTTCATCCGGTGGCCGCATTTGCGGCAGATCGTGAGCGGCGCATAGCCGCGCCGGTTGATGAACAACAAGCTTTGTTCGCCTGAAGACAATCTGGAATCGACGGCATCAACAAGCGGCGGCGACAACCATGCGTTCTGCTCTGGCGCATCATGACGCAAATCGACAAGTTCGACTTTCGGCATGCTGGCGGGGCCGAACCGCGAAGCAAGGCGCGCAAGGCCATACCGGCCCTGATCGACATTGACGACGGTTTCAAGCGAGGGCGTCGCCGACGCCAGCACCACCGGAAAATTATGGCGCGCGCCATAGGCGACAGCCATGTCCCGCGCGTGATAAATCACGCCATCTTCCTGCTTGTAAGCGGATTCATGTTCTTCATCGACAATGACGAGGCGCAAGTTTCTATAAGGAAGAAATAAAGCCGAGCGCGCGCCAACAACGATGCGCGCCTGCCCTTCGTTTACCCGCCGCCAGACGCGGCGGCGCGCCGCTTGCGTCAACTCCGAATGCCATGCGGCGGGCTCTGCGCCAAAGCGTTCATGGACACGCTTCAAAAATGGCAGCGTCAGCGCGATTTCCGGCAGCATGATAAGAATTTGCGCCTTGGGGTCGCGGCGCAGCGCCTCGGCGGCCGCTTCAAGATAGACTTCCGTCTTGCCGGATCCGGTAACGCCGTCGATCAGAATAGTTCCGCCGCTATCAATCTGCCTACTGATCGTTTCCGCGGCCGCCGCCTGTTCCGGCGACAAACTCGCACCGCTGAGAAAGGGATCGGGCTCATCAAACGGCGGATCAGGGTCAATGGTTTCAGCGACCAGCGCGCCCGCCTTGACCAGGCCGCGCACAACGCCGTCGGAAACGCCGCATGCCTCGGCGATCACCCGCGCCGACTGCGGCGCGCCGTTACTGGCGAGGTAATCGAGAACGCGGGCGCGCGCATCGGTCGCTCGCGCCGGCGCAGCGCTGGTCAGACGATACCCGGTTTGACCTTTCGGCGGCGTCAGCGCCTCGCCCGACCGCATCACCAGCCGCAGCACCGAACCGGCGGGAAACATCGTATAGCCGGCGACCCAGGCCGCCATATCCAGCACCGCCGGCGCGAGCGGCTCGGCGGGCAACAGGCTGCGGACCGATTTCAGCTTGCTCTCGTCGATATCGCCATCCGGCTCGCCCGGCCAGACGACGCCAATCGCCTCGCGGCCGGCGAATGGCGCGATCACCCAGGCGCCCGGCCGGATCGCATCTGCGCCGCCTGCGGGCGCCAGATAATCATATGCCTTCGCAAGCGGTAACGGAAACAACACTTTAACCCGCTTTCCACCCGCGCCAACGCCGGATCGGGCGTCGGGTATGGGGTCGGAATTGCCGGGGGCTTGTGTCACGCTTGATCCTGAGGCCAGTTTCGGCTGAATTACGCCGCGCCGGCGGGATACGGCGTTTAACACAACCGGAAGCGTGACGGCGCAATGCGTAATATCTTTCTGTTCCTTCTTTCAGTCGTCGGCGCAAGCCTTGCCCTGACATCCGCCGCCGAGGCGAAATACAGCCTGTGCAACAAATCCAGCTATGCGCTCTCCGCCGCCATCGGCTATGTCGACGGCGACCGGCTGGCGACGCGGGGCTGGTGGCGGCTGCGCCCCGGCCAGTGCAAGGTGGTGCTGACCGAGCCGACCGCCGCCGGGCGCTATTTCGTCTATGCCGAGGCGATTCCGGGTCATCTCGGTCCGCTACGGGCATGGTCGGGCGATACGCCGCTCTGCGTTGAAAATTCCGGTTTCTTCAATCTGCGCAATCAGGAAGTCTGCCGCGACGACCCCACCCGCCAGCGCGGCTTTTTCGATGTCGAGGTCACGACCGCCGCCAATGGCAATTGGCAGACCGATTTCGCTGAGGCCGCCAATTATACCGTCTACAGCGCCGAAGTCGCCGGCATCCAGCGGCTTCTCGGCGATGTCGGGTTGAAAATCGGTTCGATTGACGGATCGCTGGGCCGCGAGACCCAGCGCCAGCTCGCCAATTACCGCAAGGCGAAAAATCTCGGCGAAGGCGCGTCCATCGACGATGCGATCATCGACGCGCTGATCGAGGATGCAAACGCCCGCGAGGCGAAACTGGGCTTTTTCTATTGCAACAAGGCGGACGCCCCGATCTGGACCGCAATCGCCGAACCCAAGGGCGAAGAGAATTACGAGTCGCGCGGATGGTGGAAGCTTGAGCCGGGCGATTGCGCCAAGGTGATCAAGGGCGCGCTGACCGCCGATCATTATTATGTCTACGCCGCAACCGAAGAAGCCCGCGGCGAAAGACGGCTTGCCGGCGGCGACCGCGCCTTCTGCATCAATTCAGTGCGCTTCACGGCGACCAATGAAGCCCCCTGTGAGGCGCAGGAGCTTGATGAGGCTGTGTTCCGCAAAATTGAAATCGGCGGCGCGGATTCCGTCACCTTCGATTTCACCGCCGACAAATTCGTCGCGCCACCGTCTGGGTCGCCATCTGGGTCACCATCCGGGTCGCCGTCGCCGGCGCAATAAAGGATGGCGGATCTACGACACGTCGAAAGCTGGGTTTTCGATCTCGACAACACGCTGTATCCGGCGGAGTGTCATCTGTTTCGACAGATCGACGCGCGCATGACCGAGTTCATCACCTTGCAGCTTGGCTTCGAGGAAGCACATGCGCGCCGCCTGCAAAAAGAATACTATGTCAAATACGGCACGACGCTCAGCGGTCTGATGAAGGAGCACGGCGTCAACCCCGACGAGTTCCTTCACCATGTGCACGACATCGACCTTGAGGCGGTAACGCCGAACGCCATATTGCACGCGAATATCGCGGCGCTGCCGGGCCGTCGCTATGTGTTTACCAATGGCTCGACCCGCCACGCGGAAAACGTTCTCGGCAAACTTGGCATTACCAGCCTGTTCGATGACATTTTCGATATCCGCGCCGCCGAGTTCACGCCCAAGCCGCACCGCGCGACCTATGAAAAATTCATCGCCCGCCATGTCGTGCGGCCGCGCGAAGCGGCGATGTTTGAAGATCTCGCCCATAACCTTGAAGCCGCCCACGCGCTTGGCATGACGACGGTGCTGGTATGTTCCGGCGCCGACTGGTTCGCCGATGAGCCGGCGCACAAACGCCCGGCGCGGCCCGACGACAAACATGGGGAGCATGTGCATTACGCCACCGACAACCTCGCCGAGTTTCTCGGCGTCATCAAAACGAGTTCGCCAGCAGGCGCCGCCAGTTAAGGATTCAAGCCGGATGATCGACAATTCGCTACTCGCCAACACCATCGACCTCGCGTGGAAGGATCGCGCCAATGTCGGCCCGCTAACAAAGGGCGAGGTGCGCACCGCGGTCGACACGGCGCTAGCGCTGCTCGATGCGGGAACCGAGCGTGTCGCGGCGCCGGGCGATGAAGGCGACGGCACCGGCTGGACCGTCAATCAATGGCTGAAAAAAGCGGTGCTGCTGTCGTTCCGCCTGACCGCCAACACGCTGATCAGCGGCGGGCCCGCCGCTGCGCCGTGGTATGACAAGGTGGCGTCGAAATTCACCGGTTGGCAGGCGGAGGATTTCGAGCGCGCCGGGTTCCGCGCCGTGCCGGGCGCAATCGTTCGCCGCGGCTCTTACATTGCGCCCTCGGCGGTGCTGATGCCGTCTTTCGTCAATATCGGCGCCTATGTCGGCGAAGGCGCAATGATCGACACCTGGGCGACCGTCGGCTCGTGCGCGCAGATCGGCGCCAATTGCCACATCTCCGGCGGCGCCGGCATCGGCGGCGTGCTGGAGCCATTGCAGGCGAACCCCGTCATCATCGAAGACAATTGCTTCATCGGCGCGCGTTCGGAAGTCGCCGAAGGCGTGATCGTGCGCGAAGGCTCGGTTCTTTCCATGGGCGTCTATCTTGGCGCATCGACCAAGATCGTCGACCGCGAAACCGGCGAAGTCATCTATGGCGAAGTGCCGCCCTATTCCGTCGTCGTGCCGGGTTCGATGCCGTCAGCCAAAGGCGGCCCGTCGCTTTACTGCGCCGTCATCGTTAAACGCGTTGACGAGAAGACACGGTCAAAAACCAGCGTCAACGAGCTGTTGCGGGATTGATCGCAAGCGCCTGAGCACTCTAACTCCGCTCAACGTCCGGCACGAATTTCGTCCGCATCAAAACGAGCTCTTCCGCGGAAGTCGGATGCAGGGCGACGGTGTCGTCAAACTGTTTCTTGGTAAGGCCGGCTTTCACCGCGATCGCCAGGCACTGGACCATTTCCGCAGCGCCCTCGCCGACAATGTGAACGCCGAGCACGCGGTCGGTTTTGGCGTCGACGACCAGCTTCATCATCGTGCGCTGCTCGCTGCCGGACAGCGTGTTCTTCATCGGGCGAAAATCGCTCTTGTAGATGTCGATTTCGCCAAACTCCTTGCGGGCTTCATGCTCGGCATAGCCGACCGAACCGACCGGCGGCTGCGAAAACACGGCTTTGGGAATATATGTATAATCAGTGTTCTGCGGATTATTATTGTAATTGGTTTCGGCGAACGCCGCGCCCTCGCGGATGGCGACCGGCGTCAGGTTGACCCGGTCGGTCACATCGCCAATGGCGTAGATGCTGGCGGTGGAGGTTCTTGACCCTTCATCGACGATGACGGCGCCGTTTTTATCGAGCTTCACACCTGCATTCTCCAGCCCGAGGCCCGCCGTCGCCGGCTTGCGCCCGACCGCCCAGAAAACAAGATCAGCATCGACATGGGCGCCAGTCGACAAATGCACGCGCTTTTCGTCGCCGTTTGTTTGTTCGATTTTTTCAAACACCGCGCTGGTGATCACGCGAATACCGAGGCGCTGCATCTCGCGATGGACCTGCACGGAAATGTCGCGGTCGAAATAACGCAATACGTCCTCGCCGCGATAGACCAGACAGACCTCCGCGCCGAGGCCGCGAAAGATACAGGCGAATTCAATGGCGATATAGCCGCCGCCGGCGATCACCACATGGCGTGGAAATTTTTCAAGATGAAACGCCTCGTTCGACGTCACCGCCAGCTCATGGCCTTCAATGCTTTGATCCGTCCACGGCGCGCCGCCGGTCGCGACCAAAATCCGCTCGGCGGTGACGTCGCGCCCTTCGCCGACGAGGTGGACGGTATGGGCGTCTTTTACGATCGCGCGGGTTTCGATAATTTCAACGCCGGCGTTTTTCAGATTGCGAATGTAAATACCGTTGAGCCGATCGATCTCGTCATCCTTGTTGGCGACCAGCATCGCCCAGTCGAAAACCGGCTTGCCGGCGGTCCAGCCATAGCCCTTCGCCTCTTCAAAGGCGTGGCCAAATTCAGATGCGTAAACGAACAGCTTTTTCGGCACGCAGCCGCGAATGACGCAGGTGCCGCCGACGCGATATTCCTCGGCGATGCCGACCCGCGCGCCATAGGTCGCGGCAAGGCGCGAGGCCCTGACCCCGCCGGAGCCGGCGCCGATGGTGAAAAGATCATAATCGTACTTGCTCATAGCGCTCCGCCAAATTCAATGAGGACACATTCCCGGCGAACCTAATCATCCGGCTCACGGATGGCTATTCCTCATCCGCGCCTGTTGACGCAATTGTGTCCGCCGCCGGCCGACCGGCCTCAGTCCGGCATGAAGCCGATGCCGGTTTTGAAGCGCGCGTCATTGAAGTCGTTCACTTCCAGAGTGAAGGTTTCAAGAAATTCACGGTGTATCGCCTCGAACACCGGCTCAAGCTGGCCGTCATACTCCAGCGGCACGCGAATGACAGGGCGCGCGGCGACGAACACTTCAAACGCCTCGCCGGAAATTTCCGCCGACACGACGGTCCTCAGCCACAGCGCGCCGGCGTCTTCGATATTGCTGACGATCAGACATAACCCAAAGCGAACCGGTTCAAGGATGATCACCTGACGCCCGTGATAGGAAAACGCCTCGTCGCCATAATCCTTGTGCGGATCGAATGCGCCGGCCGGCGGCACCGCGACGACATAGGCGGGCGGGCAGCCTTCATAGTCGGAAAACCCCCGCAATATCGCGTCGCCAAGCGCCCGGCATTTCAGCAGGTTCTGAAACGCCGCCTGACCATAATCGCGGATGGCCGCCTGAAGCTCGCTGAATTTCTCGCCAGCCATATCCGCCTCGCCCGGTTGTGATTTTGAAGGCGCACTCATCCTTATGCTGTAATCCGCGTGACGCCGTCCGGCCCGGCAAGAATGACCTCATCGGCCATGCCAAGGAACAGACCGGTTTCAATGACGCCGGGAATGGAATCGAGGGCGCCGTCGAGCATGTCGGGGTCTTCAATGCGCCCGAGATGGCAATCAAGGATGAAATTGCCGCCATCCGAATGCGCCGCCGCCCCATCGACGGCGCGCAGCGCAAGCTTCGCCTTGTCATAGCCGAGCGCGGCGATTACCTCGCGCACCGCCCGCACCGTCAGGCCCCATGAAAACTTCTCAATTTCAACAGGAAGCGGAAACGCGCCAAGCTGGGCGACGCGCTTGCTGGCGTCGGCGATAACGACAAAGCGGCCAGAAGCGTTGGCGATAATCTTTTCGCGCAACAACGCGCCGCCGCCGCCCTTTATAAGATCAAGCCGGCCGTCGACTTCATCCGTCCCGTCAATAGCGAGGTCGATCATCGTCGTCTCATCAGGGTCAATGACTTCTATACCCGCCGCCGCCGCTTTTCGCGCCGTATCCTCAGAAGTTGGAACCGCTTGCACGTAAAGTCCTTCGCGAACGCGCGCGCCCAGAAGCGAGATGAAATGCGCCGCAGTCGAACCCGTCCCGAGGCCAAGCACCATGTCGGGCTGAACCAACTCGACAGCGGCTGCAGCAGCCTGTCTTTTATAGTCATCCGTACTCATATTATTTGTCACCCTTATGCGATTTGCGAAACTTCGCCGCCCAGCCGGGGATAGACGCCTGACGGCCGCGCGCGACCGCCAGCGCATCAGGATCAACATTCTTGGTGATGACCGACCCCGATCCGACATACGCGCCCTCGCCGACGCTGACCGGCGCGACCAGCGCGGTATTGGACCCGATGAAAGCGTCGTCGCCAATTTCCGTGACGAACTTGTCATAGCCGTCATAATTGCAGGTGATTGTGCCGGCGCCGATATTGGCGCGCGCGCCAATTTTCGCATCCCCGATATAGGTGAGATGCGAAACTTTCGCCTCTGCGCCGATCTGCGCTTTTTTGACTTCGACGAAATTGCCGACTTTCGCCGCATCGCCCAAATTCGCGCCGGGCCGCAGCCGTGCAAAAGGCCCGACCTGACAATGGGCGCCGACTATGGCGCCTTCAAGGTGGGACCAGGCCTTGATCACCGCGCCCGCGCCGATTTTGACGCCCGGCCCGAAAAACACCCCCGGCTCGACCGTGACGTCGGCGGCGATTTCGCTATCCCAGGAAAAATACACCGTGGACGGATCGACAAGCGTCACGCCATTTTCCATCGCGCGGTAGCGACGGCGGTCCTGATAAATCTCTTCGGCGATCGCCAGTTCAAGACGCGAATTGACGCCGACGACTTCTTCTTCATCGCTTTCGATCACCGCGCATGCGCGCCCCTCGGCGCGGGCGATGGCGACAATGTCAGTCAGGTAATATTCATGCTTGGCGTTGTCATTGGTCAATTGCGGCAGCGCGCTTGCGAGGAAGCCAGCGTCAATCGCCATGACGCCGGAATTGACGAGGTCGATTCCAAGCTCCTGCGCAGTTGCGTCTTTCGCCTCGACAATCGCTTCAAGCGCGCCATCGGCGTCCAGCTTTAGCCGTCCGTATGCGCCGGGGTCGTCCGGGCGGAACCCCAGCACGCTGACGGCGGCGCCCGCCTCAACCCTGGCCGCCAGCGCGCGCAGGGTGTCGGCCTCGACCAACGGCGTGTCGGCGTAGAGTACCAGCACAACCCCATCAAAGCCTTCAAGGGCCGGCATCGCCTGCTTGACTGCATCGCCCGTGCCCTGCGGCGGCGCCTGAACGGCGACCGTCGCGCCGGCGTGTTCGGCTTTCGCCGCCTCGCCCACTTGCGGGGAATGGTCGCCGATGACCACGGCGACACGCGCCGGCGTCAATTCTGCGGCCGTGGCCATCACATGGGCCAGCATCGACCGGCCGGCGATCTTGTGCAGCACCTTGGGCGTCGCCGACTTCATGCGCGTCCCATGCCCGGCGGCGAGAACGATGGCTGCGACGGGTGAATTGTTCATAGTTTTCCGTTTGTCTGTTAACTGGACGGCCAAACCGTCCGCCGCTGTTTTGGCGGGGGCCGCAGGAGAAGTAAACAATGGCCGAATTATCAGGCGTCGCAGTTCTTTTCGATCTCGACGGCACGCTTGTCGATACCGCCGCCGATCTGGCGGCGGCCATGAACCATGTGCTCGTCGAGAACGGATTGGCGCCAACGCCGCCTGCGCGTGTACGCCACCTTGTCGGGCATGGCGCGCGCGCAATGCTCAAACAGGGCTTTGCGCATGCGGGCCGATTACCGGCGGATGACGAGCTGGACGGTCACGTCGATTTGTTTCTCGACTATTACATGGCCCATATCGCCGATGAATCACGCCCCTTTCCCGGCGCTCTACAGGCAATCGCGCAGTTGAAGGCCGATGGCGCCAGCGTCGCCATTTGCACCAACAAGCGCGAAATCTGGGCGCGCGCACTAATGCGCGAATTGCATCTGGAAACAGAATTCGCCGCTATTGTCGGGGCGGATACTGTCGGCGTTGCAAAACCCGACGCCGCCCCGGTTCTTCACTGCCTGGCGCAGACCGGCGCAGACCGCGGGATATTCGTTGGCGACAGCGATACCGATATTCGGGCCGCCGCCGCCGCTTCCATGCCTTGTCTGGCCGCGCGTTTCGGCTATGGGCCGTTAACGCTCGCAGACCAGGCTGAGGCGTGTTTTTCAGATTATAGCGAAGCCGCGACTCTCATCCGTCAAGCCGCAAGGAAATTCGCGTAAAGCGACAGGCGCTCCTCAGGTCTCAAGCGCAACCCGGCGCGGCATCCCGTTAACCATGTCGCTGCGCACGTCGGTGCGCGCTGATCGCATGGTCGAGACAAACCCTTCGGGTCGAAGATCCACCCGCACATCAAACCCGCGCTTACGCCAGAATTCCTCAATCTTGGCCGCAAGACGTGCAGCACCGGAGTCGTCACACATATCTGACATCGAAAACCTCAGATTGATTGTCACATCACCAATGACCCCGGCACGATATAAGATATACTGATTTTTTCAACCGTCCTAAATTCGAAAATATACTGTTTGGTTTCCAGTAACTGGTTATTTTTAGCCTATTTTATGTTGCACCGCAAAAACCCTTTACGGCAAACGCCCATCAGGTATATTTGATTTACTTATATTTTGGAGGCGCATTTGATCCCTGCAGAGCCTGACGACCTGCAAACGCCCGACTCGATCGGCGAACGCATTCGTTCCGCACGCAAAGCCGCCGGCGTTAACCAGGCGACACTCGCCGAGCGGGTCGGGGTCAGCCAGCCAGCCGTCGCAAACTGGGAGAGCGGCGTGCACGATCCAAGGCGGCTGGCGCTGGCGAAGATCGCCGAGGCCTTAGGGGTGTCGCCTGAATGGCTGGCCGGCGGCGCACGATCGGCCGTCGAACGCGACACCCACCCCGCCGCCGCCTATATTCGCCGACCCATTCAGCACACGCCGGTAATATCTTTTGCCGACGCCGCGCGCCTGCTTGCGGAACCTCAGTCAGACCCGCACTCGGTCGCGCAGGACTACATCCCCGTCACTTATGGCGCATCAAGATTATTCGCCCTGTTCGTCGATGACGACGCCGTCAACCTTGCGTTCCCGAAAGAAACCCTCGTCGTTTTCGACTATTCGGATCGTCGATTGGCCGATGGCGCATTTTTTCTCTTCGCCACTGACGGCGCGCCAATCATCAGGCGATGGCGTGAGAACCCGATACGGCTTGAGCCATATTCAAGCAATGATCAGTTCAAGACCCGGCATCTGGTCAACCCGCCCCGCGTCATCGGCCGCGTTCGGGTGTCGATCCGTGTTCATTGACGAAACGCCCCCTCAGGCCGCCGAGCGGGCGCAGGTCTCCCGAATTTTCGGAAGCGCTTTGTGGGTCTTGATATATTCTGCACGCACCGCTTTCATCAATTCCGATAGCCTGTCAGGCGCATCGCCGGCGCGCTCCACCGCGCCGCACGCCGCTCCGAGAGACATTGCGCCCACATTGACGCTCATAGATTTCAGCGCATGGGCTGCGCTGGCGATTTCCGGACCCGCGCCGGACCGGACTGCGATCGCAAGCCTTTTAGCTGCGGTGCGAGAATGCTCTTCAAACAGGTCAAGGGCGCGCGCCACCAGATCGCCGTCCGGCCCCTGCATCTGCATCAATTGGCCAAGCACGCCCTGATCGAACACCGGCGTTTCGCCGCCTTCGGCCGCTGATTGATGGGATTTATCATTGTCCGGCGTCACAATCGGCGGGATATTCTCATCGGCTTTCTTGTGCGACGCCCCGGAAGACGGGCCCACATGGCGGGAAATCGCCGCCGCCAGCATGTTTATTGTAAATGGCTTGGTGACGTAATCATCCATGCCGGCGCGACGCCACTCTTCTTCAGCGCCTTTCACATGCGCCGTTAATGCAATAATTGGTATACGGTCTAGATTATTTTCGATTTCATGTGAGCGTATCGCCAATGTCGCCTCATAGCCGTCCATCACTGGCATCGAGCAATCCATCAATACAAGATCGAATTTTTCACGTTTAACAGCATCCACCGCGGCGACGCCGTTTTCAACCACGCTTGGCTCAATCCGCAGACGCTTGAGCGCTTCCTTCACAACCTCCCGATTGACAGCGCTATCGTCAGCAGCGAGAACGCGAGCGCCCTCGAACAGCGGCAGATTGCCTGACTCCGATCCGATGCCGCGCACCGCGTCTCGACCGCGCAACCGGCCCTCGAGAAACCGTTCCACCTGCTCGAACACCTCATGGCGCGAGAACGGCTTGATGAGCAAATCCTCGGCGACCGCCGACTCAAGCAGTTGATCCGGCGCGTCATCGCCAAGCTCGCTGACGCATACCCGCGCCGGCACCCAGTGTTCGGGATTGCCTTCCAGAACGAGGCATAAGGCTTTGAGATATTCAGGCGAGGCAAAGATCAGATCGGCATAGGCGATATGCGGGGCGATCTCCTCCTCGCTGGCCACGATCTGAACGGCAATTCCGGCTTCTTCAAGGTATCGCGCCATTGTTTGCGAGGTTGCAGAGCCGGATGTCGCAATAACGGCGCGCTGGCCGCTATGCGCCTGCGGCGCTGGGCCGGCATGCGTCAGCACCCGCACAGGCATCGACAACGAGAACCTGGCGCCTGCACCAACCCGGCTCGACACCCTTATCGACCCGCCCATGGCTTCGACAAGCTTACGCGAAATCGCAAGACCAAGACCGGTGCCGCCAAATTTTCGCGTCGTTGATTGATCGGCCTGCGAAAACGCCTCGAAAATTCGCTGCTGCACCTTGTCTTCGATGCCGATGCCGGTATCGGTCACAGCAAATTCAACCAGGCAGACGCCCGGCGGCGCCTGCAGGCGATTGGCGGAGACCACGACACTGCCGAGATCAGTGAATTTCAGTGCGTTGCTGACAAGATTTGAAAGCACCTGATTTAACCTGACCGGATCACCTTCAAACGCTTCGGGCACGCCGGGACCGATATAAGAGGCGAGATCGACGCCCTTTTTCGCCGCGCGCTCCCAGAACAGGCTGACCACATCTGAAATGACTTCGCCCGGCTTTAATGGAATTTTTTCAAGCTCGAGTCGCTTCGCCTCGATCTTTGAAAAATCCAGAATGTCATTGATGATCGCCAGAAGGCTTTGGCCGGATTTTGCGATAACGTTTGCATATCGCTTCTGCCGCGGCGCCAGATCGCTGTTGTTGAGCAGTTCCGCCATGACCAGCATGCCGTTCATCGGCGTGCGGATCTCATGGCTCATCGTCGCCAGAAATTCGGACTTGGCGTGATTGGCGGCCTCCGCCGATTCCTTGGCCAGATTCAGTTCATTTGTCCGTTGGCGAACAATTCGTTGCAGATTGTGCTGATGCGCCAGAAGTTTGGCGTCTCGGTCCTGGATCTTGTTCAGCATGTCATTGAACGCGTCGACCAGTTCGCCCGTCTCATCCATGCTGATACGCTTTGCGCGCGCGCCGAAATCGCCGGTCTCGCGCACTGTTCGCATCAGCTTCGACAGCTCCAGAATAGGCCGGGTGACCTTGCGCTGCATGCGCATCGCGATCAGCAATCCAACGGAGGCCGAGAACAGCGCCGCAACCAGCGCATCCCAGAGAATTTCCGTAACACGATCCTGAAGTTCGGACGCATCGGCGGTGATCAGCAAATCCCCGACATGGGCGCCGTTTTCCATAATCGGCGCGCGCACAGAGATATTCTTTTCCCGGAACATGCGGATCGCCGCACTGGAATCGGGCACCGCGCCGGCAGCAATTGGCCAAAGCCCTTCATCCAGCTCTATGGCGGCGCCTAATTCGGCGAATAAGTTCCCCTGCTCGTCCTGAACACGCACATGGCGCACCGTCGACAGACGGCTGATGGCGCGCAGCGTACGGAGTGCATCTTGCCGGTCGTCGGCCGCAACCGACTGGGCGATTGTCGATGCGAAAATCGAGGCGGCGCCTTCCAGCTCCCGGGATTTCTGGATGCTGTACTGGGTTATTTCCCGCCACACAGACGACGCCGTCGCAATCGCCACGCTGCCGAGAATGGCGACCACGACAAGCAACGTCATCTGATTTCGGAGCGACTGTTTTCGAGGCGACACGAGGCTTTGGTCCGGACGATGCTGCAATCGCCACAAATATGGCCAAATTTGATTTAAGATTGATTGCCGGGCTGAGCAGTCAATTAATTCTTAACAGAGTTTGAGCAAACTCGCGCAATCACTGGCGAATGCGGTTCGCGAATGTTTGCCGACGTAGGGGAGACGAAGGCCGGGGACATGGAAAATTCGGCTAAGATCCTCGTCATCGATGACGATCCGATCATGTGCGAGCTGGCGCACACGCATCTGACGCAAGCGGGCTATACGTGCCGCCAGGCCGTAAACGGTCGTGAGGGACTGAACGTGCTCGCTGCCGAGGCCTTTGATCTGGTGATCTCGGATGTCGATATGCCGGTCATGAACGGATATGACCTGACGCGGGCCATCCGATCTGACTCACGCCTCTCCTCCCTGCCGGTTCTCGTGATCACCGCGAGCGAGCAGGAAGATTCCGTCGCCACGGCGTTTGAAGCGGGGGCAACCTCGTTTTTGTCGAAACCGATCAATTGGACGCTGTTTTCGCAGGCGGTGAAATTCGTCCTCAAAGCCAGCAAAGACCAGAAAGAGCGGCGTATCGCGCGTGATCGCGCCGAAGCCGGCGCACGATTCAAGGACAGCCTGATGTCCGTGATGAGTCACGAACTTCGCACGCCGTTGAACGCCATTATCGGATTTGGCCAATTGCTGAGTGAGCAGTTCGAGCGAGAGAACGATTACGTCCACAAGGAATATTCCGACTATGTCGTTGAAGGCGGCAAGCGGTTGCTGAATTCGGTTTCTGACATGCTGCTGGCCTCTGACTCACGCAGCGGTCCGATCGCCATTAACGACATTGACTGCACGCTGGACGAGCTATTCGAGCTGGCCCGTTCTCCGCTCGAAAAAACCCTGACCGCCGCCGGGGCCGATTTGCGAACGGTGGTGAAGGAAGACGGGCTGGAAATATGCTGTGATCGCGTGCTTGTCGCGCGTGCAATTAGCAAGCTCATCGACAACGCCGTCAAATTTTCACCGCGTAATGTCAAAGTCATTCTCGGCGCCGCGCTCGCCAGAAGCGGGGATCTGGCGATCATGGTCCGCGATAACGGCGCCGGTGTCGATATGAAGGCGATGCCCTCTCCGAACGAGACATTCGCCCAGCTTGATATGTCCTTGCGACGCTCTAATGAAGGGCTGGGCCTTGGCCTGCCGCTGGTCAGCGCAATTGCGCAAGCCCATGGCGGGCGTCTGAAAATCGAAAGCGCGCCGGGCGAGGGCTTTCGGGCCTATATCGTCATGCCGGCCTCGCGCGTCAGCACCAATCGCCGCGCGGCGGTGAAATCGGCCTGAACCCAACCCGCTTACCGCTTGACCGCGACGCAACAACAGCTAAGAAAGCCCGGCGTCGATGTTGTCGATGCGGGCGCGTAGCTCAGCGGTAGAGCACTACGTTCACACCGTAGGGGTCACAAGTTCGATCCTTGTCGCGCCCACCATTAAACCGCGGACCACTTGATCATCGGGCAACCAATTCTAACAGAGCAATGATCTGAATTTCTGATATTCGCGCCCGTGAATGCCAAGCCGACAGACCCGTACCATCAATCGGTGAATCACTCGACGCGCAACGAACTTTAGGCGTTTCAGTATTCTGGGCTATTGTTCAAAAGGCGTTGGTTTTCGCCGAAGCCGCCGCAACTTTCCGTCATTTGAAAAGACCCTCGCCGGCCCGTCATCGCGCGCGACGGAATCTGCTGGATCGCCCCTTTGGCTATTACGTCTGAAATTTCAGGAACATGGTTAATCGCCTTTTAAGCATTTTTCCCGAGTTTGATAGAATGCGGCGCGTGTTGTGCGACGCAGCATAAACGCCGGGCGGTTCGTCCTTGTTGTAAATTGGTAACGGTCGCCCGAACCTCGGTCTGGTAGCTGAACGCTTTCCTTTACGACGACCGGTGGAAAGAAGAATACTACTGCCAACGCTGACGGCTGAGTTATGCCGGGCGATAACCGGGCCCCACAGGGAGGGGCGTTACAAGGGGTAAATCAATGAAAACGACCAAAGGTCTCGTCACCTTTACGGGACGCCTGCTTTGCGGCGCCGCAATTGGCGCCATCGCGGCCAGCGCCGCCTCCGCACAATCCATCGGCGACGAAATCGTCGTCACCGCTCAGCGTCAGGAACAATCGCTGCAGGACGTTCCGATTGCTGTCTCGGCGTTCAATGGCGACGACCTTCAGTCACGCCAGATGGAAACCTTCCAGGATATCCAGTTCAACATTCCGAACTTCCAGTATTCCAAGACGAACTTCACGGGGTCTGCGGTCTCGATCCGCGGCATCGGCAACTTCCTCGTGGCCGCCAGCTCCGAGAACGCCGTGTCGGTGCACATGAACGATTTCTTCATGAGCGCGCCGCGCCTGTTCGAAACCGAATTCTTCGACGTCGAGCGGCTTGAAATCCTGCGCGGCCCGCAAGGCACGCTGTTCGGCCGCAACGCCACCGGCGGCGTCGTCAACGTCATCACCAACAAAGCCTCGGTAGACGGGTTTGAGGGTTATGCCGACGCGGAATACGGCAATTACAATTCCGTGAAAGTGCAAGGCGCGGTGAACGTGCCGCTTTCCGATTCCCTGGCCGTGCGCCTTGCCGGCACCACGATCCAGCGTGACGGCTATACCGAAAACGTGTGGGACGGCAGCGATATCGACGACCGCAATATTTATGCGTTGCGCGGTTCGGTGCGCTGGCTGCCGACGGAAAACACCACGATCGACATCACCACCAGCTATATGCGCGAAAGCGACAGCCGGATGCGCCACCAGAAGCAGGCGTGTGAAGCCGGCCCGCTTCAGCCATTGCTCGGGTGCGACCCGAACGGCCCGCGCGCGTTCGACCAGCAAGATCCGCGCGCCACTTTCCTCGTCGACGTCTCGGCGGAATCCCTCGGCGCCGTGTTTGGCGCATCCGCAGCGCCGTTCGGTCTTTATTCCCTGACGACAGGCCCGGGACCGTCGGTTTCGCAACCGCAGGACCTTCGTCAGGTCGCGTGGGACACCCGGCCGAAATATGACGCCGAAGAATCCATCTTCATGATGAATTTGAAGCACGACTTTGAAAACTGGTCGTTCAAACTCAACGGCGGCTGGGGCAACTCAAAGATCGCCACTCAAACCGACTATGACGGCGGCGTCGGACCGATCCTGACCGCGCCGGCGGCGCTCGCGCTGCTTCCGGGGCCGTATGCGCTTTATTCCGGCGGCACCTTCCCGGTTTCGGCGTTCGATATCGGCGTCACCAACTCTGACGGAAATACCGGCATCATCGGCGGGCACATCGCGTCGAACACCGACCGCTACCAGGCGATCGACCTGTCAATCGGCGAGGAAGAATACTGGTCGGTTGAAGGCATCATCAACACCGACTTTGACAGCGCCTTCAACTTCATGGTCGGCGTCAACCACACCGAGTCCAACGGTTTCGCCAATTACGGCGTCGCCACCAACGGCCTTGATTACTTTTCGGTCGTCGGCGGCACGCTGGCGGCGGCCTCGACAGCCCAGACCACGGCCTGCGCGCTGACGCTGGCGGGCGGCGGCGCGCCGTCGGCGGCGCAAGTCGACGCCTGTACGAATGCGTTTTCGTCACAGCCGATCCCGGCGCAGATCGCCGGCGGCCAGGCCTTCCAGGCTGCGGCGGCGCAGGGCTATAGCTTCTACAAGCCGTTTTTCTATAACGACACCAACGACAACTTCCTCGACTCAACGTCGGTGTTCGGCGAGATCTATGTCGATCTCACCGACACCCTGAAACTCACCGGCGGCATCCGCCACAACTGGGACACCAAGGGCCTGCGTGATCGCGGCGGCCTGCTCGACTCGTTCGTCGCGCTGGCGACCGGGACGCTGCCGGCCGGCACGCCGCCGGTTGTGCCGCTGGGCACGCCGTCTGTTCGCCCGCTCCTCGACGCGGATGAGATGACGCAGAACACCCCCGGCGCGGTCAATGATTTCCGCGTAACGGAAGGCGACTTCAACTCCACGACCGGCCGGGCGGTTCTGCAATGGACGCCGACCGACAACGCCCAGTTCTACGCATCGTGGACGCGCGGCTATAAACCGGGCGGCTTCAACCCGCGGGCGGCGACGGCGGCCAATCTCAGCCCGACCTTCAGGCCGGAGGTGATCAATTCCTATGAGGTCGGCGTGAAGTCGAACTTCGGCGGTTCGTTCCAGGCGAACCTCACCGGGTTCTACTATGATTATTCCGATCTTCAGGTCTCGCGCATCGCCAACAACACCTCGTACAACGAAAACATTGACGCCAAGATCTATGGCGTTGAAGGCGAATTCGTTTGGCGGCCGTCCGACCGCTTCACCGCAAACATGAACGCATCCTATCTGCACACCAAAATCGGCGCGTTCTCAACGATTGACGTGCGCAATCCGACCGCAGGCCGGACTGACGTTGATCTCATCGCCGACGTTGTGCTTGGCCAGAACTGCGTCATCACGCGGGGCGCGACCGATCCGTCGCTGATCGGCGCTTCCTTGCCGGGCGGTCTTGCGGCGCTCAACCCGTTATTTGCGTCGAACTATTCGGTTTGCTCGCAAATCAACGGGCCGAACGCACTCCTCGGCGGCTTGACCCCATTGGAGGCCATCAACCTCAATCTTGGCACCAATTACGGCTTTGCGGCCGGCGGCCTCGACCAGTCGATCGAAGGCAACCGTCTGCTCGGCTCGCCGGAATTCAAGATCGCCGGCGGCGTTCAGTACGAAATGCCCTTAGGCGCCAGCCATACGCTGACCCCGCGTGTCGACGCCTATTATCAAAGCAATATGTACGCGAACAACTTCAACACCCAGCAGGACCTCATCGACGGTTATGCGTATCTGAATGCGCAGATCACCTTTGCGCCGACGGACGGCAACTGGGCGTTCCGGTTCTTCATGCAGAACCTCACCAACAGCGATGCGCTCACCGGCGCTTATGACTCGGGCGAGACGTCGGGCAACTTCCAGAACCTTTATATTCTGGAACCGCGCCGCTGGGGCGTCGGCCTGAACATGTCGTTCTAAGAAAACGCCACTTGAACCAGAAAGGGCGGCCTGCGGGCCGCCCTTTTTTTTGCGGTGTCGCCGCAGTTTAACTTTAATCGCCTCCATTTTTTCGTCGCAAGACCGGACAGCGGCCGCCGACGGGTTAACCGGGCCTTAACCAGGTTTAGGAACGCGGCCCTGAAGCGATGCTAATTCAAACAGAATAAAGACGCCGCTTCCGGGTTTTTTAGTAAAATTGTTCCCATTCGGGGCATCGCTTATGGCGCGAGAATTGCAAAATTCGCTCCCTAAAAGGTTGAATTGGAAGATTTCCGGACTGGAGACCGCCATGAAGTTCAAATTTCGCCGTTTTGCTTGTGGTTTCGCGCATTGCCGCCGCGGCTCGTCGGCGGTCGAGTTTGCGATCGTCGCCCCGATATTTTTCGCGCTGACCTTTGCGACGATCGAGGCCGGTTATTTTTTCTTTGTTGAATCCGCAGTGGATGCGGCGAGCGCCAAGGCGGCGCGTCTCATCAGAACCGGCCAGGCGCAAAGTAATGTGATCGACCGCAACGCATTCTTTAACGAAATTTGCGACGTTGTCGGACTGTTTGGCGATTGCGAGGACAAACTCACCGTGGATGTCGCGCGTTATTCATCTTTCGCCGCGCTCGCCGCGGATATGAGCGATCCGGTATGCCGCGACGCCGACCCGGCGGACGTTGACGCCATTCCCTATCAAACCGGCAGCGCCCGCGACATTATCCGCGTCCGCGTCTGTTTTCTCTATAACAACAAGACGCCGGGCATTGGGCTCGACCTCGAAAAAGCCGCAGGCGGCGAGGTCAAGATGATGTCGACGACAATCTTCCGCAACGAACCGTTCGAATCCTGAGCAGACCCGGAGAGACCGCCGCAATGCACAATTTTGCTCACCTCGTCCGCAGATTTTTCGGCCGCCGCGATGGTCTCGCCGCAGTGGAGTTCGCATTCATCGCGCCGATCATGGTGGTTCTCTTCTTCGGCGTGGTCGAAGGATCGGCGGCGCTTTCAGCCAACAGAAAAGTCATCCTTTCCGCCAATACGCTGTCAGACCTCGTCGCCCAGGAGACGTCCGTGACGACAGACGCGCTGGATGATCTGTTTGTCGGCATGGAAGACATCATCGACTCGCGTGACATAGATGCGACGTTCACCGTGATCAGCGTCTATTACGACACCACGTTCAATCTGGCGAGAGTCCACTGGAGCTACGATTCGACAGGCGCAACGCCGTATGCCGCAGGCTCGCTGTATCATGGCGATCTGGATACGTCGATTCTCGACGACACCTCGTCGGTCATCATCGGTGAAGCTGACTACAATTACGTTTCGTCAATCACGCAAAAAGTCATCGGTCCGCTGACGCTTTCCAAAATGTCCGCCCGGTGGCCGCGCCGTTCAAACAAAGTCCAGCTCTGCAACAGTGTGGGCGTGTGCACGCACTAACCTGTGCTTGACGCCAGTCGCACAAGCGCGGGAAGGCCAAAACTGGCCGGGTCGATGTAATAAACGCCATACGGCCTGAAATAGCCTTTTGGCGTTTGCGCTTTAATGTGATGCTGTTCGAGAAAATCGGAAAAGTCGAACGCAAATTCCATTGTCCACAACGGCTCGCCGCTCGCCAGATCGATTTCCACCACACGCGATTGCGTCTTGAGCGACATCAAGGCGCGCGTCCCGTCCGCGCTAACATCGATTTGCCCCCCGTCGCCCGACGCAACGGGAACGAATGGCTGATCGGCGCGGGTGGGATAAACCGTACTCACCTCGCCGGTTTCAATGTTGACCCGCGCCATGCGGGTGCCGCCGAGATCGCGGTCACCGCCCTGATTGTCGAACACCAGGATGTTGCCGTCGGGTAAAAAGTTCGCGCTGTGTTGCGCCGCTGTGCGGCCAATATGAATTTTCTTGATCGCGCCGGTTTTTTGCGAAATCAGCGCAATCGCGCTTGGCTCCCGGATCGACACCAGAATGTCGCCCTCATCAACCAGCGGGTTCCTTGCTGCAATGGCCGCTGTCGCGACATCCACGGAATTGAGATGCACCGGATCGCAATCATTCTGTATGCTGTAGTACAGACCCGGAAGGTCTGACTTTTCATACAAATCGAGAATACTCAGTTCGCGCAGGATTTCACCTGTAGGTGAATAAATTCGAACGCCTTCGTTATATACGTTACGATCACAGCGCACATTGACGCCGCTGTCGCCGAACTGTTCGGGCGCTTTTAAAATCCTCATCGACGGCGCATAGACATTCCCTTTTGGGCCGACGGTGATCCAGTGATGGGCATTGTCGAAATGCTTCCACACCACGTCGCCGCTCTCCGATATGCGCGCAATGCCGATCTGGTATGGGAATGTGTTGCGTCCATGGAAGGAAACATAGAGCCCGCCGTCGCCAGTGGGCGCCAGGCCGACGGGATACATGTTCAGCGTCTTTCGCCGGCCTTTGATTTTGCGACCCAGATCGCCGAACAACTCATCGAAATCGACTTCCCATTTGTGTACGACATTGCCTGACCGGTCGATGATCCATGCAAGACATCCCCAGGTCGGGCATTCGCTCAAATATTCGCCGGACCCGCCGGTTACCAGGAGGTATTCACCACCGCTCCCGTTGGGCGCCACTTGCTCGACTTTCGGCGTGGACGGGGCGTTCTCATCCATGCGGATAAGACCCGTCATCAGTTCGTCATCTTCGATGGCCCCCAGCGCCTTGGCGGCGATGACGGCGTCCTGCGCCATCGTATAGGGAAAAAGATTTAGCCGCACCGCCGCCATTCCATAGACCACGCCAAGCATGACCAGCGCCGCCGCGAAAGCAGCGACCGCAGGATCGATGCGTTGAATAAACGCCAGAACCTTGTTGGCGTTCTTGCTTTCCGCCTGCGGCGTCCCCGACCCGTCCCCAGAATTTAGATCAACCACGTTCGTCCGCCCCCGATGCCTGCCGCCCCATTTGTTTCGTCAAGGTCACCTGTTCGCCCACCGCCTCGCATTCACGCTGCGACAGTATCGGGCGCTGAGCGGCTAATTCCGCCTCAGGCACAAACCGGCTCCACCGGACGAGATAGACCTTGCCGTCGCTGGCGCGATTGACATATTGCCAATCAAGATCGCCAACCGAATTCAGGCGAACAAGCCGCCCGTAATTCTGCTCTTCTATAAAGACGCCGCCATCTTCAAGAATCTCGCTTCGCCCTTCGCTTACGGTGCGAATGTCCAGTTTCTTGAAGGCTTTTCGAAACGGCGAGGATGTTGTCTTCGTGGCGAAGTCATAAATGATGGTTTCATTATTCCCGGCGACGCGCTCGCCATAAGGCGTCGTTACCGCGTTATTGCTGAAAATGGCGATACGATGATCATCAAGAATGTCGACATCATGCTGCATCATCCACGGCCCCGCCTTCTTCCAGATGATTTTATCTGTTGACGGACGATAAAGTGCGATCATTGATCTGTTCCGAAGACTTAAAAACAGATCACCTTTCTTCCACAGAACGCCGTCCGCCATGACTGGCTGCACGTCGTTTGCATGGAACACCTCATCCTGATAGGCGCCCTGCCCGTAAACGAGACTCGAAAGACCATTCTTGATGAAGATATCGGTTATGGAACGCTCGAAAAGCACCTTGCCGTTCGGGCTGAATTTTACGATTTTATCATCGGCATAATCGTGTCCGACATATTTCAATCGCGGGTTGGACGGCTTTTCAATCGTCCAGTAAGCGCCGTCGGGGCCGCGTTCGATCGAGTGATGGAAGACGCGGTCGATTATCCAGACAATTCGCGAACACCGGTCGACCTTCACAATCGGCGTATACATTCCATGAAATAGTATCGAGCCATCCGCCTCCAGAAGAGGGTGGCTGATCATGAATCTATGCGGGTTTTTATCGTTGGCGTAGTCGACCTGATCGGGCGAAAGATCCGAGCGAGCGATCAACTCATCTATCGGCGGCTCATATTTGTGAAGGACCGCACCGTCGGACAGACTGACCAGTTCCGCGACCGATCTCGCGGCATCATTATCATAACGCGCAATTATCACAGCGCTGCGGTCATCTTCATGGCTTGCGGGCGCCCGCTCGAACCCGAAGACGCCGTCGAAACGTTGTTCGCGCGCTTCGAGGTCGTTCTTGCCAAGCCTTGAGACTACTTGCTTTGCGGTTACGGGAATGCGTGCGATAGCGAGCGCGGCATCGGCCACTACGCCGAACCGGGTTTCATTGCGGTTCGCGGCGGCTCTTGCCGCGTCCTCGACGAGCGCGCCGAACGCCAGCAGGAAAAATATAACCGCCCAGCCAATAACCCCGAAAACCCACGTCTGAGCGCGGATCGTTCGGGTCTTCAGCAGGGCCTGTTCGATCTTGTCGCCGATCAAACCGATCCCCTTCCCTCAACGCGCCTCCCCCCTGTCTGCCGGCCTTGCCGGCAGACAGGGGGGAGGCGCGGCCACAGGTTAGAACGCGCGCGCTGCGATGCAAGCTTGGAATGAGAGCAAGTATATGAAATCCAAGAAAATTATGAATATGCGTTTCATTCGCACATCCGCATAAAGACGAAAACCAACAAAAAAAGCGCCCATGGGGCGCTTTCAAAGACTCTCGTTTGTACGAAAACTCATTCAGTGATGTTTTGAATTTTGTTACGCGGCACGCCGCGCGATTCTTTCAGCACACGGAAAAGCTGGGGCGTCGCGGCGGCTTCCGCATAGTGCATCGACGCGAGCGAGTTGTCGCCGGATGCCGCAACGTTAACGCCAATCGCCTCGCCGGACTGCGTATTCAGATACGCCGCCGACATATCGTCCGCATACCCCTCGGCGCTGACGGTGCGCGCGCCGGACGTCTGCTTTTCAAACATGTCCGAAGCAACCAGGAAGTTGATGATGCTCGATGCGACATTGCCCCGGGGAATGCCGTAATCGGCGATTTCATAGCGGGAAACATAAGCCGTCGTATTGTCGCTTGATATGCCGGCGCTGACAAACGGCAGCGCCTGATTAAACGCCGAAACCGACTGCGGGTTGATATAATCGCTGGTATAGACCGCAACGATATTCGCGCCGACGCAATTGGTCTGGTTGGCGCCCGTACACGCGGCCGGGATGATGTTGAAGCTGGCCGAGCCGACGCTGGCTGCGATAAAGCGCTGACCGTTCGAAAGCGAACGCTCCTGCCAGACGACGCCAAGTTCGGTGAGCACCGGGCCGAGATTCGCCGAGTCGAAATTCGCAACAATACCGCGCGGATTGGTCAGCGGATCGCCGGCCTGCGCATAGGCGCCCGTAGCAGCGCCAGTGGCCGATGCGCCAAGGACGGCAAGCGCGACGAACGCGCGATGGAAAGATTTTGACATAAAAACCCCAATTCAAGCTCAAACCGGACTCCCCAGCGTCCGTTAACATTTATCCTAGCCTGAATTTGCGCCAACGCAACTCCGCGAGAAACAGGCGGCGCGGCGAAAACCGGCTTTTGCGCGTGACATTGGCCATCGCGCGTGATTGAAGGCGCAGCCATGACCGAACTGCGCAAAAACACTGGAAAAAAGGATGCCCCACCTCCGCCACCGCCGCCGGGAACCGCGGCGCGGCGATCAGCGCTGGATATCCTCACCCTCGTCAGCAAGGGTCTGACGCTGGATGACGCTCTTGACGAATGCCGCTCATTCGCCGCGCTGGAGGGGCCGGACAGGGGCCTGGCGCGGGCGATTGCATCGACGGTCCTGCGTTATCGCGGCGGCCTTGACCACATCATTGGCGAATATATCGACAAGCCGCTACCTAAGCGCGCGGCCAGAGCCCAGGACATATTGCGGATCGCGGCGGCGCAATCGCTGGTGCTGAAATCACCCGATCACGCCGTTGTCTCCACCGCAGTGGCGATCACGCAGGATTTCCGGGAAATTTCCGGGTATGCGGGCCTCATCAACGCCATCGCCCGCAAGATCGCCAAGGCCGGCCCGGAACGCCTTGAAAAACTGCCTGAGCGGGTCAACACGCCGGGATGGATGTGGCGCGGATGGGAACGCGCCTATGGCCCGGCGCAGGCGCGGGCGATTGCGCGCGCCAACACGGTTGAGGCCGCCCTTGACCTCACCGCGAAAGACCCCGCCGAGGCGGCCGAAATCGCCAGCCAGACCAGCGCCGTGGTGGTGCAGACCGGATCGGTTCGCCTGAGCGACGGCGCCGACGTAACGGCGCTTGCCGGCTTCGACGCCGGGCGGTGGTGGGTTCAGGACGCCGCGGCCGCCCTGCCGGCGCGGCTGCTCGGCGATGTGGCCGGCAAAACCGTCGTCGATCTTTGCGCCGCGCCGGGCGGCAAAACCATGCAGCTCGCCGCGGCCGGCGCCGAAGTGATCGCGGTGGATCTGTCTGGTCCGCGCCTGAAGCGGGTGTCTGAAAACCTCCATCGCACCCGCCTTGCCGCGCAAACCATCAAGGCCGACGCCCTCGACTGGGCGCCGCCGGAAACCGTCGATGCAGTGTTGCTGGATGCGCCCTGCACCGCCACCGGCACCATCCGTCGCCACCCGGACATTTTGTGGTCGAAAACCGAGGACGATCTGAAAGCCCTTGTCGCCATGCAGGCGAAAATGATCGATCACGCGCTGGGATATTTAAAACCCGGCGGGGTCCTGATTTATTGCACCTGCTCACTACAACCCGAAGAGGGCGAACGCCAGATTGCCGCGTTGCTGGCGCGGCGCGCCGATGTCAGCCGCAAGCCGGTTTCACCGCAAGAGATCGGCGGGCTTTCCGCGATCTCGCGGGACGGCGATCTGCGCACCCTGCCGTTCATGATGGGCGGTATGGACGGGTTTTTCGCGGCGCGGCTGGTGAAAGCGTAAACGCCGTTTACCATTGAAAAACAAGTGACAATCGAGCCGATTTCGGTCGCCAGCCTCTTGTAAGACGCCGCCAAAGTCCCGATATTTGCGGGCGATCCGCAAATCAGGAAAGGCTGGATTACACGATGAACGACCTTCGCAGGAATTACGGCGCGACGACGGCCCGGCCCGACGCCATGGCGATCGACCAGGGGCTGCGCGCCTATATGCTCGGCGTCTACAATTACATGGGCCTTGGCATCGCGCTGACCGGCCTTGTTTCCTTCTTTGTCGCCTCCAACCCGCAAATGGTGATGGCGATCGCCGGCTCGCCGATCAAATGGGTGCTGTTCGCCGGCATCATGGGCGCAGGCTGGTTTGCGCCGAAGGTGATTTTCTCGGGCTCGAAAACGGCCGCGCATGCGCTTTACTGGGTGTATGCGGCGATGTGGGGCCTGTTGATTGCGCCAATGCTGTTTGCTTTCAACGCCGCCGGCGCCGCAGTTGAAATCTACAAGGCGTTTTTCATCACCGCGACGGTGTTCGGCGCGACCAGCCTTTACGGCTACACCGCGAAACGCGACCTGTCGCCGATGGGAAGTTTCCTGTTCATGGCGAGCATCGGACTGATCATCGCAATCATCGTCAACGCACTGATCTTCAAGTCGACGATGATGAGCCTTGTGACGTCGTCGCTGGTGGTGCTGGTTTTCTCGGCGGTCACGGCGTTTGAAACGCAGATGATCAAGGAAATGTACCGCGAGGGCGGCGCGGCTAATGATCGTGCGTCGATATTCGGCGCCTTCGCCCTGTACGGCTCGTTCGTCACCTTGTTCGTGCACATCCTGAACATCCTCGGAATCATGCGCGGCGACTGAACGAAGCGATGCTCTTTCGGACCAAGACCGCCTGCCGGCCCGGCAGGCGGTTTTTTATCGCCGGCGGGCGTAGTACAGGCGGCCGGCGTGTCAGGATTGGCGCGAATACTGGCGTGGGGCCGCGTTAACCTTTCCCCGCGAAATCGCCCGTCGCCAAGGGCCTATTCAGCCGGTTTTCACAATCGTCATGCGATGCTAGAGCGGGCCCCGCACGCAACGCCAAACCACCAGTGCGGATCAGGAGCGCCATGACAAATTACCTGCACAAGGGCGATCTGCCCGACGGACTCAGCTTTGGCGCCAGCGTGGCCGTCGACAGCGAAACCATGGGCCTTAACCCGCACCGCGACCGGCTTTGCGTCGTTCAGCTCTCCGACGGCAAGGGCGACGCGCATCTGGTGCAACTCGCCAGCGACGCCTACGCCGCGCCGAACCTCAAGCGCCTTCTGACCGACCCGGATGTCTTGAAGATCTTTCATTTCGCACGCTTCGACATCGCCGCTTTCCAGCAATGGCTCCACGTCAAAACCGCCCCGATCTATTGCACCAAAATCGCCTCACGCCTGACCCGGACCTTTACCGACCGGCACGGGCTGAAGGACCTCGCCCGCGACCTCATCGGCGTCGATCTTTCCAAGCAGCAGCAGTCATCGGATTGGGGGGCGGACACGCTGACCGACGCCCAGATCGACTATGCGGCCTCGGATGTTCTTTACCTGCACGCCCTGAAGGAAAAACTTGACGCCATGCTGGCGCGGGAAAACCGCACCGAATACGCCAATGCCTGTTTTCACTTCCTGCCGACCCGGGCCGCTCTCGACCTCGCCGGCTGGAGCGAGGTGGACATTTTGGCCCATTCATGACCGGCGGACGGGCGAGCGTCGGCCTACGCCGCCCGGTTGCGCCGGCAGAATCAATTCTCGCGCTGAATTCATGCGAGAAAAACAATCCGGAAAAAACACGCCGGGACGTGCGGAAACCCCCGCAGGATGACTATATTAGGCCATGAACGCATGCGAAAAAGGCGGCGCCCGGCGCGCCCCCGTTAACACCTGCCGATTGGGATAAAATGTCCGCCAACGCTGTCAGCAACAACCAGACCCGGAGCGCGCCCCGCACCGCCACGGGCATGCTGGAAACGCTGACGATACGCCAGCGCACCACCGGCGAGGCGGCGGCGGCGCGGGCGACCTTGACCCGGCGGCTGCGGATCATCCTGCCAACGATCGCCGTCGGCCTGATCGCGATCTTCTTTCTGAATACCCGCTCGACCCAGTCGGACGAAGCTTTCTTGAATGATTTCGCCAATCTTGAGGCGACTCCGCAGAGCCTGCAAACTTCGAATCTGCGCTTTTCCGGCGTTGACGCGCAGGGGAATCCTTATGAAATCACCGCCCTGTCGACGACGCAGCGCGCCAATGCCGACAAGGTGATCGACCTTGAAAAACCCCGCGCCGTCACGGCCGGTGACGCCAAAAGCTCAGTCGTCGAGGCGGCGGCGGGGACTTTCGATTCCCAGAGCAAACTGCTTGAATTGGGCGACGGCGTGACCTTTGAACATACGATCGGCCGCGATAATTACGTGTTGAAGACGCCGACGGCGACGGTGTCGATCGACGACCAGACGGTTGTCAGCGGTCAGGGCGTGATTGGCGACGGCCCCGGCGGGTCAACCCTTAAAGCGGATGCGATGAACGCCAACAACCGTAACGGCCTGATTGTGTTCGAGGGCAATGTCAGTATGCGGCTATATCCAAAGCAAGCCGACCTAACACAGGGCGCCGCGCCCGTGGATGCGCAAACAGGGGAAGACCAGTGAGACAGGGTGATAATATCGTTATGGCGGCGATCGCTGCCGCGATGAGCGCCTTAGCCGGAGCAGCGCAGGCCCAGCTTGCGCCGCAGATCACCGACGCGCCGATCGACATCACCGGCGACCGGCTGGAGGTTGTCGACGACGTCGCGATCTGGACGGGAGCGGTGCGCGCCGTGCAGGGCGAGGCGATTTTAACCGCGGACCGCCTTGTCGCCGATCTCGATAACGGGGGATCCTTTACCCGAATTCGCGCCATCGGCGCGGTGCGCTATTCCAACGGGTCGGAAGCGATCACCGGCAAGCGCGCCCTGTATGACGCGACCGCGCGCACCATCACCATTTCCGACGACGTCATCGTCACCCAGGGCGACCAGGTGATGACCGGCGGCGAGCTTGTCTACTGGGTTGATTCTGGAAAGCTTTTGTTCACCGCGCCCAGCGGACGGCGCATTCGGGGCATTTTTTATGCCAAACAGGGCGGACAATCGTCCTGACTTCACCAAACCTTAAAGAGAGGCGCCGCTAAATGGCTGAGAGTATGGAACCGCACAGCGCATCCCATTCGGCCGGGGAATTGACCCAGCCCCGCACGTCCAGCCGCCCCAAGGTGGTTGAAGGCGGCGGCGGGCTGTTTGCTGAAAACCTCGGCAAAACGTTCAAGCGCCGCCCGGTCGTGCGCGGCGTCTCGATGAGCGTGAAACGCGGCGAAGTTGTCGGCCTGCTCGGCCCGAACGGCGCCGGCAAGACCACCTGCTTTTACATGATCACCGGGCTGATCCCCGTCGATTACGGCACCATCTCGATTGACGGCCACGACGTCACGCGGCTGCCGATGTACCAGCGCGCGCGCCTTGGACTTGGCTATTTGCCTCAGGAAGCGTCGATCTTCCGCGGCCTCAGCGTTGAACAGAATCTGCGCGCCGTCGTCGAACTCGTTGAGCGCAACAAGGACAAACAGCAGGCGCTGATCGATGATTTGCTGAGCGAATTCAACATCACCCATATCCGCAATGCTCCGGCGCTTGCCCTGTCTGGCGGCGAGCGCCGCCGAGTCGAAATTGCGCGCGCGCTGGCGACCGGCCCGGCGTTCATGCTGCTGGACGAACCGTTCGCCGGCATCGACCCGCTGGCTATCGCCGATATCCGCGAACTCGTCATCCACCTGAAAGACCGCGGCCTCGGCGTGCTGATTACCGATCATAACGTGCGTGAGACGCTCGATATCATCGACCGTGCATACATCATCCATGAAGGCGAAGTGCTGATCGAAGGGGCGCCGAACGATATCGTCGGCGATAAGGACGTTCGGCGCGTCTACCTGGGTGACAGATTCCAGATGTAACAGGGGAATTTCGATGGGGGCCGTGTGGCGTTAGCTCCAAAACTTGAATTCCGGCAATCCCAGCAATTGGTGATGACGCCGCAATTGCAACAGGCGATCAAGCTGTTGCAATTGTCCAATCTGGAGCTCTCAGACTTCGTCGAGCAGCAGCTTGAGGAAAACCCGTTTCTTGAACGGGCGAACGAGAACGACGCCGAGCCGCGTGAAGAAGCCCGCGAGGCGCAATCCGGCGACAGCAAGGAAAACGCCGGCGATACAAGCTCTCTCGACCTTGACGGCGACGATGCGACCTATCGCGCGCAGGAGGCGATCGACACCCCGTATCAGGACGACGACACCCGCGCGCCGGCGACGCTATCGTCCGATGACGTCTACAAATCCAATGAATGGTCGAATGTCGGCGGCGGCGGCGCCAATTACGGCGACGACCGCGAGTTTGGCGAAACGCTGACCAGGGAGATCTCGCTCGGCGACCATCTGACCGATCAGCTTCACGTTGCAACACGAGATGCGCAGCAATTATTCATCGGCGCTTATCTGATCGACCTCATCGACGACGCCGGCTATTTGCGCGACACCACGGAGGCGATCGCTGAACGGCTGGGCGCTCACGCGGCGGAAGTGGACGCGACCCTGAAACTGATACAGACCTTTGACCCCGCAGGCGTCGGCGCGCGCGACCTGAAAGAATGCCTTGCGATACAGCTTCGCGAACAGGATCGGCTCGACCCGGCGATGGCGGCCTTTATCGCCAATATCGAGCTATTGGCGAAAGGCGATTTGCGCGGGCTGATCAAAGCGACCGGCGCCGATGAAGAAGACGTGCGCGACATGATCGCCGAGGTGCGCGCGTTAACGCCCAAACCCGGCTACGCCTATGGCGGCGAAACCGTACAGACCGTGACGCCAGACGTCATCGTGCGTCAGGCCCCCGACGGCGGCTGGAAGATCGAACTAAACGCCGAAACCCTGCCGAAAATCCTCGTCAACCGCACCTATTACGCGGAAGTCTCAAAGCTGAAATGCCGTGAGGACGACACCGAATTCCTCACCCATCATTTCGCCAACGCCAACTGGCTCGCCAAGTCGCTCGACCAGCGCGCGCGCACCATCTTGAAAGTCGCCAGCGAAATTGTCCGCCAGCAGGACGCGTTCTTCGTTCACGGCGTCAAGCATTTGCGCCCGCTAAACCTGCGCGCCGTGGCCGATGCGATTTCGATGCACGAATCAACGGTGTCGCGGGTGACCGCCAACAAATACATGGTCACGCCGCGCGGCATTTTTGAGCTGAAATATTTCTTCACCGCCTCCATCGCCTCGACCGCAGGCGGCGAGGCGCACTCGGCAGAGGCGGTGCGCTGCCGCATCCGCGAACTGATCGACGCGGAAGACCCCGAAAAGGTCCTGTCTGACGACAGCATCGTGGAGATCCTTCGGGCCGACGGCGTCGATATCGCCCGCCGGACCGTCGCCAAATACCGCGAAACCATGAATATCCCCTCGTCAGTGCAACGCCGCCGGGCGGCCCTGCGCCAGGCGATTTAAGTCTTTGATTTCGGCCCTGCCGACCCGATATAGTTTTCTGGCGCCGGCGCACGAAGAGCGCGCCGGGCGAACACGGAGGCACCCCCATGGAAATTCAGGTCAGCGGCAAAAATATCGATCTCGGCGACGCGCTTCAAACGCATGTTTCCGACCGGCTCGCTGAAGGCGTTACCAAGTATTTTGAGCGCGGCGCGGCGGCGGCGGTCACCTTTTCCAAAGAACGCCACCAGGTTGAGTGCGAAATGACCGCCCACCTCGATTCCGGGGTTTTCCTGTCGGCCCATGGCGATGGCGGCGACGCCTACGCGGCGTTCGAAGAGGCGCTGGAAAAGCTGGAAAAGCGCGTCCGGCGCCACAAGCGCCGGCTGAAAAACCACCACGCCAACGGCAAAGAGCCGATGCCGTCCGAGGCCGCCGCCTATTACACCCTGGCGCCGCTGCCGGCGGAAACCGACGACAGCGTGATTGAGGACAATGATCCCGCGCCGGTTGTCGTCGCCGAACAGCAGACCGCATTGCGCGAGATGACGGTCGGATCGGCGGTTCTTCAATTAGACCTTGCAGATACGCCGGCAATAGTGTTCAAGAACGCCGCTCATGGTCGCCTCAACGTCGTTTACCGACGCCGGGACGGCAATATTGGGTGGATCGACCCGGCTCCCTGACCACGGCCGGCGCAATGACCACGGCCGGCGCGATATCGCGCTATAGCGGGTTCAAGAAGGTAAACAGGGTCGCAAACAGATTGCTGCGAATCTTGCATCGATGAGCGCGGCAACAGGTGATTTGATAATGGGCTTACAGGATATCCTGTCCCCTGACGGGATTGTTTTTGATCTCCACGCGCGCTGCAAGCGCGAGGCGCTGGCGAGCCTTGCCGGCAAAGCAGCCGAGATTACCGGCGTTCCCGCGGAAACCATCCGCGAGTCGCTGATGGCGCGCGAGCAATTGGGATCGACCGGGGTCGGGCGCGGCGTCGCCATCCCGCACGGCAAGATCGACGGTCTGAATGAAATTGTCGGGGTGATGGCCAAGCTGGACCAGCCTGTCGACTTCGATTCCGTCGACGACGAGCCGGTGGATCTTATTTTCGTGCTGCTGGCGCCGGCGCACGCTTCCGCGGCGCACCTGAAAGCGCTCGCCAAGGTCTCGCGTCTGTTGAAGGACGACGCCTCGCGCGAGGCGCTGAAAGGCGCGGAATCGCCCGAAGCGCTTTATGCAATCGCGATGGAAACCGCGCAGCCGCACGCCGCGTAAACGCGATCTGGCGCAACCTTAATTTCAGTGAAATTAGGCGCGGGCGTTAAACGCCGCCCGAGCCTGCGTTGCGTTAATGAACGCTGACCGGATTCATTTCCTGTTGACGCGCGGCGGCGAAGGCGAGCGCGCGGTCGCCCACCAGCGCGATGCGCTGGCCGTCCGAGGCGTGTACGGAATAAAGCGTGGTGTCGCCCGGAATATCAATCAAGGCGCCCGTGTCGTCGTCGACAAGTTCGTCCTGAACCTCGCGCGCGAGAACGGTGCGCACGTAGACCAGCTTCTTGCCGCCCAGGGCGGCAAGCTCGCGCGAGGTCGGCGCGTGCGCGCCGGCGATCGTCAGGTCGTCATTCCCTTGCTTGCGTCCAGCCATCAGCCTCACTCCAATCTCGGCGGAACAGCCCTCCGCCGTCGTTCATCGCACCACAGATTGGCTATCAAAGCGTGAATTCAGCCCTGTGGCGTGCTCCCTGATAGGTAGGAGGATTTTATAACATTTCAATGTAGACGGCTTGAGGACCCAATTAGGGCGGTTTTCGGGTTAACCATGGCGCTCAAGAACTTGTGAAAACAGCGCCGGATCGACATTTCCGCCCGACAGCGTGATCGCAATGGTGCGCCCGTCGGCCCTGAATTTGCCGCTCAGCAGCGCCGCCAGCGCCACCGCGCCGCCGGGTTCGACCACGAGTTTTAAATATTTGAACGCGAACGCCATCGCCGCTTCGGCCTCGGCGTCGGCGATGGCGACGCCGCCGCGCACATGCGCCTGTAATATCGGAAATGTCAGCTCGCCCGGCAGCGGCGTCGCCAGCGCGTCGCAGATGGTGCGGCGCGAGACATCGGCCTTCAGGCGGGCGCCGGCTTTGATCGAGGCCCAGGTCTCGTCATAGCCTTCCGGCTCGGCGATATGGATCTCGGTCTGCGGCGAGATCTCGGCGAGCGCGGCGGCGCATCCCGCAGTCATGCCGCCGCCGCCGCAACAGAAAATGAACACGTCGAGCCAGGCGTCGAGCGCCTCGGCCTGTTCGACCGCTTCGAGCGCCAGCGTGCCCTGCCCCTCGATCACCTGCACGTGGTCATAGGACGGCACGAGCGCGCGATCACCCTCGGCGGCGAGGCGCCGGCCAATCGCCTCCCTGTCTTCCGTATACCGATCGAAGAACACGATCTCGGCCCCGTAGGCGCGCACCTGGGCGATTTTCAGCGCCGGCGCATCGCGCGGCATCACGATGGTCGCCGGCGCGCCGAACAGCCGCGCGGCGCGCGCCACGCCCTGCGCGTGATTGCCCGACGACCACGCGACGACGCCGCGCGCGCGCTCGGCCGGCGTCAGTTGCGACAGCCGGTTCATGGCGCCGCGAAACTTGAACGAGCCGCCATGCTGGAGCGTTTCGGCCTTCATCAGCACGCGCCCGCCGGCGCGTTCGTTCAGCCATTCATTTTCAAGAAGCGGGGTCCTGACCGCGAACCCGTCAAGCCGGGTCGCCGCCGCGCGCACGCCATCGGCGCTTACATCACTATACATCGACACCCCGTCATGACGAAATTGATCCGTCATCGGACAGATACCGCCAGGCGACGCCGCTCGCCGCGCCCCAGATCGCCGTCTGCACAATCAGATAAACATAGGTGGCGATCGTGTAGACGAAAAATTTGGGCCCGCCAAACGTATAAAGGCTCCTTTGATATTCCATCATGCGCGCGGAAATTTCGCTTTGCGCCGCCTGATCGGCGCCGGCTTTCATCAACTCGCCATAGAACCCGAACATTTCCGGCATCGACACCGCGAAGTAGACGCCGGCGATAACCATCAGCGCAATGATGACTACCAGCCAGAATGCAAACAGCGAAAAGACCGCGCCTTTTGTCGCCGACCATGACTGCGCCAGCCCCAGCGTGCGGGTGCCGATGGACGCGGCGAACATCACCGACAGGCGCAGCATGAACCAGATGAGCGCCGCGAATGCGATGACGCCGATCACCCCGGCGATCGCCGCCCCGGCGCCGGAAAGCGCCGCCGCCAGCGCCACCGCAAGCACGCCCAGCGCCAATGCGCCAACGCCGGCGGCGATGCTGACCAGAACAATGAGCAGGATATAAGCAAGCGCGATGCGAATTTCGTCGCCGCCATAATTGAGATAAAACGGCATCTTCAATTCGTCGCCGCGCACGACATGGCGCAGGCTGGCCGCGATCATCATCGGATAAAAGATCGCCGAGGCCAGCAGCAACAGCCCCATCGGTCCCATCATCGCGCCAAGCGCCTTCATCGCCTCGGCGGGATCGGCGGTGTCGCCCATGCGCTCAACCGCCAGCGTCGCGTCAATGTAATCCGGCATGATCCACGCCATCGCGGCGATCATCAGCAGGCCGGGCAGCCACAACGCCTGCACCAGATGAACAGCGCGGCTGATGAGATATCCGAAGGTCGCGCCAAGCGCCTTGAGAACCGGAAAGTTCATGTCTTTTCCCCAAAAATTGACCTGCGCGCGCGACAAAAGGCGGCGCGCCCGGTTTTGCTCCTGCGGCCCAGCCTATCGGTTTCGCGCGGCGTTGTCGCGATTTTGATGCCCTGCGATTGCGCCATCACGCCCCCAGCCGGCCGGCGAACGCCAGCAGCAGGACGCCCAGCGCAATGCGATAGATCACAAACGGCGTGAAGCTGATGTTTTTTGTCAGCCGCATAAAGACGACGATGGTTGCATAGGCGGTGATGAATGACAGCGCCGCGACAATCGCAGCGGCGGCCTTGGTCGCCTGAGCCCCGTCGGCGACAAGTTCGATGCCGGCGAACAGGCCGAAGGCCGAAATTGTCGGGATCGCCAGCAGCATCGAGAACCGCGCCGCCTCGTCGCGCGGCCAGCCAAGATAGCGCGCCGCCGTCATGGTGACGCCGGACCGGCTGGTGCCGGGGATGATCGCCAGCATCTGGGCGAGGCCGATGGTCATCGCCTCGCGCCAGGTGACGCGCGCCAGCCCCTCGCCGGCGAGGCCTTCGCGAGTCTGCGGCGCACGGTCGCCATGCCATAACAGCACGCCGAAAAAGATCGAGGTCGCAGCGATCACATAGGGCGAGCGCAGGGCGTCGACGATGTCGAGGGCGACGAAGAGGCCGGCGAACGCCAGCACCGGAATGGTCGCCGCCGCAATCAGCGTGAACAGCCGGGCGTCGGCGCTCGTCTTGCGGGTGACGAAATCTAACCCGCCGCGCACCAGCATGCCGGTCTCGTGGCGGAAATAAACGGTGACGGCGGCGAGCGAGCCGATATGGGCGGCGACGTCAATCAAGGGCCCCTGATCGGCCCACCCGTCGGCGACCAGCGGCGCGAGAATGAGATGGGCCGACGACGACACGGGCAGGAATTCGGTGATCCCCTGGACGATGGCGAGAACGATGAGCTGGATCAGCGGCATGGGCGAGCGCTTTCTGGACGACCGGCCAGCCATAGGCCGCTTTGCCCTGAAGATTCCATATCCGACGAATCCATGACTGAATGATGCGGCCTTGCGGTCGGAACTTTTGTGCTGGTTGCGGGCGCCCCCTTGGGGCGCGGCGTGAGCTTTGGCGCCGGGTGCGGCGTTTTTATAGGGATTTCGCGCATCGGCGACTTTCGCCGCCATCCCGGCGCCCATTCTCGGCTCATTCCGACGAAGCGGTTTGCGGAAAACACTCGCCACCCCCTCCGCGCACCCATGCGGTCGCAATTATGACAGGCGCCAACCCCACGCCGCTCATCCTGGCGCCCTTCGGCGAAGGCCGACACACATAGAGAGCCGGGATCCATACCCGCGCTCGAAAATGGACCCCGAATCTTTTTTGATCTGTCGGCCTTCGCCGAAGGACGTCGGGGTGAGCGGAGTTTGAGAAACCGGCAAAACATAAACCGCAAGCTTATTTTGTACTTCCATACATCACCACCTCCGCAGTTCCGTCGAACTCGAAAGCATAAACAAAAGAGAGGTTGCGCGGGACGCGCTGCATCCTTCTGTAGTAAAACAAGTGGGACGCATTGCGCCCCGCGCACGGCGCTCCGGCTCTCGCCCTTGCGCCCTGGTGTTTTATCGGCTGATCCGGCCGTCTTCGTTTCCGGTGGAAACTCCAAAGCCCGGCGCCTCGCCGTCGCGCATCGAAGGCCCGTCCGTTTCGCGGGGCCCGCGGCGCGCGCGCACCAGGTCGAAACCGTTTGAGAACGGAGCGCTCAACCGCCTCTCCACGCCTCGACTGACAAGCATGTTAGGGCGCCTTTGAGGGAGGGGGATAAGTCGGGGGATAGATGCGGGGATAAGTGGCGGGATAAGTCGGGGGATAAGTGGCGGGATAGATTTTTGTTTCCCTGCAATTTCAACAGGATAATTGGTTAACGGATTTTTTTTCAAAAATCTCTCCGGCGGCCCGCCCCGGCTGCCCGAATTCCGCCTTCCGACGAGGCGGCGTAAGGGAAACGCAAGCCACCCACGTCTCTCACTGGCGCGCCCCTCGCCGGCCCGGCCCTCTCACCCTCAACCCAATTCCCAGCCTCATAATATGTGAGCGCTCACTTGATATTGAAACTGATCCGTTCTATATGTGAGTGATTGTTTACTGTGAATCACACTCAGTATAAGGGGAGCCAATGACCACCGCCGCCCAATCCGCTGACGCGCCGCCCATCGACAGCCCGCTGCTGCCCGATGACGGCTCAACCCCGGCGCGCATCCGCCGGGCCGCGCTTGAGGTGTTTGTCGCCAAGGGCGTCGACGCCGCGACGACGCGCGAGATCGCCGCCGCCGCCGGCCTGTCGGAAGGGGCGCTGTATCGTCATTTCCCGGGAAAGGAGGCCCTGGCTGGCGAGGTGTTCACCGCCATCCATGCGCGCCTTGCCGGCCTCATCCGCACCGCCGCCGCGCCCGCTGACGGCGTCGCCGAAAGGACCGCCGCCATCGTCGACGCCTATGCGCACGCGGCGGGCGCCGACTGGCCGGCCTTTGTGTTTCACCTGTTGCAGGCGCACCGGTTTTTGCCGACGCCGCCGGGAACCGACAACCCGGTCGACGCCGCCGAAGAGATTATCATCGAGGCGATGGGCCGCGGCGAAATCGTGCGCGCCGACGCCGGCCTTGTCGCCGGCATGGCGCTTGGCGTCGTCTTGCAGACCGCCCAGCAAATCGCCTATGGCCGCCTTGACGGGCCGCTGGCGCGCCATGGCGATGCGCTGAAAATCGCGGCGCTGGCGGTGATGCGGCCCATACAATCCTGACAGAAAATTTTTTCCGTAAACGGAGCGATCAGTCATGCGTTCGACCCTTTTTCGCCTTGCCTATTGGATAACGTCGATTTTCTTCGGCCTTTTCGCGCTGGCGCTTGCGCTATTGCCGTCGCGCAAGCCGATGATGGCGTGGATCACGATCTACACCCGCACCATGGTGTTTTGGATGCGCACGATCGCCGGCATTCGCATTGTCGTCAGGGGCCGCGAGCGCGTGCCCGACGGGCCGGCGATCATCGCCGCCAAACACCAGAGCTGGGGCGACGGCATCGTCATGTTCGCGCAATTTTTCGACCTCGCCTTCGTCACTGGCGATCATCTGGAAAAAATTCCGCTTCTCGGTGGCATTTTGCGCAAAATGGGGGCAATCATCGTTGATAATTGCGGCGGGGCCTATGCGCGGGCGCGCCTTGTCGATACCGAGCTTAAAAACGCGCAAGCGGAGGGGCGGCGCATCTTGATCTATCCCGAGGGGCATCTGGCGCCGGTCGGCGCGCATTACCGTTATCGCCGTGGCGTTTATCACATGTATTCCGCCTACGGATGTCCGGCCGTGCCGGTCGCCACCAATCTCGGCCTGCGCTGGCCGCAGCAGCAATGGAGGATGACGCCGGGCGAGGCGGTGATCGAATTTCTCGACCCGATTGCGCCCGGCCTCGAAAAGGAAGAGTTCATGACGCGGCTTGAGCGCGCGATCGAAACCCGCTCGCGAGAACTTGCCGGCTTTGGCGATGCCGGGCCTGACGGCGCAAGGCTTGGCGGCGGCGCATTGCCGGCGCCCCTGCCCGACCCCGAACCGGCGACAGCCCGGCGCAAAAACAAGAAGCAGCCGGCGACGCATGCGATAAAACGCGAACTGGCGGCGCAATGACCACGCCCGCCCCTGAAACGCCCCCCGAAACGGCTGAGCCACGACCCGCCAATACCGATACCGGCGGGCCGCTGTTCTTCCAGCGCCGCTTCCTGCCGATGTGGATCGCGCTGACCGCCGGGGCGTTTTCCGACAACACGCTACGCCAGGCGCTGCTGATCGGGGTTTCCTATGGCGTCATCAGAACGCCGGGCTTTGAAAACGGCGACAATTCAATCCCCTTCATCGGCGCGCTGTTGCCGTTCGCGATCATGATTTTTTCGCCGCTGTCTGGCCAGCTCGCCGACCGGTTTGAAACCTCGCTGATGTTTCGCCGCACCAAGCTTGCCGAAGTCGCGATGATGCTGCTTGCCGCATACGCATTTTCGTCAGGCAACGGATTGCTGGCGACGATGATGCTGTTCGGCATGGGCGCGCAGTCGGCGTTTTTCTCGCCCGTGCGCATTGGCGCGATGCCGAAATATCTGCAGGCGAACGAACTGGTGCGCGGCAACGGGCTGTGCAATGCCGGGCTGTTTACCGCGATCCTGGTCGGCTATGCGGTCGGCGGATTTTTGATCGCGCGCGAAAACGGCGGCGCGATGGTCGCCATGGTGCTGGTCAGCGCGTCGACCGTTGGCTTTATCGCCGCGTCGATGACCCCGCTCGCCGCCGCCAACGCGCCCGGCCTGCGCATCAATTTCAACGTCGCCACCCAGTCATTTGCGATGTTCCGCATCGTGCTGGGCGCGCGCGGCGTGGCGCCGCCGCTGTTCGGCGTCGGGGTGTTCTATCTGTTGTCAACGGCGGTGACGGTGATCACGCCGCTTTACGCGCGCGATGCGTTGCACGCCAACGCCATGGTCGCCACCGCGCTGAACGGGTTGTTCGCCATCGGCGCCGGCATCGGCGCGGTGACCGCGGCAAGTTTATCGAAAAACCGCTCCGGCCTGGCCGAGGCGACAATCGCGGTCGGCGCCGCAGGGGTGCTGGCGATCATCGTCTATCTCATCACCCCGCTGGCGGCCCCGGCGGACGGCGCGCTGACCCTTGGCGGGCTTTTCGGCTCGGCGATCGGGCTTACGCTGTGCGCCGCCTTCGTCGCCACCGCGGCCCTGATGGGGGTTTACATCGCGCCATTGCAGGCGGCGATGCAGCGGCGCGCGCCGGCCGGCGTGCGGGCGCGGATCATGGCCGCGGGCGCGTTCATGAACGCGGCGTTCGCCATCCCCGGTTCGCTGGCGATTTTCGCCATCACCTCGACCGGGGCCGACCCGCGTCTTGTGTTCCTGGCGGTCGCCGCAGCAATGCTTTCCATCTCGGCCTATATGCTGCATAGACGTCGCACGCTGCCGGCGGGCCTGTACGACGAAATGCTGAACGGGAAAAATTGACCGGCGCGTAACAGATGGAACGGCGATGAGAGTTTTGGTTACCGGCGCGGCGGGCTTTATCGGCGCGGCGACCTCGATGGCGCTGCTCGACCGCGGCGACGAGGTCGTCGGCGTCGACAATATCAACGATTACTACTCGCCGGCGCTGAAACGCGCGCGTCTGGCGCAGTTGACGCCGCGCATCGGGTTTACCTTCCATCAGCTCGATATCGCCGATCATGACGCGTTAACCAATGCCGCATCGGGAAAGTTTGACGCGATCATCCACCTCGCGGCGCAGGCGGGCGTGCGCTACAGCCTTGAAAACCCGTTCGCCTATGCGCGCGCCAATCTGGTCGGTCATGTCTCAATGCTGGAAACGGCGCGCCGGCTTGAAATCCCGCATATGGTTTACGCCTCGTCGTCGTCGGTTTACGGCGCGAACGAGAAAACCCCGTTCGCCGAGGACGACCGCACCGACGCGCCGGTGTCGCTTTACGGCGCCACCAAGAAATCCGACGAGTTGATGGCGTCATCCTATGCGCGCCTGTTCAGGCTGCCGCTGACGGGCCTGCGGTTTTTCACCGTATACGGACCATGGGGCCGGCCCGACATGGCCTATCTCATCTTTTCGGAAAAGATGCTGAAGGGCGAACCGATTGAGATTTTCAATCAGGGCAAGATGGGCCGCGACTTCACCTATATCGACGACATCGTCGCCGGGGTGCTGGCCGCCGCCGCCGCGCCGCCGGGCGCGGACGAGGTTTTCCACCGCGTGTTCAATCTCGGCAATGACCGCCCCGAAGAGCTGATGACGATGGTCGCGCTGATTGAGAAAGAACTCGGCATCGAGGCCCGAAAAGTCTTCAAGGGCATGCAGAAAGGCGATGTCGAGCGCACCTGGGCCGATATCTCAAAGGCGCGCCGTGTGCTCGGCTATGCGCCCCAAACCACCCTCGCCGACGGCATGGCGCGCACCATGGCGTGGCGAAAATCGCTGAAACAGCCGCTGTTCTAAGCGTTTTGAAGGAAAAGCGGCGTTCCGGTTTTTCGTCTCAAATCGCGCATCAAAGAAGCGAGGGCGTCCAGATCTTTCGGGCAGATCTTTCGGAATGTCCGAAGGGGAAAACCTGTGGAAAAAGGGGCCCGTCCTGTGGAAAATCACGGTCCCGCCCTGGGGATAAGGTTAATTTTTTGTCGGAAAGCCGGCGTTTTCACCAATTCGGGGAAAATCATTAACGCCCCGGCAACGACGTTCGGCTAGGTTTCCCCCATGGGCCTGACGTTTTTGATCATCGCGATCTGCATCATCTTTGGCGGCGTGGCGGCGCTTTCCGCCCGCGGGCCAATTGCGCTGCCGGATTTGAAGTCCGCCATCAGGGGCGCCGACGTCAAAAGGTTTTCGCCGAAGAAAACGCTGTTCGTAATCGGCCCGTCGGTCAACGCCCATGCCTGCAAGATCCAGCGCCGGCTGTTGAAGCCGGCGGTCGCCGCGCTGATCCGCGACGACGTGAAAGTGATCGAGGTCTATGGCGACGAGCGCCCGCGCGAAAACGGCGCGCCGATGGAATGGCTCGACGCCTCGCTGCTGCGTCATGCCATGGACGCGGAAGAAGGCTTTTTCGTCATCTATGTCGATATCGACGGCCAGACGGTGTTCCGTTCCGAAGCGCCGATGCTCGCGCGCGACATCATCAAGCGGGCGCGCCTGAATATCGAGCCGGCGCCAAGCGCCCACCCCGATAAAAAATCACTGCTTTTGAAAAAACTGCGCGCGGCGTAGGGCAATTTCCGACGAACGGCATATCGGTTCGTCGCGAGACTATGCAATCAACCGTTTGCATCCGGTTCGCAAGGCGCTGCGTCAGCGTCATGTTCGCCCGCCGCTTTTTTCGCCTCGGCCACGCGCGCCGGGGCGTTGAGATTTTTCTGCGCAATCGCCTCGGCGCGGTCGAGCGCGAACCGCAAGCCCTTGCGGTTGGCGATCTGGATCGAAATCCCCGGCCGGGCGTTCAATTCCAGCAGCATCGGGCCTTTTTCGCGATCAAGCACGACATCGACGCCAACATAACCGAGCCCGGTGACGTCGTACGAGCGCGCGGCCATCAGCAAAATGTCGTCCCAGTGCGGCGTCTGCACGCCGTTCAGCGGATGCGCCGTATCGGGATGAAGTTCAATCAACTGGTCGAACTGCATCGCCAGTTGGGTTTGTCCGGTCGCGATATCGACGCCGACGCCGACGCCGCCGCGATGCAAATTCGCCTTGCCGTCGGATTCCGCCGTCGGCAGGCGAAGCATCGCAAAGGCGGGAACGCCCTTCAAGACGATGACGCGGATGTCAGGCACGCCCTTGAACGAAATCGCGCCGAATACGTCGTCGAATTTGACGCGATATTCGATCAGCGCCTTGTCGGGCTGGCCGCCGAGAGAATACATGCCCGACAGGATGTTGTTGATCTGGAACCGGATCTCGTCAATCTCGACGCGGCGGCCATTGGCGAGGCGCCAGCCGCCTTTCAGCGGCCCGTCAATCACCATGATGCCCTTTCCCTGCGAGCCCTGGGCCGGCTTGATGACGAACCCGCCGGCGTGTTGCATCATGTCAGGCAGGCGGCGCATGTCGCGAGCGTCTGAAATCACGCCATAAAGCTCGGGCGTCGGAATGCCGACTTTTTCCGCCAGTTGTTTCGTCACCAGCTTGTCATCAACCGTGTACAGAAGTTTACGCGGATTGAGATGATTGACGTAACGGATATTGCGTTCGTTGATGCCGATGACGCCATTGCGCTTCAACGCTGCAATCGAGCGGAAAACCATTACCGCGCCAGCTCCCGGAACCGCCACAACTCGCTGAGGCGCAGGCCGGTATAGCGGCCCATCAGCACGCAAAGCCCCATGATCACCAGCAACAGTTCGGGGAACTGATACATCATGTATTCAACCTGCGCGTTGGTCATCGCGAGATAGGTGATCGCCGCGACCGCCATCGACCCGGCGCCCTGTTTGATCGCCTCGCCGGCCGATTGCTCCTCCCACACGATTGACATGCGCTCGATCGTCATCGTCAGGATGACCATGGGGAACAGCGAAATCGACAGGCCGATGGCCTGATTGGCGTTCGACATCGCAATGGTGATCACCGCCATCGACATGACGATGAAAACGACGACCACGGCAAGCCGCGGCACCAGCAGCAATTGCAGCCTTTCCAGATAAAACCGCACGCCAAGGCCGAGCGCGATCAGCGCCGTGAACAAGATGAGCCCGTTCACCAGCGCGGTCTCGCGAAACGCGATGCCGATCAGCACCGGCATGAACGTGCCAAGCGTTTTGAACCCGATGAACTGGCGCAGGAACACGAGGATCAAAATCCCCACCGGGATCGTCACCAGCACCTTGTAGACCAGTTGCGTCGTCAACGGCAGGTCGTTGAAGCTGAACCAGTGATTGATGAAATCATATTCCGGCCCGGCGTTGCGCGCCACGTCAATCGCCGCATTGCGCCGCGCCTGCAAGGAAATCTGGTATTCCATCTCGTCGACGCCGCTATCGGCGACAAGGTCGTCCGCGCCGTACCAGATGGTGAAAAAGCGGGTCGGCGCGCCGCCGGGAAAATACCGGAAGCTGTCGCCGTCGAGGTGATATTCCAGCCAGTGGCGAAGCTCGACGCGCCGGCGCGCCTCGGCGAGGTAAACGCCATTGGCGATGCGCGCAGGGATGCCCTGCGCCTGAAAGGTCTGGCGCGCCAGTTCAAGCCGCGCCAGCGGCGCCGGCAGATCGCCCAGCAGCACCGCAATTTCATCGGCGCTTTTATCGCCGCCGGGGCCGCGGCCTTCAAAAATCTCCGCCAGCGTCAGGTCCGCGAACGATTTGTCGTCGGCCGACCGCCGACGCATATCGGCGGCCCAGACAATAAACGCCTGGCGTTTCAGATTGTCTTCCTCAAACGGCAATTCTTCAGTTTCGCTGCCGGTGAACGTCTCGGGCAGAGGCGTCGACGGCGTCTCGCCGATTGTCTGGGCGGTGAAGCGCAGCACTTTTTTGTTGGACGGAAACCGGTATGTCCACGTCGCCTTGCGATTGGCCGTGCCCGCCTCGTCGGTCAGGCTGAGCCCGAACGGGCCGTTGTAAAACTCTTCCTGAGAAAAGATGCGTTTGACATCATTGGCAGGCAGATAAATTTCGACCCGCGCCGGCTCGTCGCGGCCGTCGAATTCAAGATAAACTTCATAATCCCAGATCGTGGCGACGGCGTTCGGCGCCAGCGGGAAATGCATGCGCACGGTTTTGATCAGGAAAACGCCAAGCCCGAGGGCGATGAGAATTGCAGCGAGAACCCAGGCCCGCCGCATGCTACTCGTCATTATCGCTCTCGCATGATTGTTCGGCAGCGAAGGTGCGCCCTGAATCCACGGCGATGCGATGGGCGAGAAACTCGCGCCCGATCAGGATATCATATTCAAAATCGCCGCGGTCGGCGAGATTGATCTCGGCAAGGCCCGACACGCCGCCGACGCAAAGCGGCAGGTGTATCACCGGGCGGCGGATCGTGCCGCCGCGCTTGGCCTTGATGTGGACAAAGCGAATGACGTTCTGGTCGTACCTTATGGTGCGCCCGTCCTTGCCGATCAGGCGAAAGGCGACCCAGTTGTCTTTTTCGCCGCGCGTATAAAGACGCACGTCATAGGCGTGTATCGAACTGGTGTCGGCGCCGGTGTCGAGCTTGGCTTTCATCGCCAGTTTTTTCGTGCCGACCGCGGCATCCTCGACATAGCCGAGCATGACCGTTTCACCGCGCGCCTCGACCACGGCGGCGTCGCCATTCTCGCTGCCGTCGCCATCGCCGGCCCATGCCGGCGCAAAAACCGCCAGCCCGCCAGCCAGCACCCCCAAAAGCGCCCGCACGGCGTATCCGCCCGTATTGTTGATCCATCGCGTCATCGCGTCATAACCTCTTTGGCCCTCTTTGGCCGCACCCGGCCTGCCTTGCCCGTCCCGCAATTTGCGCAGGCATGTTTCGGCGCATGGGCATAGCAAACGGGCCGCCAAAGTAAATAAAGAGCACACCCGCAAGGCGACAGGCCGACCCCGCCCGGAGGTGCAAAAATCCATGAAATTTCAAGTATCTAAATAAGCGTCAGCGCGCACGCACCAGCCCCTGCCGCCTGACCGCCGGGATTAATTTGCGGTTAGCCGCCGCGATTGGCGCGTACGCTTAGACGGCGCGTTGTCGCAGTTTTTAAGATTCGCTCGCAACAATATTGATAATGATTATTAGTTGCGATACATCGGCGCGGCGTTCGGCGGCGCGACACCCCGCTCGCGATGTTCAGTCCAAACAACAGGGGTGCGCCATGACCGAAACGCCGTCCAATCCGTCCAAGTCCGTCAAACAACCAAGATCGCTGCGTTTTATCGCCGGGACCGGCGTCGCACTCAGCGTCGCCGGCGCCAGCCAGCCAGCGCTGGCCCAGGACGATCTCGTGCTCGCCGCCGCCTCGGTGCGCGACGAAATCATCGTCGAGGGCGAGCGCCGCAGCAGCAACCCCTATGCCGACCCCGACGCGCCGTACAAGATTGATCGCAGCGCGTCATCGAAACTGACCGAAAGCCTGCTCGACACCGCCAAGTCGATCAGCGTCATCCCCAAGGAACTCATCGACGACGCCGGCGCGACCAGCTTTCGCGATATCGCCCGCACCCAGCCCGGCGTGACCATCGGCACGGGCGAAGGCGGCAATGCGTTCGGCGACCGCATTTTCATTCGCGGGTTCGACGCGCGCAATGATGTTTATGTCGATGGCGTGCGCGACCCCGGCGTCGTCAGCCGCGAGGTTTTCGCCGTTGAACAGATCGAAATCCTGAAAGGTCCGTCGGGCGCCTTCGCCGGGCGCGGATCGACCGGCGGCGCCGTCAGCCTGGTGTCGAAAGCCCCGCAGCTTGCAGATTTTGGCGATCTTGAAGTCACGCTTGGTACGGACGATACACGCCGTGTCACCGCCGACGTCAATCGCCGGCTGAGCGATACGCTGGCGTTGCGGGTGAACGGGCTGTTTCACAAGGCGAATGTCGCCGGGCGCGACGTAGTTTTCAATGACCGCTGGGGCGCGGCGGCGGCGCTTTTGTGGACCCCAAGCCCGTCGCTGGCGATCACGCTTGATTATTATCATCTTGATACAGATGAAATGCCCGATTTCGGCCACCCCTGGAATAGTGCAGAGAACGCGCCGTTCGACGTTGACCGGGATAATTTCTACGGCCTCGTCAATCGCGATTTCCGCGATACCTTCGCCAATATCTATACCGCACGGCTGGAATATTCGCCGTCTGACGTCGCGATCATCCGCTCGACGACCCGCTATGGCAGAACCGGCAATTCCTATGTCGTGTCCGCGCCGGAGCGTCCCGACATCTCCGACAGCGACCCGGCGAACTGGACGCTGCTCGCCAACCCGAAAAACCGCAACGCCGTCAATAAATATTTCGCCAACCAGACCGACGCGACCGTTGAAATCAACACCGGCGGACTTGATCACACCATTGTCGGCGGCTTTGAAATCAGCCGTGAAACGATCAACAACCGGCCGTTCGCGTTTCTCGATTCAGAAGACCCGTCGACCGGTCTTGCGATTTCGCCAACGACGGTCATACAAAACATTTACAACCCCGATCCGTTCGCCGACTGGAATTTCCCGCTTGTTGAAAGCGGCGCGTTTTCAACCGCGGATATCGACTCGAACGCACTTTACCTTCTTGATACGATAAAATTCGGCGAGCGCTTCTCGGTATTCGGCGGCGTCAGATTCGACGATTATTCGATCCGCGTCCAATCTGTCGGCGGCAGGGGCGCCGGCGCCTTCGCCAATGACAAGAATTTCGTCAACTGGCATCTCGGCACGGTGTGGAAGCCGGCGCCGAATGCATCTTTTTACGCTTCATACGGATCATCATCGAATCCGTCAGGCGAACAGGCGGACGGTCTTGGAGATTCCTACGGAGGCATCACCGCCGCGACGGAGAACCTGGATCCCGAGCGCAATAAATCGGTCGAGGTCGGCGTCAAATGGAACATTCTGGGCGAGCACCTCGCGCTCACCGCCGCCTTGTACCGCACGCAAAAAACCAACGCCCGTGTTCAGGTCGAACCCGGCTTCGGCGGCGCGTTCGCGCTTGAAGGCGAACAGCGCGTGCAGGGGATCGAGATCGGATTTTCAGGCAATCTCACCGAGCAGTGGAGCATCTATGGCGGGCTGTCGCTGCTCGATGCAGAAATCACGAATGCCCCCGACCCTGCCGATATCGGCGCGAAACTGCCGAATGTCGCCGAAACCAGTTTCTCGGCGCTGTCGCGCTATCAGATCACCGACCGCATTCATTTTGGCGGACAGGCGAATTATCAGGGCCCGCGCGCCGGCGGCGGCAATGTCGATATCGGCACCAGGATCGACGGCTACTGGCGGTTTGATTTCTTCGGCGGCTGGCAAATGACCGACCGCGTCAGCCTTTCGTTCAACGTGCTGAACGCCGCCAACAAGGTCTATTATGACGCGGTCTATCGCTCGTCTACGCCGTTCGTTTACATCGCGCCCGGCCGTTCGGCGCTATTCACGCTCGATATCGACCTTTAAAAGGGGCCCGCCATGCTGTTGACCATCCCTGACGTTCTCACGCCGGATCAGGCGGCCGACTTTCGCCGCCAGCTTGATCGCGCCGACTGGATCGACGGGGCGGCGACGGCCGGCGCGCAATCGGGCGCGGTCAAACACAATCAACAGCTCGATCACGATGACGCGCTGGCGCGAAAGCTTGGCGACGCCATTCTTGGCGCGCTGGCGAATAACCCGCGCTTCATCTCCGCCGCGCTGCCCGCGAAGATTTTCCCGCCGCTGTTCAACAAATATGAACACGGAGGAAATTTCGGCGCTCATGTCGACAACGCCATCCGCGCCGTGCCGGGCACGCCGACGCGCATTCGCACCGATCTTTCCGCAACGCTGTTCCTCGCCGCGCCAGAAACCTATGCCGGCGGCGAACTTGAAATCGAAACCCCGTTCGGCGCGCAGGCGGTGAAACTGCCCGCCGGCTCGATGGTGCTGTATCCATCAAGCAGCCTGCACCGGGTGACGCCGGTCACCAGCGGCGCACGCATCGCTGCGTTCTTCTGGGTGCAGAGCATGATCCGCCTCGCGGAAGATCGCGCGATCCTGTTCGACATGGACCAGTCGATCCAGGCGCTGGCGGCCGAAAAAGGCATGAACGACGCGGTCGTACTGTCGCTGTCGGCGGCGTATCACAACCTTGTACGCCGCCTCGCCGACGCCTGAGTCGTCGGCGTCAAACTCAACGCGGATTTTTGCGCGGGTCGCCGTCGCCCACCGGGCGCCCGATCGAGGTGTAGTCAAACCCCTGCTCGGCCATGTGCGCGGCGCGATAGACATTGCGCAAATCGACGAAGACCGGCGCTTTCATCAGTTCCTTGACGCGTTTGAAATCGAGCGCGCGAAATTCGTCCCATTCGGTGAGCAGCACCAGCGCGTCGGCGCCGTCTATGGTGTGATAGGGCCCGTCGCAATACTCGACATTGGTGAGCAGCTTTTTCGCTTCCTCCATGCCGGCGGGATCGAAGGCGCGCACTTTCGCGCCGGCTTCCTGCAATGCCGGCACGATGTCGAGCGACGGTGAATCGCGCATGTCGTCGGTGTTCGGCTTGAACGTCAGGCCAAGCAGCGCAATCGTCTTGCCGGCGACCGACCCGCCGCACGCCGCGATGACGCGCTCGGCCATCTGCTTCTTGCGCCTATCGTTGATCTCGACCACGGCCTCGACGATTTTCGTCGGTGCGCCGGCGGACTGTGCGGTGCGCACCAGCGCCAGCGTATCTTTCGGAAAGCACGAGCCGCCATAGCCGGGGCCCGCATGCAGGAATTTCGGCCCGATGCGCCCGTCAAGGCCGATGCCGCGAGCGACCTCCTGCACATTGGCGCCGACCCGTTCGCACAGATCCGCCATTTCGTTGATATAGGTGATCTTGGTCGCCAGAAACGCGTTGGCCGCATATTTGATCAGCTCGGACGTTGCGCGATTGGTGAACAGGATCGGCGTTTCATTGACGTAAAGCGGGCGATAAAGCTCGCGCATCACGTCGCGGGCGCGTTCGTCCTCGGCGCCGACGACAATGCGGTCGGGGTGCTTGAAGTCTTCAATCGCCGCGCCTTCGCGCAGGAATTCCGGGTTTGAAACCACCGAAAAGTCCGCATCCGGACGGGTTTTGCGAATAATCGCTTCAACCTCGTCGCCGGTGCCGACCGGCACCGTCGATTTGGTGACGATCACCGTATAGCCGTCAAGCGCGGTCGCAATCTCCTCGGCGGCGGCGTAAACATAGGACAGATCGGCAAAGCCGTCGCCGCGGCGCGACGGCGTGCCGACGGCGATGAACACCGCGGTCGCTTCCGGCGTCGCCGTCTTGAGATCGGTGGTGAAGGACAGTCGGTTGGCCGCCACATTGTCGGCGACAAGCGCATCGAGGCCGGGTTCGAAAATCGGGATTTCGCCGCGCATCAGGCGCTCGATCTTGGACTCGTCCTTGTCGACGCAGATGACGTCATGGCCGAAATGCGCAAAACATGCGCCCGAAACGAGCCCGACATAGCCGGTTCCTATAATGGCGACGCGCATGGGTCACTCCCCTGAAATCGTTGGCGGCGGCCGGTCGGCCAGGCCTTTTCCGCAAAATCCTGTGCAAGCGGGGCGCCGCCCCGGCGCCCGGTTTTGCGGGCACGTTAAAGCCTAATAGGCGTTCTTTGGAAAGACCACGGCGGCGAAGGTGAGCGCGATGATCTTGAAATCGAACCACAACGACCAGTTGTCGATATATTCAAGATCAAACCGCACGCGCTCGGCCATCAGCTCGTTTTCCGAGGTTTCGCCGCGATAGCCGTTGACCTGCGCCCAGCCGGTCATGCCCGGTTTGACCTTGTGGCGGCCGGAATAATTCTCGATTGTCATGGCGTATTGATGGTTGTGCGCCAGCGCGTGCGGGCGCGGCCCGACCAGCGACATCTCACCCCGTAAAACATTGAAGATCTGCGGCAGTTCATCGAGGCTGTAATGGCGCAAAAACGCGCCCAGCCGCGTCACCCGCTTGTCGCCCTCTTTCGCCTGAACGATGGTGTCGCCGTCTTCCAGCACCGTCATCGTGCGGAATTTATAGATCTTGAACACCTGGTGATTGAAGCCGTGGCGCTGCTGGGTGAACAGGATCGGCCCACCGCCTTCAAGCTTGAGGGCGATGGCGATCACCAGCATCAGCGGGCTCGCAATCAGGAAGGCGGGCACGCCGATGACGTAATCTTCGAGTTTCTTCAGGACGCTGCCCCAGCCTTCGAGCGGCCGGCGATACAGGGTTAACAGCGGCGCGCCGCCGATCCGCACGATCTCGCCGCCGGTATGGTCGAGCCAATGCGCATTCGGCGCAATCGCCAGCGTCACCGGCAGCGCCGACAGCCGGTTAACCAGCCGCGTCATGGTGTCAGGCGACAGGTGCGACAGTGCGATCACCACGTCGTCGATTTCACCGGCCCGCGCCGCCTCTTCAAGCGCGCGGACATCGCCGGCGATCTCGCCGCCGGCGCCGCCGCCTTCTTCAAAGCCGGTCGAGAACACGCCGACAATCGAGATCGCCTTGTCAGGATTGGAGGCGTGCTCGGCGAATTGCTGCGCGGTCCGCGTTGCGCCGACGATAGCGACCCGGCGCGAAAACACGCCGCCGTCGTGAATGGCCCGGCGCAGCACCATCGCCGCGACGACGCGAGACGACACCAGCGCAAACGCTACTGCAATCGTCCAGATGAACAGCCAGAACCGCGAAAAGTGCTCCGAGACTTTCAACGCATACCCGAACGCGATCAGCGCCAGCACGACCAGCGCCCAGCGCGTGATCACCGCGCGCATCGACCGGCTCGACGACAACAGCGCCTCAAACTCGTAATAGCCGTCGCGCCGCAACAGCGTCGTCAGCCCGGTGGCGCCGACAATACCGGCGGCGAGGAAACGCTGAAGGTCAAAGTCGATGTCGAGAACGTAATGATGGTAAACAAACGCCACCAGCACGGCGGCCAGCGTGACCAGAACGAAATCGGTGATGTGGATGAGGTCGCCATAAATCGCACGCGAGAACGGGACCCGGCGGCTGACTTTCGGTTCGCTGACCGACGCCCACTCGCTCGTCCAGTCGCCGGGCGTCGTCCGGTCAGTCTCCGTCTGGGTGTCCAAATCGCGTTCTTTCAACAACTTACACCGCGCCATGCCCGGCCTGGGCGCTGTTTCACCTAACATGGACACTCCAAATATTCAGTAACCATGCCGTGCAGATCTGATTATTTTTTCGCAACGCAACACCAAGGGGGGCAACACCAAGGGGGGCAACACGAAGGGGTGCAAGGACCGCACAACTTGCTATGGTCTGAAGATTGCCGGGGGATGGGGGAAAGCAACGGATTTTTCCCCTCGCGCGTGCTCGCGCGCACGCATGTGTTGAGAAGTGTGCCATGTCGAAACATTTTTCCGCGTTTTATGTCAGCTGGCGGGAAGCGAAAAACCGTCCCGTGGGCCTGTTCGCGAACGAAACGACTTTCGGCCGCGCCGCGGCGGAAGCCGTCGAGGCCAAGCTGAACGATCTCGCCGAGGACGGATGGATTATCGACCGCGTCATTCCTGCGGGCGGCCTGACGCCGCAACAGACCTCAGCCTTCACCATCATTGCATTCAAATAGACCACCGGAGATTTTATGCGCCCTTCGCCGACCGACGCCGCCCTGCTTGACGCCCTTGGCGCGCTCGCCCTGAAAGCCGGTGCGAAGGCGCTGGAAATTTACCATTCCGATTTCGATGTCGAGGCCAAGGGCGACGCCTCCCCGGTGACCGAGGCCGACCGGCTGGGCGAGGAGATTATTCTCAAGGGCCTCGCCGAGATCGCCCCGGCGATTCCGGTGCTCGCGGAAGAAGCCGCCGCTGACGGCAAGATCCCCGATCTTGGCGAGGAGTTTTTCCTCGTCGACCCGCTCGACGGCACCAAGGAATTCATCACCCGCAATGGCGAGTACACCGTCAACATCGCGCTGGTGCGCGGCGGCGAGCCGGTGCTTGGCGCGGTCTACGCCCCGGCGCTTGGCAAGCTTTATCTCGGCGCCGTCGGCAAGGGTGCGACGCTGACGCTAATCGGCGAGAATGGCGCCGCGGGCGAGTGCGCGCCCATCGCCGTGCGCCGCGCGCCGGACGCCGGCATGACCGCCGTCGCCAGTCGCAGCCACCGCTCGCCGGAAACCGATGATTTCCTTGGTACGCTGAAGGTTGCGGAATTCGCCGCCGCCGGCTCGTCGCTGAAATTCTGCCTGATCGCCGAAGGCGCCGCCGACGTCTATCCGCGCCTGGGGCGCACCATGGAGTGGGACACCGGCGCCGGCCACGCCGTGCTCGCCGCCGCCGGCGGCGGCGTTGAAGAGTTTGATGGCCGCGCGCCGCTACGCTATGGCAAAAAGCAGCGCGGGTTCGACAACCCGCATTTCATCGCCTGGGGCGCGCGCTGACCAATATCAAAGGGGAGAGGCGCTTTGAAAATCACGCCGGAAACTGAACGCCGGATATTCATCGCCAGCGCCGGCGCAGCCGTCTTCGCCCTCGGGGCGCTCGCCGGTGCGTTCAACACCCCCGCGCACGCCGTCATCACCAAGGCGGGCGAGCTTGCCGGCGATTTCCGCCGTAACGGGCTTGCCTATCTCGGTATTCGCCCGACCGGGCACCTTGAGCCGCTTCGCTATGCGCCGAATGAGCGTTTGCGCATCGACACAGCCCGCATGCAGCCGGGCGTCACCTTTGTCACCGGCCTGTTTGGCGACACGCTGGGCGCGCGGCTTTACGCCGCCGACGGTTCGCTGTTGCATGAATGGCCGGTCGATTTCTTCAAACTTTATCCCGACAAGATGAAGTACAAATATGGTGCGCTCATTCACGGCGATCATCTGTACCCGAACGGCGATATCCTGATCAATGTCGATTCAAAAGGCATGGCGCGCGTCAGCGCCTGCGGCGAGATTATCTGGAAGAACGAGTTCAGCACGCATCACGCCATCGACATCGACGATGAGGGCTTTATCTGGACGCCGCAATCGCCGAAAAGTTATGACGAGCCGCGCCTGCTGGCGGGCCGTTTTTCTTTCGACAGGGTGGCGAAATACGATCCCGACACCGGCAAACGCCTTGAGCTGATCGACCTCGTCGAGGTGCTGACCGATGCCGGGCTTGAAGGCGTTGCGCTATCGAACGCGCCGCGCGCTTATGACGTCATGCATCTTAACGATGTCGAGATTCTCAACGCGTCAATGGCCGACGCATTTCCGATGTTCAGCGCCGGCGACATCATGCTGTCGTCGCGCAATCTCAACCAGCTCTGGGTGCTTGACGGAAAAACCCACGCGCTGAAATGGTGGCGCACCGGACCGATGCACGGCCAGCACGATCCTGACTTTCAGCCCGACGGCTCGATCACCCTGCTCGACAACCGCGCCGGCGCGCCGGCCGCAAAAGAAAACGGGTTTATGGGTGATCGCGGCGGCAGCCGCATCATCGCGCTCAACCCGGCCGATTACGGCTATAAAACCGTTTACGCCTCTGATGCGCGCAACAAGTTTTACACCGCCTATCGCGGCAAGCACCAGATTCTCGCCAATGGCGATATTTTGATCACCGAAACCGACGCGGGGCGCGTTTTTGAAGCGACACCCGGCGGCGATATCGTCTGGGAGCTGATCAACCCTTACGACGACAAGAGCGCCGGCTGGGTGATGAGTGCGACGCGCTTTCCCGAAAGTTACGCCGATATCGGCAAAACCTGTCCGGCGCGCAATCAAGGCCCGGACCAAAACGCAAAATAAAGACAAAGCCGCCGAATAAAACGGGGACGGATCAGATCACCGGGTTAGATCATTGGGCGATGAGAGGCGATTGCGTCTGATGTGATTGGGCGACCGGCTCCCACTTTTTCAACCGGCGCCTGGCGCCATTACGACCGCAGATTGAGCGTAGAGACCGGAAGGCTCGCCGGCAGCGCATAGCCGCGGCGCACCCAGATTTCCCACAGCGGGGTGCGCTCGACCATTTTGAACTGGGTATAAAGCAGCGCTTCGGAACGCCCTTTCGCCGCCGCCGTGCCGGCGTCGACGTCAAGACGCGGCACGAAGACGACATTGGCCGTGCCGGCGGCGGCCGGTCCGTCGATCGCGCAGTCGCGGCTCGATGCGATGACGCAGGCGATATCCGGCCCGGTCAGGATCGCCACCTCAACGCCCTCGTCAGAGAGCGCACGCGCACGCGAGGCGGCTTCCAGCAGCATCGCCGACTGGTCGACGGGGGCCAGCGCAAACAGCTCGCGCGCTTCCGGCGTTGAGAACCGGCCCTCTTCGATCCACCGCGCGATGGTCGGCCCGCCCGGCTGAACCAGCCCCAGTTCGGCGCGAATATCCGCCGGCGCCGTCGCGGCGGCGCGGTATTGCAGGGTGAACTGCCCGGCCGACTGGATCACCAGCGCCGCCGTCCAGAACAGCGATAACGCCGCCACCGACCCGGCGATGGCGATTGAGGCGCGGTCATGGGCGCGAAATACGCCGTCGTAAAATGGTGAGTATACGGAAAGACTGGCCATCGCGCCGGCGAGAACAAACAAAGGCAGCGTCTGCGCACCGGCGATGCGCGCGCCGATGAACGACAGCACGAGAAACACCGCCGCCGTCGCCCAGCCCTTGGCGTGCTCGCCGCCGCCGAACACAGCCGAGGCGAACAAAACGATGCCGGTCGACACCGCAACGCCTGCAAGCCCCCACACGCCGGCGGCGCTGGCGAGCTGGCCCGGCGCGCCGAAAAGATCGGAAGCGGCGCTCGCCCGCGCAAGGTTCAGCCCCGGCGCCAGCACCTCGGCCGCGCCGGCGAGCAGCACCGCTGCGAACAGCGCCGAGACATAGCGGTCGAGACCGCCGCGGCCGGTGACGAACGGACAGGCCGACAGGGCGAGGAAGCCGAGCAACGCAAACACCGGATGGGCGGTCCACAGGATGAACAAGATCGCCCCCGACAACGCCCCTTCATAGCGCGCGCGCGAGCGGCGTTCGTCCGCCGGCGCGCACAAAAGCGCGGTCGCCAGCACGATGAAAAACGCCAGCGCGATTTCCGTCGGCCCGGCGAACGGCCCGGCCGCGAAAGCCGCAACGCCGGCGACCATCAACACGGTCTGGGCGGCGGGAAAGCGCGCAGCGGAAAAATAGGCAAGCGGGTAAACAACCAGCGCTGCCGCGAACGCCTTGGCGGCGAGATGGATGCGCCCCGGCGCATCGAAAAATACATCGCCCGCCAGCAGCAGCATCAGGTTGAACGGCGATTCCGCCTGCGCGATCGGCGCCGCGCCGGCGGCGACGGCGCGGGCGTGCGAGATCGGCGCGATCATGTCGACCGTCGGCGCAAGACTGAGCAGTGCGGGGGAAAACAACGCGGCGATGACAAACGGCGCGGCGCACACCAGCGCGGTGAAGAACACCCAGGCCGGATCCTGCCAGGAATACAGCGTCATCGTCGCCGACCGCGCCCGCGGCGCCGGGCGCCGCCAGGCGGGGTGTTCGATATCGTAAACCGGTTCGTCGTAGTGCTCGCTCATGGTTAACGCTCGCTAACTGTCCCGTTTTGGCCCATTTGGGTCCGATCTGGCGCCTGCGGGCCGCCCCCTTGCGCTTTTGATCGTTGAATTCGCAAGAGCCGCGCCGGAGCCGCGCGAAGCCCGTCCAGTTTTGCAGCCCCCGTATTGCAGCCCCCGTATTGCAGCTTTGCGTTTGCGCACAGGCTGCTATGGTCCGCCGCCATGCGTTCGCTTTTTCACATGCCGCTCGATCCGCAATCACGGAAAATCCGTCTGATCCTGGCGGAAAAGGGCCTTACCGCGCGCCTTGTCGTCACCCCGCCCTGGGACGGGCATGAGGACCTCGCCCGCGCCAATCCGGCGATGAGCGTGCCGGTGCTGATCGACGAGCCGCCGACCGGCGGCGAGATCGCTGTGGCGCCGGATGCCGTGATCGCGGAATATCTTGAAGAGGCCTATGCAAAGCCGGCGCTGATGCCCGCGACATCGGCAGGCCGCGCCGAGGCGCGCCGGCTCGCGGCGTGGTTCGACATCAAGTTCGAAGCCGACGTCAACGCGCCATTGCTGCGCCAGCGCGTCGACGCCCGCCTTCAGGGCCGGCGCGACAAGGACCCCGACGCCATACGACGCGGGCTCGATGCGCTGGCCTGGCATCTCGATTACGCAAGCTGGCTTCTGGAGCAGCGAAGCTGGCTCGCCGGCGACAAGCTCACCATCGCCGATCTTGCTGCGGCGGCCCATCTTTCCGCCAGCGATTATCTGGGCATTGTACCGTGGACGGAGTTTCCCGAAGCGCGCGCGTGGTACCAGAAGATGAAGTCGCGCCCGTCAATGCGCCCGCTTCTGGCCGACCGCCTCGACGGCCTTGCGCCCTCGGCCCATTACGCCGACCCGGATTTTTAGCCCCGTGACTCGCGCGCTATCGGATGTCTTTGAGGCGATAAAAGAACACGCGCTCGCGCTCGGTTTCGACGCCGTCGGCGTCGCCGATGCGCAATCCGCGATTCCCGCGGCGCCGGCGCGCCTTGCCGCCTTCCTGAAAGCCGGGCGCCATGGCGATATGGCGTGGATGGCCGAACGCGCCGACCAGCGCGCCGCGCCGCAAACCCTGTGGCCAGACGTGCGCGCCGTCATCATGCTCGGGTTTAATTACGGCCCTGACGAAGACCCGCTGTCGGTGCTGCAGCGCCGCGACCGCGGCGCGATTTCGGTCTATGCCCGCCATCGCGATTATCACGACATCATCAAGAAGAAACTGAAACAGATCGCCCGCTGGATGGTCGAAGAATACGCCTGCGGCGTCAAAGTGTTCGTCGATACCGCCCCGGTGATGGAAAAACCCCTCGCCGCCGCCGCCGGCCTTGGCTGGCAAGGAAAGCACACCAATCTCGTCAGCCGCGATTTCGGATCATGGTTCTTTCTTGGCGCGATCTATACAACCCTCGACCTCGCCGTCGGCGCTCGCGAGGACGACCATTGCGGCGCCTGCCGGCGTTGTCTCGATATCTGTCCGACCGATGCGTTTCCCACGCCCTACCAGCTCGATGCGCGGCGCTGCATCTCTTACCTGACGATCGAACACAAAGGCCCGATCCCGCGAGCGCTGCGCGCCGCGATGGGCAACCGGATTTACGGCTGCGACGATTGCCTTGCCGTGTGCCCGTGGAACAAATTCGCGAAAACCGCACGCGAAGCCAAACTGATCGCACGCGACGAGTTACGCGCGCCGCGCCTTGCAGAGCTGTCGGCGCTCGACGATGGCGCCTTTCGGGCGATGTTTTCCGGCTCGCCGGTCAAACGCGTCGGACGCGAGCGTTTCGTGCGCAATGTGCTGATCGCCATCGGCAATAGCGGCGACGAGGCGCTTGGCGGCGCGGCTGAAGCGCTCCTTGCCGACGCCTCGCCTATGGTGCGCGGCGCGGCCGTCTGGGCGCTATCGCGCCTGCTCGACGATGAACGGTTCAGGCGTCTTAAAATGCAAAACGCCGGGAGCGAAACCGACCCCGGCGTTCTGGAGGAATGGCGGGTGAATGCGGGTTAGATATCGACCGTGACCGTCACCTGCCCCTTGGAAATGTCGCCATTGGAATCCTGCACCCAGTAATAGAATACATCGTCGCCGGAAAAGCCCGGATCGGCGAAATAGGTGGCGGTGCCGTCGCCATTGTTGACGACATGCCCGCCGCTCTGGGACATCAGGCCGTCGACCTGCATGGCGTCGCCGTCCGGGTCGCGATCATTCGCCAACAGATCAATCAACACCGAATGTCCTTGCTGGACATGGGCGAAATCGTCATTGGCGACTGGCGCGGCGCTGTTCTGGTTGAGAACGCCGTTATACGACGCGTCAATGCGGGTGAACCCGCCAGCCTGTAGCGAAAAGTTCGACGGCACCTCGACGAACAGACCGACCTTCATCAGTTCGCCGCTCGCCCGGTCCGACACATATTCCTCGATCAGCGTGACGCGGCGGCCGTCCACCGTCGTCCAGTAGCCGTTCTGTTCAAGTGCGCCGCGCAGTTCGGTGCGGTTGATATAGTCGACATCCCACTGCGAGCCGACTTCGGTGCGCCCGATGGAATCGAGCTTCTCGCCATTGATGTTGTAAACCCCTTTGATCATCTGGATATCGGTTTCGGCGTAGGGGGAAAAATACGCAAGCTGGCCATGGCTCAATTGCGAGCCCGTCAGGTGCAGATCGCTTGAAGTTGGATTGGAAAAGTCCACCTTCGCGCCTGTGATGTTGACGTCGATATAAACATATTCCCAAAGATCGTTCTGCGACACGACATCAAGCCCGCGCAGGGTGAATTTGGTCTGTTCAACGCCGGTGTTAAAGCCTTCGATATTGGCGCCGTTGATGACGACATCGACGACGTTTTTGAACAGCTCGACGCCGGCGCCGCCTTGCGCCCCGTTAAATGTTGAGCGCGTGCCGACCAGATCAAGATCGGTAAACGTATAATGCCCCGTATACTGAAGATGTACGCCGGTCGTAACTTCCCAGGCGGTAAACCCGTCAATCACTGAGCGCGCATCATGGTCCTGGCGCGGATTGGCCTTGATCACCTCAAGCCCCATCTGCGTGGCAAAGGACTCGTTGTCGGCGAACACCGCGATATGCGGGACATTGGGATCGACGCCGTCTTCATAGCGAAGAATGTCGCCGAGCGGCGACGACGCCGGATCAACCGGGATGATTGAAGAACCAGGCTGGCGGTGGAAATAGGTAAAACCGGCGCCGCTGGGTACGCTGGCGGCGACATTGCCAACCGCCTCGACCATACGGCCCTGGAACCAGAAGCCGGTGCCGGTGCGGCCAAGATCGAACGCCTGTACGTCGCCGCCGCCCTTGGTGATGTGATTGACGCCCAGCGACTTGATCGAGATGTTGTCAACCCAGCGGCCGGTTTCATTGCCGGTTTCGGCGACGAAGGCGGCGCCGAGCACGTCGTAAGCGGCGTTATTCGCCATAATGGCGTTGGAATCGTGCTGCACGAAGCCCCAGCCGGGCGAGCCCCACACGGCATTGCCTTCAATGATCGCCGGGTTGTCCAGCGAATCCGTACCGGTATGGTGCAGGTGCAGCGAATAGCGCGCCTTGATATTTGTGTCGGACGTCACCGAAGAGAGCGTCAAGACGTCGAACGCACGCTCTGATTTGTCGGTGCGGCCAAGATCTGTGAATTCTGCATACTGAACGTTTATCGTATCCGCGCCCATGATCATGACATGGCCGCGCTGGTGCACCGGCAAATTGTCGGCGTTCTCGGTTTCAAAAACGATATTGCGCGAATAGTTCGCGACATAAGTTTTCAGATCAGCGCGCGGTGCATCGTGATCGTATTGCAGCGGCCGGTCGAAGGTGATGACATTCCCGTTGATGGCGGTGATGACCAGTTCTTCGTCTTCCGTCGCCGCGATCACCGGCATGCTGCGGCCCGCCGATGTCGCCTTCACGAGATGTGTGCCAGCGAGCACCAGGGTGTCGCCGACCTGCCAGCCGTCAGGCGTCGATTCGAGCGTCAGCGTGGTGTCGCCCTTCATCGGATCAATGGCGACTTTCAAAAATGCGTCTTTTTCAGCACCGTGGATTTCGACATTGCCCATGGTGACGACGCCGCGCGACAGCAAAAGCGGGTCCCAGGCGACATCGATCGGGCCGTTGTCGGCAATCTGGATGACGGCGTTGACGCCGGCCTCGACCGGATTGGCCTCGGTGCCGATGGTCAGCGAGCCGGTATCCATCACGATCATGGTGTCGACTTCCATGAAGGTGTCGACATCGGTGGCGAATTCCAGCGCGCCGTCGACGCGCACCGTGAACAGCGACGCCTGGCTCTGGCCGTCATAGCTGACCGTCAGTCCTTGCGGAATCAGCACTTTTGCGCCGTCGCCCGGGACCTGGCCGTTCGCCCATGTGTTCGGGTCAAACCATGAACCGTTATTGACCGCGACATGGGTCGCCGCCGACACCGGCGCCATGTTCATCAGGGCCATATGCTCAGCATGCGTACCGCCATTCATCGGCGGATGGCTCGGGTCGGTTGGATCAGTTGGGTCCGTCGGATTGGTGGGATCGGTCGGGTCGGGATGAACGTGGCCCTTGCCGTTGCCGTTGCCATTGCCGTTATCTTTCGCACCGCTCTTGTCTGCGGCGTCGGCCGTGGTCGTGGTGAAATCATGACCGGCATGGCCTGAATGCGTTGAATCGAGACCCGCCGCGGCGAGATCGCTGTCGTCGCAATGCTCGCCTGTAGCCGGGTCGACCTCGCAAACCGTCACACCGGCGTCGAGCAGATCTTCAAGCGAATCCGCCTTGCGGATGCCGCCCGACGACGCCGCAACGCCGCCCGATGCGGCTGCCGAGGGTGTTGTCACCGAAAGTCCGTCGCCGCCATCGACTGTCTTGCAGCCTTCCGCGCCGATAATCGCGGCGATGAGGCTTGCGTGCGCGGCGCTCGATTTCATGGCCACGGTTCGCTTGCGCCCTGGCTTTTCAGCGCGGGTTTTTACATTGTTCAGTAGACGTTCGACCTCGATCTGCGAAGCCGATCCGTGAGAGAAAGCGGAAAATGGAAGGTTCATATGCGCCCGTCATTTATAAATGTTTCTGACGCGACGGCGAGGCTTGCCGGAAACCTCTCTCCCAGATTTCGACTGTCCGACGTCGCAGTGCAAGTGATGCACGGCGGTCGATAACGACGCCCTGACGACGCCCTGAAAAAGCGCGCCAGTTCGTTAGCGCCTCATTAGGGCGCCTTTAATCATGGGTGAAAAAAACGCGCGAAATCCGATTAAAATTCCGCGCGCGCATTAATTGATCCGGGCCGCGTCTAGGGCCGCTTTTCGATCTTGCGGATCGCCCTGAAGATCTGGCGCGACAATACCGGCGGCAGCAGGTCGACGAGCACCTCTTTGCGCCTAACCTTCCAATCCTGCTCGTCTTTTGTGCCGGGGCGCGCCTTGAACTGGGTCGTCTTGGAGCGGCGCGTCTCGTCCCAGGTTGCGGTATAATAATACAGCGCGATCGAGCGCCGCGACTTCCCCGCCGGATGGGCGATTGGTGAAGGATGACCGTGATAACTTGTATCATTGGTGGAAAAGACGACGCAGCGGCCGAATTCCGGCGCGATTGCTTTCACGCATCTTTCCATTTTTTCATCCCAAAGCTCCAGACCGCCGCCATATTCAAGCTTCCAGTCCTTGTTGAGATAGATCAGCAGGTTGAGCCGCCGCTCCAGATGCATCGGCTTGTGCAGGTTGAAATCGGCGTGCACGTCGAGATGGCCGCCGGTGCGGGTCTCGTGAAATCCGCCGCCAATGAAAAACGGATCGGGGATCAGCCCCTTGATGCCTGACATGTTTTCGAGAAACTGCAGGAACGGGCGCGAGTTGAGCGAATAAAAGAACGAGCGCACGTCGGGCGTCAGGTAATCAGGATTATAGCTGGTTTTATAGCGTTCCTGATTGCGGTCGAAACTGCGGCTGTCAGGGTCGGCCTGACGCGGAAACTGGGCAAGGCACAAGTCGAGAATTTCCGGCGAGATGAAGTCGTCAATCGCGATATGCGGAAACGGTTCGGCGTTGACATAGCTGTCATGCAGGTCCCGGCCTTTTTCCTTCATCTGGACCGGGTCGAACAAACCATGGTTCAGATCGACAATATCGAGATATGACATCTGAATATCTCCTGTCCTTTAACGAGACACTGGCCGCCGCCAGCAACGCTATCACGTCGCGCGCGCCCGCCGGTAGGTGCAAGCCCCGCGCCTTACTTATATTCGATCAACTGCGACCTTTTGCCTGACGCCCGGCGCAGAAAATACGTCGCAACGCCCTGCGCCTCGGCGAATTTCGCGAGCACCGACAGCACCGCGAAGGCCAAAGCGTCCTTGCCGAGCCGCGCCCGCTCGCGCAACCACAGCCGGGCGATCTGGGCGGGATATGCGAGCAGCAACAGATAAAACCCCGGATGCGCCAGCGCGCCGGCGGCGACGGCAAGCGGCGCCAAGGCCGACCACGCCAGCGCCCGCCACATTTCGCGCCGCCAGATGCGCTTGCTCGACGCCGCGTGCAGGGTCGAAACCTCGGCATAGGCGTGACCGCCGCGCATCACCCGTTTCCACCACTGCGACAGACGGAAAATCGCCGCGTCATGCAGCGTCATTTCCGCGTCGAGCCGGAAGATGCGCCAGCCGGCTTCGCGCAGGCGCAAACACAATTCCGGCTCTTCACCGGCGACTAACGTGTTGCGATAGCCGCCGGCGGCCACCACCGCCGGCGCGCGCATCAGCACGTCGCCGCCGCAGGCGTCGGCCTCGCCAATCGGCGTCGCCCATTCGATGTCGCACAATCGGTTATACAAACTCGCCTCGGGCCGACGCTCGCGGCGCCGGCCGCAAACCGCGGCGACGTCGCCATTCGCATCGAGAAACGCAGCCGCCGTCTCAAGCCAGCCGTCCGCCAGCGTGCAATCGCCGTCGATGAACTGGACATAATCCGGCGCCGCTTCAGGGCCGTCATCCGCCTGCAGACGTTTAAAGCCCGCATTGCGGGCGCGCGCGGCGGTAAACGGCGCGCTCATGTCAAGGTTGACGACAATTGCGCCAACAGCTTTCGCCGACTCGACCGAGCCATCGGTCGACCCGGAATCGACATAGACAATCGGCCCCTCGCCTTGAGCCCCCTCACTCTGCGCCTTGAGCGAGGCAAGGCACGCGACCAGGCGCTCGCCCTCATTGCGGCCAATCGCGACAAACCCGATCCGCCGCGTCATTTACCGTCACCGCGATCCGTGCGCGTCCAGCCCTCGGCCGAGCGCCGGCCCTCTTCGCCATAGACCTTCAGCTTACTGACGAGATAACCAAAGACCCCCGACAACGCCTCTGGCGGCGCGGCTTCGCGGCCATAGGCCGCCCACGCCGCAACAAGGCTGGCGACAAAGATGACGCCGGCCCACAGGCATAATTTCATCGGCGCCAGCACGCCAAACAAGGCCGGCAGGATCGACAGCGCCACGCCGGCGGCGATCAGCGCGGCGAACACCGTCAGCGGCGGAATGGCGAGATCGAGCGCCATCGCCAGCGCCTTGCGATCACCGGAAAGCCCTTTTGCAAACAACCCCGGCGCCATTTTTCGCGCCATGTTAAGCGAGCCATGCTCCCATCTGGCGCGCTGGGTCGCCGCGCCCTTGTCGCTTGAGGCAAGCACGCTCGTCACCACCGCCGACTTGTCGAGATAAGGCGCGGCGCCGGCGTCAATCATCTTGATGGTGAGCGCGAGATCCTCGACGATCTCGCCAGATGCGAGATCGGTATAGGCGATCAACGGCCACGGAAACGCCATGCCGGCGCCGGTCAGGCGCGAAAACCCGGCAAGCTTTTGCATCCCGCTCATGCGAACGTCGTTAATTAACAGCCACGCAAACGCCGAGATCGCGGCCTTGGCGTCGGCGCCTTCGGGCGGCGCCATCAGATACAGCGCCTGCACCGGCCGGTTCATGACGCGCGCGCGGCGTACAATCCGGTCGAGCGCGTTCGCCGCCATGCGGCAGTCGGCGTCGAGAAAGACGACGACGGACGGCGCGTCAGCCCGCAGATGATCGACGCCGAATTGCAGGGCATAGCCCTTGCCGCGGCGCGCCGGGTCCGTGCGCTCGATCACTTCGGCGCCGGCGGCGCGGGCCTGTTCGGCGGTGTCATCGCTGCAATTGTCGGCGACGACAATCAGCCGGTCGTTCGCAGTCATTTGCGTGCGCACGTTTTCAATCGTCGCCACGACGCCGGCGCCCTCATTATGGGCGGGAATGACGATCGCCGCATCGCCGCGTTCGCCCTCGTCGGCGGGCCGGGCCGGGTCCTGCGCGAACGCGGCGAACACTTCGGCCGCGAACACCAGCGCCAGCGCGCAAAGCGCCAGCGCCGGCGGTACGAACACGAGCGCGATCAGAAAACTCATGACCGCGCCTCTGCAAACAAGGACAACAGGCGCGCGGCGACGGCGTCAATATCATGGCGCGCCAACGCACGGCGTTTGCCCGCCGCCCCCATCGCGGCGATTTCATCGGCCGGCGCATCAATCGCCGCCATCAGTGCATCGGCGAGCGCGACCGCATCGCCCGCCGGCGCCAGCCAGCCGTTTTCGCCGTCGCACACCAGTTCGGGGATGCCGGCGATATAGGTCGAGATGACCGGGCGTTGCAGCGTCATCGCCTCCATGATCGACACGGGAAGGCCCTCGGCGTAGCTCGGCAACACGAAGGCGCGCGCCGCGACAAGTTCGTCGCGGACCTGCCCCGGCGTCTTCCACCCGGCGAGGGTCACCACGTCTTCGAGATCATGGCGAATGATCGCGGCTTCGATATCGGCGCGCATGTCGCCGTCGCCGACGAGGACGAGTTGAAAACTGCGCCCGCGCTTTTTCACCTCGCCCGCCGCCTCGATCAGCGTCAACTGGCCTTTTTGTTCACACAGGCGCCCGACGCAGACGAACCGCGCCGCCGCCGGCGCCGCCGGCGTTTCGCCAGCGTAAAACGCAGGCTCGACCCCGCACGGCACGATCTTGATCTTGTCCCAGTATTCCGGCTCGACAAGGCGGCGCAGCTGGCTCATGCCGAAACTTGAAACGCCGGCGGTAAAAGCCGCCGCACGGATCTTGTCAGGCAATGAGATCAGCGCCGGCTTGTCGAATTCCTCCGGCCCGTGGACGGTCAGGGAAAACGACCCGCCGCCGGCCTTCGCCGCCAGCATCGCCACCGTGGCGGAATTGGTGCCGAAATGCGCGTGCACATGGGCGACGCCGTCGCGGGCCATCCAGCTCGCGAGGGCAAGCGCTTCGGCGGCGTAAAAAACGTGCCGCACAAGGCCCGCTTCGGAGCGCGCGCCCATCTTCAACGCCTGAAAAATCGCTGCAAACGACGACGCCGGGCGGCGCAAAACCGCCCCGGCGATGGCGCGCGCGAGCGCTTCCGCGCCGGCGCCGACAATATAGGCGGTGCGCTTTTCCTCGGCGCGGTCCTCGTCCGATATTATGCCGTGTGCTGATTTTCTGATCGCATATCGAACAATATTGGCGCCCTGGCGCTCAAGCGCCTGAATCTCGCGCCGGATGAATGAATGGCTGATGCCCGGATATTGATTGATCAGATAGGCGAGCTTCATCCCCGCGCAGCCCTTCCCGGCCTCAGGCCGCGATTACGCGGATCGCCGCGACGACGGTTGCGGTTTGCCGCCGAACCAGTACCGCGCGACGCCGAGAAATTCCGCAAAATGTCCGATGGTGCTGACAAAGCCATATGTCCAGGAAAAACTTCGGAACGGGCCAAGGCGAAACGCCGTGACGAAAATCTTGGCGAAATAGATCACGCCGCCGACAGCAAGAACGCCAGCGCCGATCACCAGCGGGTCGCCAATCGTCTTCAGCACGAAAGCGGCGACTGCCGCCGCGACAGCGGCGAAAACAACAACGGCCGGAAACACCATGCCCCACATCACGGCGCGCGCCTGTTCAGTGACGCAAAAATGTTCCGGCGGCGCGCCATGCAGCGCCGCGCCGGCCGCGTACTGAAATCCGTTTTCACGGGTGCGGCGCCAGTATTCGCCGAACGTCATCCGGTGTTCGATACGGTACGCCATCACGTCGTCGAGACGCCAGACATGCGCGCCGCGGCGGCGCAACCGCAGGCAAAGATCGGCGGTTTCGTCGACAAGGATGTCGCTGCGAAAGCCGCCGGCGGCCTCAAACGCTTCGGCGCGGAACAGCGCGGTCGGCCCGGCCGCCTGGATCTCGCCGTCGAGCTTGCGCGCAGCCGTTTCCCTCACCCGCTGAAATACCGAACGGGCCTCGTCGCCTTCGTCGATTTCGCCCTCAAGCACCGCCACTTCCGGCCGGCGCGCCATGAACCGCAGCGCACGGCCAAGCCATTCGGGATCAAGCGTATCGGCGGCGTCGACGAAATGAACGAATTTCAGACCCGGCGCGATTTTCTTCAATCGTCGGTACCCGGCGTTGCGCGCGCGCCCGCCGCTCGCCGCACCATCTGCGATTTCGACCACATCGACGCCGGCCGCCTTGGCGGTTTCCTGCGCTACGTCGTCAGCGGCGACGAACACCAAATGCGCGCCTTCAGGCGCGGTTGCAGCGGCGTCGGCGTCGCCGCCGACAATAATAATGCCCAATTCCTCCATCGTCGCCGCCGCAGCGACCGCGCCTGCTTCAACCGGCGGCTCCTGAACGGCGGGCGCGAAATCCGCCTCGGGGCGCGCAAAGGGTGCGGCGTCAAGATTGCTGTAGAGCGACGGCCCGCCGAACGGGATCGCGGCGCGCTCATCTTCCTCGTCGTCTTCAACCACCTCTGGCGCGGCGGCGAGGCGCGGGCCGCCCTTCGCGCCGGCGGCGCGAAGCACCCGCGGGGCGTCCATAGGCTCGACCCGCGTCGGCGCCGGGGCGCGCACAGGGTCAGGGGAGCCGTCGGGGTCCGGCTCGAATCGGACCTCGCGCAGGAAACTTGCGTTGGTTTTTTTCTCCGATGCGTCGGCGCGCTTCTCCGACAACTTGAGGTCCGGGCTGTTAGCAAGGCCGAAGACGCCGTATTCGAGCTTGTCGCGCACGACGCTGCGGATGGTTTCTTCATCGACGACGAGGTCTTCAGCGGAAAACGCATAGACCAGCGCGGTGTCGGCGATGACATTGATAACCCGCGGCACGCCGCGCGACTGTTCGGCGACGAGGTCCATCGCCTTTTCGGTAAAGATGCGCCGGCGCGCGCCGGCGATGGTCAGGCGCGCGTCGATATAGGCGTGGACTTCCTCGCGCGACAGCGGCGTCAGATGAAAATCTGAGCCGATGCGCTGTGCGAGTTGCAGCATATCCGGCCGGCTGAGCAATTCTTTCAATTGCGGCTGGCCGACGAGGATGAGTTGCAGCAACTGATCCTTGCCGGCGTTGATGTTCGACAACATGCGGATTTCCTCCAGCATGTCGACAGTCAGATTCTGCGCCTCATCAATAATGAGGACGACGCGACGGCCCTTGGCGTATTCGCTGATGAAATAATTCTGAAGCTGCGAAAACATTTCGACATGGGTTTTGCCGGCGTAGCTTTCGCCAAATCCCATCAGCACCCAGCTTAACAGATCGCCGCGACCGGGCTGGATGTTCGACAACAAGGCAACGGTATGGGTGTCGGACAATTGTTCCAGCAGGCGATGAATTAGTGTTGTCTTGCCGCATCCGACTTCGCCGGTGACCACGGAAATGCCAGCATGATTGAGAACGCCGTATTCCAGCATCGCATAGGCAAGGCGATGCCCGCGGCCCCAATACAGGAACGACGGGTCAGGCTGGATTGAAAACGGCTTTTCCGACAGGCCGTAGAATTCTTCATACATGGTCGTTAACCGATACTCCCCGGCCGCAAGGCAGGTTTACTGATTGAGCAGACGCTTCGCCTCGTCCACGAGTTCCTGGCGCGCGTCCGGCGCCCTGATAACCGATTCAAGTTCGGCGCGCCCGCGCGCGGTTTCGCCGACCGTCATCAGCGCAACGCCAAGGTGATAGCGCGCATCGACGAGATCGGGCGAGGCGATGACCGCCTTTTTGAGCGCGTCAACGCCAGCCTTGCGATCACCGCCGCGGAACGCGGCCCAGCCGTATGTGTCAAGGAAATAGGCGTTCTCGCTATCCTTCAAGACCTCGGCGATTGATTTTGCCCGCGCCAGCGACGCCGCATCGTCACGCATCGAAAGAAGGCTGGCGAGATTGTTCGAAATGATCTGATCGCCCGGACGGCGGGCGAGAATGCGCTCATAGATCGGGATGGCGTCCGCCCCCCGGCCCTGCGCGATCAGGTTATCCGCCTGCAGCACCTGCAGCCCGTCATTGTCGGGGATCGAGGCGACCGCCTGTTCGATCACCGAACCGGCGTCCTGCCGGCGCCCCTCGATGGCGTAAACCTGATACAGGCTTTCATAAGCTTCCGGCCGCAAAGGATCGGCGTCAATCGCTGTGCGGAGCGTTTCTTTCGCGTCGTAAACGCGCTTGTTGTAAATCTCGACCTGCGCCAGCAAAATCCGCGCGTCGTAATTGTCGGGCGTTTTTTCAATCGCTTTTTTCAGGAAAGTTTCCGCATCGAGCGCCCGCCCGGCGTCGACATACGCCTCTATCAAATTCGATAACGGCCCGACGCCTAACGGCGCGCGCTCGTGTTCGGCGACCAGAACGTCAATTGCCCCGGCGTAATCTTGAAGGCCGGTATAGGCCGCGCCAAGTATGCGGCTGACGATTTCATCCTGATCATTGGCGGTTTTCAACGCATTTGCGACCTGTTCCGCGCCGCGCCAGTCCTGTTGCCGCAAGCGGATTGACGCCAGCAGTTTCAGATTGTCGACATCGCTCGGATCGACGCCGAGCGAGTCGGTGAGCACTTTGGCGGCGCGGTCGGGCTGACCGCGACGCAACAGAAAATTGGCGAATATATTCGACGGATGCGACGCACGCCCGCTCGCCGCGACAGCTTGCGCCATCTCGCTTTCCGCGAGCGAGAAGTCGCTCTTTTTCTCATAGGCGGTCGCCATCAGCAGTTTCGCCGGCACGAAGTCGGGCCGGTCGTTCAAAATGATGCGCAAATCAGCGACGGCCTCTTCAAGCTCGCCGTCGTCGATTTTCAGTCCGGCGCGTTTCAGCAACGCATCGGGATTTCGGTTATCGGCGGCAAGCACTTCGTCGATCAGCTTCTCCGCTTCGGGCCGGCGATCCTCCATCAACCGCAGCGCGGCCATTTCATTCTTTGCCCGAAACACCTGCTCGCGCGAGGCGCCTTTGCGCGCCATCATGTCGAGATAGACTTTTTCGGCGCCGGCGAAATCCTCCTGCTGGCGCAAAAACGCGGCGAACGCGGACTCAAGCTCTTCCGGCTCTTCCGCATCGGCGATCAGTTGACGGAAGGTTTCCTTCGCTTTTTCCGCGCCGCCAAGGCGATAATCGATTCGGACGATATCGAGCTTGGCCTCTTCCTGCCGCGGCAACAGTTCGGCGACCTTGACCAATTGCGCGCGCGCCTCGTCCAGCTTGTCCTGCCCAATCAGCGCGGTCACATAAAGCCGGCGGTAATTCGCTTCGTTCGGATATTCATTAATCAGCGCGCGATAAGCCTGATTGATATCTTCGTCGCGCCCCATGTCGGACAAAATCTGCACCCGCAACAGGTGCAACACCGGCGCTTTAGAATTGCGCGCGATCGCCTGCTCGACGATTTTAAGCCCTCCCTCATAGTCCTTTTCATGAACCCGGGCGCCGGCGAGCACCGCCACCGATTCCTGCGACAGCGGATCGAGGCTGAGCGCGCGCCGCGCAAGCTCAACCGCCTCGCCATAATTCTGCAAACGGAACATTACCGACGCCTTGGAGGCGATGGCCTCAGCGTCGTCGGGAGTTTGGGCCAGCACCGATTCGATCAACGTCATCGCCTCGCCCGGCTCGTTCGCCAGCAAATACAGCTTTGCAAGTCCCAGATTGGCGTCGCGATTGGCTGGCGCAATCCGGTGGATGCGTTGAAGCACGGCGAACATCTGATCGTAATCGGCGCGCCGTTCGGAAATACGCGAGACGCCCAAAAGCGCCGGAACATGTTCGTCATTGATCTTGAGCGCATTCTGGAACTGCACATTGGCCATGCCCAGCTTGCCGTTTTCAAGATATTCCTCGCCGCTCTTGGTATAGCGTTCAAGCCGCTGCTCGGGCGAAGAACACGCCGCCAGGCTTAGCGCCGCACCCCCGGCGACCGCCATTAAAATCGCCCGTTTCATAGCCGCCCTTCCCGATCCGCGAACCGCCGTCGATCCTGCTGCGATTGATGCGAACATGTTATTGCTCCGGCCGCCAATTCGTCTCACAAAATTATTCATAACGTCTTTCTGGTTCACGCCGCCGCAAATTCCTGCGCCGCCACGGCGCGGTTTTCGGCCTCGGCGTACTGCAACATATGGGCGGAGAAAAGGCGGCGCAGGGCAGGCGACAGGCCGCGGGTCAAAAGCCGGCGGCTGGCGTGGCGCTGGGCTTTTTCCAGCATCAGCACCTGGCCGAGAAACGCCGCGTCAGCCGCGCCGGCGCCGCTCATGTCGAGCACGATATCGCGGCCCGACGCCGCCGCCTCGCGGAAAGCGCGGCGAACCGGTTCGCGATCCGACGCCACGAGATCGCCGCTGAGCGCAATACAGGCGAGCCCGTCTTGCGTCGAAACATCGGCGCGCGCCGGCGCGCCGCGCCGGCGCGGCCGAGCCAACACCAGCGCAGGGGCGAGACGCGCCATCGCCAGCCACGCAAGGCCCGCCCCGTCTTGCCAATAGCGCCGCCACAAAGACGGGTCTTCCTTGATCCGCCACGCCCATTCGAGCCCGGTTTTGCGGACCCAGACCGGCGCGCGCGCCACCGCGCCAGCGGCGAAATCGACGACCGCGCCGAGATGGGCGATGACCGGCGCGTTCAGCCGGTCGCGGTTTTTTTCAATCCAGCACTCGCCTTTCGCGGCGCCGAGCGCAACGAGGACGAAATCGGCCTTGGCCTCGTTGATGGCGTCGATGATGTGATCGGCGCTCATCTGTTCGATATCGCCGAAGCCCGGATTAAGATGGCCCGCGGCCTCAACGCCGCGCCGTTCAGCATCAACCGCAGCGGCGGCGCGCTCGGCCGAACCGTCGCGGCCGCCGAAAAAGAACACCCGGATGCGGCGACCGGCGAAACCGGGACGGCGGCGGAGAATCTCAAAGACGTCGGAACCGGCGCAGCGCGCGCCAATCGGCGCGCCAAGGGCGCGGGCGAGCATGACAATCGGCGCGCCATCCGCCAGGCTAAGGTCTGAATCGACCAATTGGCGACGCGCCTGCGCATCGCCTGTGGCGCGCATGAAATAGTTGAGGTTCGGGGTGACGAAACGCAGCCGGCGGCCGTCGCGAATAGCCAGCTCGATGGCCTGCACCGCCTGCGGCGGCGCAGCGATATCGACTGGCGCGCCGAAAACCGACCACACGTCGCGATCAAAATCATCGCGGTCGAATGCACGCACCTCGCCGCTTTCGCGCCGGCGCTCCGGCGCGGGCGCCTGTGCTTTTTTCGGACGGCTTTTCATTGCCTGTGATTCGCCCACAAACTCATCCTTACAACGCCGGGACAGCCGGTTAGAAGCGCCGACACCCCCGGACGCCCCAAAACCGAGCAAACTTCACGCCAGATTCGCCTCAAATCCCCCAAAACCCCTTTTTCGCAGTTGCAACAATGACATCGGTTACACGCGAATGGGGAATTCACCAGTTATTGTCGACTTTAACCACGAAAAACAGGGTTAATCACGTGTTTATCGTTGACTTTTTGTAAATCTAGGACGAATAATTTTTGTAACTGCATCGCTTCTTGCATTGCGGTAGTTCAGTAACAGTATTTTTGGGGGTCATTTGACCATGAAAAACTTTATCGTCGGCCTGGCTGCAACAGCCGCACTTGCGCTCACCTCAGCGCCCGCGTCAGCAACGCTTATCGACTTCACCAAGGAAGCGAATGTCAACGGCGAACGCGGCGTCGCCGATGGTACCGAGTTCAGCTCCGTATACTTTGGCGGCCTCACGCTTAAATTTTCCGCCGGCGTCGGCGGGGCGGGATCCGACTTCGCTTATTTCGCCGCTCGCGGTCCTGGCGACCGTAAGCCGGGCCTTGGCACCTGCACCACTTTGAACCGTGCGCAGCAATGCCGCACGTACCGGGATGACAACGTCGCGCCGAACGAATTTGTTCGCGTCGATTTCGTGGACGGGCCGTTTGACGTCGTTCGCATGTCCTTCAATGGCCAGGAAAACAACGCCAACGTGAACCTCGACAACTCGTCGGGCCTGATCAAGATCACGACCAGTCTGGCCGGCGTCGTTTCGATGTACACCATGACTTTCGCACAGGCGGTTGATTACGGCTTCGGCCTCGTCGACTGGATCCAGTTCGACTATGTCGATACGGAATTCCTGGTCGCCCAGATCTCCGACGTTCCGGTTCCGGGCGCGCTGCCGCTCCTGCTTTCCGGTCTCGCCGGCCTTGGCTTCGCCGCACGCCGCCGCAAGGCCGCTTAATTACTGAACACTGCAAGAACTGCAGAAAACGGCCCCCTTCTCGGGGGCCGTTTTTTTGGGCCTTCACTTCTGTTAAAAAGACAGCGCCCAAATCAAGCCAGAAACGCTTTTTCCAGGCTCTATTGGTTTGTTAAGCATCAAGACGCCATTTTACATGTTATAGGTTGTGCGCGGCGCGCGACTTGCATATTTCCGCCTCGTTCACTGCTATAATGCCCTTTTGGTGAACGCCCTGTAGTGTCGCGCCGGCTGGCGAGGTCTGAATGAACGACGAATTTTCCCTTGAAGACGTAATGATCATCCTGCAGCGGAGATTATTGTATTTCCTGCTGCCGGTTCTGGTCGTTGCGCCGGTCGGGCTGATGGTCATCATGCTGTTGCCGCCGATTTATCGGGCCGAGGGCAAGATTCTGGTCGAGTCGCAGCAGATCTCGGAGCAACTGATCCAGTCGACCATCAGCAACCAGCAGGCGATTGAACGCATCCAGACAATTGCGGCGCGAGTGACGACGCGAAACCGGCTACTTGAGGTGGCGGACAAATACGGCCTGTTCCCGCGCGAAATGAATTTGTCGGACAGCGAAAAGGTCGCGCGCATGCGCCGTGACTTTGACGTCGACATCATCACCTCGGGCAATCGCAATAACCGCCGCCGCAATCAGGACAACACGCTGGCGTTCAAGGTTGCGTTCAGCCATCGCGAACCGGACAAGGCGTTCCAGGTCGCCAATGAATTCATGACGCTGTTCCTCAGCGAAGACGTGCGCTCGCGCGCTGAAGGCGCTTCGACGGCGACGGAATTCTTCCGCCAGGAAAAAGAACGCATCGCCGGCACCATCGACCAGCTCGACGACCGCATCGCCGATTACAAGGCCAAGAACGCCGACGCGCTGCCCGACGACCTCGCCCTGCATCGCCAGATGCTCGTCCGCGCGCAGGAAGACCTCGGCCGGACGCAATCGGCGATCACCGTGCTGATTGAGGAAATCCGCAGCCTTGAAACCCAGCTTTCAACCTATCTCGCCGGCTCGGGCGTTGACGGCCCGGCGCAGGAGATCGCCAGGCTGAAAGCCCAGCTCGCCGGCCTGCTCGCCGACAAGACTGATTCCCACCCCGACGTTCGCGCCCTGCGCGCGCAAATCTCGGTGCTGGAACGTCAACTCGCGCCGAGCATGGCGATCCAGAACTTGCGCCGGGAGTTACAGACCGCCGATCAGGCGCTGCGCGACGCCCGCAAAAGCCCTGACGCAGACCCCGCCGAAGTCGAACGCCTTCGCGATATCGCCGACACCGCGCGCGAACGGCTGAGCACCCAGATTTCTCAGGAGGCGGCTTCCGGGTCGGCCGATTTCATGCTCGCCCAGTTGCAGGGCCGTGTCGACATGTCGAACAGCCGCCTCGCCTCGCTGGAGGATCAGGCCGAAACCTATCGCGAAACCATTGCGCAAATGGAAGATCGCATCGCCCGCACGCCGTCGGTCGAGCGCGGGCTTGTCGCCCTGACCCGCGACCGGGCAAGCCTCGACACTGAATATCAGGCGTTGCTGCGCAAACAACAGGCGGCGGAGCTTTCGGAAAACCTGGAAGACGATCAGAAAGCGGAGAAATTCTCAATTCTGGAATCGGCCAACCGTCCGGAAACGCCGTTCAGTCCGAAGCGCGCGCAATTATCGGTTCTGGTGATCGCCGCAGCGCTGGCGCTGGGCGCTTTGTTCGCCGGCGCGGTTGAGCTTTTCCTCGACACGCTGCGCGGGCGCAAACACCTGACCTCGCTTGGCGATGAGCCGCCGATCGCCGTCATCCCCTATATTCAGACTGCGAACGACCGGCGCATGCGCCTGCCGTTCAAACCCGGGGCGCGATCTCCTCGTCCGCCATCTCGAAAGGCCGCCTGACGGCGGCCCGCTGAAAACAAACGGAACACGCCATGGACCGCATCAGAGAAGCAGTCACCCGCGCCCGGACTGAACGGCCGGCCGCGCCGCAACCGGCCAAGCCCGCGGCCGCGCGGCCCGATGGCGCGCAACGTTTCAGCGTCTCGAAGGGGCGCGCCACCGACCGGTTTCGTGAAATCTCCTGCGATTTCGACCGGTTCGCCGAGAATCGGATCATTTCCAACGAACAGGACCCGGTGTTGAACGCTTACCGCGTGCTGCGCACCCGCGTATTGCAGCGCATGGAGGAGCATGACTGGAAGACCCTCGCCATCGTCTCTCCCGGCGCCGGCGCCGGCAAATCTGTGACCGCCATCAATCTGGCGATCGCCATCGGCTCGAAACAGGGCTCGCGCGCTACCCTCGTCGATCTCGATTTCTACCGGCCTCGGATCGCCAAATATCTCGGCATCAAGGATACGCCGTCAATTCTCGACTTCTTCGAGGGCAAGACGACGCTGCCGGAAGTGACGGTCAGGCCCGACCTGACCGACGTGCTGGTGATCGGCAATGAGCGGGTGTCGCGCCGCGGCGCGGCACCCCGGACCTCGGCGCGCGCCGACGAATTGATCGCACGCACGGTTAACGAATATGGCTCGCGGGTCGTCATCTTCGACATGTCGCCGGTACTTGGCTGCGACGACACCATCGCCTTTCTGCCGAAGGTCGATTGCGTGCTGCTGGTGGCGGCGAGCGGGCAGACCCGCGTGTCGGAATTGAAAGAAACCCAGCGCATCCTCAAGGCGTCGAATGTCGTCGGCACGGTCCTCAACAAAGCCCCGGCGTCGCTGATTCCCAACCAGTATTACTGACAATCTTGAAGTCGGGCGCGGTTAACAGACCACCCCTGACCGATTTTCGGCCTCAGCGCGCCTTGATAAATCTGTAAACTATACAGTTTATCCCTATATTGCTGACGCGCCGGGGCCAAACCGGCGGCCCGCCAGCGAACACCATTGAGCAGCCAGACCTCAGAGCACCCCCATGCGCCTATCGGCAACCGCCTCGACAATGATCGCCATTATCGTCGTGGCCGGTCTTTACTTCGGCGCGAGCGCGCTTTTTCGGGGGGCGCCGGCGTCTGAAAGCGACGGCGCCGCCGAAGAGCTGTTCACCGTCGCGATTTCAGACGTCGATCCGCAGGCGTGGTCAGGCGCGGTAACCATCCGTGGGCGAACCGAAGCCGACCAGAAAGTCATCGTGCGCGCCGACGCTTCGGGCGTCGTCACCGAGACCCCGGCGGCGGCTGGCGACGTCGTGAAAAAAGGCGACGTCCTGTGCCGCCTCGAAGTCGAGGCGCGCGGCGCGGCGCTTGCCGAAGCCAAAGCGGCGTTGAGCAAAGCGCGGCTCGACTATGAAGCCGCGGTGAAACTCGCCGAGGAGGGGTTTCGCTCGCAAACCGGCGTCGCCGGCCTTAAAGCCGCCTATGATCAGGCGAGGGCGGCCGTCGAGCGGGCCGAGTTCGAATATGGCAAAACCGCCGTGCGTGCGCCGTTCGACGGCGTCTTCGACGAGCGCCTCGCCGATCTTGGCGACCTCGTGAAGCCGGGCGATCCCTGCGGCCTTGTCATCAAGCGCGATCCGTTTCTGGTGAAAGGCGCCATCGCCGAAAAAGACGTCGCGCGCATCCGCCCCGGCGACAAGGGCGTCGCGCGGCTGGCCACCGGCGAAGAGGTCAATGGCGTCATCCGCTTTGTCGCGACTTCCGCTTCGCCTTCGACGCGAACATTCGATGTCGAACTGGAGGTGCCAAATCCGGACGGCGCGCTGCGTGACGGCGTGACGGCCGAATTCACCGTATTCGCCGAAGCGCTGAACGCGCACAAGGTTCCGCGCTCGTCATTGGTGCTCGACGATGACGGACGCATCGGCGTGCGCACGGTTGGCGATGGCGATCTTGTCATGTTCACGCCGCTGACTATTCTCGGCGAGGCTGAAGACGGCGTCTTTGTTCGCGGCCTTGAGGGCCCGGTGCGCCTGATCGTGCGCGGCCAGGACTATGTCTCCGCCGGGCAGAAAGTTGCGGTCGCAACACTCGGACCGGCGTCATGAACGGCCTGATAGACGCCGCGTTTGCGCGAACACGGGTCGTGATGACGGCGCTGGTCGTCGTCGTGTTGTTCGGGTTCATTTCCTTTAAAACCATTCCGCGCGAGGCCGAACCCGACATCCCCGCGCCGTTCGTTCTGGTGACCATGCCGTTGCCCGGCGTTTCGCCGGAAGACGGCGAACGCCTGCTCATTCGCCCTACCGAGCTTGAGGTGCAGTCGGTCGAGGGGCTGAAACAGATGGACAGCCTCGCCTATGACGGCGCAGCGCAGATCATCCTTGAATTCGAAACAACCATCGACGTCGATCAGGCGGTGCTTGACGTGCGCGAAGCCGTCGACCGCGCCAAGGCTGAATACCCGACCGATGCGGAAGAACCGATCGTCTCTGAATTCAACCTGCAAAACCAGTTCCCCATACTGACGATCATTCTTTACGGCGACGCCCCGGAACGCGCAATCTATCAGACCGCCAAACACCTGCAGGACCAGCTTGAAAGCGTCGGCGGCGTGCTGGAGGCGAACCTTGCCGGCGCGCGCGAGGAATTGCTTGAAATCATTGTCGACCCGCAGGTGCTGGAATCCCACGGTCTGACCGAAACGGAAGTCGCCAGCGCGGTATTGTCGAACAACCAGCTCGTCACCGCCGGCGCAATTGATTTCGCCGACGGCCGTTTCCAGATCAAAGCGCCGGGGCTGATCAAGACCGCGCGCGATGTGATGGAAATCCCGGTGCGCGCCGACGGCGACCGCATCGTCACCATTGGCGATCTCGCTGAAGTACGGCGGACATTCGTCGACCGCCAGGGCTATGCGCTGTTCAACGGCCGCCCGGCCATCGGCGTCGAGTTGTCCAAACGCGCCGGCGCCAATATCGTTGAGACCATTGAAGCGGCGAAACAGGTGGTCGCTGCAAACGCGGCGTATTGGCCATCGTCAATCCGCTATGAAATTCTCACTGACCGCTCGGTGATTGTGAATGACAATCTGGAAGGACTGACGTCATCGGTGATGACGGCGGTGTTCCTTGTGATGATTGTCGTTATCGGCGCACTTGGCCTGCGCTCGGCGATCATGGTCGGCGTCGCCATTCCGTCATCATTCCTGCTCGGGTTCTTGTTGCTCGCGGTCTCCGGCTACACCCTCAACATGATGGTGATGTTCGGCCTTGTCCTGGCTGTCGGCATGCTGGTCGACGGCGCAATTGTCATCGTCGAATTCGCCGACCGGCGCATGTCGGAAGGCGCGGACAGGCGCACCGCCTATGCCGAAGCGGCAAAACGCATGTTTTGGCCGGTCGTGACCTCGACCGCAACTACGCTGGCGGCGTTCCTGCCCTTCCTTTTCTGGAACGACATTTCCGGCGAATTCATGAAATTTCTGCCGATCACGCTGATTTTCGTGCTCAGCGGTTCGCTGGCGGTGGCGCTGATTTTCCTGCCCGTGATGGGCTCGCTGTTCGGCCTGCCGGGATGGCTGAAGTCGCGCCTGCATCTCAAAGGCAAGACCGGCGGCCCGAAAGTCTATGAACTTGACGAAGTCGATCCGACCCTTCTTACCGGTCCGGTCGGCATTTATGCGCGCGCGGTGCGCGAGCTAGTGCAACGGCCCTTGCTGGTGATGGCGTGCGCCGGCGCGGTGTTATGGATATGCTTTTCCGTTTTCAGATTCGCAGCGCCCGATCTGGAGTATTTCATTCGCAGCGACAGCGAGGAAATCAATATTCTGGTATTGGGGCGCGGCAACATGTCGGCGCAGGAAAAGATTGCAATCACTGAACAAGTCGCCGAGCGCATCGCCGATCATTACGCGATTGAGCACATTTATTTACAGACCAGCCCGCGCCTTGGCCGCGGCACAGACGTGCCCGCCGAAACCATCGGCCAGGTCGGGGTGAACCTTATCCCCTATTCAGATCGCGAATACTCGCGCGTCATCCTTGAAGAACTGCGCAGCCTGACCCGCAACATCCCCGGCGTCATCACGGAAGTGCGCCAGAACGAGTCGGGCCCGCCGATCGGAAAAGACGTGCAGGTGGAAATCACTGCTGCGAATTTCGACGCCATGGTCGCCGCAGCGAAGAAACTGCGCGCCTTTGTCGATAGCGATATCATCACTGTTAACGGCCGCGAGGTCGCCACTTTCATGGATCAGGAAGATTCCTTGCCGCTGCCGGGCATTGAATGGGCGATGCAGATCGACAGGGCGATGGCGGGCCGTTACGGCCTGTCGGTGCAACAGGCGGGCGCGGCGCTGCAATTCGTCACCGACGGGCTGTTGGTCGACCGCTATCGGCCCGACGATTCCGACGAGGAAATCGACATTCGCGTGCGCTACCCGCAAGATGATCGCAATATTCTCGCGCTCGATCAGGTGCGCATGCAAACTCCGCAAGGCTCTGTGCCGCTGTCGAACTTCGTCACCCGCGCGCCGCAGCCGCAGGTTGATCGCATCGTGCGTCGCAATGGCAAGCGCATCATCGAGGTGAAGGCCAACGGCAATACCCGCATTGCCGGCCATGAAGTCGGCCAGGGCGTCGCCATCGCCAAAACCAAGGACTGGCTCGACTCCGGCGAACTCGGACCCGACATTGACTGGATCATGCGCGGGGCGGACGAAGAAACCGATTCCGCTGCGGCGTTCTTCCAGACCGCCATGGGCGCGGCGCTGTTCATGATCGCCATCATCCTGCTGATGGAGTTCAACAGCTTTTATCACGCGGCGCTGACATTATCGGCGGTGGTTTTTTCCGTTTTTGGCGTATTGCTGGGCATTGCGGTCACCGGCCAGTACATTTCGGTAATTATGACCGGCGTCGGCGTCGTCGCACTCGCCGGCATTGTCGTGAACAACAACATCGTCCTTATCGACACCTATCAGCATTTGCGGCGCACCGGCCTGTTGATCGAGGACGCCGTCGTCAGAACCGCGGCGCAGCGGGTGCGGCCGGTATTGCTGACGACGGTGACGACAATTCTCGGCCTGCTGCCCATGGTGTTTGAGTTGAATGTCGACTTCGCCGCGGGAACCATCACGCGCGGCTCGACAACGTCGGACTGGTGGGTGCTGCTGTCGTCCGCGGTTGTGTACGGCCTTGCCTTCTCAACCCTGCTGACACTGATCCTTACGCCGGTCATGCTGGCGGCGCCGACCATCTTGAAACGGCGTGCGCCAGCGGCGCTGGCGACGATCAAGCGCTGGATTGCGCACACCTTCGGGCGGAACCGCCCGCCCCCGCCGGGGGCGCCGGACACGATGCTGCATAAAGCGGCGGAATAGCCGGCGTTATTGCGCCGGCGCAGTTTCCTCCGCGTCGTCCGGCACCTCGAAAATCTGCCCCGGATAGATCAGGTCAGGGTCGCGGATCTGATCGGCGTTGGCCTCGTAAATGATCGTGTACTGAAAGCCCGACCCATAAGCGCGCCGGGCGATGCGCCACAGGCTGTTGCCGGGCTGCACGATGACCTTGCCGTCACGAAGCTGGATCTCATCGAAACTGGCACGCTCGAACGGCAGTTCAATCGCATAGGCGGGCCGCCCCTCGGCGTCGAGCTGGATGATATGCAGCGTATAAACGCCGGGCCCCATCGTCCCGGTCATGCTCCAGCGCCGGTTCTCATCCGATGTCGTCTGGCCGACGAACTGGCCGTTCGCGAACAATTGTACCACGCGCTCAGCCTCGGCGCGGCCGGAGAAAATCACCGCGCCGGAATCATCGTAGTCGATCGCGTCAAGCGTCAGCGGACCGACTCCGACACCGGGATCGCGCGGGTCTTGCAGCACCTCCGTCGCGCCGCCTGGCGTAGTGCGCAGGACGAGCGGTATGTCGCCTTCGCGCTCTGGCACATAAATGAGGATAGTCTGGTCGGAGCGAATGGTCAGACCGTCCGTGGTCGTCATTTCCAGCGTCAACTCGACCGGGCCGGCGTCGAGCGAGGCTTCCGAGAAAATAATCCAGTCGCCGTTTTCGATGGCGGTCGTCGACGCCAGTTCGTCGCCATTGGCGAACACGGTGACCTTCGCTTGCGGCGCGGCGCGCCCGGCGATGGTCAGATCGCCCGACCGGTCGACGCGCACCAGATCGAAGCTCGGCAGGGAAGGGCTTTTTTCAACCTCCGCTTCCGGCGGCGGCGCCTCGGGCGTAATCTGCTCCTGCGGCGCCGGTTCGATCAGCTTGAATTTCTCCGCCGCCTTCCAGGCGATGAACCCCAGAACCACCAGCAACACAATTATGATAACAACACGCATCACAGACCTTTCCCGCCGCAGTTGCGGACGCCGCCTTGACCTTTATCGTTAACTTTACCAATAGGGGTTTCAGGCTACAATGCTGGGCAAAACAAAAACAGAAGCTAAGTCCATGAATTCTTTATGTGTTTATTGCGGGTCACGGCCCGGCGCCGACCCCGCTTTCCTTGAAGCTGCGGTATGGATCGGAAAAGAGGCGGCGCGCCGCGGATGGCGCATTGTCTATGGCGGCGGCAAGATGGGTCTGATGGGCGCGACCGCTGGCGCGGCGCGCGACGCCGGCGGCAAGGTTTACGGCGTGATTCCCGATTTTCTCGTCGACCTTGAAGGCGTGCTGGAAGGCGTTGACCACACCATCGTCAAGAACATGCACGAGCGCAAGATGATCATGTTCGAGGAATCCGACGCGATCTTGACCCTGCCGGGCGGCATCGGCACGCTAGAAGAAGTCATCGAAACGATGTCGTGGGCGCGCCTTGACCTTCACCGCAAGCCGATCGTTCTGTTGAATCTCAACGGCTTCTGGTCGCCGCTGAAAAACCTGTTCGAACATATCGTCGAACGCCGGCTGGCGGCGCCGGAACTGCTTTCCGATGTGTGTTTCGTCGATACGGTCGAGGACGTGTTCCCGGCGGTGTTGAACCGCACTTTCAAGGAAGTCATTTAGGGTATCGCGCAAAAAGTGTACAACGGTTGATGGTCCCCATCCATCCACTGCTTTTTGCAATGCGACCCCTAAAGATTAAACTATCATACCGTAAATCCGGTTTATTACATGAGGGTTTAACGCGCGTCAGGCGCGTGCGCCGCCCAGGCGCGTGCGCGCCTTTTCAGCGCCGATCAGCGGAAAAATCGCCGCCATTTCCGGCCCCTTCTCGCGCCCCGTCAACGCCAGCCGCAAAGGGTGAAACAATGCCCGGCCCTTGGCGCCGGTCGCCGCTTTCACCGCGCCGACAAAACCGTCCCAGCTTTGATCGCTGAGCGGACCATCCGGAACCAGCGCGGCGGCGGCGGCGCAGAACTCAGCCCCCTCGATCACCGGATCAATCTCGCCCAAAACGATGCGCTTCCATTCGGAAACTTCCGCCAGCGTCGCGATATTGCCCCTGACCGCAGCCCACAACGCCTCGTTGACGCCCAATGCGGCGAGACGCTCCGCGACCGCCGCGAATGGCGTTTCATGCAGTATTTTCGCGTTCAACTGGCGCAGCTCCGCCTCGTCAAAACGCGCCGGCGCGCGGCCAACCTTGGCGAAATCAAAATCGCGCGCGAGCGCCATGATATCGGTCTGAGGCGTCACTGGCTCCGACGTGCCGAGCTTTGCAAGCAGGCTGGTAATCGCCGCCGGTTCTAGCCCGCTCTCGCGCATCGACTCGATCGACAGCGAACCAAGGCGCTTCGAAAGCCCTGCGCCGTCGGCGCCGACGAGCAGCGAATGGTGCGCAAATTGCGGCGTCGCGCCAGCGCCGCGAATCGCGACGATTGCGTCCATGATTTCGACCTGCACCGCAGCGTTGGTGACATGATCCTCGCCGCGGATGACATGGGTGATCCCATAATCAATGTCGTCGATGCAGCTCGGCAGCGTATAAAGATACATGCCGTCTTCGCGGATCAGCACCGGGTCGGATACGTTGGCCGTATCCACCACCGTCTCGCCCCGGATCAAATCGTTCCATGAGACCGGCTTTTGCGAAAGCCTGAACCGCCAGTGCGGCTTGCGCCCCTCAGCTTCGAACGCGGCCTTTTCTTCATCCGACAATGACAGCGCCGCGCGATCGTAAACCGGCGGCAGCGAGCGCGCCCGTTGCAGGCGGCGCTTGCGCTCAAGCTCATCGGCCGTCTCGTAACACGGATATAACAGCCCCGCCTTGCGCAGGTTGTCGGCGATAGCATCATATTCGGCGAACCGGCCAGATTGGCTGAACGTCTCGTCCCAGGCGAGGCCAAGCCATGTGAGATCGCGGCGCAGCCCGTCCTCATACGCCCTGGTTGATCGCTCCAGATCGGTGTCGTCGATGCGCAGGATGAACTTGCCGCCGCGCGAACGGGCGAAAAGCCAGTTCCACAGTGCGGCGCGCACATTGCCGACATGCAGCTTGCCGGTCGGCGACGGAGCAAAACGGACGGTGACAGTCATAAAGCCTTGGAAAATTAGCGAATTTGAAGCGTGGCTGGTTACGCCTTTGATCGGCTGCGGTCAATTCATGCGCCGGCCGCCGTGGCGGAACCGGCGTAATCCGGATACCCTGCGACGACCATGGCCAGGCTGTTGATTATCTACGACTCCCGAACCGGCGGCGCCCGGCAAATGGCGGCGGCGGCGGCCGAAGGCGGTCGCGGCGATGGCGCATGCGACATCGTAATGAAATTCGCTCCCGACGCCGGGCCTGACGATCTTTTGAGCGCTGACGGCTATGTTTTCGCCGCGCCGGAAAATCTCGCGGCAATTTCAGGTCGGATGAAGGATTTTTTCGATCGCAGTTATTATCCGGCGCTCGGCCGCATCGAAGGGCGGCCCTGCGCGCTGATGGTCTGCGCCGGCTCTGACGGTGAGAACGCCGTGCGGCAGATGGCGCGGATCGCGACCGGCTGGCGGCTGAGACAGGCGCAGGCGCCGATACTCGTGTGCACCCATGCGCAGACGCCGGAACAAATTCTGGCGCCGAAAACCATTTGCGAAACAGACCTCGCGCGCTGCCGCGAGCTTGGTGCGGCGATGGCGGCGGGGCTGGCGCTGGGCGTATTTTAGAGACGTGTCGCGGCGCCTATTTCGGATCGCGCCAACCATTGGTGATGGGATAGCGCCGGTCGCGGCCGAAATTCACCTTGGTGACTTTCGGACCCGGCGGCGCCTGGCGGCGCTTGTATTCAGCGACATACAGCAAATGCTCGATCCGCCGCACCGTCGCCTCGTCATAGCCGTCCCCGACGATGTCGCCCACCGCCATCTCGCGCTCGACGAGACGCTCAAGAATACCGTCGAGGATATCATAGGGCGGCAGCGAATCCTGGTCGGTCTGGTCGGCGCGCAGCTCGGCCGAGGGCGCCTTGGTGATGATCCGTTCGGGGACGACCTCGCCGCGCGGTCCCAAGAGGCCCGCCGCATGATGCCCGTTTCGCCAGCGGCACAGGTGATAGACATCGGTTTTGTAAATGTCTTTAAGCGGATTATAGCCGCCGTTCATATCGCCATAGAGCGTTGCATAGCCAACCGACATTTCAGACTTGTTGCCGGTGGTCAGCACCATCGGGCCGAACTTGTTGGAAATCGCCATCAGGATGACGCCGCGAATGCGCGACTGGATATTTTCTTCGGTAACGTCGGCGGGCCGGCCATGAAAGGTCGGCGCCAGCATGGTCGAGAATGCCGCGACAGCGGGTTCAATGGTGATCGTCTCATAGGAAACGCCAAGCGCATCGGCGCAGGCTTTCGCATCTTCAATACTGTGGCTCGCGGTATAACGCGACGGCATCATCACGCAGCGCACCCGGTCGGCGCCCAGCGCGTCGACAGCCATCGCTGCGGTCAACGCCGAATCGACGCCGCCTGACAGCCCGATGACAACGTTGGAAAACCGGTTCTTGTCGACATAATCGCGCACGCCGAGAATGACGGCGCGATACATCATCTCCTCGCCATAGACCCATTTCGCGCGCGGCCCATCGACACATTCCCAGCCATTCACCCGCGCCTGCCAGGACGTCAGGAACACGCCGGCGTCAAACTGCGGCGCGCGATGAACGATCTCGCCGCCGCGCGCCATCACGAAAGCAGCGCCTTCGAACACCACTTCATCCTGGCCGGCGAGCTGGTTGACGAACAATAGCGGCAATCCGGTAGATTTTACACGCTCGCGGGCGGCGTGCGCGCGCTCATCGAGCGAGGTCATGCGAAACGGCGAACCATGCGGCGCGATCAGAAAGTCGGCGCCTTTGGCGGCGAGGTATTCGCCAGCACCGGCGAGCCACATGTCTTCGCAGATCAGCAGGCCAAGACGCACGCCGTTCCACTCGATCGGTTCGGGAAACGCCGCGCCCGGCGTGAACCGGCGCGGCTCGTCGAACACGCCGTAATTCGGCAAGCGCACCTTGTGACGCTCGGCCTTGATTTCACCATCGGCGAGCAGGAACGCAGCATTGTACAGCGCGTCGCCATGCCGGCGCGGGGCGCCGACAATCATCGCCGGCCCGCCATCGCCGCTCGCGGCGGCCAGATCGTCGACCGCGCGGCGACATGCGCGCTGGAAGGAAGGTTTCGACACCAAGTCTTCCGGCGGATAACCGCAAATCACAAGCTCGCAGAAAACCGCAAGATCAGCGCCAAGGCTTGCCGCTTCATCGCGAGCGGCGAGGATTTTTTCAACATTGCCGGCGATATCGCCGACCGTCGGCGCGATCTGACAGATGGCGATGGAAAGCCGTTTGCTCATGGCGCCCGTTTAGATCGCGCATGCAGTTTTGCCAAGCCGGCCGCCGCCGCCCTTCCACAAGGAGATGGGCGGCGGCAAAGACTTATTCTTGCGACGCGCCGCGATAGGCGAACGGCAGATCGCCGCGCGACAGGTCCTTATAGCGGTCGCGCAGACGGGTCTGGCGGGTCTGCATCGACGTCGGCCGACCGTCGATGAACACCGCCAGCGGACGCGACGCGGTTTCAAGCGGATCACCGTCCCAGACCACGACGTCGCCGGCCTTGCCGACTTCAATCGAGCCGTACCGGCTCTCAAGCCCATACATCTTCGCCGGGTTATAGGTGAGCGCCGCCAGCGCCGCCTCATAGGCAAGCCCGTTGGCGACCGCATTGCCGGCAAGCTGCGGCAAGGACCGCAAATTGTGCGAGCCCGATGGCGGGTTGTAAAATGCGATCTTCACGCCCGCCGCAGCCAGGCGCGCGGCGTTTTTCTGGGTCGCGGCGAGGTCTTCAAACTGCTCCGGCAGGTTGAGGAAGGGGTCAAGGATAACCGGCACATTCGCCGCCGCCAGTTCGCGCGCGACGAGATGCGCCTCGGCGCCGCCAAGAACGATCACGTTGAGATTGTTCGCATTCTTCAACGCCAACAGACGGCGAATATCTTCAGCGCTGTTGACGGACACGATCAGCGGCTGCTGGCCGCGCATCGCCGGGCCCAGCGCTTCAAGATCGGCGATGGAAAATTTCGGCTCGACCGTCCGGCGAACATATTCACGCGGATTGCCTGCATATTCGCGCGCTTCCTTGATATATTCGCGCAATGACGCCCACGCGCCCAGCCGGGTGTCGCCATTGCGCATTGCGCCGGCATAACCCATCGCCAGAACCTGGGCGACGCGCGGGCGCGTGACTGAATTCGCCCGGCCCGACAAATCAACGATCGCAGCCTGACCGCCAAACATCTTGTCGCCCGGCGTGGGCGCGGTCAGCGCCCGCGTCACGCCGCCGGCGCGATTGATCGCAATCAGCGTCGATGACGGATTGAACGCATCGGTCGCATCAAGCGCCGCGCTGAGCGGAAAACCGACGCCCGGCGCAGGCGCGGAATCGTTTGACTCCTCATCCAGCCCGATTTCAACGAGGCCGATGGAAGACCACGGCGCGATCACGCCGGGCGTGATGATGCGATTTTGGGCGTTGATGACCGTCGCTCCTTCCGGCGCGACGAGGTCTTGCCCGACGGCGATGATATTGCCGTCGCGCATGATGACGTCGCCGTTTTCGATCACCGCCGCGCCGTCGCCGCCAGCCATGGTGTAAACGCGCGCGTTCTGCAACGCGACAGTCTGCGCCGCCGCCGCCGTCAACGAGACGATTGTGGTTATCGCGGCGACGCCGGCCGCCCTGCCCAGATTCTTCAATGATAACTTCGTTTTCAATGATGACTTCATGGAGATTGCCTTACCGATCATCGCTGTCATTGCCCTGCCCCTCCGGTGAAGCCGTTACCGGCCTGTCCGATTTCAAAATCTGTACGCGGAGAATGCGTTTCGTCATCAGAATCATACATCAACGCACCGTCGATGAAGACTTTTTCCGCCTTGGCGTAAACCGAAAACGGATTGTTGCTCCACACCACTACGTCGCCCATCTTCCCGGCCTCAAGCGAGCCGGTTTGATCGGCGATACGCATCGCCTTGGCGGGATTTAATGTAATCCACTCAATCGCATGTTCGGGCTTGATATCGAGCCCCATCCTGACGCCGTCGCCCATCGCCTTGCCGGCTTCCTGATTGAGGCGCTGAATGCCGTACTGGTCATCTGAGTGGATGATGGCGCAACCGTTCGGCTGGGCGTCGACCAGCGCCGCATTCTCGCGGATGGTGTCAAACGCCTCCAGCTTGAAGCCCCACCAGTCGGACCACACCGCGGCGCACACCCCGTTTTCAGCCAAAATATCAGCGATTTTGTACGCTTCGATCCCATGGTGGAAGGTCGCGACCTTGTAGCCGAACTCTTTCGCCATATCGAGGACCTGAACCATCTCGTCTGCGCGATAGCAGTGCATGTTGACGGTGATGTCGCCGTTCAGCGCCATCGCCAGCGTTTCCAGTTTCAGATCGCGGGTCGGCGGCTGTGGCGCTTTTTCGTCTTTGGCGTCTTCTTTCTTGTCGTCTTTTTTCGCCGCCCATTTGTCATAGTCGGCCCAATAGTCTTCCCACTTTTTCAGATAGTCGGCCGCTTCAATCCATCCGGCGCGGTAATGGGAAAAATTGCCCATGCGCGTCGACGGCCCGGTTGCGGCGTAAACCCTTTTTGGATTTTCGCCGCACGCCATTTTAAGCCCGTAAGGCGCGCCGGGAAACTTCATGCCCTGAACAGTCCGTGAGGGAACAGTTTTCAAAATCACCGTCCGGCCGCCGAATAAATTGGCCGAACCGGGCAGCACTTGCAGCGTCGTCACGCCGCCGGCGAGCGCGCGGGTGAACCCCGGATCGTGCGGCCATACCGAATGCTCAGCCCAGACCTGCGCGGTGTTGGGGCTGGTCGCCTCATTGCCGTCGGACGTCGAAGCCATGGACGGCGAGGGATAGTCACCGAGATGGGAGTGGATGTCGATGACGCCCGGCGTCACCCACTTGCCGCTAGCGTCGATCACCGTCGCCCCGTCTGGCGCCGCGAGATCGGCCCCGCCCACGGCGGAGATCTTGCCGTCGGCGATGATGACCGTGCCATCGTCAATGCGTTCGCCAGCGCCGGTCAGGACCGTGGCGCCGGTCAGGACCGTCACGCCCGAGGGATAAGGCTTGTAAGTGGACGCATAAGGATCGGCCGGCCAGTGCACGGCGCCGCTATCGGCCGTGCTTTCGGCATTCGCCTCTTCGGCGTCAGCCAAGGCCGGTTGTTGCGCCTCGGCGCCGGCGTCCTGCGCCGGCTCTGCGGCTTTCTCGCCGCTGCACGCGGCCGCCAAAAGCATCGCCGCCAGCGGCGCCGCCGCTAGAATGGACTTCCTCGACATATCGATTATCACCCCGGATTACATGAAACTGCCGCCACCCTAGAGCAAATCGACTGCAATTAAAGACCGCACCGCAGCCGTCTTTGCGATAGGATGAGTAAAATTCGCGCCCAAGCGAAAGTTCAGGCCGAACGAAAGGACGTGGGGATGACTAAAATTACGCGCCGCACAGCGCTCGCAACCGCCCTGATGGGCGGCGCTGCGGCCTGCACACCGCCGCGGGAAATGACCGCCTATGACGCGGTCTCCGGCGCCGGCAATGAAATTTTCGCCCATGGCGTCGCCAGCGGCGACCCCGCGGCCGACAGCGTCGTCATCTGGACGCGGGTGTCGGTGGATGCCGACGCGCCAGTGACCGTGGTGTGGGAGAGCGCCGCCGACGCAGCCTTTACCGACATGCGCGGCAAGGGCGAGGCGGTGGCCGCAGCGGACGCCGACTGGACCGTAAAAGTCCTGCTCGTCGATCTCGCACCGGGAACGCCGTATTATTACCGCTTCCGCATCGGCGAGGTTTATTCGCCGGTCGGACGCACAAAAACCCTGCCGCGCGGCAGCGTCGATGACGCACGTTTCGCCGTCATCTCGTGCTCGAATTTTCCGTTCGGCTATTTCAATGTCTACGACCTCATCGCCCGCCGCGATGATCTTGAAGCGGTTATTCACCTTGGCGATTACATTTATGAATACGGAAAAGACGGCTATGGCGGCCAAGAAGGCGAGGCGCTTGGCCGTCCGCACGATCCGCCGCACGAGATCATTTCGCTGGACGATTACCGCCGCCGTCACGCGCAATACAAGGCGGACCCGTGCCTGCAGGCGGCGCACGCCGCGCACCCCTTCATCACCATCTGGGACGATCATGAAACCGCCGACAACGCGTGGGCCGGCGGCGCCAACAATCACCAACCGGAAACCGAAGGCGCATGGGAAGACAGGAAACGCACCGCCCTGCAGGCCTATTACGAATGGATGCCAATCCGCGAGCCCGGCATGGGGCGCAGCCGCGAGGCGATATTCCGGTCATACGCCTATGGCGACCTGCTAACGCTGGCGACGCTTGAAACCCGCCTGATGGCCCGCGCAGCGCCGTTCATGTATAATGAAATCGTCCCGACACTGACGACGCCTGAAGCGGTTGACGAATTTCGCACCGCCAAACTGTGGGACGCCGACCGGGAAATGCTGGGCGCCGCGCAGATCGATTTCATCGGCTCGGCCTTGCGCAAATCCGTCGAGGACGGTCAGCCATGGCGGCTGATCGCCAATCAGGTGACCATGGCCAAGGTCACCGCGCCGAATCTTGAACCGCACGTCACCGAAGACGACATCGTAGAGCTGGAAAGCCAGTGGGATCAGGCGCGCGCCTTCATCAAATTCTCAACGCTGGGCCTGCCCGCCAATCTTGACGCGTGGGATGGTTACCCCGCCGCGCGCGAACGGTTTTATCAGACTGTGCGCGAGGCCGGCGCCGATGGTCTCGTCGTCGTTACCGGCGACACCCACACCTGGTGGGCGAATGATCTCGTCGCCGAAGACGGCGATCATATCGGCGTTGAACTGGGCGTTCATTCGGTCACCTCGCCGTCGCCCTACCGCAAGGAATTCCTCGGCGGCAAAGGCGCTCAATACGCGCTGCTGACGGCGAAAGAAAACAAGGACGTGCGCTATCTCTCCGGTGAAAATCACGGCTATATCTCGCTCACCGTCACGCGCGAAAAAATCGACGCCACGTTCATGGCGGTGGATACGATCCTCGCCCCGCATTATAATGCGTTTGAACAGGCCGGCTTCACTATCAAAAAATCCGGCGGCGACGCGAAGTTCACCAGCGTGCGCGGCGTGTCGCTGAAAGAGCGCGCACTGTTTTGATCAAGCTCGCCCGACGCCTGAACTTCGGTCGTCATGAACGCACAAAGCCTCGCGGCAGGAAAAGCCGCCCGGAGATCGCAAGAACGCCATGACCAAACAGGACCTGATCGCGTTTGCCGCACGCCTGCCAAAAGCGGAGCTGCACTTGCATATCGAGGGCAGTCTTGAGCCGGAAATGCTGTTCTCGCTCGCCACGCGCAACAAGGTCGACATCGCATACAAGTCAGCCGAGGACGTGCGCGCCGCCTATCAGTTCTCGAACCTTCAGGACTTTCTCGACATTTATTATCAAGGCATGAGCGTATTGCGGACGGAGGAGGATTTCTTCGACCTCACCATGGCCTATCTCAACCGCGCCCGCGCCGACAATGTGCGCCATGTCGAAATCTTCTTCGACCCGCAAGGCCACACCGGGCGCGGGGTGACGTTCGATACCGCGATCAGCGGCATCATCACCGCACTGAAAATGAGCCGCGCGCAATTCGGCATGACGTCAAAGCTGATCATGTGTTTCCTGCGGCATTTGTCGGAGGAAGACGCCTTCGCGACGCTGAAACAAGCGGAAGGCTGGCTCGACCAGATCGAAGGCGTCGGCCTTGATTCCTCCGAAGTCGGCCAGCCGCCGTCGAAGTTTGAGCGGGTGTTCGCCGCTGCGCGCGAGCGCGGGCTGAAACTTGTCGCCCATGCCGGCGAGGAAGGCCCGCCCGCTTATATTTATGAAGCGTTGGATCTGTTGAAAATTGACCGTCTCGACCATGGCAACCGCTCGCTGGAGGATGGCGCACTGGTTTCCCGCCTGCGTGAGGCCGGCATGACGCTGACGGTGTGCCCGCTATCCAACCTGAAATTGTGCGTGGTCAACGATATGGCGACGCATCCGATTAAGCTCATGCTGGATGCCGGCCTTTGCGCGACGGTGAATTCAGACGACCCGTCATATTTCGGCGGTTATATGAACGACAATTTCGCTGCGATCATCAACGCGCTTGATCTGTCGAAAGACGATATCCGGACGCTGGCGAAAAACAGCTTCAAGGGCTCTTTTCTGTCGGATGGTGAAAAGCGCGCGCAGATCGCGATGATCGAGCGCGCGCATTAAAATCAGTCTTTCTTGATCTCGCTGATCTTCGAGCCCTCAAGCGAGAGATTATACATCAGCCCCTTGTTGTCGAAGACGAAGGCGACGATCGGCTGATCGATGGTTGTCGTGTCGATGGCGCTGCCGGCGCCAAGCGTGATCACCGCGACGGAGGCGTCAACGCCGATCTCCCAGCCGTCGCTGGCGCGGAATTTTTCAAGCGCTTTCGGATCAAGAAAAACGATGATCTGGGTGCGCGCCTGTGCGCCGAGCTGGAGCCCGATCGACGCAGCGGCGGTAGAATAGTATCCGACGGTCTTGCCGCCGATGCGCAATGCGCCCTGACCATATTCGCCGCCAATGCCGATGCCCGCTTTCTTGATCGACGGGAAAACAAGCACGCCATTTGCTTTCGCAAGAAGCGAGTCGGCGCCGCCTACGTCCTCACGAAACTCAACCAGCTTTTCATCAATACGGCGATCAATTTTGGCCTTTGACGCCGCGGCCGCCGTTCCCGCAAAAACTGTCATGGCGGCGATTAGCCCGAGCAACAGTCGACTGAAGGTCAATTGGGTCATGCATTTCTCCATACGGACGTAAAGTCGTTCCAGACTCTCATTGTGGACCAAATACCGGACCCAATACTGGGCCAAATTACGACCTGCAGCAATCTGTGACCAAAAATTAAGCAGGAAAACCACGCCCCGAGACTGGCCGGCGTCAGCGGGCCCAGCCAGCCAAGATTTCCATGACCTGCTCGATGCTGACGCCGCTCGCCACGATCCATTGTGGCGATGGCCCGCGCCAGCGATGTTTCGACCAGTCGACAGCGCCGTTTTTCCGGAACCCGACGCCTTCTTTTTTTAAACGGCGACGTTGTTCTTCGGCGCCGGAATGATCGGCCATCGCGCCTGACGATGTGATGATGCGATGCCATTTGATATCGGGCGGCGCCGAGCGCATGGCGCGCGCCACCTGGCGCGGCCCGGCGCCGGGGACGAGGCTGGCGATCATGCCATAGCTTGCAACCTCGCCCCTCGGCACTTCGCGTATGAGCGCGTAAATCGGATCGTAATCCGTCGCCATTTACGCGACTTCAAACAGCCCCGCCGCACCCATGCCGCCGCCGACGCACATGGTGCAAACGACATATTTCGCGCCGCGGCGCTTGCCCTCAATCAGGGCGTGGCCGACCATGCGCGCGCCGGACATGCCATAGGGATGACCGACAGAAATCGCACCGCCATTGACGTTCAGAAGCTCGTCCGGAATGCCGAGCTTGTCGCGGCAATAGAGCACCTGCACGGCGAACGCCTCGTTCAACTCCCACAGGCCGATATCGTCCATCTTGAGGCCGTTCTTCTCAAGCAGCTTCGGTACGGCGTAAACCGGGCCGATGCCCATCTCGTCCGGATGCGTGCCGGCGACCGCAATGCCGCGATAAACGCCGAGCGGGGAAAGACCGCGCCTGGACGCTTCTTTCGCTTCCATGACGACGCAAGCGGACGCGCCGTCAGACAATTGCGAGGCGTTGCCGGCGGTGATGTATTTGCCTTCCTTGACTTTCTGGCCGCCCTTGAAGACCGGCTTCAGGCCGGAAAGCCCTTCAAGCGTCGTTTCAGGGCGGTTGCCTTCGTCCTTGTCGAGATTGACGTCGACATCAGAAGTCTCGCCGGTTTCCTTGTTGACGAATTTCATCACCGAGGCGAGCGGCACGATCTCGTCATCGAACTTGCCAGCCTGCTGCGCGGCGTGGGTACGCTGCTGCGATTGCAGGGCGTAAGCGTCCTGACGCTCGCGCGAGACCTTATAGCGCTCGCCGACGATCTCGGCGGTTTCGATCATCTGCATATAGGTTTCCGGCATGTTCGCGAGCAGCCACGGATCAGGACGCACAAACATGTCATTTGTCTGATTGGTGGAAATCGATTCAACGCCGCCGCCGATGGCGACAGTCATATTGTCGATGATCACCTGCTTGGCCGCTGTCGCAATCGCCATCATGCCCGACGCACACTGACGATCAAGGCTCATGCCGGAAACGCCGATCGGGAACCCGGCGCGCAGCGCCGCCTGACGCGCGATGTTCTGGAATGCTGTGCCCTGCTGAATGGCGCAGCCCATGACGATGTCTTCGATCTCCTCGAAATCAACCGTGGCGCGCTCCGCCGCATGCTTGATTGCATGGGCGCCAAGTGTTTGCGCGGTCGTTGCGTTGAAGGCGCCGCGATAGGCCTTGCCGATTGGCGTGCGGGCGGTCGAAACGATAACGGCTTCTCTCATGATCTTGTCCTTTCAAAATTCATTGAGCGCCAACTGGCGGCGTCAGCTGGCGTGCGCTTTCGCCTTGGCGAGAAAATTCATATTCGGGCCGGCGCTGTTGTCGTAATAAACCACGCTCGACTGGTCTGAAATCCTGTCCCAACTAGCGGCGATGTTTTCGGGCGTCTGCGCGTCCGGCGGAAGATAGACGCCGTCTGTCTCTACTATGTAAGCGCGTGCATAACCGCCCGCAGCGCAGGAGATGATTGACTTTGACGGCGCATCGTCGCTCGCGAGGAACAACATTGCAGCGGTAATCGCCTCTGGCGTCATCAGGTTCAGCATCTCTTCGGGAATGCCAAGGTCTTCGGTCATGCGGGTTTTCGCCGACGGCGACAATAGATTGATGCGGATATTGTATTTCCCGCCTTCCAGATGCAGCGCGTTCATGAAGCCGATCATGCCGGCTTTCGCCGCGCCATAGTTTGCCTGCCCGAAAATGCCGTGCAGCCCTGAGGGCGACGAGGTGCAGACGATGCGGCCATATTGCTGCTGGCGCATGATCTCCCACACCGCCTTGGTGCAAACCGCTGTACCGACAAGATGCACGTCGAGGACGAGACGAAAATCATCCATCTCCATCTTGGCGAATGTCTTGTCGCGCAAAATACCGGCATTGTTGACGAGGATGTCAACGCGGCCCCATTTCTTCATCGCCGCCTCGACCATTGCGGCGACTTCGCCGTCTTTCGTCACATTGGCGCTGTTCGCCATCGCCGCCCCGCCGGCCTGAACGATTTCCTCGACAACTTCCTGGGCGGCGGAAAGCGAGCCGCCCGTTCCATCACGTGCGCCGCCAAGATCGTTGACGACGACTTTTGCGCCGCGCGCAGCGAGCGCCAGCGCATGCGAGCGGCCAAGGCCGTTGCCGGCGCCGGTGACGATGGCGACCTTTCCGTCATATCTGATGGACACTCGTAATCTCCGTTAGTTTTGAGGGTGAACAGTAATTTCCGTCTTCACCGAATTGGCGATGAAACATTCTTCATGGGCGCGGTGGTGCATTCTCTCCAGCGTCTGCGCATCGACGCTGACGCCATTGGCGAAAACGACGCGCGGGCGAAGGTCGAGCCGCATGATGGCGAGTTTGCCGTCAGCGTTCTTCTCCAGATGGCCGACGGCGTCGTCAATATAGGCGTCGACGGTCAGCCGCTTGCGGGAGGCGATGGCCAGAAAGGTCAGCATGTGACAGCTGGAAAGCGAGGCGACGAACGCCTCTTCCGGGTCGAGACAGGCCGGATCGCCGCGAAACGCCGGCGCCGCGGCGGCGTTTATGACAAGGCCGTTATCGAAAGCCCATGAATGGGTGCGATCATAGTCGTCATACCCGAAGCCTTCGGTCGTGCGTTTCCAGCTGATTGTTGCAATATGTTGGGACAACTTTCCTTCCTTCTTCAGAAGGCCCGCATTCTAGACGTAACCCGAGCGGCCACCAAGAAGGAATTACATGCATTCGGCGGGATGCGCGCTGGCCGCGCTATTCATACGCCCACTGATATTCCTCGACCTTGCGCCGCGCCTGCGCCCAGTCAGGATTGAGATCATGGGCGGTTTTGAAATCTGCCGCAGCCTCGCGCAGGCGGCGCTGCATCTGCTTGCACATGCCGCGCATGAAATAAAGCACCGCCTGTTTGCGCGATTTCAGGTCGATGGCGCGGGCAAGGTCCGCTTCCGCCTCGGCATAACGATCAAGGTGGTAATATTTGAAGCCGCGATAACAATAGGCAAGGCTGTTTTCCGGCTCTTCCTCCACTGCGGCGCTACACAGCGCAAGCGTCGCCTCAAGATCCTTTTCATCGGACACCCCGACCGAACATTGCTCAAGCCGGGACGCTTCGTTTTCGATGACGCCGGTGAATTCATATGTGATTTCTCTGGAACCACCCGATTCATTTGTTCGCGGCAGGCGGTCGTCGAACGTCAGCGTTTCCGGGACATCGAGAGACGGCGCGAGCGCGATGTTTCAAAGAAAAATCGTCGCCATGGATGCAGCCATCAATAATCGGATCATCTGCGCCGCCAAAGTCTGCATCAACGATATCAGACGGATCTGCCGCTCCCCTTGCGTCCTGGGCCGACAAGCGCGGCAAAAGCTGCGGGTTCAGCTACGCGCCGGACGTGTCGCCCCGTTCACAAGGGGTGCAACTAAAGATGCCATATTTCTCATCGCTAACGCATCTTCGCACACTGCCGTCACACAAACTGCATCGACAGCCATTCCGCCGCCAATGCCGGCTTTTCCTCGCCTTCGATTTCGACTTTTACGGCGTATTTGAACTGCCACTGGCCGGGAATTTTCTGGTCCGCGCTCATCAATGTGAAATGGCCGCGCACGCGCTTGCCGGATTTCACGGGCGACATGAACCGTACTTTGTCGAACCCGTAATTGAGGCCCATCTTCACGCCGTCGAGAATCAGCACGGCGTTTTCCGCCATTTTCGACAATAACGACAGGGTCAAAAATCCGTGTGCGACGGTTGTGCCGAACGGCGTCATCTTCGCCGCTTCGGGATTGACGTGAATGAACTGATGATCTTCGGTGACGTCGGCGAACACATTGATGCGATCCTGATCGACCATCAGCCAGTCGGATATTCCGGTTTGTTTGCCGACATATTCGCTTAACTTCTCGACCTTGATAACCGGCATTCGTCTCTCCCTTGATGGCTGCGCCTTGGCGCTGAATTAACTTTCGCCCAGGCGCACCGTTTTTGGTATCCGCGCATTCGCACTTTTTAGTATCCGCGCATTCGCACTTTTTAGTATCCGCGCATTCGCACTTTTTAGTATCCGCGCATTCGCACTTTTTAGTATCCGCGCATTCGCGCGAGGCGATCAGCATGATAGGCGGTGTCGCCGAACATCTCCTGGGCGACGCGAATGCGTTTTAAGTAAAGCCCGATGTCGTATTCGTCGGTCATGCCGATGCCGCCATGCATCTGCACCGCTTCCAGCGCGGCGAGCTTGGCGACTTCGCCAGCCTTGGCCTTGGCCAGCGAACAGGTGACGCCAGCCATGCCAAACGCGTTGTCGAGTTCCTGCAACGCCTTCAGCGTCGCCGATTTCATCAGTTCGATCTCGCAATATAAATGCGCGGCGCGGTGCTGCAGCGCCTGGAACGCGCCGATGACCTGGCCGAACTGCTTGCGCTCTTTCAAATAGCCGGTCGTCATCTCGAACGCCGCCTGCGCCGAACCTGACATTTCCGCCGCGAGGCCGGCGCGGCCCGCCGATAAAACGCCCTCAAGCGCGGCGAAACCGTTATCGACCTCGCCAATCACATCATCGCCGGTGACGTCGACGCCGTCGAAGTCAAGGCGCGCCGCGTTGCGGCTGTCGACCATGATCGTGCGCTCAACCTCGACGCCTTTCGCTTTGCGGTCGACGAGGAAAAGCGTCAGCCCGGCCTCTTCGCCCGGCGCGCCGGCGGTGCGCGCCGCAACGATCAGCTTGTCGGCGACATGACCGTCGGCGACAAATGACTTGCTGCCTGACAGCTTGAAGCCGTTGCCGGATTTTTCCGCCGCCATCGCGGTTTGCGCCGGCGCGTGCTTGCGCCCTTCATCAACCGCGACGGCCATGAGGATGTCGCCAGTGGAGATTTTCGGCAGGTATTCGCCCTTCATCGCGTCGGATGCGAATTTTTTCAACGCCGTCGCCGCCAGTACTGAAGTTGACAGGAAAGGCGAGGCGGAAAGCGTGCGCCCCATTTCCTCGGCGAGGACGCCGGCGCCGACAAACCCGAAGCCTGAGCCGCCGTGTTCCTCATCGACGAGGATGCCGGCCCAGCCCATATCGGCCATATCCTTCCACAACTCCCGCGAAAATCCGTCCTCGGAGCGCTCGTCGCGAAGCTTGCGCAGGGCCGCGACAGGCGCCTTTTCGTCAAGAAAACCGCGGGCGGATTCTTTCAGCATTTCCTGTTCTTCGGTGAGTATCAGCGCCATTTCGTGTTTCCTCGTATTCCGCTCGATCCTGTCGCCGCGCGTTTAAGCGTCTGGCAGGCCCAGGATGCGCTTGGAAATAATGTTGAGCTGCACTTCCGACGTGCCGCCCTCGATTGAGTTCGCCTTGGTGCGCAGCCAGCCGCGCGCCAGCTTGCCGTCCTCGGTGCGCTCGCCTTCCCACTCAAGGCTTTCCGAACCGCCGCAATCCATAAACAATTCAAACCGGCGTTTGTTAAACTCGGTCCCGTAATATTTGAGCATTGACGATTTCGCGCCCATGCCCGCATTCTGGCCGGCGCCGGCTTTCGCCTCGTCTTTCATGCGCTCCATGGTGAGCAGGAACGCCCAGCCGTCGATCTCGGCCTGCGCAACCTTGCCGCGCAGGATCGGATCAGCCAGCCGACCGTTTTCGTCAACGCCGATCTGTTGCACGGCCATTTCGCCAATGCCGCGCCCGCCCAGCAGTCCGCCGCCGCCGCCGCCGATCATCTCACGCTCATGGGTCAATAGGTATTTCGCCACATCCCAGCCGCGGTTCAGCGTGCCGACCACTGCGGAAACGCCCGACGAATGTTCTTTGGGAACCTTGACGTCGTCGAAGAAGGTTTCACAGAACGGCGACTTGCCCGAGATCAGTTTGATCGGCTTCGTCGAAACACCTGGCGATGACATATCCACCAGGATGAAGCTGATGCCGTCGTGCTTTTTCGCTTTTGAATCAGTTCGTACAAGGACGAAAATCCAGTCGCTGGCGTCGGCGTAAGACGTCCAGATTTTCTGTCCGTTCACCAGCCAGTGATCGCCCTTGTCTTCACACTTGCATTGCAGGGAGGCGAGGTCGGACCCGGCGTTCGGTTCCGAATAACCCTGACACCAGCGGATTTCGCCACGTGCGATCGGCGGCAGGAAGTGCGCCTTTTGCTCGTGCGTTCCGTATTTCAGCAGCGCAGGACCGAGCATCCAGATGCCAAAACTTTCCAGCGGCGAGCGGCATTTCAGCTTGCGCATTTCCACTTTGAGGATTTTGACCTCGTCTTTCGACAGGCCGCCGCCGCCATATTCTTTCGGCCAGGCCGGGACGGTCCATCCTTTCTGCGCCATAAGGTCGAGCCAGGCCTTTTGCGCATCGGACTGAAACGTCCAGTTGCGCCCGCCCCAGCAGATATTTTCCTCGCCGCCCGCGCCGTCGCGCATTTCCGGCGGGCAGTTCGTCTCCAGCCAGGCGCGGGTTTCCTTTCGGAAGGCCTCAAGATCGCTCATGCTCAACTCCTCGCCGTTTGCGGTGCAAGATCAGTCCATCGCAAGCAAACGCCGGCACTCGCCGCGGCGCAACAATTATTAGCAGTCGATCGCCTCCGGGCGTTACGCTTGCCACGACGGCGGGTGCTGGAGCGCGATCTTGCGCACCGTGCGTTTGTCGAATTTTTCGGTGCCAAGCCGCGGCAGCGGCGTCGGCGACACCCAGATACGCTCAGGGCATTTGAAATTCGCCAGCTTGGCCGCCATGAAATCGCGCAATTCGTGCGGATCGAAATCAGCGTCGGCCTTGGCATAGACGACAAGCCCGACCCGCTCGCCCAGCACCTCGTCGGGAACCGAAAACGCGACCGCCTGATCGACCGCAGCGTGCTCATAAGCATGCGCTTCAACCTCAAGGCAGGAGATGTTTTCGCCGCCCCGGATAATCAGGTCCTTGATGCGGTCGACAATGTACAAGAACCCCTCATCGTCGAGTCGGCCAAGATCGCCGGTGCGGAACCAGCCGTCATCGGTCAAAGCCGCGGCGGTTTCTTCAGGCAGGTTAAGATAGCCGCGAAAATTCGCGGCGCTCCTGATCCAGACCTCGCCAACTTCGCCGGTGTTTGCGTCGCCATTGTCGCCGACGATCTTGATATCGCAGCACGGCGGCACCGCGCGCCCGGTCGAATCCGGGCGCTTTTGGTAATCGTCAAGCGAGATCACGCAACCGAGCGCATTGGTTTCGCTTAATCCGTAGCCGGATGATGGATTGGCGTTCTTGAATTTGTCTTTCAGCTTTTTGACCTGGTCCGGCGGGCGCTTGGCGCCGCCCGAGCCGATATCTATGAGGCTCGGCATGCCCGCATCGCCCGCCGCCTCGATCAGCTCGTAAGACTGGCTGGGCACACCGACGAAATTCGTGAGCTTGTGTTTGTTGATCAGCTCGACCGCCAGTTTCGCGTCCCAGCGATACATGATGGCGAGGCGGCGCCCGACCATCCAGGACAACATGAAAATCGAATGCGACCCGGTGACATGGAACAACGGCACCGCCAGCAAAATGCCCGGATCGTCGCCGAACAGCGAAACGCCGCCGCGCGCGTCCTTGACCGCAGAGGCGAGAAACGCCCAGGACATCAATGTCGTGACCGCGCCGCGATGGGTGAGGATGACGCCCTTCGGATTACCAGTCGAACCGGATGTGTAATAGATCGCAAAATCATCGTCTGGCGCGATGTCGGCAACTGGCGGCGCGTCGGACGGGCATTGCGCGATAATATCGCCGAGCAGGTAATCCGCGTCGTCATGACTGTCGCGCGCCAGAATGAACGTCAGCCCCAGTTGGTCTTTGACCGGCGCCAGATAATCGAGGCGACGCTTGTCGAGAATAACCAGTTTGGCGCCGCAATCGCGCAGCGAATATTCAAGTTCGTCGGTTTTCCACCACGCATTCAGCGGCGCCGCCACCGCGCCAAGAGAAACGAGCGCCATATAAGCGGTGATCCATTCTGGATAATTGCGCATCGCGATGGCGACACGGTCGCCTTTTTTCACGCCGAATTTTTGCGACAGCGCATTGGCGAGCCGGCAGGCCTGCGACCAGGTTTCAGCAAATGTCCAGCGCTCATTCTCGTAAAACAGGAATTCCTTGTCGCCATGGCTGGCGCCGTAAGCGAACAGGGCGCCAAGATGCGGCGGCGCATTTTCAAACACCCGGTATTCATTGCCGCGAATGGCGGCTGAACCCACTTTGAACAGCGGGTTCTCCATCAACAGCTTCATCGCGCTGGCGGCGATTTGTTCAGTGCTGGGCGCAGAAGACATGGGCGAGCGTTTCCTTCGCTGTGGCGGCCATTGGATTACCGGACGAATTATCAGAATCGTCCGATGATACGTTTTTCCAGTATTCGCGCCGGATACTACGAAGTTGATGGACGGGAACCATCAACCGGTTTCCCCTTTTTTGCCCGGCGCTTTAAATTAATAAACGATGAACAGCCGCGCCGAAACCGCCGAACGCAGTCAGCGTCGCGCGCGCGCCAATAACTGTTCGCCGAGATGCAGGATCGAGCGCTCAACGCCGTCCTTCATGCCCTCTAGTCGCCAGAACGCAGCGTGCACCGCGATATAAGCGCCGGCGCCGGCGGCGATCTCGGCGCAAAGGCGTATGACCGGCTCAGCCGACTCGACCAAACCGATGCGGCGCAGCAAGATTAGCAACGCCGCCATCGCCGCAGACGAGGCGATGGAGCGGCGCGCCCGCCACATTGGCGCCAATGCGCTGTCGCCGCTGGCGCGGGCGTAAAGCGCAAGGTTGAGCGCGATATGAACGAGCCCCGTCGCCGCCACCGCCCACGCCGCACCAACGAGGCCATGTTCAATCGACGCCCAGACGAATACCGGCGTGCGCACCAGGAAAAAGATCAACTCGCGGATGAAGACGAGTTTGGTCAGGCCAAGCGCCATGGCGTAATATTGCGTCGCCATCAGCGGCATCTGCACACCCATGACAGGCGTCATGATTTCAACCACGGGAACCGCGGCCAGCCATTTGTCGCCGAGCAGCAGCGGCGTCAGATCGCGCGCAACCAGCGCAAACCCGATCGCCGCCGGCATTGCGATGGCGCCAAGCGCTTCAACGCCGCGCAAAAAAGCCGCGCGCATGCGCGCCGGGTCGCCCTGCAATTCGGACAGGCCGGGATAAATCGCGCGGGTGATCGGCACGGCGATTTCACGCGACGGCAGTTCCGACAATTGCTGGCCAATAAAATAAACGCCCGCGCCGGCCTTGCCGATGACGCGGGCAAGGATCATCGAGTCGAGCTTGTTGTTGAGCGCCGCCATGAACCCGACGCCGGTCAGCCAGCCGGAAAAGTCGAGAATCCGCCGGAAAGACCGGAATGATATTCGCGGACGATAAGGCTGCATGACATAAGACAGCGCCAGTTGCACCGCCGCGCTCGACACCAGCCCGAGGATGATCGCCCAATAGCTTCGGTAAATAACGGCGATCGCGATAGAAATGACGACGCCCGCGATCTTGTTGACGATGAGCGCGAAGAATTCTTTTGAATAGTCGAGATTGCGTTCGAATTCGAAAAACCGCGGATTGACGAGCCCCAGCAGAAGCGGGTGCATCGCCGCACCGACAAACACCCAGAACACCCGCTGATCGTGATAGAAAGTGACCGCGAGCGGCGCCGCCAGCACCATCACCAGCGCGATCAGCCCGCCGCGCAAGGCCGACAGCGTGAACAACGTGTCGAGATCGGCGCGGTCGGCGTCGCGAAACCGGATCACCGCCTGGCTGACGCCGATATCGGAGATATTGGTTAGAAGCTGCATCGCGGTGACGCCGATCGCCACCAGCCCGAAATCTTCAGGCGCCAACAGGCGTGCGACGATGATGGTGTTCAAAAACCCGAACATGCCCATCACGAACCGGCCGCCGACAATCCAGCCGGCGCCGTAGGCGACCCGCGAGGTCAATGACGTGCGCGACGGATCGAGCGGCGCTGCGCTGACCTCAGTATCGCCCCTGCCGGTATTCCCCACGCTGTTGCGCCTTTCCCTGCCGCGACCCTTCCCATAGACCGATCCCCGTCATCCACGCAAAGGCGCAGCATCACAAAGGGGGGGCCTTGCACCGCCGCACCGCGCCGCTATGGTGCGCCGCCCTTCCCTGCAATCCACCAATCGGCAACCGCCCAACGAGACAGAATATGGCCCACACGTCCGCCGTCATGACCGTGATGATAAACGCCGCACGCAAAGCGGCGCGCGGCATCCAGCGCGATTTCGGCGAGGTCGAAATGCTGCACACCTCGAAAAAGGGCGCGGCTGACTTCGTCACCACCGCCGATCTGCGCGCCGAGCAGACGCTGTTCGAGGAATTATCGAAGGGAAGGCCCAAATACGGCTTCCTGATGGAGGAGCGCGGCGAGGTCGAAGGGGCCGATAATTCAAACCGCTGGGTCGTCGACCCGATCGACGGCACCACCAATTTCATCCACGGCATCGGCCATTTTGCAATTTCGATCTGTCTTGAACGCGACCGTCAGCCCTATGCCGGCGTCGTCTATAATCCGGCCACGGATGAGCTTTACTGGGCGGAGAAAGGCGAAGGCGCCTGGGTCAATGACCGCCGCCTGAGGGTGTCGTCGGTTTCGTCGCTGGAAGACTCGCTGTTCGCGACGGGTCTGCCGTTCAAGGGATTTCCGGGGCGAGAGCAATCGCTGAAAGAGACCGATAAAGTTTTGTCGGAAACTTCGGGCGTACGCCGCTTCGGCTCCGCCGCGCTTGATCTCGCCTTTGTCGCCGCCGGCAAATACGACGCCTATTGGGAGCGCAACCTCAACCCTTGGGATGTCGGCGCCGGCATCGTTCTGGTGCGCGAGGCCGGCGGCATCGTCGCGGAAATCGACGGCGGCGCGAAACCAATGCACAACGGGTCAATTCTGGCGGCGAACGCAGTAATATTCGACAAGGCCAAGGCGGTGCTGCGGGTCTGACCGCTAACGGCAAATAAAACGCCGATGGCGTAACCGCCCGTCGGGATCAAGCGTTTCGTCGACAAATACCGCATTTAATCCGTAAGCGGCGCAATGCGCCTGAGCCTGCCCCAGCGCATCGGCGGCGCTTTCACGCGCCGGGTCGAATGCAATGGTGATCTCGTGTGCGCCATCGTCCGCGCCCGGCGACGCACATGAAGCCGCCAGAAGAAGGATGGAAAACGCGAAGGTCTTTTTCAGATTGGCCATGGCGATCTTGCTCCGCCGGCCAGACTAACCCGGCGCGCGCAATACGCAAAACGCCCGCTGCGACCGGCCGCCGGGAGGGGAGAGGCGGCTTATCGAGCAGGCGTCGCACGGCCACGGACGCCAATTAGGCGTCCATGGCGCGCCGCTTAGGGGCTTTAAGCGGCGTTTGTCGCTTTGAACACTTTCACCTTGTCGGCTTCGGCGTTGATCTCGATCCTGCGCGGCTTTTTCTCTTCGGGAATCTCGCGGCGGAGATCGATGTTGAGAAGACCGTTGACAAGCGACGCGCCGTCAACCTTCACATGATCGGCAAGCTGGTAACGGCGCTCAAACGAACGCCCGGCAATGCCCTGATGCAGGAAGGTCCGCCCGTCATCGCCATCGGCGCGCGCGCCGGTGATCTTCAGCGTGTTGTCATGAACTTCAATTTCGATGTCGGATTGCGAAAAACCGGCGACCGCAAGCGTGATACGATAGCGGTCTTCGTCAACGCGCTCGATATTATATGGGGGGTAGCCGCCCGCCTCGTTCTTGCCGAGGCCGTCGAGCAAATCAAACATTCGGTCAAAACCGACCGTGGTTCTGTAAAGCGGGGTCAAGTCATAACTGCGCATGGTTCATCCTCCTTCGAGAAGCAAGGTTACAAACACCCCCGGCCCGCTGCGCAGCGGCGCTGGAAGCGATCAGAGCCGCAATCGGCCTCCGACACTGACTAGGTAAGAGCGGCGCGCGCCGGTTCAAGGCCCGGCGAGCCGATAATTGCGGCTCTACCGCCCCCCCCAACCTCAGCCCCTCTCTCAGCCCCTCACTCTGCCCCTCTCTCTGGGCATGTCGCAAAACTGTGGTATGAACGCCCAAAGTCGGAACTGAACGGAGAAAAACTGATGAAATTACGGGCGGTTACGCTGACGGCGACAACACTGGCGGCGCTGATGCTCGCTGCATGCGGCGAACAAAAAGCGGATGCGGAGCCGGTAAGCGAAGCGGAGACCGCGGCGACCAGTTCGGCGGCGCAGCTTGACGCTGCAATCGCCGGCGCGTGGCGCACCGATGAAGAGCGCGCCCGCGACCAATGGCGCCACCCGAAAGAAACCCTTGAATTTTTCGGCGTCGAACCATCGATGACAGTGGTCGAGATCTGGCCTGGCGGCGGCTGGTACACCAATATCATTGCGCCTTACCTCAATTCCGGCGGCGGCGTTTACTATGCGGCGAATGTCGACCCCGCCGCCAGCGACCGCGCGGCGCAGGCCGTTGAGTCGTACAAGGAAAAATATGCAGACGCCTCGATATATGGCGATGTTCGGGTGACGGTGCTCGGCGACGGCTCGCCGATTGCGCCGGAAGGAACCGCTGACGTCGTTTTGACCTTTCGCAATGTCCACAACTGGCTCGGGCGCGGCGACGCGCAAGATCACTTCCAGGCCTTCTATGACGCGCTGAAACCCGGCGGCGTTCTCGGCGTCGTCGAGCACCGCGCCGATGAAGGCGCCGATGAAAGCAATGGCGCTGCGGGATATGTGAAAGAGTCCAAAGTCAAAGAACTCGCCAAGAACGCCGGCTTCGAATTCGACCTGTCATCGGAGATCAACGCCAACCCCGCCGACACGAAAGACCACCCGTTCGGTGTCTGGACGCTGCCGCCAGTCAGGCGTTCGGCGGAAGCGAACGGCGAAGAAACCGCCGGATTTGACCGCGCCCACTACGACGCCATTGGCGAAAGCGACCGCATGACGTTGAAGTTCAGAAAGCCGCTCGCCGCCGACGGCGCGCTGTTCCAATAAGATCGCGATGGAAACCGCGAACGCCTTGATCGAGAACGCCCGCGCCGCGTTCGCGGCCGGGTTCGGCGCCGTGCTGGCGATTGAAGCCCCGGACGCCGCAACGATCTATGTCGACGGCCGCAACGACACGTGCAGCCTCACCGCCGTTCCGCCCGACGCGCCGGCCGCCTGTGTATGGCGGGCAAGCACGGATACGCTGTTACGGATTTTTGAGGGCGGGCGCGCGCTTGAAAGCGCCTATCTTTCCGGCCGGTTGAAAATCTCCGGCGACATGAGCGTCATGGCGCGGCTGAAACTGGAGTCTTCACGATAACCGATTTCATTCGTATAGATACCAATCCAGTCCCGGAGGGCGGCGAACCGATCGAGCTTCATGGCGCGGACGGCGCGTTCCTGCGGGCCGCGGTATTCCCCGTGCGCGAGGCGCGCGCCTGTGCGGTGCTGATGGCCGGGCGCTCTGAATTCATTGAAAAATATTTCGAGGTGATAAAAGACCTCCAGGCGCGCGGCTTTAACGTCGCCACGATGGACTGGCGCGGACAGGGCTTGTCGGACCGCATGCTGCCGATCCGGGAAAAGGGTCACATTCAGGATTTCGGCATCTACAAAGCCGACCTTCGCCGCTTCACCGAACAGGTGGCGATGACCCGGTTCGCAGGCCCCTATGTATTGATGACGCATTCGATGGGCGGCGCGCCGGGGCTCCAGCTCCTGGCGGACGGTTACGACAAATTCGTCGGCGCGGTGCTGAGCGCGCCCATGACGCGTCTATTCGACGATCTCGCCAAACGCGTTGGCGCGCGCGCGATGGCGCAGCTCGGTTGCGCGCTTGGCGCATCGCGCCATAGCGTTTTGGGCGTGAAGGAATATTCGCTTGATTTCGAGGACAATATCCTGACCTCTGACCGCGACCGCCACGAACGCTTTCGCGCATTACAGGCCGAAGCGCCCAACGCCGCCATACGCGAGCCGACTTATGGCTGGCTGCGCGCCGCGCTGGCGGCGATGGATGATCTGCACCGCCCGGGGCGCTTCGACGCGTTAAAGGTTCCGGTGCGGATTATCTCGGCGGAGCTTGATTATCTCGTCTCCTCAAGAGATCACAAATGGCTGGCGCAGCAAAGCCCGCTCATTGATTGCATCACGATCAATGGCTCGATGCATGAGATCATGATGGAGCGGGACGAATGCCGCAATCAGTACTGGGCCGCCTTTGACGAATTCGTTGAACCGTTGATCGCGCGCGAAAACGTAAAGCCGTGAATCGCCTTCTCGGCAATCGCTTTGGTTTCAAATGCTCGCATCGCGCCCAGGGGCGCTCACGCCTGCGCCAGTATTTCAAGCGCGGCGGCGTGTAACTCGGCGCTGGACGCCGCAATCACGCGCCCCGACGCATCCTCGCCCAAAGGCTCGCCCTTCCAGCCGGTGATGACCCCGCCGGCGCCGCGAACCACCGGCGCAAGCGCCGAGAAATCATGACGCTTGAGATTTGACTCAATCACCAGATCAAGCTCGCCTAGCGCCAGCAGTCCATAGGCATACGCATCAAGGCTGAAACGACACACCTGCGCCTTGGCGGCGACGGCGGCGAAGGCCTTGGCTTCGGCGTCGGTGAAATACGCCTCTTTGCGCGGATCAGTGGTGGAAACGCGCGCCTGCTTCAATGTCGCAACGGCGCTGGTGCGACAGGCGCGCTCAACCGTTCCGTTGCTATAGATCGCGCCATCGGGCCCGCCGACCCAGCGTTCCTTGGTAAAGGGCTGATCGATGACCCCGATCACCGGCTGGCCATGATGCTCAAGACTGACCAGCGTCGCCCAGGTAGCAACGCCGCACACAAAGGCGCGCGTGCCGTCAACCGGGTCGAACACCCAGCGATATTCCGCCTCGATCCGCTCTGAGCCGAATTCCTCGCCAATGACGCCATGTTTGGGATAGACGGCGGCGACCATGCGCCGTTGCACGCGCTCGGCCTCGCGGTCGGCGTCAGTCACCGGATCGAACCAGATGCCCGCCTTGTTGTAGACCTTCGCCCCGCCGCGGAACCGCGGCAGAGATTCGCTCGCCGCAGCGTCTGCGAGGCGATTGGCGAAGACGGTGAATTCACGGAAAAGAGCGGCGTCAGTCATGGCCGGACCATGACCGCGCCGCTCGCTTTATTCAAGCAGTCAATCGCGGAGGAGCAAGGGAGAGAACGCGTCAGGCTTCGCCGGACATCGCCTTGGCGAGATCAAGCAGGCGCCGGCGCGGTTCGTCGTTCATGGTATAGAACGCCCGCACAAGTTCGATCGTATCCTTGTTCTGGAACACATCAGCGGGCGCATGCGGCGAATTGAAATCGCCGGCGTTGGCGCCGCGCTCGCGCTCGTCAAGGCCTTCAAAAAAGAACGCGACCGGCACGTCAAGCGCGCTGGCGAGCGACCAAAGCCGCGAGGCCGAGATCCGGTTGGCGCCGCTTTCATATTTCTGGATCTGCTGGAACCTGATCCGCACGGATTCAGCAAGTTTTTGCTGAGTCATGCCCAGCAGGCGGCGACGCTGTCGCAAACGTGCGCCGACATGCAGATCAATCGGATGAGCCATTGGCCTAGTCTCCATAATTCCGGCGCAACGGGTTCTCCTGCGCCCTTCCTGCGGGAGACACAGGCAAGGCTTATGCCGAATTGGGGGAATTCCCGGAAAAATGGAAAAATTCAACGCTGGCGGCCTGAACCGTGCCAGCCTGGCACAGGTCAAAGCCGCAGCGCCGCGCCAGCCGCAGCGCGAAATAAGTGCGAACCGGTTGATCCGCTTTAGCGGCGACAGACTCTAATCGATCATCTTGGCCGAGCGCAGCCAGAACGCTTCGTCAAACCCCGGCATTTCGAGATTGGTGATGAACTGGCGCGTCGCCGCCTCCCACGAAAAATTCTCCGCCCATGCGCGGCATTGTTCAGGGTTGCGATTGGCGTAGGCGTCCAGACAAGCCTGGCGCAGATCTTCGTTCATCGACCCGCAACCGGCGGGCGCGCCGTCAAGAATTTCCAGCGGCCCCCGCACCGGATAGGCGGCGACCGGAACGCCGCAGGCGAGCGCTTCAACGTTCACCAAACCGAACGTGTCTGTGCGGGAGGGAAACACGAAAACGTCCGATGCCTGATAATATTGCGTCAGTTCATCGCCAAACTTGGGCCCGGTGAAAATTGCGTCGGGATAGCGCTCTTCCAGTTCCGCGCGCTGGGGGCCTTCGCCAACCACAACCTTGGTCCCCGGAAGATCCGCCTCTAGAAAATCCTCAATACTTTTTTCGACCGCGAGCCGGCCGACATACAGGAAAACCGGGCGCTCGTGCTTGTCGAGGAAACTACGGTCGCCGGGCGCGAAGCGTTGCAAATCGACCCCGCGCGCCCACAATTTCATGCGCGAGAACCCGCGTTCGTCGAGTTCGGCCATCAGGCCGGGCGTCGCCACCATCAACGCCTCGCCATCCTTGTGGAAATCCTTCAGCACCGCATAGCCCCAGGAAATCGGCACCGCCCAGCGCTCATGGGCGTATTCGGGAAACCGGGTGTGAAAGCTTGTGGTAAACGGATAGCCGCGGCGCTTGCAAAACCGTCTGACCGCACGGCCGATCGGCCCTTCGGTCGCAATGTGCACGGCGTCGGGCTTGAACTCGTTAATGATCTTGGCCACGCGCCGGTTGGGCAGCAGCGACAGCCGGATTTCCGGATAGGACGGCAGCGGCACCGATTTGAACTCGTTCGGGGTGATATAGCGCACCTCGTTGCCGAACCCGGTCAGGATGTCGCCCAGCGTCTCCAGCGTGCGCACGACGCCGTTGAGCTGCGGCTTCCAGGCGTCGGTGGCGATGACGATTTTCAGCCCCGATTGCGTGCTCGGCATTTGAAAGCGCTGCTTCGGCCGGGTTAACCGCCCGACGCCGGAACTGAGCTTTTTCAATGCGCCGCGCTTTTTTTCTGCTGCAGGCAATTGCTGCGCAGCATTTTTCTCTTCGCCAGTCAAAAAGCCGTCCTCCGATGCATTGGCAACCGTTAAGAACTATTGCGGCGCTGGGCAACTGGTTCGCGTCGCCAAAAAATGTTGCGCCGCAAAATTTTTTGTTGCGGCGCAAAAGACTTTATGTCAGTATCTGTCTTGCGGCGCTTCCCGGCGTCGCTGCCCTTAGGGGCGTTTCCTCCCTAACTTTCGCCGCGGGCCTTTTGGTCCGCGGCTTTTTTCTCGCGCCCGCCCCTATTCGGCCGCCTGCGCGGGACGCAGAGCCGCTGGCTGAACGCGTGAGAGCTCAGCCATCAAAATCGTGAGATTGCGCCGCAACCGCTCAAACCCGGCGGTTCGGGTGATCCGGGCTTCATCGAGATACAGCGCGCGATTGATCTCGATCTGCAAAACATGCACGCCTTCACGCGGCCGCCCGTAAGACGCGGCGACAAAGCCGCCCGCGTATGGGGCGTTGCGCGCAACCTGATAGCCGAACCCGCACAGGGTCTGCTCGACCAGGCTGGTCAGACAGGGGGCGCAGGACGACCCAAACCGGTCGCCGAGAACGAAATCAATCGGCCGGTCGCCGGCGCGAAACGGCGCGCCGCCCGCAGACGGCATGGAATGACAATCAATGATGATCGCGGCGCCGAATTTTGCCTTTGCCTGAGAAATCAGCGTTTCAAGCGCGGTGTGATAAGGCTCGTAACATGAGACCAGGCGCCGCCGCGCCTCGAAATATTTCAGCTTGCGCCCGTAAATGTCGTGCCCGTCGGCGACGATCCGGGGAATGACGCCAAGCCCGGCGCGCACGCGCGTCGACTTTGTGTCCGCGCTGGCGGGTAGGGCGTCTGCGAACATGCGCTGGTCAAGCTCGTGGCGCGACCGGTTAACGTCGACCCAGGCGCGGGGGAATATCGCGCGAAGCAGCGGCGCCCCGAAAAGCGGCGCTGAATCAAACAACAAATCGACGTAGGAATCTTCCGACTGCCGCAGGGCGTGGCGGTCCAGCCGGCTCATTCGCAGCAATTCGGGCGGGTAGCGGCGGCCGGAATGCGGCGACGCAAATATAAACGGCGAGCTGAGGCGCACCGGCTCGGCGACGTCAATCGCGGCCTGCTCCACCGTGGTCATCCTGCCATCGCGCTCGCGCATCAACACCCTTCGCCGGCCAGAGCCCATTGCGTCTCGTGTGATTCAGCAATCAGCTCTTGATTTTTGCTGGAGCCTGTTGCGAACCGGTAAAGCGGCGATCCACTTTACCTGCAACAGGCTTAAGTCGCCCATCCCGCCGATACTACACCGAAAACGGCGTAACATAAGACGATTACGCGGCAATCGTTAACATTCGTCAGCACTTTCGCCCGCGCGGCGCGCATCTTGCTTCGCCGAGCGGTAGATGGACAAAACAGCTTTTCCCCGCACGCTTCCAAGCCGCGGCGGAATTGTTTAGAGGTTCGGCAAGTCAAAGAGGCGTAAGAAATGGCGGCGATTCTCCTCGCGGAAGATGATGATTCAATGCGGCGTTTCCTGAAAAAGGCGCTGGAGAAAGCGGGCCATTCCGTTGTCGACGCCTCACAGGGGGATGAAGCGCTGACCGAGCTGCAATTGCGCGAGTTTGACCTTTTGCTCACCGATATCGTGATGCCGGTGATGGACGGCATCGAGCTTGCCCGCCGCGCCGCGCAAATCGATCCGGAAATGAAGATCATGTTCATCACCGGGTTCGCCGCCGTCGCCCTCAACCCGGCCAATCGCGCCCCGGAAGACGCAAAGGTCCTCTCCAAGCCGTTCCATCTGAAAGATCTTGTCCAGGAAATCGACCGCATGGTCGCGGCCTGAGCGTTTTGTCGCCCGCGAACACTTGCGCCGGCCGGAATTTGCCGCTAGAGGGCCGGGCCTACGGGCGCATAGCTCAGCGGTAGAGCGCCACCTTGACATGGTGGAGGTCCGTGGTTCGAGACCACGTGCGCCCACCATTTTTGTTTGAACACAGCCACCGGCCATGTTGCGCAGGATCGCGCTCTAATCCCAAGACCGTTGCCCCCTCCGCCAGCAATTACTAACAAAGATTAAACTCTTGATGCGCAATTGGAATTCAATTGCGGCACGGCGGCATAGCAAACGGTCCGTTAACCAAAATCCTCCATTTTTGGTCAACATTAAAGACCTAAGAAAAATGTCGATTGCCTCAATGATCAGCCGCACGGTTGGCGCCGCATTTTTGGATGCGAAACAATCGGAGCTTATTGACTGGAAGCGAGCCCGCTTCCAGGACAAGACGCTTGAGCAGGCTTATGGGAAGCACGTCATAGATCACGAACTTCCGAAAGACCGGCTGATCAATTTCGCCGGCATAGCGATTTATTATCTGTTCGGCGTTCTTGATCTGCTCACCTTCCACGAAAATCTGGTTCAGGTGTTGATTTTGCGATGGGCGATCTGTGGGCCGATTGCGATATTCATCGTATCTTTGAGCTTTTTCCCGAAATATCGACGCTTTTTCATGCTGGGCACGGCAAGCGTCATGCTGATCGGCGCATTCTCGATCGTAGCGATGATCGGCATGGCCCCGATCGACAATCCGCCGCCTTATATCGTCGGCATTTTTGCAGTCTTTATTCTCTTCGCCTGCCTCCAGAGAATGGATTTTCGTCTCGGATTGCTGATTTATCTTGTTTCATTCGCCGCATGGACGGTGACCGTGACGCTTATTGCACCAAGAAATCCGATAGAGATTTATTCGGGATTATTCTTTTTTACTTGGACGACCCTGGTAGCGGTTGCCACAAGTTATATTCAGGAAATCCGCTCACGGCTTGATTATCACAGCAGTCTCCGCCTGGCGCAGGACGCTGAATATATTCAGGAATTGCTTATCGAAGCGACGGCGGCGGACAAATCCAAGATGAATTTCCTTTCGATACTAAGTCACGAGCTTCGCACGCCGCTGCACCAGATCATCGGCTTTACCGAAGTTCTGCAGTCGAACCCGGAGGACAAAGCAGCAGCGCATCTCGAACAGATCCACAATTCTGCGATCCAGTTATTGCAGCGTATCAGCAAGATGCTCCGCTACGCGGATGCGACCGCGGGGACAATCCGATACGACAGCGAAAAATTCAGCCCGAATGAACTGATTGACGGCGTTCTCATTCAATGCCGGGAACGCGCCAGTAAAGCAGGCATCATCGTCAATGCGAATGCAGTTTCAGCAGGCACGCTATATATCGATGCGACGCATACGACATATGCTCTGCTCAATATTGTAGAGAACGCCATCTCGGCGTCGTCGCGGGGGCAATGCATCATTATAGGCGGACAACCATTACCGGCGGGAGGCTACGAAATCACCGTTGCGGACGCCGGGCGGGGCATGACAGAGGATCAGATCAACACCGCTTTCAAGCCATTCTCGGTCGCTCAGGACCTGCGATCACGATCACTGGAAGGAATCGGCCTCGGCTTGACGCTCGCCAACAAGATACTGGCCGACCAGGGCGCAAAATTGACGCTTAAATCCGAGGTCGGCTGCGGCACGAAGGCGTCGATAAAATTTCCGAAGGGGCCAAAGGAGACTTCAACGCCTGTGACGGAGCAAATCAGCGCCTAACGCGTTATGAGAAAAAGCTGACCTGTTTTTCTTAAAATCCGCAACAGCCGCTAGGCCGGCTTTTCGACGATCAGAAAATAGATCGATTCAAGCGGATCTACTGTCACCGAAACTTTCGCGTCGGAAATGTCGCTGGCGAGATCAAGCATCTCCTCTCGACTGCGGAAATAAAGACCCCAGTCTAGTATATGCTCCATGGTCCAGATCGTTCCCTGAACGCAATCCGAAGCGTTGCCAATCACAACCTTCCCACCTGGACGAACAAGATCGTAGGCGCGCGACACGAACCGCCGGGCCATTAACGGACTGAAATAATCCACCAGTCCGAGCGAGTAGATCATGTCCTGTTCACACAACCCGCCAAGGCCAGCCGGATTGAACATGGATTTAAATGATGCGTTCAGCGCACGAATTTGAATGTTCTCGGTCGCGCGATGCGCATTTACGTAATCGACTGCGTATTCCAACGCAGCGACTTCCTGATCGATCAGCGTCGCAATAATTGGTTTCGAAGGGTCCGTTGCTGCGACCACGTACTCAAGTTCACGAGCAGGTCCTGACCCGATGCTGGCTATTCTGATTGGCTCGTCGACGGGCAAACCCTGACAATGTTTGACGACGAGATCAGCCAAAAGGCGCATGCGCGTATAGATCGGGCGCCCGGCGATTAACCCCAGTCCGTGAAGGAATTGTTCCTTAAGGCTCGTCCCTTCAGGTTTCTGATCATACATATAGTTCATGATCTGATAGTCGCCCGGATACCCCATAGGCTTGAAATAACATCGATTCCAGCTGGCGCCGTCGATCAGCGCCGGCGTCACGCAAGCCTCTGTGAAGCGTTTCATCGCCATCAGGCGCCCCTTGTCTGGGCGGACGTCGAGCGCAAACTCATTCCCACGCTGAAGGAGCACGCGCCAGTCTTGCTCTACACCGGCAAGAATCTCAGTGAAAATCGCATTTTGTTCGGTATCGGACCATTGGCCTTCAAAAGGGGCCATGAACCGCTCGATTTGCATGCAATGCGCACCAACAAATGCAACGAGGTCGGAACAATGAGCGCGATACGCTTCGGAAATCTGCGAAAAAGGAGAAATGCGCGACTTGGCGATCGCACGCGCGTTAAGGCGTTGAAGCTCGGCAAGATCGAATTGGGATTTGTCGAGCGCAAAGCCAGAAAAAAGTTTTCCCGATCGATGTTCGACCCGGGCGCAACGGGCAGATCCCCGGAATAATTCCTCTCCGCGCTGCATGAGCTGGAGCACGCCAAGCCGGTTGACGTCCATCAATGCATCATCGACGGATCGCGCGTTCGCGCCAACGCCTGAGCCGCTGATATTGCTCAGTTCAAAACGCTGGTCGTCAAAATATAAAATGGGCGGCTCGCCTGAGAAAAAATCCGCAGCCTCATGCCGGCGGCGCCGAAAATGCTGCGCCCGTCCCAAAGCCCCCGCCAATTCTTCGTATGTCTTAACCATTTACCGACGCAATCAAATTCCGGCGCTGCCTGTAATTCGCCCTGCCTCTAAGATATTCTTAATAAATCGTTAATTTCAACCTTTTTAGCGCCGGCGCGGTGATTTCCGAGGGCATTTTCACAAACCCGTCACTGTTAACCTTTGGCGGATCAGTACATTTTTAACCTTAATTAAGAAATTTCGCAGAAAACGCTCGCGAAACGAGAATCTGGGGGAAGAAATGGCAAACACAGTGAAAATCACGAGCCTTGGCGTTTCATTTTGCGCCATTTTATCGACGCAAGCCGGCGCCGCCGGTTTTGCGCTGGAACACCAGAGCGCGCGGGCGCTCGGCATGGCGTTCGCCGGCGCTCAGGCGATTGATGACGATCCCGGCATGGCCGCCTACAATCCCGCCGCGCTCGCCGGCGCCGACGGGGTCGAGATCAGCCTGACCGCGACAGGGGTATTTCCGCTTACAGAATATGACAGCGCCCAGGCGACACTGCTTGGCATCGCGCCGGTCGCCGGCGCCAGCTCAGGAACCGGGATTTCGCCGAACGAGGTCATCCCCAACCTCACAATCGCCGTGCCTCTGGGGGATCGCATTACCGCCGGCTTTACGGTTAACGGTGCTTTCGGATTGAAAACGTCTTACGACGCCGCCAGCGTCGTGCGTTACCAGGCTCGCGAGAGCGATCTGCAAGTCATCGAATTTGCCCCGACCCTTGCGTTTGAACCGGCCCCGGGCGTGACCGTGGGCGCCAGCCTGCGCGCGCACCTGCTTGATCTTACCGTCACCTCGACCATCGACGCCGGCGGCATCGCGGCGGCCAATATGGTTCCGGGCTTCACGCCGGGCTCAAGCGATATGGACGCCGCCTTTGAAGGCGACAATTTCGCGTTAGGCTATGCGGTGGGGATTCAGGCGGCGTTGACGCCGCGCGCGCGTTTTGGCGCGTCATATTCATCAAAAATCGAGCATGACATTGAAGGTGACGCAACATTCGATCTCGCCGGCAGCGCCGCTGGCCAGGTATTGAACGGCGCCGTCGGCCTGTTCGCGGCAGACCGCTTCACCTCGGAATTCGTCACCCCCGGCGCCGCCGGCGCCGGCTTTGCGCTCGATGCAACGGACCGGCTGACGCTGCTCGCGTCGGGCCGCGTCACGTTCTGGTCGAGTTTTGAGGATGTGTCTTTGTCGTTCAACGACCTGGCGACCCCCGACGAAATCCTGCGCCAGGAATGGAAGGACGCATGGTCGGTATCGCTCGGCGCGGAGTATGAACTGACGCCGCAAACGACGGTGCGCGGCGGCGTGATGTATGACGAGACGCCGGTCACCGACCAATTCGCCAGCCCGCGCATTCCCGACGGCGACCGCTACTGGATTTCCGCCGGGCTTTCACACCAGATGAGCAGCCGGGTCAGCGCCGATGTGGGCGTCGCTTATGCGGCGTTCGGCGACCGCGACATCAACTTGACCGGCGCCGCGCCGGAAGAGCTTTTCCGCGGCGGCCTGAGCGGCCGGTTCTCATTTGAGGCTGTGGCGGTGTCGGGCCGGCTGCGCGTCGCGTTTTAATCAGCAGAAAATGGCGAGCCGTCTTGGCGCGTGTACGCCCGCGCGCCGCCGGTTTTCACAGCGCGCAATGTCGGCCAGCTCGCCGGGATAACCCGTGCCCTCTATCGCCGGCGGCGAACTTATATCAAGCTTCAACATGGCGCCCTCCTTGTTCGCCGCCCACCCTTGTTCTACCAGAACACCATGGCGAAAATCGATCCTGTTGAACTCACGCGCGCATTGATCCGCTGCCCGTCGGTCACCCCGGCCGAGGGCGGCGCCCTTGAACTGTTGCAGTCCGAGCTTGAAGCCATTGGTTTTGTCTGCCGCCGCCTGCCGTTTGAGGACGAAGGGGCTGAACGCGTCGACAATCTCTACGCGCGGTGGGGCGATGCTGGCCCGATCTTCTGCTATGCCGGCCATACCGATGTCGTGCCGACCGGCGAGGTTGAGGAATGGACGCATCCGCCTTTCGACGCCGCAGTCAGTGACGGCTTTGTCTGGGGCCGCGGCGCCGCCGACATGAAGGGCTCAATCGCAGCGTTCGCCGCCGCCGCAGAGCGCGCCATCGCTGCGCGCCCGAACGGATCGATCGCTATGCTTATCACCGGCGACGAGGAAGGCCCGGCGGTCAACGGCACGCGAAAAATGCTGGGCTGGCTCAAAGCAAACGACCAACACATCGACCATTGCCTTGTCGGCGAGCCGTCTTCCAGCGAGAGCCTGGGCGACATGATGAAAGTCGGTCGGCGCGGCAGTTTGAATTGCTGGCTGACGGTTTTCGGCGCCCAGGGCCACGTCGCTTACCCGCATCGCGCCAACAACCCCATTCCGGCGCTGCTGAAAAAACTGCTCACCTTAAGCGAAACGCCGCTAGACGAAGGCTATGACCGGTTTCAGCCGTCGAGCCTTCAGGTGACCGACATCCATGTCGGCAATCCTGCGCACAACGTCATACCGGGCCGGGCCGCGGCGCGGTTCAACATCAGATTCAATCCGACGTGGACCGGCGAAAGCCTGGAGAAATGGCTCCGCACACGGATCGATGAAACCGCATGTACCGCCGGCGTCGAGTATGATCTGTCCTGTGTATGCTCTGGCGAGGCGTTCCTGACCACTGACGAGAGTTTCATATCGTTAATTTCAGATGCGATCACCGAGCACACCGGGCTATCGCCCGACCGCTCGACAACCGGCGGCACGTCGGACGCCCGCTTCATCAAGGACGCCGCGCCCGTCGCAGAGTTTGGTCTTGTCGGCGCGACCATCCACAAAATTGACGAACGCGCCGCCGTCGCAGACATCAACCGGCTTTGCGATATTTATGCGAAAGTCCTGACGCGCTATTTCGACCGGTTCGGCGCGCGCGCATGATTTCACTTGATGACGCCGCTCGCCAATTCACCGGGGTCTGGAAGATGGCTTTCAGTGCGGATGACTGGCGCCGCGATCTTGATCGCACTGAAGACGGGGTTTTCCGCTCGTTCTGGGCGATGGCGTTCACGGCCCCGCTGGTCGCCTTATTTTCGGTGACTTCGTTTCGCGCATTGTTGAAAAACGCCGCAGCGCCCGATCTGGCCGTACTTGATCTGCCGCTATCGGTGTTCGTCAGCGCCAAGCTTGTCTCATTCGCGCTGGAATGGACCGCCTGCCTGACATTCCTGCTGGTTGTCGCGCGCGCCGGCGGCGCCGGGCGCCGGGCCGCCGACATCATCGTCGGGTATAACTGGATACAGCCGATCACAGTCGCAGCCCAGGGACCCGCGATTGCGCTCATCGCGGCCACCGGCGACGTGGGGATCGGCGGCTTTCTCGTATTGCCGGCGCTGGGGTTATCGCTGGCGCTTTACTGGGGCGTTATCCGCAAAAGCATGGAAACGGCTGTCGGGCAAACGATGGCGTTGATCGCCGCGCTCTACGTCATCGGTTTGTCGGTCGACGCCGGGGTGACCGCCATCGCCATGGCGTTCTTCGCCTCTCACCCGTAATCGGCGCGCTGGAAATAGAGACCGTCAGGCGGCGCCACGCGCCCGCACGCACTGCGGTCACGCGCTTTGAGAATGGCCTGCATTTTTTCCGGCGCCCACCGCCCGGCGCCAACCTCGACAAGACTGCCGGTCATCGAGCGCACCTGATGATGAAGGAATGACGGCGCCGTCGTCTCGACAAGCACCTCGTCACCCTGACGTCGAACCGACAGCGCGCTTAACGTTTTCACCGGTGTCGCCGCCTGGCACTGCGCCGCCCGAAAAGTCGTGAAGTCGTGATTGCCGACAAGAAACCGGGCGCCGTCATTCATCGCGTCCACATCAAGCGGCGAGGCCACCCGCCACGCCCTGCCCGCGCCAAGCGCAAGCGGCGCGCGGCGATTGACGATCCGATAAAGATAGCTGCGCGACCGAGCGGAGAACCGCGAATGGAATTCTTCGCCGACCTCTTCCGCCGACAGGACGGCTACGGGGCGCGGTTTTAGATGAAAATTGAGCGCCTCGCGCACGCGGAACGCGCTCATCGGTTTTTCGAGGTCGAAATGCGCCGGCATCGCCACAGCGTGCACGCCGGAATCGGTGCGACCGGCGGAAAAGCAAGTGACGCGCTCGCCGCTGAAATTGAAAATCGCGTTCTCAAGACATCCTTGTACGGATATTCCGTTATCCTGACGCTGCCAGCCGACAAACGGGCCGCCGTCATATTCAACTATCAGCTTAAAGCGCGCCATTGACGGCCAGCCTTTCGCCGCACGCCAGCGAGAATCCGCGCAGGAAAACCGCTGCGTCCTGCGCGCCCTTGCCGGCGCGTTGCAGCCGCATCAGGTCAACCGCGCCATCGCCGCACGCGACAACCATCTCGCCGTCAGCCCGCAAAATCTCGCCCGGCGCGCCCGACCCGTCCGCAAGCCGCGACATCAAAACCTTTATGCGTTCCGGCCCGCGTCCGCGATCAGCCTCGAACCAGGCGCCGGGAAACGGCGCAAGGCCGCGGATATGGCGATCCACCTCGACCGCCGGCCGACGCCAGTCGATGCACGCCTGGGCAGGGGATATTTTTTCCGCATAGGTGACGCCGTCCGACGCCTGCGGCGTCTCGACAACGCCGCCGCGGTCAAGCGCTGCGAGAAACCGCGGCAGTAATTGGGCGCCAGCGTCGGACAGACGATCATGCAGGCTCGCGGCTGTATCATTGGCGCGGATTTCAACGGTCTCGGACAACAGCACCGGACCGGTGTCGAGCCCCGCCTCCATGCGCATCACCTGGACGCCGGTTACATTGTCGCCAGCCATGATCGCGCGCTGGATCGGCGCCGCGCCCCGCCAGCGCGGAAGCAAGGACGCGTGCAGATTAAAACAGCCAAGGCGAGGCATATCGAGAACCGCCTGCGGCAGGATCACGCCATACGCAACGACAATCGCCGCGTCGACGCCCAGGTCTGCGAAGGCGCGGCGCGCTTCCTCGCGTCTGAAACCTTTCGGCGTTCTTACCTCAAGCCCGTGCGCATCGGCGAGTTGGTGAACAGGCGACGGGGTCAATTTATGTCCGCGTCCGGACGGTTTGGGCTCGCGCGTATAAACTGCCGCAACCTCGTGGCCGCTGGCGACAATTTCGCCAAGGCATTTGGCGGCGAAGGCCGGGGTTCCCATAAAGGCGAGCCGCATGAGCGAATTTCCCGTATTTTGGCGTGTCTTTGGCGCCGCAGGAAAGGAATATATCGGCCTAAACCGGTGCGGAGAGGCGCTGTTCTTTTTTCAGTTTGCGAAGGATCCTGTCGCGCTTCAGCCGTGACAGATGGTCGATGAACAACACCCCGTTGAGATGATCCATTTCGTGCTGGATGCAGGTTGCAAACAACCCTTCGGCGTCAAGGACCTGCTGTTTTCCCTCGTAATCGAGATACCGCACGCGGCACTTCACCGGCCGCTCAACCTCTTCGTAAAATTCCGGCACCGACAAACAGCCTTCCTGGTAAAGGCTTGTTTCTTCAACAGGATCCAGAATTTCGGGGTTCACAAAATATTGCGGTTGAGGCTCTTCCTCCTCGCCGGCAAGATCCATCACAATCACCCGTTTGGGAACATTGATCTGGATCGCGGCGAGCCCGATCCCCTTCGCGTCGTACATCGTCTCCAGCATGTCATCCATCAGCGCGCGCAATGCATCGTCGACAATGTCGACGGGCGCTGACACCTGACGCAGCCGCGGGTCGGGAGCTGTAAGAATTTCTTTGATCGCCATGGCTGTCAGTTATGTGGCGTTCGCGCGTGCGTCAAGGCGCGCCAGCGGCCTGGCGCGCCCTCGCCTTCTGATCGTGTTTAATTTAGGTTAACATCGCGATGGTGTTGAGTTTTTGGGGATTGGGCATGCAGCGCTCGCCGTTGATGACAGATAGCGCCGAAACGGCGGTTTCCACTGCGGAAAAACTGACGCAACCGCTGATTAACGGCCCCACATCGTTCCTCTGGGCAGGAGTCGGTGCGGTGGTCGTTATCTTTATTCTCGCACTTTTCCTGCTGATGCGCGGACGCGCGCGCACCGGGACACGCCGTGAAAAACCGCCGGCGGAATATTTCCAGCCCGCCGGCGAGGGCGCCGAGATCAGCTTTGATGAAGAAAATGACGACACGCCCCCGGCTTCGATGCAGGCGCATGGCGATCTATCCTCTGACGCCGACGGCGGCGCCGACGACAACCCGCTTCGCGGCGAACCGCATAGTGCTGAAGTCGAAGCCGACGCGCCGGCGCCCAAACAGAAAAAAGCGCCGTTCGCCGGGCTGTTCCCCCGCAAGTCGAAACCTGCTGCGGACGAAACCACGACTACGGACGATGCAGGCGATGACAGCGCCGCGCACTTCGCCGCAACACCCCTTGAAACACCAATCCTTGAACAACCCGCAAAGCACATGGAGGAAACATCAGGCGACGCTGGCGAAATCGAACGCGAAGAGCTGAAAGCCTCGCTTGAGCGTGAACTGGCCGCCCGGCGCGCCGAAGAGGTCGAACGCCAAAAAGAAGCCGCACGCATTCGCGCGGCGGCGGAACGAGAGCGCGCCGAGGAATTGCGGCGGGGGGCCGAAGAACGCGAACGTCTGTTGCACCGGCGGGCGGAAGAAGACGCCGCGGGGGAGGCGCTGGCGCACCAAGCAGACGCTGATGTCGCCCAGACCCTCGCCGAAGTTGAAGAAGCGCTTCACGTTCAAAGCGAGGAAATCAAAGCTGAAACGCGCAACCTGCTCGACGCCTTCGCCAACCGTTTCGACGCCCGCCTTGAGACCATGGCGAACGCGATCGAACGACGGGCGGTCATTGGCGGCGGCGCCGGCCGGTTCGGTGGCGCGCCCGGAAATGGCGGCGATGAAGGCCGCATTGAGGCGCTGGTGGAGATGATCTCTCGCCGGCTCTCCGACCACCGCGAAAACATCAACGCCGAACTGGCGGCGCTGACAAAGCGCATTGAAGACGCAGCGACCGGGCCGGAGGACGCAATAGCGCTGCGGCGCGAGATCGCCATGCTGCGCGCGACGATGGGCGAACGAGCAACGCCGGTCAGCGCGCCGCAGGTCCAGCTTTCAGATATCGTGCGCAATGCGCTGCCGCCCAATGCGTATGAATTTTCCGCTTTGCTTTCCAACAACCGCAAAGCCGACTGTCTGATCCTGCTGCCGCACCCGCCGGGGCCGATCGCGATAGACGCGCGGTTTCCGGTCGAGGCTTTCAATGCGCTCCACAAGGCCGGGAACGGCGAAGCGGCTGACGCAGAAAACGAATTCCGGCGCACCGCGCTGCGCCATATCGTCGATATCGCCGAGCGCCTGATCACCGCCGACCAGACCGCCGATTCGGCGCTGATGTTCGTCCCGTCAGAAGCAATGTATACTGAGCTTCATGCGCGCTTTCCTGACATAATCCAGGATAGCTATCGCGCCCGTGTCTGGATCGTCTCGCCGACAACGCTCATGGCGACGCTGCACACGATTCGCGCGGTGTTGCGCGACGCCAGGCAACGTGAGAGCGCAAACTTCATTCATGCGGAAGCCCAGCAGGTGCTGACCGAGGTCGAATTGCTACGCCAGCGCGTCACCGCCCTTGAGGACAGCTTCGACAAGACACGGCACGACGTGCGCGATCTCGTCAGCTCCACCGACCAAGTCTATCGGCGCGCAGAGACCATCACCAATACCGGGCGCACTTTGGCGGAGGATTCGATGGACCGCGGCGCCCGCCGCATCATCAAGGACCCGGCGGCGGATGAAGAACCCGGCGACAACCCGGCGCCGACGGCCGCAGCAAAGCACCCGTTTACACGCGATCACCTGTCTGAAAGCGAAGACGGACGCCCGCACACGCCCCGCCCGGATTTTCCGCTACGCGGGCAATAGAAAGCGCCCGCTAAACCGGGTCCGCCCCGGACGCCGGTTTGTTATCGCGCTTGAAAACGAACAGCGCGCTCATCGTGTAATTCGACGCGGCGGCGAATACGACAGCGACGCCCTTTGCGCCAATCGGCCCGATCTTGTCGGCAAGCGCGAGAATAAACCCGGTAGAGATTGCAAGACCGAGGATGTGGGCGAGCGCGAATTTGACATAGCCGCGCACAGACACCGGCGCAGCAACGCCGTCGCGGCGGAAAGTTATCGCAGCATTGACGCGGTAACTCTGCAGATTGGCGCAGAAGAACGATATGAAATTCGCCACCACCGGATGCACGCCGAGAAAGACGCCGGCGGAATAAACCAGGAAATCGGTCGTCAGGTTCAAAACGCCGACCATGGCGAATAACGCCGCGCCGCGCCCGTGCCCCTTGAAGATGGTTTTCGCCTTGTCGATCACGCGATGTTCCTGTTGAGATCCGTCGCTGGCGCCGCTTGCATCTTATCCGCCGGCGTGACTTCATTTGTAAAGTAAAGCGGGCGGTTTTTGGTCTCGTTAAAAATACGGCCGAGATATTCGCCGATGACGCCGAGCACCATCAATTGCACCCCGCCAAGAAACAGCACCACTGTCACCAGTGTCGGAAAACCCGGCACCGGGTCGCCGAAAAACAAAGTCTTCGAGATGTAAAAAACGCCGGCGACGAATGCGAACGCCGCGGTGGAGAAACCGAAATAGGTGGACATTTTCAACGGCGCCAGCGTCGAGGAGGTCAGCCCCTCAAGCGACAGGTTCCACAATTTCCAATAGTTCCATTTCGTCTTCCCGGCCGAACGCGGCGCGCGGTCGTAGAGAATTTCTTTCGCCGGAAAGCCGACCCAGGCGAAGATGCCTTTCATGAATCTGTGGCGTTCGCGCATGGCGCGCACCGCGTCGACCGCCTTGCGGCTCATCAACCTGAAATCGCCGACATTTTCCGGCATTTCCACCGGACCGGCCTTGCGCATCAGCCAGTAAAAAGCCGCCGCCGTAGTCCTTTTCAAAAATCCGTCGCCGTGGCGGGTGCGCCGCTTGGCGTAGACGACATCGTAACCTTGCGCCCATCCTTCAATCATCTGGACAATGACTTCCGGCGGATCCTGAAGGTCGGCGTCCATGATCACCACCGCATCGCCGACGGTGTTGTCGATGCCGGCGGTGGTGGCGATTTCCTTGCCGAAATTCCGGCTTAAGTCGATGATGGCGATGTTGGGGTTTTTCGCGCGGATGCGGCGCATCACAGAAAGCGTGGCGTCGGTGCTGCCGTCATTGACGAAAACAATTTCGAAAGGCTGGTTGATCACCAGCATCGCGGCGTAGACCGCGCGATGGAACTGCGGCAGCGCCTCGGCTTCATTAAACGCCGGGCAGACAATCGACAACAGTTCCGGCTTGTTGCGCGCGCGCGGCGTCGGCGCCGGCGGCGCTTCGGCGTTTACAGAATCTTCCATTCCACGCCCCATAAACCTCACCTGCGGCTAACAAATCGTTTAGCGGGGCATGGTAAACAAAACCCTATGCAGGGCCTTGTCGACATATTTGCGCGCCGCTATCCGCCGATTTACGATCTGCTGACCGCCCGGTTGCGCCTGACGCTGCTCGTCCTCGCATCAATCTTCGCCGTGACCGCTTATACAAGTTATATTGGCCTCGTACTGGGCGCCGACGGGCTGTTTACCCGCGCCGGACCGATGATCGGCGGCGATTTCGTCGTCTTCCACACCGCCGGCGGCCTCGCCGGCACGCCGGACGCCATCGGCATCTACCAGCTCGACCGCTTTGCCGAGGTGCTGGAGGAGACCTATCCCGGCCGCGGGCCTTATGATTTTGGCTGGCAATATCCGCCGACCATGTTCCTGCTCGCCGCCCCGTTCGGCGCGCTGCCATTCACCGCAGCGTTCGCTGCATGGGTCGCCGCTTTCGCCAGCCTGTTCGCGCTGACGATGCGCGCACTATGGCGCGATCCCGGCGCGCTGGCGCTGATCATGGCGTCGCCTTGCGTGTTCCTCGCCATCATCACCGGCCAGACCGGGCTATTGACCGCCAGCCTTGTCGCGCTTGCGGCGGCGTTCGCCGACCGCCGCCCGATCCTTGCGGGCGTCGCCGCCGGGCTGCTGACTATAAAGCCGCAGCTCGGGCTGCTGATACCGCTGGCCTTTGCGTTTGGCGGATGCTGGCGCGCATTTGTTGCAGCGCTCGTCACCGCGATCACGCTCGCTCTCTTGAGCCTCTTCGCCTATGGCGGCGCGCCCTGGATTGCGTTCGCTGATGCGATGAACGCGATAGGCGGCGCGATGGGTGACGGCGCCTTCCCGATTCACAAACTGGCGACGCCCTATGGCGCAGCAAGCCTTGTCGGCGCGCCGCAATCCGCTGCGATCCTGATACAGATGATATCCAGTCTTGCGCTCGCCGTTTATGTCGCGCTGGTATGGCGCCGAACGAAAGTCTGGGAGCTTCGCCTGATTGCGCTGGCGACGTCGGCCCTGCTGGCGACGCCATACGGGCTGTATTACGAATTCCCGGTCATCCTCACGGCGGTGGCGATGATCGCAAAACTCGGCCTTGCTAACGGCTGGCTGAGATTTGAACGCATCGCGCTGATCGCGTTGTGGGCCGCGCCGTTGATGACCCCGGCAGAAGCCGCCGGGCCAAGCATCCCGGTATATTTCCTGATGGCGCTTGGCGCCTTCTGGCTGGGCGCGCGGCGCACTATACCGATGCTCGACCTTAACGCCGGGCGCGCACCTTTGCACGCTGGCGCATGAAGGCGTTTTCGCGAGAAATGAGTTACGCGATATCGCGATCTATTGTACTGGCGGCGACGACAACGTTCAACGGCTCGCGGCGTTGCTCGCCGGTTTCGGAATACGAAACATCAGTTGCAAAATACAGCGGGCGGCCCTTGGTTTCGTTGAACACCCGGCCGAGATATTCACCCATCACGCCAAGCACGATCAACTGCACCCCGCCAAGAAACAGCATCAAGGTCACCAGCGTCGGAAAACCGGGCACCGGATCGCCGAACAGGACGGTCTTGGCGATGAAATAAACGCCGTACACGATCGACATAAACGCGACGAACAGGCCGAGATAGGTCGACACTTTCAGCGGCGCCAAAGTGTGAGAGGTCAGCCCCTCAATTGAGAAATTCCACAACCGCCAGTAATTGAACTTGCTGACGCCGTCAGCGCGTGGCGCGACATCGTAAAAGACCGCCTTGGTCGGAAAACCGATCCATGCGAACACGCCTTTCATAAACCGGTGATGCTCGCGCAGCTTGCCGACCGCAGTGACGGCGCGCCGCGACAGGAGGCGGAAATCACCGGCGTTTTCAGGCAGGGAAACCTGGCCGATCCGGCTCATCACCTGGTAGAAGGCGCGCGCGGCGTTGCGTTTCAACCAGCCTTCGGTGTCGCGCCGGCGACGCACGCCGTAAACAACGTCATATCCCTCGCGCCAGCCGGCGATCATTTCAATAATCGCTTCTGGGGGATGCTGAAGATCGGCGTCGATACACACCGCGACCTCGCCCCTGGCGTGATCGAGCCCGGCGGTAAGCGCGATCTCTTTTCCAAAATTGCGGCTGAGATCGACAATCGTCGTATTCGGATGGCGCACGCGCAGATCGTGCATCAGCGACAGCGTGTCATCTGTGCTGCCGTCATTAACGAACACGACTTCAAACGCCTGCCCGGCGGCGTTCATGGTCTTGCGGATGGCGCGATGAAATTCGGCAAGCGACTCATATTCGTTGAACGCCGGGCACACGATGGAGACGAGCGCCGGCGGCGCATCGCGCGGCGTTAACTTTTCGACTTTTCGCGGCCTTGGCATCAAACGCCTCGCTGACGGTAAACCCCCTGCAATCAGGGCGCATTCGCCAGCGACGATAAGGTTTCTTTTATTTCGTCAAGGTAAACATCGCGCATGAAACCGATCGCAGACCTGCTGGCGGCGCGCTACCCCTATCTGGCGGAGCTGCTAACGACGCGCATACGCTTCACCCTCGCGGCTGTGGCGATTTTGCTGCTGGCGGTGGAAATTTCCAGCTATGGCGCAACACTGATCAGGTCGGAAAACATGCTTACACCGCAGGGACCGGTGGTCGGCGGCGATTTCATCGTTCTCCACGAAGCCGGGGCGGCCGCGATCAATGGCGGCGCCGAGGCGATTTATACGCCGTCCGTGCTGCAGGAGGGTCTGAAACGGAGCTTTCCCGGCATCAAGAGCGTTGGCGTCACCTTCCAATACCCGCCGACGGCGTTCCTTATCCTCGCGCCGTTTGGCGCGGCGCCTTATCCGCTGGCGCTGGCGTTGTGGATCGTCCTTGGCGCGGGGTGTTTTATCGCCGCCGCGCGTATGGTCGCGCCCGCGCCGCTGGCCATGCTGGTAATGATCGCCGCGCCGGCAAGCTATCACGCCATCGTCACCGGCCAGACCGGGTTTTTCACCGCGGCCATGATTGCGACCGCCGCCCTTCAGGCCGACAAGCGCCCGCTCATCGCCGGGCTTGCCGCAGGGCTGTTGACCGTAAAGCCGCAACTTGGCCTGCTCATTCCCATCGCCTTCGCCGCCGCCGGGTGCTGGCGCGCCTTCGCGGTCGCCGCTGCAACTGCGCTCGCTCTCGCGCTCGCCAGCCTGATCGCGTTCGGCGTTGCGCCGTGGACGGCCTTTGTCGGCGCCGTCGCCAGTCATGGCGCGGAAATGGGCGAGGTCATTTTCCCGGTCAACAAGCTGGTGACGTTTTACGGCGCGGCGGCGATGCTTGGCGCGCAAAGCGCCGGCGGCGCGATACAGATCGCCGCATCGCTCGGCCTTGCGACGTTCGTGTTTTTCATTTGGCGGCGCGTCGATGACCCTCGCCTTCGCTACGCCGTATTGGCCAGCGCGGCGATGATGACGACGCCTTACGCCTTTTATTATGAGCTTGCTGTGCTGACGCCGGCGGTTTTCGCACTGGCGCTTTACGCCGCCGAACGCGGCTGGCTGGCCGGCGAGCGGCCTTTACTGGTTTTCGTGCTGGCCGCCCCGCTGGTTTTGCCGGGCGCGGCCGCGCCGGCTTTTCCCCTGGCGTTTGCGACGGTGTTCGCGGCGTTTTTCCTCGCCGCCCGCCGCGCCCTGATTGCCGCCGGCGTCACGTTCGCCAGCGCAGCACGCCGGGTTGAAGCGGGTTCTTGAACCCGCCCTCTTGCGCCCGCACGGCCCAGGCGCGTTTCAACCGCAAATACCATTTGGCCGGCTCGTCGGCATCGCCAAGATAGAGCGGGCGGTGATCAATAATCTTCAGGTTTTCATTCTGCAGGCGGAGGATTGCGCCGTCCTGGGCGAGGAAATTATCCGCCATGCGTTTGGCGACCGGACGCATAAGGTCAAGCAGCGCGAAGTCCCAGAAAATGACATGCACAATGCGCGTCTCATTCTCCGCACCCGGCGTCATCGCTGTGAGGCCGAGAATGCGGCGCTTGTCGTTGCGGATATGTTCAAGGCGCAATGCCGGCAGGCGGAACTCGATTTCGGTCGTTGGCGCACCGCCGATGAATTTATAAATACGCGTGTTTGACGACGGCGCATGCGCCGGCATTTTAAACCCGAGTTTGGTGGGCTCGTAGCGCTTTTCCTTGTCGTGGCGCGGCGCGCCATCGCGCCACCACCATTGCTTATGCACCGTCGGCGTATGCGCCGGGTCGACAAGCCCGATCACCGCCTCGTCGAACGGGCCGGCGCCGGCGACGACCGTCACGGTTTTCGGCCGATAGGTGTCAGGCAGGCCGATATCGGGCGGCGACGTCTCCGGCGCGCCGTCGCCATGATAAAGCCACACCAGGCCATGGGATTCATACAGCTGGAATTTCCGCACCCTGATCGTTGAGGCATCGACGCCAGAGTCTGACGGCAACGCCGGCGCCCCGGCGCAGGCGCCGTCATCGGTGCGAAAGCGCCATGCATGATAGGGGCATTCAACGCTGGCGCCGCCGTCGCAAAGCCGGCCAGCCGACAATGGCGCGGCGCGGTGCGGGCAAACATCACGCAACGCGAACGCCGTCCCCGCCGCATCGCGCCCCAGCGCCACCGGCGCGCCGAACAGCACCCGGCGCACCATCGCGCCGGCGCGAAGCTCAGACGAAACCGCCGCGAGATACCAAAGCCCGTCAAGGATTTCAGACGCATTTGAGGTTGATGGCGCGCTCACGCCGGCCGCCGGGTTTTCATCGCCGCCGATAGTGTGCCCTCGTCGAGATAATCAAGCTCGCCGCCGACCGGTACGCCCTGGCTGAGCCGCGTCACCGACACGTTCGCCGCCAACAACTGGTCGGCGACATAATGCGCCGTCGTCTGACCATCGACCGTCGCCGGCAGGGCGAGTACGATTTCGCTGACCGCCTCGTCGGCGGCTCGCTCGACCAGCCGGCCGATATTGAGATCTTTCGGGCCGACGCCGTCGAGAGGCGACAACAACCCGCCAAGCACATGATAGCGCCCGCGATGGGCGCCAGCGCGCTCAAGCGCCCACAGATCGCCGACATCCTGCACCACGCAAATGATGGCGCCATCGCGCGAACCCTCGGCGCAGACGGCGCAGGGGTCAATCGAATCCCAGTTGCCGCATACGGAGCATGCCTTGACCTTGTCCGCCGCATCGGACAGTGCAAAGGCGAGCGGACGCATCACCGGTTCGCGCTTTTTCAGAAGGTACAGCGCCGCGCGCTTGGCCGAGCGCGGCCCCAGCCCCGGCATTTTTGCGAGCAGGTCGATGAGCCTTTGAAGCTCTGGTCCGATATTAGCGGCTGACATCTACTAGAACGGCAGCTTCATACCCGGCGGAATGGGAAGGCCGGCGGTGAGGGTTTTCATCTCCTCCTGTGACGCGGTTTCAAGCTTGGCCTTTGCGTCATTGAAGGCGGCGGCGACCAGATCTTCCAGCACCTCGCCCTCGTCAGGGTTCATCAGACCGCGCTCGATCGCCACGCCGACGACATAGCCCTTGCCGTTCATCACCAGTTTGATCATGCCGCCGCCAGAAACGCCCTCGACCTCGATCGCGGCGATCTTTTCCTGAATTTCCTGCATTTTCGACTGCATCGCCGCAGCCTGTTTCATAATCTCGCCGATATCTTTCATCGCCTACTCCACATCATCATCGTCTTCGCCGCCGTCATCATCGTCCGCCGGCGCCGGCGCGTCGGCGAACGCCGGTTGCGGATCGCGGATCGACAAAATCTCTGCACCCGGAAAAACGTCCATCGCCGCCTGCACCAACGGGTGCGCCAGCACTTCGGCAGTGCGCGCATCGCGCAGCGTATCGGCGCCCGCCTCATTGGCGTTGACCGTCACCACCCATTGCCGGCCGGTCCATTCCTTCAGACGCTGCATCAACCGCCCGGCGAGGTCGCCCGGCGCATGGTCGTGCAGGCGCAGCTCGATCCGCCCCGGGGCGAACGAAATGATGTGGACATAGCTTTCAAGCTCGACCTTCAGCTTGACGTCGCGTTTCGCGCCGGCAAGACGCACGACATCGACGAACGCATCGAGCCGCGGCCCTGCGGCGCTCGACGCGGGCGCAACCTCATAACGCGGCGCTTCGCTGGCGGCTGCGGAGGCTTGCCCGCCGCCGCCCGAACGTGGCGGGCGCGACGGCGGTGGCGCAGGTGACGCTGACGCCGCGACCGCGCCGCCGTCTTTCAGCATCCGCAACGCTTCATCCGGCGTCGGCAGATCGGCGGCGAAGGCGAGCCGGATCAGCGCGATTTCAGCCGCCGCCACCGGATCAGGTGCGATCTGTGTCTCCTGAAGGCCCTTCATCAACAAAGACCACGCACGCGTCAGCACATTCATCGGCAAGGCGTTCGCCATCTGCATAGCGCGCACTGCATCGGCCTCGCCGGCGGCGCCATGGCTCGCCGCTTCCGGGCCGGCGGCTTTGACCCGCGTCAGCAGATGCGCAACCTGCAACAGATCGCGCAGGATCACCGCCGGATCGACGCCGCAGTCATATTGCCCACGAAACAGCGCCAGCGCCTCTTTCGCTTCACCCGACAACACCGCCTGCATTAGATTCCAGACCTGTGTGCGGTCGGCAAGACCAAGCATATCGCGGATCATCTGTGCGCTGACCGCGTCGTCCGCATTCGAGCGCTGGATCAGCGCCTGATCGAGAATGGAGAGCGCATCGCGCACCGAGCCTTCGGCGGCGCGCGCGATCATCGCCAGCCCGTCACGCTCGACCTCGGCGTTTTCCTTTTCCGCAATTGATTGAAGATGCTCGACCAATGCCTCGGGCTCGATCCGGCGCAGGTCGAAGCGCTGGCACCGCGACAGCACCGTCACCGGCAGTTTGCGAATCTCTGTCGTCGCGAAAATGAATTTGACGTGCGGCGGCGGCTCTTCCAGCGTTTTCAGCAGCGCGTTGAACGCCGCCGTCGTCAGCATGTGAACCTCGTCGATGATATAGACTTTATAGCGCGCCTCGACCGGGGCGTAGCGCACGCCCTCGATGAGTTCGCGCACGTCGTTGACGCCGGTGCGCGAGGCCGCGTCCATCTCGAACACGTCAGGATGGCGGCTTTCGGCGATGGCGCGGCAATGGCGCCCCTCGGCGGGCATGTCGATCGTCGGACCATTATCCCCGCCGCCGTCCTCACTGTCCGGGCCGACATAATTGAGGGCGCGGGCAAGAATGCGCGCGGTGGTCGTCTTGCCGACGCCGCGGACGCCGGTGAGCACATAGGCGTGCGCGATGCGCCCGCTGGCGAACGCATTGCGCAAGGTTTTCACCATCGCCTCGTGACCGATCAGGTCGTCAAAGGATTGCGGGCGGTATTTGCGCGCCAGCACCTGATAGGCAGGCGCGGCCTCAGTCGGCGATGTCGGGGCGTCGTTGCTCATCTCGCTCTGGATTAAGCAACGCGCCCTGACGGCGCAAGCGCCTATTGCGGATCGACAGCGCCCCACGCGGCGGAAGCGAAGTCGGCGCCGCCCGGCCCGACGGAATTCCGCAGGAAGTTCAGGATCTTCGCCGGCGCCGCAGCCCGTGACCCGGCGCCGGGAGCGTCGCCCTCGGGATAGCTGACCGAGGCGATTACGCCAGGGGAGAACGACTTTCCGACAAGATCGAGATCATACAGGAAAAAGCCGATCTGGTTGCTAATGAAATCAAGGGTCACGCCGCCGGCCGAATAGGTCTTGCGGGTCAGCGCGATCGCGTCATCAATGAACACCAGCATGGACGCGACCGATTTATCCCGGTGGAACTCGTTAGCCTGCGCCAGCGTCATGCTGTTGAGGTCGAAATAGCCGATGGTCTCCATCAGGCCGCATTCGCCAGCGTCGCATTTGCCAAACGCCAGATAAACCTCGCCGGCGCCGTTTGGCGCGGTCGCCTGAACATAAGTGTGCGTCGGCGTCGTCCCGGCATCCTGCGTTGTCCAGCCGTTCTGGGCGAACAGACCTTTCACGGCGTCAATGGAAATTGTTTCGCTGACCGCCGGCGGCGCTTGCAGCATCGTGTTCTGCGCGAATGCCGGCATGGCGAACAGGCTTATGGCGGCGAGCGCGCCAAGCAGATGATTTTTCATGATTTCCCCGTATTTGCCCGGCGGACCGGTCCCCTGAAGGCTCGATCCTAGGGCCAGCGCGCTGAGCGCTTCAAGCCCCCTGAGGGGGGCTTGTCATTGCTGCAAGCAGGAAAAGGTAAGTGGAAGGCTGAAACGACCCGAACCAAAACTCGTTACGGCTGCTTCCTTCCGGACCTGACCGGGTTGGCGAGGGGTCCGTCCGCCAGCCTTCCGCGGCGCAATATCGTCAACGCGGCGACGGATTGCAAGGGCTGCGATTAGCGCATCCAGCGCGGGCCGGTTGCATTGCCCGCTGGCGCGGCCGCGCGCTTTCACCTAAACCCGCCGCGTGAAGATTTCAGATAACCCCAACCTGTTTGCCGGCAACGCGCTCAACCGCGCATCGGACGAACGGTGCAACGCCGGCTGGATCGCTGAAAAACTCGACGACCCGGACAGCGTCATGATCCCGTTATGGCGCGGCGACCCGCTGGTCGCCGACGACGCGGCGGCATGGCTGACAACGGCGGCGCGCAGCGAATTTGCTTCCAGCGCGGAGACCGTGTTTTTGGGTCTTGACGGTGCGCGGGCGCATTTTGCGATCGACGCCTCGGCCGCCGCCGACGCGGATGCAGCGCCCTTCGCCGATATCGGCGCCTATCTGCCGCTTCGAAAAGCCGCCGACATATTGGCTCAAAAAGATGTCGCGATCATCGGCCACGCACGTTGGCTGCTTGACTGGCACCGACGCCACCGCCATTGCGCCGTGTGCGGAGAAATGACGATCGTCGCCGACGGCGGCGCGAAACGCGTTTGCGTTATTTGCAAGGCGGAGCATTTTCCGCGCTCTGACCCGGTGGCGATTGTTGTCGCCACGCATGGCGACGCCTGCCTTCTTGGACGCGGGCCGCACTTTCCGCCGGGCGCGCTGTCCGCGCTTGCAGGCTTTGTCGAGGCGGCGGAGACGCCTGAAGAATGCGCCGCGCGCGAGCTGCGTGAAGAAGCCGGCGTGCGCCTTACCGATATCCGCTACCAGTTTTCGCAGCCCTGGCCGTTTCCGTCATCGCTGATGATGGGGTTTCTCGCCGATGCGGCGGATCGCGACCTTAACCTCGACATGCGTGAAATCGTCGAAGCGCGCTGGCTTGAACGCCCAGAGATCATCAGCCTTTTAAATGGCGACAAACACGAAGATTTTTTCCTGCCGCCCCGATTCACCATCGCCCGGCGGCTGATCGAATGCTGGGCGCGGGGATGAATTAACCGCGCGGCCGCGAAGACGGATAGACGCCGAGAATATTGATCTGGGTTGAGAAGAACCCAAGTTCTTCAAACGCCAGTTCCATCGCGCGCGCGTTCGGGTGACCCTCGACATCGGCATAGAACATCGTCGCGGTGAACGCGCCGCCAAGCTGGTAACTTTCGAGCTTCGTCATGTTGACGCCGTTTGTGGCGAACCCGCCAAGCGCCTTGTAAAGCGCCGCAGGGATATTACGAACCTGAAAAACGAACGTCGTCACCACCGGTTTGTCCTGACCCGGATCAATTGGCTCGCGCGCCATAACCAGGAAACGCGTGGTGTTGTGGCCGGCATCTTCAACATTGGCTTCGAGAATATCGAGGCCGTAAATTTCAGCCGCTTTCGCCGACGCGATAACCGCCTCGTCCTTGCGGCCGGTTTCAGCAAGGCGCATCGCCGCGCCGGCGGTGTCGCCGGCCATCAGCGCGCGAAGCCTGCGCCGTGCGATCACGCCGCGGCACTGGCCGAGCGCCATGGTGTGGGAGCGTACGATTTTAATGTCTTCAAGGCGCGCGCCATGAACGCCGAGCAATTGGTGCTGGATCGGCAGAAAATGCTCGCCGACAATGTGCAGGCCAGAGTCCGGCAGCAGGTGATGAATATCGGCGACCCGGCCGGCGAGCGAATTTTCAATCGGCAGCATCGCGCGCGCCGCGCGGCCGGCGCGCACCGCCGCGAACGCGTCCTCAAATGTCGCACACGCATGCGGCGTCATCGACGGCATGAACCGCTCGCACGCAATCTGCGAATAAGCCCCCGGCTCGCCCTGAAAAGCGATCGCCTCGCCGCTGATTTCCGCCGCATTCATGGCGCATTCCCTTGATTTTCCACAAATTCACCGGCGCTTTCCATGCCGTCGCCGGGCCGACTTGGCAAGCCGGGATCGCCCCTTGGTGTGGGCCCGCGCGGTTAGGCCGCGGCGGGCGGGGAACCGGGTTTCTTGCCGATTTCGGTGAGCGCCGCTAAAACGCGCAAAAATTTCGGCCAAAACGGCTTAATCAGGGGCCCCACATGAACGACCCGATGTTCTTTAACAAGCTAGCCGCGGCGGTTCTCGTCGCCTTGCTGTTGTTCTTCGGATTGCCGCAACTCGCCATCGCGCTGCGCGGCGGCGGCCATCACGCCGGCGAAGGGCATGAATTGAAACTCGCCTATCCGATCGAATTCGCGGCCGAGGGCGGTCACAGCGCCGAGGCGAAGCCGGTCGCCGATCTGGGCACGCTGCTGGCGGCGGCGAGCGCGGCCGGCGGCGAGCGCCGGGCTGCGCTGTGTAAATCCTGCCACACCTTCGACAAGGGCGGCGCCAACGGCACCGGCCCCAACCTTTGGGGCATTGTCGACCGGCCTTTGGCCAGCCATGCGGGCTTTAACTACACCGGCGCCGTGAAAGAAGCTGGCGGCGTGTGGTCCTATGACCGCCTTGACAAATATCTCGAAAATTCAGCCGCTTATATTCCCGGCACCGCCATGGCGCAGCGTTTCGCCAAGCCGGAACAGCGCGCCGACATTCTGGCGTTTTTGCAAACCCTCTCGGACAGCGCCGTACCCTTTCCGGCGCCGGCCGCACCGGCCGAGGCCGTTGATGATGAAACCGGCGACGCCGCTGGTGATGAACATGCCGATGCAGGCTCGCTCGACGACCAGATCAAACCCTATCTTGAGGGAATAGAGCCGGCCGCAGCCGCGCCGGTGATTCCTAAAAAAAAAGTAGAGCTGGGTGAGGCGCTCTATCACGACACGCGCCTTTCGGGCGACAGCAGCGTGTCGTGCGCAACCTGCCACGCGCTGGCGACAGGCGGCGTTGACGGCCTGAAGGTCTCGACCGGCATCAGATCGGCGCAAGGCCCGATCAACGCGCCAACGGTTTACAATTCGGCCCATAATTTCGTGCAGTTCTGGGATGGGCGCGCGGCGTCGCTGGAGGAGCAGGCGGCCGGCCCGGTCGAGAATCCGCTCGAAATGGGCGCCGACTGGGACGCCGTCGTCGCGACGCTTAATCAGGACGCAGATCTTGTCGCGCAATTTCAAGCCGCATACGGCGTCGGGATCAGCAAAGAGTCCGTCACCACGGCCATCGCTGATTTTGAGCGCACGCTGGCGACGCCGGACGCGCCGTTCGACAAATATCTTCGCGGCGACAAGACCGCGATCTCAGATGAAGCCAAGCGCGGTTTTCTGGTGTTCGCCGAATCCGGCTGCACCACATGCCACACCGGTTCATATTTTGGCGGCGAGGCCTATCAGGTGTTGGCCGCAGGGTTTTTCGAAGAACGCGGCGGCGCGATGACCGACGCTGATCACGGCCGCATCAACGTCACAGGCGACAACGCCGACGAGCGTAAATTCAAAGTGCCGATGCTGCGCAATGCGGCGGTCACCGCCCCTTACTTTCATGACGGCTCCGCCGCCAACCTTGAAGACGCAGGCAAACGCATGGCGCGTCACCAACTGGGGCTGGAACTGTCGGACGAGGACGCCAAAGCTGTCGCGGCGTTCATCACATCACTGACCGGCGAATATAATGGCGTGCCGCTTCACGAGATGGCCGCTCAATAGGCTTGCCAACTGGAGTATCGCGCAAAAAGCGTGCAACGGTTTTTGCTTTTCGCGATGCGACCACTAAAGATTAAACCATCATGGCGTGAATCCGGTTTATTGCATGATGGTTCAGGCGTGTTTGACCAGCAGCCCTGCCGGAGCGGCGGCGGGATTCACCGCGTCGCCGTAAAGAGAATGCCCGCCAAGACAGTGCGTGTGGAAACCGCTTTATAGCGTCTGGTCTTATCTTGCCCGGCCCGGGCAATGTTCGCGCAAATACTGTTCCAGCACAGTCGCCTGATTGATGACTGCATCGCGAGCCGCATAGAGCAGGGTCAGTTTTGCCTTTGAAAGCAATGCGCACAGGTGCTCCACACCCTCTCGATTGGCGTCGAGTTCCTGCCGATACCGAACCTGAAACTCCTGCCAGTTCGCCGGATCATGCCCGAACCAATTCCGCAATTCAGAGGTCGGGGCGATATCCTTGAACCACTCACCCAATTGCGCGCGTTCTTTACTGACCCCGCGCGGCCACAAGCGATCGACCAGCACCCTGTACCCATCATCGGCGGAGGGCGGATCGTAGATGCGCTTTATCTGAAGCTTTCGCATTACAGCCCCCACAATCGCAGCCACCCGAGCGGATCATGCGCGCGGGCAACGCCATAAGCCAGCCAATATGCCGCCATCGCAGCAGCCAGCAAGATGATCTGACGAACGCGACCGGCCTGCATCAGGAACAAGGCATAGCCGCAAAGAAAATAGACCGCCACAAGGGCCAGCTTGACCGTCAACCAATGGTTGGCGAAGGCTTCCGCCGGCAGGATCGTCAGCAACATGGAAGCCGCCGTCAGCACCGCGCCGTCAACCGCAAGGCTGACGGACCATGCCAGAACCCCGCGCGGCCATTTCATTCCGGCCAACAGGCAGGCTCCGCGCAAGGCTAGCCAGATCCCGCTGAGGGTGATGGCGGTCACATGCGCCCAACGGATTTGCTGATAGAATTCAATCATGGCCGCAGGGCGTGCAGCAAGATCAGTCCCCTGTCCCGCCGCACGCGCACACCTATTCCGCCGGTTGGGTCTGAAGATGGTCGGCTTCCAGCGCCTCGCGCCGTGGCCTCAACCATAGCAGCGCCACGAAAGCCGCCAGCAATAATGCTCCAGATGCAAAGATCAGATCACCCGGCATCCGCATCCAGACCAGCAGGTGAATCAGCGGACGGCTCATAAATTCGGCTGACCGGGCATAGTGATACCCATGCTCCAGCGACGCCTGCAATTGCAGCACGCCCATGGGCAACAAGGTCAGCAGGGCCATCAACGCAAGCCCGATATTGAAACACCAGAAACTGCCTCGCAGCCAACCGTGGTTCCAATGGACATCATCACGAAGGCCCCGCAGGCAAAACAGCATCAGACCGATACCCAGCATCCCGTAAACGCCAAACAGGGCCGTGTGCCCGTGCAACGGGGTGAGGTTCAGACCCTGCATGTAATAGAGCGCGATCGGGGTGTTGATGAGGAAGCCGAACAGGCCCGCCCCCACCAGATTCCAGAAGCTGACGCCAAGGAAGAACATGATCGGCCATTTATATCGCTTCATCCAGGGCGTGGCGCGGCTTTGCTGCCATGTTTCCATCGCTTCCATGCCGATCAGCGCCAGCGGGACGACTTCAAGCGCCGAGAAACTGGCCCCTATGGCGACGCCGGCCATGGTGGTGCCGACAAAATAGAGGTGATGGAACATCCCCAAAATGCCGCCGGACAGGAAAACAATGGTCGCGAACAATACGTTGATTGTGGCTGTCTTGCCCCGGACCAGCCCCAGTTTCACAAACAGGAAGCTGATGACGGCGACGGCGAAGACTTCGAAAATGCCCTCCACCCACAAGTGGACGACCCACCAGCGCCAGTATTCGACTTCGGACATATGGCTTTGCGATCCATACATCAGTCCGGCGCCATAGAAGAGCCCGATGGCGATCGTGGAAATGAACATCAGGAAGATGATCGAGGACATTTCGTCCTTGCGCTGGATCGCCGGCCACAGCGCACGGCCGACCAGCACCAACCAGACAATCAACCCGACAAACAAAAAGGCCTGCCAGAAACGCCCGATATCGACATATTCCCAGCCCTGATGGCCAAACCAGAAATTGCTGGCGAGGCCCATCTTCTGCATCACGGCGAACCACTGCCCGGCAAACGCCCCGACAACGATCACCAGAAGGCAGACGAACAGGAAATTGACCCCGGCCCGCTGAAATTTCGGCTCATGCCCGGAAACGGCAGGGGCGATATACAGCCCCGTTCCCAGCCAGGCTGTTGCAATCCACAAGATCGCCAGTTGCGTGTGCCAGCTGCGCGTCAGGGCATAGGGCAAATACTGCGACAGGTCGAAGCCATAAAGATCCTGGCCTTCGACCTGATAGTGCGCCGTGGTTGCCCCCAGTGCGATCTGCACCAGCATCAGTGCGATCACGACCCAGAAATACTTGGCGCTGGCCTTCATCGAAGGGGTAAGCGTGATGCCTTTCAACGGATCGGTTTTGGGCGGCTCAAGAGGTTCTTCCTTGCCGTGCCAGCCGGCATAATGCCAACCCAGCAAGCCGATCCCGGCGATCATGAACAGGATGGAGAAGAGGGACCACAGGAAGGCGCCCGACGTCGGCTCATTGCCGACCAGCGGCTCGGCCGGCCAATTGTTGGTGTAGCTGACGTAATCGTCCGGCCGGTTGGCGGCGGTGGCCCAGGCGCTCCAGAAGAAAAAGGCGTTCAGCTTTGCGCGATTGGCGGCTTCAGGCAGCGTGTTTTCCTTCATGGCGTAGGCGACGCGCAGATCATGGGTCGCCGGATCATCGGAAAACAGGCTGTCGTAATGTGTTGCGACAGTACCTATCGCGGCGGCGCGCTCATCGCTGATGACAAGATCACCGCTCGAAGGATCATAGCCATTGCGCCGCAACTCCGGCTCAAGCCGCGCCTGCAGTGCGGCCTGATCGTGGACTTCAAGCGCGGCGTAACTTTCCGCCCCGTCTTCTTGCGCAGCCATGTCCAGCCGGGCGACGACTTCGCGGTGCAACCAGTCAGCCGACCAGTCCGGCGCCACCAGCGCGCCATGCCCCCAGACACTGCCCAGTTGCTGCCCGCCCATGGACTGCCAGACCTGCTGGCCAGTTACGATATCGTCACGCGTGAAAACAACCTGACCCGATTGCGTCACAACACGTTCCGGAATTGGCGGCGCCGTCCTGACAAGGTCCGCCCCCAGCCAGAGCATCACGGCGAAGCTTGCAATGACAAGCGTCGCCAGGCCAATCCATAACCGCTTTGTGGTAGACATAGCGCTCCCTCTTAACTCATGGTTATTCAGATCATCAGGCGATTAAATCTGCACCGCCCGATGCTCTGATTTTCTAATTTTCGCGCCGGTTCTTGCGAAAAACCGGTTTCCACTTTTTCGCCCGGCGCGTTAGTATAGTCCGTGGCTGCCTGATGCCGCGCCGATAACCGTCAGCAAGCTGAGGACCAGCAAGAGACGGTGCATCACGATCATCCGGCGAAAATCGGCTTTGGGTGTTGGTGATGCGGCCATGCGCCGGTGCAGGAACAGCGGTTCAATGATGAACAGCATGGCGGCGAACACCGCCCACACACAGACCATAGCGTGCATCCACCAGAAATGCGGATCGGCAAAGCGGCTCCACATGTCGCCGCGCCAGATCATCCAAAATCCGCTGACGCCCGCCAGCAGCACCCAAAACCGTGCTTGCGGCGCGAAGCGGCTTTCAAAACGATGAAACGCCGAAAGGCGCTCGCCCTCCGGCAATGCGCTGATCGACGGCAGCAGAACCAGCGTCACGAACCCCACCCCGCCGATCCACATCAGGACGGCGAGCACATGCAGACCATGCATGACGGGAAAATCGATCACGCGGCCCCGCCCAGCGGATGTTCGCGATAAAATTCCACTTTCATCTGCATCGGCCCGGTTATTTCGACATGATGAACGGCCTGCGGCGCGATCAGCGCCGGTTTGCCAGGGCTCACCTCGACCACCCGGCGCGGGTCGTGGAAGACAAGGCTCGCCTCTCCTTCCAGCATGACCAGCAAACCCCAGACCCCCGCCTTCGTGTTGTGCGCGCTGCGAATGGCGTCGGGCAGCGACTGCTCATCAAAGATCGGCGTGCTTGAGTAGGGAACGGGCGTCGCCATCGCGGCCTCATAATATATGTATTCATAATACATATATTATGACTTTCACCAAGGCACAAGCGGGATTATGCTCGCATGGCTCAAATCGCGGATTCAAAACGATCATGCGGCTTACGCGCTATACAGACTATGCTTTCCGCGTGCTGTTTCATGCCGCGGTCAACAGTGATCGCGCTGTTCCCGTGTCGGAAATCGCCCGGACATTCGACATCTCGCAGAATCACCTGGTCAAGGTGGTCCATGATCTCGTCAAATCAGGCTATCTTGTCAGCACGCGCGGCCGGAGCGGCGGCGTATCCCTTGCTCGTCCCGCCGACCAGATCGGCCTCGGCGAAGTTGTCCGCCACACCGAACCGGATTTGCACCTGATCGATTGCGTTGGTTGCCTGATCGCGCCTGCCTGCGGCCTTCCGCGACCAATGGAAGAAGCGATCAACGCTTTCGTTGCGACACTTGACCGTTACACCCTCGCCGATATCGTCAGGGAAAGTGACGGACTGAACCGGTTTCTCGTCGCATGACGCGCCGAGTTCCCGCCAAACGGCGACTACGCTTCCGTGGCCAGATTGAACCGGCTGCCGCCCGTACAAAAAATCACGAATCCCAAGGATTTAAATGGGCCTTATCGGCTATGCAGGAAATCACGGAGAGGTCGCTGGAGCGGGTAGCGGGAATCGAACCCGCGCGTTCAGCTTGGGAAGCTGACAGGCTACCATTACATCATACCCGCCGCGCCAGTGCCGGCCGGATTGAATTCGCCGCCGGCGGCGAAAAGTCAAGCCGGAGCGCGCCGCCGGACGCAAACCCGTCCGTTGACGAAAAGGTGTGACGAAAATTTGAGTTCCGAAACACTCGACGCGGGCCGCGAACCTCTCCAAGAATTTAGGCGCGCCGCCCCGCGCCCGCCATTTTTGGCGGCGAGCAAGGGTATAGTCGCGCCACCCCGTCGCCGCGCGGCGGACAACAAGGAGTTTTGCATGTTCAGCCGTCTCACTCGCTTTGGTTTGGCTCGCTTTGGTTTGGCCCGCCTCGGCCTGATCGCCGGCATTGCGCTTGGCGTTATCGCAACGCCCGCCGCCGCCGGCGACAAGCGGACCGAGGCCACCGAACTGGTCGAGGACGCCGCCGCCACCGCCGCCTATTTCGCCACCGATAACGCCTTTGAACCGCTTTGGGACCTCGCGGATCAGGCCAAGGCGATGGTGATCATCCCGCAATCCATCCGCGCCGGTTTTATCGTCGGCGGTTCGGGCGGCGACGCCGTAATGGTTGCGCGCAACAAGGACGGCACCTGGTCGCAACCGACATTCTTCGCCGTTGGCTCGATCTCTTTCGGCTTTCAGGCCGGCGCTGAAATGTCGGAAACCATTTTGCTGGTCATGACGCAGCGCGGCATAGAGAATTTGCTGTCGACCTCGGTCAAGCTCGGCGCGGACGTATCAATCGCCGCCGGCCCGATCGGCGCCGGGGCGAAAGCCCAGACGACAGATATTCTGGCGTTTTCGCGCTCGCGCGGCCTCTATGGCGGCATGAGCCTTGAAGGCGCGGTGTTGAAAACCCGCCGCAATTTCAACAAGGCGTATTACAGCGCCGACGCCTCTCCGGCGGAAATCATCTATCGCGGCGAAGTCTACAACCCGGCATCCGCGCCTTTGCAGAACGCGGCCTGGCGCCTTGCCCATGTCGACGAGCCGGCGCTGCTCGCCCCCGCGATAGAAGCGCCCGGCGCCAATCCGGCCGCATCGACGACGACGCAGGCCGCGCCCGACGAAACTTATGAAGACGATGCGGTCTGGGGCGCGCCCATCGGCGAGGATAACTAGCCCCGCACGCGTCAGCGCCGCTGTCGCAGAATTGATGCCCGTCACGCTTGCCGTGGCGGGCGTTTTTCGTGTCTTGTCCAGCCTTGAGAAGGGCGACATCGATGGCCGATGCGAATGCGGCGACGCATTTCACCAGCAAGAAATTCAGCAACCGCAGCGTCACCGCGCGCGGGGAGCCGCGCGCGCATGTCGCCTTCACGACGCTGCAAACCCTGTGGGTCAACACCGGAACGCTGTGCAATATCGAATGCGCCAACTGCTACATCGCCAGCTCGCCGAGCAATGACCGCCTTGACCACCTGACGCGTACGGAGCTTGCGCCTTTCCTCAAAGAGGCGACGCAAATGGGCGCGGTCGAGATCGGGTTCACCGGCGGCGAGCCGTTCATGAACCCGGACATGATCGCGATGGCGCGCGACAGCCTTGACGCGGGATTTCGCGTACTCGTCCTCACCAACGCCATGCGCCCGATGATGCGCCCCGGCGTCCATGACGCCTTGCGTGATCTGGTGAAAAGATATGGCGCGCGTTTGACCCTGCGGGTCAGTCTCGACCATTACACTAAAGCCGGCCATGAAGCCCAGCGCGGCGCGGGCTCGTTTGACATCGCCATCGCCGGCGTCAAAACGCTGATCGCCGATGACGCCGCCATCACCATCGCCGGGCGCAGTCTCTACGGCGAGAGTGAAGCCGCAACGCGCGCCGGTTTTGTGCGCCTGTGCAAAGATATCGGCCTGTCCGTGAACGCCGCCGACCCGCATCAGCTTGTACTGTTTCCCGAAATGGATGCGCGGGCCGACACCCCGGAAATCACTGAAAGCTGCTGGCGTATTCTTGGAAAAAACCCGCAGGACATGATGTGCGCCAACACCCGAATGGTGGTGAAGCGCAAGGGCGCGGCCAAGCCGTCAGTGCTTGCCTGTACGCTGATTGCGTACGACCCGGCATTCGAACTCGGCGGCGATCTCGCCGAGGCGACATCGAAAGACGTCTATCTCAACCACCCGCATTGCTCGCGGTTTTGCGTGCTCGGCGGCGCCAATTGTTCGGGATGATCGGGCAATGACCAACAAAGAAATCGCCCTTGAGGAAAGAACGGCGTCGGGCGCGCGCCTGCGCTCACCGTCGGCGGAACGCAATCGCGACGCCATTCGCGAGGTGTTTTTGCGGCTCATGCCCGGCGCCGGCGCGATTGTCGAAATTGCGTCCGGCAGCGGCCAGCACGGTGCGCATATTGCGGCGGCGTCGCCGGATATTTATTGGCGCCCGGGCGATCCCGACGCCGCATCACGGACGTCTATCGCCGCGTGGACGGCGCATTCAGGGCTTGCAAATGTCGCCGCGCCGCATAACGCCGACGTAACGCGAACGGGATGGGAAGGCGATTTCGGCGCGGCCGACGGCGTGTTTTGCGCCAACATGATCCATATCGCGCCGTTCGAGGCGGCGAAGGGATTGATCGCCGGCGCCGGACGATTGCTGAAACCCGGCGGCCGTTTGATGTTGTACGGGCCTTTTACGCGCAACGGCGCGCACACCGCGCCGTCGAACGAGGCTTTCGACGCCTCGTTGAAAGCCCGCGATCCGCGCTGGGGCGTGCGCGATCTCGACCGCGATATCGCGCCGCTGGCTATCGCTGCGGGGCTTTCGCTGGTCGAAATCGTCGATATGCCGTCGAATAATTTCAGCGTCATTTTTGAAAAAGGTTGAGGCCCTTACGGCGCCGGCTTCAGGCACCAGCTGGTTTCCAGCCCATCCTCGACGGCGATCACCGCCACGTCATAGCGCTTGCCGTAATCGAACGTGACGCCGCATTTTTCAGGCGCCGTCATGTGCCAGACCTTGGCGGGGTTCGACACCTCGCCTTTTATGGTCTTCACCACCTTGAAAATTGTCGCCTGACGATCGGCCGGACTGCGCCCGTCGTCGCCCAGCAGCACCTGCGCATCCGACACGATGCCGACAAACGACATCACCGTCGCGGCGTCGCCCTCTTCGCAAACGCATTTTGCATAAGGGTCCGGCTTTGGCGGCTGTTTGATTTCCGGCGCGTCAACACCTGGGAGCGAACCTGCCTGCGCAAGAAACGGAATGATCAGCAAAAGTGATACAGCCATTCGCGTACTCTACCTGAAGTGTTTGGACAGTTTCAGGCCCTGCCCCTGATAATTCGATTTCACACCCTCACCATAAAGCCGCGCCGGGCGTTCGACCATACGCTCGTAGACGAGCCGCGCCACCAACTGCCCGTCTTCCAACAAGAAAGGCGCATCATGGCTGCGCACTTCCAGCACCGCACGGCTGCCGTTCGGCCCGCCGCCGGGCGACCAACCGAAACCGGGGTCGAAGAACCCGGCGTAATGCACGCGAAATTCGCCAAGGCCGGGGCTGATCGGCGTCATTTCCGCCGCATAATCAGGCGGGATCGACAACGCCTCACGCGAGGCGAGAATATAAAACTCATCCGGATCAAGGATGATGAAGCCCTGTCGCGGCGATTCCACCGGCTCGAAATAATCGTCCGGATCGAGCATGCCGGGCCTGTCGACATCAATCAGCGCCGCGTGCCGGCGCGCGCGCCAGCCGATCACCGGCGCGGCGCGCAGATCGACCCTGAGGCCGATGCCGCCGTCAATGTCCGCCGGTCCGTCGATGAGCGTTTCTTCGGCGTGCAGCCGGGTCAACGCCGCATCGTCCAGTTGCGCGCCGCCGCGCTTGAGGCGCAGCTGATTGAGGCTCGATCCCTCTCGCACAAGTATTGAGAAAGTACGCGGACAGATTTCAGCGTAAAGCGGTCCGCGATAGCCGGCCGGCGTTTCATCAAACGCGGCGCCGCGCGCAGCGTGCGCGTCGCAAACCAGGCGCACGAAAACGTCGATGCGTCCGGTGGAGCTTTTTGGATTGGCGCTCGCCGCAACCTCAGGCGGCAGCGCCAGCGTTTCGGCAAGTTCAACGAGATACACGCAACCGCGCTCAAGCACGGCGCCGGCTGAAAGATCAAGCTCGTGCATCACCAGGCCGTCGTGCAATCGGTCGGCGATTTTCACGCCCGCAGGCGGCAGAAACGATGCGCGCACACGCCACGCGCGACGGCCAAGCGTTAAATCCAGACTTGCCGGTTGCAATTGCTTGTCGCGCAAGGCGCACGCCAGACCAATCGACCCGTTGTCGATAAAGTCATTTATTTGCTGCGACGGCAAAACGCTCATGTCCAGATTCCAGCGCGGCGGTCGAATTCCACCCATGCGGGAAGCTCTCGCCGACGCGGCGCCGCACGTCAAGTCGCGCAAGCGGCAGGCGACTTTCTCCAATGAATTACCGGCTTGGCGATGCGCGCCGACGCGGGTTAAGTTGCGCCCCAGGAAAGGCTCGCGTCGGGCCCGGAGCATGGTCATGTACGAACGCATCACGCGCGGAATCAAGGTCAGCGTACGCCCCACCTATCTCGACGGACAGTCAGAGCCGGACGACGATCTTTTCGTGTGGTCGTACACGATCCGAATCCATAACGGCTCCGGCGACAGCATCCGCCTGCGCACGCGCCACTGGCTGATCACCGACGCCACCGGCTCGACCGAGGAAGTGCGCGGCATCGGTGTTGTCGGCGAACAGCCGGTCATCCAGCCGGGCGAAGGTTTTGAATACACATCCGGCGCGCCGCTGGGCACGCCGTCCGGCATGATGGTTGGCCGATATGGTATGGAAACGTCGAAAGGCGAGTTTTTCGATGTCGACATTCCGGCGTTTTCACTCGACAGTCCGCATGAACGCCGGCAGGTGCATTAACGTGCGTCGCCTGCATCGCTGCGACTACGGCGCCGGGCGGAAAAGTGGAACCGGTTTTTCGCCTGAACCGGCGCGAACATTAGAAATTCAGATCATCGTGCGGTTCAGATTAATCGCCCGATGATCTAACGGAGATCAATGCCAAAACTGCGCCCCGTTCTGCTTGTCACCGGCGTTCTTGTCGGCGTGCTTGGCGTAACCATGTTGCTGCCGCTGATTGCGGACCTGGTGGCGGAAGATCCCGCCGACCGCGCAAACTGGAGCGCGTTTGGCGTCTCGGCGATCATCTCGGTGTTTTTCGGCGCGGCGCTTGCCGCCACATCGTGGGGGCGCATTGATCAGATTACCGTAAAACAGGGCTTCTTGCTGACCGCATCGAGCTGGATCGCGCTCGTGGCGTTTTCAGCGCTGCCGATCGCGCTTGGCGCTTTTCAAATGTCGTATACGGACGCATTTTTCGAGGCGATGTCAGGCCTGACCACCACCGGCGCCACGGTGATCGTAGGGTTGGACGACGCGCCGCCTGGATTGTTGCTGTGGCGGTCGATGCTGCAATGGTTCGGCGGCGTCGGCGTCATCATCATGGCGTTTGCGGTTCTTCCCGCGCTGAAGGTCGGGGGGATGCAGGTGTTTAAACGCGAAGCCTGGGACACATCGGAGAAATTCGTCGCCAACGCGGCGACATATTCCCTGGCGCTGTCGGCGATTTACGCCCTGTTCACCGCGCTGTGCTTCATGCTGTTGTGGGCTTTCGGCATGACGCCGTTCGACGCGATCAATCACGCCATGACCACGGTCGCCACCGGCGGATATTCCACGAAAGACGCCTCGCTTGGCGCTTTCCTGTCGTCGGACGGCCCGCCGCTTGACCTCATCGTGTCCGCATTCATGATTATCGGCAGCCTGCCGTTCGGCATTTTCCTCGCCGCGATTTTGCGCGGGCAGCTTGATCGTCTGGTTACGGACAGCCAGATCCAGTTTTTCCTCGGCACGCTGGCGCTGTTGACTTTCGTGATGCTGGTCTATGTCTACGCCCGCTTTGACGTCGACGTGCTCACCGCGTTCCGGCTGGCGATTTTCAACGTCACCTCGATCATCACCGGCACCGGCTATGCGACCGCGGATTACAATTCCTGGGGCGGATTTGCGGTTGGATTTTTCTTCTGCATCATGTTCATCGGCGGCTGCGCCGGATCGACCTCGTGCGGGCTGAAGATTTTCCGCTTTCAGGTCGCGCTCGCCGCACTGAAGGTGTATGCGCGCCGTCTCGCCCATCCCAATGGAGTGTTTGTCGCTCACTATAACGGCCGGCCCATCGGCGACGACGTTTTTGTCGCCGTGCTGAGCTATTTTTTCGTCTATTTCGCCGGCTTTGCAACTCTGGCGGTGCTGCTCTCCGGCTTTGAACTCGACACCATCACCGCGATCTCGTCCGCCGCCAGCGCCGTCGCCAATGTCGGGCCGGGCCTTGGCGAGATGGTCGGCCCGGCCGGTAATTTCGCCGACCTGCCCGACGGAGCAAAATGGCTGATGTCGGCGGGCATGCTGTTTGGCCGGCTGGAATTTTTCACCTTGCTGGTGCTCTTCGCGCCGGGTTTCTGGCGCGATTGAATCACCTGTCAGACGGTCAAAGCACGCCGCTGAACGTGTCGCACGCATTGACGGCGCCGCTGCGATAGCCGCGGGTGAACCAGTCTACGCGCTGCCGGGACGAGCCATGAGTGAAACTTTCCGGCGTGACGCGTCGGCCGGCGTTTTTCTGCAACGTATCGTCGCCGATCGCGCTCGCCGCGCGCAGGCCCTCTTCGATATCGCCGTCGTCAAGCAGGCCCGACGTGCGGTCGGCGCGATTGGCCCATACGCCGGCGTAACAGTCGGCCTGCAACTCCATGCGCACCTGTAGCTGGTTTTGCTCGGTTTCGCCGACCGCCGACTGACGCTGGCGCACCTGGTTGGAGATGCCGGTGACCGTCTGCACATGATGGCCGACCTCGTGCGCGATCACGTAAGCGGCGGCGAAATCGCCCGGCGCGCCGAAGCGGCGTTCAAGCTCGGTGAAAAACGACGTATCGAGATAAACCTTCTGGTCGGCCGGGCAGTAAAACGGCCCCGCCGCCGCCTGGCCGTAACCGCAGCCGGTTTGCGTGCCGCCGGTATAGGCGACCAGCGTCGTCGGCGGATAAACGGCCCCCGCCTCGGCGAAAATATCGGTCCAGACTTTTTCAGTCTCGGCAAGGATCACCGACGAGAACTGGAAGGCGTCTTCATCCGCCTGTGTCATCTGCACCGGTTGCGACGGCTGCCCGGCGAGCAGCGCCAGCGGGTCGACGCCGACCGCGCGCAACGCGAAAAAGCCGCCGACAAGGACGATGATGCCGCCAATGCCAAACCGGCTGAACACAAAACGAATAAGCAGGATCGCCAGCCCCGACAGCCCCGCGCCCGCGGCCGCGCCGCGCCGGTCTTCAACATTGCGACTGCCATCGCGCCCACGCCACTTCACCATAATCCCTCTCCTGCCTCTGCGGTTTTAACCAGAGCGCTCACGACTCATCCGAGCCGGATTCATGGTTAACGCGGATTTGCAACGGAAAAAAGGCGATGCGCATCAGCAACAGGCTTTTATTTGCATCCCTTTTCAACATGTTAGGCCATGGCGACACGCCTCACTCCTTGACTCGCGGCCGGCGGGCGCTGACTCTGGCCACGGACAAGGGCGCCGGGCGGTAAAGTTGGGGGCGCGGGCCTTGGGGAAGGCAAGTCAGACGGGCCATGCACGGGTTAGAACATTTTATGCGTCTTGCGGCGTGCTTGGTTGTGGCGGCGGGGCTTGGCGCTGTCATTAAATGGCCGGACGCAGGCCGTCAGTACACAGAAAAAGTAGCGCAATTGCGCATCGAACCGGCGCCGCTGGCGGGGCGCGCCTGCGTGCGCGGCGAAAGCCCGCTCTCCGGCCCGTTTGCGCCGATTGACGATATCTTGTCTGTCTCGCCGCTTGGCGGCGTCACCGCGCCGGGCGAACCTTTGCCGGCGCCTTATGTCCGCCTCAACACGCTGCAAGGCGCAACCGCTTTTGAACGTCGCACCACCACGGCGCTGGCGCCGGCGCGCGCCGATGTCGTCGCGATCGAGCGCCATGTTGCGCGCGACGCCGCCGGCGCGCCGACAGGCCTCACATGGAGCGTTCATTTCGCCGCCTGCCAAACCGTCCGCTTCAGTTATGACGATCTTGATGAAATTTCGCCGGACCTGTTGGCCAAAGCGGGCGGGCTGAAAGCCTTTGTCGAGATCGGCGGGCCGGACCATCTGGCGCTGACGACGCAATTGCGCGTGCGCGCCGGCGAGGTCATCGGCAAAGCCGACGGATTCGACATTGCGCTTGAAAACGCCGCCGTTCCGCCAGCAGCGCTTGACCGGCCGGAACGCTATCGGCCCAACACCTATAACCACGCGACCGCCATCAACGCCCCGCAAACCATTATCGACGCGATTTCCCCTGACGTGTCGCGGGCGCAATGCCCGCTTGATTACCTGCCTGAAAAGATCGCCGGCGCGTGGAAAGCCAAGCTGGGCGACGCGTTCGGCTTTCGCAAAGCGCGCGGCGATAACGCTTGCCGCACCGCACTCGCCGATATTCCCGGCACGGCGCAAGGCGCGTGGTTCACCGACGCCTCGCATAACGGCCTCACCCGCAAGGTCAGCGCGGTGGCGCTCGCTCCTGACGTCATCGACCCGGCGCGTCTCATCTTTGCGCTGCACGGCCGGCTCGCCTCGCTGGGGGCGGACATGGTCGGCCTGTCGCCGTTTCTCGAAGATGAACGCGCCGAGGCGGCCCGCGATTTCCTGACTTTCGAGGCGCGGAAAGGCCGCATCAACACCCCGTTCGACAAAGTGCGCCCCGGCGAGAGCTATTGCTATGAAGGCCTGCGCGTCAATTTCGTTGGGCCACGGATCAATGGCGTGATCCTGCTGGCGTTGAGCGAGGAGACCGGCGCGCCGCTAATGAAGATCGAAGCCCGCGGCGACGTCCTGTCGTGCATAGATCTCGCCGAGCCATGGAGCTTTACCGGCGCGGAAACCACGTTCTACCGCTGATCGCGTACAGCTATTTTTCACCGCACCACGGATCAGGCGCGCCCTCCGGCGTTGCAAGCCCGGCCGCCAGCAGCGCCTCGCCAACGTCATCGCCGGCGCTGTTGCGCACCCGCGCCACCACCCGCCCGGCATATTTGCCATTGTGAATATCGACGAGACTCGCCCCGCCGTCGCCCAGCATGTCCTCAACAAATGCCTTGGCTTCTCGCGCCAGTTCCTTTTCCGCCGGACAGGCGGGGCGGAAAAGCTCCGGCGCATCGACGCCGGCCAGGCGAACGGAAACCGATACGCGCTGGTCGATCCATATCCGGGCGACGACTTTGACCGTGTCGCCGTCGACGACCCGCTCGACCTCAGCCTTGATCGGCCCGGCGACACGGTCGGCGGCCGCCGCCATCGGGAACAGGCGCAAAACGAGAAAGCAGCACGAAAGGCCGGCGACCAGCCAGAAAGCCGCGCGCATCACAGTCAGGGGTGTACATACTCGCAACGCAACCATTGCGGGAATATAGCATGTTCATGATATGTTCTCAACAGGAATTCTCAGTGATTAATTCCGCTCTCCGCCGCCCCTCCACCAAAATCAGTTGGCGCCCCATGGGGCGGGCGGCGGCGCGACCGGGTTTGTCAGATCGAACTCGACGCGGAAAAACCGTCCCTCGCGCGACAGCTCGTAAGCGTATGTCACTGGCGTGATCTCAACCGCCCAGACATTGCCCGTCGAAGCCTCAAGTCCCTCGCGCCGGAACATCTCGATTGAGTACTCATCAGCCGGAAATTCAGCACGCGTCGTCGTCACCCGAGCGCTATCACCGCCATATTGTGTGAGCGTGTCTTCACTGCCGTCCTGATGGCGATGATCGTGTTTGAGGCGCAGACCGGCATCGGTGCGCGTGATCACCCAGGTGCGCGAGCGGTCCTCGCCGACGTGGAAGGGGATGCGCACTTCGTCGTCGGAACAGGTGCGCACGTGTATGACGAGGTTCTGCGCGACGAAGTCGTCGTCTTGCGGATCGTCGGAAACAACGCGCCCTGAATAGGCCTTGCCGCAATGCGCGCCGAGCGCGCCGAGGAATACGTCCGCCGTAGCGGCGGCGTCATTTGCGGCGCAGGCCGCGGGCAGCGCCAGCAGCGCCGCGAATACTCGTCTCATCTCGGGCGTATTCCCTTTTGCGGTTCAGCCGTTTGCACGGCAATTAAAAATCGACTGCGCGGCCTTTGCGCTCCCAGTCGCCATAGCGCGTCGGCTCGAGCCCTGACGGACCGCCCAGCTCTTTTTCCTGGGCGGCCTTCGCCGCACGGCGGCGGGCGGCGGCCTCCTCAAGGGCGCGCCTTGCCGCCGGCGTCAGCGCAACGCCGGGCGCTGCGCCCTCGGCTTCGGGCGCCGGCGCGGGGCTTTGATCTGACGTGTTCATATCTCGCGTCGTCATATTGAACGGGTCCTTGCCCGCCCACATATAGAGGGCTTGTTTCAATGAGGAAAGCGGCGGGCGGCGACGCCTGACGCGAAGACGGCTGGCACATGCAAAACCATTTACGCACCTTCTCCCTGATCGCCGTGCTGACCGCCCTGTTCGCCGGCGTCGGGTTCATGATCGGGGGCGCCGGCGGAATGATGCTGGCGCTGGTTTTCGCCGCCGCATCGAACTTTTTTGCCTATTGGAACGCTGACAAAATTGTCTTGCGCATGTATCGCGCGACGCCGGTCGATGAAACCCACGCCTCAGGCGGAGTGCGCCGCTATGCGCAGATTGTCGCCGCGCTGGCGGCGAATGCGGGCCTGCCGCAACCAAAGATCTATGTCATCCCCGGCGACCAGCCGAACGCTTTTGCAACCGGGCGCAACCCGGAAAACGCCGCCGTCGCCGCGACCGAAGGCCTGTTGCGCATGCTGACCGAAGAAGAAATCGCCGGCGTCATGGCGCACGAGCTCGCCCATGTCAAAAATCGCGACACGCTGACGATGACGATCACCGCGACTATCGCCGGGGCGATCACGGCGCTGGCGAATTTCGCGCTGTTCTTTGGCGGGCGCCGCGACAGCGGCGGGCTGATCGGCGCGCTGGCGATCATGTTCCTGGCGCCAATGGCGGCGGGCCTTGTGCAGATGGCGATCAGCCGCGGGCGCGAATATGAAGCCGACCGCATCGGCGCGGAGATTTGCGGCCGGCCCGACTGGCTCGCCTCGGCGCTGGCGAAAATTTCTAACGGCGCGGCGCGCATTCCGAACGAAACCGCCGAGATGAACCCCGCGACCGGGCAGTTGATGATTATCAATCCGCTTTCCGGGCGCGGCGCGGACAATTTGTTCTCAACCCATCCGGCGACGCAAAACCGCATCGACCGGCTGATGGAAATGGCCGGGCGCCCGCACCGCGACGCGCCGGATCTTGCGGGCGCCGCCAAGCAGCAACGCGACCCCTGGGGTTGAGTTTACGCGATCGAGAGCGCGAAAGCTGACGGGGCTAATCGCGGGCAGGTGGCGACACGGTTTATTATCAGTAAATTTACCGCACAACCCAATGATTGGGCGCGAGCGATTTGACGCTCAACAGCGGGAATAACTTCTTCATGCCAACTACGGCGACAGTAGCAGGGCGCGACGACGCGACGACAAGCAGCACGCGCGCGTCGATGCGCACCGCCTTGTTTGCCGCATTGGCGCTGTACGGCGTCTTGTTCATCTACATGACTGCGGCGCCGGCGGGCGCATTCACCATCGATGAGTCGCTCTATATCGCGATGGCTGACGCGATGGCGCAAAACGGATCGCTCTCGCTTGCGGACCCCGGCGTCGCCGACGCACCGCCACTTACGTCCTTTCTGACCGCCATCGGCCCTGATGGCGCTGTCTACCCGCAATACCCCGCCGGATATGCGCTTGTCGCCGCACCTTTCTATGCACTTTGGGGGGTGGACGGATTATTCGTGTTGAACGTGATCGCCGGCCTTGGCGCCCTCATCGCGCTTTATCGCCTGGCAGTTAACCTGTCGCACGACAAAGACGTCGCCCTGTATTCGGTTATCATCTTTGCAGCCTGCCCTTTCTTTGCGCCTTACGCCATTGCGATCTGGCCACATATGCTGATCCTGGCGGTGATCCTTTTCGGCGCAGAGCGCCTGGCCTCGGGCGCAAATGGCGCACGGGCCAACATGATGACTATCGCCTTCGCCGGCGCGCTCATCGCTTCCGCGATACTAATCCGCGTCGATAGCATTTTGTATCTGGGCGCCGGCTTTGCCTGGCTGCGGCTTGCGGGGGCGCCAGCCAATCGCCGTGCAAGCCTTGTCTTTATCGCCGGCGCCGCGCCGCCAATGCTGCTGGCTGCGCTTTTCAACCACGCAAAGTTCGGCGTCTTCTCGCCGATTTCCTATGGCTTAGCGACAGCTTATGAAACGGCCGGCGCCTATGCGCCGCTTGCAATCGCAACAATGACCGGCGCGTTGGCGTTACTTGCAATCGACGTCACTTCGGCAAACATGCGCAAGCATATGCAAGGCGCTGTGCGACAGTTGCAAACGCCGCAAGCAGCACGCATCTTCGCCACGTTCGCGGTCGTGATTTTCGTGGCGCTCCATCGCCAGATAGCTACATTCGCCCATCATTTGTGGGTGTTGCTGTTCGACATTCAGGCCTATACCGGCGGCTATGAGAACGACACCCTGATTCGCGATCAGGCCGGCTGGCTGACGACTTTCGGCATGCCTAAAAAGGCGTTTTTCGAAAGTGCGCCGTTTGCACTTATCGCTATTGCACCGCTCTGGTGCGCGCTTCGGCGCGCAGAACACTGGCGAACAGTGCTTTTCTGCACAATTTTCGCCGCCGCACCGATCGGTTTTTACGCGCTGCGGCAATGGCATGGCGGCTTTTCCCTGAACATGCGCTTTCTCATCGTCGCCATGCCGATGTTTTCGATCCTGTCGGCGCTGGCGTTGAAGAGTTATGCAAAAATGGCGCACGCGCGCATGACGACAGGTCTCATAACCGCAGGAACAATCGCGGCCGGCGCACTGACCCTGATCGCCGTACAAACACTGCTGATCGCACGGGCGCCGCAACATGCTGTCGCCTTCACAACTTATCCGTTCCTGATCGTCGCCCTCGTCGTCCTCGCGGCCGCGCTGGCCGCGCTCGTCACCCGCAGAAAAGCGGTGCAGCGCCTCGCCTCCGCCGCGACCTTGTTCGCCGTCGGCGCGAGCATCGCTGCTACGCTGAGCAATTTATCGTTGACGCGAACCGTGCGCGCACAGAACGGTCGCATCGACACCGCGTTTGCACAAACAATTCCCACCGGTTCGCTCATCATCACGATGAACGAGGGACGTCTTGCAATCACCTCAGCCAACGGCGTCCACCTGATGCAGCCGGCCACCGAATCAGCCGCTGATGTTATCCGCGCGATCAGCGCATTTCGTAGTGCAGGACGATGCGTTTATATCCGGCGGGGCTTCATTGCCGAGTTAATAGCGCCATATACGAATACCAAGCTGACATCGGCGACCATCGAAGGCGCTGAGGCGCCGGACTGGTTCCTCATTTTCGCCGATGCTCCGGCGCGCTGCTCCCTTCATTAAAAATGAACCAGCGGTTAACGCGCAACGCTGAAATGGCGAGAATTTTAGCCGTGCGGGAAGGGCTGTCTTTACGCTGTTGTGATTAATATCGCGCTCCATCTTTCGGAGTCGCGTCTTCATGCGCATGGATTTCGCCACCATTGGCGGCATATTCGCCGGACTGTTCGTCGTCGGCCTTGCAATCGCAATGTCGGGCGCGGTCGCCATATTCTTCAACATGCCGAGCTTTTTGATCGTCATCGGCGGCGCCATCTCGGCGACGGTGTTGCGGTTTCCGATTGACGAGGTGTTCGCCGCCCTCGCCACCGGGGCGAAGACGGCGTTTTTCGATCATCGCAAAAGCCCCGGCGACATCCTGGAGGAAGTGCGCGCCCTCGCCCAGATTTCGCGCCGACAGGGCCCGATGGGCCTTGAGCGCGCGCCGGTGTCTGATCCGTTTCTCGCGCGCGGCAAGCAGATGATCGCCGATGGTCTTTCAACTGAGCATTTACGCACGCAGTTAACCCGCGAACGCGAACTTGAAATCCAGCGCCTCGTCGATGGCGAGAAAATCTTCCGCGCCATCGGCGAGGCCGCCCCCGCCTTTGGCATGATTGGTACGATTGTCGGCCTCGTCAAAATGCTGTCGACGATGGAGGACCCCTCGACCATCGGCCCGGCGATGGCGATTGCGCTTTTGACAACCCTTTATGGCGCGCTGGTCGCCTATGCCGTCGCCTTGCCGATCGCCGACAAGCTGGCCGCCAAGCTTGACGCGCAGGAGACCAATCTCTCCTTGATTATCGACGGGCTATGTCAGGTCGCCGACCGCCGCTCGCCGGACGCGATCACCGATATGCTGATTGTTTATCTGCCTGAAAAAGCACGTAGCGCCTTCGCCCCGCCAGCGCCGACGTCGGCGCCGGTCGGAACCGCCGCATGACGACGCCCCTGCGTCAGTTTCGGCGCGGCAAGCGCATTTCAGGCAGTTGGCTGATCACCTATGCGGACCTGATGACGCTGCTGGTGTGCTTCTTTGTACTGATCGTCTCGTTTTCAATCCAGGATCAGGCGAAAATGGAAGTCGTCGCCGGCTCGATCCGCGACGCGTTTGGCACCGCCGAGGAACGCCGCTATGCGGGAGACGTCAAACTTAAAGGCGTGCCCGATGAACGCCAGCCCGGCAATCTCATCGAGACCCGGGAGCCAAGCGGCGAAGGCCTGACCGATAAACTCGCGGCGACGCCGGCGGCCGGCTCGACCGGGCGCAACGCCGCTGCTGACCGCGCCGACGCCGCGCGCCGGCCCTATATCGCCGCGCGGAAAAATCTCGAACAGGCGATCTTGATGAACCCGATCGCAAAGGACGCAAATGACGCCGTCACCATCAACCTCACCGAGACCGGATTGCAGGTGTTGCTGGCCGACACCAACGGGCGAGCGATGTTTGCGACCGGCGCCGCGGAACCGACGCCCGAGGCGCGTGCGCTGCTTGTCGAAATTGCAAGGGCGTTGAAACCGCTGGCGAACCGCATCACCATCGACGCCCATGCCGACGCGACCGGCGCCGGGCGTTATTCGCCTTTTGACCTGACCGCCAATCGCGCCAATGCGGCGCGGCGCGTGCTTGAAGGCGCAGGCTTCCCCGCCGAACGCATCGCCGCGGTGTCAGCCCATGGCGACGCCGATCCGCTGTATCCGGAAGATCCGTTCGCCGCCGGCAACCGCCGCATTGAGATTACGCTTGAAGCCGCCGCGCCCTTGCTCCCCGAGGATGCGCCGCTTTAACCGCGCGTCAATGCGCTTCGTCCCAGTTCGCGCCGGCGCGCGCGTCGACGACCAGCGGCGCCGAAATTTTCACCGCCGGCTCTGGCGCCGCCTCCATGACCTTGCGCGCGATCTCAATGGTTTTGTCGGCGTCTTCCTTTGCGCATTCGAAAATCAGCTCGTCATGCACCTGCAACAGCATGCGCGACTTCACCCGCGCGTGTGTTAACGCCGCCGGCAGTTTAATCATGGCGCGGCGAATGACGTCCGCCGCCGAGCCCTGAATCGGCGCATTGATGGCCTGGCGTTCTGCGTAACTGCGCATCGCGTGGTTTTTGTCGTTAATGCCGCCGACATGGGTGCGCCGGCCAAAGACGGTCTCGACATAGCCGGATGATTTCGCCCCGGCGATAGTGTTTTCCATGTATTTGCGGATGCCCGGAAACTTGACGAAATAGGCGTCGATATAGTCTTTCGCCTCGCCGCGCGAAATGCCGAGCTGGTTGGCGAGTCCGAAGGCGGAAATGCCGTAGATGATGCCGAAATTGATCGCCTTGGCGCGCCGGCGCACCATCGGGTCCATGCCGTCGACCGGCACGCCGAACATTTCCGACGCCGTCATCGCGTGAATATCGACGCCCTCTGCGAAGGCTTCCTTCATCGACTTCAGATCGGCGATATGCGCCAGCAGGCGAAGTTCAATCTGACTATAGTCGGCGGACACCAGCACATTGCCTTGTTCGGCAATAAACGCGGTTCTGATCTTGCGCCCGTCTTCTGTCCGTATCGGGATGTTTTGCAGATTCGGTTCCGTCGAGGCAAGGCGGCCGGTCGTCGTCGCCGCCAGGCTGTAGGACGTATGCACGCGCCCGGTCTCGGCATTGATCGCCTGCGGCAGCGCGTCGGTGTATGTGCTTTTCAGCTTTGACAGCGAGCGCCAGTCGAGGATCGCGCGCGGCAGTTCGTGGCCTTCGGCGGCAAGCTCTTCCAGCACATCGGCCTTGGTCGACCATGCGCCTTTAGCGGTTTTTCGCCCGCCCGGCAGGTTGAGCTTGCCGAATAGAATGTCAGAAATCTGTTTCGGCGAGCCGATATTGAATTCTTCGCCCGCCAATTCGTGCGCTTCGGCCTCGTGGCGCGCCATGCGCTGGGCGAAGTCGGCGGAAAGTTTCGCTAACACCGTGGGATCAACCTTCACCCCGGCTTTTTCCATTTCGGCGATGACATGCGCCATCGGCCGCTCAAGCGTTTCATAAACGGTCGTCTTGCCCTCGCCAGACAGACGCGGCTTCAGCAATTGGTGCAACCGCAGGGTAATGTCGGCGTCTTCCGCCGCATACTGGCTGGCTTTGGCGATTTCGATTTCATCGAAGGTTTTCTGCTTTTTGCCCGTGCCGGCGACGTCGGAGAATTTCACCGTGTCATAGTCGAGCCAGCGCCTGGCGAGTTCGTCCATGCCGTGGCCGCCAACGCCGCAATCGAGCGCATAGGAAATCAGCATCGTGTCGTCAATCGGCGCAATCTCTACGCCGTAACGCGACATGACCAGCATGTCGTATTTTATGTTCTGCCCGATTTTCAGCACCGACGGGTCTTCAAGCAAAGGTTTCAAAATCTTGATCGCCGCAGCCAGCGGCATTTGCTTTGAGGTGTCTGCGTCGTCGAGCGCGAGCCCTTTGGCGCCGTGTGCGAGCGGCACATAGCACGCGCGCCCCGGCTCAACACTGAGGGAGACACCCACCAGCCCGGCGCTCATCGCGCCAAGTGCGTCGGTCTCGGAGTCGAACGCCACATAGCCGCGCTGATGCGCGGCAGCGACCCACATCTTTAATTCATTCTCGGTAAAGATCGTTTCATAACTTGTCGCTGCGCCAATGGGCTTTCCAGATTTTTCTGCAGGCTTCACTCCCGATTGCGCACCAAGCGGAGCCGGCGCGGCGCCCGCCCCCTCGCCATGATCGTTTTCAATACGCCGGGTCAGCGTGTTGAATTCCATCTCTCTTAGAAAGGCGAGCAGGGGCGCGGGGTCGATGGCGCGCACCACAAGATCGTCCATCGGCTCGGGCAGGTCGATATCGGTTTTCAGCGTCACCAATTGCAGCGAAATACGCGCCGCATCTGCATATTCGATAAGGTTTTCGCGGCGCTTGTTCTGTTTGATTTCGCCCGCGCGCTCCAGCAGCGTTTCAACATCGCCATATTCCTCGATGAGCTGGGCGGCGGTTTTGACGCCGATGCCGGGAACGCCGGGCACGTTATCGACGCTATCGCCGGCGAGGGCCTGCACGTCGATCACTTTTTCCGGCGGCACGCCGAATTTCTCGACCACCTCGTCATGGCCGATGCGCTTGTTCTTCATCGTATCGTAAAGCGACACGCGGTCGCTGACGAGCTGCATCAGATCCTTGTCCGACGAGATGATGACGCATTCACCGCCAGCCGCCTCCGCCGCGCGCGCATAAGAGGCGATAATGTCGTCCGCTTCATACCCCTCCATCTCGATGCAGGGGACATTGAACGCGCGGGTCGCATCGCGCACCAACGGGAATTGCGGGCGCAGATCCTCCGGCGGTTCTGGCCGGTTCGCTTTATAGTCTTTATAAAGATCGTTCCGGAAGCTCTTGCTCGAATGATCGAAGATCACCGCAAAATGCGTCGGCTCATGCTCATCGGTAACGTCGGTCAACAGCTTGTAGAGCATGTTGCAATAGCCCGACACCGCCCCCACCGGCAGACCGTCGGATTTGCGCGTCAGCGGCGGCAGGGCGTGATAGGCGCGGAAAATATATGACGATCCGTCGACGAGATAGAGACGAATGGGCTGAGAGGCCGTTCTTGCGGTCATTGGCGGCGTCCTGATGACGGTTGCGCTGACGAATGCAGCTATTGACCGTCAGGCATACGCCAAATACCCGCCAAGGGCCAAGACCGATATGGCCGCCTTTTCGCCTGGCGAAATTGATCCGAGCCCTCAGGGCGATTTGAAGTCGTTCGACACGCTTGCGTCGAATTTCGCACACCACTTAATCCGGGCCGGCCATGGCGGAACACGACACGCAACCCAGCGCGCGGAAAAGCTGGACTGTGTTCATCGCCTTCACAAGCTGCACGGCGATCAGTTCCTGTCTGGCTGCGTAATCGGTGCGTTGCGCATCCAGCACCGCGAAATAGTCGTCAATGCCGTTTTCGAACCGCATGTTTGTCAGATCAAACGCCGTTTCCGCCGCGGTTGAAAGCCCCGCAACGGCGTCCAGGCGTTCATCAATGGTCGCGCGTGTCGCGAGAGCATCAGCGGTTTCACGAAAGGCGGTCTGGATCGACCCCTCATACTCAGCGATGGCGATATCGCGATCAATGTTGGCGCTTCTTAGTTGCGCGCGATTTCGCCCACCCGTGAAGATTGGTATACTGATTGAAGGCGCAAAGCGCCACACGCCCGTGCCTGGTGCGAACAAGTCGGTTAATTCGGCGCTAGCGGCGCCGGCGCTGGCGGTGAGAAGGATACGCGGAAAAAAGGCGGCGCGCGCGGCGCCGATATTGGCGTTCGCCGCTTTCAATCTGCGCTCGGCGGCAAGTACGTCCGGGCGCGACAAAAGCACGGCTGACGAAGCGCCCACCGCAAAATCGGAATCGATCTCGACGTCATCAATGGCGCGAACTTCAAAGGTTAGCGCCGTGTCTGTTGCACCGGCAAGAAGACGCAGGGCGTTCTCATCCTGCGCCACCTGAGCTTCAAGCGTCGCGGCGTCAGCGCGCGCACGTTCGATGGAAATGGAGACCCGTTGCACATCGACGTCATTACCGAGCCCGTCGGCCGCCAGGTGGCTGGTCAATTCGAGCGCGGCCTGTTGATTTGCCAGCGTATCGCGCGCGATGGCCAGCAATTCGCGATCCGCGCCGAGACGAAGATAGGCGTTGGCGACTTCAGCGATCAGGGAAATTTCAGCGGCGTTGCGCCCTTCCTCAGTAGCGAGAAAAGTCTCAAGGGCCTGGCGATTCAGGCTGCGCACGCGCCCGAACAGGTCAAGCTCGTAGGCGCTGACAGCGGCGGTGGCGCTGAACTGTTCAATTGTAATCGGCCCCTGTCCGCCGCCGGTGTTCACGCCGACGCCGCCCGCTCCGAAAGCGGCGGCGTTTTCGCCGAAACGCTGCCGGGAATAATCTCCTCCGGCGGTGATCGTGGGCAGGCTTTCTGATCGCTGGACCCGGTACAGCGAGCGGGCGCGCTCTACGTTCAACACGGCGACGCGCAGATTGCGATTATTCACAAGCGCTGTTTCGATAACCGCCCGAAGCTCTGGATCGGGAAAGACATCGCGCCATTCGACCAAAGCGGCGACGGCGTCCTCATTCGCCTGCGGCAAGGTGGCCGCGATTGGCGCCGTCGGGCGCTCATAACCGGGCGCCATGGTCACGCTGGTGCAGGCCGCCAGCAACGAAGCGGCGCCGAGCACCATCATTCTGAACGGCGAAGACAAATTACGCATGATCCGGCTTCGCGCCTCCTGCTTGCGCCAGCGACTCGGTCACAGCATCGCCCTTCACCCCGAACAGGCGGCGCACCAGCACGTAAAACAGCGGCGTGAAGAATACGCCGAGGAACGAGGCGGTCAGCATGCCGCCAAGAACCGCAGCGCCGATGGCGCCTCTTCCCGCCGCGCCGGCGCCGGTGCTCAATACGAGCGGCAGCACGCCAAGGCCGAATGCGAAGGACGTCATCAGAATCGGACGCAATCTCGTGCGCGCCGCCTCAACAGCGGCCTCCACGACCGACATGCCTTCCTCCTCCTCCAGGGTCTTGGCGAATTCAACGATGAGAATGGCGTTCTTCGCCGCCAGCCCGATTGTTGTCAGCAGACCCACCTGGAAAAAGATGTCGTTCGCCAGCCCATTCATCAGCGCCGAGACGACCGCGCCCATAAGTCCGAGCGGCACAATCATCATCACCGCAACCGGAACCGACCAACTGTTATACAGCGCGGCAAGGCATAGAAAAACGACAAGTATTGAAAGCGAATACAGCAAGGGCGTAAGCGAGCCGGATTCGCGTTCTTCCGCCGAGAGCCCGGTCCATTCGATGCCTAAGCCGTCAGGAAGCGTCTGCATGATCGCTTCGATCTGCGCCATGGCTTCGCCGGAACTGTAACCGGGCGCAGCCGCGCCCAGGATTTGCACGGCCGGCACCCCGTTATATCGCTCAAGTTTAGGCGACCCATACCCCCATGACGTTTCAGCAAAGGCGGAAAAGGGAACGAGGCCGCCCGAAGCGTTCGGGATCCGCCACGCATCGATATCATCCGGCGACATGCGGAATTCCTTGTCCGCGGCAATGTAGACGCGTTTGATACGACCGCGGTCGAGGAAGTCGTTGACATAAAGTCCGCCCATCGCCGTCGTCAGCGTGGTGTTGATCGCACTGGTCGACAGCCCCATCGCCTCTGCGCGATGCTGATCGATATCGACTTTCAATTGCGGCACGTCGTTGAGGCCGTTCGCCCGCACGCCGGCGAGCGCCGGGTTTTGCGCCGCCGCCGCAAGCAGCTGATCGCGCGCGTCCATCAACGCGTCATGGCCGAGCCCGGCCCGGTCCTGCAGGAAGAAGTCAAACCCGCTGGCCTGTCCGAGGCCGGGCACCGCCGGCGGGGCGAAAGCGAAAACCTGGGCGTCGCGGATGTTCTGGTAAAAAGCGGCGTTGGCGCGCGCGACAACCGCTTGCGCGCTATTTTCAACGCCGGGCCGCTCCGACCAGTCTTTGAAAGCCACAAAGCCGATCCCCGTATTCTGGCCAGCGCCGGCGAAACTGAAACCGGCAACGGTGAAATATCCGTCGACGTTAGAAGCCTCATTATCGCGCAGATAATTTTCGACCTGATCGAGCGCCGCCTGCGTCCGCTCAAAAGTGGCGCCGGCCGGCAGTTGCGCCTGCAATAAAATCACGCCCTGGTCTTCATCCGGCAAAAACGACTGTTCGAGCCGTGTAAAGACGAATGCGGTGACGGCGGACAGCATGAGAAAGATCGCCATAAAACGCCCGCCGCGCGCGATGATGGCCTTGACGCCCGAAAGATGGCGACTGGCGCCGCCATTCAGGATTGAATTGAAGAGCCGCAGCGGCGCGCTCAGGCGATAGCGCAGCGTTCCCGGCTTCGCGGCCTTTTCGGGATCGTGCGGCTCCAGCATGGTCGCGCACAAAGCCGGCGTCAAAATGACGGCGGTCATCACCGACATCGCCATCGCCGAAACGATGGTGATGGAAAATTGCCGATAAATGGCGCCGGCCGTGCCGGGAAAAAACGCCATTGGAACAAATACCGCCGAAAGCACGGCGCCGATCCCGACAAGCGCGCCGGTAATCTGCCGCATGGCTTTCTGCGTGGCTTCCCGAGGCGGAAGGCCGTCTTCCTCCATCACGCGATCAACATTTTCAATGACGACAATGGCGTCGTCCACAAGCAGGCCGATCGCAAGCACCATAGCGAGCATGGTCAGCGTATTGATGGAAAAGCCGGCGGCGAGCAGCACCGCCATCGTACCGAGAAGAACCACCGGTACGGTGATCATGACGATGGCCGTCGCACGCAAATTCTGAAGGAACATGAACATGATGATGGAAACGAAAAATGCCGCTTCAATCAGCGTTTTGACAACCTCCTTGATGGATTCCTCGATAAACGGCGTGGTGTCGTAATGAATGAACGGCTTGACGCCGGGCGGCAGGAACTCGACCAGTTCATTGACCTTTTCTTTTACCGCCTCCGCCGTCTCCAGCGCATTGGCGCCGTTGGCGAGCTGGATGGCCATGCCCGACGCCGGGATATTCATGTATTCGCCGAAACGCGAATAGGAGTCCGCGCCGATCTCCACGCGCGCCACGTCCCCAAGCAGCACTTGCGATCCGTTTTCCAGCGTGCGCAGCGAGATTTTGCGAAACTCTTCAGGCGTCTCCAGCAAGGACTGGATCGTGATGGTTGCGTTGAGTTGCTGCCCGGCGACGGAAGGGCCGCCGCCGATCTCACCGCCCGCAACCTGGACGTTCTGTGCGCGAATGGCTGTCGTGACATCTTCGGTCGACAGACCGTAGGAAGACAGCTTGTACGGATCGAGCCACACGCGCATCGCATATTGCGAGCCGAAAAGCTGTACGGTGCCGACGCCTTCAACCCGGCTGATCGGGTCCTGCAAATTGGAGGCGATGTAGTCCGCGAGGTCAACATCGCTGTAAGATCCGTCATCCGTCGTCAGGGCAACGATCATCAGGAAGCCTGAGCGCGCCTTGGTTACGCTGACGCCGCGTCGCTGAACCTCCTGCGGCAGCAGCGGCGTCGCCAGCGCCAGCTTGTTCTGGACCTGAACCTGGGCGATGTCGGGATCGGTTCCCGCTTCAAAAGTGATGGTCATCGACATCGAGCCGTCGGAGCTGGAATTCGCCGTCACGTAGCGGAGATTGTCGATGCCTTTCATCTGCTGTTCGATGACCTGCGTCACGCCGTCTTCGACGGCCTGCGCCGAGGCGCCGGGATAGGTCGCCATGAGCGTTACGGCGGGCGGGGCGATATCGGGATATTGCTCAACCGGGAGATTGAGAATGCTCATGACGCCGGCCATCATTGCAATGATGGCGACCACCCAGGCGAAAACGGGTCGTTTGATGAAAAAATCAGCCACAGAGAAAAGGCCCCATTCAGGATTTGGCTATTATTGAACGCCCTTTGAGGCGTCAGCATCAGGCGCGTCCTGCGACGCCGCTGCAGCCAGAGAAATCATCACCGGCGTCACGACGGCGCCCGGACGAAACCTTTGAAAGCCCTCCACGACGACGTTTTCACCTTCGGACAATCCTTCCGCAACGAGCCATTGATTGCCGATTGCGCGGTCCGTCCTGACGATCCGCGTTTCTGTCGTATGATCGTCTTTCACGACATAAACAACGCCGTCTCCCTGCGGTGAACGGCTGATCGCTTTTTGATCAATCAGCATGGCGTCAGCGCGAACGCCCTCGCTGACGCGGGCGCGCACAAACATTCCGGGAAGCAAAAGACCGTCCGGGTTGGGAAAGACAGCGCGGAGCGTAACCGACCCGGTCGCGGGATCGACATTGACCTCGGTCAATGTAATTTTTCCCTTATGTTCGTACACTGATTTATCTTCGAGGATAAGCGTCACATCGAGGTTGTTTTCGTCGTCGGTCGCCAGTGTTCCCGCCGCCTGCAGTCGCTTCCAGCGCAGGATTTCCGCGCTGGACTGGGCGATGTCGACATAGATCGGATCAAGCGCGTGTATCGCCGCAAGCTCCTGGGCCTGCCCGGCGGCGACGAGGGCGCCGTTGGTGACGAAGCTGCGCCCGATCCGGCCGTCGATAGGCGCCGCGATGGTCGTGCGCTCAAGCTCGATCAGCGCGCTGTCCAAAGTGGCGCGCGCCACAGCGACATCGGCGACCGCCTGCTTTGCGCCGGCGACAGCGTCGTCGTAGTCCTGTTTACTGACGGCTTTGCTCCCGACCAGATTGGCGAAGCGCGATTTGCGGTTTTCGGCGGCGACGGCAAGTCCTTCAGCGCGGGCGAGGGCCGCGCGCGCGCTGGCGACCACCGCCTCATAGGGCGCCTTTTCAATCTGATAGAGCGGCTGGCCCTCTTTCACGTCATCGCCTTCTTCAAAAAGGCGGGCCTTGATAATGCCGGATATCTGTGGGCGGACTTCAGCCGATTCAGTCGCGACTGTGCGCCCGGCCAACACGGTCGTGAGCTCGACTGATTCTTTTTTTACCGCCGCGACGGCGACTTGCGGCGGCGGCGGCGCTTGCATTTGGGGTTCGCGGCTGCACGCGGAAACCGCCATAACGGCGCCGAGACCGCCCAAAACCGCCATTTTTCTTAATGATATCAAAGACATCTGTTTATTATCCTGGATCATTGCTGGCGCCGCAGCCTGGTCATCACGCTTGCAGTTTTAGAATGAACGTTTATTCTATTCGTTAAGGCCTATAGTCAAGACTGGTTTTCTGAAAATTTTTGCAGTGCAGCATTTCGTTCGGCAACTACAGCATGGCGTTGCATCGGTCTACACAAGGCCTTGAGGGGGAACTCCCGGCCAAAGCAATGGATCAGGGCGAAAGGAAAACGGATGTCCATAACGGAACGAGAAGCGGTTCTTACAGCCGACAAGACCCGGGGAGACGCCCAGCAGAATCCCGCAGAGACGACGGCCTCGAATGATGACAGCCGGCGGTCGAGGATATTGAACGCGGCCGAGCAGTGTTTCATCGCCAGCGGATTCCATGGCGCGCGCATGTCCCAGATCGCCAAGGCGGCGAAAATGAGCCCGGGGCATATTTACCACTACTTTGAAAGCAAGGAGCAGATCATCGCCGAGATGGTGCGTGCTCATGCCGAAGAAAAAAAATGCATGGTGGTGCAATATGAAAACGCCGGCGACCGCGTCGTCGATCTGATGGTCGAGAACATCGAATCAAGCGTTGATTCCTCAACCGACCCCTTCTGGTCCGCCCTGATGCTGGAGATAACCGCCGAGGCGACGCGGAACCCCAAGATCGCCACCATGCTGCGCGAGGCGGATTCAGAGATAAAATCGCGCGTCATCACCGCACTGCTCGACGGCGGCGACAGGCATGAACTCGACATGCGTATCGAGGTGTTTGTCGCCCTGATGCAGGGGCTCGGCATCCGCAATATCGTGAACCCTGAACTCGACAAGAAACTCATTGCCGAACTGACAAGAAGCATCGTTGAGATCTTGTTCCGCAACACTAGAGCAAGTTCCGTTTTATCCGAGTCGTGAACATGCTCTATGCTTTTGCTTTGTCGCGCATTTAATCCGAAAACCGGTTCCCACTTTTTGGAATGCGCTCTAAGTAGGAAGCGATCAGAGTAGCGCGATCCCCCTATCAGCCAGGCAGGCCGGCGCCGCGACAATAAAAAAGTTCAGACCGCAAATCAGGCTGGGAGCAAACGGGCTTTGATCATAAGAGGCGCGCATGAACCAGGTAATACCCGCAGGGCTCCCTGCCCGCCCAAATTTTCTGAAAACTGGTGCCGCTTGCGTGACTCGAACACGCGACCCCATCATTACGAAAATTATCAGGGCACAAATCACCGTTTTCGCCACACTGCGCTGATTTACTATAACAACCTGATTTTATTGATGATTTATGGCCTATTTCTTGCTATCGTTTAACACCGATAGCGCCATGAAACGCTACATTTTGTTACCCATATGTTACCCAGAATGACTTTTCGATTTTGGGTAACAAACCGCCGGAAGCTTAGAGATGCCAAAGCTTACAAAGCGATTTGTCGACTCACTCGTCGCCAATCCGGGCGACAAAGACGTTTCCCATTGGGACGATTCCCTCAAAGGATTTGGCGTCCGCTTCCGTTCGGGAAAGTCAGGATCGTGGATCGTCATGTATCGGACCCAGGAAGGCCGGTTGCGTAAGCTCACATTAGGCCGTGTCGGGAAGCTAACCCCAGATGAGGCGCGCAAAGAAGCCCGGCAAAAGCTCGCCGAGGCGGATAAAGGCAATGACCCTGCGGCAGACAAGGCGACAGCGCGTAAGGCCATGACGGTCGGCGAACTTTGCGATTTTTACGTCACGGAATCGAAAACCTGGCTGAAACCTTCAACCCACGCAAACAATGTGACTTGCATTGAGTGCCATATACGCCCGCTTATTGGCGGGCGCGCCATTGCACGGTTGACTGTTGCTGACCTTGCGAAAATGCAAGCCGATATTGCCGCCGGAAAAACAGCGAAAATGAAAAAGCGTACCGGGCGCGGCGGCAATACGACAGGCGGAAAAGGCGCAGCTTCGCGAACATTGGCGATAATGAGCGCCATACTCGAATTTGCCCGCAGAAATGGTTTTATTGAAAATAATCCCGCGCGACTTGTGAAAAAATATCCCAGCCAAAAACGCACACGGTTTTTCAGTCTTGATGAATTTGTCGCGCTTGGCGCCGCCATGCGCGATGCTGAGGAAGCGGGCGAAAATTCGACGGGAATTGCTGCGATAAAAGCGCTGGCGCTTACCGGGTGCAGGCGCGGCGAAATTCTGAGCCTTCCCTGGGGTTGGTTTGACGCAAAAAATTCCTGCATCCGTTTTGGCGATACGAAAACCGGCGCCCAAATGCGCCCCATCGGAAAAAGCGCCGTCGAATTTCTCCAAAGCCAGCCGCGCAACGAAAATATCGAATGGATTTTCCCCGCAAAAACCGACGATGGTTATTTCATCGGCCTGCCGCGCGTATTTGAGCGATTATGCGCGCGGGCGGGGATTAAAGACGCCTCAATTCATACATTGCGCCACAGCTTTGCGTCCGCTGCGGCAGGGCTTGGCTATTCCGAGCTGACAATTGCCGGTTTGTTGGGTCATTCCCTTTCCGGCGTAACAGCCAGATATGCGCATATGCCGGATAAAGCCTTATTGGCAGCGGCGGATATTATTTCGCTAAGAATTCTCGACGCATTAAACGGCAAGGGCGACGCGGAAATAATGGAATTTCCAAATAAGCCGAATTCCCAATTGGAAATTGCGCCATGACGCCCCAGGAAGCGCATAAATCGGGGCTTCCGCTAAGTGAAGCCCTCAACAAATTCGGCAATTGGAGGAAACTCAATAATAAGGAATATTCTCCGCCCAATAAATTGCCGGATAATTGGGAAAATGACCCTGCGCATTTAGGCGATGCAATTAACAACCTGGTTGACGCTGCTTTTGAGCCCGGTAGGCGCAGATACCGGGCCCAAGAGGAATTCCGGCGCCAATTAGAAAATGAAAAGCTAATAGGAATTGGCTATTTATCGCCCCGGCAAATAAGCGATGCACCGCAATTAATTCCCGCTGACATTTGGCAATTAGGAAAAATCAATTTTGATAAATCCGAAATTGAAAATGGAAGCCTGAAATTCGAAAGCGTCCGTATAATTAAGCCGCCCAAAAATAAGAAAATTACCGACAATAAGCAGAATACTAATATTGTCGAATTAGCAATTGAGCCGCCAAAGCCTGTCGGGAGGCCATCGTCACGCGATAAAATCATTGCAGCGTATGAGGAATTAAAAAGCGAAAAGAAAATTGATTTCTCAAAACCAATGTCTCATGCCTATCCGATAATTCGGAGCTTATTATTCTTTCGACATAAGACGGAAAAGGGATTTCAGGACGAAGCCATACGCCTCGCCATTACAGAGGATTTCCAGGCCGAGGCCGAAAAGATGAAAGCTACCTGAAATCTATAAAATCAACCCGAATATATAGTTCTTTTTCCGGGCGACTGCTCTCCGCAAACTTCTGGCGTAAATCAGCGTTTGTAGGAGTCAGTAAATGCCGGATGGAGTAGGACATGAGCCGAAAGGCTATCCGCCCGATTATCTCGACCAACTTTTATGCGAAAAGGATGCGGCGGCCTTCCTGGACTACACTATCCGCGCACTTCAAAACTGGCGGCTGAGAGGCGGCGGCCCGCAATATGTGAAAGTCTCAGCCCGTTCTATCCGCTACCGCCGCCGTGATCTTTTAGACTGGGTGGAGTCGAAATTGCAGAATAATACGTCAGAAAGATAAGGGGCGGTAATAGCAATTATAAAACCGTCACCTTGCCGCGCCGACGCGGCGTAGGCTTTTTCTTATTTTGCGCCTCTTTCTTGTTTATTGCGGGCGCTTCTTCCGGTTCATTTCCGGCAATAACCGTTATCTTCGTGATTTTCCCTTTAAAATCAGGGCTTGCGCCGACGTTATTAGCCGCCATTGCGCATAACGTATTTGACATATCATCGCTACCCAATTTCATAGTCGCGCTCTTTGGCATCAAGGCAGCGTCATTTATCGCTGCAAAAATGATTTGTACCGCTTCCCGAATTTCTCTCGCGCGAATTTTATTTTTGGATGTGCCCTTGAAAATGTTCTCCGAAACCATCGTGACAAATTCACGATAGCCCTCGTAATGGCGCAAAGCGTCCGTGTCTGTCGCGCCTAATTTTAGTGCTGTCCGAATTATCCCTGCGTTTTCCGGCGTGCTTATTTTTGTAATTATATACGAAATAAATTCCGATAATGATATTTCGCCACCAGAATTCGAAAGGTGATTTTGCAACTCATTTTTCAGCTCCCTAAATGTCGCTGAAATCAACTGCCTCAAGTATGCGTTCTTATCCTGGTGACGATAATAGAATGCACCAACCGAGCATTTTGCCGTTTTCGCGATTCTGGCAATTGAGACGTTTTCAAAATCATCATTAGCCAGCAATTCAAGTCCCGCCCTTCGAAGGGCCGCCGCGCGCTGATCTTGGCCGTTCGATCTAGCACGGCGCCGCCTTTTATGGGCTAAGGGACTAAGACGCGGAACCATAAAAACTCGTTTGAAGCATGGTATTAGAGTAGGCGCAACAAAGTACCATAGAATCTGATAGAATCCGAATTCTAATTATACCGAAAGTTGCCCCCCCTCATTTATTTCTGCGCTTTAAGTTGAAGATGAAAACACGATAAAATCGTCCGCCTTCGGATTATAGACATCAATCCAAGCTTATGACGTTGCCTTTAGCGCGGCGCTGTCGTGCCGTGGCTTCCCTACTGATCTTTCCGTGGTAGGCTCTGGCAAGCCGTCTCTATCAAGCCATAGTCGCCGTGGCTTCCCTACTGATCTTTCCGTGGTAGGCTTCGCCGGCGATCTCAATGAGGCGTGCACGGGCCGTGGCTTCCCTACTGATCTTTCCGTGGTAGGCTATTAAATTCGGCTTATGGCAAGCTCGCGCAGCCGTGGCTTCCCTACTGATCTTTCCGTGGTAGGCTGCGGCGATGCTGCGCGAGGCGACGGGCGGCGCCGTGGCTTCCCTACTGATCTTTCCGTGGTAGGCTAAGCGAGCGATGAAGTCGATTTGCGTTTCGGCCGTGGCTTCCCTACTGATCTTTCCGTGGTAGGCTACCTTAAGTCCAGACCATGCGGCGTCGGCGGCCGTGGCTTCCCTACTGATCTTTCCGTGGTAGGCTCTTCAATCGCTCTGCGGCCTCTCCACTCGGGCCGTGGCTTCCCTACTGATCTTTCCGTGGTAGGCTTGCCTGTTTCTGGGCCATCGCTTCGTGTGGCCGTGGCTTCCCTACTGATCTTTCCGTGGTAGGCTAAAAAGCCCGCTTCCTTTGAGAGATACCAAGCCGTGGCTTCCCTACTGATCTTTCCGTGGTAGGCTAGAACGCCACGGCGGCCGAAACCCTCACCGGCCGTGGCTTCCCTACTGATCTTTCCGTGGTAGGCTTTGGCGCTGTTGAGATCGCTCATGCGGCGGGCCGTGGCTTCCCTACTGATCTTTCCGTGGTAGGCTCCCGGCGCATTTCTGGGCGCGCGCCGACCTGCCGTGGCTTCCCTACTGATCTTTCCGTGGTAGGCTCAGCACATCAGGACGGGCTCTCCTGATACCGCCGTGGCTTCCCTACTGATCTTTCCGTGGTAGGCTTGAAACTGATTGCGCTGTTCAATGGCTGGGGCCGTGGCTTCCCTACTGATCTTTCCGTGGTAGGCTCCTTGGTGAACATCGACTTGCACAGAATCTGCCGTGGCTTCCCTACTGATCTTTCCGTGGTAGGCTACGCAGATTACCCTCGCTACCGCCGCCTTCGCCGTGGCTTCCCTACTGATCTTTCCGTGGTAGGCTGAATGATGACGACGATATTCCGTTCTAATCGCCGTGGCTTCCCTACTGATCTTTCCGTGGTAGGCTTCTCCATTAAAGAGGGCGAGGGCGGCTGACGCCGTGGCTTCCCTACTGATCTTTCCGTGGTAGGCTCTGGCGTCGCGCCATGGGCGCAGCCATGGGGCCGTGGCTTCCCTACTGATCTTTCCGTGGTAGGCTAATAGTTGGACAAGCCCCTTTTGACAGCGCGCCGTGGCTTCCCTACTGATCTTTCCGTGGTAGGCTTGGAGGACACTGACATGGGCGGCGTGGCCAGCCGTGGCTTCCCTACTGATCTTTCCGTGGTAGGCTAATGGGTGCAAGCGGTTGTGCAGGCTGACAGCCGTGGCTTCCCTACTGATCTTTCCGTGGTAGGCTTCAACCCGGCTGCGCGTATCGCCGGGCGACGCCGTGGCTTCCCTACTGATCTTTCCGTGGTAGGCTAGGAATCTTGACGTTATCGCCTGCCTGCGGGCCGTGGCTTCCCTACTGATCTTTCCGTGGTAGGCTGCCTTCGTTGTATCAGCTTGTTTTGTTACAGATTTTTGCGTTTCGAGATGCAAAAATTCAGAGCAAAACAAGCTGGTCAGCTCCCTTTTTCTCTGTATTTTTTGCAGTTCCCAAGAGCAATTTCATGCGTCCATACTGTTTATCAGTGACCTGGAGGCACCTTACAGAGCCCGTTTTAGGGAGCGCGCCTTTGATTCTGAGCGTGTGTTTTTCCACGGCATCCTCGCCTTTGCAAAGCCGAGCATAAACGGACCATTGCAACATTATAAAGCCATCTTTTTTTAGATGGGTGCGAAATCGGGCAGCCATTTTCCTTTGGGCGGGCGTACCAACCGGCAAATCAAAAAAACACATCAACCACATGAATCGCGCCTCCTCAGGTTTCATAGGAGTCGCTGGCCAACAGAAAATTCAGGCATGGACAATATGCTGGGATCACCCGCGCGCATTGCGGTGGTCAACTTCTGAGCCGTTCTTTCTGTTGCTAACAGAAGGCTTATGCTCTCGCCGTCTAACATCACTGGTTCAAACGGAGCCTGCGCCATGGCCTGACGATCCTCTTTCGTCAATTCCTCATCTGGCGGGGGCTCATTCCCCAACTTCTTAAGAGCCATGTAATCCACAAACGGTCGAAACGGCTCAATCAAATCATCGGCAAGGTTAAAAGCATTTGTCACGCTGGCATGATGCAAACCGAACGCAGGAATTAGTCCCGAAGCGGAAAGGCTGCGCGCCAAACATGCTCGAACAACCGCATATCCATAGTTGAGCGCAGCATTTCGCCGGTCATCAAAATCTGCGCGCCGAAAGTCTTTGAATAAGGCCCCCCAATATGCGCGCGCTGCCCGCGCCTCGACATTGTTTGGGTCACCGGATTTAACTTGAGCAACCATCGCCTTAAGCGCAGCGGCTTCAGTCCCGGCTTTTTCAGTTTTAAGTATAGAAAGCACGGCAGCTTGGTTGCGAACCTTTTGCCTGACAATAGCTTGCCAAGCGCGCTTCTTAAACGGTTGCGTTAAAGAGGTTTGCAGGTGAGCCGTCTCCCCCTGTTTCCAGTGCGCTTGAAAGGGAAATGCGATACCGCACGGAATATGTTTTTCGTCAGATTGAAGAATAGAAATTCCGGCATTGAGGATTGCAGCGAATACTGATCCGGTAATAGTTGTTTGGCGCGTATCGAGGATAACATAAGCAATATCCTCAATGGGGAAGGTGACTTCCTCTCCATCTTGACTGACGATGAGCTGATTCTGCCGGAGACTCAGTCCGGCAGGGTTGCAGATATGCACACCTCGCCATGCCACATTCTCGGCTCCGCTTTAATTTCAGAACGGTTTCCGAGTCGGTCTACTGAAAACTTCTTAAAACTGAGCAAAGATCGTGTTCCAGTTTTTTTAACTACTGTAGGGTCTAGAGAATAATGTGGGGAGATTTTTATTGTGGCATCGTAAATATCTACGCCTCTAAAATATCCATCTATTATTTCCCCCTTGTCGGAAGTCACTTCAACCCAACATCTTGGAAACAGGCTGAACTTGAACGTATGACTAGGCGTAATCTGATCCCATTCGCTTTCTGACTTATTCCTCGTAATTGCTCGATCTGGGGGTGCCGCATAGTCGCGTTTATCCATCACCTGATGCGGGTAAATGGGAACAAGATAGAATTTCTCTCGTCCTTTCTTATCCGTTTTTGAAAACACATCGACTCGGACCATCTCACCTCTATCGGCAGTGGCTTTTTTGTCCAAAAGAACCGCAGGCCTTTTTCCTTTGTCGATAATGCGTACTCGCCGGATTGGATCGCCTGTTGGGCCAAGCGGTGGATTTTGCTTAGAGGCGCCATTTAGCGCCCACTCTGCAATCGACTGTATAACTTTCTTCGACCGTTCAGGCCGTTCAAACTTTTCCGCTATCAAAGCTTCCAAATGCACAGGATTCCCACCTGCCTTTTTGACGAGCCCTTGCACAAGTTTTTCGGGTGTTTCTCTAATAAAAACCTGTTCTGTTTCGGGGGAGAACCCACGAATAGTTGCCTTGTGGCCCTCTCCGCGAGCGCGACGACGTTCGGCGCGCGAGCACACAATCTGCGTGAAAGCGCCTTTCGTTTGTTCTCTGAAATCAGCCCAGGGAAGATCAAGCCGTTCAAAATGCCTGGGCTTTCCCATTGCCTCGGCTTTTTGTACGGCCCTAGTCAGCCTGTTGAGCATTGCTTCGCTTGTCGCCGCGACAACGATTGCATCAAGCGCGTGATGCCGGTCATCTGCCATGCGATTTCCATCTTTGTCTTTCTTTAGGCCTTCAAGCCCCCATCCGCGCCGTAAGAGAGATGTTATCCCGCCGGACCGCGCCCGAACGCGACGTATGGGATTGCCGCTTTCATTCAATTCTATGGGATAAACGGCCTCGATTGCCTGCAATATTACCTTCGCCGCCCATTTGGTGTCGTTTAAATTTCGCGTCCGAAAAGCTTCTTCTTTTTCTTTGGCGTTTTTCAGCAAATAATTTCTCTTCTTAATGCCTTTCATTCCGTGCGGATCACGCGCGCCAGGTCGAGACTCAACGCGAGCAACATAATTCTCCCAATCTAATTTATCCTCATGCATCCATTCATAAGGTGTTCTGTTTTTCTTGTTTTGGTTTGCCCAAGTGGTGCAGAGAGTCAGATTAACGTAAGAATTATCCCCAAATCGGCTCCATGGCAGAATATGGTCAATTTGATAGGATACACCGTCAAAAAGCTTATTAGGATCGATTGGATCATCTGTGTAGAGACATTTCCACCCTTGCTCCTGTGCAAGTTCATATACGCGCAATTCGCCCTTTTTGGGGCGCCGCCCAAAAGTATCTTCAAACTGCTCCGCCAGCTTATCCATTTCACGATTTCGCCGCTCAAGGCCACTTGTCAATTTTGAGCGTTCCTCGGGGCTTTTTCCCATTTCGCGCGCAAGTTCTATATTGACTTGTCCAGGCAGGTTTCCAGCAAGAGCAGGATGTTCGTGGCACAAAGTCACAAACTGTTTGACGGCCTCAATGGCGGCCTTTCGCGCAACAGGAGAGTTGATGGGCGATTTATCTTTGTCCGCCAATATGGCGATGATGGCCTTGCGCCTTTCGGTTAGCGACGCCTCCTGCAATTGTTGACGAAGGCGGACGAAAGGCGACATTTCCGGGGCAGTATGATCGTAACCTGCCTGATCGCAGGCGTCGGAATAGACAAGGCCAGTGCGAAGACCGGGAATAATTTTCCGGCAGGCTTTCGCGGAAATATGCGCTGCCCCGGTTGCAAAATGAAACGCATTATCTTTCACACCTTGCATAAGGCGTGAGATCGTTTCTTGGGAAAGACCGATTTCCTTTAGGCCCTGCTCAATAGACTCATTCGTTTCACGGAAGGCGATTTTCGCAATAGCGTCATCAAGCTGTTCAATTGGGGTTTTATCGTACAGTTCTCCGAGAACTGCGCGCATTGTGTATGTTCCTTCCGCCCCACTCTTCTTTCTCGCGGAAACATCCCGCTTCTCAGCGTCATTTCGTTCTTTTTCTCCAAGCGGAAGATCGCGAAATCGCCCATCATCGCTCAGCTTCAAAAGCGAGCGAGCCTTCTTAAAGGTAAGCGATTTATTTATGCCAAATGCATCCTCTACTATGGCGATTTCTTCGGGTTTTAGGTTGTCAGTCTCCCGTTCAGGATCATCAATACGCAGATGCACAAGAGACTGAAGCAAGCGAAAAAGCTCGAACGAGGGCGCATATTTGGAGGCGCGCTTTTCGCCCTCTTCAAATGGACAAAACCTGACAAGGTGTTCTGAGTCCTGTAACGCCTTTCGAGTAAAGGCTATATCGCAATAAGCGATTTCAAGCTCTTTTGTTGCAAGCTCGTTCCTCAGTTTCCTTTGCGCGTCAAAAATAATTGAAATTTCTGCGCGCAGCCAATCTCTTTTCGGCGTTCTGTCATAAACTTCATTGCGATTCCGCTTGCGTTTTGAAAGTTCTGAATCGCATTGCAAGGCCTCTCCGAAAGTTCTGTACGGACCAATTTTTACAGCCAGCCCCTCCATGGCCTTCAACGCCTTTTGATCGTCGCCAGTGACATTCTTTTCGCCGCCTTTGCGGTTAGATTGAAAACCCGCATGTTTGGCGATGTGCCCTAAAACCACAGCAAGCTCTGCGCCCGATAATTGGCGTTGTAAGGCATCAGCGCGCAAGCTCCATGGCGTTATGCCCTGGTCATCGACGGTCGCTTGTCCCGGCGTTTCATTTAACGTTTCGAGAAGCGTGTGGAACAGGTCTTTTGATTGCGCTTTTGTCAGCCCATGTTCAAAGCAAAGGCGCCTCACCTCACTCATGCGTTTCGCTTTGCGGCTAATGACCCGCCGCAAGCTGCGCTTTTCCTGCCGGATTTGATTCTTCGGCCTCGTTGAGTTTTTCTTTATCGGCACCTCAGGAGCATCGAATAAACGAACGCCAGCGCCGCTAATGGATTCGGCTTCCATATCGAGTATGGCCCACCCGTTCGATGCGATTCCCACATCCGTTCCGAGACAGAGAGATTCTTTAACCTTCATTGTTCCTCCGGGAAGCGCTTTTTTCTTGCATTGCTGGAAAGTATTAGGCTAATTATTGCCCCGGAAAGATCAGTAGTGAAGTCACGGTAAGTAATTTCATTACGAAGAATCACCCCCTGCGGCTTGCCGTAGGGGGGATTTTTTTGCCAATTTACGCTTCGAGTAAGCGTTTCTCCATCGTTCCAGAGTATTTCCCTGAATACTGCTTAAAGGCGCGAGGCACATGAAAATCTCTACAATTCTCGATAAAATTGATGAGCACCAATTATTCGTACCGGCGTTTCAACGAGAATATGTGTGGAAAAGAGAGGATGCGAAGCAGCTAATCGACTCTCTCATCAAGGAATACCCAACAGGAACGATGCTCACATGGGAGACGAATGCGCCGCCCGAGTTGAAGGGCGACCATGATTACGATGATAGGCAAGGCGCTGTTAGAATCTTGTTGGATGGGCAGCAACGAATCACGACGCTTTATATGCTAATCAACGGCGTCCTGCCGCCATACTACAAGCTTGAAGAAATAACACAGGATACACGCGGCCTTCATGTGAACATTGAGACGCTTGAACTCGAATATTATTCAAGGGGCTGACCTAGGACTTTGCTGATTTGGCGTATGGTTTGAGCCATTCGCGGAGGGTTTTCAAGAGCTGATCGACGGCGCCGTAGTTAAAGCGCCATTCGCATTCCTTGAGGTACAGATGAAAGTTCTGCCGTGGAATGCCATTGTATTTTCGCAGATGCCTTTTTGCCTGGTTCCAGAAGTTTTCGATGCCGTTGATATGGTTCTGCTTGTCCGCGAACAGCTTTGAGTGATTAATCCGCATGTGATGGAAGTCGGTGATGTCGAGCGTGTCGTATGAGCGGTAGCTGTCAGTGTAGACGATGCTGTCAGGCTGGACTTTACAGGCTATTATGGGGATCAGCGTATCGGCCTTCGTGTCTTTCACGGCAATCGTGAACACATGGCCGCCGCGTTTGAGCAATCCGAAGACGGGAACCTTGCCGGCTGCACCGCGACCGCGCTTACCTTTTCGTACGCCGCCGAAGTAGCTTTCATCGACTTCCACTTCGCCGGCCAATTCAGAAGCTTCCTCCATGAGTTTTTCAAAGATCAGCATACGAAGCTGGCGGTAAAAAGCCGTCGCCGTATTCCGGTGAACCCCGACGAGCAAACAGGCCGTCCGGGCAGGCGTCCCGGCAACGAAGTGTTCGAGCAGCCGATCAGTCTGAAAGTGTGTGAGTTTTGAATGCTTTAGGCGCATAGAACGAGGGTAAGCCCTTCAAAGTTCTATGCCAGCCCCAAAGATTTTCGACTAAGCAATTTGGCGACGATTGCATATTGGCAATCTTTGCCAATATATGCCATAATGGGCAATGTTGAGACCCGGAGGCACCGTCATGGCCACTATGAACATTTCCCTGCCGGACGAACTGCGCGGCGTTGTCGAGGCGCAGGTTGAAACCGGGCTTTATGCGAACGCTAGCGACTATGTGCGGGCGCTGATCCGCGCCGACCAAGAGAATCGGGATAGGAAGGCGCGCCTCATGGCGATCCTCGACAAGGCTGAGGGCGAGATTGCCGCTGGCGATTTCATCGAACTCGGCTCCGATGAGGATGTTGCGGGTTATTTCCGGGCGGTCAGGAAACGTGGCAAAGCGAAGAAAACTGCGGCTGAGTAAGACGGCTCAAAACGATATTGAGAAGATCGACTATTATTCCTTTGAAAAGTGGGGCGCGAAGACCGCAAGCGCCTATATGGCGGGGCTTGAAGCGCGGCTAACCGCACTCCTTGAAACACCTTTGCTCGGCGTAGACCGATCCGACTTGCGTTCAGATTATCGCGCCCTCGTTTCCGGCGGTCACGTCATTTATTACCGGATCGAGGATGAATTCATCTATATACTGACGATCCTGCATCACAGCCAGGATCATGAGGCGTTCTTGCATGACGCAGCCGAAGATTAAGCTTCCAGGCTTCTATCAACTTGCGCGCAGAAAAACTAACGCTCTTGGGGAAATATATTTTGCATCCATGAAATGCATTTCGTTTGTTACCCCATCGTTACCCAAAAGCATAAGCGAAGCAGCAGTAAGATTGAAGGTGAGGTAACTAACTGTTTTTATTTGAAAAATGGTGCCGCTTGTCAGACTTGAACTGACGACCCCATCATTACGAATGATGTGCTCTACCAACTGAGCTAAAGCGGCCCGCCCTTACGGGAAGGCCGGTTGTTTAGCCCGCAAGCCGCGACGGCGCAAGCCGCCTTTCGCGCGGCGGTCGCGCGCCTTTCTGACCGCCGGCCTCGCCGCTGGTCAGGCCCGCAGCGCGCCGCCGACCGCCTTTTCCACCGCCGCGATCACCGCCTTCGACACCGCCTCGATATCGTCATCGGTAAGGGTTTTATCGCGCGGCTGAAGCGTCACCTCAACGGCCATCGACTTTTTGCCGTCGGGAACGCCCTTGCCCTGATAGACGTCGAACAGTCGCGCCCCGACGATCAGCTTTTTCTCAGCGCCCCTGACCGCCTTTAACAGCGCCTCTGCGGCGACCGCGTCATCGACCACGAAAGCGAAATCGCGGGTGAGCGGCAAAAGTTCCGGCGCATCGAGCGCGGGCTTTGTTTTGGTCGCCCGGCCCTTGGCGGCGGGGATCGCGTCGAGAAACACCTCGAACGCGAACACCGGGCCGTCGACATCCATCGCTTTTAAAACGCGCGGATGGATTTCCCCGAACTCGGCCAATACCAGCTTCGGCCCGAGGCGAAGCCGGCCCGATCGGCCCGGGTGATACCACGCCGGCGCATCGGCGCTGGTTTGCGCCTGCTCGACTTTTGCGCCCGCCGCTTCCAGCGCGGCGATGGCGTCAGCCTTGACGCTGAACGCGTCTGCGCCGGCGGCGTTTTTCGCCCAGTGGCGAGGCGGGTCAGAAAGGCGTGCGCCCGCGGCGATGGTCAATTGATCGCCCGGCGCGTCGCCGCGATAGGCCGGCGCCACTTCGAAAAGCGCGAGATCCGCGCGCCCGCGATCGGCGTTGCGCTGAAGCGCGGCGATAAGGTTGGGCAAGAGCGACGGGCGCATGGCGCCAAGGTCGGACGAGATTGGATTGGCGAGCATCAGCCCGCGCGCTGCGAGCCAGTCAGCGCCATCGGAGAACAACGCCGCATAGCGTTCGTCGGTGAATGACCATGTCACCGCCTCAAGAAGGCCGCGGCCGGCCAGCGCCCGGCGCGCCAGGCGCCGGCGGTCCTGCGCCGGGGTCAATTTCGGCATTTCAACCGCACTGCGCAACGGCAAGGTCGCCATCGGCAAGCCGTCAAATCCGACAATGCGGGCGATTTCTTCAACGATATCGGCCTTGCCCTCGATATCAGGGCGCCAGGAGGGAACATCCACCAGCCACGGGTCGGCGCGCGACACGCCAAAGCCGAGCGCGCGCAGAATTTCTTCCGAACGCTGCTCATCGACGCTCATGCCGGTAAGACGACGGGTTTCAGATGTCGGGAAAGCGACGGTTTTTTCAAATCGCGGAACCGCGCCGACCAGCTCAATCTCGCTCGCCTCGCCGCCGCATATGTCGAGTACAAGCTGCGTCGCCATTTCAAGCCCGGGCAGGATGAACGCCGGGTCGACGCCGCGTTCGAACCGGTAGCGCGCATCGGAATGAATGCCGGTCTTGCGCCCGGTTTTCGCCGTTCGCAGCGGGTCGAAATAGGCGCATTCAATGAATACGTTGACGGTTTCTTCCGTACACCCTGAATCTTCGCCGCCCATTACGCCGCCCAGACCGAGGACGCCATTGTCGTCGGCGATGACCGTCATCGTCTCGTCGACGTCATAGGTTTTGCCGTCAAGCGCAAGGAAGCTTTCGCCCTTTGCGCCAAGGCGCGCATGAATGACGCCTGACAGCTTGTCGGCGTCGTAAACGTGCAGCGGCCGGGCGCGGTCGTAAGACATGTAATTCGTCATATCGACGAGAGCGCTGATCGGGCGAAGGCCGACGGCGCGCAGCCAGTCGGCCAGCCATTTCGGGCTCGGCCCGTTTTTCACGCCGCGAATGAGCCGCCCGGCGAACGCCGGGCACGCATCCAGGGCGTCATCGGCAAAACGCAGATCGATCTTCTGCGGACAGGCGAATGCGCCCGCGACCGGCGCCGGAGCCGGCGAGATCAGCCTGCCAAGACCCGCCGCCGCAAGATCGCGCGCCACCCCGTTGACGCCGTTGGTGTCTGGCCGGTTGGGGGTGACTTCAAACTCGATCACCGGGTCGTCAGCGCCCAATACCGCGGCGACGCTGTCGCCGATTTTCGCCGACGCCGGCGCCTCGATAATGCCGTCATGATCGTCGCCCAGTTCAAGCTCGCGCACCGAACACATCATGCCGCGGCTTTCGACGCCGCGAATTTTCGCCTTTGACAGCGTCACGTCGATGCCGGGCACATAGGCGCCGACCGGCGCATAGGCGATCTTGATGCCGGCGCGCGCGTTCGGCGCGCCGCAAACGATCTGCATCTCGCCGTCTTTCGTCGCCACCTTGCACACCCGCAGCTTGTCGGCGTCGGGGTGTTTTTCCGCATGCAGAACTTCGCCGATGGTGAATGCGGAAAGCCTCTCGACGGGGTTGTCGACATGCTCGACCTCAAGGCCGACCGCGACCATGGCGTCGACGATCGACGGTAGGGACGCATCGGTTTCAAGATGCTGTTTCAGCCAGGAAAGCGTGAATTTCATTGGTGATGCTTTTCTATAAAGACCGAACGACGCGCGTCAGCGCCGCCTTGACCGGCCCGGCGATGTCGGCAAGGCCCGGATTCTCAACCGCCTGCATTGATGCGACCGGATCGACGGCGGCGACTTCGACGCCATTTTCCGTCTGTTGAACAATGACATTGCAGGGCAGCATGACGCCGATCTTGTCTTCCGCGCTGAGCGCCTTGTGCGCCATTTTCGGATTGCACGCGCCGAGGATGCGATAGGGACGAAAATCGACGTCGATTTTCTTTTTCAGCGTCGCCGCAACGTCGATCTCGGTCAGCACCCCGAAACCTTCAGCCTTCAGCGCGTCTACGACACGCGTAATCACGTCGTCAAAAGATCCCGATACTGTCTTTGCAATGTAATAGGTCATTTCATTCTCCTATCTGCCAAGGCCGGTCGCCAGATTTGGCTGGTCGAGCGGATCGAACCCGTAATGCTCGATCCAGCGCGCGTCGGAGGCGAAGAAATCGCGCAGATCGGGGATGCCGTATTTCAGCATCGCAAGACGATCTACGCCCATGCCCCAGGCGAAGCCTTGATATTCGTCGGGGTCGAGGCCGCAATTTCTCAGAACATTCGGGTGCACCATGCCGCAGCCCAAAATCTCCATCCAGTCATCGCCCTGACCGAAACGGATCTCCTTGCCGACACGCTCATAACCGATATCCATCTCCGCCGACGGTTCGGTGAACGGAAAGAAATGCGGGCGGAACCGCGTCTTGACGCTGTCGACCTCGAAAAACGCCTTGGCGAAGGCTTCAAGCGTGCCTTTCAAATGACCCATATGCGTTTCGCGGTCGATCACAAGGCCCTCGACCTGATGGAACATCGGCGTGTGGGTCTGGTCGGAATCGCAGCGGAATGTCCGCCCCGGGATGATGATGCGGATTGGCGGCTTCTGGCTCATCATCGTGCGAATCTGCACCGGCGAGGTGTGAGTGCGCAGCACCATGCGCGAGCCGTCCGCCTTTTCATTGAAAAAGAACGTGTCGTGCATTTCGCGCGCCGGATGGTCGGGCGGGAAATTGAGCGCGGTGAAATTGTGAAAATCGTCTTCGATGTCGGGCCCTTCGGCGACATCGAACCCCATCGCAGAAAAGATCGCGATGATTTCTTCCGTGACCTGGCTGACCGGGTGGATTTTGCCCTTTGCTTCGGGCGCGACCGGCAGCGTGACGTCAATTCGTTCGGACGCCAGCCGCGCGTCGAGGGCGGCGTCTTCCAGCGCGGACTTTTTCACCTCGATGGCGGCGGCGACGCGGTCTTTCAGCCCGTTCAGCGCCGGGCCCATCTCTTTGCGTTCTTCCGGGCTCATCTTGCCGAGTGTTTTCATCCGCTCACTGACGGCGCCCCTCTTGCCGAGGGCGGCAACGCGCACCTCGTCAAGCGCAGCGAGCGTGTCGGCGGCGGCGATCTGGCCGGTGATTTCTGATTCCAGGTCTTTGAGATTTGTCATTGTGCTATTCGATCTCGTCCTATGCGTTTCATCTTGAAGCGCCGTTCCTCAGGGTCATTCTTCGTCGCGCCTCGCGCCTAAAACTTCGCGCACCTTGTCAATCGGCAACGCTTCAACCGTGCTCGGCTCGTCCGTATAGGTATTATAGCCGGCCACGGTCTGCGCCATGGTCAGCGAGTTGTAAATCGCCTCCTCCGTCGCCTCAATCACCGCCTGCGAAAGGGGCGAGAACAGCTCGTTCGGCAAGTCCTCGATCTGCGCCGTACGCTCGCGCCGCGCCGGCGTACGGCGAACGCTTTGGGCGGTTGAGAACGCAAGCACATAATCGCCGGAGCCATTGGTCATCGACGCGCCCGTGCGCGCCAGCCCCGCAATCGCGCGCCGCGCCAGCCGCGTCAGGTTGCGGTCCGACAACGGCGCGTCGGTCGCAACGACAATCATGATCGAGCCGTCGGCGTCGCCTTCATCAAGCGCGTCTTTCAAATAGTACTGGCCGAGCGCCTCGCCAACCGGGACCCCGTCAATCGTCAGGACGCCGCCAAAATTCGACTGCACCAGCACGCCGACCGTATAGCCGCCGAGACTTTTCGGCAGCACGCGCGAGGACGTGCCGACACCGCCCTTCCAGCCGAAGGCGCGCGTGCCGCGCCCGGCGCCGACCGCGCCCTCTTCGACCGCGCCCGGTCGTGCGTCGTCAATCGCCCGGCGGATCAGCGCCGGCGTCAGCGCGCGCTTGCGGATATTGTTGAGACCGCCGTCATTGGTTTCGCCGACGACTGCGTTGACGGAACCGACGCGTTCATTGCCAGGCTGGGCGAGCGTCCACTCGATGGCGGCGATCATGCCCTCGGCGACGTTCAAGGTGTTGGTCAGAATGATCGGACTTTCAATCTCGCCAAGCTCAGCGATCTGGGTCGAGCCGGCGAGCTTGCCATAGCCGTTGGCGACATAAACCCCGGCAGGGACTTTGTCCTGGTACAGATTACCGCCATGGGGCAGGATCGCCGTCGCGCCGGTGCGAATGTCGTCGCCCCTGTTCAGGGTGACATGGCCGACGCGCACGCCGGCGACGTCGGCGATCGCATTCAACGGCCCCGGCGCCATGACGCCGGGCGCGAGCCCGAGCGCACGGATGCGCGCCGGCGCGTCGTCGGCGTGCGCCGGCCCGATGATCGTCATCGTAACCGTCACGACGGTCATGACCGCGGTCATGACGGCGATCAGGCGATATGCGAAAACTCGTCTCATCCGGATCCAAACAAAAAGCGTCACTCGTTGCCGAATGACGCTTAATCGAATTCACAACTTAACGTCACCCGGATCGTAATCAGCGTTCCGGCGACGGAAGGGATTTATGAAAGCGCCGCTTTCGCCTTTTCCGCCAGGGCCTTGAACGCCTCGGGCTCTTTCACGGCGATATCGGCGAGAACCTTGCGGTCAACCTCGATGCCGGCCTTGGAGAGCCCGTCGATAAATCGGGCGTAGGTCAGGCCAAGCTCGCGCGCGCCAGCGTTGATGCGCTGGATCCACAACGAGCGGAAGGTGCGCTTCTTGGCGCGGCGGTCGCGATAGGCGTACTGGCCGGCTTTCTCGACCGCCTGATTGGCGACGCGAAAGGTGTTCTTGCGGCGGCCGTAATAGCCTTTGGCGTTCTTCAGAACTTTCTTGTGACGGGCATGGGCGGTGACGCCCCGTTTCACGCGTGACATTGATCAGTCTCCTACCGGTCGTACGGCATGTATTTTTTGACGATCTTCGCGTCGGCGTCCGAAAGGACGGCGGTGCCGCGATTTTGCCGGATATATTTGGCGTTGTGGCTGATCAGGCGGTGCCGCTTGCCCGCGACGCCGGCTTTGACCTTGCCGGAGGCCGTCATTTTAAAGCGCTTTTTCGCGCCTGATTTGGTCTTCATTTTTGGCATTTCGCATATCCTGAAAGGGCCCTTTCGGGCGCGCAACAATGACCGCCAAGGCATGCCTTTGGCCCGGCGGCCGGTTAGAAGCGGCGGGTTATAGCGAATGACGCGCCGCGCGCAAGGGGTGAGAGCCGCCTTCGCGGCTGGATCGATCAACGCCGCCTTCGCGGCTGGAGAGAACCGACATCGCCAGCACAAGTCATACGGGAATTCAGCGGCGATACGGCGGTCCCGGCCATTTGCGGTGTCATATTCAGGCGATCTGCTTTCGCGGCGGACTTCGGCGGCCGGAAATTTGACGACGCTGATACTATGACGCTGATACTATAATGCGACGAAACGAAGCGTGGGCGCGCCCAGATCCATGGCCCCGCCAATCCCTGAGGTTACAGTAAAGACAACAATACCAAGAGAGCGCAGAAATACCAAGAAAGCGCAGGGGCTCATGAAACTGATCGCGCAGATTCTGGCGTGCCTTGTCATCATTGCAGCCGGCTCGGCGCAGGCGGCGCCGGGCGAGCCGGTGACCACTGTGCCTTATCGCCAGGCCTATGGCGGCGTGCTGACTGTCGAGGTGACGATCAACGGCGAAGGGCCTTACGACTTTATCATAGACACCGGCGCTACCCTGTCGATCGTGTTCCAGAACCTTGCCGACCAGCGCGGCTTTACGCCAACGGGCGCCGCCCCGCGCCGGGTGCTGGGCATTCTCGGCTCGGACATGCTCGACCCGCATCTGATCGGCGACATCCGTCTTGGCGAAGCCGAAATGCCCGATCATGTCGGCGTGCTTATCCCTGACTGGGCGCCGCCGCGCGAAACGCCGCACGGTATTTTGGGCCTTGATTTCCTCAAGCAATACGCGGCGGTTTTCGATATCGACGAAAAGACCATGACCCTTTACCGGCATGGCGAAATTCCCAAAGCCGCCTTGAAGGGCTGGCGCAAGATCAACCTCACGGCCAACACCTACGCTGCGGCGACGGGCGCGCTTTTTGTCACCCGCGGGCTGATCAACCGGTCACAGACAACGTTCATTGTCGATCTGGGGTCGGCCGCGACCTTGATCAATTACGAAGCCGCCGAGGCGATCTATTCCGGCGTCGTTTCCCGCGATCTTGGCGAAGGATTCACCACCGGCAGCCGGCTGCGCGACGTTTTCGACGACCGCACCCAAGCGCGCACGGCCCTGATTAACCGCATTCAGATCGGCCGTGCGGTTTGGCGCAGCGCCGGCGTGTGGGTTTACGACGCGCCGATATTTGATGAAATCGACGTGCAGCGCCGGCCGTTCGGCCTGCTCGGCGCCGATCTGATCGCGGCGCAGGATTTCGCGCTCGATTTCGGCGAAAACGCGCTTTACCTCACCAAGCCGAAACGACGCTAATCATCCGTGCTTTGCTCAGCTTCCGGCGCGGCGCGGTAATAGGGCTCGACAACGCCTTTCAGCTTGATCGTCAGCGGCTTGCCATGACGATCAACGGTCTTGCCGGCGGCGACGCGCACCCAGCCTTCAGAAACGCAATATTCCTCGATATTGGTTTTATCCTGGCCGTTGAAGCGGATGCCGACATCGCGCTGCAATACGGACTGGTCGAAATACGGGCTGTCAGGGTCGATGCTGAGGCGATCAGGGGGTGTATCTGTCATGGGCGTCTTGGTGTTGCTTGCCGGCGCAGACTCGCCAAATCGGCGCGCAGGTCAAGAGGTCAATTCCGAAGAGGCCAGAAGGCGTCAGCAAGCGTCGTCTACAAGCACCCGTAAACCATTCGTTAACGGACAAATCCGCGCGCTTCCTTTCCGCGATCTTAACCAGATTGCGCGATGGTTCCGGTTCGGAATCTTCAAAGGGGGCGAGCCCGCCATGAATGACGCCAAGATCGTCAACACACTCACCAGCGTCGGCGCCGACGGCTATGTCAGCGCCGAAGATGTCTTGTTCCTGCGCCGCAATGTGTTCGCCGACGGCGTCGTCAGCCGCACCGAACTGACCGCGCTGTTTGCGCTGGCGGAAAAAGCCCCCGCCGGCGACCGCGAATGGGCAGACTATTTCGCCGAGGCGACCACTGATTTCTTCCTGCGCGAGGAAGAGCCGCAGGGCTATCTGACCGACGCCGAATTCTCGATGCTGAAATCTTTGGTCACCCGCGACGGCGTCAAGGCGAGCGCCATTGAGCTTGGGCTTCTGGTTTCGCTGCTGGAAAAGGCGGTTTCCACGCCGGCCGGGATGACCGATTTTACCGCCGAACAGATCCGCCGCGTGGTCGCGGACATGAAAGGCGGCGCGTATATCGACGCCAGTCTGTCGGCGCTGGTGCGGCGCTTTCTTTACGCCGCCGGCGGCGACGGCGCCATCGCCGTCACCAAGGACGAGGCGGAATTGCTGTTCGATCTGCATGACATGACCGCCGACGCCCATAACGATCCGGCGTGGGCCGACCTCGTCATCAAGGCGGTGGCGGCGCATCTGATGGCCCATGTCGGCTATGCGCCATTGCCGCGCGAGGAGGCGTTGCGCCTGCATGACTGGGTGTCTGACCAGACCGTCAATCCGGGCGGGTTTTTCAACCGCATGTATTCCGGCGGGCTGTCGGCGATTGTCGGCGCCTACGGCAAGAAGAAATCAATCCGTACACGGCGCAATGAAGACGACGCCATCGCCGCCGCCATCGCCGAACAGGTGACGGCGCAGGAAGCCGACTGGCTCGCCGACCGCATCGGCCGCAACGGCCAGCTTGACGAACTTGAGCGCGCGCTCATCGCGTATATGCGCGAATTGGATGCGGAGCTGCCGCCAAAGCTCGCCGCATTGGTCGAGCACGCGGCGTAAACGCCGCCTGGCGCACCGGGCGATGCGCCACGTTTTCGACCGGCGCCTCAGCTTGACCGCTGGCCGTCGCTGAAATGCCTGATGAAGGCTGCAATAACATCAGCCCAGCGGCCGATATTAGCTGACAGGTGATCGCCGGTGACGCCGCCTTCAAGTTCAATCACATAATCCACGCCGACCGCGTCGCTGCCGGGCAACAGATAGGCGCGGCCATAGACCTGGCTGTCGTTGAAGCGATTGACGATCTCATAATCGCCCTGCGCGATTGACCGCCCGAGCGGAAAATTGGCGAAGAAGACCAGCGTCGAACAGGCCTGCGGCGCGCCTGAGCACTCCATCGCGCGGACATAGAACTGCACATTGCCGATCTGGGCGCTGGCGACCGGCGCGCCGGAGACGGAATCCTCCATCATGCTCACCGGCAGGCCGGCCTCGCCGAGAATCTGCTCAAGCTCGGCGGCGGTAACCGAATTTTTCGTCTGCGCCCACGCCGGCGCGGCAAGCATGGCGAACGCGCCAAGCGCCAGTACCGTGCGCTGAAAAACCCCGCGCCTGAACATGCCTCGCCCCATCATGCTTCGCCCCATCATGCTTCGTCTGAAAACACCCCGCATCATAACTACCCCTCAAACGACCCCGTCGGCATCGCCGCGCCGGAGATGATCCCCGCAGACGATATTGGGGCGCCAAGAGCGGATTTGGCAAATCCGTTCCCCAAAACGCCTCAACCTTGCGGCGCCGACGCATCGACGCCGCATTGACAGGAAGTCCGGCGCGCCTATTGTCGCCGCGAAAACCGGCAACGCCCGATTGCAAAAGGATTTCCATGGCTTCCGATATGGCGACCGCCCGACCGACCGCCCCTCCGACATCCCTGCCGCCGCGCCCGACCGCGCCGCATCTCCAGATCTGGCGCTGGACCATCACCATGGCGTCGTCGATCACCCACCGCGCCACCGGCGTCGCGCTTTATTCCGGCACCATCGTGCTGGCGATCTGGGTGTTCGCCGCAGCGCAGGGCGGCGAGACGTTCGCCAAGGTCGCCGGGTTCCTCGCCTCGCCTTTGGGCGTCTTCATTCTCGCCGGTTATTGCTGGGCGCTGATTTTCCATACGCTGAACGGACTGCGCCATCTGTACTGGGACACCGGCCGCGGCTTCGATCTGAAAACCGCGACGGCGACCGCCTGGGCGACATACGCAGCGTCTGTCGTGCTCGCCGCCATCGTCGTCTTCGCCGGCCTTTCGGCGCGCGGCGCATTGTAGGGAGGGCGCGACGATGACGCATAAAGGCACCAAAACATTCATCGCCCAGCGCGGCACCGCGGTTTTGATGTTGCCGCTGGTCATGTGGTTCCTGTATTCGGTCGTGGCCAATGCCGGCGCCTCGCACGAGGAGGTGCGCGCCTGGCTCGCCGGGCCGCTCAACGCGGCGCTCATGGCGGCCTTGATCGTCATCGGCTGCGTGCATATGCGCATCGGCCTGAATGAGATCATCGACGATTACATCGACGGCGGCTCGCGCGGGGTTGTGAAACTGCTCAACCTGTTCGCCTGTCTCGGCGCGGCGTTGCTCGCGCTGTTCTCGCTTTTCACCCTCGCCGCCTAGAAAGAATTTCATGTCGAACGCTTACGAGATCACCGATCACGAATATGACGTTGTTGTAGTCGGCGCCGGCGGCGCGGGCTTGCGCGCCACGCTGGGCGCTGCGCAGTCCGGGCTGAAAACCGCCTGTGTCACCAAAGTCTTTCCGACCCGGTCGCACACCGTCGCAGCGCAAGGCGGCATTTCCGCCTCGCTTGGCAATATGGGCGAGGATGACTGGCGCTGGCACATGTACGACACCGTCAAGGGCTCGGACTGGCTGGGCGATCAGGATGCTATCGAATATCTGTGCAAGCACGCGCCGGCGGCGGTTTATGAACTGGAGCACTGGGGCGTGCCGTTCTCGCGCACCGAAGAAGGCAAGATCTACCAGCGCGCTTTTGGCGGCATGACCCGCAATTACGGCGAGGGTCAGGTGCAACGCACCTGCGCCGCCGCCGACCGCACCGGCCACGCGATCTTGCACACGCTCTACGGCCAGTCGGTCAAACAGCACGCCAAATTCTTCATCGAATACTTTGCTCTCGATCTCATCATGGACGACGAGGGCGCGTGCCGCGGCCTGATCGCATGGAAGCTCGACGACGGCACGATGCACCGCTTCAACGCCAAGATGGTGATTTTGGCCACCGGCGGCTATGGCCGCACCTATTTCTCGTGCACCTCGGCGCATACCTGCACCGGCGACGGCAATGCGATGGTGCTGCGCGCCGGCCTGCCGCTGCAGGACATGGAGTTCGTGCAGTTTCACCCCACCGGGATTTACGGCGCCGGCGTCCTGATCACCGAGGGCGTGCGCGGCGAGGGCGGCTATCTCACCAATTCCGAAGGCGAACGCTTCATGGAGCGTTATGCGCCGTCGGCGAAAGACCTTGCATCACGCGACGTCGTCTCGCGCTCGATGACGATCGAGATCCGCGAGGGGCGCGGCGTCGGTCCGCACAAGGATCATATCTTCCTCAACCTCAATCACCTCGATCCGAAAATCGTGCATGAGCGCCTGCCCGGCATTTCGGAATCGGCGCGCATCTTCTCGGGCGTCGACGTCACCAAGGAGCCGATCCCGGTGATCCCGACGGTGCATTACAATATGGGCGGCATCCCGACCAATTATCATGGCGAGGTCGTCACCAAGCGCGGCGACGACGCCGACGCGGTCGTGCCCGGCCTGATGGCGATTGGCGAGGCGGCCTGCGTTTCGGTGCACGGCGCCAACCGCCTTGGTTCGAACTCGCTGATTGACCTTGTCGTGTTCGGCCGCGCAGCCGGCCTTCGCTGCGGCGAGGTCGTCAAGGCGGGCGAGCCGGCGCGGCCCCTGCCGAAGGGCGCTGGCGAGCCGGCGCTGGCGCGCCTTGACCGCTTCCGCAACGCCAAGGGCGGCACGCCGACCGCGGAGATCCGCCTTAAAATGCAAAAGGTCATGCAGGAAGACTGCGCCGTTTTCCGTACCGGCGAGACGCTGGAAATCGGCAGGAAGCGCATCGCGGAAGTCTATTCCGGCCTGTCCGATATCGGCGTCACCGACCGCACGATGATCTGGAACACCGATCTCGTCGAAACACTGGAGTTCGACAACCTCATCGGCCAGGCGATCGTCACCATGGAAGGCGCGGCCAACCGCACCGAAAGCCGCGGCGCCCATGCGCGCGAGGACTATCCCGACCGCGACGACGCCAACTGGATGAAGCACACCGCCGCCTGGTTCTCTGACGGCAAGGTGACGCTGGATTACCGGCCGGTCCACGCCTATACGCTGACCGACGAGGTCAGCTATGTCGAGCCGAAAAAGCGGGTTTACTAAACAACTGCCCTAACAATCGCCGACGCGCGTCGCCTCAATAATGAGGCGCGCGTGCTCCATCGCTTTCATGCCAAGCTTCAACTGCTTGATCTCCGCCTCGCTCATCTTGCCTTCCAGCAGTTCGGCGTTGAACTTGATCTGAATGCTGACGGAAATTTTCTCCGGCGCGATTTTGCCGTCATAGGCGAAATCATTCATGCCCGCCGCCATTTTCTGATCAGCCGGGCATGAAACAGCGCCGGTGATGACATTGCCCTGGCGCGGGTCGCGTTTCTTCGTACAGGCGGGGCTTAGCCCGGCGTAAGCTTCGGCCAGCTTGTATGGAAAATTCGCCGCCTCATAAGGCTTCACGCACATAGATGCCGGTTTTTTATTGTCGTTACGGCCGGTCATGCCGAACATCTTGCCGGACTGGGAGATTTCATAGCGGCCGGGAACCGGGTCGACCGGCGCCTCGTTCGCCGCATCCGGCGCTTCAGAACACGCTGATGCGCCGATGATCGCACAGACCCACAAAGCTCTCGCACCCGGATAGACCATTGCCGCCTCCCCAATATCGGAAGCGGAAAGACTAGCGCGGACACCCTAAAGTAGTGTTTACGCATGACGCCGGCGCCGGCTTCTTCAGTCGCATGGCTTCAAAATCTGACCGGACAGGCCTAAAAATGCGCCGTCGCATCCGCGTTTCGCCGCGAAAGGCCGCCGCCATGACTGATCCGCTATATGCCGGTTTCATCGCCGTTGAACTTTTGATTTTTCTTGGCGCCTGCGCATGGGTTTTCGTGCGCCTTGAAAATCTTGAAAACAAATTCGGCTCGTTCGATTTATACTGGCAGATCTTCGTGCGCGCCGCGCCCTTGCAGCTTGCGGCGCTGGCGATCTATGCGGTGCTGCGCGGTTTCGCCTGACAATGCCTGCTGAATACCCCTGTTGAACACGTTCCTGAGTACGCCATCTGAGCACGCAATTGTATTCCCTCGCCCTTGACGATCTTGCCTGCGATATCGACGCCGACCATGGCGGCGCCGTCACTTCGTTCCGCGACAGGCGCGGCGAGATTTTGCGCGCCGGACCGGCCGCGGGCGATCCGCGCGAGGCCGCGTGTTTTCCGTGCGCGCCATGGTTCGGACGGATATACGGCGATCTTGTCTTCAACGGCGCGCGTACCGCGCTCACGCCGACGCTGCCGGCGTGCGATGCGCACCACGCGCTACATGGCGACGGCTGGGTCAGCCGCTGGGCGGTTTCGCGGCATACGGACGATATGCTGACCTTGCGGCTTGAAAATCACGCGGCGCTGGCGAGCGGCTTTGCGTTTCCCTATGCTGTGACCGAGCGCTTTGCACTGTCGCGAAAAGGGCTCACCATCACTCTTGCGCTTGAAAACACCGGCGCGGCGCCAATGCCGGCGGGGCTTGGCCTGCATCCGTTTTTCCCGCGCACCGCCGCGACGCGGCTGCGTTTTGGTGCGGAAAAAATCTGGACGCCGCCGGCGGATGGGCCGGGCGTGCTGCGCGCGATTTCCGGCAAGCTTGGCGCAATTTCCGGTACGCGCGGCGGCGCGGCGTCCCTGCCCGATACGACGCTCGACCATTCCTTCGCGGGGCTGAAATCGCCGATTGTCATCGAGACCGGCGCCGGCGAGATCACGCTCGCCACCGACGCCCCCATCGCCCATATTTATGCGCCGGCGGGCGAGGCCTTTTTCTGTGTCGAGCCGGTCACCCATCTGCCGGGCGAATTGACCCGCGCCGGCAGCGGTTATGGCGGGTGCGCGCTCGCCCCCGGCGAGACTATGACCCTGGCGTTAACGATTGGACGATCCTAACCCGCCATTTACGCCGACGATGTACACTCGCGCCCTTCGACGAGAAGGCGCGCATGTTCGATCAGTTAAAATCCGGCCGTTTCATCACGCCAGACCGTATCCGCATGGTCCCGGCTATGCTGCTCGTTTCCTATGTGATGGCGATTGTCGCCGTCATCGCCACATCGCCCGACGGCGTGCGCGATTTTCGCAATATCCCTCTCGGCTCTGACTTTTTCAGTTTCTGGACCGCCGGCCAGATGGTCGCGCAACAAGGCGCTGCGAGCACCTATGATCCGGTCCTCAATTTCCAGATGCAGCAGCGACTGTTGAACGATCCGGACCCGTTCTTTCTGCCCTTCCTGCATCCGCCACAGTTTCTGTTTCTTGCAATCGCCCTTGCCGGGCTTCCCTATGTCGCCGCGTGGCTAACGTTTTCCGGCCTCACTATGGGGTGTTATGTGGCGGCGATGCGCAGGCTTGCGCCGCAGGGCGCAGCGCTTTTGGCGATTATCGCCGCCCCGGCGGCGTTCCTGAATTTCACTCACGGCCAGACCGGCTTCCTGATTGCGGCGCTGTTTGCGGGCGCGCTTTTTTTCCTCGACAAGCGCCCGCTGGTCGCCGGTTTGTGCATCGGCCTGCTGGCTTTCAAGCCGCAATACGGCGTGTTCTTTCCCCTTGTTTTGCTTATCACCGGGCGATGGCGCGTCATCTTCGCGGCCGCCGCCGCGGTACTCGCGCAGACGGGCGCCGCAACCCTCGCCTTCGGGCCGGGCATCTGGGCGGCGTTCATTGAAAAGGCCGAGTTCGCGCGAACCGTCGTGCTTGAAAACGGCGCGGTGAAATGGGCGACCAATCAAAGCATGTATTCGGCGCTGCGCGCCTTCGGCGCACCAAACGCACCCGCCTACGCGGTGCAAACCCTTGTCGCCATCATGCTTGCCGCCAGTCTTGTATGGCTGTGGCGCTCAAACCTCGATCAGCGGCTAAAATCAGCGGGGCTGGTGATCGCCGCGTTTCTGGCGACGCCTTACGCGCTTGATTACGACCTGATCATGCTTGCGCCGGCGATTGCGCTGATCGCCAGCCACGGGCTTGAGCACGGTTTTCGATCTTATGAGAAACTCACGCTGGCGCTTGCCTGGTTCACCCCGTTGATCGCCATGCCGTTCGCCGAAGCGACGCTGATCCCCATCGGGTTGATGACGACGCTGGCGCTCTATTCAACCGTGATCGCACGCTTGATCGCTCGGGAGGCGGCGCGCCCGGCACAAACTTCGGCGCGATCCCTAACCGCCGGTTAACCGTGACCCCTATAGTCTTGCGACAAGCAATTGCGGCGGCTCCTCCTTGTTGGATCAATTGAAATCAGGCGACTTTCTCACCCGTGAGCGCATGAGGCGCATCGCAATGGTGCTTGGCGTGGTTTACCTGATTGCGCTCGCGGCGCTGTTCGCCACGTCCGACGGCATGCGCGACTATAACGGCCGCCCCCTCGGCACGGATTTTTCAAACGTCTACGCCGCCGGCCAGATGGCGCGCGACGGCGACGGCGTGCGCGCCTTCGATCCGCACTATCACCTCGCCAGGCAGGCCGAGATCTTCAACGACCCGGATATACCGGTCTATGGCTGGCATTATCCGCCGTTTTTCCTGCTGGTCGCGGCGGCGCTGGCGCTTCTTCCGTATACGGCGGCATATCTTTTCTGGCAGGCGGCGACATTACCGCTTTATCTGCGCGCGGTCAGCGCCATCGCTCCCGGAAGGACGAGCCTTGTCGCCGCGCTCGTCCTGCCTGCGACGTTCGTTAATTTCACTCACGGCCAGAACGGATTTCTGACCGCCGCGCTGATCGGCGCCGCCATGGCGCTGCTCGACCGCCGCCCGCTTGTCGCCGGCGTGTTGATCGGGCTCCTCGCCTACAAGCCGCAATTCGGCGTGCTGATCCCGCTGGTCCTGATCGCCACCGGGCGCTGGCGCGTCATCGGGGCTGCTGCTGCGACGATCGCCGGCCTTGTCGCCGCGTCGACCCTCGCCTTCGGCCCCGGGGTGTGGCCGGCGTTCATCGACAATATGCGCTTTACCAACACCGCCATTGTCGACGGCGGCGGGCCGGGCTGGGAAAAGGTGCAAAGCCTTTACGCCGCGCTTCGCCATCTCGGCGCGCCGGGCGATATCGCCATGGCGGCGCAGGGCGCGCTGGCGCTGGCGCTCGTCGCCAGCGTTGTGCGGCTGTGGCGTTCGCGCGCCGATCAGGGCGTCAAGGCCGCGGGATTGATCGCCGCGTCCTTGCTGGCGACGCCCTATGTCCTCGATTATGACTTCGTCGCCCTCGCGCCGGCGATGGCGTTTTTAGCGGTCAACGGCGCCGAAAAAGGCTGGGGGCCGTATGAAAAAACCCTGCTGGCGCTCGCCTTCGCGGCGCCGCTGTTCTCGCGCCAGCTCGCCGAGGCCGCTTATATTCCGCTTGGATTTATCGCCCTCGCCGGGGTTTACGCCGTCGCGCTGATGCGCGCGCGGCGAACCGCATCATTGCGCCAACTGCCCAAGCACATAGCCGCCGCGTCAGGACCTGCGTAAACTCTCCCCTCGCTTCAGGAGGCGCCGTCATGAGCTATCGCTGTTTTTCCGTCGAAACCGCCGATCATATCGCGCATATCCGGTTTAACCGGCCCGACAAATTCAACTCGATGATCCCTGAGTTCTGGCGCGAGCTGCCGCAAGCGGTGAACGCGATTTCCGACGACGGCGAGGCGCGGGTCATCGTCATTTCGTCCGAGGGCAAACATTTCACCGCCGGCATGGACATTTCCGTGTTCATGGAAGGCGCGCTCGACGCCGACAGCGCCAATCCGCAGGTGTCGGCAGAGGCGTTTCGCCACAAGATCTTGCAACTGCAAGAAACCTTTTCCTGCCTTGAACGCGCGCGCCAGCCGGTGCTGGTCGCCATTCAGGGCGGCGCCATCGGCGCCGGCATTGATCTCGCCACCGCCGCTGACTGCCGTTACGCCAGCGCCGAGGCGTTTTTTTCGGTACAGGAAACCGTGATCGGCATGACCGCGGATGTCGGCACGTTCCCGCGGCTCGCCAAGGTCATTCCCGAAGGCTGGGCGCGCCAGATGTCTTACACCGGCGAGCGCCTGCCGGCGGCCAAGGCGAAAGCGATCGGCCTCGTCAACGAGGTATTTGACGACCCGCAGGCGCTTCTTGCCGGGGTGATGGAGATTGCGCGCACAATCGCCGCCAACTCGCCGCTGGCCGTCGCCGGCTGCAAGGCGCTGATTAACCACGCCCGCGACCACGCGACCGCCGACACGCTCGATTACATCGCGCTGTGGAACGCCGCGATGCTCCGCCCCGACGACATCAAGGAATCTTACATCGCGAAAGGTGAAAAGCGCGCCGCACGCTTTGATTCCCTGAAAAAACTTGGCCGCGGGCTATAGGCGTCGAGCGACAAACATAAAATTCCCGCGCCTGCTTTCACCAGTCATTCAGCCTCATCGTCTATTTTCAAGACACTGGGAGCAGGGGCCATGATTTCCGTCATCGACATCTATTCGTTAACGCTGTTGGCGATTTCTCTTACGATCTTCATTGTGCGGTATTTTCGCGAAGAACCGCCGGTGGCGCCGTATCTCATCATCGCCTGCACCTGTGCGATTGGCAATTTTCTTGGCGATGCGGGCGGACGCATGGGCGCTATCGTGCTGTTAACCGCGGCGTCGTTTTTATTTCTCGGCTGCCTGCTGCATCCGGGCGCGCACCGCAGACGCGACCGCCGCGAGGAAAGCGCCAGCCACTGACCGCACCGACGAACGGACCTGACTGGCCGAACCGCAATACCCCGGCCCCGCCGCCACTGATCCGCCATTGCAATTTCTCATAAACGTCCCGCCGGCGGCGCCTTGCTGACCGACTTGCACGTCATCTGGAAAGCTCCGTCAAATTTCAGGGGAGACCATGATGACGCCTCGTCTATCTGCGCCCGCGCGTTCGCTCGGGCTGAAACTCATTCTCGTCGGCGCGCTCGCATTCCTGCTGTGGCTGCCAGCGATGATGATCTACGCCCTGGTGTGGGAGCGCTCGAACCGGGCCGACACCGTGCAAAATGAAATCTACGCCCAGTCAGGCGGGCGCCAGTTGATCGCCGGCCCGTTCCTGATCGCGCCGGCGCAGATCGACACCGGCAGGACCGACGCCAATGGCGCGCCGGTCATCCGGCGCACCAGCGTGATTTTCACGCCCCAGACCCTCGACATCGGCGGCGACGTCGCCACCGAGCGTCGCCAGCGTTCAATTTACGATGCGACCGTTTATGAAACCACGCTGACGCTGTCGGGACGGTTCGCGGCCTTGACGCCGCCGGCGAGCGCGGACGGCGCGGTCACCGTGTTCTGGGAGCAGGCGTCGCTGGCGGTAAAGCTGGGCGCCAATGAAAATTTGAAGGGCCTGCGCGAACGCCCGGCGCTGACAGTCGACACAGTCGTTGCTGACGATATCACCTTTGAACCGGGGCTCGGCGCCGGCGTGGCGCGCGGTGACGGCGGCGGGGAGTGGCTGGCGCGTCTTCCCGGGCTTTCGGCGCCGTTCGCGCTCGCGGAGAAAAAGGACGGGTTCTCGTTCTCGCTGGTCATGCCCCTTTCGGGCGGCGGGGCGCTCAACTTCGCCCCGGTCGGCGAAAACACCCGCGTCGAGTTGACCTCGCGTTGGCCGCATCCGGGCTTTCAGGGCGCCTATTCGCCTGATCGTCGCGCCATCGGCGCTGACGGGTTTTCCGCCGAGTGGCGCATCCCCTATCTTGCGCGCAACCTGCCGCGGGCGTTCTTCAGCGACGGCGATCTGTCGATCCTCGACCACGATAAAACTTTTGGCGTTGAATTCGTCAGCACCGACAGCCCGTATCAGAGCGTCAACCGCGCGCTGAAATACGCCCTGATGTTCCTGGGGCTTGTTTTTCTTACCTTCTTCCTGTTCGAGGCGACGATGGGCGGGCGCGCCCACCCGGCCCAGTACATCCTGCTCGGCCTGACGCAGGTCATATTTTACCTTCTGGTGCTGGCCCTCGCCGAGCATATCGGCTTTGAAAACGCCTTCGCCGGCACGGCGGGCGCGACCGTCTTGCTGTCAGGCTGGTATGCTGCGACGGTCTTTCGCAGCGTTCTTCGCGGCCTAATTGCGCTGTTCGCATTTGCAGGCGCGTACGGTCTGATATATCTGCTCATGAAATCAGAGGATTACGCCTTGCTGATTGGCTCGGTCACCGCTTTCGGGGCGATCGCGCTGACCATGGCGGTCACGAGGAATATCGACTGGTACGGCGCGCGCGCCGAACAACAAGCAGGACCTTGAAGACTTATGGCAGAGCTCTCCCTCCCGCAGAATTCCCGCGTCACCGGCAAAGGACGCAATCACCCGGCGCCGGCGGGGGCGAGCAACACGCGCACCTTCAAGGTCTATCGCTATGACCCGACCGACGGCGAGAACCCGCGCGTCGACACCTATGAAGTCGACATGACCGGCGTGTCGATGGTTCTCGACGGCCTGATCAAGATCAAGAACGAAAGCGACGCGACGCTTTCGTTCCGCCGTTCCTGCCGCGAGGGGGTGTGCGGCTCATGCGCGATGAACATCAACGGCGCAAACACGCTCGCCTGCACCAAGGGCATCGACGAATGCGGCTCGGGCGACATCGCGGTCTATCCGCTGCCGCATCAGCCGGTCGTGCGCGATCTCGTCACCGATCTTTCAAAATTCTACGAACAGCACGCCTATATCGAGCCGTACCTCAAGGCCGATGCGTCGGAAAAGCAGAAGGAATTCCTTCAGAGCCCGGAAGACCGCAAAAAGCTCGACGGACTTTATGAATGCATTCTCTGCGCCTGCTGCTCGACCTCGTGCCCATCTTACTGGTGGAACGGCGACAAGGGCGATTCGGACCAGGAATATCTCGGCCCCGCCGCTTTGTTGCAGTCTTATCGCTGGCTGTCCGACAGCCGCGATGAACAAACCAATGAACGCCTCGACAAGCTTGAAGACGAATTCAAACTGTACCGCTGCCGCACCATTATGAACTGCGCGCAGGTCTGCCCCAAGGGGCTGAACCCCGCCAAGGCCATCGCCGACATCAAGAAGCTGATGGTCAACCGGCCGGCGAAAGAAACGGCTTAAAGCCGGTTTCAGGCACAGCGGCGCCTTTTGACGGGCGCTGGGGCAAGTTCCGTTTTATCCGGGTGGTGAGCATGCTCGATGCTTTTGTTGCGTCGCGCATTTGATCCGAAAACCGGCTCCCACTTTTCGGAATGCGCGCTAACCCTCAGTCCTTGCCTTCCTGAGCGCGCCCTTCAATCGTGCGGTCGCGCTTTTCGAAACGGTGATGCATCATCTCCCCGCCCGCTTCAGGGCCAAACTCCATCTGGGCGAGCAGGCGCTGGCGGTCGCGTTCACGAAACTGATCGATGTAATCGTCGATCAGCGCGTCGGGGAAACCGAGACTTTCAAGCGCCTTGCGCGACATCAGCAAACTCGATTCGAGGGTTTCGCGCACGATTACATTGGGATCGAGCCTGCGCAGCTCGATCTCGTGCATGCGGTCATGCGCGATGGCGAAAATATCGATCTGTGAATATTTGCGCCGTATCGCCGACACCGCACGACTGACCGCGTCGGCGTCGTCCATGCACAAAATGACAGCGCCGGCTTCGGCGACGCCCGCCGTTTCAAGCGTATCAAGCCGGGCGGCGTCGCCATAATAAACCTTGAAGCCGAAACGCGCCGCATTGCGAATGTGGCCGGGGTTGCGGTCAATCGCGATCACTTCAACCCCGGCGTTTTTCACGACTTGCGAGATAATCTGCCCGGTCCGGCCAAACCCGGCGATGATGACATGCGCCGCGCCGCCGACCGGGCCTTCCAGATCGTCGCCGGAATCGGGCGCAGACCGGGCGTAGCGGCGTGCAAGAATCATCAGCAGCGGCGTCAGCACCATCGAAACGGTGACGATCGCCGCCATCAACGTCGCCTGCATCGAGGTGAACACCGCCGCGCCGACGCCAAGCGTGAACGCAACGAACGCGAATTCGCCGCCCTGCGACAGCACCGCGCCGATTTTCAGCGCGTCATTGCGGCTGGCGCCGAACGCCAGCGCCAGAACGAACAGGATCGCCGCCTTGACCGCGGCGAGGCCAACCGCGCCGCCGATCACCACGAGGCCGTTCGCCGCGATCACCCCGAGATCAAGCCGCATGCCGATGGAAATGAAAAACAGCCCCAGCAACAATCCGCGAAACGGCTCGATATCGGTTTCAATCTGATGGCGGTAGGCGCTTTCGGCGAGCATGACGCCGGCGAGAAACGCGCCCAACGCCATGGACAGCCCGGCCCATGACACGACGATGGAGACCGCCGCGACGATGAATAACGCGGTGGCGGAAAACGCCTCGCGCGATCCCGACCGCGCGACGAGATGAAAAAGCGGGTTCAGGCCGTAGCGCATCGCGACAATAATCGCCGCGAAAACGCCGGCGGCCTTGGCGGCGCTGGTCCAGTTCGCCGCCGACACGGCGTCGCCGCCCGCAGTTCCCGCCAGGAACGGGATCGCCGCAAGCAGCGGCGCCACGGCGAGATCCTGCATCAGCAGGATCGGGAACGCGCGTTTGCCATAGGGCGTCGTCAGCTCGCCGCGCTCTTTCATGTATTGCAACGCGAACGCCGTCGACGAAAACGCCAGCGCGCAACCGGCAAGGATCGCCGCCGGCGCGGGCATGACGCCGGCCGCCGTCGTCAGCCCGGCGATCACCGCGCCGGTCACCACGATCTGCGCCGCCCCAAGGCCGAAAATATCCCGGCGCAGCGCCCAGAGTCGCGGCAGCGACAATTCAAGGCCGATGACAAACAGGAACAGCACGACGCCAAGCTCCGCGACGTCGAAAACGCCCTCCTGCTGGCGCATCAGATTGAGCCCGGACGGCCCGATAATCACCCCGGCGGCGAGATAGCCGAGGATGGAGCCAAGCTTGAACCGGCTGAACACCGGCACGGCGACCGCGGCGGCGCCAAGATAGGTCGCCGCATGAATCAAGAACTCGCCGCTCTCCGAACTCGCCATCTTTTTCTCCGCCCGCGTGTATCAACACGCCAAAAGAGTGAATAAGGACAACAACTTGTTTTTCAAGGCCGAAAAAAAACTTATCCCCCTCCCCCGACGATGCCCTATCATGGCGGGTCGATAACGTATGCGTTCAACGCATACGCACCAGGAAAGGACGCAAACGGTTGGAAAGGATTGCACCGGCGACGGGAAATGCATTCAACACGCGCGCGCCCTCGGCGAATTTTCAGAATACGGATAATACGGATAAAAACGCCCAACACCGCATGAAACCAAGAGTCGTGGTGTCTCAGGCCATGCGCAGAGTGAAGAAAAACCGCGCTGTCGCTTCAGCCGCGCACGGCGAATGCGGCAAGGATGTCGTCGCCCACCCGCTTTGGTCTTCGGCTCACGGCGTCGACCATGACCCAGGTGGATTTGACGCTGGCCGCGGCGCGCGCCGCCCCCGGCTTTCGCACATCGACAAAACGATCAAAGCGCGGCCCCGACGACGCGCCCAGCCAGGTGCGCGCCTCCACCCCGTCTCCCGGCAGGATCGGGTCGCGATAGTCGATCTCGTGGCGAAGGACGACCCATACCCAGCGCTGTCGCATGTCGGCGCTGGCGACCTTGCGCCAGTGGCGCACCGCGATCTCCTGCGCCCAGCGCAAATAGACGGCGTTGTTGACATGGCCAAGCTCATCAAAGTCGACGGCCTGCGGCGTCACCGGCGCCATGAACGCGGTTTCAAACGATACCGCGCCCAAACCGCTCATCTCCTCATTGCTCGCCAATCGCAACGCTCCTGTTTTCGCTGGCGATCATACCAGCAAACACGCCCTTCAACAGGGCGCGTGACAGCCGATGGCGAGCGATGCAATAACCCGCGCGGCGGCGGATGGAAGGTCTCCCCGGCCGCACGGAAGGGCGCAAATCCATGACAAAAGGCTCAGCAACGCAGCCGGCCAATCAGTTTGTCGAACTGTTCACGCCCAAACTCATCACCGTGCTGAAGGAAGGCTATAACGCCAGCGCGCTTCGCGCCGACATTTTCGCCGGCGCCACCGTCGCCATTGTCGCCTTGCCGCTTTCCATGGCCATCGCCATTGCGTCGGGCGTCGGCCCGGAGCGCGGGCTTTACGCCGCGATCATCGGCGGCTTTTTCGTCTCGCTGCTCGGCGGCAGCCGCTTCCAGATTGGCGGGCCGGCGGGGGCTTTTATCGTTCTTGTCTCCGCGACTGTCGCGGCCCATGGCGTCGACGGGCTTTTGCTCGCCACATTCCTGTCCGGCTTCATGCTGGCGATTGCGGGGTTTGTACGGCTGGGCAGCTATATTCGCCTGATCCCGTATCCGGTCACGGTCGGTTTCACCGCCGGCATCGGCGTCATCATTTTCGTCAGCCAGATCAAGGATCTATTGGGGCTGACGCTGACCGGCCCCGAACCCGGCCCGATCGCCGAAAAGCTGGCCGCCGATTTTGCAGCAGCATCATCAATCAATCCATCTGCATTATTGATATCCATACTGACGATCTTGTTAATCGTTGGCCTGCGCAAATGGCGCCCGTCCCTGCCCGGCATTTTGATTGCGGTCTCCGTCGCCGCCGCGCTGACGGCCGCGCTCAACCTGCCGGTCGAGACAATCGGGTCGAAATTCGGCGACCTGCCGCGCGGGCTTGCAGCACCCGCCCTGCCGGCCATATCGTTCGCCAAAGTCATCGACATACTTCCCAGTGCGTTTTCATTTTTCCTGCTTGGCGCCATTGAATCGCTTTTGTCTGCGACCGTCGCCGACGCCATGACCGGCCGGCGCCACCGCTCCAACTGCGAGCTGGCCGCACAAGGGACGGCCAATATCGCATCGGCGCTGTTCGGCGGCATGGTCGTCACCGGCACGATCGCCCGCACCGCCACCAATATTCGCGCCGGCGCGCATGGGCCGGTCGCCGGCATCGCCCACGCCGTGTTCATCCTCGCCTTCATGGTGATCGCCGCGCCGCTCGCGTCCTACGCGCCGCTCGCCGCGCTTGCCGGCGTCCTCGCGATTGTCGCGTGGAACATGTTCGAGAAAGAAGCGTTTGCAAGTTTGCTGCGGGCATCAAAGGGCGACGCCGCCGCGCTGCTGGCGACATTTCTGCTCACCGTGTTTCGCGATCTTACCGAAGCGATCATCGCCGGCGTCGCAATTGGCGCCATCGCGTTCATCCACCGGATGTCGGAAACCGCGGCCTTGTCAGACGGCGCCGCGCTGGTCATCAAGGACCAGCCCGACGGCCCGCCGGAAGCGCGCACCGCCTATGAAAGCGTCGCGCGTTCCAACCGCGAGATCGCGGTTTACCGCCTTTCCGGCGCGTTGTTTTTCGGTTCCGCGGCAAGTCTTGGCGTCGCCCTTGATCGCGTGCTCAGAGGCCAGAAAACACTGATCCTCGATTTTTCTGCGGTGACGATGGCCGATTCCACCGGCGCCAACGCCATCGCCTCTTTCACCGGCAATGCGGCGCGGCGCGGGATCGGCGTCATCATCGCCGGCGCGTCCGCGCCGGTGCGTCGCGAATTGCTGGCCGGCGGCCTTAACGCCTCGCGCGTTGCCTATGAAAGCGATGTTGAAAGCGCCCTCGCCGCCGCCGAACAATCATCGGCGCAGGACAATCCCGCCGCAAGCGATGCTCACCCTTTTAACGCCCCGGTTTGAAGATCAAGGCCCGCGGCCTCCAGCGCCGCGCGCAACGGCCCCAGATGGCTCGCATAGGACGGCGCACGGTCAGGCGCGCGCGCAATTGCGCCACGCACCTGCACCGCGCTCAGCGTCGCGGCGACATCGCGTGCCGTTTGCGGATTTGCGCAGGCGTCCTCCCAGTCGAGGCCGCACCAGTCGATCAACGCACGCGCACGCGGCTCGAAATTTTCGGCGAAGTCTTCATACTGAACAGTCGTGAAACGCGCGCCGAGCACACGTTCGAAATGGTCGACCAGGCGCGCATAATGACCATAGCGCGCCGCGATGTCCTCAAAGCGGTTGGCGTAAGCCCAGAATTTCGGTAGGTCGTGACGCCAGATTGATAACGCCGATTCAACCGGATTGCGGCGAATGTTGATGATTTTCGCATTGGGAAAAATCTGCGCGATCATGCCGGCGGATTCGATATTGAGAAGATTTTTGTCGGTGAACCGGGCCGAATCGAAATTGCGGACACCGGCCATATAGCCTTCGGCGAGCGCCTTTCGCTCCTCCTCGGTCAGCACCGCATCACTGCGCTGATGGTTTTGCTTCAGCCAGTTGTTGAAAATTTGCGGCATCATCGGCATTTCGCCGCCGTCGCTGACCTGCGAGTGCGCCGCCAGCATGGTCTCGATCAGGGTCGAACCCGAGCGCGGCAAGCCGACAATGAAGATCGGTTGCGGGCCCGTTTCGCTTGATGCCGCCTCATTCGAAGCGCCCTGGCGGAACACGTCGATAATGGCGTCGGTCCACGCGCCCAGCCCCTCGTCATTGTAGTAAAGGCTTTCACTTTCATTTTTCGCCACCGAGAGCTTATTGGCGACGTCATATTCGGCGAACGCCGCATCATAATCGCCTGCCGCGTCATAGCTGTGCGCCAGCACGAAGCTGGCTGACGACCGGGCCCCGGCGGCGACATCTTCGCGCCCGACGTATTCTTTCAGCCGCGCCTGTTCGTCGTCTTCAAGCCGGCCCTTTCTGAGCACGCTCAATTGCGGGTATACGGACATGAAAGTCGGGTCGGCCGCGATACAGCGCCGGCAATAGTCTTCGGCTTCCTGTGTGCGCCCCTGATAGGTCAGCAGCAAGGCGCGCGTCGACAGCACCCGCGGGTGCAGCGGCTCAATCGCCTCAGCTTCGTCGAGCGCGCTTTGCACCCTGTCAAAGTCGAGCGCCTGTATAGCCAGCGCCGCATATTGCGCGAGCGACTCGCCGGTGCGCCCTTCTATATTCAGCACCTGCTCGAACGCGGTCACAGCATCGCGGTGAAGGCCCTGCTCAAAAAATACGGTCGCGAGATCGCGCCAGCCGGTTGCATCTGAGGGCGCGACGCGCGCGAGGTCAGACGCCAGCGTACGCATCGCCTCCCAGTCGCGGCGGTTGCGGGCGATCTCCAGCCGCAGCTTGATCCAGCCGGGATCATTCGGGCGCAATTTCTCCGCATGGTCGAGGACATAATAACTCGCCCCGAAATTCTCCAGCATCGCCAAGACTCGCGCCAGGTTGAGCGCCACCGCGTAATTCGCCGGGTTGCGCTTCAGCGCTTCGTCATAGGCTTCGGCCGCCTTTGCGAGATCGCCTCTGGCGACGTGAACATCGCCGAGCCCGACCCAGGGCTCCGACTGCGCCGGGTCGAGCACGCGCGCTTTTTCGTAGGCGACGGCGGCCTCATCAATCGCATCCTCAAAAAACAGCTTCATGGCGGCGTTGAGAGTGGCGGCGAATTCGGTTTGCGACATGGAAAATCGCTTCCTTTGCATATGCCAAGCCCCCATATAAGCGGGGCTTTGGAGTTCAGGGGATTTTGGCCGCTGTTTATACGGCGGCCGTCAGGAATTGCCACTGTCGAGATACGCCGCGCCTGCGGGTAATGCGTATTTTACGCCGGCCAGATGCCGCCGATAAAATGAGTTGACATAATTCTATATTTCCATAATTATCGAATTATGGAATCAAAAATCGCCCTTGAAGCCTTTTCGGCCTTGTCGCAGGAGATCAGGCTTGCGGTTTTCCGCCATCTGGTGCGCGCCGGGCCGGGCGGCGCCGCCGCCGGCGCACTGGCGGAGGAATTTGACGTCGCACCGCCGACCATGTCGTTCCACCTGAAAGAACTGGCGAACGCTGGTCTTGTCCTGTCGCGCAAGCAAGGCCGCAGCGTCATCTACGCCGCCGATTATGGCGGCGTCCGCGATCTCATTTCATTCATGATGGACGAGTGTTGCCAGGGCGACCCGCGTTTATGCGGCCCCTATGTTGTAAGGGAAAAATTCGATGAAGCGCCTGCATGTTCACCTCAGGGTCGATGACCTCGACCGTTCCATCAAATTCTACACCGCTCTTTTCGGATGCGAACCGGCCCGGCGCGAGGCCGATTACGCCAAATGGCTGATCGATGAACCGCCCGCGAACATCGCCGTCTCCTCACGCGGGGGCGAAGGGCGAACCGGCGTCGACCATATCGGCATTCAGCTTGACGACGATAACGCTCTTGGCGAGGTCGCGGCGCGCCTGACGGCGGTGAACGCGCAGATCGCCGAAGAAGTCGGCACGACCTGTTGCTACGCGCGCAGCAATAAGTACTGGGCGGTCAGCCCGGAAGGCGCGCGCTGGGAGCTTTTTCACACCTTTGGCGACAGCACGACCTTCGGCGAAGAGCCGACTTTCACGACCGACGCAGGCGCCAACGCAACCCCGGCCGCATGCTGTGGCGGCAAATGAAGAACATTCTGTTTTTATGCACCGGCAATTCGGCCAGATCGATCATGGCGGAAGCGTATATGAACGACGCCGGCGCCGGGCGCTGGCGCGCCTGGTCGGCAGGCTCAAAGCCCGTCGGCGCGCCCAACCCTTTCGCCCTCGAAACACTGAACGCCCTCGGCATTCCGCCCGGCGACGCACGGTCGAAAAGCTGGGATGAATTTGCGCACGAAAATGCGCCGCAGATGGATGTCGTGGTGACGGTTTGCGACAACGCCGCCGCCGAAACATGCCCGGTATGGCCGGCGCGGACGAACGGCCTGCCGCGCAAGCTGCACTGGTCGTTCCCGGATCCAGCCGCCGCAGACGGCGATGACGCCGCCAAACGCGCAGCGTTCGACGCGGTATTCGCCGACATACGGGCCGCCATCGACGATTTTCTTTCGACTGAAGCCAACTGATCACAAACAAAACGCGAAGGGCGACGCCGGCCATGGGCTCGTTTGAAAAATATCTCACCCTTTGGGTGGGGCTGGCGATCGCCGCCGGCGTTGCGTCAGGCGCCGCCGCGCCCGCCGCCTTTGCAACGCTCGCCGGTCTCGAATACGCGAACGTCAATCTGGTAGTCGCAGCCCTGATCTGGGCGATGGTCTATCCGATGATGATCAATGTCGACTTCCGCAGCCTGCTCGATGTCGGGCAACGCCCCAAAGGACTCGCGATCACGCTGGCGGTCAACTGGTTGATCAAGCCGTTCACCATGGCCGCGCTCGGGGTGGTGTTCTTCAAGACGGTTTTCGCCGATTTCATCCCGCCAGCCGAGGCCGACAATTACATCGCCGGGCTGATCCTGCTGGGCGCCGCGCCCTGCACCGCCATGGTGTTCGTCTGGTCGCAGCTCTCAAGGGGCGATGCGACCTACACCCTGGCGCAAGTGGCGGTAAATGACGCAATCATGGTGTTCGCTTTTGCGCCCATCGTCGCGCTGCTTTTGGGCCTTACCGATATTGTCGTACCTTGGGAAACGCTCATCCTCTCGGTCGGGCTTTTTGTGGTCATCCCGTTACTCGCCGGCGCGGCGACGCGGCGCATTCTTGGCAATCGCGGCGGGCAGGGCGCGATTGAGGCCTTTACCGCCCGCTGCAAACCCTATTCGGTACTCGGCCTGCTTGCGACGGTGGTGCTGCTGTTCGGATTTCAGGGGCAGACGCTGCTTGCGCAGCCTTTCCTGATCGTACTGATCGCCACGCCGATCCTGATCCAGTCCTACCTGATGTTCGCCATCGCCTACGGTGCGGCGTACGCTTGGCGCTTGCCGCATGCCATCGCCGCCCCCTGCGCCCTGATTGGCACGTCGAACTTTTTTGAGCTTGCCGTCGCGGTCGCCATCAGCCTGTTCGGCCTTCAATCACCTGCCGCGCTGGTGACCGTCGTCGGCGTTCTCGTGGAAGTCCCCGTCATGCTGTCGCTGGTGGCGTTCGCCAACGCCACGCGGTCAAAATTCGCCCGCTCACGAATTCACGGATGACGGATCAATACGGTTTGGTTATAGACCCCGGCATGCGGGGTCCGTTGGCGCGTTATACAGAACTGGTTGAAAGCGGCGTACTCGCCGGCGACCCGGCGCAGGCCGAGGCGGCGGCCAAACTGCAAGCGTTATCGCAAGCGCTCATCAAATGGCGCGGCGCGCGAAGACGGTTGTTCGGCTCAGCGAAAAACACGCCGGGCGGCCTTTATCTCTGGGGCGGCGTCGGGCGCGGAAAATCATTGTTGATGGACATATTCTTCAACAACACCACCTTTACGCCGAAACGGCGCGTGCACTTTCACGAATTCATGGCGGAAATTCACGAACGGATCGCCGCATGGCGCGCCGCGCCCGAGCATGAGCGCAAACGTCACCGCGGCGTGAATCGCAAGGCCCCGGACGACCCGATGCCGCCGGTCGCTTATGATGTGGCGAAAGACGCGAAGCTTTTGTGTTTCGACGAATTCCACGTAACCGATATCGCCGACGCCATGATTCTCGGCAGGCTTTTCGAAGCGCTATTCGCCCGCGATGTCGTTGTCGTCGCGACATCGAACCGGCCGCCTGATGATCTCTACAAGGATGGTCTTAACCGCCAACTCTTCACTCCGTTCATCGACGTGCTAAAGGCGCGACTTGAAGTGATGGAGGTGGACGCCGCCAAGGATTACCGCCTCGACCGCCTTTCCGATGCGCGCGTCTATCATTGCCCGCTCGGCGCGCAAGCAGATGCGGCAATGGACAAGGCGTGGGCGCGAATTATCACCGGCGCGCGCGAACGGCGCGAAAACCTGCACGTCAAAGGCAGGAAAGTCCTCATCCCCCGGATCGCCCGCGGCGCAGCGCGATTTGAATTTGAGGAGTTGTGTGCGCGGCCGCTTGGCGCGTCCGATTATCTGGCGATCTGCGGTCATTGCGCCACGTTGTTCATTGACCACATCCCGCAAATGGGGCCGCAAAATCGCAATGAGGCAAAGCGTTTCGTCACCCTGGTCGACGCGATATACGAAACCCATACAAAGCTCGTGTGTTCCGCCGCGGCGGCGCCCGACGAGCTTTACCGCCGCGGTGATGGCGCGTTTGAGTTCGAACGCACCGCCTCGCGCCTCATTGAAATGCAATCGCAGGATTATTTGAAGGCCGAGCGCAGTCTCGCCAGTCGGGGCGACGGGTGACGCCGCGCAGTTTTGACTGTAAGGCGGGCTCATGACGACATCGCCAGACACATCTCGACCCGCGTTCGGTTTTACCGAGCTTGTGGCGCTTATCGCCGCCGTCATGGCGCTGAACGCCCTGGCCATCGACATGATGTTGCCGGCGCTTGGAACCATCGGCGACGAACTTGGCGCGGGCAGCGATAACGCACGGCAACTGGTTATCGTCGTATACGTTGTCGCAAACGGCGTTGCGCAACTTTTCTTCGGCCCTGTCACAGACAGGTTCGGCCGTCGTCGCGTTCTGCTGATTGCGTTCGCCGCTTATATGATCGGCTGTCTGTTAAGCATCGTGGCGGAAACCTTCACGCTTTTGCTGGCTGCGCGCTGTTTTCAGGGCGTTTCCACCGCCGCCGCGCGGGTGGCGGCCATTGCGGTTGTGCGCGACCTTACCTCGGGCCGCCGCATGGCCGAAGTGATGTCGCTCGCGGTCACTGTTTTCATGGCGGCGCCAATACTTGCGCCGAGCTTTGGACAGGCTGTGCTTTTCGCCGCCCCTTGGCGCGGCATTTTCGTGGCGTTGCTGCTCTACGGCGTGGTCATTGCGGCCTGGGTGTTTTTCCGTTTGCCGGAAACGCAGTCCGTGCGGGACCGCAGCAAATTCGATCTCGGAAAAGTGCTTGGCGCCTATCGCGCATTCGCGACCAATCGCATCTCCATGGGGTATACGCTGGCCTCGGCGCTGTGTTTCGGGGCGCTGTTCGGCTATATCACCTCATCGGAGCAGATCTTTCTGGAGACCTTCGATCTCGGCGCGTTGTTTCCGCTGTTCTTTGCGCTTGTCGCCGCCGCGCTGGGTGCTGCTTCTCTCCTCAACGCCCGCATGGTGAAACATGTCGGCATGCGCCGGATCACCCACGCCGCACTGCTGGCGTTTGTCATTTGCAATACCTTTCATCTGGCGATCGCCACAACGGTTGGCGAAAACCTGCCCTTGTTTATCGGTTTCATGATGGCGTCGTTTTTCTGCATCGGGCTGATCGGCGCTAATTCCACGGCGCTGGCGATGGAGCCGATGGGCGCTATCGCCGGGCTTGCAGCCGGCATAAATGGTTTTGCGGGCACGACGGTGGCGGGCGTCATTGGCGGCGTCGTCGGACAATTCTATGACGGCACCACTGCGCCGATCGTTCTGAGTTTTTGCGTCCTTGGCGCGCTCGCATTCCTGCTCGTGCTGTGGACGGAAAAAGGCGTGCTTTTTCACTCCCAGCATGACGAGGCGACGCCAAAGGCATGAGCAAAAAGAAACGCATCTGCCTTGGCGCGTTCGCCGGCGCGCATGGCGTCGCCGGCCACGCCAAGGTGAAGACGTTCACTGAAGCCGAAAGTAGCATCGCCGCTTACGGCGTGGTCGAAAGCGAAGACGGCGCACGGAAATTCACATTAAAGTTCCTCCGCACCGCCAAGCCGGGACTCGCAATCGTCGCCGCGCCCGAGATCAAGAGCCGCGAAGAGGCCGCCAGCCTCGCCGGCGTGCGACTTTACGTTAATCGCGCCGCATTGCCGGATGAGACCGATACGGATGAATTCTACATCGAAGACCTGATCGGCCTGAAAGCGCTGGATGAAAATGGCGAGCCGGTTGGCGTCGTCACGGCGGTGCATAATTTCGGCGCCGGCGATATTGTCGAAATCAAACCTGCAAGCGGGCGCAAAACCGCGATCCTGGCGCCGTTCACCAAGGCCGCAATGCCGGAAGTCGACCTTGCCAAAGGCGTGATCGTCATCGCCGCCGACGCGCTGACCGAAATCACCGCAGAAGGCGGCGACGGCGACCGCTAAACCGGTGTTGTCCATGGTACCGCAGGGGATATGAGCCGCCGGCATTGCTGGCGCGCGGCTGATCGTGTCTATAAACCATGCCCGCGGGCCATGCCGGATCGGGCGTGGCCGGCCCGCTTATGCCCCGGCCCCGGTACGCCATGACCGCGTCCAGCCTTGAGGAGACGCCAGCAATGTGGACCGCCAGCGTCCTCACCCTGTTTCCGGACCTGTTTCCGGGGCCGCTCGACGCGTCCGTCCTTGGCCGCGCGCGGGCCGAAGGGCGCTGGGCGCTTGACGCCGTCGACATCCGCGATTTTTCGGACAACCCGTATCGGTCCGTCGATGACACGCCGGCCGGCGGCGGCGCAGGGCTGGTCATGCGGGCCGATATTCTGGCCGCGGCGATAGATTCTCTGCCCCGAAACGATCGGCCAATCATGTACCTTTCGCCGCGAGGCGCGCCGTTTTGTCAGGCCCGCGCCCGCGACCTTGCCGCCGGGCCGGGAATTGTCGCCCTGTGCGGTCGGTTCGAGGGAGTCGACGCCCGGCTGATCGAGGCGCGCGGGATCGAAGAGGTCTCAATCGGCGATTTCGTCCTCGCCGGCGGGGAAATCGCCGCCATGGCCCTGATCGAGGCTTGCGTCAGGCTCATTCCGGGGGTATTGGGCTCGCCTCTTTCGCTGGGCGAGGAAAGTTTCTCGCTCAATGCGGCGGAATCAGGCGGTCCGTTGCTGGAATACCCCCAGTATACGCGGCCGCGCATTTTTGAGGGTCGAGAGATTCCTCCGGTGTTGTTGTCAGGCGACCACAAGAAGATCGCCGACTGGCGCCGAAACGAGGCTGAAGCGATAACGCGCGCGCGACGACCGGATCTTTTAAGCCGCCGGTCCTATCCGGCGGATAACGAAGAATGAGGACTGAGCCATGAACATTATTGAGCAGCTCGAAAAAGAAGAGGTTGCGCGCCTCGACAAGCAGGTTCCGGAATTTGCACCGGGCGACACGCTGAAGATCAGCGTCAAGGTCAAGGAAGGCGACCGCGAGCGCCTGCAAGCTTATGAAGGCGTATGCATCGCGCGTGGCGGCAGCGGCCTCAATGAGAGCTTCACCGTCCGCAAGATTTCGTTCGGCGAGGGCGTCGAGCGGGTTTTCCCGATCTATTCACCGCTGGTGCAGAACATCGAAGTCGTGCGCCGCGGCAAGGTGCGCCGCGCCAAGCTGTATTACCTGCGCGAACGTCGCGGCAAATCGGCCCGCATCGCCGAAAAGGTTGATTACCGCTCAAAGTCAAACGCTGAATAAGCGATCATCGAATGATTTAAAAAAGCCCGCCATCTGGCGGGCTTTTTTACGCGCTGCACATTGCCGCGCAGGCTCAATTCAAGGTCGATAGCTCGATCGTTTTCGACAGCACGGCGGCGCCGTCTTTTGAACGGATCGACACATCGACCGATTGGCCCGCCCAGTCGATTTCGATCACGCCGTAATTGGCGTCATAGTACATGTCGCCGATGCGATTGGGGTCGACTTCCACCCAGGTCTCGCCGCTTTGCGCGCGCCACACGCTCGCCGGCAGGTTCAGCGACGACGATGTCGCCTCGAAAAGCGGGTAATCAATGGCCGCGTCATTTTCATACAGCGCCGCCGAGTGCCGGTCGCCGGAAAGCATGATGAGATTGTCGGCGCCGGTGCGTTTGATCGTGTCGTATAGCTTTTGCCGCTCCAGCGGGAATTCGCGCCACGCCTCCCAGCCATGTCCTTCCGACAGGACCTGGATCGACGACACCAACAGGCGCAGATCCGCCGGTTTTGTAAGCTCTTCGGCCAGCCACGCCCATTGCACATCACCAAGCATGGTTTTAGCGGGATCAGGATCGGGCAGCCAACGCTCCTTGCCGCGCGCGCCGTATTCATCGGTTTTTTTCAATGGCGATCTGAAGAACCGCGTATCCAGCATAATGATCTGGACGCGACGACCTTCCTCGCCGATCATCCATGATCCGTACACGCCGGGCCGCGCACGCCGCGCATCGTCCGCCGGCATCGCCCAGACATATTCGAACAGCGCTTCAGATTGTTCCCTCAACGCGTAATCACCGCCGCCGTCATTCATGCCATAATCATGGTCGTCCCAGACCGTCAGCAGCGGCGCGGCGGCGCGCACGCGAGCGAACGGCTGGCTTTGCGCAAGACGCATATAGGCGGCCTTGAGCTCCGGCAGGGACGGATCGTTCGAGCGGACATCGCCATAAACATTATCGCCCATATACAAAACGAGTTCAGGGCTTTCCGCAGCGATGCGGTCCCAGATTGACTGGTCCTCGTTCTGCTGGGCGCAGGAGGCGAAAACGATCCGCGTCAGTGATTTTGAGTTATCGAGCGGCGCGGACGCCATCGGCGCTGCAACGATCACCCCGTCCGGCGCATTCGCCGGAACCAGGTTCTGCGACGCCTCGCGCGGCGCGGTTGCGCACGCGGCCATCATCATTGCCGACGCGGCGATGGCGATATGGAAACTCTTCATAACCCCTCCTCGGGCAAGGCCGTCGCATTTATGCAGCGCCAATATGACAATTGTCAGTTGGCCGCTTCAGTTTGCGCAGCCGGCGCCGGATTACGAAAACCGCCAGGCGTTTCGCTCGCCAGATAGATCATCACCGCCCAGGCCGCGACGTTCTGCCTGAGTGCGTCGGGATCAACCTTGTCGAGCGTATCGTCGGGCGTGTGATGCAGGTCGAAATAATCGGTCCCGTCCTGCGCAAGATCAAGAACCGGCACGCCGGCGGCGCGCAGCGGACTGACATCGGCGCCGCCGAAAGCCTCGTTCGATCCGGGACCAACGCCAAGCGGGCGCAGGGCGTCAAAAAACGGCTGCGCCTTGGGCAACATCCCTTCGCCGAAACGCGTGCGCATTTGATAGATGCGCCCGGCGCCGAAATCGGATTCGGCCGCAAGGACATGCCTGTCGATTTCATCGGCGTGCGCGGCGGCATAGGCCTTGGCGCCGTAAAGACCGACCTCTTCCGCGCCCCACATCACCACGCGTATGGTGCGCGCCGGCTTGCCTCTCAATTCGCCGACGAGCTTGGCCGCCGCCATGGTAATGGCGATCCCGGCGCCATCGTCAATTACGCCGGGTCCAAGATCCCAGCTATCGATATGGCCGCCGACGACAATCAACTCGTCGGATTCGCCCTCGATTTCGCCGATAACATTGCCCGATTGCGCTGCATCGACCTTGTTGGTTTGAAGATCGAGCGAGACAACAACGGGCGCGCCGCCTGAAAGCGCGAGCGCCCGCGCAAGTTGATCCGCATCCGGATTTGAGAGCGCCGCAATCGGAATCGGCGTAATGCCGTCTTCGTACCGCATAACGCCGGTATGAGGATTTCTATGGCTGTCTGTTCCGACCGAGCGAATAACAGAGGCCGCCGCGCCGCGCTTTGACGCTTCGTTCGCCGCGCCCGAGCGCTTGGCGACGGCGACACCGTATCCCGAACCATCCTGCGTTCTTGTCATCTTCTCGTCGACAAATACGATTTTTCCTTCAAGCCCGTGCATCGGCGCGCGTTGCAATTCAGTGAGTGTTTCAAACCTTACGACCTCGCCGGAAAGGCCGCCCTTCGGGGTCGAAACCGAGTTGCCGAGCGCGGTCACAACAAGCTTCTGGGGAAAAGGCGATACGATCTCAGCCGATTCCGAAATGCGCGACCATGACGGCATTTCGTAAGTTTCAATGCGGGCTTTTTTGAAGCCGAGCGCCTTGAACTTTGAGACGCCCCAGTCGCGGGCGCGGGCTTCGGCTTCAGTCGCGGCGAGGCGCGGGCCAACCTCGGTTGTCAGGCTCTCCAGCACTTGATAGGCGGTGTCGTCGGCAAGCGCACGCTCGATGAGCCGATCGACATTTTCTTGCTGTTCGGACGTCAGCGACGGCGCGGCCTCGGCGGCGACGGGCGAGAAAATCGCCGCGCCGGCGACGGAGAAACTGGACAGCAAGGCAATTTTCAGTCGGCGCATCAGGTATCCTTTCGGGTTTTCTCGGCGCTTAGCCTGCGACCCGAGATTTGTGCAGGTCAATCTCAGGCGGCAATAATTCATAGTCTTTGAAAAAGTCGTTGTAATTGCACGTCAACTCTTCGCCGGCCGCAATATCGCGCAGCGCAACGCCAGCCTCAAAATCCGTATAATCCGTATTCGGATTGTCCGAATGATTGACGAAGCGGGAATTATCGACCTCGTACACGATAAAATCCGGATCGCCGGGATGAGGAAAAGCATAACGGTCGAGCAATGCCTTTAAATGCGGCGGCGCGTCCAGATATTCCTGCGTCGGCACAAGCCGGTCAAACCCCGGTTCAAAGCGGGAGATGATCTGGTCTTTTGCGATAGCCTCGGCGGCGAACACGCCGACGCCTTCAATGTCGCTCTTGCCGATATATGTGTTAATCAAAAACATGAGAACTCAAGCCCTGGCGATTGTCTGGCTAGGCGCCAAACCGATTTAGCCATTCATTACGATCCGCCGCCCAAATGTCGAGCGTCAGGTTTTCATAAGTGAAGGTTTCGCCAGTCTTTTTTTCACCGATCTTCGCCGCCACCGCCTGACTGTTCGGGTTCGCCGGCGAAATCAGCGAGATGATGCGGTCGAGCGCCGGCTTCTGATCGAATATCCAGCGGATGGCCGCCTCCGCCGCTTCAGGGGCGTAGCCCTTGCCCCAATGCATGCGCGCAATGCCCCAGCCGCATTCAAGCCCCGGCCAGCTTTCAGGCATCCACGGGCCGACGCGGCCGACCCATTCATCACTTTCGCGCTCGATCACGGAAAACATGCCAAAGCCGCGAATCTGCCAATGCCCAAGCATTGCGGCAAACGCGCGCCAGCGCCGATGTCGGGATTCGACCTCGCCAGCCAGCGTCAGCGTCGCGGCGATGTCAGGATCGCCCATCATGGCGATATGCGCCTCGGCGTCTTCCGGCGCGAGGGCGCGCAAAATTAATCGATCAGTCGCAAGTTGTATGGTCATGCGCCAATTTTAGGGCGTTTTCCGATCAAGTGGAAACCGGTTGATCGTAGAAAACGCCCTAAATTTTGAATCTTGAGCAAAACTCCGCGCGCTCGGGCGCGCGGAACTTGCTCGGGTGCGTCGCGCCGATGACCGCCAGACAGTGAGATTCAAATTCGCGCGCCGCGACGGCATGAGAAAATTGCGTCTCGACCAGCACGCGCGCGGCGACAGAAAGGGCGCGGCGACGCTCGCCGTTTTCCAGCAGGCAGATAACCGCGCGTGCAAATTCGCCGGCGTCATCGGCGCATTGGTAATGAACGCCCGGGTCGACGCAAAGGCCCTCCACCCCGATAGCGGTGGAAACCACCGGCACGCCCAACGCCATCGCCTCGAAGGCCTTGATCCGGGCGCCGCCGCCGATCCGCAGCGGGATCACAAAAACCGCACCGCGTGCATGCTCGCGGATGTCGTCGACATAGCCGGTAAAGCGCCAGTTAACGCCGCGCGCTCTGGCGTCGCGCACCAGCTTCGCCGGCGGGTTTTTGCCGACGCCGATGAATTGCGCCGTTGGGTGCGCCGCCGCGATCTGCGGCCACACCTCGTTCAGGAACCAGTAAAGACCGTCTACGTTCGCACGCCAGTCCATCGATCCGGTGAACACAACGACCGGCGCCGCATCGTCCGGGGGCGGCGCATAGGAAAAATAGTCAGTGTCGACACCGGTCGGAATGGCGTAGGCGCGCGCTGCACCCATCGCTGCGAACGCCACGGCATCGCGCTGGGAAACGGCGATCACGCCATCGGTCCGCTGCGCCGCCGCACGCTCAAAGCGGGCCATTTTTTTCGCTTCGCGCCGCCATATGAACTCTTTCGCGCCCCCAGCGTGCAGCGCATGGCGGCGCAAAATTTCCGCTTCGACATTATGGGCGAAAATCACTGACGGCAGATCAAGATCGCGCGGCGCCGACGCATAACTCTGCGCATAGTCGAAGACGACGATATCAGGCGACGCCGCCGCAATCGTCGCCGCCACGGCGCGGCGCGACGCCGCCCGCGCCATGGCGAGCGCCGACACCGGGGTCGGCCCCGCGACGCAAATCGCCTGCGCGAACTTAGATACGTCCATGACCGGCAATGGAAAAATCTCGTCGGCAAGCGCGGCGATCACGCCTTCATGCCTGGCGAGCGCGCCCGTTTCGGCCGGCAACGCCAGCAACAGGCGAAAGGCGCCGCCTTTCATGTTTTTCAACAGATTCGCCGTGCGGATCTTGCCGCCCGCGTCCATGGGAAAGAGAAACTGCGGCGAAATGAAAAGCAGACGCGGTCGGTGCGCGCCAGTCACCACGTCAGTCCGTGATAATCGCCGCCGCAGTCGGCAAGGTCGTCGTCACCTGTAAGATCAATGATGACCTTGCCGACGCCGCGCTCGATGATCGCCGCCTTGTCGATTCGCGTGGCATGCCCGAAAATCACGATTTCCGCGTCATCGACCGCCTGTTCGGGGTCGCGCGAAATCATCTCGACAAAATGCGGGATTTCGCACTCGATATATTCCTTGTTCTTGCCCATCAGCCGGCTGGCGTCGACAAATGGGTCGACAATCATCAGCCGATACCCCTTGCCGATCAGTTTTTCGGCCAACGTCACGAACGGGGATTCACGCAAGTCGTCCGTACCCGCCTTGAATGCAAGGCCGAACATCACCACGGGTCGCCGCCCATAAGTGCGCACGATCCTGACCGCTTCGTCGATATGCGCTGCATTCGAGGCAAGCGCCGCGCGCATAACCGGCGCCGGCGTCGCGGCGCGGTCCGCGAGCGAAATCATCGCCCGCAGGTCTTTTGGCAGGCACGATCCGCCAAATGCAAAACCGGGGCGCAGATAAGCAGATGAAATGTTGAGGATGTCGTCGCGGGCAAACACCTCCATCACCTTTCGCGAATCGACATTGGCGCCAGCGAAAATACGACTCGCCTCATTGGCGAAAGCGACTTTCAGGCCGTGCCAGGCGTTGGAGACGAGCTTGATCGATTCAGCGACCGCCGGCTCGGTTCTTATGAGTTCGCTGTCAACCCCCTCATAGAGGCTGGCCGCATCATCAAAAGCTTTTTCCGACATCGCGCCGATGACAGTAAAGGGCGGCCTTTTGAAATCGCGCACCGAACGACCTTCGCGCAGGAATTCGGGATTGAAAGCAAGGTGAACACGTTCGCCAAGCGGTTCGCCGAGCGCCGTGCTCAACACCTCGGCCACCTGCCCGGCGGTGGCGCCCGGCGGTATGGTGGAACGCACAATCACCGTATGAGAGCGTTCGCCACCCTTTAACACTTCGCCGATTTGCGAAACGACAGTATCGACAAATGTGAGATCAGGTTCACCGGCGGTGTTTGTTGGCGTACCGACGGAAATCAGCGATACATCGCACTCAGCCGCGACCGCGGGATCAACGGTCGCGCGCAAACGCCCGTCACGCACCGCTGCGTGGATTAACTCGGCGACCATTTCCTCGACAATCGGCGCCTCGCCGCGATTGATCATATCGACCTTGGTTCGATTGACGTCGACGCCGATCACAGTGTGGCCGAGTTCAGCCAAACACGCCCCCGACACCGCGCCGACATAACCAAGACCGAATACCGCAACCTTCATCGGTCAAAAAACTCCAGCCAAAATTCATCGCCGCCAGCGCGCCTTCGCCCATCCCCCCCCGATAAGTTGCAGCGGCGCCGCGTTGGTTCGCGGCATCGGGGAATTTATGCCCGATAGGCGTCAAGGATGCGTTAACTGTCATTGCGCAAGCGGCTGCGCCGTCTCAATATTGGCGGAGGCGTAATCGTTAAGGAGTTTTAAAATGGCGCGTTATCTATTTGCGACATTGCTTGCCGCCGGGGCGGCGATGGCCTCGACAGTCGCGACGGCGCAGGCGGCGACGCCGCAGTTCAAATCAAAAGCGGCGCAAACCGTTGAAAGCGGCGTCACCGTGTGGCGCGGCGCCAGGCCGGCGCCGGACACGCCGGCGTTGAAAGGCGAGAAGCTGGCGGCGACGCCGTGCGCAACGCAGACGGTTGAAATCAGCTTCACCACCGCATGGCCGGACAGGCATTTGCGCGTTCACGGATTTTATTCGGGCAAGGCGACGCAAACGCCCGCCATGAAACTGGCGCAGCGACGCGCGACGCAAGGGTTCTACGCCGACCGTATCGCCGCCGGCAGGTAGGGGAGAGCCCGCAAGCGCGTTGAGACCGCGAGGTTTTTGCAAGCCTGATATTCACGCAAATAAAAAGCCCCGCCAGCGCATGCCGGCGGGACTTTTTATAAAACTAATCCGGCGGTTTAACCAAGGCTCGGATCAAGTTTCGTGCAAGCTTGCATCAGTTCCTTCACCGCGCCGACAGAGTTGTCGAACATCGACTTTTCTTCGGCGGTGAATTCAACTTCGACAATACGCTCGCAACCATCCTGGCCGAGAACGGTCGGCACGCCGACATAAAGGTCACTGAGGCCATACTGGCCGGAAAGATACGCCGCGCAGGGAACAACCAGTTTCTTGTCCCTGAGATAGCTTTCCGCCATCTGGATCGCCGACGCCGCCGGCGCATAATAGGCCGAACCGGTCTTTAGCAACGCGACAATCTCGCCGCCGCCCTTGCGGGTGCGATCAACAATCGCGTCAATCTTTTCCTGTGTCGTCCATCCCATCTTGACCATGTCCGGCAGCGGGATGCCGGCGACCGTAGAATACCGGGTCAGCGGCACCATGGTGTCGCCATGGCCGCCGAGCACGAACGCAGTCACGCTTTCAACCGCAACATTGAATTCTTCGGACAGGAAATATCTGAAGCGCGATGAATCGAGAATGCCCGCCATGCCGACGACCTTGTTCGCCGGCAGGCCGGAGAATTTCTGCAGCGCCCACACCATCGCGTCGAGCGGATTGGTGATGCAGATGACAAACGCGTTCGGCGCGTGCTTCTTGATCCCCTCACCGACAGATTTCATCACCTTGAGATTGATGCCGAGAAGATCATCGCGGCTCATGCCCGGCTTGCGGGCGACGCCGGCGGTGACGATGCACACATCCGCGCCGTCAATGTCTTTATAATCCTGCGTGCCCTTAAGGCGCGATCCATAACCATCGACCGGCGACGACTCGGCGATGTCGAGGGCTTTGCCTTCGGGGATGCCTTCGGCGATGTCGAACAGCACGACGTCGCCGAGCTCCTTTTGCGCGGCGAGATGCGCCAGCGTGCCGCCAATCATTCCCGAGCCGATGAGGGCGATTTTCGTACGAGCCATAAGTTGTACCTCCTTAGCGCTGACGGCGCTTTGCTGCGCCGCATCAATCTTCGGCGCGTGGTCTAGCGCATGACCGCCGGTTTTGGAAGGCGCGAGCGGAGACCTTGGCGTCGCGGCCTATTTACGGATCGCCGCAAGCCCGGCGGCGGCGGCGATCAAAACCCCGCCGGTCAGGCGATCCCCCCAGTGGCCAAGGCGGGAAAATAGCGGCCGCGCCCGCGCCGCCGCCAGCGCCCAGCCGCTATCGAGCGAGACGCTGATCGCGAAGAAGGTCGCCGCAAGCACGGCGAGCTGCGGGCCGGCGGGCGAGTCCGCCGCGATGAACAGCGGAAAAAACGCCGCGTAAAACATCAGCGGTTTGGGATTGAAAAACGCCACCGCGAACCCTTCGGCGAACAGCCGGCGCGGCGATTTTTCCGGCGCGGCGCCACTCTCGCCGTCATTCAGCCGCGATTTCTCCCGCAGGGCGCGCACGCCGAGGTAAAAAAGATACGCCGCGCCAATCCATTTCAGCCAGAACAGCGCGCCGCCGATCCGCGCGAGAAATGCCGCAAGACCGAAACAAACGAGCACCATGTGCAGCGCGCATGACGCGGCCGTGCCGGCGACAATCCACAACGCGCGCCGCGCGCCCCAGCGCAGGCTGGTCGCGGTCACCAGCGCGACGACGGGCCCGGGCGTTATGATCAACAAAACGCTCGCCGCAAAGAACGCGAAGTATAGTTCAGGCGTCACCGCGACAAACGCCTAGAAGGATTTGCGGATGGTCGCCATCGCCGACGACGACACGAACGGCGCGCCGTCGACGCGCGGCCCCGCCGGCCCGCCGGGCTCGAATTCTTTTGGTCCGTACACGACATCAACCGTGCGGAAATAGACATATTCCGCGCCGATGGTGACGCCAGCACCGAGCGCGAAGTCAAAACCGGCGCGCCCCTGATAGGCAAACGCGGCGTCGCGTTCGCCAAGCGCATTCTCGACGCGCGCCCCGCCGACGCCGACGCCGATATAAGGCGACACCCGTCCGCCAGGAACGAAATCAACGTACACATTCGACATCAGTGCATGAACGGCCGCCGTGTCCGCGGCAGGGACCGTGACCGGCCACACCGTCAATGACGCGGGATCGAACCCGCCATCTTCGACGACCCCGTCAACGCCGGCTTCGAGATAGCGATATTCAAGCTCGGTCCGGGTACGGCCAGGATATTGAAACCCGATGGCGGCGGAAACCGAAACGCCGTCGCCGAGCGACGTTGTGCGGGTGTCGGCGGGGGTGACGATATACAGATAATCCGGGTTGTAGGCGTTATCCTGTTCAAGATCCTGCGCGAAGCTGACGCCGCCGCCCGCGCGCAGATAAACGCCGGCGTCGCGCAACACCGGGGCGCCGTCTTCCTGCGCCAACGCGACGGACCCCGCCCCCACGGACGCCGCCGTCGCCAACGCTACGCACAACCACTTCGACACGACCCTGCTCCTTGTTGCGGCGCGCGCCGGGCGCACGCTTATTTACGCTTTTCCTGTTCGAAATACTCTCGCGTCATCCGAAACACCAGCGGCGACAGGCCAAGAAGCGCGACAAGGTTCGGCGCGGCCATCAGCCCGGTAAGGGTGTCGGTCGCCAACCAGATCGTATTGATCAGGGCGTCCATATTGTCGCCGGTGTAAAGCACGAGCGCGGCGGCGAGCACGACGCCGACATACAAAATCCGGTAGGGAAGCACCGCCTTTTCGCTGAACAGATATTCCGCGCAGCGCTCGCCGTAATAGCTCCACCCGAGAACGGTGGTGAAGGCGAAGAGGGCAAGAGAGATGGTCACAACATGCCCGCCAATGCCCGGCAGCGACGCTTCGAACGCGGCGATGGTGATCGGCGGGCCGGTGTCGCACACCGCCGGCATGACGTCATTCGCCAGAATGGACACGGCATTGCACTCGGCCGGAATGACGCCGGCCGTCAAGATCGCGATGCCGGTGATCGAACAGATCACGATGGTGTCGATGAACGTGCCGAGCATCGCGATGACGCCCTGATTCACCGGGTCCTTGTTCTTTGCCGCGGCGTGGGCGATCGGCGCCGAGCCCTGCCCGGCTTCGTTGGAGAATATCCCGCGCGCGACGCCGCGCTGCATGGCGAGCATCAACAGCGCGCCGGAAAATCCGCCAGCCGCCGCGTCAAACCCGAATGCACGCTGGAACACCAGCGAGAACGCCGCCGGCACCGCGTCAATATTCAGGCCGATGACAATGACGCCGGCGATGAAATAAAACGACGCCATGGCCGGCACCAGCTTGCCGGCGACGCTCGCGATCCGCTGAATGCCGCCGAGGATAACCGCGCCCGCAAGCACCATCATCACCACGCCGGAAACCCAGATCGGCACGCCGTAACTGGAGTGCATCGCATCGGCGACCGAGACGACCTGGATGTAATTGCCGGTGCCGAGCGAGGCGAAAATGCCGAAAATCGCGAACAGCCCGCCGAGCCATACCCAGGACCGGCCAAGGCCGTTCTTGATGTAATACATCGGGCCGCCGACATGGCGACCGTCCGCATCAATTTCGCGAAACTTAACGGCGAGAACGCCCTCGGCGTATTTCGTCGCCATGCCGACCAGCGCGGTCATCCACATCCAGAACAGAGCGCCCGGACCGCCAATGGCGATCGCGACGGCGACGCCGGCGATATTGCCCGTGCCGACGGTTGACGACAGCGCCGTCATCAGCGCGCCAAACGGCGACACGTCGCCATCCTCGCCGGAATGACGCTTGCCGCCGCGCACCAACTGCCCAAATGCGTAAGGAATGCGCAGGATCGGCATGAAGCCAAGGCCGATGGTGAGATAAAGCCCGGTGCCCAACAACAGCGCCAGCATCGGCACGCCCCAGACAAACCCGTTCACGGTGCCGATCAGGCTGGTGATTGCATCCATTAAGACCCCTCGAAATGACAGCTCGCCGGCGCCCCTCCCGCAAGCCAGAAACATGATGTGGGCGCGACCTTAGTCAGCCGCACGCGGTGCGGCAAGCGCGCGCGGGAGCAAGTCTGACGGATCAGGCGATTTTTGCGTTAACCATTTATGTCTTTGTTTCTGAAGGAAAACAAAAATTCATCCCCCTCCCCCTCAGCAGCCCTATCATGACCAGGTCTGATAAAACGAGGAGACAAGAACCGCGATGAGGCTCAGTCATCGAAACGATGCCGGGACGAGCGCCGCAGGTCAGCAGATCGACTGCGGCGCGGCGGGCAACCGCGCGCGCTTATTCGGCGGCCTGTTTCAGCGCCCGTTGCGAGACGGAGTTGTTGGCGCGGATGAAATCGCGAATTCGTGGTTGAATCTCATTGCGCCAGCGCGATCCGTTGAAGACGCCGTAATGCCCGACGCCGGGTTGAATATAGTCGGTCTTCAGCCGGTCGGGCAGGTTGACGCAAAGGTCGTGCGCCGCCTGGGTCTGGCCGATGCCGGAAATATCGTCGTTCTCGCCCTCGACGGTCATCAGCGCGATATCGCGGATGGCTTCGGGCTTCACCCGCTGGCCGCGATGCATGAACTTGCCGTCGGGCAGGGAAAATTCCTGAAAAACCTCGCGGATCGTCTGGAGGTAGAATTCCTCGGTCAGATCGGTAACCGAGAGATATTCATCATAAAATGTCCGGTGCTTGTCGGCGCTGTCGCCGTCGCCGTCGACCAGATGATTGAAGTAATCGTAATGCGCGTTGAGGTGCCGGTCGGAATTCATCGACAGGAACGAATAAAGCTGCACAAAACCCGGATAGACGCGGCGCATCGCGCCCGGATAGGGCGGCGGCACCGTATAGATCATGTTGCGTTCGAACCATTCGTGCTTGCGCTCAAAGGCGAGCTTGTTCGGCACGGTGGGCGAACGGCGCGTATCGATCGGACTGCCCATTATGGTGATCGACATCGGGCGATGAGGGTCTTCAGCCTCAGCCATCAGCGCCGCGGCGGACAGCAGCGCCGGACCAGGCTGGCACACCGCCATAGCATGCGCGCCAGGACCGATCACGGTCAGGAACTCGATCAGGTAATCGATATAGTCGTTCATATCGAACCGACCGGCCGACACCGGCACATTACGGGCGTTGGCCCAGTCGGTGACGTAGACGTCATGCTCGGGCAGCATCGCCTCGACCGTGCCGCGCAGCAAGGTCGCGTAATGGCCCGACATCGGGGCGACGACCAGCACCGCCGGGTCCTGCCTGTCGCCGCGCGCCGCGCGCAGGCCGTCTTCGTCGCGCCGGAAATGCAGCAAGGCGCCGAAATCCTTTTCCAGCACCGGCTCAATCAGCACGGGAATTTCAACGCCATTCAACAGCGTCGACTCCAGACCCCATTCAGGTTTGGGATATCGCCGCGTGGCGTGTTCCATCACGTCGAGAGCGGCGGCGGAGGTGCGCCCCAGCCATGTCTCGGACAGCGGGTTGAGCGACGACCGCCAGAACTTTGCGCCAACGCCGGCGGCCAGTCTCATGGGCGCCACCGCAGCGTAACCAAGCTCGTAAGCAGAATACAGCATAGGCCCCCTTCCGGCGCGCCAACGCAACTAGAACAACCGACGGCAAACGTCTCCCCTTACGCCTGCAAAATCCGCCGCAGCGCAGCAGACTGCCACGCGCCTTGTGGGCAATGCAACATGTTATTACAGGACGGAAAGTCTGACCAAACCGTTAGTGCGGGAGATTATGCTGAAATATCAGCGCTCTACGCCAATACTGCCGCCTCCAAAATGCTACCATTCAATGGCGCGACGCAGCATTTCCGCCAATTCCTGGGGGGTCAGAGTGTCCTGAATAGCGAAACGCGGCTGGCCGGAGCGGTCAACCAGGTAAAAAAGACTGGTGTGCTGGACGGTATAACCAAGCGCCGAATCCGCCAGCGGCTGCGCCTGGGCATAGACTTTGAACGACGCCTTGGCGGCCTCGACCGCCGCGCGGTCGCCGGTGAGCCCGATAATGCGATCATCGAACGACAGGAAAGATTTCATCGCTTCGGGGGTATCGCGATCAGGATCGACAGTGATGAACAACGGCGCGATTTCAGCGCGTTCGGCGTCGGTCAATTCGTTCAAAGCGCCGCTGAGGCGGCCGAGCGCCAGCGGACACACATCCGGGCAGGACGCGAAGCCGAAATAAACCAGCAGCACCTTGCCGCGCAGATCATCGTCGCTGAGCGGCGCGCCGTCCTGATCGATCAGCGCAAAGTCGGCGGAGAACTGGCTCGAAAGTTCAATCAGCGCTTCAGCCGGCACCTCGACACGAGGGACCGCCGCCGTTTCGCCGCCAACGCTGGCGTCAGCCGCCGGGCCGGAGTCAGCGGAGTTGGGTTCGCCGCCGCACGAAGCCGCAAGGCTGGCGAGGAGAGAGAACGCCGCAACAGACAAAACAGACCGCATGATCAACACCTTTCAACCGCCGGGCGGCTCGCTTATTCCTTCTATCGGCGCTTACTAGCCCCGATCACGCGCCGCCGCCAGAGACAGACCTTGGAATAGACGGGCCTGGGACGAATATGCGCAACACGCAGTTACCAAAAGATCTGGCGGAACAGGCCCTGCGCGGCCCGGTGCGCCTACGCACCCTGACCACGCTGCGCTGGCTGGCCGTCGGCGGCCAGCTCGCCGCCGTCCTGATCACCCATTTTGGGCTTGGTTTCCCGCTGCCGCTCGGCCTGTGCCTTGGCGCGATCGTCGCCAGCGCATGGCTGAACATCTTCACGCTGCTGCGGTTTTCGCCGCAGCGCTTCCTGAGCGACCGGGAAGCGGCGGCGTTCATCGCCTTCGACATCATCCAGCTTTGCGTCCTTTTGTTTCTGACTGGCGGGCTGCAAAACCCGTTCGCGGTGCTGATCCTCGCCCCGGTGACCATCGCCGCCAGCGTCCTGCCGGTACGACTGACGGTGCTGATCGGCGCGCTGGCTTTCGCCGGCGTCAGCGTGCTTGCGTCATGGCGTCTGCCGCTGCCGTGGAGCATCGGCGCAAGCTATCAACTGCCGCCGGTGCTGACCTTTGGCATCTGGGTGGCGCTGTCGTTTGGCGTCGCCTTCTTCGCCGCCTACGCCCACCGCATCGCCAAGGAGTCGGCGCAGATCCGCAGCGCGCTCGCCGCCTCGCAACTGGTGCTGGCGCGCGAAGAGCGCCTCGCGGCGATCGGCGGCCTTGCGGCGGCGGCGGCGCACGAACTTGGAACGCCGCTCGCAACCATCCAGTTGACCGCCCGCGAAATGGCCGACGATCTGAAAGGCCAGGGTCTTCTTGAAGACGACGCGAAACTGCTGGTCTCGCAAGCGCAGCGTTGCCGCGAAATATTGGGCCGGCTGTCCAATCGGGGCGACGCCGGCGACGCCATGATGGACCGCATCAGCCTTGACCTTTTGTTGAAAGAGGCGGCGACCCCGTTCGTCGAAAACACCGCCGGCGTCGCCGTCATATTCGAAATGAAGGGCGGAGAGAAAAACGAAAAAGCCCCGATCGTGCAGCGCCGCCCCGAAATCATCTATGGCCTTCGCAACATCATCGAGAACGCGGTCGGTTACGCGCAATCACGCGTACTGGTCGCCGCCGACTGGGACGCCGCCAGCTTGCGAGTGGAGATCCTCGACGACGGGCGCGGATTTTCGCCCGAAATCCTCGGCCGGCTGGGCGAACCTTATCTCGGCGGCAAAACACGGATACGACAGGGCGCGCGCACCGGAAACGGCGGCCTTGGTCTCGGCTTTTTTATTGCTAAAACCCTGCTGGAACGCACTGGCGCATCGATCCTGTTCGATAACCGGCAATGGGAGGACGGCAGCGGCCAGACCGGCGCCTGGGTCGCCGCCCGCTGGCCGCGGGAAGCCCTTGAACCGGAGTCGTCAACATGATCGATCCTGCGCGCCCAAAGGTTGCGTCGGCGCGTATGTCGGCGCAAACACAGCTTAACAATGGCCAGCCCGGAGCGCTGGCTCAGAACCTGGACTGAAGACGCATCAATGGACAATGAACGAGAGCCCAACGAAAACCTGCCGGAAGACGCAAGCCTTCTTATCGTCGATGACGACGAGCCGTTTCGCATCCGCCTTGGCCGCGCAATGGAAAAACGCGGGTTTACGCCGATGCTCGCCGCCGGCGTGAAAGATGCGCTGGGGTTGGCGCGCGAACGCCCGCCGGCGTTCGCTGTTGTCGACCTGCGGCTGGAGGACGGCGACGGACTGGAAGTCGTCAACGGCGTTCATGACCTTCGCGAGGATTGCCGTGTTGTGATGCTTACCGGCTATGGCAATATCGCCACCGCCGTCGCCGCCGTGAAGGCCGGCGCCGTCGATTATCTTTCCAAACCCGCCGACGCCGACGACGTTGAAAAAGCCTTGCTGGCGCGCGGCGGCGAGCGCCCGGAGCCGCCCGAAAACCCGATGTCGGCGGACCGCGTGCGCTGGGAGCACATTCAGCGGGTGTACGAATTGTGCGATCACAATGTCTCTGAAACCGCACGCCGTCTCGGCATGCACCGGCGCACGCTGCAACGCATCCTCGCGAAGCGCGCGCCAAGGTGAAAGACGCCGCAAAATTGGCAGTATACAGACTATTTCTCCGCAACGCCCGGTTTTTTGATCAGCACCAGCAGGTGCGAGGACCTGCCTGCTTATGCACGGACGGCACGATCCCGCCCATAGGGACGGTTCGCCGCAGCGCGCGACGAGACGAGCCTTGCGCGAGACGAATTGCGGCGGATCGCTTGACCGCCCTTTATTACACTGAAAAACTAACACGCTGGAGCCGCCCCTGCGGCTCCCACGGGCGCGCGGTAAGTCAAAGGACAGCACAATGAAGTTTTTAAGAACGGCGAAGTTTTTAAAAGCGGCGTCGGCCGCAGCGATACTCACCGCCGCAACAGCTCATGCAAGCGCCGCCGATATCGAAATTCCGTACGATCAATTCACTCTGGATAACGGATTGCGCGTCGTCGTTCACGAAGATCGCAAGGCGCCGGTGGTCGCAGTGTCAATTTGGTACCACGTCGGCTCAAAGGACGAGCCGGAAGGGCGCACCGGTTTCGCCCATTTATTTGAACACCTGATGTTCAACGGGTCTGAAAACTATGACGGGGACTGGTTTCAACCGCTGGAAGAGATCGGCGCAACCGATCTGAACGGCACGACCTGGTTTGATCGCACCAATTATTTTCAGACGGTGCCGACCACTGCGCTTGATCGCGTGCTGTGGATGGAATCCGACCGCATGGGTCATTTGCTGGGCGCCGTCACCCAGGAAAAGCTCGATGAGCAGCGCGGCGTCGTACAAAACGAAAAGCGGCAGGGCGATAACCAGCCATACGGCCGGATGGAGTATGCAACGCTCGCCGGCCTGCTGCCGGCGGGACATCCGTACTCGCATTCGACAATCGGCTCGATGGAGGATCTTGACGCCGCCGACCTTGAAACCGTGAAAAACTGGTTCCGTGAATATTACGGCGCCGCCAACGCGGTGCTCGTGATCGCTGGCGATATCGACGCGGCCGCCGCGCGCGAAAAGGTCGAAACATATTTTGGCGATATCCCCGCCGGCCCGCCGCTGACGCGGGCGACAGCGAACGCGCCTAAGCTTGCGGTAAGCAAATCAGAAATCATGTATGACCGCGTGCCGCAGGTGAAGATCGACCGAAACTGGGTCGCGCCGGGCAGAACCACAAAAGACGCGGTGTTGCTGACGCTCGCTGCGGAAGTGCTCGGCGGCGGCAAGACCTCGCGGCTTTATCAGACGCTGGTTTATGAAAAGGAACTCGCAACGAGCGCCACCGCATCAATGCAGGATCAGGAATTGTTGAGCTTTTATTCGGTCACGGTCGATCCCAAAACCGGGACCGACCCTGCCGACGTCGAGCAGGAAATGGCGGCGGTTCTGTCTGAGTTTCTCACGAACGGGCCGACGCACACTGAACTCGAACGCGCCAAGACGTCGATTGAAGCGTCAGTCCTGCGCGGGCTGGAAAAAGTCGGCGGCTTTGGCGGCAAAGCCGTAACTCTCGCCGAAGGCGCGCTGTATGCGGACGACCCAGGCTTCATTAACAAGCAACTTGACTGGCTCAACGAGGCGACGCCTCAGCAAGTTCTGGCGGCGGCGCGCGACGTCATGAACGCCGGCTATTACCAGTTGACGGTGCTTCCCTTCCCCGAATACAGCACCAGCGTATCGGCGATTGACCGTAGCAAAGGCTTGCCGGCGGTAACTTCGTCGCCGGATTTGATTTTCCCGCAAATTGAAGAAGGCGCGCTGAACAACGGCATCAAGGTTGTTGTCGCCAACCGGCCGACCGTACCTGTTGTAAACATCTCCATGCAGTTTGACGCAGGCTACGCCGCCGACTCTGTTGAGGGCGGCAAGCTTGGCGTTGCGTCCTTCGCCGGCGCAATGCTTGACGAAGGCACCAAACGCCGCAGCGCTCTGCAAATTGCCGAAGAAGTTGAAACGCTCGGCGCGACGTTATCAGCCGACTCCAACCTCGACATGACCAGCGTCACCTTGTCTTCGCTAAAGGAAAACCTTGCAAAGTCACTCGACCTTATGGCCGATGTGATTCAAAACCCCGCCTTCGAAACCACGGAAATGGAAAAACTCCGGACACGGTGGATCGCAGGAATCGCCCAGGAAAAAGCCAGCCCCGTGCAACTCGCATTACGGATCTTGCCGCCGCTCATTTACGGCGAGAACCACGCTTACGGCGTTCCGTTCACGGGGTCAGGTACGGTTGACTCGATTAATTCGCTTACCCGCGATGACCTGGCGAACTTCCACAAAACATGGCTCAGGCCGGATAACGCCACGATTTTTGTGACGGGCGACGCAACGCTTGCGTCGATCAAGCCGCAACTGGAACGCGCGTTCGGCGGCTGGCGCGCGCCGGCTGACGAAATTCCCGCGAAAAACATCGCCCGCGTCGACCGGCCCGCCCGTGGAAAAGTCATCATCGTGGACAAGCCCGGCTCGCCGCAATCGCTGATATTGGCGGGCCATGTCGCGCCGCCGACGGGCGCGCCGAACAACATCGCGCTGACGGCGATGAATGATATTCTGGGCGGTCAGTTTTCCGCACGGGTCAATATGAACCTGCGCGAAGATAAGGGCTGGGCGTACGGCGCGTATACATTCTTCCAGAATGCCCGCGGGCAACGCCCGTATCTGGTCTATGCGCCAGTGCAAACCGACAAAACAAAGGAGTCGCTCAGTGAGCTTGTGATCGAATTGAACGCCTTTAAATCAACCAGGCCGGCAACGCCGACGGAGCTGAAGCGCACGGTTGACAATAACACGAGGTCATTACCCGGCAATTATGAAACGTCGGGTGATCTGCTGGGCAGCCTGATCAATTCCAACCGGTTCGGGCGGCCATGGAATTATCCAACGACGCTGAAAGGTCAGTACGAGAACCTGTCGCTTGACGACATCGCAAGCGCCGCAAACGAGGTTGTTCATCCCGAAAGCCTGATCTGGGTTATCGTTGGCGACCGCGAGAGCATCGAAGCCGGCGTTCGCTCGCTGGATCTCGGCGAGATCGAAATCATGAACGCGGCCGATTTATAGGGGCCGTTGCAGGATAAGTGGTTCACCGGTTGAAGGTTTCCATCCACCAACACCGGTTCGCATCAGGCGCCTTCAGAAATTTGGAAGCTGATTGCTAAACTCCAACAGACGCAATTTGCTCATAATCGACGCCTTGCATACAGAGGGCCGCCCCTTCAAGGGCGGCCCAATTGATGCGCACTCGGCTCGCCGCGCACCAGCCAAACGCCGATCCGCCGCTGTCAGCCATCTATCCGTCTAAAGACAGACCCGGTCTTTCATTATCCCAGACGATAGACATGATTTTCCAACCTTCGCCGTCGCGTATCAGGTTCAGGAAATTGACGCCGCGGCCCTCACGGTGATCAGCCCCTTCGCCGTAAACGGACCGGTAAACGCTTCGCACTCTCGCCACATTCCCGAATACTTCGCACTCGTGCGACAGCTCCTCTTCAATGAATGCAAGGCTTCCCAGTTTCTCGTCGACGTCACGATGGTGGTCGTCCACGCTCATGACTGTAGCGAACGGACGCCCGCTCTCGTCCACACCAGTTCGAACCAGACGCGCATCGCGGTGATAGAAGTGTTTCACCGACGGGTAGTCGCGTGGACCCGCCGAGCCAGACAACATCGCGTAAGTTTGGCGGACCATCTCCTGAATTTTCGCCAAATCGTTATCAACACTCATTGATCTGCCCTCTGGGGAACCTCTCGTTTCGAAACGCGGCCTGACGCGCAAACCGCAACGTCATCGCTTTGCGTCTGGCCGGAGCGAGCTTACGAACGCAAGGCCGCTTGACAACCGCGCCGCCAAAACCGTCCGCCACGATCAACCCTTCCTCAGGCGGCAGAAGATCGCAAGGAAATCCGTCAGCCACGGCGAAATAGAACTCGTCGCAAAACTGCACGTAACCTGACCATTTTTGGTCAGCCGTAAAATCAGCCGGGCAGGATTTGATCTCCGCAATGACCAGGCGTCCACGCCCGCACAGCCCCGCCAGATCAGCACGTCGGCCGTTCGGCAAACGAAACTCGGCCAGGGACGCCAAACCAAGGCTGGCGAAAAGTCGCGACACGCCGCGGGTCAGGCTTGACGTAACGTCTGGACGCGTAACCACGTCCGGCCCCAACGCGAGTAAAAGCGGCTGGTTTAGGTTCTCCATTTGTTCAGGGAAGCGCGGACACCGCGCGACGTCAAGTACAAGCGACTTCTCAGCCCTGAAATTCGGGCAATCGCACCACCAGACCATCAAGCTCATTTACGACCGTGAGCTGGCACGACAGTCGCGACGTCTCCTTCGGCTCATGGGCAAAATCCAGCATGGATTCTTCCATCGCCTCCGGCTTGCCGACTTTTTCAACCCAGGCTGCATCCACATAAACGTGACAGGTGGCGCAGGCGCAAGCGCCGCCGCAATCAGCGTCAATCCCCGGCACCATGTTTTTTATCGCCGCCTCCATGACGGAGATCCCGGTTTCCGCATCGATGACATGTTCTGTTCCATCGTGCTCGACATAGGTGATTTTTGGCATTGTGGGCTCGTCTCATTTTCGTCTGCGGTCGGCCTGGGACTCCAGCGCCTGATTTGCGGGGCCCCACTCATATCCGGCGATGCGCAGGCCGCAACCATTTTCTTGCATTGCATTTGCCGGGGAGCCAGCGGGAACCGGCTCTGCCGGTCGATTCGGCCCTTTTTCGCAGGATTGTCGGCAGGCTAAATTTCAGCCGCCCCTAGGCGATCCGCTAGATTTGGCCTACCTAAATAGTCGAATTTCGCATTACAATTAGCCCGTCATCAGCTTCAAACCATTCCATCAATGTATCTGAGAATCCTCCTCCCAACGGAACAGGAAACGGTCGAACTAGGTGAGAAAATAGCCGCTTCTCTGCAAGACGGCGACATTATCACGCTGACCGGCCCGCTGGGTGCAGGCAAAACATCGCTGGCAAGAGCCATAATCAGATCAAAGGCCGGGCAAATCGATGTGCCCAGCCCAACTTTCGGGCTCGTATCCTGCTATGACGCGCCTGACGTTCTGATATGGCATTTTGATTTATATCGCCTCGAATCCGCACAAGAAATATGGGAGCTGGGATTGGAAGAGGCATTGGAAAACGGCGTAATTCTGATCGAATGGCCGGAACTCATTGATGATCTCCTTCCACCAGAGCGTCTCTTCGTTGAGCTAAGGCATCACCAGAACGGCGACGGGCGAGAAGCTGTGGTGAAAGGAAACAGCAAATGGGCGTGCTTATTTGATGATCTCAACCGCCGACAACGACTAGAATCGAGAACCGATCTTGACCAAACGCAATAACGAGAACCGGCAAGCTGAAAAAGCCAAGTTCATCACCGAGTCAGACTGGGCGGACGCGACCATCACGCCTATCGCTGGCGACGCATCCACGAGAAGTTATTATCGATTAACACTGAACGGTGAGACCGCGATTTTGATGGATGCGCCGCCAGCCGCTGAAACGCCTACATGTCCGCCAAATGCGTCGAGGGAAGAACGAATTCGGCTTGGTTATAATGCAATGGCGCGACTGGCCGGGCCAAGCATCGAAAAGTTCATTGCAATTTCTGAAATCCTTCTGAAAGTCGGCCTTTCAGCCCCCCGAGTATTCTATGCGAATCATAGATTGGGATTTACAATTATCGAAGACTTGGGCGACAGCCTGTACAACAAGGCAATTACATCATCGATTGATGAACGACTGGCATACCAGTCTGCGATTGATTGCTTAATTCACCTGGACTCTGCGAAAGTCGACCTGATCAAGAATAACGCACGCGTATTGTTGACTTACGACAGGCTAGCGCTGGAAGCCGAAACACTGCTTGTCGTCGACTGGTACTGGCCCCGTGCCAAAGGCGAATCTCCAACAGAAGAAGCACGACGCGATTACATGGCGGCCTGGTCAGGCGCGCTGGACTGCCTGTCTCCACCCTCCACGCTAACCTTACGGGATTACCACGCGGAAAATCTGCTCTGGCTAAACAATCGCCAAGGGATACAAAGAACTGGCATTATTGACTTTCAAGACGCTCTGATCGGCTATCCTGCATATGATCTGGTCTCATTGCTTGAGGATGCACGCCGAGATGTCGCGCCCGAACTTGCCGCCAAAATGATTGATCACTACATCACATCTGCTGAGCGCAAGGACAGCGATTTTGATCGCGACAGATTTCTTACAGAGTATGCAATCTTGGGTGCGCAGCGCAATGCAAAGATTCTCGGCATATTTTCTCGCCTTGACCAACGAGATGGAAAAAAGCGGTATGCTGAGCTACTTCCGCGTGTTGAAGCCCACTTCAAGAACAATTTGCACCACCCCAAACTACAAGCAGTTCAAACTTTTTTTCAAAAGAACTTTGATTGTTTTCAATGACCAAGCATCGCCCTGACAAAGCTATGGTTCTCGCCGCCGGTATGGGCACGCGAATGCGCGAGCTAACCAAAGATACGCCAAAGCCACTGATAAAAGTCTGCGAAAAACCACTGATAGACTATGCGCTCGACGGCCTCGTCAAAGCTGGGGTCCAAACAGCGATAGTAAACGTCCACTATCTTGCAGACAAAATTGAATCTCACCTGACTGCCAGACGAACACCTAGAATCCTGTTTTCTGACGAGCGGAGTCAGCTACTCGAAACTGGCGGTGGTTTGAAGAAAGCAGGCCCCATGTTGGGGAAAGAGCCTGTATTCTGCACGAACACCGATGCTATTATTGTCGACAATGCCGAAAAGTCCGGTTTCGAAAAACTGGTTGCGGAGTGGGATCAAGCAAAGATGGATGCCTTGTTATTGCTTGTTCCTACTGCCGTGGCTTCTGGTTACGATGGATCAGGGGATTTCGATCTTTCGGGCGACACGCTTGTCTGGCGCCGCGGCAAGCATGCCGCTTATGTTTTCACCGGCCTTCAAATAATTTCACCAACCTTATTTTCCGATACGCCCGACGGACCGTTTTCGACGAGACTCCTTTGGGAGAAGGCCATGGCCAAGGAGCGATTAAAAGGTGTAGTTCATGACGGCGGTTGGCTTCATGTCGGCGATCCGGAGGGCCTCGCCGAGGCTGAACGATTTTTCAAACACGGTTGAACCCGATGATGCCGATCGCAGGCAAAACCATATTCAATATAGAAAACCCGAGACTTTTCTCAATTGATCCGGGACGTCCATTTCTGGCGGACCTCGTCGCCGGTATTCTGGATGAGATTGGCGACGACCAGATTACTCTTGCAAAATCAATCGTGCTGTTGCCGACCCGCCGTGCTGCCCGGACATTTAACAAAACAATCCTGGATGAACTCCGCGCACGCGGCCGGAACGCATCGCTTTTACCAAAAGTACAGGCAATCGGCGATTTCGGCGATGGCGATATCATCGTCGAGCAATTCGCCTTGGAAGACGATTTCGCACTCCCGCCTCCCGTCTCGCAAACTGAGCGGTTGATGACACTGGCGCGCCTCGTGATGGAGCGTGATCGAAAATATGCGCTGGAGCAGAATTTTGCCGCCGCGTTATCCGCTGCACGTGAGCTTTCGCGCCTGCTCGATTCCTTGTTCCTTGAAGAAATCCCGCTGGGAAAAATACAAACTATTGACGTCGGACAGCATGCCGAGCATTGGGCCCACTCACTGCGCTTTCTCGAAGTCATCGTTGAAATGTGGCCCCGATATTTGCGCGCGGCGAACCGAATCGACCCCACCCAGCGAAAAGTCCTTCTTGTGAAGGCGCAGGCGGACCGGCTTTTACGCACCCGGCCGCGAACGCCTGTCATCCTGGCCGGCTCGACCGGCGCAGCCCCCTCAACAGCGCGTCTTATGCAGGCTGTAATCAACTTGCCTTTTGGCGCCGGCGTCCTTCCAGGACTTGATGTCGAGACAATTCACACCGACGGCGCATATCTTGAAGACTCTCACGCGCAATCGGGCATGGTGGCGTTATTGCAGCGCCTAAACCTCACAGCCAACTCGGTCAGGCCTTGGCCCGGGAGCGGGACCAGAAATGAACGCAATAATTTTCTCGCGACGGCGCTGCTTCCTGCGCAGGCCACCGATGGGTGGCTGAACAAGCTGCGTGATTTTAGCCAGGAAAATGACTTTGTTTCAGATGCATTGGACGGCCTTGTTATTGTTGAAACTGAAAGTGAAGAAGATGAAGCGACGGCAATTTCCATTGAACTGAGACGCGCCCTTGAATCTCCGGATAAATCGGTTCTCCTCGTTACGCCAGACAGGAATCTGACGCGACGGGTCGCACTAAAAATGCGGCGATGGGGCGTTTACATCGATGATAGCGCCGGCATTCCATCACAAAATTCTTTGTGCGGCACATTTCTGCTGCTTGTTGAATCTTGGCTCCGAGAGCCTGGCGATATGGTGCTCCTGCTTTCGTTGCTTGACCACCCATTATTTGGCGCAGGGCTGTCAGCCCCGCAGCGCAGGAACGCCATTAGCGCGATTGACATAACCGCACGGGGAACACCGCCTTTTGACGGCCTTGAAGGGCTGAAAACGAGGCTTAAAGCGTCCAGAGAGCCCTCTGGCGATGCGCTGTTAATGATTGAACGCCTCCAGTTTCCTGCGCTTTCAAACGATCTCGGCCCGCACGCCTCCCTTTCGGAACGTATCCGCCGTCATGTCGAAATTACTCAATATCTTGCGGACGACGATTTGGAGGGGGGGCATGACCGCTTGTGGCGGGGAGAGGGGGGCAAGGAATGCCGCGCAGCCCTATCCGACGCGGTTGAAGCCCTAGAACAAACACCCGATTGCGGGGCCCAGCATTACGCTGAAATCCTTATTGCGATTATTTCGTCACTTTCAATTCGCCCGGCAACTTCATCATTTCCACAAATTCAAATTCTCGGGCCTCTTGAAGCGAGACTGCAACATGCAGACCACATCATACTGGCGGGATTAAACGAGGGTGTCTGGCCAGTCGGCGCCGAGGAAGGCGCCTTCCTTTCCCGATCAATGAGGCGACAATTAGGCCTGCCATCTACCGAACGGAAAATTGGTTTGGCCGCGCACGATTTTGCGCAATTGGCAGCCAACAGGCAGGTAACACTCACCCGCGCTAAACGCTCGGAAGGAGCGCCGTCAAAACCATCACGCTGGCTCGTTCGGATAAAGAATATCCTTGAAGGCTTGGGAAGCAATGATCAGATTGACGCATCTGCATCTGTTAAGGCGGTTGTCGAACTTCTTGACCAACCTCCGACCGTTGAAACAGCATCGCGGCCAAACGTAAGGCTGCCTGCTTCGCTGCGTCCGAGACGGCTACCTGTGACGGCAGTCGAATTGTGGCTGCGAGACCCCTACTCAATATATGCAAGATATGTTTTGCGGCTGAGAAAGCTGGACCCCCTAAACTGTCAATTCGGCCAGCGTGAGATTGGCAGGCTTCTACATGAAGTTTTCTTTCTCGCCGCAAAAACACTCACGCCCCTGACCCCTGAAATCCTGGAGGGGCTTTTTGCACAAAATGCCAAGAATTTTGGCTTTAATGAGCACGAATACCCACTATGGAAAAGTGCTCTTCTGCGTTCATTTGAATGGTTCTGCGATTTCCAAAATGAACGTCAACGTTTTGGAGTAGCCGCAATATTGGAGGAAACCGGCTCTGCCCAAATCTCAAAAATTCCTGCCTTCACCCTGACAGCACGCGTCGACCGTATAGATCTGTTATCTTCTGGCGGCGCTGTAATTTTTGACTACAAAACCGGAACCATTCCTTCCGAAAAGCAGGGCGATACGTTTAGTCCGCAGCTCGCATTGACGGGGGTGATCATTAACGCAGGTGGGTTTGGGAAACTACCCACCCGGAATGTCAGTGGCTACGAATATGTTAAAATATTGAACAGGAAACCGGATGACACCCAAAACGGCTGGAGCAGGTCGGGGACTGACGCAAGTTCGTCAATAGCAGACGCGCAGCGGCATCTTGTCGAACTACTTGAAGCGTATGATTCCCCCGACGCAGTTTACCATTCTCAACCAAGACCGGAGTTCGTGAACCGCTTTGGAGATTACGATCAACTTGCACGCCGTCGCGAGTGGGAGACCGCCGGCGAGGCGGAGAGGTCGCAACCATGACGCCGACTGGGGACATCATTGCCGAAACAACGCGCGCGCAATCGATTGCCGCGAATCCCGACAACTCCGCATTCGTCTCAGCTAATGCGGGATCGGGAAAAACCCGCGTCCTCACAAACCGGGTCGCGCGACTTCTATTACGGGGCGTGGCGCCAAACAAGATTCTGTGCATCACCTTCACCAAGGCTGCCGCCGCAGAGATGAACAGCCGACTATTGGCGTTGCTCGGCGGGTGGGCGCTAGCCCCCTCAGAAAAGCTGGTCAGCGCCCTAGAAGAGCTTGAAGGCGATCATGCAAAGCTTACAGAGAAAGATTTAAACAGAGCTCGGCGGCTATTCGCCAGGGCGCTTGAGACGCCGGGCGGTTTGAAAATCCAGACTATTCATTCGTTTTGTGAACGGGTGTTGCGAAAATTTCCAATCGAGGCGGGAATAGCCCCCGGCTTTACTGTGCTCGATGAAGAAGCAAATCTCGTAATCGCCGAGAAATCGATAGATCGCGCCTTGACTGCCTCCACCACGGATCGAGATCTTGCTGAAGCATTTAACATTATCGGCAGCATAATTCCGGGAACGCAATTAAAGTTTTTTCTTCGCGACTGCATCGTCAAAAACCGGCGAGAATTCGAACCAATACTATTCAATCCGGATGGCCTCGGCGTCATTTTTCGCGAGTTTTGCGCACATCTTGGATGTGATCCTTCGACTTCTGTCACGGAGTATGCCGACGACGCTGCGGTCATACTTTCAGCGCTTGACTGGAACAGGGTGCGAAAAGGGCTGGCGCGCGGCCCGAAGACATCGGCGGAACTCGCTATTCATGTTGATAGATATCTTGCGGCGAGCAATACAAAGGAGGCCATCGAAGCGGCTACAGCTCTATTCTGTACAAAGAGCGGCACTCCGCGGAAGAAACTCCTTGGCGCAGACGTCGCCCGAGCCTCCCCAGATCTTCTCGACAGTATTGTACAAGTTCAGGATGCATTCTTAAAGGCGCGCATCAAAATTCTATCAGCCACGATTGCCAATCAGACACACGCCTTATGGATCGTATTGAAGAAATGCGCTGAAGATTTTGTCTCACTGAAATTTGCGAGTGCGTCGCTTGATTTTGACGACCTGATCAACCTAACTCGTCGATTATTTTCGTCAGATGCGGGCACCTCATGGGCGATGTACAAGCTGGATCAGGAGGTCGAGCATATCCTGCTAGACGAAGCGCAAGATACAAGCCCCGCAGCATGGCGTGTTATTGAAGGCCCGTTGCGGGAATTCTTCGCCCAAACAGCAAACACCGAAAACGTTCGCACATTTTTTGCTGTCGGCGACAAAAAGCAATCTATCTATTCATTTCAAGGCGCTGATGCGGCGCTATTCGCTGAAAAGCAAATTGATCTCGGCAAATTGGCGTCAACAACCGGCAAGCTGGAGAATATCCCTTTAAAGGCTTCGTTTCGTACGGTGGAGCCAATACTAAAATTCGTTGATGCTTTATTCGCCCGAGACGAGGTTGCTGAAAATGTCAGCGACGAACGTCCGCTCACGCACCTTGCAACTCGTGGCGAAGACCCGGGGCTTGTTGAAATCTGGCCGCTGGCGCCGCGAGATGACATACGAAAAACAGAGCCATGGGACGCACCGTTAGATGCTATTCTGGCAGATAATCCCATGCGAAAACTTGCGCGGCAAATCGCTCAAACCATCAGTACATGGCTAGCGGCCGGAGAGTTTTTGGAATCCCAAAATCGCCCGATCCGGCCGGATGACATATTAATACTCGTCCAGAGCCGCGGCGCATTGTTCCACGAAACAATCCGCGAGTTGACCGCGCATGGTGTTCCTGTCGCCGGCGCGGACCGCATGAAGCTTACCGATAGTCAGGCCGTTCTCGATCTACTCTCTTATGCGAGAGCAGTAACCACGCCAGACGACAGTTTATCTTTTGCTGAAACGCTCAAAACGCCCATGTTTGGGTTCACAGATGACGACCTGATTGAACTTGGCGCAAACCGGACCCAGCCGTCTCTATATGGTGAGCTTTGTACGTGCAAAGATGAGAACGCGCTATGGTGTGGCGCGTGGGAAAAATTTGAACGGGCACGGTCTGTAGGGCTGTCCGAAGGAGCTGTTGCATTTTTCTATCATGTTTTGGATACCGAAATCCCATCAGGATGGTTTTGCCTGAACCAACGATTGGGGCCTACAGCGAAAGAGCCCGTTGAAGAACTCATCCGGCACGCCTTCAATCACGAAGCCGTTCATCCTCGCGGGATCAGGTCCTTCCTGGCAAGCATTGAAAAGATGGACGCCGATATCGTTCGTGACATGGACGAGAGCGGCAAGAGCGTGCGCGTAATGACCGTGCACAAGTCCAAAGGACTAGAAGGCAATATTGTCTTTGTACTGGATAGCCAGCGGCGCCCGCCCAAAACAGGCGATGCCATATTGCAAATTCAAATCGATAACAAGTTGACCACGCCGGCATTAATGTCGGGGGGGCGAACGGCTGACATTCCTGAAATTATCACAGCAAAAGAAGAAGCAAAACGCCGAGCCAATGACGAGTACCGCAGGCTGTTATATGTTGCCGTAACACGTGCTCGTGACCGGCTTTATATTTGCGGACACGAGGTCGGCAACGCCAAGGCGTCCCTGAAGAAGGACATTACAGAAAAAAATTGGCACGAACTGGCGCTGGATGCTTTTACGCATCTAGGTGTTGTTTCGCGTAAAAACGACATGCTATGGGAAATGCCCGTCTTGCAGGTTTCCAATTCACATAAAAAGAACGAATACAGACAAAAAAATAAAGCCAGAACGTACGGAAAAACCAGGGGCGCCGTCGCTGCTTTGCCCGACTTTCTTCGCTCGCGAATTCAGCCATCTCCTACGCCGCGACTATTCGCTCCTTCTACCTCGGGTCTAGAAGAATCCGCGCCCGCCGAAAAAATTGGCGGCCGCACCAGAGGAAAGACTATACATCTGTTACTAGAAACCATCCCCCAGCTTCCCGAGGACCGCTGGGACGGAGCGATTGATCAGATTTTCGAAAGTTTTGCAGAATCAATTAGCGAAAACGACCGGACTCACTGGAAAAACGAGGTTCTAAGAATACTCCGCAACCTTGAATTTGCGCAGGCGTTTGGGCCTGAAAGCCTCGCAGAGGTTCCCATCAGCGGGATGATTAAGATCAATGGCCGGCAGCAAGCAACAAGCGGCGTTATTGACAGGCTCGCAGTTCTTGAAGATCGCATTTTACTCATTGATTTTAAGACCAATCGCACTCCCCCAAATCGGGTCGAAGACACACCAGGGTCCTATCTTTTCCAAATTGCCGCATACCGCGATTTATTGAAGCAGACTTTTCCAGAAAAACCCGTGAAGTCCGGGATACTATGGACATTTGTCGGGCAATTCATGCCCTTGCCGGATGAGCTTCTCGACGAGGCGATTGTGAATGCTTAGGCGTGATCTGGTATTGATATCGCCGACAACGTGCCTATCTTCCTCACGCCAAAACCGATTGCGTCTGGTACAACCCAGCAATCGGTCCTAGATGGTTGGTGAGGCCTGTTGCAAACCGGTAATCTGGTGAATCATTTTCGCTGCAGCAGACTCTAATACTCGAAGAAGGAAGCATGCCGCATGGCTACGCAGAAAATTACTGACACTTCATTCCAAGCGGATGTGCTGGATTCCGAAACCCCGGTGATCGTTGACTTTTGGGCGGAGTGGTGCGGGCCCTGCCGCCAGATAGGCCCTGCACTCGAAGAACTTTCAACGGAGTTAGGCGACTCCGTCAAAATCGTAAAACTTAACATTGATGAGAACCCTGAAACGCCCGGCAAGCTTGGCGTCCGGGGTATCCCAACGTTGATGATTTTCGACAAGGGCAAACTTACTGCGACCAAGGTAGGTGCAGCGCCTAAATCGGCATTAAGCGCGTGGATCAAACAGTCAGTCGGCTAATACTCTGGTTGCTTGGGTCATGTGTTGGTTCTCAATACTTCTCCCGCAAGATATAGCGAGCCACAGATAATAATCCTTACTGCCGCATCGCGGGTGTCAAGAACGAAGTCGATCGCCTGTTCAATTGATTGGAACGGCTGGGACGCCACACCCGCGTTGGCAGCGATAGACGACAGATCCTCCGCCGAATAAGCTCCGGGATGCGCCGCCTGAACCGTGCACGCCAGAGCAGCCAGCCCCGCAAACTCACGAAAGAACCCTGCGGCGTCTTTGTTGTGTTGCATGCCCACAATAAGAATTAGCGGCTTGGGATCTCGCTCCTCCATATCCGCTGCGACCCGCGTTAATGCGCGCGCCGCATGAGGATTATGGCCGCCGTCAAGCCAAACTTCCGCACCGATGCTGAACGAGATTTTCTCAACCAGAGGGCCCGCCCTGAGCCTCTGCATGCGAGCTCGCCAAGTCGCGGCTTGTAATCCGATCGAGATGACATCGTCACTTGCGTTGACATCTGCAGCGCGGATTGCGGCGACAGCAAGTGCTGCATTTTCTAATTGATGTGCACCAACCATTTTGGGCGGGGCGAGGTCAGAGAGGCCAGCATGGTCCTGGTATATAAGTCGCCCATGCTCGCCCCAAGTTGACCATTCCGCCCCAAATCCAAACGGCTTGGCGCCCGCCGCAACAGCCTCATGGCGCAACACCGCCATCACATCTGCTGTTTGCGGACCAATTACAGCGGGAACATTCCGCCGAAAAATACCGGCCTTCTCTTTGGCGATATCAACGACATTATCCCCCAGAAAATCCTGGTGGTCGAGCGCGACAGGAGTGATTATCGCGGCAACGGATCTGCCAATTACATTAGTAGCATCGAGGCGCCCGCCCAGACCTACTTCCAGAATAAGAAAATTTGCGGACGATTCAGCAAAGACAAGAAAGGCTGCACCAGTCAGCGCTTCAAAAAAAGTAAGATCGTCTTCGCCCGCCGCCTGATCTATTTGCCGAATGGCGTCCAGAAATTGTGCGTCTTCGATTTCCCTGCCAGCAAGAATAATTCGTTCATTGTAACGAATGAGATGCGGCGAACTAAACACATCAACACGAGCGCCACTCGCCTCCAGAATATGACGTAAATAAGCAGCAGTTGAGCCTTTGCCGTTTGTTCCTGCAACGTGAAAAGTGTTAGGCAATTGGAGATGCGGGTCGCCCAGCCGAGCCAATACACGCGTCAAGCGCCCCAAACCCAGATCAATGGCGACCGGACGGCGGCGGGCCACCTCTTCCAATGCAATCTCGAGCTGATTCACGGAAATTCTGTTAGTTTGGCAGCCTACTCAGCCGCTTTATCCGCGATGTACGCAGTTGTTGGCATATGTTGTTTTGGCCTATCCGCATTTTCGGTACGCACCTTACGGTTCGTGAGGACCCGAAAAAGTTTGGTGAGCGTTGGCTTTAATTCATGTCGGTGAACGACGATATCAACCATGCCCTTTTCCAACAAAAACTCTGAACGCTGAAATTCTTGCGGCAGCTTCTCGCGAATAGTCTGCTCAATCACGCGCGGTCCGGCAAACCCGATAAGGGCGCCCGGTTCCGCAATATGGATATCACCAAGCATCGCGTAAGAAGCCGTCACCCCGCCGGTAGTTGGATGCGTCAGCACAACGATATAAGGCAAACTGGCATCTCTCATCATTTGTACGGCAATGGTGGATCGTGGCATTTGCATAAGAGACAAAATGCCTTCCTGCATCCTGGCGCCACCGGAGGCTGTGAATACGATTAGCGGGGAGGAGGCTTGCACCGCCGTCTCCGCGGCAACGATCAACGCCTCACCGAGCGCCATACCCATTGAGCCGCCCATAAAATCAAAATTCTGAGCCGCCACTACGGCTTCATGCTCATCAATGCGCCCTTTGGCGACTGTCATCGCATCAGGCCGCCCTGTCTTTCGGCGTGCATCTTTAAGCCGGTCCGTATATTTTTTTTCGTCCCGGAACTTCAGCGGATCAATTGCCGGTTCGGGAATGGCAATCGTCTCATAGACCCCATCATCGAAAATTGCGGCCAATCGATCTTCGATCGGCATCCGCATATGAAAACCACATGAGGCGCAAACGTGCTGAGCAGCCTCAAGGTCGCGCGTAAATATCATGTCGCCACAACCGGCGCACTTTACCCAAAGCGAATCTGCGCCGTCATCTTCGCGACGAAACATGTTCTTGATCCCGGGAGGAGTGATATTTGAAAGCCAGCTCATTTACTTACCTTCACGTTTTTGATGCACGGCGGCCGCCATGTTCCTGGCCGCGACGATCACATCGCCAATACTGTCGTCTATTGGCTTTTGTTTTTCGGGGCATAACAATTCAACCAATGCTGATCCTACTACAACGCCATCAGCGACTTTGGCGACACCCGCCGCTTGCGACGCCGACTTTATCCCAAACCCCACGGCAACCGGCAATTGGCTATGTTGCCGGATTCGCATGACGGCGCTCCTTACCTTCTCAATGTCAGCCGCCGCCGCCCCGGTAATACCCGCGATCGATACGTAATACAGGAAGCCTGACGCCCGTCGCACAATTCGGCTCAGCCTGTCCGCATCCGTTGTCGGCGTGATCAGACGGATAAAATCGAGGCCGGCCTTGCTGGCAGGGTTAGTAAACTCTTCTTCTTCCTCCGGCGGCAGGTCGACCAAAATTACTCCGTCAACACCACACGCGACGGCGTCCGCCGCGAACCGTTCCACACCATAGATATATATGGGGTTATAGTAACCCATTAAAACAATTGGCGTATTGTTATTACGCTCTCGAAAACACCTTACCAAATCAAGTGTTTTGGCCAAGGTCTGTCCACTGCGGAGCGCTCGTTGCCCGGATGCCTGAATGGCGGGACCGTCAGCCATGGGGTCTGTGAAAGCGACGCCTATTTCGATGATGTCGGCGCCAGCCTCCGCCAGTTCATTTGCCAGATGGAGCGAGCGATCAAAATCAGGATCTCCCGCCATCAAAAACGGAATGAAAGCCGCCTTTTCAGCACGCCTCAGTTCTGTGAATTTTTCCGCAATTCGGCTCATAACTGCGCCGGACCCTCATATATCAGTCCGTTCAGCCATTACCCCTAATATCGTTGGACATTCAATAGCCGCAGCGGGGACGCGCAGACGTTTACGCTCGCGCCGGCCTTCCGAGAGACTTGAATGCGATCATTTTACCCCGATCCTCGTCCCACAGCGCCAACTGCGCACATTCCAGACTTTTCGACAGGGACAACCGCGGAAGCGACATCAAATCTTCGCTTGCCTCAAAACATTCCTGCAAACGATAGTTCGGAATCAGGCTGCTCAAATGATGTATGTGATGAAAACCGATATTTCCGCTAAACCAGTGCAGCATCTGTGGCAGATCATAGTGTGAGGAGCCGAAAATGGCGGCCCTAGCGTAGCTCCAGTCCTTGCCTCTCGCCCAATATGCATCTTCATATTGATGTTGCACGAAGAAAAGCCACGCCCCCGCCCACGACGCCATCGAAACCACAGGCAAAAAGGCGCCAAGCACCAACTTCCACCCCAGCAAAATCGACAGACCGCCATAAACCAGCACCAGGGCGAGGTTTAGCAGCACAACACTTTTCCAGACTTGAGATACCTTCAGTCCTTGATAGACCGTTGAAAACGGCATGGCGCCAGCCAAAGGAAATCGCTGCAGCACGATAAAATAGAAAGGCGCCCCCAGAAAAATCATCACAGACGGATGCCGGTACGCACGGTACATAAACTGCTTACCCCGCGACAATCGATTGAATTCATCAACGGTAAGGGTATCAACTGCGCCGATACCGCGTTTATCGAGGCGCCCGGAACTGGCATGGTGGCGGTTATGGGCATCTCGCCAAAAACCATAAGGCGTAAATGTCAGAATACTGACAAAGAACCCCAGCACATGATTTGCGATGCGAGACTTAAAATACGAGCCATGCCCGCAATCGTGCTGAATGGTAAATAATTTTACAAGCATGCCGGCGCTCAACACCATCAGCACGGCCGCCATCCAGAAAACGCCAGCGTCAAGACACAGCAACACACCGCCGACCAAAACAGCGTACAGCCCCAGTGACAATAGCGCCTGACTTACACTGCGAAACAGCTGTGGCGACTGGTAGGCTTTGCAATGATTGATAATGCGACGAAGCTTGTTTTCAACTAACGCATCATCTGCTTTCGCAAGATCATTGCACTTTTGGAATGCGGTGCGTGACAATGTGTTTGATCTTTCATTCGTAGGCGACCACCGAGCGCCCACTCGAATACAGTCGCGAGCCCTTGCGATCTGGCATTATTACCCTTGGCCGGTTAACGTCAATTTACACATTTTGACAAGAACGACCACCAGTTCGATCACAATTTCCGCTCATCTAACAAATCCATCACGGTGAAGATATCTTTGTCGCCACGCCCGCATAGATTGACAATGAGCAGCTTCGACCGCTCAAGCAAAGCGGCCTTGTCAATCGCTCTTGCGAGCGCGTGCGACGGCTCCAAAGCCGGAATAATTCCCTCAACCTCAGAACACAGCTGGAACATCGCCAAAGCTTCGGCGTCGGTCGCTGACTGGTACTGAACACGACCCATTTCTGCGAGCCAGGCATGCTCCGGCCCTATTCCCGGATAGTCCAGACCTGCCGAAATCGAATGCCCCTCAAGTATTTGGCCATCCTGATCCTGTAACAAATACGTCCGATTGCCATGGAGCACGCCAGGGCGGCCACCAGAAAGCGACGCAGCATGGTCGGGCGTTTCCAATCCGCGTCCCGCCGCCTCAACACCAATAATTTCAACACCCGGGTCATCCAAAAAAGGGTGAAACAATCCAATCGCGTTCGACCCGCCACCAATGCAGGCGACAATCGCATCGGGTAAGCGCCCCTCCATCGCCGCAAGCTGGGCCTTGGCTTCTCGGCCGATCACGGACTGGAAATCCCGTACCATCATAGGATAGGGATGCGGCCCCGCGGCCGTGCCGATCAGGTAATAGGTATCTTCGACATTCGTGACCCAATCGCGCAACGCCTCATTCATCGCGTCTTTTAGCGTCGCCCTGCCTGAATTCACGGGGCGGACTTCCGCCCCAAGAAGTTTCATCCTAAAAACATTGGGCTTTTGACGCTCAACGTCCGTAGCGCCCATATAGACGACGCATTGCATTCCGAAACGTGCGCATACGGTGGCCGTCGCGACGCCATGCTGTCCGGCGCCAGTCTCGGCGATTATTCTATTTTTCCCCATGCGCCGCGCCAACAGAATTTGCCCAATGCAATTGTTGATCTTGTGAGCGCCGGTATGATTCAACTCATCACGTTTAAAGTAGATCTTGGCGCCCTTACTTTTGGACGAGCGTTTGCGAACGTATTCCGTCAATCGTTCCGCGAAATACAAGGGGGATGGCCGGCCGACATAATGTTGAAGAAAATACTCAAGCTCTTCTTGGAATGCCGGATCATTCTTCGCGGCATCATATTCATCACTCAGCGACAAAATAAGCGGCGCTAATGTTTCGGCGATATATCGCCCGCCAAAAATTCCAAAATGACCATTTTCATCTGGCCCCGTGCAAAATGAATCAGGCTGAGCACTGATCATTTCAGTCCCATTTCCTGATAGGCGTTTCTTGCAGACTTAATAAATGCCTCGATCCCCGCCGGATGCTTGACGCCAGGATCAATCTCAATTCCACTAGATACATCGACGCCTATAAAGGAAGACATCTTTGCCAGCGTCACAATAGCTTCTCTGACATTTTGCGAATTTAAGCCGCCCGCAAGCAAAAACGGCGTCGCCTGACGGTAATTTCCAAGCGCGCCCCAATCAAAAACGAGTCCATTCCCGCCATTACGATCAGACCCTTTCAGGGGCTTTGCGTCAAACAACAACATGTCGGCAACCTCTGCGAATTCCGCCGCACGCTCAACATCCGCTTCATCCGCTACACCAACGGCGCGTATGATATCCATTCCAAATTCGTCCTGAACGGATTTGATGCGTTCGGCGTCTTCGTGCCCATGGAACTGAAACAGGGACAGAAATGGCGCCGTTTCAGCTAACAACTTTTCACCCGCATCGACATACAAGCCCACAAAGCGGGGCGGCGTGAAATCTTCCGCGTAACTAACTTCACGCACCTCCAATGCGATGTCGCCAGCAATTTCAGGCGCAAGGTAGCGCGGGCTTTTTGCATAGAAAACGAATCCGATCATGTCAGCGCCCATTCGCGCCGCAGCAAGTGCTGTTTCAACAGTTTTCACGCCACATATTTTGACAAGCTTTGACACCATAGCCGCCTGTTCAAATTTCTTCCGGATCCGATAATGAATTCATCTGTCGTTCGGGGATCATGGACGGCGCCTCGCGCTGATCCTTGCGCAAGGCCGCGTTCTCACGTTGCAGTTCGCTCAATTTACGCCGCTTTGGGCCTTCAGAACGCCACATGCCGATAACACCGAGGAAAAACCCGAAAAGTAGCGCAAGTGAAAGCCATACCCACAAAGGCAATGGCGCTGTTGCGATAGCGGGATTGGATGCATTGAAGGGGTCGAGACTCAGCATGACTTCTTGTCGGTTGGCGACAAGGAACACGACCGCCACCGCACCCAGCGGCCACACGATCACACGTCCCAAAAACTTTTTCATCTCAACTGAATCTTGAACTGCCGATGACCATTGCCACACCTTAGCGCGTCCGGGCTAACCTCAATCTTACCGTGGCGACTAAACCACCTAATCCTGATTTAGGCGATCCCGAAGCTCTTTGCCGGATTTAAAAAACGGCGAATACTTTTCGTCTATCGGCACCGGGTCGCCCGTTCGAGGGTTTCGGCCGATACGCGCGGGACGATGCTTAACAGAAAACGCACCAAATCCGCGGAGTTCGACCCGTTCGCCGCGTGCAAGCGCATCCGATATCTCCTGGAAAATGATCGATACGATACGCTCCACATCGCGATGAAATAGATTTGGATTTTCATCCGCAAGTTTCTGGACTAGTTCAGACTTGATCATTTGACCCCCCGAGCGCAAAACCCCGCAGCGCCGGCGAATATATAGCTAAATTCATAGGGTTGAGCGTGTCAAACCACAACTGCGTCGTCAAGGCGCTTCTTATTGCCCGATTTAACCGGTATTGCACCAAGGATGAGCGTGGATTTGCAAAAAACAGCCTCATTTGGCTTTCAGGAGGTTCCCGCGGACGACAAGGCGCGACTGGTGCGGGGCGTCTTTGACCGCGTCGCCGCGCGCTATGACCTTATGAACGACCTTATGTCCGCAAGAATTCACAGGGTGTGGAAAGCTTCATTGATCGACCGTCTGGCCCCCAGGCCCGGTGAAACAATTCTCGACGTGGCTGGCGGCACGGGCGATATCGCCAGCGCCTTCATTTCCGCCGCCGACCGGCGCCAGCTCGAAAAACCTCAGCCGTCCGCCCGCGCCTTCATTTGTGATATCAATCATGAAATGCTCGTTGCCGGCGTCAGTCGCCACGACGCCAAAGAACTGTCGGGACGAATTCGCCGAATTTGCGGCGATGCCGAAAAGTTGCCTTTGCCTGATAAGTGCGTTGATGTTGTCACTATCGCGTTCGGCATACGCAATGTTACGAATATTGACGCCGCCTTGCGGGAGGCGCGCCGAGTTCTCAAAATCGGCGGGCGCTTCGCTTGTCTGGAATTTTCACATCCGATTACGCAGGGCCTGCAAACGGCTTATGACGCCTATTCATACACTGTCATTCCATGGCTTGGCGAAAAGGTGGCTGGTGATCGCGAGAGCTATCAGTACCTTGTAGAATCCATTCGGCGATTTCCTCGTCAAGACACATTTCTTCAAATGCTAAAAGACGTGGGTTTTGCCCGAACTTCTTTCACTAATTTTACCGGCGGGATTGCGGCAATTCACAGCGGATGGCGCTTGTAAAGCGTAGCGCAAATGTTCAACGCCCTAGCCGACATATTTCGATTAACAGGCGCCGCCGCACATCTTTCCAGGCATGACGCACTTCTGCCCAAAGAATATGATCAAAACTACCCGATTATTCTCCGACAAATAGCAACGCTTTCTCGCATTGGCGCAAGAACAAGCGCCGCGAACGGCGAGCGGCTGCGAGTCGGCCAAAGAGCCGCTCTGGCATTCGAAACGATGAGTCCCGCTTACATCAAGCTGGGTCAGTTGCTTGCGACACGCCCCGACATCATCGGATTTGAAGTCGCCCGAGACCTGAGCCGTCTGCACGACAGAATGCCACCTTTTTCACAGGCCGAAGCGCAACGCGAGGTTGAGCGCGCTTTTTCAAAATCGGTTAGCGAGATTTTCAGCGAATTTTCCAAACCGGTCGCCGCCGCATCCGTCGCACAAGTGCACGCCGCAACATTGAGAAGCGGCGAACGCATCGCCGTAAAAATCCTTCGCCCACATATCGAACAGGAAGTGCGCGCGGAATTTCAGGCGTTTTGCAGATTCGCTCGGTTAATCGAGCGCATTATCCCCAGCTCAAAACGCCTCGAGCCGGTGAAATTATTTGAGACACTTTCCACGACGGCCAGCATGGAGCTTGACTTGCGGCTGGAAGCCGCAGCGGCTTCAGCTTTCGCAGAGCAGATCGATCAATATGACGGCGTCTCAGCGCCAAAAATCTATTGGCCGTTGACCGCACGGCGTGTACTGGCGATGGAGTGGGTCAATGCAAGGCCGTTATTGGCGGAACCGATTGACGAGCGCCCCCCCGCTTTCCGCAGTGCGCTCGCACGACGATTGATTCAGTTTTTTCTCGCACAAGCGCTACAGCATGGCTTCTTCCATGCGGACATGCACCCGGGCAACCTTCTCGTCGATGAAAAGGGGCACATTACATTTGTCGACTTCGGCATCATGGGTCGTATTGATGAAAAAACGCGGATCATATTCGCGGAAATAATACATGGGTTTTTAACTCGTGATTATTACCGCGCCGCGCAGGCGCATTTCGACGCCGGTTACGTACCAAAGACGCATTCGATTGATGCATTTGCGCAGGCTCTGCGCGCGGTGGGGGAACCGTTGTTCGGGCTTTCCGCGCACCGCGTCGACATGAGCAATGTATTACAACAACTATTTGACGTGACTGAGCTGTTCGACATGCGGTTACGGCCTGAACTGGTATTGCTTCAACGGACTATGGTTGTCGTTGAAGGCGTCGCACGCGACCTTGATCCGGAAATCAATATGTGGGAGGTCGCCGCGCCGATTGTGAGAAATTCGATCATCGACGCTCTCGGGCCGCAACGACAGGCGCGACGACTTCACTCAGCAATCGCCAAGACATTCAATCTCGCGCCGCGCCTGCCCGAATTGCTTGAGCGCCTCATCGATGAGCAGGCGGCGGCGCCACAGCGTGACGACTTATATCGCCAGGAATTGCAAAAGTTGACTGACGCACAAAAACGCACTTACCGGCTCGTTTGGCTGATCATCATACTTGGCGTCGCCACCGCTACATTCCTTGTCCTCGGTTAACTATATATTAGATTCCCTGCCCAGTTAATTGACGCGTGACATTTCATGGGCGGCGATTTAATTTGCCGCTTATGCGCAACGGTAAAAGAAGCATCCTGCTAATTATCGGCGGCGGGATCGCCGCATATAAATCTATTGAACTCATCCGAGAGCTTTCGGCGCGCAGCATTGACGCAAAGGTTATCCTGACCAAAGCCGGCTCGCAATTCGTTACGGCGCTTACAGTTGGCTCTATCTCGAACAATAAAACCTATACGGATTTATTCGATTTAACCGATGAGGCCGAAATGGGCCACATCCAGCTCTCACGTTCTGCAGACCTTGTTGTCATAGCGCCGGCAACAGCCGATTTGTTGGCGAAAATGGCGAACGGGCTGGCGGACGATCTGGCGTCGACGGCGCTGCTTGCAACCGACAAACCTGTATTAGCTGCGCCGGCAATGAATGTTCAAATGTGGCGACACGCAGCCACTCAACGGAACATGGCTCGACTACGCGATGACGGCGTGCGCTTTATCGGACCAAATGAGGGCGACATGGCCTGTGGCGAGTTCGGTCCGGGCCGCATGGCCGAGCCGCGTGAGATTGCGAATGCGATTGAGGACTGGTTCGTGTCGCACGCAGAGGGTCCGCTATCCGGTTTCCATGCGCTGGTTACGGCGGGGCCGACGCATGAACCGCTGGATCCCGTCAGATACATCGCCAATCGATCTTCCGGCAAACAGGGATACGCTATAGCGAGCGCACTGGCGCGTATGGGTGCGAGGGTTACCTTGGTCTCCGGTCCGACGAACTTGCCGACGCCGCCCGGTGTGAAGATTTTCAGGATTGAAACCGCTCGCCAGATGCTTGAGCCGGTGGAGACATCATTGCCGGCCGACATCGCCGTATTTTGCGCCGCGGTCTCGGACTATCGCCCCGAAATCGAAACCGGCCACAAAATCAAGAAGGAACGCGGAGGTCTCTCAAGCATTGCGCTAGCGGAAAACCCGGACATTTTGAAAACTGTTTCCCATCTTGAGCACAACAGGCCCAGGTTGGTCATCGGTTTCGCCGCGGAAACTGATGATGTCATCAGTCATGCGCGCGCAAAACGAATACGTAAGAATTGCGACTGGATCGTCGCTAACAACGTCTCCGCCGGAGAAGCCTGCGCAATGGGCGGCGAGCTTAACGCGGTCGCCATTATCACTGCCGATGGCGAGGAGATGTGGCCGACAATGCCCAAGGCCGACGTCGCGCAACGCCTGGCGGAGAAAATTGCCGATGCCGTGAACAATGGCAAAAAATCGGATTAGGGACTCGACGCATGCCTGAAGAACCATCAGAGCGCGGACCGGTTTTCGACCGTTTGATGGCCTACAAAGTCGAGTTCTGGCAAATCGGCCTGTTCGTACTCATGCTACTGCTTGGGGTGGTTGGTTTTGGTCATCTGGTTCTGCATCAAGCGACTGGCGAGCGAAATTACGGGATGCTTGGCGACGCGGCTATCGCAGTCGCCTCGCTCCCCCGCAATACAAAGCAAGTTTTCAAGACACTTATTGGCGGCGATAGTGCTGATCTGGCGGTTTCTGAAAATCGTTTCGAAGGAGAGGCGGGTTTTGTCTTTTCCTATGACGCAAATACGCGTCCGTCCTCCGGATATTTGCTGTTGTCTCGATATGATGGCGATGCGCACAGAAGCATTGTCGAATTCATCGATCTGAATCAACAGCGAAGGCTTCATACTTGGGCGCCAGATTTTGCAGAGATTAATCGGCACAGCAAACTGAAGTCAGCTCTGACAGACCTTGACCGCGACAATTCACCCGAACGCGCGAGAATGATGCATCCCTATGCGACAAGTGATGGCGGGCTGGTGTTTGAAAACATGTCGCCGCTAGTGAAAATCGACGTGTGCAGCAATATCGTCTGGATGAGCGAGCGCCTCTACCATCATTCTGTTGAGTCTGATGGCGAGAATGGGTTTTGGGCGATGGCTTTTCGTGAACCGCAAAACCTTCGCGGCGTATCTGATCACTTCAAAGAAGATGCCCTGATGCATGTTAACAGCGACGGGAGGATAATTTTTGAAAAATCATTGGCGCAAATCCTGCTTGATAATAACCTGGAACGGCTGGTGTTTGGCCTTGATTTCTATTCGGATGACCCTCTCCATCTAAATGACATTCAACCAATCAACGCCAATGGCCGCTATTGGCGTCGGGGGGACCTGCTCTTAAGCGCACGCAATATCTCCACAATATTCATCTACAGGCCCTCGACCAACAAAATCGTCTGGTTCAAACAGGGGCCATGGACAAATCAGCACGACGTCGACGTCATTGGACCCTCGACAATCGCCACGTTTGACAACAACCGGATGAACCGGCGAGGCCGATCATATGTCGCTGGGGTAAATAACGTCATTGTTTACGATCTTGCCGGACACAGCGTATCACGACCTTTTCAAGAAGGGTTCAAAACCCACGACATAAGAACGATTTCAGAAGGTAGGTCAGAGATTGTCAGCGATGACGACGTCATCGTTGAAGAGTCGAACTATGGCAGGCTTTTAAGGTTCGATCGCGACGGCGAGGTTGAATGGTCGTTTGTGAACCGCGCATCAGATGGAAAAGTATATCTGGTCAGCTGGAGTCGCTATTTGTCGCCAAGGCAAGGCGCAGCCCTCGCCAAAACGGTGGGCGACAGCAAGTGCGCCACCGCCGACTGAACCGCGCGACGTTAGCCGCTTTTCTCCGCCCAGGACCGATGCTCCTTGTCGAGTTCGTACGCCGCCATCACAGCCAGCGTCACGATGTCGCTAACCCGCGCGCCGACCTGGCAGATTTGCACCGAATGCTCCAATCCGATCAGCAATGGCCCCAATACGGTCGCACCGCCTATTTCACCAAGCAATTTGGTAGAAATAGCCGCCGAATGTACACCCGGAGCAATCAAAACATTTGCCTCGCCGCGCAACCTGGAAAACGGATAAATTGACCGGATCCGTTCGTTAAGCGCCATGCGTGGGGTCATTTCCCCCTCATATTCGAAATCCACATCCCTGCGTGCATCGAGGATTTCCACAGCGCCAGCGACGCGGCGGGTGTGCGGCGTATTTGGGTTGCCGAAATTCGAATAAGAAAGGAAAGCGACGCGCGGCGTCGTACCAAGCTGACGTGCGGCGTGAGCGACCTGCACAGCAATTTCAGCAAGATCGCTCGACGTCGGCAGTTCCGTAATGTTGGTGTCGGCGACGAACAGCGTCCGCCCCTTGGCGAGGATGATCGAGATTGCGATCAGCCGTTCGCCGGGGCGCGGGTCAAGCGCGAGCTTCATGTTCTCAAGCGCCACATCATAATGGCGCGTCACCCCGGTCACCATGCCGTCGGCATGGCCATGCGCCAGCATACACGCCGCATGCACGTTCCTGTCGGTATTCACCAGCCGCTGGGCGTCGCGGTAAAGATAGCCGTTCCGCTGCAAACGTTTATACAGATACTCTGTATACAAAGCCGAATGCGGCGCCGTTCTGGAATGGTATGTTTCAAATTTCGTGTTGACGGGCAGGCCCGCATCTGCGAGCGCATTTTTTATCTTGTCTTCTCGGCCAATGAGAATTGGCACGCCAAGACCCTCCTGCTGAAACGCATAGGCTGCGCGCACGACCGCCTCTTCTTCACCTTCCGCAAATACGACACGACGAGGCGTTTCACGCGCACGCAGCGAGGAATAAATTTTTTGCAGAAATGACGCCGACGGGTCCGTGCGCGCCGCCAGCTTTGTGGCGTAATCAGCAAGATCGTCGATTGGGCGGCGCGCCACTCCGGAATCCGCCGCCGCCTTCGCCACCGCCGGCGGGATTGTAGAAATGAGCCGCGGGTCAAAGGGTGTCGGTATGATGTATCCGGGGCCATATTTCAGACGTTTTCCATACGCCGCAGCAACTTCGTCGGGAACATCTTCGCGCGCCAGTTTGGCAAGCGCTTTGGCGCAGGCGATTTTCATTTCCTCATTAATGGTTCGGGCGCGAGCGTCCAGCGCGCCGCGGAAAATGTACGGAAACCCAAGCACGTTGTTCACCTGGTTCGGGTAATCAGACCGGCCGGTTGCAATGATCGCATCGTTACGGACCTCCTGGATTTCTTCCGGCAAAATCTCCGGGGTCGGATTGGCCATAACGAAAATGATCGGATTCTTCGCCATCGACTTGACCATGTCCTTGGAAACCGCACCAGCCACGGACAGCCCGATCAAAACGTCAGCGCCGTCTACAGCTTCGGCTAATGTGCGCTTGTCCGTCGGAACACTATGGGCCGACCGCCATTGATCAAGGTTTCTGCCCGAATGCAGGACGCCTTTAGAGTCGCAAACAAGCGCATTCTCATGGGGCAGCCCCATGGCCTTGATCAGGCCGATAACCGAAAGCGCTGACGAGCCCGCGCCTGAAACGGCGACCTTGACTTCCTTTATCGACTTGCCGGTGATGTCCAAGGCGTTCAGCAATCCGGCGGCGGCGATGATCGCCGTCCCATGCTGGTCGTCATGAAACACCGGAATGTCCATGATTTCCTTCAGTCGCTGTTCGATGATGAAGCTCTCGGGCGCCGCAATATCCTCCAGGTTGATGCCGCCGAATGCCGGCCCCAGATAACGCGCGCAGTTAATAAATGCGTCGGGATCTTTTGTGTCGACTTCGAGATCGACGGAATCGATATCTGCAAACCTTTTGAAGAGGACCGACTTGCCCTCCATGACCGGCTTCGATGCAAGCGCGCCAAGATCGCCAAGCCCCAGGATTGCGGTGCCGTTCGAGATCACCGCCACCATATTACCTTTTGACGTGTAATCGTACGCCGTGTCAGGATCTTCAGCGATCGCCTTGACGGGAATGGCCACGCCAGGGCTATACGCCAGCGACAGATCGCGCTGCGTCGCCATAGGTTTTGTCGGCGTGATTTCGAGCTTGCCGGGCTTTCCTTTACTATGGAAATTCAGCGCCTCTTCATCGGTGAATTTTGTAGAATTGTCGTCCATCGCGCGCTCTCGTTCATTGCCGGCGTCTGACATACAGCCATAGACGGACATGCTACGCGCCGCAATTCGGAAATCCGGTGTTGATAACCCGCCGTCGCGCGCTTAGGTGAAAGACTAGTCATTCGCCGTTTTCGAGGCAGTTCCATGTTCATCCAGACAGAAGACACGCCTAACCCGGATTCCCTGAAATTCCTGCCCGGCGCGGACATTCTTGGTTCCGGCGCGCTGGGTCGCGATTTTCCGACCCCGGCCTCGGCCGCTAACGCGTCACCGTTGGCGGAGGTCCTTTTCGAGGTGGAAGGGGTCCGCTCAGTTTTTCTGGGTCCGGATTTTGTCACAGTTACCAAGGCCCCCAAGACGAACTGGGCGCACGCCAAACCCGCGATCCTGGGGGCCATCGCCGATCATCTCGCGGCCGGCGCGCCGATCATTTCCGAGGCGTCCGCACCGGCGCCATCGCTAGCGACAAGCCTTGATGAATATGAGGACGAAGATCGCGAAGTCGTGGAGCAAATAATCGAGCTGATCGAAACGCGCGTCAGGCCGGCGGTGGCGGCTGACGGCGGCGACATCCAGTTCCGTCATTTCGAGCCGAAAACCGGCGTTGTCTTTCTCACGCTTCACGGGGCATGCTCGGGATGCCCCTCTTCGACAATGACGTTAAAAGCGGGGATCGAGAATATGCTCAAACATTACGTGCCGGAAGTGGCGAGCGTCGAAGCCGCAAACTGAACATTTCAAAGCGCCGATGGCGCACATTTAAAAAAGCGGGAGTCCCTTATGTCGAATGTCTACGCCGTCACAAAAATCGTCGGTACGTCTGAAAAGTCTATCGAGGACGCCGTCGAAAACGCCGTCGCGACGGCATCTAAATCACTCAATAATCTTGACTGGTTTGAGGTGGTCGAAACCAGGGGATTTATCAAGAACAACAAAGTCGCCTGGTATCAAATTACCCTGGAAATCGGCTTCAGGTACGAAAAATAGGCGTCATCAGGAATTCCGCGCATGACAAATGAGATTGCAAACGACGCTGCGCTGAACCTGATTTTTCGCGATGCAAGGACATATAACGCTTGGCAGGATCGCGATGTGTCGCGCGCGCTCATCCAGGCGATATACGATCTTGCCAAGATGGGCCCAACATCAGCGAATTCCTGTCCGGCGCGGTTTGTTTTCGTTCAAACAGTGGCCGGGAAGAAACGCCTTGAGCCGTTCCTCTCGGGAAACAACCGGGCCAAGACCATGGCGGCCCCAGTGTGCGTCATTATCGCCCATGATATGGAGTTTTATAAACACCTGCCGAAACTCTTTCCCCATACCGACGCAAAAGCCTGGTTTGAGGGAAATGACGCCCTTATCGCCGAAACCGCGTTGCGAAACGCCAGCCTCCAAGGGGCTTATTTTATAATGGCCGCACGAGCGCTAGGGCTCGATTGCGGGCCAATGTCAGGTTTTGATCAGGCGGGCGTAAACAAAGAATTTTTTGATGGAACCTCCTGGCGCGCTAATTTTCTCTGCAACCTTGGGTATGGCGCAAATGAAAATCTTTACCCGCGCAATCTGCGCCTGGATTTTGAAGAAGCATGTGAAATCCTCTAGCGCAGCCTTATCGCCTGGCGCTGATTCATGCGCGTAATTGCATTCGACACCACCGGCGCGGCTTGTTCGCTGGCGATCACGGACAGCGGATCGACCCTGTGGTCGCGCACTATTTCGCTGCCCCGCGGACATGCTGAAGCGCTGCCGAAAATGGCTTTTGAAGCCTTGCAAGATACCTCGCTCGCCGCTGCGGATTTTGACCGGATTGGCGTAACGACGGGCCCTGGCACGTTTGCCGGGGTGAGAGTTGGGATTGCGTTTGCCCGCGGTTTGGCGCTTGGCTCATCCGCTTGCATCATCGGCGTTTCAACGCTGCGGGCCTTGGCGGCCGGCAGGGCGCAGGAACTCGCCGTCACTGCGCCGATTATAGACGCCCGAAGGGGCCAGGTTTACGCCGCGCTCTATTCTTGCGCCGGAGCTGAAATCCTCAAACCCTTTGTCGATGACATTGCCGCCGCCAGAGCAAGGCTTGAGCAGGCGACGGGCCGCACACCTTTCAATACGATTGGTCCGGGCGCACACCTGATCGAGGAGGCGGCCTCGCAACCACAACAATCCCCTCGCACCGAATACCCCGACCCAGCGGTCATCGCCCTTCTTGCGCAAAATTCCGACCCGCACGAAAATCCGCCTGCGCCACTTTACCTTCGCGCTCCCGACGCGCGACCGCAGACAGATCGCGGATTTGTCGCCAATGCGTGATTGGATCATCCGCCGCGCCCGTCTTGACGACATCGAATTGCTGTCCCGGCTTGAAGAACAAGCGTTCGGCGACATGGCGTGGGGCGGCGGGGCGATGGCGGACGGCATGACCGCCAACGCCGTCGCCACGCTGCTGGCGTACGGCCCGGAACGGCAAGCGCCTTTCGGGTTCGTGATGTGGCGGCCTCTCGGCGACGAAGCAGAGATTTTAACCCTTGGCGTATCCCCCGATGGCAGGCGCAAGGGTGTCGCCTCGGCGTTGCTCGCCAGGTCGATACTTGATGCAAGGCAAGCGGGAGCCGCACGAATGTTCCTGGAGGTCGGTGCGCGCAATGTGGCGGCGATTGCACTTTATCGCAAATTTGGCTTTGAACAGATTGGCGAGCGTCCATCTTATTATCGTGACGGAGAGGACGCATTGGTGATGCGGGCGCGAATTGGGTAAGCTTCACTGCCGCGCGACAAAGGAGACGGCCGATGGATCGATTAGAAAAGCTGTGCGCCGATAAGGGCATGCGCATGACCGAACAACGCCGTGTGATTGCGCGCGTCCTGTCGGTCGCCGACGACCATCCTGACGTCGAGGAAATTCACCGCCGGGCCGCCGAGATAGACCCGCGAATTTCCATCGCCACAGTCTATCGGACGATGCGCCTGTTCGAAGACTCCGGCGTCGTAGAGCGCCACGACTTTCAGGACGGCAGGGCGCGCTACGAAGAAGCGTCGGACGACCATCACGACCATCTGATCGACGTGAAGTCCGGCGAAGTCATCGAATTCATGAACGAGGAAGTAGAAGCGCTGCAGCACAAGATCGCCGAAAATCTCGGCTTTCGTCTGGTCGCTCACCGGCTTGAGCTTTACGGCGTGCCAATCAAGAAAAGCTGATCTGCCTTTTGGCCGATTCATTCATTGATTGGTAAGGGTAAACTGGGCAGTATACCTTCAAAGAACGCGCTGAAGCGCGTCGACAGGAGGAGAGCCCATGTCCGAGACCATGCGTCAGGCCAAATCCCTGCGAGATTTATACCCGATCCCGGACATCGACCCGGTGTGGACGATCCCCCAGCATTTCGAGACCGCGTTCGACTGGGAGTTCGACGAGGGCCGCAAGTCGCTGATGCACCTGTACCAGAAGGGCAAGGACATGCAGTGGGATGCGCAAGGACGCATCAACTGGGACGACGAGCTTAATCCCGACAACCCGATGGAGCTGCCGGACGAATTGAGCGGCATTTATCACACCCCGATCTGGGGCAAAGCGAGCGCCAGAGAAAGGGCCGAGATGCGACGGCACTTTCAGGCCTGGACGATTTCTCAATTCCTTCAGGGCGAGCAGGCGGCGATGATCTGCGCGGCCAAGATCGTCACCCAGGTGCCCGACCTTGACGCCAAGCTGTACGCCTCGACGCAGGTGATGGACGAGGCGCGCCATATCGAGGCGTATAAAAAGCTGCTTGAAAAATTCGGCCTCGCCTATCCAATGACCAAGCCATTACAGACGCTGGTCGATCAGGCGCTGCGCGATTCACGCTGGGACATGACCTATCTCGCCATGCAAGTGGTGATCGAAGGGCTCGCGCTCGCCGCCTTCGGCAATATTCGCGAGACCTCGAAAAACAATCTCGCCCAACAGGTCAACGCCTATGTCATGGAGGATGAATCGCGCCACGTCGCCTTTGGTCGGCTGGCGCTGCGCGACTTTTATCCGCACCTTACCGATGCTGAACGCAATGAACGCGAAGAGTTTCTGGTGGAGGCCTGCTATCACATGCGCGACCGCTTTGAACAGCGCGAGACCTATGAAATTCTCGGCCTGCCGGTGGAGGAATGCGTAAGGGTGCAAAACGAATCCGGCTATATGAAAATCTTCCGGACCATGCTGTTCCAGCGCATCGTCCCCATTGTGAAAGACATCGGTCTGTGGTCGGAGAAAATTCAAAAGGCCTATGCAGACATGGGTGTTTTGAGCTTTGGCGACATTGATTACGCCGCCCTTTCCGCCGATGACGAAAAACGCGCGGCGGAGCTTGACGAGATCAATCGCAACAATCGCGAAGCCTATGTCAGGGAAATCGCCGCGCTGGGCAAAACTGTCGCCGCGGAACAAACCGCGAGCCGCAAGCTCAGCGCATAAGGCTTGCGCCAATGGCGAACATCAAGATCGCCGCACCCAACGCCAGTCCGGCCGCGCCTGACACCAGGATAAAGAACCCTATGCGAGGGTGCTCGCCCATATTGTCTCCTTCCCGCCTGCGCATCTGAGGGCGCTTGTCCGAAGGCAGATTAAATGTGTTCGGACTAATCCGGCAAGCGGCAATCAGCGCCCGCAATATCGCGCCGCAACGATGCGTCCCTGCGCACGCTCCTGCACCAGTACGGCGCAGCCAAGCCCCGGCGCCGGCGCCGGCGCGACAAACACGCCCGGACCTTTGTGTTCACTGGCGATCTTGGCGCTGTCGGTGACGACATTGATCTCGTTGAATTCGAAGCCGGCGTTATCACCGCCTTTAACCCTGGTGCTGGCGGTCGGCCTGAACGTGACCAGATAAGCGTCATAAGGCGCGCCGACGCCAGACACCGCAACCGATAATCCGTGCACGTCAAAGCCAGTGATTTTTATGGCGGGCGGGATGGCGCGCGACAATTCATCAGCAAGCTGAGCTTCGTGGATTCCCGCGTCGATGCGAGAAAGGTCAGACCCGGCGACGCTGAGAAATCCGTCGATAACCGCCTGCGGCGTCAACACCGTGCCGCGCCCGCGGATGCGCTTGTTGTAAAATTTCTGGCGTGCTGTGAATTCGGGACGCGAATAAGGGTCGCCCCAGACGCCGCCGTCCTTTGACGGCGTGTCATTCCAGTAATCGACATGCCATGACAGGGCGATGACGTCGTTGCGGCCAGCCAGTTTTCGCAGGCTGTCGACCGCCGGCGGGCTGGCCTGACAGGCTTGCGACAAAAACATTTCGACAACAACAGGGTCGGCGACCGGGGGACGGGCGACCGGCGCCGTTTGCGCGGCGCCTTGGCGCGCCGCCGCTGAACCCGCAATAAAAAAGCCAAGGCACGCAAACGCCGCCAGACTGGCTGATCTTACAAACATTAAACGACTTCCGACGCCCCGCGTTCGATTTAGGCGAAAAACCGGGGCGCGATCAATGCCGGGCGGCGTCACAACACCGCGAGGGCGCGCCATTGCTTGCCCGGCCTCTCTTGCTTGCCCAGTCCATCTTGCTTGCCAAGAAAGAGGCGCTGGCGCATAGATGCCGGCCTTATGCAAACACCCGCAAAACAAAGCCTTTCCAGGGCCGGAGCCGACCCTGCAAAGACCGAAAAAACGGTCTTTGTGAAAACCTATGGTTGCCAGATGAACGTCTATGACAGCGAGCGCATCACCGGCTTGCTGTCGCCGCTTGGCTATCGCGCCGTCGATCAGGCGCACGACGCCGACCTTGTCGTGCTCAACACCTGCCATATCCGGGAAAAGGCGGCGGAAAAACTTTACTCCGACCTCGGCCGGTTGCGCGCGGTGAAAGAAGACGCCGCTTTGAAAGGCCGGGCGATGACGGTCGCGGTCGCCGGCTGCGTGGCGCAGGCCGAAGGGGCCGAAATCTCCAACCGCATGCCGCTCGTCGATATCGTCGTCGGCCCGCAGGCCTATCACCGCCTGCCGGAAATGCTGGCGCGGGCGGCGCGCCGGAATGGCGACGTGCTGGACACCGATTTCGCCGTCGAGGAAAAATTCGATCACCTCGCCCGCGAGCGTGTGGCGAACGGCGTGACCGCCTTTGTCACCGTGCAGGAAGGGTGCGACAAGTTCTGCACGTTTTGCGTCGTCCCATATACCCGCGGGGCTGAGGTTTCCCGCGCCGCCGAAAGCATCATCGCCGAGACCCGGTCGCTGGTCGCGCAGGGCGTTCGCGAGGTCACCCTGCTCGGCCAGAACGTAAACGCCTGGCGGTCGGCCCCGCCGGCCGGCGACGCCGGCGAATGGGGCGCGAACTGGGGACTGGGCGCGCTGTGCCGCAGCCTCGCCCGGATCGACGGGCTTGAGCGCATCCGCTTCACCACCTCGCACCCGCGCGACATGGATCATTCGCTGATCGCCGCACTTGGCGAAGAGCCAAAGCTGATGCCGTATCTGCACCTGCCGGTGCAGTCGGGCTCGGACAAGCTGCTGGAGGCGATGAACCGCGGCCATACCGCCAGCGATTACCTTTCCCTGATCGAGCGGATTCGCGCGGCGCGGCCGGATATTGCCATTTCGGGCGACTTCATCGTTGGTTTCCCCGGCGAAACGGATGAGGATTTTCAAGCGACATTGGCCCTTGCCGAGGCCGTCGGCTACGCTTCGGCCTATTCCTTCAAATATTCCCGCCGGCCCGGCACCCCGGCCGCCGTCATGGGCCGGCAAATCGGCGAAGCGGAAAAATCGCGCCGGCTCGACGCCCTGCAGGCGTTGTTGAAGGACCAGCGCGACGCCTTTTGCGCAACGCTGTTGGGCCGCACTCTGCCGGTCTTGTTTGAACGGCCGGGCCGACAGGCCGGCCAGTTGATTGGCCGTTCGCCATATTTGCAAAGCATTCACGCCGCCGCGCCACAATCCATGATAGGACAGATTGCGCCGGTCGTGGTCACGGCGGTGACCCCGAACGCGCTTTCCGGCGAACTCGCGCCGGGGGCGCATGCACAAAGCCCGGCGCCGGAGGCTTGAACAGGGACCCTCGCCGAAGCATGCAAGAACCGACAGCGCCATCATCGCAAGCCCAATCATTGCAGACCCCGTCATCGCAGATCTCCGTCCAGCTCAGTTTCGACGACAACCGCCTTGTGGCCGAACTTGCCGGTGAGCATGACGCGCATCTGATGATCGTTGAACAGGCGTTTGGCGTACGCATCGACCCGCGCGGCAATGTCTTCAACATCACCGGGGCGGCCGAAGCGGGCGAACAGGCGGCGATGGCGCTGCGCGGCCTTTATGCAAAACTCGTCGCCGGCCAGCACGTGACCGCAAGCGACGTGCGCGCCGCGACCAAGCTGAGCCACGACCCCTCGCCGACGCCGACGACCGATCTGTCGATCAAGACGCCCAAGCGCCTGATCAGCCCGCGCACCAACGCCCAGCGCAATTACCTGGCGTCGCTGGCCGGCGCCGACCTCGCCTTTGGCGTCGGCCCGGCGGGCACCGGCAAGACATACATCGCGGTCGCCCATGCGGTGAGCCTTTATCTTTCCGGCGCGGTGGAACGGATCGTCCTGTCGCGGCCGGCGCTCGAAGCGGGCGAGCGCATCGGGTTTTTGCCGGGCGACATGAAAGAGAAAGTCGACCCTTATCTGCGTCCGCTTTACGACGCGCTGCACGACATGCTGCATGCGGACTATATCGAACGGCGCATCAACGCCGGCGAAATCGAGATCGCGCCGCTTGCGTTCATGCGCGGGCGAACGCTGGCGCGCGCCGCGGTGATTCTCGATGAGGCGCAAAACGCCACCGTGGCGCAAACGAAAATGTTTCTCACCCGGCTTGGCGAAGGCGCGAAAATGGTGCTCACCGGCGACCCGTCGCAGAGCGACCTGCCAGCGGGGGAAACCTCCGGGCTCTCCGATGCGCTTGGTGTTCTTGGCGATGTCGAGGGCGTGAGCGTCACCACCTTCACCGCCGCCGACGTCGTGCGCCATCCGCTGGTGGCGCGCATCATCCGCGCCTATGACGCTCGCGACAAAGCGCGCAGAGCCGGCGACAGATGAGCGGCGATGACGACAGGGTGGAGGTGCGCATCGACGCCGAGGGCTGGCGCGTCGTCGACCCGGCGGCGCTGGCGCAACGCTGTTTCGCGGCGGTCGAGCGCGCCGAGCGTGATGTGAAATGGCCGGTTTCACTGGTGTTCACCGATGACGCAAGCGTGCAACGGCTCAACGCGCAGTTTCGCGGACGTGACAACGCGACCAATGTGCTGTCGTTCCCGCCCGGCGACGCGCCGGTGGCGGAACATGACTATCTTGGCGATATCGCGCTGGCGTTCGAGACCTGCGCGCGCGAGGCGACGGCGAAAAACATCCCGCTCGGCGATCACGCCGCGCATCTTATCGTGCATGGCGTCCTGCACCTGATCGGGTATGATCACGAAGACGATGACGAAGCAGAGGAAATGGAGCGGCGTGAGAGCGAAATTCTCGTCACCCTTGGCGTCGCCGACCCCTATGGGCCTGAGGCGGAATAAATGAGCGAGGCAGACAGAACCGGGCCGCGAACGGACGATAGCCACGAAAGCGGCGACGACGAGGGCGGCGGAATATTCACCAGGCTGAAGAGCTTGTTCGGGCGCGCCGGCGACACGCAGGATTTCTCCATCGAGCTTGACGACCGCCAGCGAGAAGCCGCCCGGCGTTTGCCGCGCGCGCGCCGCGAGATGATCGAGCGGGTCATCGCGTTTGACGAAAAGCGGGTTGAGGATGTGATGGCCCCGCGCGCCGACATTGTCGCGGTCGACATCGAAACGCCGCTCGACGAGCTGATCAAGGCGTTCGCCGACGCCGGTCATTCGCGCATGCCGGTTTACCGCGGCGATCTCGATGATCCGGTCGGCATGGCCCATATCAAGGATGTGGTCGCCGTCATCGCCGATCCGGCGGCGGCCGGCCCCGGCGACGGGCCGATCCTGAAAAAGCTTCGCCGCGACGTGCTTTACGTGCCGCCATCGATGCGTATCACCGATCTGTTGCTGCGGATGCAGGCCTCGCGCATTCATATGGCGATCGTCATTGATGAGTTCGGCGGCACCGACGGGCTGGTGACGATCGAAGACCTGGTCGAGGAGATCGTCGGCGACATCAATGACGAGCACGACGACGAGGAAGAAGCGACGATTATTTCGCGGCCCGGCGGCGGCTGGGACGCGGACGGCCGGGTTGAATTCGACGAATTCGCCGAGGCGACCGGCGTCGTGCTCGACAGCGAGGACGACGAGGTCGACACCCTTGGCGGGCTTGTCTTCTCACTCGCCGGTCGGGTGCCGCAGCGCGGCGAGGTTCTCTCGCATCCTTCCGGGTACGACTTCGAGGTTGTCGAAGCCGACGCCCGCAAGGTTCGAAAGCTGCGGATACGGAAAACCCCGGTGGCGACACCGGACGACGCGCCGCAAAAGGCGGCGGAATGAGTCTGGCGCCTGGCGGTGAAAAACCGGGGCTCGCCGACGCTGTTGCGCGGCTTGCCGGCTGGAAACGAATTGCGCTGGCCATCGCCGCCGGCGCTGTCGCCGCGACCGCAATGGCGCCGCTGCATTTGCTGCCGGCGCTGGCGCTTTCCTATCCGGCGCTGATTTTTCTTCTCGACGGCGCGGCGAAACGTAAAAACCCCCTGCGCCGCGCCTTTTTCACCGGCTGGTTGTTCGGGTTCGGATATTTTCTCGTCGGCCTTTACTGGCTGGCGTTTTCTTTCTTTGTCGAGGCCGAGGAATTCGCGTGGATGGCGCCGTTCGCCGTTCTTGGGATGCCGGCGTTTCTGGGGCTTTTCACCGGCGCGGCCTGCGCTGCGGCGATGCGCTTTTGGCGCCCCGGCTGGCGGCGCGTTCTCGTGTTCGCCGTCGCCATGATGCTCGCCGAATATGCGCGCGGGCATGTGTTGACCGGGCTGCCGTGGAACCTGCCCGGCCAGGCCTTCGCCGGCGCCGCGGCGGGCGCGCAAACCGCCGCATGGTGGGGCGCATATGGGCTCAGCCTGATTGCGCTGGCGATCTTCGGCACGCCGGCGGCGTTTGTTGGTGGGCGGACGAAAGGCGGTCTCGTCAAGGGCGTAGCGGTCATGACCGGCGCCTGCTCGGCGCTGTTCGCGATCGGCGCGGCGCGGCTCGCCCTCGTCAATCCCGGCGATCATGACGAGGTTTTCGTGCGCATCGTGCAGCCGAATATTCCGCAGCGGGAAAAAAACGATTCCGAGCTGTGGTGGCGCAATGTCGAGCGCCAGATCGACTATTCCGCCGGACCGGGCCCGAGCCGCGGACGCATATTCGTGATCTGGCCGGAAAACGCCGCACCGGTCATCGACGAGGTTCCCGACGCGCTGGCCGAGATTGGCGCGCGGTTGCCGAAAAACGCGGTGCTGGCGGCGGGCGCGGTACGCCGCGAGACCGACGACGCCGGCGTGACGCGATATTATAATTCCATCGCCTTTGCGCCGCAGACCGCCGGCGGACGCGTCGTCATCGGGGCCTATGACAAGCACCACCTTGTGCCGTTTGGCGAATACCTGCCGTTGCAGGGCGTCTTGCGCGCGGTCGGTCTCGCCCAGCTCGCCCCCTATGACGAGGGCTTCACCAAGGGCGCGGGCCCGCAAACCCTCGATCTTGGCGGCCCGCGGTTTGCCCCGCTTATCTGCTACGAAGCGATCTTTCCCGGAAGAATACATCCCAAAGGCGAACGCCCGGACTGGATTTTGACGGTCACCAACGACGCCTGGTTCGGCGATACGTCCGGGCCGCGCCAGCATCTCGATCAGGCGCGGCTGCGCGTTATCGAAAGCGGGCTGCCGATGGCGCGCGCCGCCAATACCGGCATATCGGCGCTGATCGACGCGGCCGGGCGCTATCGCGGCCGCGTGCCGCTTTATCAGGCCGGCGTGATCGACCTGGCGCTGCCGCGCGCCGCGCGCCCGACGCTGTACGCCCGGATCGGCGATCTCGGGTTCTGGATGATGATGATCTTCGCCGCCGCCGCCGGGCTTTCGCGCACACCGAAACAGGACAGGCCGCATGCAACCTTTGCGCGCCGTGATTAATGCCCTATAAACCTTCGCACTGGGGCGGCGTGGCGGTAGGCGGATGATTTCACCGCCATATGACGGGGCAGGACGGGCGCAATGGCCGAAGAAAAGAAACCACATCCGATTGACGCGCATGTCGGAGGGCGCGTTCGATTGCGGCGAACCATGCTGGGCATGAGCCAGGACAAGCTGGCCGAAGCGCTGGGCCTGACATTCCAGCAGATCCAGAAATACGAAAAGGGCGTCAACCGCATCGGCGCGAGCCGGGTGTTCGAGATTTCGCGCATTCTCGGCGTGCCGATCCAGTTCTTTTTCGACGATTTCGACGTCAATACCGGCTCGTCCTACGGCTTCGCCGAAAGCGGCGCCGAGGACGGCATGGCGATGATGGAATTGCTGAATTCGCCCGAAGGGGTTCAGCTCTGCAAACATTTCGCGAGCATAAAAGAGCCCAAAATCCGCAAGCGCGTACTTGAGCTGGTCAAATCGCTCGCCGACGGCGAGGGCGATTCCTGAGCCCGCCGCGGCGCCGGCGCAATCTCTATGGTGGACATCGGCCCCCGGCTTGGGTACAAGCCGGAACCTAGAAACGTATAAACTTTTCCTTATATGGGGTCCGTTCTCCCGATGACGCGCCAATCCTATCTGTTTACCAGCGAAAGCGTATCTGAAGGCCACCCGGACAAGGTCTGCGACCGGATTTCCGACGAAATCGTCGATCTGGTGTACCGCGCGGCCGAAGCCGAGGGTATGAATTCGTGGAATGTCCGCGTCGCCTGCGAGACGCTGACGACCACGAACACCGTGGTGATCGCCGGTGAAATTCGTGCGCCGGAAAGCCTGACGGACGGCCAGGGCGGGGTAAAGCCGGAACCTTTTGTCGCCGCCGCGCGGCGCGCCATCAAGGACATCGGCTATGAGCAGGACGGGTTCCACTGGCAGACCGCGAAGGTCGAGGTATTGCTGCACGGCCAGTCCCCCGATATCGCGCAAGGGGTCGACAAGGCCGCCGACGCCAACGCCGAAGGCGCAGGCGATCAGGGCATCATGTTCGGCTATGCCTGCCGCGAGACGCCGGCGCTGATGCCGGCGCCGATCTATTACAGCCACAAGATTCTCGAATTGCTGGCCGCCGCCCGGCACAAGGGCGACGGCGACGCCGGCAAGCTTGGCCCCGACGCCAAGAGCCAGGTGACCGTGCGCTATAAGGACGGCAAACCGTTTGAAGTCACCTCGATTGTTCTGTCGACCCAGCATCTCGACGATAGCTGGTCGTCGGCCAAGGTGCGTGAGGTTGTAGAGCCCTATATTCGCGAAGCGATTGGCGAATTGAAAATTGCTGACAATTGCGTGTGGCACGTCAACCCGACCGGGAAATTCGTCATCGGCGGACCGGACGGCGACGCCGGGCTGACCGGTCGCAAGATCATCGTCGACACCTATGGCGGCGCGGCCCCCCATGGCGGCGGCGCGTTTTCCGGCAAGGACACCACCAAGGTCGACCGTTCCGCGGCCTATGCTGCGCGCTATCTGGCGAAGAATGTCGTCGCGGCTGGGCTTGCCGACCGCTGCACGATCCAGCTTTCCTACGCCATCGGCGTCGCCGAACCGCTGTCGGTCTATGTCGACCTGCACGGCACCGGCAAAATTGACGAGGCCAAACTTGAGGCAGCCCTGCGCGAGGTGATGGACCTGACGCCCTCGGGCATCCGCCGCCATCTCGACCTCAACAAACCGGTTTATGCGCGCACCGCCGCCTATGGCCATTTCGGCCGCGAGCCTGACGCCGACGGCGGTTTCTCGTGGGAAAAGACCGATCTCGTCGACGCCCTGACCCGAGCGGCGGGCTGACGCCGCACGCCCATCGCCCCGCCCGTTTTGTATCGCACACCCGTACGGCGCGCCGGCTGTATTGCGGGTGCGTCCAGGGTGCTGATTTCGGCGCATCAACGCCATCACGGTCCAATCTCCTCTATTTCAACCAGACAAAAGCGTAGGGCGCCCCAGGGGGGTGGGGGATGAAATTTTGTTTCCCTGCAAAATCATTGACTTAGATGGTTAACGGAAAAATCGCCGGTCGCTTTCGCCACCAAAATCGCGCGCATGTGAGCGATGCTGCGGCGAGGCGCAACTCGCATGCGGCGAAGCGCATAGCCGGCGCGGCGGCGCTCTGCGATACTTGGCGCGTTGCTTGATCCGTACGCGTCTTTGTTATGCGTGAGGAGCCAGGCGATCAGAGGGCAAATGGTATCGACTTATGGAGAACAGCCATGCCTTCCCTCAAACTCGCCGCTTTCGCCGTCATCATGTTCGCCGCCTCAGCCGCGAACGCGTCTGACGAGGTTTCGTTTCGCTTTTCCAGCGACGACCTCGCCTCTAGCAAGAGCGTAAAAGCGCTTTACGTGCGCATGGACCGCGCCGCCGAAAACGCCTGCACCACGCCTGGATTGCGCGGCCTTGAGACAATCAAGCGCGACCGTCTTTGCCATCGGCAACTGATCGAGTCCTTTGTCGAACAGGTCGACCATCCATCGCTGACCACGGTGCACGAAGATCAGCACAGCGCGGGCCGTCTCGCCCGCGCGAGTTAAATCACGTTGCGGCTTCGCCGGCGCGAGAAGGTGGCGCTTGCGCCGGCGATCACGGCCAGCAAAAAGAAGATGATCGACAGATTGCCGGTCTGCGAGATGATCGAGCGGCTGACCGCAATCACGCAGGCGGACGCAAAACATCCGACATAGATGACCGCCAGTGTCGGGTGTGAAGTGCGTGAACGTCGTAACGATGTCGCCGCCAACGCGATCATCATCGCCAGAAAAGTCAGCGGCCCCGGTATACCGAGATCGAGTGCAAGCGACAGATAGTAATTGTCGATCGTCAGCATACGTCCCCAATAGCCGAGCACGCGCGCAGCGCGGCCAACGCCGTAACCGCCGACCGGGCGTTTCATGATCTTTGGCAGGGCCATCTCCATCTGGTCGACCCGCGACTGGGTTGAGTTTGCAACCCCCTCGCCGCCCTTGCCGGTGACAACGCCGTACGCCCCGATCATCATCACCGGCGAGGCGGCGATGCAGCAAAGCAGCATAAGCCCGGCGAGCGGGCGGTATTTGCTGGCGGATGTTCGGCGCAGCGCGCGCCAGGCGACAATCGCGACCGCGACCGACAGCGAAATCGCCGTCGCCAGCATGGCCCCGCGGGAGTTCGTGGCGACAGCGCCGAGCACAATCACCACAAGCGCGGCGCCCCACAACGCGCGCACGCGCAGCCGCCGCGCCGAAAGCCCGAAGGATAGCGCCAGCGGCGCGGTCAGCGCCAGATGCTCGCCCAGAGACAGCGGGTGGGTGTGGATTGCCTGAGCGCGAAACACGCCATCGCGGATCTTTTGCGCCTGGGCGTTGCGCAGCCATTCCGCGCTATTGTCGATGAAGGGCGATAACAGATGCGCCAAAAGCTGTCCGCTCGCCGCCTCAGCAACGGCAATGGCGGCGACGATAAACCCGCCAATCGCGAACACTTTAAGCGCCAGCGCCATGTCGCGCTGGCGACGCACATAGGTCAGCACCGCGCAATAGGGCAACAGCCAGATAATCACATGACGGAAGAATTCCGGTATAGAAACCGAGCGACCCTCCGCCATTGGCAGGCTCAATAGGCCAAGCCCGAACAATGCTAACACGAACCCGGTGATCCACCCTGACCGCCGGATGGCGAAAACAAACTGTCCGCGCCGCAACGGTGAGAACGTCATGTCATACGCCCACAGCACGGTGAGCGCGTACATGACGAGGCGGGTCGGGGTGATGATCGGCGCCGGGCCGATTTTAAGATGCAGATAGACCGGCCAGACCGGCAGCAGAAACGCCGCAAGCATCACTAGCGATATCGCCAGGCGCTGCGGGACGGCGCGCCCCTGGGGCGCGGCGGCGATAATGGCGATGGCGATCGGCGCCAGAAAAACCGGCGCCGCGACCGGCAAAATGATCGCCGTCGCCGCCGCCAGCGCCGCATAGAGCGTCAGCCCCGCGGCGAAGCCGGTGGTTTTCATCGCACCCGAAAACTGGCGCGGCGTGGGTAAGGCGAGCGATCCGGTCACGCCGACCGTTTTACGCGATGGACGGGCGCCATTTGGTTAACGCGGGCCCCGCCGGCGCGCCAACGCGCACGAAGTTTGCATCGCCTTGCCCAAATTCTGAGAGGCAAACGTGGAATCTCTGGTTTTCATCGGGGTGCTGGGCGTGCTGGGCGTCGTCGCTTTCTGGTATGTCGGCAGTGAAGCCGCCGGCCGCGACGGCGAAACCGGCCTGTTCGCGCTGGTGATCGACGCTGCCGGGGACGCCTCACCGGCCCGACGGTACCGGCGAAAACAGCGCAGCGCCCGCGCCGGTGGCGCGGGGCCGGGCGCCGCAGCCCTGACCCCCAGAACGCCGGCGCAAACCTATCGCCGGAAGCCGGCCCGCAAGGGCCGGGCGCACTCGCGACCCGATCAACCGACGGATATCAACTGACGCCGCGTGCGGCGTCTGCGTCCTTCGCCAGCCTTTCGTCGGCGCTTTCATTGTCGTCTGCCGCGTCATTCCCGGCAGCGGGCGGCGCCTCGTCCGTTGAATCTTGCAGCCTATCCGCAGGCGGCGCTTCATCGGCCGCCGCATCAGCGGCGGCGCTGGCGCCATCGGGACTGGCGTTATCAAATTTGGCGTCGCCATCATCATCGGCATCGTCGCCAGTCGTGACCGGCGCCGGCGGCGCCAGCAGATGAAACTCATGCTCGGCAAGGCCCGGCGGCGGCCCTTCGAGCGGCGGCGGCGCCAATCGTCCGTGCTCGATATATTCGCGCACAAGACGCGACCAGCCATCGCGCGTCAGGTTAAACTCGCCGTCGGTTGCGCCGGGCGCGGGATCACGCGGCGCGGCGGCGGCGCGCTCAAGCCAGGGCTGCGCGGCGTGCGGCCCGTAAACGGCGCCATGGGCTTCAGCCATCATCGAACAATCACGCGCGGTCGCGCGAACCTTCAACAACGATTCAAGCTGTTCAATCGCTTTTGACGCCTCTCCTTTCAGCAACAGCGCGCGTGCGTGCGTGGCCATCGCCGCCGGCGCATCCGGGTTGCGCGCCGCGAGGCGTTCAAGTTTTTCGCTGCGCGCAGCATCCGATCCGTCCTTGAACAGATCAATATGCGCCATGATGATCGCCGATTCCGGCGCGCCGGCGAATGCCGTTTCAAGAATTTTGGCGGCCTTGTGCGCCTCCCCGCGTCCGGCGTGAAGGCGCGCGGACAGCACCGCCGCCGGCGCAAACGCCGAAGCGATTTTCAACGCAGCGTCGGCTTCGCGCCGCGCCAGATCATCATCGCCGCTCGCCGCGGCCGCGTATGCCGTCGCCGTCAGCAGGGCCGCCTCGCCACGCGCCGCTTTTTCCGCGCTGACAACGGCGCTCTTGCGCCCGGTTTCCAGGGTCGCCCGCGCCTCGCGCCAGTCGCCGCGATCAAGCGCCAGATCAAGGACGGCATCGAAAGCCCAGCGGGCGTTCGGCCTCAGCTTGAACGCCCGCTCGGCGTATTCATGCGCGCGCGCGCGTTCGCCCTTGCGCATCGCGCCGACGAACAGGCCGTGAAGGCCGAGAAACTCCGTCTCCGGCGCGTCGATCATTTTTGAAAACGCCGCGCTGGCGCTTGCGTCGTCGCCCGCAAGCTGCGCGGCCCGCGCCGACAGAAGGCGCGTTAGCGACATGTCGTGAAGATTGCGCGCAGCGACTTTGGCGTGGTGCTGGGCGCCGCTGGCGTCGCCGACCTCGACCGCTTCAAGGCCGCGCGCGACCGCCGCGATTCCGCGTTCGCGTTTGGCCGCCGCGTCGCGCGCCTTCATCCGCGCCGGCATCTGCACAAGGTCTTTCACCATCGCCGTGCCGGCGATCAACACGATCGCGCCAAGCGCCGCCGCACCGATCACCACGCCGAAGGGGAGATCAAATTGCTGGCCGAACGCCGCGCCGGTGACGTGGCCGCCGATTTTCAACAACGCCATGATGATAAGCGCGCCGGCGATGGCGGCGAGGATGAAGGTCAGGATACGGCTCATTGCACATTCACCCCGTCTGAAAGCCGGCTCATGACCGTCGCATTCGCCTGCGTCAGCGCGGCGCTGATTTGTGTACGGATTGCGGCGTCTGCGAGCCAGCCGTCAAACGCCTCGCGCGCGCCGCCGTCGAGCTTTTGCACTTCCGCCGCCGCCCCGGCGATGTCGTCGCCGTCAATCCTCTCTTGCGCGCGCGATAACACCGCCGGGGCGCTGTCGCCCTCGATCGGGGCGATGGGCCGCAAATTGACATAAGCGGCCAGATTGGCGCCAAGCGCGCCGATGGGCCCCTGCGCGGTCTCGCGCCGTCCGGCGGCGAGCGCGGCGCGGCTTGCAACGTCAAACCCCTGTTTCAGCGACGCCAGCGTCGGCGCGCCGGACTGTGCGTGGGGCGCCAGCGCGGCGATGGCGGCGGCGGGCGCTCCCGCCTCGCGCGCGCTTTCAAGCTCGGCGAGATAAGGCTCGCCCGCCAGCGCCCGCTCGGTGAGCGCGGTGAGCGCGAGCGCCGCCCGCGCACTGGAAACCGCCGGCGCAGCGCGGGCCCGGCTGGCGGCGAGTTCAGCGTTCAGCCGCGCAATCTCGCCCGATTGCTCTCGCGTGATCTCGCGTTCGCGCGCCAGTGCATCGCCAAGCGCCGTGACCTGGCCGGCATAGGCCGCCTTCAGTTCGGCAAGCTCTGCGGAAAAATCTTTGCCGGTTATCGACGCCGCCAGCGTGGCGCTTGCCGGCGCGATCGCCGGATCGGCGAGCGCCGCCCCCTGCTCCGGCGTACCCGACGGGACCGCAGGCGCTTCTTCCGGCGCCGTTCCCGGCGATGTCTCTATCGAAATTTCGGGCGCGGCAGGGTCAGGCTTCAATAATTTCGCGGCATCCTTCGCCGCCTGTTGCAGGCCGGCATTGCCGAAAGCGTCGGCGGGCGGCGCCTCGGGCATGCCGAGATATTCGCCGTCATTGGCTTCCGCTGCATCGCTCAACGCCTCGAACGCGTCCTTTGCGCCTTCAAAACCGTCATTGAATATCTTTTCCGGCGCGGCCTTAGCGGTTTCTGGCGCGGGGTCGGGCTTTGGCGCAATGTCGAGGGTGAGCGGCGCTTCAGCGGGGGTAGGTGTTTCAGGCGCCTTTACGTCAGAATCTGGCGTTTTGGTTGCAGCCGGCGTGATGACCAGCGGCGCGCCGGCGTCGCTTTTCGGCTTTGTGGCAAGCCATAACCCACCGCCAGCGGCCGCAATGGCCGCCGCGGCGACGATCATGATATAGGCGCGCTTTGACGGACCGCGCGAGGCTGGAGCCGCCGTATCGGCGCCTTCCTTGTCTGGCTCCGGCGATTGCGCGCCGCCATAGCCGTCCTCGACGATTTCGGCGTCAACCTCTTCCGGCGCAGCCGATGACGGCTCGTCATGGGAATCCGGCGGAGTCTCGTTTTCGCTCATCTGCGCCTCTTACGCCTGCTCGTGCTATAATAAACATAATCGCGCGAAGGAATTTAACGAGACGCGCCGCCGCGGCTTTTTTGCGCTTTGACCCGTATCGCCACCGCCCGCGCCATCGCCGCAGCATTGCGCGCGTCGCTGACGGTGACCGAGCGCCACACGGCGCCGCGCCGCGCCGCTTCTGCGACCGCAGCCGAGAGGCAAATGGCGTGACAGGACGCAAGCATCGCCGTCAGCCCCGCTTCGCCCGCCTGGTCGAGAAACAGGGCGGCCGAGCGCGGCGAGAAAAAGGTCGAGATGGCGCCGCCAAGCCTCAACGCCGTCGCCGCCTGATCAGTAAGGGCCGGGACAGGACGGGCGGCATAAAGCACCTCGCGGCGCGCGCCCACACCCGCCGCCGCCAGCAGATCGGCAAGCTCGCCCGCGCGGTCGCTGCCGGCGATATGCACCACCTCGCCCGCGACGCCGGCCTTAGCGATCAGGGCGGCAAGGCTGGCGACATCGCCGTCCGCCGCGACAACAGAGTTTAAGCCAACCCCGCGCGCTGCCGCCGCGGTGGTCTCGCCAACCGCGAAGACCGGCAGTGAGCGGCCAGAATGCGCCTGCACGAAAGCCCGCACGCCGTTCGCCGAGGTGAACGCCAATGCGCCGGCGGCGGCGAGATCAACCCGCACCGGGGCGAACTCTATTTCGATCACTGGCGACAAGACCGCTCGCCCGCCAGCCTGTTCGATCAGCCTGGCGAACGGCGCCGCGTCTTCGGCCGGCCGGGTGATAATTACGTCCATGCCCCGGTCATACCGCAAGTTCGCAACAATGGGACTTGAAATTTGCCCGCCAGCGCCTTCATGCCCAGAGCAAGTTCGGTTTATCCGGGTTGTGAACATACTCCAGGCTTTTGTTTTGTCGCGCATTTGATCTGAAAACAGTTTCCCACTTTTCGGAATGCACTCTAGATCGAGACTGATGGAGAATTCCTTGATCGCCGCCAGCCCTACCCGCGACCAGCTAGTCCTCGGCATTGAGTCGAGTTGCGACGACACCGCGGCGGCGGTGGTGCGACGCCTCGCCAATGGCGAGCGCCGCATCCTGTCCAATGTCACCCAGTCGCAGTTTGACCGCCATGCCGCCTATGGCGGGGTCGTGCCGGAAATCGCCGCCCGCGCCCATGTCGAGCGAATTGACGGTATTATTGCCCAAGCCATTGAAAAATCAGGACATACTTATAGCGACCTCACCGCGATTGCGGTCACCGCCGGGCCGGGCCTGATTGGCGGCGTGATGGTCGGACTGACCGCCGCCAAGGGGCTCGCCCTCGCGAGCGGCGCGCCGCTCATACCGGTCAACCACCTTGAGGGGCACGCGCTTTCGGTGCGTATGACCGAGGATGTCGACTTTCCTTACCTGTTGCTGCTGATATCGGGCGGCCATACCCAGCTTTTGCGGGTCGACGGCGTCGGCGCCTATGAACGCCTTGGCACCACCATTGACGACGCCGCCGGCGAGGCTTTCGACAAGTCGGCCAAGCTGCTTGGTATCGGCCAGCCCGGCGGCCCGATGATCGAGGCCGCCGCCGCATCGGGGCGTCCCGACCGGTATGACTTTCCCAAACCGCTCGCCAGGCGGGAAGGGTGCGATTTCTCGTTGTCGGGGTTGAAGACCGCCCTTCGGCTGGCCGCCGAGGCGATCGACAACCCGACCGGGCAGGACGTGTCAGATCTCGCCGCCTCGTTTCAGAAGGCCATCGCCGCCCATTTGGCAAGCCGCACCGCACGCGCGATGGAGATGATTGAAGACGCCCATGGCGCGTTAACCCTGGTGGTTGCGGGCGGCGTTGCGGCCAATTGCGCGATCAAGACGGCCTTATCCGAACTGTGCCAAACACGAGGCTGGCGCATGGTTGTTCCGCCACCAAAATATTGCACCGACAATGGCGCCATGATCGCTTGGGCGGGCGTTGAAAGGTTAACCGCAGGTTTGGCGCCGAGCTTTGAGCAAGCCATCGCTTTTGCGCCGCGCGCCCGCTGGCCGCTGGCTGAACCGCCGGAAGGGCGCGCCCATGGCGGCGGGAAAAGGGGGCCAAAAGCCTGAAGCGGAACCGGGGATAAAAAACGCGGAAGCCGGGAGGGGATGGCTTCCGCGTTCTTTGACGCCGGCCTCTGGGGGGGAGGGAGTGTCCTGTTCGAAGGGAGGGCTTGAGACCAGGACAGGCCGGCGATTTCAGGTGACCCGTGGGGGCCGAAACTGGTCGGGGCGGCGATCATCCGCCCCCTTGGGATTTAGGCGACGAGGCCGCGCGATGCGAACTCGATAGCCGCCAGGTAAAGCGCGCCCACAGCACTGGTCAAAGCGACCGTGATTGCAAGCTTGAGGGCGGTTTGGTTGAGCGTGTTCATGGCTGTCTCTTTTGTGTTTGGTCTTGTTGTTTTTGTTGTCATCGACCCTTCCTGTCCGCCTTTCCGGCGGTTGTCGAGGATCGTTGCGGGTATCTAGGAGCGGCCCGAGTACTTGTCAATGAATAATTTTGAAAATGTTCAACGATCATTATAAACTGATCGTGAGCAGATAGTTGCACCGGTTTGGAATAATTATCTCAGCCGTTCGGTGCACATTTTCCGGCGCGGTGGGCGAAGCCGTCCAGGACAAGATCAAGGACGTCGTCGAGTTCCGACGCCAATTCCTCGTACTCGCCCTCAAAAAACACCGACAGATTGGTGAAGCGGAACGCCGCATCCTGAAGAATACGTGCGCTTCTGGCCCGGGCGCCCACAATGACGCCGGTTTTTTCGCCTTCTTCAAGGATGCCGACCAGCACAGCCGCTTCGGCCCTTTCCCACTCATTGGCGAAGTCGGGCCGTTCTTTCAGGATTTCGCCTGAAAGCTCAAACGCCTTGGGACGGTTGTGGAAGCGGTCATAGGTCAGGCGCAGCTTGGTCTGGAAGAACCGCCGGATCTTGTCGTTCGGCCCCAGCCCCGGCTGCGCGATCACCTCGCGCAGGCGCGCAATCTGGTCGCTACGCAACCGCCGGACAAAAGCCTCAGCGATGTCGAGTTTCGACGGATAGTAGCGATAGACATTGCCTGTCGACATGTTGCAGTCGCCGGCGATCTCCGACATGGTCGTCTTGCCGTATCCGTAATGCAAAAAGCGCTTGCTGGCCGCGTCGAGAATAGCCTTGGCGGTTTCATCGAGCTGGGGGGCGGGAATTGCGGCTTCGATCATTGATGAATACTTTCGATAAAGTTCAATAATCACAAAACGGCTAAACGGCAATGGCGTCACGATTTCGTTCGGTGGGGGTGATAGGCGGCGGCGCATGGGGCACCGCCCTCGCCTCGTTATGCGCGGGCAATGACGTCGACACCCGGATCTGGGCGCTGGAAGACGAAACCGCCTGGGCGATCAACAACACCCACACCAACAAGCCCTACCTGCCGAGCGTCCCGCTGCCCAAAGCTTTGACCGCCACGACCTCGATGGCGGAGATGGCGGACCGCGACGCCTATCTGGTCGTCGCACCCGCGCAGTATGCCCGCCAAACCCTTGTATCTCTTAAAGAATTCGCCGCCACCGACGCGCCCCTGGCGCTATGCTGCAAGGGCATAGAGCAGCGCTCCGGGATGCTGATGACCGAGGTTCTGGCGGAAGTATGGCCGCAGGCGCGGCCCGCCGTATTGTCAGGTCCGTCCTTCGCGCGCGATGTCGCCATGGGCCTGCCGACGGCGGTCACGCTCGCCGCCGCCGACGCCGAACTTGGCCGGCGCTGGATGGAAACCGTGTCAGCGCCGAATTTCCGGCCCTACCTCAGCGGCGACCTGGTCGGCGCGGAAATCGGCGGCGCGGTCAAGAACGTGCTGGCGATCGCCGCCGGCGCGGTCGACGGGCGCGGCCTTGGCGAAAGCGCGCGCGCCGCCATCATCGCGCGCGGCTTCGCCGAGTTTCAGCGGCTTGGCGTCGCCCTGGGGGCGAAGGCTGAAACAATGGCCGGGCTTTCCGGCCTCGGCGACCTCATCCTCACCGCGACCTCAAGCCAGTCGCGCAACATGTCATTGGGGCAGGAGCTTGGGCGCGGGCGGTCGATAAAGGATGTTCTTGGCGAACGGCGCTCGGTCACCGAAGGCGTGGCGACCGCCCCGGCGGTGATCGCCATGGCCGCCAAGGCCGGCGTGGAAATGCCGGTCTGCGCCGCCGTCGCCGATCTGGTTTCCGGGGCCAAGGGCCTTGATGAGATCATCGCGGCGCTGATGGCGCGGCCATTGAAGGAAGAGCTGCGCTGAGCTTGTTCCCCTAAATTCGAGTCGGGAGCATGCTCTGGTTTTTTGTTTTATCGCGCATTTTTTCTGAAAACCGGCTCCCGCTTTTCGGAATGCGCTCCCAAGCCAAATGCCTTAGGCGGCGGGCATTGTTTCGTTCTCAGAATAATCAGTCGGTCAGCCGCCGCGCTTGAAATTGCGACAGCTCGCCTGAAACGGCTTCGACGACAGGCGCGCATTCCAGCCAGCGGTCCACGCATTGCCGCCGGATACCCCGGCGACGGCCCGGCATTGCTCAAACCCGGTGCGGTATTGCGACGACATTACGCCGACATCCTTGCCGGCGAGAGCGAAAGCCTGATCGAAACACTGGCATTCCACATCCGCGGCGGAAACGTCGATGATCCCCGACGTCGGCCGCGGCAGCGGTGTCGCCGGCGTCTGGCCGCCAGGGGTAAACGAGGTCGTCGTCACCGCGAAAATAGCAACGGCAAGCACAACGAGCGCCAGAATTCCCCCGAAAATCGCTTCGATTCTCATAACGCTTACCACCCCTCACGCGTCAAACAGTTAACAAAGTATAACCGCAAAAGCGCGGGCATGGGAAGCCGTCAGTCGCGCCCACCCCAATGGGGCGAGGGCCGGCGCTATCGCATATTGCGGCGCGCGAGCAGCTTAAGCCGCAGGGCGTTGAGCCTGATAAAGCCCTCGGCGTCTTTCTGGTCGTAGACCGCGTCTTCCTCAAAGGTCACATGCGCCATCGAATAGAGCGATTTCGGCGATTTGCGCGCGATCACCCGCGCGGCGCCCTTATAGAGCTTTAGGGTGACGACGCCTTCTACATGCTCCTGGCTCTTGTCGATCGCGGCCTGCAGCATGTCGCGCTCGGGCGAGAACCAGAAACCGTTGTAGACCAGTTCGGCATAGCGCGGCATCAACTCGTCCTTGAGATGGCCAGCGCCGCGGTCGAGGGTGATCTGTTCGACGCCGCGATGCGCCGCCAGCAGGATCGCCCCGCCCGGAGTTTCGTAAACGCCGCGCGACTTCATGCCGACAAACCGGTTCTCGACAAAATCGAGCCGCCCGCAGCCGTGACGGCGACCATAATCGTTGAGCGCCGCCAGCAGCGTCGCCGGCGACATCGCCTCGCCATTGATCGCGACCGCGTCGCCGCGCCTGAATTCAATCTCGATGACTTCAGGCGTGTCGGGCGCGTTTTCCGGATCGACCGTACGCTGATAGACGTAATCAGGCGCGGGCTCGGCCGGGTCTTCAAGCACCTTGCCCTCCGACGAGGTGTGAAGAAGGTTGGCGTCGACCGAGAACGGCGCTTCGCCGCGCTTGTCTTTCGGGATCGCGACCTGATGGGCCTCGGCCCACGCAATCAGCTTCGTCCGGCTTGAAAGGTTCCACTCGCGCCACGGCGCGATCACCTCGATATCGGGGTTTAACGCATAGGCCGACAGCTCGAAGCGCACCTGGTCATTGCCCTTGCCGGTTGCGCCGTGGGCGATGGCGTCGGCCCCGGTCTCACGCGCGATTTCCACCAGCCGCTTAGAGATCAGCGGCCGCGCGATCGAGGTGCCGAGCTGGTATTCGCCTTCATACAGCGCATTTGCGCGCATCATCGGGAACACGAAATCGCGGACAAACTCCTCGCGCAGGTCCTCAATATAAATTTCCTTGACGCCGGCGCGTTCGGCCTTTCCGCGCACTGGCTCAAGCTCGTCGCCCTGCCCCAGATCGGCGGTGAAGGTGACGACCTCCAGCCCGCGCTCAACCTGCAGCCACTTCAATATCACCGAGGTGTCGAGACCGCCGGAATAAGCGAGAACGACTTTCTTGATGTCCCTGGAGCCTGCCATGTGCGCGCCCTTTCTTCGAAATGGTGACGACCGCGCATGGCCATAGCGGATCGGCGCGCACACGCGAAGGAATTTCTTTCACGCTTATTGACGCGGGCGCCGACAGGCGCCCAGCGCATTAGTCGTCGATATCCACCCGGCTGCGCTTTTTCTTGATTTCACCGCGCTGCTTTTTGCTTTCCAGCCGGCGGCGTTTCTCGCCGAGCGACGGGCGTGTGGCGATGCGTTTTTTCGGCGTGTGCGCGGCGCGCTCGATCAGCGCCGCCAGACGGGCGCGGGCGTCGGCGCGATTTCGTTCCTGGGTGCGAAACCGCGACGCCTCGATAATGATGACACCGTCCTTGGTGGCGCGCGCGCCGGCGAGCTTGATGAGGCGGGCGATCACGGCGTCCGGCAAGGCGCGCGAGGCGCGGGCGTTGAACCGCAACTGCACCGCGCTTTCGACCTTGTTGACATTCTGCCCGCCCGGCCCGGCGGCGCGCATGAACTGCTCGACAAGGTCTTTTTCGTCGATGAAATAAGGCCCCGCGCGCATTACGCGCCGAGACGTTCTTTCAACGCCTCGCTCGCCCGTTTCTTGACGCTTTCGGATTTCAATTGTCCGCATGCGGCGAATATATCGCGCCCGCGCGGTGTACGGATCGGCGAGGCGTAGCCCGCCCGGTTCACGATGTCGGCGAACGCCTCGATCCGGTCCCAGCTTGAGCATTCATACGGCGCGCCCGGCCATGGATTAAACGGAATGAGATTGATCTTGGCGGGAATGTGTTTCAACAGCCGCACCAATTCGTGCGCTTCGGCGTCGGTGTCGTTGACGCCGTTCAGCATGACATATTCGAACGTGATGCGCCGGGCGTTGCCGAGCCCCGGATAAGCGCGGCACGCGTCCATAAGCTCCGCAATCGGATATTTCCGATTGATCGGCACCAGCACGTCGCGCAATTCGTCATTCGTGGCGTGCAGCGAAATCGCCAGCATGGCGTTTGTAGCCTCGCCAAGCGGCGGGATCTGCGGTACGACGCCGGAGGTCGAGACCGTGATGCGCCGGCGCGAAATCGACACGCCGTCGCCGTCGGAAATCACCTCGATCGCGCGCGCGACATTGTCGAGATTATAGAGCGGCTCGCCCATGCCCATGAACACGATATTGGAAAGCCGCCGCCCTTCCGCGTTTGACGGCCACTCATCGAGATCGTCCTTGACGGCGATCACCTGCGCGACGATTTCCGCCGCAGTCAGATTGCGCACCAGCGCCTGCGTGCCGGTATGGCAGAACGTGCAATTCAGCGTGCAGCCGACCTGACTCGATACGCACAATGCGCCCGACCGCCCGACATCGGGAATGAACACGCATTCAACCTCGACGCCCGGCCCTATCGACAGCAAATATTTGCGCGTGCCGTCGACCGAAACCTGACGCTCGCTCAGCTGCGGCCGGGCGAGGCTGAACAACTCGGCAAGCGCCGGGCGCATGTCCTTGGCGATGTCGGTCATGGCGTCGAAGGAACGCACGCCGTAATGATAGGCCCATCGCCAGATCTGATTGGCGCGCATGCGCGCTTTTTTTCCGTCGATCCCAAGCTCGCGCACGATCACCGCCGCGATTTCAGCGCGCGACAGGCCGAAAATCGACGGACGATCCTGCTGGCGGGCCTGGCCGCCGGGCGCCGGCGCGCCATTCGATGAAAGATCAAGGGTCGTCATAAGCGGCGATATAGGCGAGAAGGCGCGGCGCGGCAATCAATCGCTGGATGGCCGGCCGTCATCGTCAAAAAACAGGATATCGCCCGGCTGGCAGTCAAGTTCCTTGCAGATCGCTTCCAGCGTTGAAAAGCGGATCGCCTTGGCCTTGCCGGTCTTGAGAATGGACAGATTGGCGATTGTCACGCCGACCCGGTCCGACAGTTCCGTCAGCGACATGCCGCGGTCGAGAAGAACGCGGTCGAGTTTGACGGAGATCGACATCAGACGGTGAGGTCCTGTTCTTCCTTCATCCGCGCGCCCTCGTGGAATACCTCGGAAAGCACGAACACCGCGGCGATGGAAATAAGGGTGATGAGGTCAGGCCCGCCGTCGACATCGGCGTCAAAGACCTTCGCCAGAATGCCGATCACGATTTTTGACGCTTCGCCAAACAGCAACGCCCAGCCGACGCGGCGGAACCGCACCGCGTTTTCCTTCACGAAGGGCGAACCGAACCTCAGCGTGCGCAGCAATTCCAGCAGGCGCTCGACGACATATAAAAGGACGGCGAAGGTAATGAAGTGTTGCAGCAGTTCAACGAAGTCGCCCGGCCCGATATCAATATCGATATCGCCGCTGACCCCTTCAATGCCGCTGATCCAGTTGACCAGCGCCGGGGCCAGCGGCGCCAGCACAAGGGCGATGGTCAGCCCCATCAGCGCCAGCCACATCACGACCCTGACGACGTGAAGGCCGACCGCCAGAATGGTGGCGAGGGACCCCTTGCCGATCGCTTTGATCATTCTCAACTCCGATTGTCAGCAGGCGACTGCCCGGGCGGCGAGATCAGAACAACACGACCCCGCACAAGCGTTCGGCGCACACATGGGAAGAAAGATTGGCGGCGGTTTCCGCCTTGGCGAGACTGATCGCCGCCGCCAGCGCCGCGGCGGCGAGAACCGCCGCTATGATTAGGTTAATCGCTCGCGCCATGGAACCGGCTCCTTCGATCTTTGATTATGCGAGCGCGATCTGGCCGATCGCAGAGAAATACGCCGCGGCGATAAGGGCGACAGCGACGACGGTAGCAAGGCCATTGACAATAACGTCGACAGAGCCGAGATTACGGAAAGCGTGATTGCGTAACATTTGAAGTTCCTTTCTGGTTGCGCGAACGCGTTTTGGCTGTTTTTCTTGAGCGGTACTGGCTTTGCCTTGCCGCTCATTTTTTATGGTCCGGCTTGGCTTTTGTGGCCTCGTCCGGGGTAGGCGGTGCGCTGGTTGATCCGGCGTCTTGTTGATTATCGATATACACTTATCGAAAAACGATGCAAGCACTTTTTGCCGAAAAACGATAATTTTTTTTCGAAAAAGGATATGGAGAACCTTGTGAGCGCCCGAAAACTCACGCCTGGCAAGCTTATCATCGCCAGCCACAACTCTGGAAAAGTGCGGGAAATCAATGATTTGCTTTCCCCTTTCGGGATCGAGGCGGTCTCAGCTGGCGCCCTTGGCCTGTCCACCCCGGAAGAGACCGAAACTACGTTCAACGGCAACGCCGCCATCAAGGCCCACGCCGCCGCCGGCGCTTCGGGCCTGCCGGCGCTGGCCGATGATTCCGGCCTGGAGATCGCCGCCCTTGACGGGCGCCCCGGCGTTCACGCCGCCGACTGGGCCGAAACCGGCGCGGGCCGTGATTTCGGCATCGCCATGGAGCGGGTGCGCCGGGAGATGGCGGAAGCCGCGTCAGACGACCGCTCGGCGCGGTTTGTCTGCTGTTTGTGTCTGGCGTGGCCCGACGGCCATCAGGAAACCTTTGTTGGCGCCGTCGATGGCGATATCTCGTTTCCGGCGCGCGGCGATCTCGGCTTTGGATACGATCCGATTTTCATCCCGCGCGGCGGCGACAAAACTTATGGCGAGACCGACCCGGCGGTGAAACACGCAACATCTCACCGCGCGGACGCGTTCCGCAAACTTGTCGCGGCCTGCCTTGAATCGTCCTGACACTGATGACTGGCGCGATGGCCGCGCCCGGCCGCTTGGCGTATACGTGCACTGGCCCTATTGCGCGCGCATATGCCCATATTGCGATTTCAACATTTACAAAAATCGCGGTGTTGATGAGGTGCGCTGGCGCGCCGCATTCGAGCGCGAACTTGCCGGCTGGGCGCAGCGCGCGCCGGACCGGCGCGTGACGTCAATTTATTTCGGCGGCGGGACGCCGTCCCTCGCGCCGATATCGGTGATCGCCGGCGTTATCGACCAGTGCCGAAGCCTGTGGCTTGTCAGTGATGACGCGGAAATCACCCTTGAGGCAAACCCTACGGACGCGGAGCTTTCACGTCTCGCCGACTATAAAGCCGCGGGCGTCACCCGGTTATCCCTCGGCGTCCAGTCGCTCGACGATGACGCGCTTGCGTTTTTAGGGCGCAATCATGACGCGAAAAGTGCAAGACGCGGCATTGAGGCCGCGTTAGCGCTGTTTGAATTTGTCAATGTCGATTTGATTTATGCGCGCCCGGGCCAGTCCTTGACCGCATGGCGGCGCGAGCTTGCCGAAGTGATCGACATGGGCGTGCGCCATATTTCAGCCTATCAACTGACGATCGAACCGGGCACCGCCTTTGACCGCGCCGTGGTGAAGAACCGCTGGTCGCCGGCGGGAGATGATCTTTGTGCAGATCTTTATGACCTGACGCAGGAAATCACCGCCGCCGCCGGCTTGCCCGCTTATGAAATTTCAAACCACGCCGCGCCCGGTCATGAATCGCGCCACAACCTCGCCTATTGGCGCCAGCAGGACTATGCCGGCGCAGGCGCTGGCGCGCATGGCCGCCTGACGTTCGATAATCGCCGTCACGCGTTTGTCGGCGCGATGCGCCCCGAGGACTGGCTGACCAGCGTCGAGCAAAGCGGGTTCGGCGCAGCGCAAACCGAATGTCTCAGCGATGACGCGATGATGATTGAAAAATATGCGATGGGCCTTCGCACCACCGGCGGCGTCGAGATGACGCCCGCCGAAGCGGTGCGGCTGGGGCCCGCGATAGAGATCCTTGCCGGCGACGGCGTTTTACAAAGACGCGGCATGCGTCTTGTCGCCAGCGAGAACGGCCGGCGCATCCTTGACGCCGTGCTCGCGCGATTGCTGGCCGATTAAAAGCTCGGCGCGAAAGCCTGCGGCGCCGGGTCTATGACCCTGATGCCGCCGGGCTGGATTTCAAGGATCGCAAGCCCGCGCTCGATGGCGCCGTCGGCGCGCAAGCGAAACAGCCCGTCAGCGCCGAAATAGCCGTAAGGGTTGGCGATGGCGTCGACAGCGAAGCGGTCGCGGCGACGCTGCGTTTGCCCAAGCCGCGCGGCGAGCAGCGTCGCATCATAGCTGAGCGAGGCGAGCTTTGGCGGCGCCTCGCCGAACGCGGCGGCGTAGCGCTGTTTGAACGCCGCTGAAATTTCAGGGTCCGGCGCGGCGAACCAGCCGCCGCGCAACGCCGGCTCGCGGGTCAGGCGGGGGTTGTCCCACGCCGAAATGCCAAGCAGCTTCACCTCGTTGGTGTTGACGTTGTAATAGGGCAGCAAAGGCGCAAGCGCCCGCAAGAGCGTGCCTTGTTCCGGCATCAAAACGGCCTGGTAGCCTTGTGCGACACCGCCAGATGCACCGCTGGCGGCGGGATTTTGCGGGTCATACCCGTGCCGCAGCTCAGGCGGGATCACCTCTTTGGAATACGCCGCCAGGCGCTTGGCCGGCGCCAGCATGGCGTCGGGGTCCTGCTCGTAGCGCTCTTCATGCACAAGAATGCCGCCACGCAGCGAGATCTCCTGCGAGAAAGACGTTGAGACGCGCTGACCGAACTCGTTCGCCGGCGCGATCAGGCCGAACCGCCACATGCCCTGCGTCACCGCATAGTCGGTCACCCGCGCGATCTCGATCTCGGGCGGGAAGCTGAGCAGGAACACGCCGTCCCCGGCCGAACGCATGTCGGAGGAAAACGCGATCATCGGCGCGCCGGCGGCCCTTGCGACGGGCGCGGCGGCGTCAACCGACTGGGAAAACAGCGGCCCGAGAATGATCTCAGCGCCGTCTGCCAGCGCCGAACGGGCGGCGGCGGCGGCGCCTTCGGGCGTGCCGCGGGTATCTTTCGGGATCAGCAGGAACCGGTCATCGCCAGCCTCGAACGCAGCGAGCTGGGCGGCGTCGAACATCGCCGAGGCGACGCGCTGCACCGCATCGGAGCCGCCGGTAAACGGCAATAACAGGCCGACACGCACCGGCTCGTCGTCTTGCATGTGCAAGGGCTCGACGAAGCCGCGTTCGTCATATTCGGTTTTTTCCTCGCCCGGAACGGTCGCCGGAACCTCTGGGCGCACATCGGGCGTCTCATCGCGCGCGATTGTCGGGCCCTGCCCGCTGGGACCGGACGAGCACGCCGCAACGACGATGAACGCGGCGGCGGCGCCGACGCGCACGGCGATGGATATAAACTGATGACGCATAAACAAGTTTCGCATTGGCGAGGCCTTTGACATACGGTTGGCGACGGCACCCTAAACGCGCTCACCAGAGGCGTAAACCAAGGCTTTGCACAGGACATCCGCCGCAGAACCAGAAACGGGCCAGAAACGAGCCCGCAACAGGAGTCATGATGCCGATCGAACCCGGCCTTTATGTGACGGCGACGCCGATCGGCAATCTCAAGGATGTAACCTATCGGGTTATCGAAACCTTGAAGGCGGCCGACCAGATCCTGTGCGAGGATACAAGGCAAACCGCCAAATTATGCGCCGCCTATGGCGTCGAGACCCCGCGCCGGCCGTATCACGAGCATAACGCTGACCGCGTTTTGCCGGAGATTTTGGCCGCGCTTCAGGGCGGCGCGACGCTCTGTCTGGTCTCGGACGCCGGCACGCCGCTGATCTCAGACCCCGGCTATCGTCTGGTGCGCCGCGCCCGCGACGCCGGCGTAAAGGTAACGCCCCTGCCGGGCCCCGCCGCCTTCGTCGCCGCGCTGTCCGCCGCCGGCGCGCCCACCGACAGATTCACCTTCGCTGGTTTTCCCCCGTCGAAAGCCGTCGCCCGGGGCAAGTTTTTCGCCGGGTTGTCCCCGCATGCGGCGACTTTGGTTTTTTACGAAAGCCCCTCACGTCTCGCAGACAGCCTTGCCGCAATGGCGGAGGCCTTCGGAGAACGTCGGGCCTGCGTCGCCCGCGAGATCACCAAGCTCCACGAGGAATTTCGCGAAGACAGTCTAGCCGGGCTTGCCGAACACTACCGCGAGGCACGGCCAAAGGGCGAAATCGTCGTCATCGTGCACCCGCCGAAACCGCAGGGCCCGCCGGACGAGACCGAGATCGACGCGTTTCTTGCGCACGCGCTGGAGCGGCAAAGCGTCAAGGAAGCCGCCGCCGTGGCGGCAATCACCCTCGGCGTCTCAAAAAACCTCGCTTATTCGCGCGCATTATTCTTGAAGGATAAAAAATGACCCGGCCGTCTCGCCAGCAGGCCGAGCGGGCCGGACGGCGCGCGGAATGGCTGGCGACGCTCGCTTATGGCGTGCGCGGGTATCGGGTGCTGGCGCGGCGGTTTCGCACGCCCGGCGGCGAAATCGACATCGTCGCGCAGCGCGGCGGCGTTCTCGCCTTCGTTGAAGTCAAAGCGCGCCGCGATCACGATGCCGCGATCTCCGCGGTCACGCCGGCGGCGCGCCGCCGGATTGAACAGGCCGCGCGCAGTTTTCTCGCCAGGCATCCGCACCTTGCGAGTCTGGATGTACGTTACGACATCGCGGCGGTGAGCGGGCTACGCGTCGCCATGATCCGCGACGCGTGGCGCGCACGCGCTAATCTCTAAAAAGCTTGAAGTCGAACGCCGGAGCGCCCCATTTAGCATTAAACCCGTCTTGCGCGTTGGGCGCGATAGGAGATTTCAATGATCTGCAGGGCCGCTATCATCGTCTGCCTCAGCATCGCCGCGGCGAGCGCCGCCGGCTGCGCGTCAAGCCGCGCGCTCGACCAGAGCGTCGCCGATATCGGCTCAAATGCGGAATTGAAATCAGTCCTGTTCGCCGACCGCAGCCACGACTATTCCGATGTCGACATCACCATGTATGAGGGGCGCCTGATGCTCTCCGGCGGCATGCGCACCGAAGAAGGGCGCCGGCGGCTTATAGAAAACGCATGGAAAGCAAACGGGGTTAAACAGGTCATCGACGAAATTTTCGTCGGCGACAAAACCCCTTTTGCGCAAGGCGTTGAGGACGGGCGCATAGATGCGGCGCTGCGGGCGAAATTCATCAATGACGGCGTCGTGAAAAGCGGCCGGATAAAAACCTCGGTGTCAGCCGGCGTCGTTTACCTGCTTGGGGTCGCGCCGGATCAGGCATCGCTCGACCGGGCGGTCGACATCGCTCGCTCAATGAGCGGGGTCAAAGCCGTCGTCAGCCACATTCTCGTTGCTGGCGAAACCGCCAGCTGACGGGCTCAAGTACAGGTTTGAACATGAAAATCGCTATACAGATGGATCCGATCGAAAATGTCGACGTCAACGCCGACACGTCATTCGATCTTGCTCTTGAAGCGGCGGCGCGCGGCCACGAAGTCTGGATCTACCAGCCGCAATCGCTGGCGCTGATGGACGGCGAGGCTTATGCACGCGCGCGAAAGGCCACGAAGCTGAAGCGTGAACAGGGAGATCACGTCACGCTTGAGGCGCCAGGCGATCTTGATCTGCGAACGCTCGATGTCATCTTGATACGTCAGGACCCGCCATTCGACATGGCCTATATCACCGCCGCGCAGATACTCGAACGCGTCAAGGATGACGTGCTGGTGCTCAACGATCCGCAATCGATCCGCGACGCGCCGGAAAAGCTGTTCGTCACTGATTTTGCGGATTTGACCCCGCCGACCCTGATCACGCGGGACGTTGAACGCGTTCGCGAGTTTCGCAAAATCCATGGCGATATCATTTTAAAGCCGCTCTATGGCAATGGCGGCGCTGGGGTGTTCCGCATCACCGCGCAGGACACCAATTTCAACGCGCTGGTGGAGCTGTTTCTCAACGCCTACGCCGAACCGATGATCGCGCAAAAATACCTGCCGGCGGTTCGCGCCGGCGACAAACGCATCATCCTGCTCGACGGCGAAGCCGTGGGCGTCATCAATCGCGTGCCCGCTGAGGGGGAAACCCGGTCGAACATGCATGTCGGCGGGCGGGCCGAGGCCATCGAGATGTCGGCGCGCGATCAGGAAATCTGCGACCGGATTGGCCCGGAACTGTCCGCGCGCGGCCTGGTGTTGGTCGGGATCGACGTCATCGGCGACTATCTTACCGAGATTAACGTCACCTCGCCAACCGGCGTACAGGAAGTCCGGCGTTTCGGCGGCCCTGATATTTCGGCGCTGTTCTGGGACTGGGTCGAGGGCCGCATCAGCGCCTGACGGCGCATCGTAGTTTCGCGCCTGACGGCGCGGGGCGCGGGTTTGCACCGCCGCGCTTCTGGTCTAAATCCAAGAGCCCTTTTCGCGCTGAACGTCTTCGCCCTGAAATAAGATGACTGCTGAACCTGCGACGATTTCCAAGCCAGCATCGCCGGCGCCAAGCGACCGGCCGGCGCTTCGCGTTGCGCTGTTTTCGGGCAATTACAATTATGTGATGGATGGGCCGGTGCGCGCCCTTAACAGGCTGGTCGGCCATCTTGAAAAGCGCGGTCACAACGCCCTTGTCTTCGCACCAACCACGGACACCCCGGCCTTTGCACATCAGGGCGAACTTGTCCCGATCCCGTCATTGGCGCTACCTGGATCGCGAAGCGAATATCGCCTGGGGCTAGGCTTGTCGCGCCGCCTGCGCGCGCGCCTTGACGCCTTTCGTCCCAATATCATTCATGTCGCCGCGCCAGACTATTCAGGGTACTGCGCACTTAAATATGCGCATGCGCACAATCTGCCGGCGGTCGCGTCGTTCCATACCCGCTTCGACACTTATCCGCGCTATTACGGCATGCGCTGGTTCGAACCGTTGCTCACCGGCTATATGCGCTATTTTTATCATCGCTGCGAACGGGTCTACGCGCCGTCGCAATCCATGGTTGACGAGTTGGTGGCCGACCGCATTGGCCGCGACATCCGCCTGTGGGCGCGCGGCGTCGACCACGCGCAATTCAACCCCGACGCGCGCGACCTTGCATGGCGGCGCTCGCTGGGGTTTGGCGATGACGATATCGTTATTGCCTTTGTCGGCCGCGTCGTGCGCGAGAAGGGCATCGACATTTTCGCCGACGCCGTTGAACGCGCGCACCGGTCGAACGCAAAAATTCGGGCGCTGGTGGTCGGCGACGGCCCCTTTCGCGGACAGTTTCAACAAGCGATGCCAAGCGGCGTGTTCACCGGCTATCTTGCCGGCCGCGAACTGGCGCGCGCCTATGCCAGCGCCGATGTCTTTTTCAACCCGTCGATCACCGAAACCTTTGGCAATGTGACGCTGGAGGCGATGGCGAGCGGCCTGCCCGCGATCTGCGCCGCCGCGTCGGGCAGCAAATCGCTCGTTGTTCATGGCGAAACCGGCCTGCTCATCGCCGACGATCAGAGCGCCGGCGATTTCGCCAGCGCCATCACCGCCATCGCCGACGATCCGGCGCGGCGTCAACGCATGGGCGTCGCCGCTCTTGCGCGCGCCGCCGGCTTCGACTGGGGCGCGATCCTCGACGGGTTGATCGCCGATTATTGCGAAGTCGCCGCCGCCGGCCCTGACGCGCCCCGGTGCAAGGGGTGATGGGCCATGACTGAGCACAATCGTCCCGCTCGTTGCGTCGAATTTGCACTTGTCACCGTCCCGCGCACCGCTTTCGCCTTGGCGCGGAATTCGCTACAGACGGCCGGGCGACCCCTTTTGTCCTGAATTCAGCTTGCGGCAGGCGTTTAACCTTAATGGGTCTGATCGACCGGTATATCCTTCGAACTGTGGCGACGCCGCTCATCCTCGCGTTGTGTGTCGCGGGGATGCTGCTGCTTCTGGAACACATGCTGCGGTTGTTTGACTTCGTGCTGGCGGAACAGGGGCCGGTTGACGTTGTCTGGCGCATGCTCGCCAATCTGGTGCCGCACTATCTCAGCCTGGCTTTGCCGCTCGGCGCCTTTCTTGGCGTGCTGCTCGCTTTTCGCAATCTTTCGATGTCGAGCGAGCTTGATGCGCTGAATTCAAGCGGGGCGTCATTTGGCCGGCTGCTGCGGCCGATCTATGCGCTGCTTGGCGTGCTGATGATCTTCGACTTCCTGCTTGTCGGTTATATCAAACCATTTGCGCTCTACCGTTACGACAAGATCCGGTTTGACGTGACGAGCGGCGCCTTCGGCATCAAAATTCCGCAGGGCGAATTCATCAATATCTCTGACGACGTCACCATCCGGCTCGGAAAGATAAACGCGCAAACCCGCGACGCTGAGAACATATTCCTCGAAATGCGCAACGAGAACGGTGATCGCACCGTCATCACTGCGGAATATGGCGGCATCTCGACCACCCCGGAGATCACCACGCTGTTGTTGAATCTTCGCGCCGGCCGTCAGCTCTTCATCAATCGCGACGGCGGGTCGCAGTCGCTGGACTTCGACACTTTCGACCTTGAAATCGATCTGCCGGCGATTGCGGTGTTCCGCCCCCGCGGCATTGATGCGGAGGAGGCGACTTATACCGAGATCGCGCGATTCCTGTCCGCGAACTCGGCGCGCGGCTCGCCCCAATGGCTCGCCTACCGGGCTGAGTTCCACTGGACGCTGATCCACCCGCTGACGTTTTTGGTGTTGCCGATTCTTGCCGTCGCGATGGGCGTGACGGGCCGGCGCAACACGTCAAATCTGAAGCCGGTGCTCGGTGTGGCGCTGTTGATCATCTATCACGAGCTGCTTCAGGAATGGGGCACGGTCGTCGCCTCACAGGGCAAATTATCGCCCTATATCTCTATGTGGGGGCTGTTCGCCGCGTTCTTGCTGGTCAGCGTGTGGCTGTATCGCGGATCGATTGACAAGGCGCGCACCGCCAAGGTGATGGCGCGCCGGAGCCAGGAGACCATCCGCCTGCCGTCCGCCGACGCTGAGCCTGACGCCGACAAATTGCACCGCGGGGCGGCGCAATGAACGATTTCAACGGCATGTTCATCCGCTATGTCGGGAAACAGTTTGCACTGAGATTTATAGGCCTGCTGGCGTTTTTCGTCATCGTCTTGCAGATGCTCGACCTCTTGAACAGTTCTGAAAAAATCACCGCGCCGGACGGCGCCGGGATGGCGTCGATCCTGCAATATATTTCCCTGCGGGCGCCGCAGATTGTCAGCCAGTTTGCACCGTTCGCCGCCCTGCTTTCAATTGTGGTCACGCTGCTGGGGCTGAACATCCGCAGCGAGATTGTGATCATGCGCGCCGCCGGCATGTCGATCCATCGGGTGCTGTTTCCCATTGGCGTCGTCTGCTTCGCCATTGCGATCCTGCACTTTGCATTTCACGAGCTAGTTGTGGTGCCAAGCTCGCAGAAGCTTTCGTATTGGGAGGCGAATGATTACGCGCTTGATCTGCCGGCTGAGACGACCACAAGAACCGATGTTCGCATCCTGCATGGCGGAGAGGTCATTTTTGCGGCCAGCGCGGCGCGCACCGGCGACGGCGGCATGATCCTCAAGGACGTCGAGATTTTCCCGCTTGACGAATCCGGGCTTGCCGGCGGCTTGGTCGAGGCAAGACGCGGCGTCTACAAGGACGGCGCGTGGACGCTCTATCAGGTCAGCGAACGGCGCGGCCCGTCTGGCGCGGCGGTGGAACGGCCGGAACAAGCGTGGGCGAACGATCTCGATCCAGAGCTGTTGTTCGCAATGACGATCGATCCGGAACGCTCAAGCCTTGGCGATCTCGCGCGGCAGATCACGGAACTGCGGCGCGACGGCGCGGATTCCCGCAGCGCCATGACCTCGTTTCTGTCACGCCTTTCTAAACCGATGTCGACGCTGGTCATGCCGCTTCTCGGCGCTATCGCCGGCTTTGGCGTTAGCCGGCAGGGAAACCAACTCGCCCGCGCCACCATCGGCGCTGTCCTCGGCTTTGGCTATTTCGTCACCGAGAACCTGATGCTCGCGATTGGCAAGCTTGGCGTCGCGCCGCCGATGATCGCCGCATTCTTCCCGTTGGCGCTTTTCCTGGTTGTCGGATTTGCGATCCTGCTCGCCATGGAGAACTGACCAGGGGTTGCGCGCGCGTGCTGTCCGGTGCACCAAACCGGCGCCGTCGGCCAAGTCGCCAGCCAGCACGCCGGCCAGTTCGCTGAAAGAGGAGCCGATGCCCGCGACCGCCAAGCCCGCGAAAACTATCGACGCCGCGAGCGAGCCTGCCGGCGCCGCCGAAATCATTTCGCTCGGCTGTCGGCTGAACATTGCCGAAGGCGATGAAATCAAACGGCTCGCAGGCGCGAACGGCGTTCATGACATCGTCGTCGTCAACAGCTGCGCGGTCACCAATGAAGCCGTCCGCCAGACCCGCCAGACGATCCGAAAAAACCGCAAACTCAATCCCGATGCGCGCATCATTGTCACCGGCTGCGCCGCCCAGGTCGAGCCTGACGCCTTTGCGAACATGCCTGAGGTCGACAGCGTTCTCGGAAACCGCGAGAAACTCGATCCGGCGTCCTGGGCGTCGATTGCTGCGCACACCGACACCAATATGCTGGCGGTGAACGACATCATGGGCGTACGCGAAACCGCGCCGCAATTTGTCGACGGCTATGGCGACCGCGCCCGTGCCTTTCTTCAGATCCAGAACGGCTGCGATCACCGCTGTACCTTCTGCATCATCCCCTACGGGCGCGGCAATTCACGCTCAACGCCGATTCGCGACATTGTCGAGACCGCAAAACGGCTGACGGCGGCCGGCCACGCCGAGATCGTGCTGACCGGCGTCGATATCACTTCATGGGGCCACGACCTGGAAGGAGCGCCCCGGCTTGGTCAGCTTGTCTCCGAAATCCTGGATGCAATCCCCGATTTGTTCCGCTTGCGTCTGTCATCGGTCGATTGCGCCGAGATCGACGACGAACTTTTCGAGCGGCTCGCCAATGACCCCCGCGTCGCGCCCTATCTGCATCTTTCCCTGCAGGCCGGCGACGACATGATCCTGAAACGTATGAAGCGGCGCCACACCCGCGCCGATGCAATCAGCCTTAGCGCGCGCCTGCGCGAAGAACGCGCTGAGATCGCCTATGGCGCCGACCTGATTGCGGGTTTTCCAACCGAGACCGAGGCGATGTTTGCGCAAAGCCTGGCGCTTGTTGATGAAGTCGGGCTGAACTTTGTGCACGTTTTTCCATACTCGCCGAAAGCCGGCACCCCGGCCGCGCGCATGCCGCAATTGACCCGGAAGGTCATCGCCGGTCGGGCGCGGCGCCTGCGTGACAAGGCGCGGGCCGCGACGGCCGCGTTTCTTGAAACCCTGGTCGGCGCACGCGAGGACGCCGTAATTGAAAGCGGCGGGCGGGCGCGGCTTGGCAATTTCGCCGCCGTCGACCTGACCAGGCCCGCGGGGCCGCCGGGGACCGTGGCCCGTCTGCACATCATCGCAAGGGAAAACGAGATGCTGAAAGGCGCGCCCATTGGTTGATCGCTGGGCAACAAAAAACCGCGCCATGATCTGTGACCAGGGCGCGGCTGTAACAGGCGTGCAGTCAAAAAAGCGCTGGTTACGCAGCCTTCTTGGCTCTTGCGCGCTTTTTTGCTGCGGGTTTCTTGGCGGCCGGCTTTTTCGCGGCGACCTTCTTGGCCGCTTTCTTGGCGGCCGGCTTTTTTGCAGCGACTTTCTTTTTCGCCGCGACTTTCTTGGCCGGCGCTTTTTTCTTCGCGGCAGGTTTCTTCACCGCTTTTTTCTTCGCTGCCGGTTTCGCAGCCTTTTTAGCGGCTTTCTTTGCTTTGGCGATCGCCATGCTCTTCTCCATGAAAAAGGCTGACATATCTCAGCCGTCGTGGAACAAGCTCCTGCTCCGCTTAATCTGGCAAGAAAAAAATGAACAAAGACAAGAATTTTTTCACAGGACTGTTTGGCCGAAAACACACTGAGGCCAAGAGCGACACGCAGCCCGCAACGCCGCCGGACGATAGCCAGCCTACGGATGGTGTCGCCGGCGCCGACACGGCTTATGACGAAGTTACGCCTGAAAACAAAGGGTTTCTCTCGCGCCTGAGAGACGGCCTGTCGCGCACGTCGAAGCGCCTTTCCGACGGCGTATCATCAATCGTTAACAAACGCCCGCTCGATGCGGAGGCGCTTGAAGACCTTGAAGAGGTTCTGATCTCGGCCGACCTTGGCGTCGCCGCCGCACAGCGCGTCGTCGAGGCGCTGTCGCGTGAGCGCTTCGACAAGCAGGTCACCAGCGAGGAGGTATCGGCCGCCCTCGCCGAGGAGGTCGCCTCAACCCTGTTACCGCACCAGAAAACGCTTGAGATCGAGCGCGCCAGACGCCCCCACGTCATTCTCGTCACCGGCGTCAACGGCGCGGGCAAGACGACGACGATCGGCAAGCTGGCAGCGAAATATCGCCGCGAGGGGCTGTCGGTCATGCTCGCCGCCGGCGACACGTTTCGCGCCGCCGCCGTTGAGCAACTGCGCGCCTGGGGGGATCGCGCCGGGGTCGAGGTGATCTCGCGCCAGACCGGCGCCGATGCGGCTGGGCTTGCCTTTGATGCGCTTGAGCAGGCGAAAGCCGAAGGAGTCGACGTGCTGATGATCGACACCGCCGGGCGCCTTCAGAACAAGAAGGAATTAATGGATGAGCTTGCCAAGATCGTGCGCGTACTGCGCAAGATCGATCCATCCGCGCCCCATGACACCCTTTTGGTGCTGGATGCGACGGTCGGGCAGAACGCGATCAGCCAGGCGGACGCGTTTCGCGAAATCGCCGGCGTCACCGGCCTCGTCATGACCAAGCTTGACGGCACAGCGCGCGGCGGTGTTCTGGTCGCTCTCGCCGACCGCCACCAATTGCCCATTCATTATATCGGCGTCGGGGAAGGCGTCGACGATTTGCAAGCCTTCGACGCGGCACGTTTCGCACGAGCGCTCGCCGGCCTTTCCTCTTTTGACGAGCACAGGTAAAGCCCTGCCATGTCAGAGAACTCGCCAATACGGCTAAGCGGCCGCGCAAAATTTCTGGTCGATTTCGGCCCGCTGCTGGTGTTTTTCATCGCCTATTTTTTCGGCGATAAATTAACCGCGCTGTTTTCGAAAATGACCGGGCAGGTCATTATCGTGACCGCCGGCGAGGAAATGTTCCTTGCGGTCGCAGCGTTTCTTCCCGCATTCGCCATCGCCTTCATCTATAGCGTCTGGAAGGAAAGACGGGTCGCGCCGATGCTGTTCGTGAGCGGCGTCGCGGTCGGCGGGCTTGGGGGCCTGACATTGGTGCTGCACAATAAAGCGTTTTTCTTCATGAAGCCGACGATTGTGTATTCGCTGTTCGCCCTCGGTCTCGCCGGCGGGGTCGCCACCGGACGCAACGCGCTGAAAACGCTATTCGACGGGGCGCTGACGATGCCTGACGGCGCCTGGCGGGTGCTGACAATCCGTTACATCTGGTTTTTCGCCGCGCTGGCGATCGCCAATGAAATCGCCTGGCGATGGCTCACCCGCGACTGCAATCTCGCCGGGGGCGCAGAATGCGCCGGCGAGGCGACATGGATCAACCTGAAAGTGTTTGGATTCACCGCCGTCAATCTGGTTTTCGCCGCCGCCCAGGCCCCGTTCCTCGCCAAACACATGCAACAGCCCGCCGGCGACAACGCCGAATAAACGTCACACCCCGTCGACCGGATTGGCGAAGGGTGCGAAATCCTGACGCCCTTCGGCCTCGCGAAAATGACGCAGCGCCCAACCAACCGTCGGAAACGCAAGATCTGGCCAGGGTATATCGTCCCAATGAAACAATCGTGCATCGAGGCTTTCGGGGCCGGGCGCGATGTCTTCGTTCGCAAGCGTGGCCCGGAACATGATCTGGACCTGGGAAATGCGCGGGACGGAGTAAATCGCCAGAACGCGATCAATGACCAGACGCGCACGCGCTTCTTCCCAGGCTTCACGACGCGCGCCTTCTTCAACCGTTTCGCCAAGCTCCATATATCCCGCTGGCAGCGTCCAATAGCCGCGCCTTGGTTCAATCGCGCGCCGGCACAATAAAATCGCGTCGCCCAGAACGCACACGGACCCGACGACAATTTTCGGGTTTTTATAATCTATGAATCCGCAATGCCTGCAAACATCACGTTCGTGATCGTCGCCGGGCGGAATATCTTTGATGAATTTCTGCGTGAATTGCTGTTCACCTGCCATTTATCCGCCCCTTTTTACTGATCGAATTAAAACTAACCCGTTCGCGGATTATCAGCGCAAAGCCGAATTTCCTTGATTGTGATCGCGATGCGCTTATTTGTCGATTACTGACGAATGGCGTTTGACTATCAGGCGCTTCGGTTTTAACCATCTGCATCGACTGACAAGCATTTCAATACTGCAGTCAATCCAACGCCGCCGAAACAGCAGTTCCCCGGCGGCAAACAATGGAGACCCTTCATGGCGAATTACAATCTCAGAAAATCACCGGGACACCTTCTGCGTCGCGCCCAGCAATATGCACACGACCTCTATTCAAAGCAGGTTGGCCCCAAGGGCCCGACGCCGCGCCAATTTGAAGTGCTGCACACCGTGTCGCAGAACGAAGGACTGAGCCAGACCGACCTCGTTTACGCCACCGGCATTGACCGGTCGACGCTCGCCGACATGATCGCCCGGATGATCAGAAAAGGCCTGCTGTCGCGCTCACGCACCAAGGAAGATGCGCGCGCCAATGCGGTCAGCATCACCGCATCAGGGCGCCGCATGCTGAATTCGGCAATGGCCGGCGTCGCCAAGGCGGAGACCGCCGCCCTCGCTGTACTGCCCAAGACCCAACAAGCTGCGTTCATGCGGGCGCTTGGCGCTTATGCCGATGCGCTCGATAAAATGAACGAGGCGCCGGCGCCAGCCAAAAAGACGGCCGCCAAGCGCAAAACCGCGAAGAAGAAGGCCCCTGCCCGCAAGGCCGCCAAGAAGAAGGCGCCGGCGAAGAAGAAAGCCAAGCGTCGCGCCAAGCGCCGTTAATCCAGCCTGAAAACAGGGTTGAAAACCATGTTGAAGCCGCCTGCATAAGCAGGCGGCTTTTTTGTGCGCCCGCTAAAGGAAAAACAGCGCGGCGCGGGAAAATGCATGCAGCCCCCAGCCTTCGCCCCTATCGCCTGCTTCAGGAAAGGCCATTCTCCGCCCCGCCGGCTCGCGCTTCGTCGAAAATAACTTTAACGCCGGCGTTCGCCGCCAAGCGCGCCGAGTCGGATCATCCGGTCATACATTACAATCGCCGCAGCGACGGAAAGATTGACGCAAAACCTGGTGGGAATCTTGACCATGAAATCGCATTTTTCTTTCGCCGCGTCCGACAGATCTCCGCGTTCCGGCCCCAAAAGATATGCAGCGTTCAACGGATGGCGAAAGTTCGGCAGATCCACTGCGCGTTCATCAAGCTCCACCCCGACAAGCCGGCAGCCTTTGGGAAGCACCATGTCGTCAACCCCGGCCCATTCGTATAGCGGAACATGGCTATCGCTTTTTGAGGTGTCGGAAAGGGCAATGTCGCGCGCCTTCATGCGCGAGCCCAGCGTAAAAATGAAGCTCGCCCCAAAGGCGTGTGCGGTGCGCATGACCGCACCAAGGTTCATCGGCTTCGAAATGCGCTCGGAACCAACGCCAAAATAACCCCGCATCGCCTCGCCCTTTCGGAAATTCGCCTTAACTCGGCGGCCCAGAATTATTGACATGCGTCCGGCGACGCAACCATGGTGCGCCATGCACGCATCTTTGTTTCATCCGCCCGCTGGCACGTATTTCCTGTCTCATTCGGTGGGCCTGCAACCACGCAGCGCGGCGCAGACATTCGCCGAAGATTTCATGGCGCCATGGGCCGCGGGCGACGACAAGCCATGGGACGCATGGCTGACCGCGATTTCACGGTTTCAAGAGGCGCTTGCGCCAGTCATTGGCGCGAGGAGCGCGGATATCTGCCCACAGACGAACATTTCTGGCGGCCTGACCAAAGTTCTCCATGCGATAGAGCCGCGCCCCGGCCGGCGCAAAATCGTTCTTTGCGACGCCGACTTTCCGACCGTCGGCTTTGTGCTGGCGCAGGCCGAACGGATGAACATGGAGATCGTCTGGTTACAGAGCGGCCCGCAGCTAGCCGATCCCGATGCATGGTCGGCGGCGTTCGCGGGCGACGTTCATCTCGTCCACATCACCCATGTGTTCTCCAACCTGGGCCTGAAGACGCCGGTCGCCGAGATCGTGCGCCGGGCGAAGGCCGCCGGCGCGATCACGGTTGTCGACGTCGCCCAGTCCGCTGGCGCGGTTCGCGTTGATGCGGAAGCATGGGATTGCGATTTCATCACCGGCACCTCGGTGAAATATCTGTGCGGCGGACCGGGGGCGGCGTTTTTGTGGGTAAACCCCGCCATCGCGAACAAGTGCCGGCCAACCGATGTCGGCTGGTTTTCGCACGCCCGGCCGTTCGAGTTCGACATCCGCAATTTTGAATATGCCGAGGGCGCGGCGCGGTTCTGGGGCGGCACGCCTTCGGTCGCGCCTTACGCCGTCGCCCGCGCCGGCGTTGAGGCTGTCGCCGCAATTGGCGCCGGCGAGATTGAACTGGCGAACCAGGCGCTGATCGACGACATCCTTGGCCGGATTCCCGAAAACGCCGTCACATCCCATGTCGCGGCGGGCGAGCGCGGCTCGTCTTTCGTCATTCGCCCGCGCCGTCCCGTTGACGCGCATCATGCGCTTACGGAAGAAAAAATCGCCCATGACAAGCGCGCGGGCGGGCTACGCTTCTCGGTTCATCTGTATAATGACAAAAGTGACGCCGACCGGCTAGTCAAAACGCTGTCTGCCTTTATCTAGAGATCGAGCGTCATTGTCACCGGCGCATGATCGGACGGACGTTCCCAGTCGCGGCAATCTTCATGGATTTTGAAGCCCGTCCGCCCGAGTGCGGTCGCGGCCTTGGCCAGAGGCGGCGTTACCCAGATATGGTCGAGCCGGCGGCCGCGATTGGATGCGCGCCAGTCTTTCGCGCGATAGGACCACCAACTGTAGAGTTTCTCCGGCTCTGGCGCGATCTCGCGTGCGACGTCGACCCATTTGCCGGCGGCCATCGCGGCGTTCAGCAACTCGACCTCTGCCGGGGTGTGAGACACCACCTTCAATAATTGCTTGTGCGACCAGACGTCGTGCTCACGGGGCGCGACGTTAAGATCGCCGACCAGTATCTGCTTTTTTTTCGCCGCCTGCGGAGATTTGAACATTTCGGCAAGCTCTTCGAGAAACTGCAGCTTGTGGGCGAATTTTTCATTTTCCTCCGGGTCGGGAACATCGCCGCCAGCAGGAATATAAAAATTGTGAATCCGTACACCGCCATGAACATCAACCGCGACATGGCGGCAATCCTCCTTGCCGCAAAACCATTCGGTTGTGGGATTTTTGAACGCAATCCGCGAGACGATCGCAACCCCGTGATAGCCGGTTTGCCCGGAAACCGCCTGATGTTCATATCCCGCGGCCCGCAGCGCCTTTTCCGGAAATTGGTCGTTCCGACATTTTATTTCCTGCAGGCAGATAATATCCGGCGATTCACGCTCGGCGAACTGCACGACCTGATCAATACGCAGGCGGACGGAGTTGATATTCCACGTGGCGATTTTCATGAATGCTCCCTGTTCCGCGCGGCGCGGGCGGCGACCATAGCGCGCGCCGCGCCAGCTTCAACCAATCCATCCTGCAATAAACCGGGTTCACGCCCTGATGGTTTACTCTTTAGTGGTCGCATGGCGAAAAGCAGCTGATGGAAGGGGAACTATCAACCGTTGCGCACTTTTTGCGCGATGTTCAAGGCGAAGGCGCCAATCACCATTGCCCGGCTGGCCGAAATCCTACACATCCGGCCGATGAACGATCTCAGTTTGTGGCTGCCTGACGGCGTCTCCGTGCTGGCGGCCGGCCTCGTCGTATTTGCAAGTTTTTTCACCGCGGCGCTCACCGCAGCCTTTGGGCTTGGCGGCGGGCTCGCCTTGCTGGCGATCATGGGCGCGCTGATGCCGCCGGCGGCGCTCATCCCCGTGCACGGGATGGCGCAACTCGGCGCCAATTCAAGCCGCTTGTTTTTCCAGCGGCGCGACGTCCTCTGGCCGATTGTCGGCTGGTTTGCGCTCGGCTGCGTCGTTGGCGCGGCGTTTGGCGCACGGCTTTACGTCGAGGCGCCGGAGCGCCTGCTGAAGGCGGGCGTCGGGCTGTTCATACTCGCCGCCGTATGGGGGCCCAAACCCGGCGGGTTCGCCCCGGGCGCAAAAACATTTTTTCTCACCGGCGCTGCCGGTTCGGTGTTGTCGACGTTTTTTGGGGCCTCCGGGCCTATCGCCGCGTCCATGTTGTCGGTTGCGCGTCTGGACAAGCTGAAGACAGCGGCGACCCATGCCGGGTGCATGGTGGCGCAGCACGGCCTTAAAACAATTGCATTCGGCTTTGTCGGCTTTGCGTTTCATGACTGGGCGCCGCTGATCGCGGCCATCATCGCCGCCGGATTCGCGGGCAGCGCCGCCGGAACCTTTTTGCTGCGCGTCATGCCAGAGGCGCAATTTCAAAAGGGGTTCACAATTCTGCTCAGCCTGCTCGCCTGCTATCTGATTGGCGACGCGCTGATTGGCTAAAAGATGTTGAACGACGCGCCAATGATGCCGACTGGCCAGCGCCCGAACTCGAAAAGCTGGAATTTGGCCGTCAACGGATGATTGTCGGCGTCGAATGACGGGTCTTGCGCGGCGATGAGAACCAGCGCGGCCTGATGCGCCGCCTGCACCGCAGCGCCGACAGCAAGCTGTTGTTGTGCCGGGTCTTCGATATCCCAGATGAAACTCGCCTGCTCCATCGCCTCGCGGGCGGGTTCGGCGATACGCTCGGAGATCATTGTCATCGCAATGTTGAGCGCCTCTTCCGACAAATGCTCCAACGCGCGCTCGGTCAGATCGGCGCGCAGCAATTCCTCCGCCTCCCAGGCGGGGCTGTTCCAGCCGGTGTTTTCCGCAGCGATGGACGCGTCATCCCAATCCACAAGGACCGCAATATCCGCATGCGAAAAACCAAGGCCGTCGGCATAAGTCATCGCCGCCGCTCTTGATCCGGGCGACAGCGGCTCGCCGAGATTGGCGAACCATGGCGCGACCTCAAGGGTGCGGGCGAACCGCCTGATGCGTGACAGCGCGGGCAATTCTCGCGTTAGCGCTTCGAAATCTTCCTCGGACACCGCGTGATTTCCTCTGTCTGTCTGGGTCGCGTTTCATACACAAAAAAAGCGCCCGGTCCCACAAGGGGCCGGGCGCCAAGCTGCGCTGTTGCGCCTGCGCCGGGAGGGGATTGTCCGGCGGCGAGGGCGGCAAACGGACCTGCTAGCGGGGGGGCAACGCTGGTCCGATAATTTGCAAGCCTCACACTGTTACTCTAACGCATCACAGCCGAACTTTTCAATAGGCAAAAGATGAAAAAGCTTGCCTGTGATAAAACAACACGCGGATTTGTTCGGGTTTGTCTAATTATTAATGAAGGCCCCGCCGGCGTCCGGCGCGCGGAACAGGCGATTGTCGACCTTTTCGCCGGCTTTCAGATCGAAAAGCTGCACCACCGTGATCCCGTTTTGGGGATCGCGTACGGCCCATTCCTCAATCGCCAGGTCAGGGGCCGTCAGCGTCAGCGTCAACTCGCCCTGCGCGTCGTCGTCGCGGGATGCGTAGGTCACCGCAATCGCATCTTCCCAGCGGTCGACGCCGACGAGATCAGCGTCGCTGAGATCGATTTTCTTGCTCAGCAGGAATTTCAGCGGGGTTTTGCCCAAGGGATAGCTGTCCGTTTGGTCGAGCGCCTCGTCCTGAACATACACCATGCCCTGCGTCGCGACGATCGTCAGCGGCGAGGGCGGATCGTAATCGAACCGGATCTGGCCCGGCCGGCGCAGATAGATCTTGCCCCTGGCTACCGCGCCTGAGGGTGCGGTCTGTACGAAATCGCCCTGCAATGTGGTGAGGTTTTCAAGGTATTGCGTGACCTTATCCACCACCTGCTCATCATCAAGGCCGGCAAACGCCGGCGCTGGCGTCGACGCTGGCGCAAGATCGCTCAAGCCGTCGCGCAGAGTCGCCGGGGTCGCCTCAGCAAGCCCGGCGGCCTCAGAAACCTCGTCGCGCGCTTTGACATCTGTATCTGCGACGGGGGCGGGAACGGGAGTCTGGACGGTTGCGGTCGCGGCGGGCCGGCTCTCGGCCGCGCTCGCCAAAGCGGGCGTCGATAGCGCTGCCTGTGCAAACATCATCGCCGTCGTCGACATCAAAACCCCGATCATAATTGACCTCTTTTTCTCAGGCGCGGGCGTGGTCGCGCATCACCTTGAAAGAATATGGCGGTTGAGGATGGCGCAAGCCGGCCGCTGATGCGACCCAAATGTGGCGACCGCCATGCCCCGGTCACAAGTTCGCGAGGCGCGCCAAACGCCATAACGGGAATAGCCCGTCAAGCGAGCGCGTTGACCTCCGCGTCCGGCATTTCCCGCGCCTCGTCCGGCAGCATAATCGGGATCCCGTCGCGGATCGGATAAGCGAGCCGCGATTTCTTGCATTTCAATTCGCTGGCGGCGCGGTCGTAAACGAGACGCGCCTTCGATTGAGGACACACCAGAATTTCAAGCAGCTTCGGGTCCAGTTCGTGTGCAGTTTCGCGGTCGTCCATCGCCATCCCTTGCTATTGCAATATGCGCCCGTCCGACGCGCCGTCGCCGCCGGTCATCCGCATCAACGTCATCAGGCATTGCGCGCGCTCGCTCGCGTTGCGCGCCTCCAAAAGCGCCTGCTTTTCATTCGGCGCAAACGGACAGCCCATGGCCAGAGAATTGACCAGGGCGTCGGACGGCGCCTCCTGCGCCGCATCCCAATCGGTGCTTATACCTTCAGCATCAAGATAAAGCATCATCGCCTCGAACAGGCTGTCGCGATCAACCTCCTGCGCGGTGTCATCAGGGTCGGCATCTTCTGCGTATACGGAATAATCAACAGCCGCCTGCCGATATGGCGTCGTTACATCGACCTCCTCGCGAATGCGAAAACGCGAAACGCCAGTCAGGGTGATCAGGTACCGGCCGTCGCCGGTTTCCGCGAACGAGGTGATGCGGCCGGCGCAGCCTACGGTATAAAGTTCAGGCGCACGCGCATCGTCGCGCGGCTGGATCATTCCGATGACGCGCGCGCCGCCCAGCACATCGTCAACCATACGCAGATAGCGCGGTTCAAACACATTCAGCGGCAGTTGCCCGCCCGGCAACACAATCGCGCCGGCGAGCGGAAAAACCGGAATGATCGGCGGCAGGGTCTGTGGCCTGTCGTCGGCCTCCGTCATGAAAACAACACCGAAGACAGCCGCCGCCGGCCGCGCAAGGCGAGCGGATGCGCAGGCCCCAGCGCATCAAACACCTGCAACAGCTTCAACCGCGCCGCGCTTTCGTTCCATTCGCGCTCCGCTGCGATCGACGCCAGCAATTCGTCAATGGCGCCTTCCATGTCGCCGGAGCCGGCCATCGCCTCGGCGAGGTCGAACCGCGCTTGCGGATCATTCGGGCTGGCGACGGCCACAGCCTTCAACGCCGCGACATCGCCGCCGGCGGAGCCGGCCGCAAGCTCCAGCGCCGCCAGAACCGACGCAAACGCGGGATCGTTGCGCTTGTCCTCTGGCGCCGAATCTATAACCGCGCGCGCACCGTCAACATCGCCCGCCGCCATGCGGCACTTTGCAAGGCCAGCCAGCGCGCGCAGGAAAATCGCTTCGTCATCGCCAGCCGCCTGGGCGACAGCGGCGTAAAGTTCCATCGCTTGCACCGCCTGACCCTGCGCCGCAGCTTCATCGGCCGCGTCGAGGGTGGCCGTCAGATCAGGCGCGTCGCCGCCCGCCCCGTCGCCCGACATCCTGGATACCTGGTCGATAAACGCCTTGATCTGACTTTCCGGCAGCGCGCCCTGAAAACCGTCGACCGGGCGTCCCTGAAAAAACGCGTACACCGTGGGCACCGACTGGATCCGCATCTGCGAGGCCAGCATCTGATTCTTGTCGATATCGATTTTCACCAGCCGCACAGCGCCGTTGGCGGCATGAACAGCCTTTTCAAGCATCGGGCCCAACTGCTTGCACGGCCCGCACCATTCCGCCCAGAAGTCGACCAGAACCGGCGTCGTCATCGACGCTTCGAGGACGTCTTTTTCAAATGTCTCGATGGTCGCATCCTTGATCAGGTCGGCCTGCGGCTGGCCGGCGCCAATAATCGTCATAGTCAGGCTCTCCTTGTCCGCTCCCTAGATGTGTGTTCACGCGCGCAAACGCAACAGCCCGCCGCCGGTTCGACCCACTTTCCGCCCGTTCAGGCCGTAGCCGGCGGGTCCGCTTCCGGGCGGGCGAGGTCAACGATGAAGGGTGAAAAACCGCAGTCTTCGATAAAGCGCACCAGATCAGCGGGTGCGATAGCGGTGGAGGCGGTGTTCTCCAGCGGATGGAACCACACCCGGTCCCACGCCATCAATGCGGCATCGACGATCACCAGCCGGATCGCCTTTGCGTCGTCATTGGCGAGCGCGAACGGGGTCACCGCGCCCGGAATGACGCCTAAGGTCTGCGTCATCAGCTCGGGCTTTCCAAATGACAGGCGGCCGCGCGCGCCGATTGCGCGGCCAAGGCCAACCAGATCAACCGCAGTGTCGCAATGGCTGACCGCCAGAAACAGCGCGCCCTTCTTGTCTTTCAGAAACAGGTTTTTTGAATGCCCTCCCGGCATCGAGGTTTTAAACGAGCGCCCCTCTTCGACCGTAAAGATCGCCGGATGCTCGACGGTCTCATGGGCGAGACCCAGACGTTCCAAGCGGCTAAAAAGGTTCTGGCGGGTGATGGGCATTGGCGAGATTCCCGTGGCGGCGGTCGCGGCAAGCTACCTCGCAGCCCGGACGCAAACCCGCAAGCCCGCATTGAGCGGCGAATTTACCGGAAAATGCGCCTTGCCAACTACCGAGCCTTGGGGCATATAGCGGCCCCTGTCATGGCCGAAACCGGCCAGCGATAGCGCCGAGCGGGCGTAGCTCAGGGGTAGAGCACAACCTTGCCAAGGTTGGGGTCGGGCGTTCGAATCGCCTCGCCCGCTCCAATTTTCTAATAAAATCAGCTATATAGTTGATGTGCCGTTTTTGGCGCTTTGCCGATTCTTGACCAGGGTAACGCTGGGGTAACAATCGCTGCCGCCAACGTGCCTAGGTAAATCGGCCTCCAGAAAGTGATGTGAGCCCTTTGGCTCCCGCGTTTAATCAGAGAGTCCTGCGGTTAAATACTTCATCGTTTTGTGTTTGGCGAGCGCGCCGGGCGCGGAGCCGTCAGGTAGCTCAAGCGCTCGGCGCGCGGACGCCGGTGTCTTTCCGTTCAGGGCCGAATGGGGCCTCAGATTGTTGTAATCATATCTCCAGAGAGAAAGCTTTCGCCGAGCGTCAGCGAGGCTCGTAAATACTTCCTCATTCAAGGGTTCGTCGCGCAGTCGGCCGTTGAACGCCTCAATGAAGGCGTTTTGCGTCGGCTTGCCGGGTGCGATGTAATGCCAGCCGACGCCGCTGTCGTTCTGCCATTCGAGGATGGCTCTGCTGGTCAGTTCTGTTCCGTTATCGCTGACAATCGTTTTGGGCTTGCCGTAGAGGCGGATGATCGCATCCAGTTCCCTCGCGACGCGTGCGCCTGAGAGCGACGTCTCGGCGATGAGGCCGAGGCATTCGCGCGTCGCATCATCGATGACTCCGAGCATGCGGAAACGCCGCGCCTCCCCGAATACATCCGATACAAAATCGAGCGACCAGCGCTCGTTGGGCCGCGTTGGCGTATCGAGCGGCCGTCTTGTTCCCGTCGCGCGCTTGCGGCCGCGCCGCCGCTTCACCGCGAGACCTTCCTCCTTGTAGAGCCGCCTCAGCTTCTTGTGGTTCATGATAATGCCTTCACGTTCGAGCATCAGGCCGACGCGGCGATAACCAAATCGCCGCCGTTCCGAGGCGATGGCGCGCATGCGCTGTCTGATCCCGGGACAGTCGGGTTCGCGCTCACGGCGCACCGTCTTCGGATCGACGCTGACCAGCCGGCAGGCGCGTCTTTGGGAGATCGAGTGCTTCTCGATCGCCCTCAGCGCCGCATCGCGCTTCGCCGTCGGTCGTATACGACCGACCGTCGTCAGCTCTTTCCCAGCAGGTCTTTCAGGACGACGATGTCCAGCATCGAATCGGCCAGAAGCCGCTTCAGACGGGCGTTCTCCGTCTCCAGCGTCTTCAGCTTGCGGGCGTCAGAGACGTCCATGCCGCCGAAACGCGCCTTCCATTTGAAAAGGGTCGCAGGGCTGATCCCGTGCTTGCGGCAGACCTCCGCCGTCCCCATCCCGCGCTCCTGTTCGGTCAGGATCGCAATGATCTGCTCTTCCGTGAATCTCGACTTCCTCATCGTCCGTCTCCTTGTGACGGACTCTCCATTCAAATGAGGGACCAAACGGGGCTCACATCAAATCGCTTCGGACTGGAATCATCCGTCAATTCGACGCACCGGAATACCATTCCGTCCTCGCCGCTGAATATGCCGCGCCCTGCGCCGGCGGCCGGTTTTTTATCACGATTTCAGCATGCGGCTTTAAGCTTGCACGAAGTTCTTTGGCGAGCCTATCTTGCGGTTGCGATGCCAATTGTGAAGATCAAGATACAGCTTTATTGCGACGACGAGATCGCCATGGGGCCGGGCAAGGCCGACCTTCTTGACGCAATCGCAGAGCATGGTTCGATCGCCAAGGCCGGGCGTTCGATGGGCATGAGCTACCGCCGCGCATGGATGCTGGTCGATACCATGAACCGTTGCTGGAGTGAGCGACTGGTCAAGACCGCCCCTGGCAACAAGCATGGCGGCGGGGCGACGGTGACGGAGTTCGGGCGATCTGTCGCGGCCGCCTACCGATCTCTGCTCGGGACGGTGCAGGATGCCGCAGCGTGTCAATCCCGCGACTTCCTGACAACCGCCATCCTAGACGCACCGCGCCCGCGCAAAAGCGAATAGCCTATTGCCCGCCGGGGCCGGCCACCATGATGCTAATGGCGTCGTCCTCGCTGGCGGCGATCTGTACGATGTACCGCCCTGGCGAAAGCTCGAAGTCCACAATCTTGCGAATGCCTGTGCAATCCGGGCCATGCCCGTGCGCGGTCGATGGCAAGACGGCGCCATCGCGGACGACATCCACCCAGGCCGAGCCGCCAAGCGCAACGCGATAGACGCCGTTCGTGGAAATTTCAACCGTAGCCATGCCGCCAAACGTCTCGTCAGATCCTGTCTTTCCAGGTTGCGCCGAATACGAAACCTGCGCCGTCGGCGATAACGCAAGGCGCACCGCCTTGCCGGTTTCAAGTCCTGCATCCGCAAGACGCTCCGGCGTGGCGGCCGCCATTCCCCCAAGCTGATCCTTCCAGGCTGAAAGCAAACCATGAGGCGAAACCGTTTCAGAACACAAACCCGCGTCCTGTTCTGCCAACGCCGGCGACATTCCCGCCCCGATCATCAGCCCCGCTGCGGCAATGCCGATCAACGCCCTCACCCTGACACCTCCGTAAACTTGCTTAGCTATATTTATGTGAATATACCTAAAAAGACGCACATGAACAGCCTTCGAGGGGAAAATCTTGCGCCACATATTATTATTGACGTCCGCAGCGTGGCTGGCTGCTTCGGCGAGCGGCTTGGCGCAGGCAGAAGCTGCGCCTGATGCAGACTCCAGCGTGTTTACCCTCGGCGAGATCGTGGTGACGGCGACGCGGCCGGCCGGCCTTGGCATCGGCAGTGAGACGCTGTCAGCCGAAGCAATCGAGGCATTCAACCGCAATACGCTCGACGATGCAGTCAATCTGGCGCCGGGCATCGTGGCGGCGAATAGCGGGGGATCGCGCAATGAACGACTTATCTTCGTTCGCGGGTTCGACCGATTTCAGACGCCGCTGTCGATCGACGGCATCCGGATTTATCTGCCCGCAGACAATCGGCTCGACTATGGCAGATTCCTGACCCCGGATATCGCCGAATTGCAGATCGCAAAAAGTTATGCGTCGGTGCTCGACGGACCCGGCGCAATGGGGGGCGCTGTCAATCTCGTCACCCGCAAGCCGGCACGCAGGATGGAGGCTGAAATGCGCGGCGTGCTGGACCTGGACAGCGACGTCGATTATGCCGGGTACACCCTATCCGGCGTTCTCGGCGCCAAACGCGATCAATGGTATGTGCAAACGAGCTTTGCACGCAGCTATCGTGATCACTGGGACCTTGCCGGCGGCTTTAAATCGTCACTAAATGAGGATGGCGGCGCGCGCGACTTTTCCCAGACGGAAGACTGGCGCTTGAATCTGAAAGCGGGCTTCACGCCGAACACTACCGATGAATATGCAATAAGCTATACACGGCAGGAGGGCGCAAAGCAGGCGCCGCTGCACGTTTCATCCACCAGCAACAGGGTGTTGCGCAACTGGACATGGCCGGAATGGAATATTGAAAGCCTCTATTTCCTCTCCACCACTGCTCTCGGAGATTTCGGCGATCTGAAAACGCGCCTGTTTCACAGCGAGCATGACAATCTGTTGCGCGCCTTCGATGATCGAACCCTGACGTCGCAAACGCTTGGGCGAGCCTTCGATAGTCCGTATAACGACAAAGCGATAGGCGGGTCAGCGCAATTGACGCTTTCTCTGTCGCAACGAGACACGCTCGGCCTTGCGATTCACTATCGCCGCGATGAGCACAATGAAACGCAGACCTCGCGTCCCGATCTGCCGGGGGCGGCGGCTGAACCCAACCAGCAAAGCCTCGAACACACATGGAGCATCGCGGCCGAAAACCGGCTGAACATAACAGACCAGCTAACCTATACGGTGGGCGGCAGTTTTGACTGGCGCGGCATGTCGAAAGCAGAGGAATTTGATCAAGATCTGACGCCTGCTTTGTTCACCTTTCCGCTCAAGGATGCGCAAGGATGGAACGCACAAGGACGTCTCGACTGGTCGGACGGCAAGAATGCGAATGCATTCATCAGTCTATCTTCGCGCATCCGGTTTCCGACGTTGTTTGAACGCTATTCCAGTCAGTTCGGCACAGCCGAGCCGAACCCCGGCCTGAACCCGGAACGGGCCACCGGTGTTGAGGCTGGCGGCGGCGTGACCCTTGGCAAGGCCCGCCTGTTCGGATCGGCCTATTACAACTGGCTTGACGATACCTTGGTCACGATCCGCACGGATGCAAACCTGAACCGGCGCGAGAATATCGGTTCGGCCGATTATTACGGCTTAGAGATCGGGCTGGAGGCTAACCTGCGTCCCGGCCTGCAAGGCGGCTTCAACTACAGCTACCTCCATCGCTCGTTCAGTTTGGGCAAAGCCCCTCTTGACGGATTCGTCCGTGAATTCCGGCTGACCGATGTGCCGGATCACAAGGGCTTCGCATGGTTGTCGTGGCGGCCCGTGCCGGCGCTCACCATCCTGCCGAGTGTCGAATTCGCCTCAGGCCGCACCACGGTCGAAGCTGCAACGGCCAACGGAGATACGCCAGTCTATTACGATCTTGAGGGGTACGTTTCTGCTTCATTTCGTATCGATTACGCCATCAGCGATGCTTTCAGCCTTGGAATTGGCGCGCGCAACCTGTTCGATAAGAATTATTACCTGACCGACGGGTTTCCTGAACAAGGACGCAGCTTCTTCGCCACGGTTCGCGCCCGCTATTGAATTTAGAAAATTTTCCGACGAAGCAGGAGCCGGTTCGTCGCGAGAAATGCGATCAAACAAAAAATTTGGGCAGCGTCGCGATTGAGATTATACGCAAGTTTCTCTAGCGGGCGGCGTGGAAAGCCATTGGCGGCTCATTCGCGATCATTACCCCCAGGGCAGCGGACAATTTTCATGGCGGCGACGTAATCGCCACCGGCAAAATCCCGCCTATGACGCCACATGGGATGTCGTGACGTCCAGCAAAGTCTTGCCTTGCTCCGATTCTACAATCGTCCGGATAGTCGTGACCCGTCGTCCTTCCCGAAGGAACCGAGCCGTCGCCGTCAGCTCGCCATTGCGACAATTCGAGAGAAGGTTTGCAGACAGATTAATCGCTAACGGAAAGCCCGACATTCCCTCAGACGGGGTCACGCCACGCAGCGCCAAACTGGTTGCAACGACATCGGCGAACCAGATCATGGCGCCGGCGTGCACCGTTCCAAATGGGTTCAGAACGCCCGCCTGAACCGGCATCTTGCCGATCGCCTGGCTTGCGGAAACGGTGGTGATTTCGAATTCTATTTCGCCTTCAAAGCGAATGCTCTTCTCATTCATATCGTCGGCATCCAATGAATATGTTCATGCAGCATAGCATCCGGATTATACATTAGATCAATGGCTTGCGCATCCATGGCGGCAAGGCTGTTCAGCATATGCCCAGCCGTTCACGTACAGAACCGCACGCAGTTTAGAGCCGGTTGCGCCTGATGCGGTTCAGCATTCGTATCTGAATTTTTGACGGAGCCTGATGCGAACCGGTAAACCGGTGATCTGCTTAACCTGCAACAGCCTCTTGTCCGGCCGGCGCGCATGCTTGCTATCGCGACGAGTCCGGCGAGATGGCGCTGAGCAGGCCGCGCGCCGTTAACTGGTCGAATTTGATGCGGACTTTCAGGTAAGGGCCGGCGCGCGAATACTCGGCGCCGACGAAGTCGTCATCGTCAAAGCCGTCGAAGTTCCAGCCAAAGCTCAGCCAGACATTGTCGGCTGGCGTAAACCCGATCGCCGGCCCGTAGGCGTATTCCAGGGTCTTCGAATTGTACGAATAAAGGGCCTCGCCGTGGAGACTAATGTCGATGCGAGGGGTCAGATCGAAGCGCGCCTCAACGCCGGCCAATTGCGTGATAGCGTCATAGCTCGCGTCGTCGGCGGTGAAGCTGGCGTATTTGAGCCCGTGATTGAACGACACCTGCAAGCGATCATCAACGACGGCGTTAACCGCCAGGTTATGCACCGCCTTCCAGCTTCGTGATGAAAGATCCATCTCGTTTTGCTTCAAGTCGAGGCGGTTGAAAATGATGACGCCGTCGCTATTAGGTCGCCACGCGGCGCCGATACGCGCATCGAAATTGCGCTGGTCCGGCGCGGCGTCGTTATTTTCCTGCTGATAGCGACCGGCAGCGGCGAAGGAAAACTCTTCACTTACTTCGCGCGCGGCCCCGGCTACAAAAGTATATCTCTGTCCGAGTGCTGATTTTTTTAGCTCGATCCGAGCCGAACCGGTGGTCGCCGCCGAACGATATCCAGCGCCGGTGTAAAGCGACGTGAAAGCGCCGCCCGTTTGCTCGAACGGCGAACGCGGCGCATCAGCGACGATATCGTCCGCAATATCCGGCGCACCGTTAGATTTCAAATCCTCGCGGCGCGAAACCCCGAGCGACCCTGACCACTTTTCGGAAAAGCGAACCTGCTGATCGACGCCGAAAGTTGCGCCAATGCGCTCGGCGCTGTCCTGCGTGAGGCGGTCAGCGGCGGCGGTCAGCTTTGCGCCCGACCACGGCTCAGCGGTGACGCCGACAATGGTGTTTGACTGAGATATTGCATCGCCGCCCAAGACTTCATGGGTGGCGCTAAGGGTCACGTGCTCGAACAATTGCTGATCGAAACCGACGCTGGTGCGGGTTGGAAATAGCGAGGACGCATCATCGCCGGCGATCGGCTGATCGCGTGATGCGCGGACGGTAAGGCCGATGCCTTCAAAGTTCTGTTGCGCCTTGGCGATGACGAACGCGCCGCGACGGCGCGCGCCGCTCTGGGGTTTTTCTTCCACCCTGCGCAGCCCGACCGAGGCTGAGGTCGTATTCGCATCTTGCCGCAGCGTCGCCTCTGCGACGGTGCGCGACGCGCCAGTTTGAAGGTTTTCTTCGCGATACGCCTTGGCGTCGACAAACCGCGCGCCACGCGCTGTGCCGGCGGCGTTTTCAAACTCGGCGATCTTCAAGCTGGCGTCGGCGCCATAACGCACAATGCCGGCCGTCGCCGAATTCTGTTGTGACAGCCCGAACCCGACCTCAGTGCGGCTATAATAGGCAGACGCGCTTAACCGCTCGCTCTTGTGGACCAGTTCGGCAAGGATCGCATGCGCATCGGCCCCCGCCGCCTGACCACGCAAGGTGGCGGCGTATTCAAGACGCAGACGGTCAGCATCGGTGAAATCGACATTGAAATCGGCGCCGACAAGCTGTGCGGTTTGCGCCGTCGGGCCGGGCGTTTCCTCATGTATCACGGTCGCGCCGAGCCGGGCCTTGCCGCCTATCAGGCGGACCGCGCCGCGCCCGCCGACGGTCAGGGCCCGTTCAAGCGGCGCCGAGGTTTCGTAATCGACTACCAGCACATTCGGATTGAACGCTGCGTCGGCCGACGGCGTCGGCAGCCGTAGGAGGATTTCGCCAGTACGAAAATCTATATCATAGTCTGCATACCGAACGAGCGGCGTCCTGGAGATAACAATGTCAGGGCGGAACCTGTCGCGCGTTTCGATGATCACGGTCTCGGAATTGCGCACGAGCGGCGTAACGCTGAGCATGAACGGGCCGGACGTCCCGTCAGCGGGGATTTCGTCTTTTACAAAGGCCTGATTGGTTTCCGCCGCAAAGCCGGTAAACGAAACAATGTCGCCTTCATAACTTGATTGCAGGCCTGACAGGCGGCGCGAATACCGGCCAAGCTTAGACTCTGTGAGCCTGGTGTCATAATCGCCGAACATCGCCTGAAAGGCGCCCTTTTCAGCCTTCGCATAGACCGGATAGCGGCTCTGGGCTTCAAATTCCTGTGTGCTGCGGTCTCCCACTATGGCGTATCTGTCGTCCGGGTTTATCGCGTCGAACAGTTCCGTATCTTGATCGCCGCGTTTTTGTTTGCTGTCGCCTGCGAGGGTGACCAGCCAGCCGCCCTTGACGGCGCCCTTGGCGAAGCCGGCGATGCGTCCGTCGCCGATCAGGTCGTTCGGCGTAACACCTGATACGTCTTCGGTTTTTTCAAGACCGCCGCTCGCCTCGGCGAGGCCGACAACAATCCATTCGCGCAGTGACGGTTTCAGATAGGCGCGCAGATTCTCGCGCCGTCCGTCGTCGAGGGTGACGCTGATTTCAGCGATCCCGGTTTCAACCGTCGGCTCCAGCTCGATACGGGCGACGCCGCCCTCGCCAACCGACACCGTCGTGCGCGTCGTCAGGGGATCGTCAAGCGGGGCCGCCTCAAGCTGGCGTTGTTTATCTGCGCTTCGATAGGGCGGCGCGACCGTGATTTCGACAAGCCGCCCGCCATGAACCGGCCGGCCAGCCGCATCTGTCATTTTGACGGCGATCACCGGATTTGTTTCACCATCGGCTATCAACACCGATTGCGCCGGCGCAAACCCGGCGCGCGTCACCTCGTCGATAAACGCGACATCGCGCGCAAGGCGAGCGACCTCACGCTCCGCGCCATCATACAAAACCGCCTCGAAACGGTTTTCGCCCTTCAACAAATCCATGCCGCGCCAGCGCGATATCGCAACCGTTTGTGCGCTGTTGACGTCACGACCGGCAAAGTTGGCTTCGCTTGCTTTGCGGCCGTTGACGAACAACGACGCGCGTAAGTTTGCATCGTGCTTGAATGCAATGTTGATTGACGCGCTGGAGGGCGTCGCCGCAACATCTGGATAGACGAAATCAAACTCCGCCGTCTGACGGTTGAGCCATGCCTGATCGAATGCCTCTTGTTGAGCGCTCGCTCTTGCAGGAGCAGTGACAACGCGCTTGTCAGCCTTGCGGCGTAAATAAAAGTCCGCCCGCCAGAGCGCGCCGCCGCGGGCGTCGACAAACTGCGAGAAGCCGCGCCCCGCAAAGCGGGTGTTGTCGACGCATTGCACGACGTCATAGGCATCGTTCAGGCTGGCTTCATCTAGCTGAACGACATGCGCACCGGGAGTGATATCTTCGAAGTGAAAGCGACCGTTTTCATCGCTGACCACGGTTGCGCCGGTTTCCATATAAAGGCGCACGCCAGCGACACCTTTGCCCGCGCGTCTTTGCGTTACCTGTTCGTCAGTAATGTCGCAGGCGTCTTCGACAACACGGCCAACAATCGTGAAATTCCTACGCAGGAAGTCGTCTCGAACGAATGTCGCCGCCTGCGCCCGGTTCGAAAGCGCCCGGCCAGAGGGCGCGATCGCAATGACAGTGTTGATCGCCTCACCCCCTCTGGCGCCCGGCCCGACCTCAGTAACATAGGCAAGTTCCATTGTCTGCACCGGTTGAATGGCGCCGAGAGAAAATCGCAACGTCACGCCGTCGCTATCGATAGACGGATCAGGGACACGGGCGCCATCCACCCGTGCGGACCCTGGTTGGTAACGAAACCCCGCCGGAAGCCTGTCTGACAATGTCAGAGGCGTCGGCGCGGCCCCGTTATTTTCAACGCTAATCCGGTAGCGGATAAAATCGCCAATCGCGGCGTTGTCGGAATCCGCCGCTTTTTGGACAACGATATCGGTCTGCGGGTCGAGCGGAACGTCGAAGCTGATGTTTCCCGTCGCCGGAAGGTCAAAAGCGCCGCCATAGGACGCGGCGATGATCGTGAACGGCGCATTGGGAAGGCTCGCAAACGCCGACGCCGGTTCAGCGGACGGCGCCGAATATCCAGCCGGCGGAATGATTTCCAGTCGGTAACGGCCGGGAAACATGATGGGAAACTGAAACTCGCCGGGGCCGAGATAGTAAACCAGCCCGCTGGCGTCGGCAACGGGCTGACCGGTGGTAATCGTCGATGGAAATATCGATACACCGTCCGCCCCGAACACACGGGCGGGCAGGCCCGTGGCGTCATCGACAATGGTGATCTGCGCGCCGTCGAGAAGCACGCCGGTCAGGCTGTCAAACAACCGTCCATAAGGGTCGACGACCGCAGTGTCCAGCGACACCTCATTCGCGTCAAAGGGGTCTTGATAACGAGCGGTCAATGTCTGGTTTTTTAGAACCGTCAGTATGGGATCGTTACGGTTAACCGATCCGGCGGTGCTGGACAGGTAAGCGAAGAACTCGCCCGTATCAGGACCGCTTTCATACAGACGCAGCCTGACGAAATCGCCGCCAGCGGTCTGAACGGTTGCAACAACCGTCTCGATGACCGACGGGTCGCCATTCTGTCCGGCGTCGCTTACGCGCACAATGATCATCTCGCCGCTGAAATAGGCGCCGGCACGCGCGATATTTGTTGGTGAGGCGGCGGAGATTGCAGCGCCCGAAGGCAAGGTTGGGGCGCCAACCGGCACAAAGGCGGTTCCGTCCCAGTAATCGGAGCCATTGAGCGTCGCAGCGACCGCGTCGGGTGCATTCGGTGAAACACGAAAGAACTCGATTGTCGAGGGCGTTCGCCGCGCCTCGATGGTAAACACAGCCGGTGGCGTCGATAGCATGAAAGGCGTCGACCCGTTTTGGTAAGTTATCGTCGCAGTGTTGGTGACATCTGCGCCAAGGGTGGCGCCGGCAGCCGCAACAGGCGCGCAGACAAGGCCGGCCGCGATAATCACGGTGCGGAAAAATCTGCTTATACTACCCTTAAACGCCACTATTTGACCCTTTCGGGGCCTGTGCGCACGTCCACTCCGCTTGCGACGACGCCGCCGCGCTGAATTTCAGCACGGCGGCGCCCGGTGCGCGGAAACGCGGTTACGCTTAGCGAACGGTCGCTCTAATCGTCAGAGAACCGGATGCGCCAACCGCCAAGCTCGCCCCAGAAAGCGACACTGTGCACCCGGTTGTGCAGCCGCCCACTGGCGTTGAGATTGAAACCGGGCCGGTTGTGGCGTCATTGGCGAAACCGGACTGAGTGGCGGCAACGAATTCGACATCGTCAGGCAGAACGTCCGAGATCGCGATTTCGTTTGCCGCCGACGCGGCGGTCGCCGCGTTCGTCGCGGTGATTACATATTCGATACATGCACCGGGCACGGAGAACCCGCCGGCGATGGCGTCGGTTGCGCAGTTGGTCGGCGTTGTCGTCACGACGGCGACTGTTTTACCGGCCGTCAAAACAGCGGTCGCGACGATGAACGAGCCGGTTGCGGAATGCGCCCCGTCGTTTGCAACATCTTCGGGCGACCCGGCCGTGCCGGTAGAATCCGCAAGGACGTTCTCAACCCCGCCGGCGGTGTTGGCGCCCGGAGCTGCGCCTGTCGTTTCGGAGCCTGGCGTTGCTGAAGCGAGGTTGATCCACGCGGTCGGATCAAAGCTGTTAGCGATCAGGATAACGTCATCTTGCTGACCGTTCGTGGCGCCGGCCGGAATGTCGCCGGAAACGACGACCCACAAAATAGCGTCCGGCGCGATATCGGCCGAAACACCGGCGCCGGGAGTATAGGAAACGCCAGCGCCGTCGGCGGCGCCAGGTTCAAACGTGCCGTTGCCGTCGTCAACATAGTAAACAACGCTGAGGCTGGTGGCGTCGAACGCATCGGCGCCTGTGTCTTTCAGGCTTAGCCGGTAAGCCTGATTATCGTTACCTGAATTCAATACGCTGAACGATATTTGCTGCCCGGTCGCCCCGGGCGAAACATTGGTATTGCCAAGGCTGGTCACCGTTACATCGACCATGCGGTCGACGACGAAAGATGTCGGCGAACCGGAGGTGTCGATTTGCGTCTGGGAGACGCCGCCCACCTTGTAATCCAGTGTAAAACTGTTGTTAACCGCCGTGCCGGCTTCCGTCCCCGCAGCGAGCGCGCCGCCGGGAATCGCCACAGCGAAGACCGCGGCAACAGCCGCAGCTACGGCATTGCGCCGTATCCGTTCGATAGTCGTCATATTACTTCCCCTTGCACCAAAGAGGTCAGGAAAATGGCATGCTTTACGTAAAAATTTCGATAATGTTAGTTTGCTCTTTACGCTGATCGATGCTGCGTAATGTTCTGTTAACCTATTAACGAAATTGATTGATGAATGCTTACAGCAGCTGACTCCGCCGCCAGCATGTTAAATGTGCGTTTACCATAACGACTCTACAAAGGCGGCCGGTCCTCGAAAGGTTTAACAGATGTACCGAAAACTTGCAGTCATCGGTGCGTTTTGCGCAGCCCTTTTTGCGAGCGCAAGCGCCGAGATCATCGCCATACAGACGGTCGAAAAGGAAGTGATGTCACTCGACGCGCAGGGTCGGGAAACGACATCGCGCATCGCAGCCCAAATGGTCACGCCCGGTGAAACCGTGGTTTATTCGCTGAGTTTTAAAAACGCCTCAACCCAGCCGGCCGAAGATCTCGTGCTCGTCATGCCGGTGCCGGACGCTGTGGTTTATGTCGAGGGGTCGGTCGAGGGAGCGCCCGCCAGCATCAGCTTTTCTGCCGATGGCGGCGAGACCTATGTCGCGCGAGGGCGCCTGACCATCGTAGAAAACGGCGAGCCGCGGGCGGCTCGCGGCGACGAAATCACCCACATCAAATGGACCTTGTCGGCGCCCGTCGCGCCGGAAGGCGAGGGTTGGGTTTCGTATAAAGGCGTCTTGCGTTGAATTCCGGCGCGTTCGCATTGGCGAACGCGTAAACGGAGTTTTCAGGGCAACACCGTGAGGACATATTCCGGCGGTCGACCTATCGCGGCGCGATGACCGGCGAAGACAATTGGCCGCTCTATTAACGCCGGCGTGCGAGACATCGCTTCGGCAAGCTGCGCATCGCTCAGCGCTGCGTCGTCCAGGCCCTGGTCTTTGTACGCCGCTTCCTTGGTTCGCATCATGTCGCGAACACCGACGCCCAGCGCTTTCGCCGCAGCAAGAATTTGCGCTTTGCCCGGCGGCGTTTCGAGATAATGCACGATCTCGGGCTCTATGCCGCGCGCCGTCAGCAGCGCCAGCGTTTCGCGAGATTTCGAACACCGCGGGTTATGCCAGATTGTCACCGTCATCTTACAGCGCCAACCTATATCCGCCGGCTTCCGTCAGCAACAGGCTTGCGGACGACGGATCAGGCTCGATCTTCTGGCGAAGCCGATAGACATGCGTTTCCAGCGTATGCGTCGTCACCCCGGAGTTGTAGCCCCACACCTCGTCGAGAAGCACGTCACGCGTCACCGGTTTGCCGCCGGCGCGGTACAGGAATTTCAGGATTGACGCTTCCTTCTCGGTCAGCCGGATTTTTTTGTCATCTTCTGAGACCAACATCTTTACGGCGGGTCTGAATTCATAAGGGCCAATCTTGAAAACTGCATCCTCGCTTTGTTCGTGACTGCGCAAATGCGCCCTGACCCGCGCGAGGAGAACCGCAAATTTGAAAGGTTTGGTAATGTAGTCATTGGCGCCTGAATTGAGGCCGAGCACCTGGTCGGCGTCGGTGTCGGCGCCGGTCAGCATAATGATCGGCGATTTAAAGCCGTTCTTGCGCATCACCTGGCAGGCTTCACGCCCATCCATATCGGGCAAGCCGACATCGAGCAGCACCAGATCGATATGGGCTTCCTGCTTGACTTTGATGATTGCGTCTTGCGCACCCGACAAAGCTTCGACGGCGAATTCGTCATGATGATTGAACTGGTCGACGAGGGTTTCTCGAAGTAATTCGTCATCATCTACCAGCAGAATTCTTTTGGCTCTGATCATCTCGGGCGCCTTTCGTCTCTCTCCTGACGGGCTGTTAAGTCTAGTTTGGACCAAGCGGAAATCAAAACCGCCTCACTAATCCGTGACAATCAGGGCCGGTCACCGAAAATTGCCGACCCAACCCTAACATGGGTTGCGCCTAATTGACCGGCGATCTGATAATCGCCGCTCATACCCATCGAAACAACCTCCAGACCATTTCGCACAGCAATCGCAGAGAGTAACGCAAAATGCGGCGCCGGCGGTTCTTCCGCCGGCGGGATGCACATCACGCCGTCGATCATCAGGCCGTGTTTTGTGCGGCAATCACTGATGAAACCGTCTGCGAGTTCTGGTGCTATACCTGCTTTTTGCGGCTCGTCGCCAGTATTCACCTGAACCAGCAGGCGCGGGCGTTTTTTTTGCCGTGCGATCTCCGTCGCAAGCGCACGGGCGATTTTTTCTCTGTCCACGGTTTCAATGACGTCAAATAGCGCCACGGCTTCGCTTGCCTTGTTCGATTGCAGCGGACCGATCAGATGCAATTCAACGCCGTCATAAATTTTACGCAACTCCGGCCATTTCCCCTGCGCCTCCTGCACCCGGTTTTCACCGAACACGCGTTGGCCCGCGTCAAGCGCTTCAATCACCTTTTCACGGGGCTGTTTTTTCGATACCGCAATGATTGCTGGCGCGGATGCGCGCCCGGCCTCTGCGCAGGCGTCGAGCAAACGCCGGCGGACTTCTGCGAGGCGTTCCGCAACGGTTAGGACATGGTCGGCATTCGAATCGACAGGCATCAATCTCTCCGTGAGCGGGCCGTCAGGCTAGCAGCGGCGGCGCAGACCCTCAAACGCGCAAGCGGCGCCCCGGCGCCGTTTTCGCTCGCGTTCCTGACCGACCGGCGCCGCATCGCCCGCCCGGAACTGGTCATCCGTGTCCTGCCGGCCGGCGCGGCGGTTGTCTACCGCGATTACGACGACCCGGCGAGAACCGCCAGGGCCGCAGCGCTTGCCGCGTTGTGCCGACGGCGCGGCGTTTTGTTTGTAGTTGCCGGCGATTTCGGCCTTGCCGCGCGATGCTGCGCTGACGGCCTGCATCTGCCGTCGGCGATGGCGGCGAAGGTGTCGCGACCGATCAGCTTTGACGGGTTTGTCACCGCCGCCGCTCACACCGCCCGCGAATTGGCGCAGGCGCGATTGATTGGCGCGCAAACAGTGTTTCTGTCACCCGCGTTCGCCACCGAGAGCCATCGGGGCGGCGGTCATCTTGGCCCGTCGCGATTTCGCGCGCTCGCGGCCGCGTCAACAATTCCCGTGATCGCCCTTGGCGGCGTTGACGAGACCAACGCCGCTTTATTGGCTGGCGGCGGCGTTGCCGGGCTTGGCGCCATCGGCGCCTTTGAACCGCGGCAAGCCGGCTGACGCGAGAGCCGGTTGAATCTCGTGCGATTCAGCCAATCGGCTCGAATTTTTTGGTGGAGCCTATTGCTCCTGGGCTTTTGTCCACACGGCGAGTTCGTTGCCGCAGCAATCGCTAAAATGGAACCGTCGCCCGCCGGGAAAATCGTGGTGCGCAGTGATGACGCCGCCCGCCGCCTTTACCGCCGTCTCGGCGGCGTTGAGGTCATCAGAATACAGAATAATCGTCGTCGAGCCTGCAACCGGCGCTTCGCCGCCGCGCACGCCGCCTTCCAGCCCGGCGCCGGTAAAGCTGATATAGTCAGGGCCCCAATCCTGGAACTCCCAGCCGAAGGCGCTTGCGTAAAACGCCTTGAAGCTGGCGAGGTCTTCAGCGGCGAATTCGACGTAATCGATTTGGTTGTTTATCTGAGACACGGGCGCCTCCGGTTCGGACGCGGGCGCGCACGACAATGCGAGCAGCGCGGCCAGAAAGATCAAGTTCGGGCGTTTCGGCATGCGGAGACTTTAACCCCTCGACGCAAAAATAAAAAGAAGACGGACCCATTGGATCCGTCTTCTCTTCAGTACCCCTCTAAGCATCGCAGGCGCTTAAATGCCGTTCATTGATCTTAGAATTTTATTGAGCTCTCAATGACGACAGTGGTGGCTTCTTCGGGGCCACCCGCCGTCGCCGGCTTGTTGGATTCAACATACTGGGCCGCAGCGCCGATGGTTATTCCGCGACCGACAAAATACGTCACGCCGGCCTGCGCGGTCTGCGTGTCGCGATAAATTGGCGGATTGATCGGATTGGTGCCAACGAGATTGGCTTCGGACTGGCCGTAATTGAGCATGAAGCCCCAATCGCCCTTGTCCTCGCCGGACTTGAAGGTGATGCCCGCGTCGAACGCAAGATAGCCGTCTTCGTCGAGATCCGCGAGACCGGCGTTCGTGCTCTTTACCGAACCGCCAATTGTAAATCCGCGATAGCCAAGGTTGAGGCCCAACGAGTAGGCCCGGTAGTCATCGAACATCGGCGACAGAACGCGCACGTCTTCCGACGCGCCGACATAGCTGGCGCCAAGCCCCAGAAGCAGACCCTCGCGGCCGACTTTGACTTCTTTTTGGTAATACATCGCCGCTTCGACGACATCTTCCCAGCGCGAGCTGTCGTTAAGCACCACGCCGTTCGGCGCGATCATCAGCCGGTCTTCCGGCGCGCAAAGATCTTCACCGCAATGGGCGAGGCTGGGACTGTAGGACACGCCAAGTTGCAGGCCGCCTAACGCGCCGCCTAGCAAGTTCGCCGGCGGAAGATAGGTGATCTTGGTCGAATAGCCGGAGAAATCATTGACGGTATGAACGTCGTTGAGACCGGACGGATCGGAACGCCAGTCATTGACGTTGATCGAGCGGAAAATTGTCGGCGCGGTGACGGCAAAGGTTCTGCCGACGCCGTGATCGCGGCCGACAATGACCTGTCCGAAGCCGCCGCGCGCATAGGCGTAAGCGCCTTGCAGATAGGCGTCGCTGGTCAATGGCGCGATGCCGCGCTGACCGCCGATCAGCATGCTGGAATAGCGCCCGCCGGCATACATCTGATTGGGCTGCTGCTTGTCGAAACGTCCCTCGACGACGGCGCCGATCTCAAGCCCGCTGCGCAGAACCGTTGAGCCTTTCACCGCGATTTCAGCATCGGCGTCGGCCTCGCCGTCGCCATCGGAAACCCCGGCGACAACGCTGGCTTTACCCGAAACGTCGATATCCACCGGATCGGCGGCGAACGCGCTGGTCATGGCGAGCGCGCTGACGCTCCCCACGGCCAAGGCCTTCAATGCTGCGATCCCGAACTTCACGATAGCAAATCCGTCGGCTAGAACAAACTGCGCGCGCACGACACCCGTCGGCCCATGGACCGCGGCATACGCTTACCCGCCGAGTTAAGGCGAGCAAGCCGCAGCGGTCAAGGAATACGACGCCCTATAGTTGTCTAATTGCCGGTTTGTGGTAGGAAAACCACGTTTGCCGCAGAGCGGTGCTTCAAAATGGATCAGTACGCCAGATGCATGCCGAAAGATCAAGTATTTTCAAAGTGTTAACGATCGCCATCGGCTCGGCTATTCTGGCCGCCTGCGCGGGCGGCGGCGGCTCTGACCGTAACGCGACGCTCGTCGCTACGAATGGCGCGACGACGGTCAACCGGTATTTGTGGGCGGCGTCGCTGGAAACGCTGGACTTTTTGCCGATCAACCGGGCCGACCCGATTTCCGGCCTGATTTTCACCGACTGGTACTCCAACCCGGAAACCCCGGCGGAGCAGTTCAAGGTCACCGTCTATATCCTCGACAGCGCGCTGCGCGCCGACGCCTTGCGGGTTTCGGTGTTCCGCCAGGCCAAAGACGAGAGCGGCGCTTTTGTCGACGCGGCGGTCAACCCCGCCACCGCCCGCGAGATTGAGAACGCGATTTTGACGCGCGCGCGGCAATTGCGACTTAATCAGATCGACGACTAGCGAAACGCGCCAGTTCGCGGCATTAGAACGGCGCGCAACGCGCCGTTTTTTTGCGCCCGAAAATCCAACCGGCCCGGCGCCGCCCGGCCAAATTTCCATCAGGTAAGACCGATATGGCCCGCTACAACCCGAAAGAAGTAGAGCCGAAATGGCAGGCGCGCTGGAGCGCGGACGACTCTTTCAAGACCCGCGCAGACCGTTCGAAGCCGAAATATTACGTCCTCGAAATGTTCCCTTACCCCTCGGGGCGGATCCATCTTGGCCATGTGCGCAATTACGCCATGGGCGACGTCATCGCCCGCTACAAGCGCGCCCGCGGCTTTAACGTTCTGCATCCGATGGGATGGGACGCGTTCGGCCTGCCGGCGGAGAACGCTGCAATGCAGACCGGCCGCCACCCCGGCGAATGGACCTACGCCAATATCGAGCATATGCGCCGCGAATTGCAGCAGATTGGCCTCGCCATCGATTGGAGCCGCGAATTCGCGACCTGCGATGTCGGGTATTACCGCTGGCAGCAAAAGCTGTTTCTCGACTTCTGGAAGGCCGGCCTGATCGAGCGGCGCGAGAGTTATGTAAACTGGGACCCGGTCGATATGACCGTCCTCGCCAATGAACAGGTCATCGACGGCAAGGGCTGGCGCTCTGGCGCGAGCGTAGAGCGCAAGAAGCTGTCGCAATGGTTTTTGAAAATCACCGACAAGGCCGACGACCTGCTCGCCGCGCTCGATGACGGGCGCCTGAAAGGCTGGCCGGACAATGTGCGGCTGATGCAGCGTAACTGGATCGGCAAGTCAAAAGGCTTGCAGATGAAGTTCCGTTTCGCCGACGACATGAAGGCCCCCAACGGCGCCGACGCGGTCGAGATTTATACGACCCGCCCCGACACCTTGTTCGGCGCCTCGTTTGTCGCGGTCGCGCCCGATCACAAGCTGGCGCAGGCCTATGCCGAAAACGACCCCGAAATCGCCGCCTTCGTCGCCGAGTGCCAAAAGACCGGCACTTCGCAGGAAGCCATCGAAAAGGCGGAGAAAAAAGGCTGCAAGCTGCCGCTGGCCGCCGCCCACCCCTTCATCGAGGGGCGCAAACTGCCGGTCTATATCGCGAATTTCATCCTGATGGGGTACGGCACGGGGGCGATCTTCGGTTGCCCGGCCCATGACGAGCGCGACCATGAGTTCGCAAAAAAGTATGGCCTGTCAATCCTGCCGGTCGTGTTGCCGCCGGGCGCCGATGCGGACAGCTTTTCCGTCGCGGAGGCGCCGTATGTCGGCCCCGGCGCAATCTATAATTCCGGCTTCCTTGACGGGCTGCCGGTCGAGACCGCCATCGACGCGGCGATCACCCGGATCGAGGAGATGGGCCTTGGTGCGGCGTCGACCCAATACCGCCTGCGCGACTGGGGGGTTTCGCGCCAGCGCTTCTGGGGCTGTCCGATCCCGGCGATCCATTGCGAGACATGCGGCGTCGAACCCGTACCTGAAAGCGATTTGCCGGTTCGCCTGCCAGAGGTTGACGCCAGCGTTTTCAAAACCCCCGGCAACCCGCTCGACCGGATGCCGCAATGGCGCGACGCCCGCTGCCCGAAATGCGGCGGCAAGGCGCAACGCGAGACCGACACCTTCGACACATTCGTCGATTCAAGCTGGTATTTCGCCCGCTTCGCCACCAATCCCGACGCGTGGGAGAGCGGCCCGGTCGATAAGGCGGACACGGATTACTGGCTGCCGGTCGATCAGTATATCGGCGGCGTCGAGCACGCGATCTTGCACCTGCTATATGCGCGGTTCTTTACCCGCGCGATGAAGGACACCGGGCATCTTTGCGTCGAGGAGCCGTTCGCCGATCTGTTCACGCAAGGCATGGTGACTCACGCGACCTATAAGGATGCGAACGGCGCCTGGGTGTTTCCCGACGACGTGGTGATCGAGGATGGCAAGGCGCGTCGCGTCGACAACGGCGCCGCCGTCACCATCGGCCCGATTGAGAAAATGTCGAAGTCGAAGAAGAATGTCGTCTCGCCGCAGGATATCGTCGCCAAATACGGCGCCGACGCGATCCGCTGGTTCATCCTGTCGGATTCGCCGCCCGAACGCGACGTTGAGTGGACCGATTCCGGCGCCGCCGGCGCGTGGAAACTGGTGGCGCGGATCTGGGATCTCGTCGAGCCTGAAAAAGACGCCGCAAAGGGCGTCGATCTGTCGGTCCCGCCAGCGGACGCGAATGGCGCGCTGCGCCGCGCCGCCCATGCGGCGATCGCCGGCGTCACCGAAGACATTGAGCATTTCCGTTTCAACAAGGCGATTGCGCGCCTTTATGAATTCGTCAACACGCTGCGCCGGAGCGACAAGGCTGATCCATGGTCGCGCGCCGAGGCGCTGTCGGCGCTGGCCCGGCTGATCGCCCCGTTCACGCCGCACCTCGCCGAGGAATGCTGGGCGCGGATCGGCGGCGAGGGCCTTGTTTGCGACGCGCCATGGCCGCAGGCCGACCCCGCATTGCTGGTCAAGGACACCGTCGTCATGCCGGTGCAGGTCAACGGCAAGCGCCGCGGCGAGGTCGAGATCGCCGCCGACGCCGACGCGAAAACAGTGGAAGCGATAGCCTTGTCGGACCCCGACATTCAGCGCCATATTGGCGGGGCGACGATCAGGAAAGTGGTCGTCGTGCCGGGACGGATCGTCAATATCGTCGCCAACTGACCGACGGCGAAATGAGCAAAGCCAACCAAGCGATAAAGGAGCACCCTGCCCGTGAACATCGAACCAAGGCTGGCCGCACTTTTGCTCTGCGTCACGGCGTTCGCGCTTTCGGGCTGCGGGTTTACGCCGCTTTATGCAACGACCGCCGGCGAGACCGGGGCGCCTGGCCTGCGCAATGTCGCCCTCTCATCCATCAGCGCGCCGGAATCCATCGCCCCGGTGGTCGAGCAGGCTTTCGCCAAACGCACCAGCGACACGCCATCGAGCGCGACCTATGATCTAGTCATCACCGCGAGCGAACAGGCCGAGCGCCTTGCGGTGCAGATCGACGCATCGGTGACGCGCTATAATTACCGTCTCGTCGGGCGTTATACGCTGATCGAGCGCGCCACCGGCAAGCGCATCGCCGGCAATACGACGTCTTACGCCTCGTTCAACGTTGTCAGCTCGCAATATTCGACGCTGTTTGCCGAAAACGCCGCGAAGGAAAAAGCCGCCGACCAGCTCGCCGAAGACATTGAACGCGATATCCTGATGCGGCTGGCGGACGCGAAAGAGCGTAAATGACGGCGCTTAAAGGCAAGGCGATCGACGCCTTTGTCGCCAAACGCGATCCGAAAGTCGCCGCGATCTTGATCTATGGCCCCGACGCCGGGCTGGTGCGCGAGCGCGCCGATGCGATTGCGCGCCAGATCACGCCGGATTTTAAAGACGCATTTCAATATATCGAGTTTACCGACGCCGACCTTAAGGGCGAGCCGTCAAAACTCGCCGACGAGGCGGCGGCGCTGTCACTGATGGGCGGCGAGCGTGTCGTCCGGTTACGGACGAATGGCGAGGCCGGCGCGACGGCGGCGAAGCTGGTCGTCGATGGTCTTGACGGCGGGCATCTGAAACCGAACGGCGCGGTCATCATCGAAGCCGGCGATCTTGCGAAATCGTCGGGCCTTCGCAAACTGTTTGAAAAGTCGAAAACCTGCATCGCGCTTCCCTGTTACGCCGACGGCGCGGCCGATATTCGCGCCATCGCGCTTGAGGCGGCGCGCGCAGAGGATCTGCGGTTCGATAATGACGCGCTCGACCTTCTGGTCAGCCTGCTCGGCGAGGATCGCGGCGTCTCGCGCGCCGAGATCGACAAGCTGGTCCTGTACAAGGGGCCAAAAGCGCTGCGCGACGGCCCGGCGGCGATCTCGGTCGATGACGTGCGCGCCAGCCTGGTCGACACCATTTCCGACGCCGCCGACGAAGCCGCCGGCGCCGCAGCGGATGGCGCGAGCGCGCGCCTGGCGCGGGCGCTGCACCGCTCGGCCAGCGCCGGATCGGGCGCCATCGCAATCCTGCGCGCGCTGCAACGCCAGTTCACCCGTCTGCGCGCGGCGCAGATGCTGATGCGCGAGGGCGCAACCGCCGAGGCGGCGATGGCGAAACTGAGCCCGCCGGTGTTCTTCATGGAAAAACGCGCCTTTGAACAGCGCCTGCGGCGGTGGTCGCCGGCGAAGATCGACGCCGCGCTGGCGCTGTTGATCGAGGCCGAGCTGGGGGCGAAGTCGACCGGCCTGCCTGACCAGGAAATCATGGAGCGCGCCGCCCTGCGCATCGCCGCACTGGCGGGACGGTAAGGGCCGGCCGGTAAAGCGCGACCTGTGCGCGGATTTTGCTGCACTTTTTGTGCGCAGCATTCTTGCAGCATTCTCGTCGTGGCGAGCGTTGGATCTTTGCGCATTTGCCGCAGATTCCACATGGGCTGAGATGCCACGAATGGCTTGTTTGCTGGGCTGTGGCGTTTTTCTCCGTATTTTCCGCATTTTTGTGCGACGCAACAAAAAGCGCGGATTATCACCGCGGGCGCAGCATTTTTCGCCTGCCGGCGATTGCCGGTCTTGCGGTTTCGATGCCCGCCGCAGGGGCCGGCGAGGCGATTTGCCGGATACGCTGATACCCAACTCCTGTTTTGACCGACCGCCATGATAGGGCACGGCGCAAGGAGGGGGATAAGTTTTTATTTTGCAGGAAAATCAAAGGCTTACAAAGCCGACAGGGTTAACGGGCCGCAATTGACGGCCATCCATCGCCCCGGTGGCCCGCTTCCGAGTGAGGCCCTAAACCGCTGTTCCCATGAGCCTTTTGCAGACATCATCGAGCTGGTCGAGGGTGCGGTAGCTGATCGTAACGACGCCGGAGCCCTTGGGCTTGTGGTCGATTGCAACCTCAAGCCCGAGCGCCGCCGACAGATCGTTTTCGAGCGCCCGCGTGTCGGCGTCTTTTTTTCCGGGTACGGATGGTTTGCCCGGCTCGCGCGGGGCCGGCATCGACAGCTCAGCCGCATCCGGCGACTGGCGCTTGATGAAACGTTCCGTATCGCGAACATTCATGCCCTGGCGCACCACCGCGGCCAGCGCCTCGTCCGGCTTTGGCGCGGCCAGCAGCGCGCGCGCATGCCCGGCGGTGATCGCGCCCGCCTCCAGCGCCTCGCGGCACTTCACGGTCAGCGCATTCAGGCGCATGGTGTTGGCGACATGGCTGCGCGACTTGCCGACCGCTTCGGCGATCTGCTCCTGCGTGCGTTTGTAGACCTCGGCCAGACGGGCGTAGGCGGCGGCCTCCTCCATCGCCGACAGATCGACCCGCTGGATGTTTTCTATCAGCGCAATCTCGGCGGTCTCGGAATCGGTCAGTTCGCGCACGACCACCGGCACCTCGTGCAGGCCGGCCTTTTGCGCCGCCCGCCAGCGGCGCTCGCCGGCGACAATCTCAAAACTGTCCGGCCCTTTCGGGCGAACAAGGATCGGCTGCAACATGCCGCGGGTTTTCAACGAGGCGGCCAGTTCGGCGATGGCGTCATCGCTGAAGGTGCGGCGCGGCTGGGCCGGGTTGGCGGCGAGAAACTCAATCGGCAGGCTGGCCGTCGGGCGCGGGCCGCGTTGGCCGGCGTCGCCTTGCGCGTTCTTTATGTCGTCGCGGCGGACCGGCGCGTCGCCAAGCAGGGCGTCGAGGCCGCGGCCCAGACCTTTGTGTTTTTTCGCCGCGCTCATGCCGCTTTCCTTGCATTACGCTCGCGCTGGATGACCTCGCTGGCGAGGCGGATATAGGCCTGGCTGCCGGCGCATTTCAGATCATAAAGCAGCGCCGGCTTGCCGTGGCTTGGCGCTTCTGAAATGCGCACATTGCGCGGGATCACGGTCTCATAGACCTTGTCGCCCATATGCGCGCGCACGTCTTCTTCGACCGCTGTCGACAGATTGTTGCGCCCGTCGGCCATGGTCAGCACCACGCCCTGAAGATCGAGGCGCGGATTAATCCGGGAACGGACCGTCTCGATTGTGCGCATGATTTGCGACAGACCTTCGAGCGCAAAAAACTCCGCCTGCAGGGGGATGATCACCGCATCCGCTGCGGCGAGCGCATTGAGCGTCAGCAAGGACAGCGAGGGCGGGCAGTCGATCAGGATATACGTCACCTCGTCATGCCCGGCGGCGTAATCGGCGAGCGCATCGGCGAGGCGGAAATGCCGGCGCACAGCGTCGATCAGCTCCACCTCGGCGCCGGCGAGGTCGACGCCGGCGGGCGCAAGCCGCAGGCCCGGTATATCGGTTTCAACGACCGCCGCCTCCAGCCGGTATTCCTCCATCAGCACGTCATAGGTGGTGACCGAGCGGTCCGCCGCCGCCGAGCCGAGCCCGGTCGAGGCGTTGCCCTGGGGGTCGAGGTCGATCAGCAACACCTTTTCGCCAACAGCGGCGAGCGCCGTCGATAGATTGATCGCCGTCGTGGTCTTGCCGACGCCGCCCTTCTGGTTGGCGATCGCGAGAATGCGCGGCGGATTGGCGGGAGTGCTCACGGTTACGGTCTGGCCTTCTTTGCGCGCCCTTGTCTGCGGGCCTGTCGGGGGTTTCTCGCCAGCCGGGACGAATTTGCGGCGCCGGGTTTGGGCGAGAAATTGCGGATCACAAGAATGGTAGAGCCGGGGCTGGTGAGGCTTGGCCGGCGCTCTACTGACATATGCCAATATTTAGCGGCTTCGGTCAATTCATCCTCAACATCTTGTCCCTTGGGGAATATGAGGCGAGTCGATTTTGCTGAAAATTCAGCCGCATACTCCAATAGCTTCACAAGCCGGGCGAGCGCCCGCGCCGTCACCACATCTGGCGGAGAAACGGTAATACTTTCAATGCGTTGTGGTAATACCCGCGCATTTTCAAGTCGCATGGCGGTGATCGCCGAGGCAAGGAACGCGGCCTTTTTGCCGATTGATTCGACCAGCGTGACGTCGAGCCCGCGTTCGGCGCCCATCGCCGCCAGCACGAGGCCGGGAAAGCCGGCGCCCGCGCCAATATCGACAAGACGCGCTGCGTCCGGCGGTAAGGCGGCGAAAAGCTGGGCGCTGTCGCGGAAGTGCCGGTCCCAGCGGGTGTCCAGGGTCGAGCGCGCAATCAAATTATGGCGGGTCGACCCGTCGACGAGCGTTGCGTCATACGCCGCAAGGCGGGCCATGGTTTCATGTGAAACGTCAAACTCGGTTTGAAATTCGTTCGGCCCGTAGCTCATCGCCTTATGACGCCGCCCGCTTGTTCTTTTTCAGCCACGCCAGCAGTACGGCCAGCGCCGCCGGGGTCACGCCTTCGATCCGCCCGGCCTGACCAAGCGTCGCCGGGCGTGCTTCGATCAGTTTCGCGCGCACTTCATGGCCAAGACCCTTGATCTCCTCATAGGGCAAATCCGCCGGCAGGCGCAGCGATTCATCGTGCTTGAACGCCACGATGTCCGCCTGCTGGCGGTCGAGATAGCCCGAATACAGCGCCTCGATCTCGATCTGCTCGGCGATCTCAGGCGGCAAGACGCCAAGCGCCGGCCAGATCGCCACCGCGTCGGCGAGGGTGACGCCGGGCAGGGACAGCAGCTCAAAAACATTTCGCCGCCGGCCGTCCTGGTTGATCCTGATCCCGGCTTTGGCGGCCTCGTTCGGGGTCAGGTCGTGCGAAAGCGCAAACGCCCTCGCCGCCTCCAGCGCACGCTGTTTCACGTGAAACGCTTCGGCCCGCACCGGGCCGACCAGGCCCCCAGCCGCGCCGCGCGGGGTCAGCCGCTGGTCGGCGTTGTCCGCGCGCAGGGTCAGGCGATATTCGGCGCGGCTCGTGAACATGCGATAGGGCTCGGTCACGCCGCGCGTGACGAGATCGTCGATCAGGACGCCGATATACGCCTCGGATCGGTCGAACAGCAGCTCAGCCCCGCCGCCGGCTTTCGCCGCCGCATTGGCGCCGGCCATCAGCCCCTGCGCCGCCGCCTCCTCATAGCCGGTCGTACCATTGATCTGTCCGGCCAGATAAAGCCCCGGCAGGCGCTTGGTCTCCAGCGTCGCCAGCAATTCGCGCGGATCGACATAGTCGTACTCAATGGCGTAGGCATGGCGCACCACCCTCGCCTTCTCAAGCCCGACAATGGTCCGCAGGAACTCGTCCTGCACCGCTTCGGGCAGCGAGGTCGAAATGCCGTTGGGGTAGACCGTGGGGTCGTCCAGCCCTTCGGGCTCCAGAAAGATCTGGTGGCTCTGCTTTTCGGCGAACCGGACGATCTTGTCCTCGATGGACGGGCAATAGCGCGGCCCGCGCCCGGAAATACTCCCCGAGTAGACCGCTGACTGACCGATATTGCGCTCGATCACCTTATGGGTGGCGGCGTTGGTGAAGGTAATCCCGCATTCGATCTGCGGGACTGTGATCGCCTCGGTCAGGAAAGAGAACGGAACCGGTTTTTCGTCGGCGGGCTGCATTTCAAGCCGGGCCCAGTCGATAGTCCGCCCGTCAAGGCGCGCCGGCGTGCCGGTTTTCAGCCGGCCCATGGAGAAACCGAGGCCGTAGAGCCGGTCGGACAGCCCAAGCGCCGGGGCCTCGACCCCGCCCTCCTTCGCACGCCCGGCGGGAATGCGCCGGTCGCCGACATGAATGACGCCCTTCAGGAACGTGCCCGTCGTCAGCACCACCGCTGCGGCGCGGATCTCGGTCCCGTCGGCGCCGGTAATGCCCGCGACCGCGCCTGTTTCACGTGAAACAATGAGGTCCTCAACCGCCATCTCGGCGATCGTCAGGCCGGGGATTTGCGCCAGCAGCGCCTGCATATGCTGCTTGTAAAGCTTGCGGTCAGCCTGTGCGCGCGGCCCGCGCACCGCCGGGCCTTTGGAGCGGTTGAGCATGCGAAACTGGATGCCGGCCTGGTCGATAACCCGGCCCATCAACCCGTCGAGGGCGTCGATCTCACGCACCAGATGGCCCTTGCCGAGCCCGCCAATCGCCGGATTGCACGACATCTCGCCAATCGTCGCCGCGCTATGGGTGGCCAGCAGGGTTTTTGCGCCCATGCGCGCAGCGGCGGCCGCGGCTTCACAGCCGGCATGCCCGCCGCCGATCACGATGACATCAAAGCTGTCCATTCCACAGTGCTTTCCGGCCCGGCGGCGCGCGCCGCCGGGCGATACCTACGAGCCGGATATAAGGCGCCGAAGCATTCCAGAAAATGGGGGCGGTCCAGAAAACGGGACGATGAAAATGGGGGCGATCATGAAACGGCGGTGAAGCTGGTACCATGGAATGAAGGTTTTCCCTGTTTCACGTGAAACATCGGGGTAAGGCTGCGGCATGACCGCGAGACGCGGCGGCCTATTTACCGATGCAGAAGCTTGAAAAAATCTCGCCCAGCACATCCTCGACATCGACGGCGCCGGTAATGCTCCCCAGCGCACGGGCGGCCAGTCTTACATCCTCCGCCGCCAGTTCTGGCGCCTGGTCCAACCGGGAAAGCGCGGCCCTCAGCCCCTCAAGCGCCCGGTCGACAGCGGCCGCATGCCGCTCGCGGCTCAGTAGCGCCCCGTCATCCGCGCCGGCATGGGCCGCCACCGCGTCGGTAAGCCCGGCGACAAACGCTTCAACGCCCGCGCCGGTTTTCGCGGACATACGCCAGACGGTCATCCCGGTCGGGCCAGCAACCGGCGGCGGGGCTGACGCATCGGGATAAAGGTCTGACTTGTTGTAAACGATGAAATCGCCGGGCCGCATCAGGTCGGACCCGCCGGCGCCGGGTGTTTCACGTGAAACACTAACGCCCTCCCCCGCCGGGGCTGGGTTTGATACAATTGTATCGTTCGGATCAATAATCTGTATACGTATTACCGCCTCGTCCGCCTTGATCCGTGTGCGGCGCATCCCCTCTATTTCGATGGCGTCGTCGGTATGGCTTCTAAGCCCCGCGGTGTCGACCAGGGTGACCAGCACCCCCCCAAGGTCGAGCCGCACCTCGATGGCGTCGCGGGTGGCGCCCGGCGTCTCCGACACGATCGCCCGGTCCGATCCGACGAGGCGGTTCAACAGGGATGACTTGCCCGCATTCGGCGCCCCGATGATGGCGACGGCGACCCCCTCGCGGATCGCGCGCGCCCTGCCCGCCGCCGCCCGGTGGGTTTCAAGCTCGTCGATCAGCGCCTTGATCGCCGGGCCGGCGCGCGCCGCCACAGCGGCCGGCACGTCGTCTTCGTCGGGGAAATCTATGTCCGCCTCAAGCGGCGCCATGATGGTTAACAACCGCTTTCGCCAGCCCTCGGCAGTGTCGGAAAGGCGCCCGCCAAGCTGCCCCAAAGCCTGCTTTCTCTGTAGTATCGTTTCGGCATCGAGAAGGTCTGCAAGCCCCTCAACCTCGGCGAGGTCGAGCTTGCCGTTGACAAGCGCCCGGCGGGTGAACTCGCCAGCCTCGGCCGGGCGCGCGCCGGCCCGGCCCAGCGCCTCGTAAAGCGCCGTCTCCACCGCCGGCGAGCCATGCAGATGCAGCTCAACGACGTCTTCCCCGGTGAAGCTGTTCGGCCCCTTGAAGGGTATGACCAGCCCGATATCGATCAGCTCCCCATCTAGGGCGCAAATTTTGCGCATTCCGGCCGAGCGCAGTGGCGGCAACGCCCCGCAAAGTCGCTCAGCGACGGCGAACGCCGTCTCGCCGGACAGGCGGAACACCGCAACGCCCGCTTTTCCCGGCCCCGACGCGCGGGCGAAAATCGTCTCTGTCCAATGCGCCGGCATCAAAACGCCTGTGATCCCGAAGACGTCTATTTCTTCTTGGCCGCGCCGCTGGCCGCATTCATCGCCGCGCCCATGAAGCCCTGAAACGCGTCCATGCCCTTGCCGCTCATCGCCATCCAGTTGGCGACGAAGCGCTCCGGGTCGGCCAGCGTGTCCATCTGCTCCCTGGCGCGCCGGGTCATCTCCGTGACCACCAGATCGTTCAGCGGTTCGACGTCCGGCATGCCGAAAAAGGCGCGGGCTTCCTGTGGCGTGCAGTCGATATTAATGGTGAATTTCATGGCGTCATTCTCCTGTACCGCTCATATAGGGCGTGACCGCCCCCCGCGGCAATCACGAGCGATAAGGATCATCCCCGCCGTTATGAAACAAGTTGTCCTCACCGCCCAGGGCGGGCCCGAAAACTTCGCCATTGAAACCGCCGCGCCGGCGGCGCCCGGCGCCGGGCAAATCCGCATACGGAATATATCGATTGGCGTCAATTTTATCGATATCTACCAGCGCAAGGGCCTGTATCCGATGCTGGCCCCTGTCGTCCTCGGCCAAGAGGGCGCCGGAATCGTGGTTGCGGCTGGCGCCGGCGCGCCGTTCAACCCGGGGGATCGCGTCGCTTATCTTTCCGGCGTCGGCGCCTATGCCGAAGAAATTAACGTCGACGCCGCGCGCGCCGCACAGATCCCCCCGGATGTCGCTGACGACGACGCGGCGGCGGTGTTTTTAAAAGGGCTGACCGCGCAAATGCTCATCACCCAGGTGTTTTCGCTGAAAGCAGGTCAAACGGCGCTCGTTTACGCCGCCGCCGGCGGGGTCGGCACGCTGCTCACCCAATGGGGGTCGAGCCTTGGCGCGAAAATGATCGCCGTCGTCGGCGAGGCGGCGAAAATCGACGCGGCGCGGGCGAATGGCGCGGCCGAAATTATCGACCGCTCGCAAACCGTCGACATCGCCGGGCGCGTGCGCGAGTTGACGGGCGGTCATGGCGTCGACGTAGTTTACGACAGCGTCGGGGCGGCGACGTTTGAAGCCTCTCTCGACGCGCTGGCCCTGCGGGGCATGATGGTCTCTTTCGGCAACGCCTCGGGCCCCGTGCCCCCGGTTGCGCCGCTTGAGTTGACCCGGCGCGGCTCGCTGACTCTGGCGCGTCCGTCGCTGTTTCACTACGCAACGCCCGAGCGCCTGCCGGATATGGCGGCGGATGTGTTCGCCGCTCTCGCCAAGGGCGTCATAAAGCCGGCCATCGCCGCGCGCTTCCCGCTGGAAAAGACCGCTGACGCCCATCGCCTGCTGGAAGGCGGCAAGACCATCGGCGCCATCATCCTCAAGCCGGGCGCCGCCTGAGCCGCAACAAGATCGAAGAACCGATGATGTCAAACGCCTACGCCATCAGCTTTTTCGGCGCCCTGCTCGCGATCATGAATCCGCTTGCGATCCTGCCGGTGTTTCTCTCCCTGACCGAGAACGCCGACCCCGCCCGGCGCCGCAGCGAGGCGGTCAAAACCATCATTTACTGCATCGTGCTTTGCGGCGTCATCGCATTTTCGGGAAAGCAGATCCTCAATTTCTTCGGCGTGACGATTGACCAGTTCCGCGTCGCCGGCGGGCTGGTTCTCGCCGGCATTGCGTGGACCATGCTGCATGGCGAGCCCAGCAAGACCCACCATGGCTCCGGTGCGGAAAAGGAAAGCTTCAAGAAACAGCAGGGCGCGGACCCGGACATGTCGATTGCGTTTTATCCGCTGGCGTTTCCGCTGCTCGTCGGCCCCGGCACGATCACAACGCTGATCCTGTTCGCTCACGAGGCGACGAGCCGCACAGATTATCTGAGTTTTATCGCTGTCGTTGGTGCGGTGCTGGCGATAATCGCTGCGACCTTGTATTTCTCCGGCGCGCTGGGGCGGTTCCTGAACGCCAGCGCGCGCGTTGTCATGACCCGGCTGATGGGGATGATCCTGCTGTCGATCGCCGTCGGCATGATGGTCACGGGTTTGCGCGCGCTCGCCGCCGCTTCCAGTTGAGCGGCTCACGAGCGCCCTGAAACGTCTCCGCCATGCAAGGCCCGCCCGACTTGTGCGCGCGGCGCGGCGGCGCCAAAACCGCAGGCGCAAGCCAGTTTGGGAACACGCCGATGACGCCGAGATTTTTCGCCGCCAGCCTGTTTTTTGTCGCCGCCTGCACCGGCGAGACCAGCGCGCCGCAACTCAAGGCGGATGCGAAGGCCGGCGCGCCAACGGGGTGGTCGATCTCGGTTTCCGGCGACCTCAATACGTTTTTCAACTGTCTTGAAGCGCAAGGCGCCGCCCTCGTCTCCGCCCATCGTGGCGGCCCGCGGCCCGGCTATCCGGAAAACGCCAGGCAGACATTCGCCAGGACCGTCAGCGACATCCCCGCGATTTTAGAGATCGACGTCGCAACGTCAGCAGACGGCGTTTTGTACCTGATGCACGATGACGATCTGGCGCGCACCACCACCGGTGAGGGCCCGGCGGACGGGATTTCGTGGGATGAAATCAAAGATTTGCGCCTTGAAGATGAAAACGGCAAGGCAACGGACTTCACCCCGCCGACGCTGGCCGAAACCCTTGCCTGGGCGAACGGGCGCACCATCGTTCAGATCGATTTCAAAAAGACCACGCGCTATGAAGACGTGATCGCCGAGGTCAATCGTCAGGGTGCGAATGATCGCATCATCTATATCGCCTACACCATGGCGCAGGCCGAACGCCTGCACCGGCTGGCGCCCGATGCGATGATCTCGTTGTCGCTCGGCTCGCAAAGCGATCTCAACCGCGCGATCGCCGCCGGCGTGCCGGCCGACAAGTTGCTCGGCTTCACCGGCATAGAAGATCCGCGCCCGCGCCTGTTCTCCATCCTCAACAATCAGGATATCGAAGTGATCTTCGGCACGCTCGGCGGGCGCCAGTCCATCGACAACGACATCGCACGGTCCGGCGATGACGCGTTTTACGCCACCCTCGCCGGCATGGGCGTCGACATTATCGCCACCGACCGGCCGCTGGCGGCGCAGGCCGCGCTCGACGCCTCCGGTCGCGGCGCCAAAAGCGGCCAGTGCGGCGTCTCCCGGTCCGGGTGACGGCGCACTGGCGTGTGGTTGGGCCTGTTGACGGGCCTGTTCAGGGCCGCGCGCGCCGGTTACCTTTTCACCGCGCCGCCAACAGGAGAAGTCCATGCGCCAGCTCGCCGCCGCCAGCCTCGCCGCTCTCGTCGTCGCTCTGAACCCCGCAAGCGCAGAGACCGCGAAGGGCGAATTCCGCCCGGAACTGGGCGCGGGCGCCCGCCCGGTCGGCGCCGACTGGTCGCGCAGCCCGGTCTACGCAGCCAATGGCGTCGCCGCGACGGCGCAGCCGCTGGCCAGCCAGATCGCCATCGACATCCTCAAACAGGGCGGCAGCGCGGTTGACGCCGCCATCGCGGTCAACGCCGCCCTCGGCCTGATGGAGCCGACCGGCTGCGGCATTGGCGGCGATCTGTTCGCAATCGTTTGGGATCCGGAATCGAACAAGCTCTATGGGCTCAACGGGTCCGGGCGCTCGCCCATGGGTCGCTCGCTGGCGGAAACCATCGCGGCCTCCGCGGCGGTCGTCGGCGAGGGCGCCGGCATCCCCTCGCACGGGCATTTGCCGGTGACCGTGCCCGGCACGGTCGACGCGTGGTTCGAACTTCACGCCCGCTTCGGCCGCCTGCCGATGAAGAAAAACCTCGCCCCCGCCATTGATTATGCGCGCAACGGTTTTCCTGTCTCGCCGGTGATCGCGATGTATCTCGGGCTCAATGAACGCCGCTTCGCCGAGCGCGCCGAAATGATCGGCGATTTTGAAAACGCTCGCGCCACCTATTTCGCCGACGGCGCGCCCGAGGCCGGTGAGGTTTTCAAAAACCCCGACCTTGCCCGCACCTATGAGATCCTCGCGAAAAAGGGCCGCAACGCCTTTTATGAAGGTGAAATCGCCCGCACCATCGACGCTTATTTCAAACGTATTGGCGGCGATCTGCGTTTTGAGGATTTCGCCGCCCATACATCCGAATGGGTCGAGCCGGGCTGCGTCGATTATCGCGGATATGACGTGTGCGAATTACCGCCAAACGGTCAGGGCTACGCTGCGCTGCAAATGCTCAACATCCTGAAAAATGTCGATCTCTCCAAATGGCCTCGTGGCTCGGCGCAGGTGTTTCATTACATGGTCGAGGCCAAGCGCCTCGCATTTGAAGACGTTGCGCGCTATTACGCCGACCCGGCGTTCGCCAAGGCCCCGCTTGAATGGCTTTTATCAGACGAATATGGCCGCGAACGGTTTGGGCTGATCGACCCTGAAAAAGCGATGCGCGAGCCAGCCCCCGGCGTTGCGCCAAAACTCGAAGGCGAAGGCGACACCACCTATTTCACCATCGCCGACAAGGACGGCATGATGATCTCGCTCATTCAGTCGAACTATCGCGGCATGGGCTCGGGCCTTGTCGCCGACGGTCTTGGCTTCATGTTCCAGGATCGAGGCGAGTTGTTTAGTCTCGATGCGGATCATCCAAACGTCTACGCGCCGGGCAAGCGCCCCTTTCACACCATCATCCCCGCCTTCGTGATGAAGGGCAGCGCGCCCTATATGTCGTTCGGGCTGATGGGCGGCGGCATGCAGCCGCAAGGCCATGTGCAGGTTCTCGTCAATATGATCGATTACGGCATGAACGTGCAGGAAGCCGGCGACGCCGCGCGCTTCCACCATGACGGCGGCTCACAGTCGACCGGCGTTGGCGGCGACCCGCTCGGCCGGCTCGATCTTGAACCGGGCGTGCCGGTGGAAACCCGCCAAAAGCTCCGCGCCATGGGCCACAACGTCAACCTCATCGACGACGGCATCGTCTTCGGCGGCTATGAAGCCATCATCCGCGACCCGCAAACCGGCGTCTATCGCGCCGCCACCGAAATGCGAAAGGATGGCTCCGTGGCGGGGTATTAGCGGCGCATCGAAGACAGATGGAGCTTGCCTTCGTCAAATTGGTTTTCTTTCAACGCCAAAACGAACTTGTCGTAACTCCGTATCAGCTTATCAGGAATTGAATCATCCGGGTGCAGGTATGGCGGGCAATCAGGCTTTGCGCGCGCCGAGAAATCAACAGGAGAGTTTGTAATCGACATTAGGTAATCTCCCGCAATATTTGATCCCTAAACTCCAAACACGCGCCGTGCATTACCGCCAAGGAACTCAGTCTTGCCCGCGTCGTCGAGACCAAGGGCGTCCCATGTTTTCGAGGCATCTTTTCGCGGTCAGCATCGGAAAATTCGTGCCGAACATGATGCGCTCACGGCCCTCGCCTTTCATCAGTTTGTCGAATGCGATCTCAACTGACATCCGGCCGCAAACCATGTGCGAGGCGCCGCTTATCGCAGCTACTGCTTCCGGCAAGACAATCCGGGAACAAAGTCCCTCAGTTTAGGTGTTCATCGAGTCGAAGAAGTCGCCATTGGTCTTTGTCTGGCGCAGCTTGTCGAGCAGGAAGTCAATGGCGTCGGACGTACCCATCGGGTTGAGGATGCGGCGCAGGACATAGACTTTTTGCAGTTCCGCCTTCGGCACCAACAGGTCTTCCTTGCGGGTGCCGGATTTAGCGATGTCGATCGCCGGATAAGTGCGTTTGTCGGCGACCTTGCGGTCAAGCACCAGTTCCGAGTTGCCGGTGCCCTTGAATTCTTCAAAGATCACCTCGTCCATTTTCGAGCCGGTGTCGATGAGCGCGGTGGCGATAATCGTCAATGAACCGCCTTCTTCAATGTTACGCGCAGCGCCGAAGAAACGCTTGGGGCGTTGCAAGGCGTTGGCGTCAACGCCGCCGGTCAGCACCTTGCCCGACGACGGAACGACGGTGTTGTAAGCGCGGCCCAAACGCGTGATCGAGTCGAGCAGGATAACGACGTCGCGGCCGTGTTCGACAAGGCGCTTGGCTTTTTCAATCACCATTTCCGCAACCGCGACGTGGCGCGAGGCGGGTTCGTCAAAGGTCGATGAGACGACTTCGCCGCTCACCGAACGCTGCATGTCGGTTACTTCTTCCGGACGTTCGTCGATCAGCAAGACGATCAGATAGCATTCGGGGTGATTGACCTCGATCGATTTGGCGATGTTCTGCAGGATGACGGTCTTGCCGGTGCGCGGCTGGGCGACAATGAGCGATCGCTGGCCCTTGCCGATCGGCGCCACGAGATCAATCACCCGCGCGGTGAGATCTTTCTTCTTGGAGTCTTCCTCGGTGGTGATCTCCATGCGCAGGCGTTCATCGGGATACAGCGGCGTCAGATTGTCGAAATGAACCTTGTGTCGGGTCTTTTCGGGTTCCTCGAAATTGATCGTCGCCACTTTCAACAGCGCGAAATACCGCTCGCCTTCCTTGGGGCTACGGATTTCACCGAACACCGTGTCGCCGGTGCGCAGGGCGAAGCGGCGGATCTGCGACGGCGAGACGTAAATGTCGTCCGGCCCCGGCAAATAGTTCGCCTCCGGCGAGCGCAGGAACCCGAACCCGTCGGGCAGCACTTCAAGCACGCCGCCGCCGGAAATTTCGACCTCGCGATCCGCCAGTTCTTTCAGGATCGCGAACATCATGTCCTGGCGGCGCATGGTCGAAGCGTTTTCGACCTCAAGATCTTCGGCAAACGCCAGAAGATCGCCGGGGGATTTTTCCTTAAGCTCGTCGAGCGTCATTTTGCTTGGGGTCGCCATGGCGAAAGTCCTTGATATACAGGCGGTTGCCTCGCCGGGATGGCGAGCGTCAGAAGTTGGAGGGGTCAAACCAGAAATGCGCGACAGCGCCGTACGTCAATCGGCGAAGCGCAAGAGGAGTGTCAGGCTAGATATAGGCTGACACGCCCGCGCGTCAATGGCGGCGATGGCGCAGCGGCGCTGCTGCGTCAAAACGGCTTCAGCACCGCCATGAACACCGCAACGATCATCAGCACGAACGGGACTTCATTCATGATCCGCCAGAACTTTTCACTGCGCGGACGTTCGCCGCGGGCGAAGCTCTTGCGCGCCCGCGAATACCAGCCGTGAATGCCGGCGATGGCCAGAACCGCCGGGAACTTAACCATGAACCAGCCGGCGTGCAGGATCACCGGGTTCGCATAGAGCATCAGCGCGGCGAGCACCCATACGGCGATGATCGACGGATTGATGATGCCCAGAAACAGCCGGCGCTCCATCTGCACGAAGAACCGCTCCGCCTCGCCGTTCTTTTCCGCCTGATGGTGATAGATGAACAAGCGCGGCAGATACATCATGCCCGCCATCCACGCGATCACCATGATGAGGTGCAGCGCCTTCAGCGTGAGATAGTGCTCCAGCAGGAACCCGCGCATCCCCTCACCTCATCCCGCGGACGACATCGACGAGTCGTGCGACATTTTCCGGCGGCGTCTGCGGGGTGAAGCCATGGCCGAGATTGAAAATGTAAGGCGCGCCGCGAAACGTCTCGATTAGCCGCCGCGCCGCGGTTTCCATTATCTCGCCGCCGGCGACGGTAATCAGCGGATCAAGCCCGCCCTGCACCGTTGCGTGCGGCGACAGGTTTTCACGCGCCCAATCCCATGGCGTCGCGTAATCAATGCCAATGGCGTCGCATGCCTCCAGCCGGGCGTATTCGCCCGCCATGGCGCCGACGCCGCGCGGAAACAGGATCACCGGCGTCGCCTTGTGTTTCGCCTTCACACCCTCTGCAATGCGCTTTAACGGCTCAATCGACAGCGTCCGTAACAAATCCTCCGGCAGGCCCTGCGCCCAGGTGTCGAAAAGCTGCACCGCGTCGGCGCCGGCCTCGACCTGACGGCTGAGATACTCGATTGTCGCCGCAACCAGTGCATCGATGAGGTCTGTGACAAAGGATTTTTGGTCATACCAAAGACTTCGCAGCGCCGCCGGGTCTTTTTGCGGCCCGCCGGCGAGCATGTAAGTGGCGACCGTCCACGGCGCGCCGGCAAAACCGATCAGCGCTTTACCCGGCGCCAGTTCACGCCGCGTCGAGGCAACTGTCTGGTAAACCGGCGCCAGCGTTTGATGAATATCTTGGTTCAGAAACGAGACAAGATTTTCATGGGTTATAACCGGGGAAAGATGCGGGCCGTCGCCCTGCACAAAGGTTAATTCCTGACCCATCGCGTCGGGGATCAGCAAGATGTCCGCGAACAAAATCGCCGCATCGAGATCAAATCGTCGGACCGGCTGAAGCGTGACTTCGCTGGCGAGATCGGGATTGTAACAAAGGTCGAGAAACGATCCGGCCTTGGCGCGCAGTTCTCGATATTCCGGAAGATAACGCCCTGCCTGACGCATGAACCACACTGGCGGTATGTCCTGAACCTCTCCGCGAAGAGCGTTCATGAATGCGCCGGAGATCGGGTCGATGCGCTTGCCCACTGTTTACTCCTTATTAAGAGAGATTAAAAAAGTATGAATCTAAAGGTAGGGCTGAATCCCGGGGAAAACCTGGACATGAGGCATTACCCTCAATACTCGGCCTGCTTATCCCCGCAAAACGTCACAGGGAAAACTTTTTACCCAGCAAATGGGAAAACCGGCCCATTGGCGGGTATTTGTTGGAAGAATACTCCCCCATAGTTTCGGTATGGCTAAAATATCCCGTGTAAGGGGAAAACAATTGCGCCGGTTTTTCCCGTGATTGCGCCGTTTAAAAAGTCTGGGCGCCGAATCCGCGAAAAATGTAAAACTTTACCCGGGCATGACGGCGACGAGGTGCTGGCCGACAGTTTTCCCATCCTATACACAGGGTCAATCGAGCGGCGGGTATGACCGCCCTCGCCGCTTGAATGGATCTGTCCGCACGCAACTGGCTGAACGCAACGGCATGCCGCACGCACAACGACCGCTCGCGAGTTACTTTCATGTTCACTTGGTGTCCGATTCCACCGGTGAAACCCTCAACGCGCTTTTCAAGGCGGTAACGTCGCAATTCGCCACCGCCCATGCGTTTGAACATATCTACGCGCTGGTGCGCTCGCGCCCGCAGCTCGACAAGGTTCTGGCGGAGATCGAAGCGGCGCCCGGCCTTGTTTTATACACCGTCGTCAATCCCGAATTACGGCGCCATCTCGAAGTGCGCTGTCTTGAATTACAAACCCCGGCGCTCTCGATCCTTGATCCGTTCATGAACGCGTTTTCCGATTTTCTGGGGCTGGAGCAGTCAAGCAAACCCGGCGCCCAGCATGAAATGGACGACGCCTATTTCAAACGCATCGCCGCGGTAGATTACACTTTGACCCATGACGACGGGCAAATGACCTGGGATCTTGAGCCAGCCGACGTCGTTCTGGTCGGCATCAGCCGAACCTCCAAGACCCCGACCTGCATGTATCTGGCGAACCGCGGCATTAAGGCCGCGAACATCCCGATGGTGCCGGGTCATGACCTGCCGCCGCAATTGTTCACCCTGAAGAAGCCAATGATTATCGGTCTTGTTGCGAGTCCGGAACGATTGGCGCAAATCCGTCAGAGCCGTCTTGGCGGGATGAACGCCGACGGGCATGTCGACGATTACTCCAGCATTGAGCATGTGCGTAAGGAAGTGACCGACGCCAAGCGACTGTTCGCCAGGAACCGCTGGCCGATCATCGACGTCACCCGCAAATCGGTTGAGGAAACCGCCGCATCTATTCTCACCAAGCTGTCGGCGCGCCAGAACGAACCATGATGAAAACCGCCGCCGCGCCGACCCAGCTCATTCTCGCTTCCGGCAGCGCCATCCGCGCCGATATTTTGCGCGCCGCCGGCGTGCCGTTCACCATCGCAAAACCCGACGTTGACGAGGACGCGATCAAGGATCGCGGCAAACGGGCGGGAAAAACCCTGCATGACATCGCTCGCGATCTTGCCGACGCCAAGGCGCTTGCGGTCAACGTCGCTGCGGAAAGTCTGGTGCTGGGCGCCGATCAGATCATGGCGTTCGCCGGCGAGGGGTTCGATAAACCGAAAACCCTGAGTGAGGCGAGGGCGCGGCTGCTCGAACTGCAGGGGCGCACCCATTCGCTGATCAACGCGGTCTCGATCGCCCGCGCTGGCGAGATTGTTTTTCGTAATATCGTCGAGCCGCAGCTTGGCATGCGGGCGATGAGCGCTACTGAAATAGACGACTATTTCCGCGAGGCGGGCGAGGGGGTGCTGGCCAGCGTCGGCGCCTATCAGGTTGAAAATCTCGGGGCGCGGCTGTTTGAGCGTATCGAAGGCGACTATTTTGCAGTGCTCGGGCTGTCGCTGTTTCCAGTGCTGGGATATCTTCGCGCCTGCGGATTCCTCAGGTTCTAGGCGGTTAAATGACGGCACAATCAGATGACCAGCCCCGTCTGGCGGGGGTGATCGGCTGGCCCATCGGGCATTCGCTCTCGCCCTTGATCCACCGCATCTGGGCGGCGCGCGAAGGCGCGAACGCGTATTATACGCCGGTCGCCGCGCCGCCGTCCGACGATGACTTTCGCCGTGTCGCCGACGGCTTGCGCGCGGCGGGTTTTCGCGGCGTCAATGTCACCATTCCGCATAAAGAGCATGCCCTGCGTTATGCCGATATTGCAAGCGAGGCCGCCGCCGCGGTTGGCGCCGCAAACATGCTGACTTTCAAGGACGGAAAGGCGTTCGCGGATAATTCCGATATTACCGGCTTTTGCGCCGCGCTATCGGGTGCGATCAACAGCGAAAACAAACGCCGCTCCGCACTTGTTCTCGGCGCCGGGGGCGCGGCGCGCGGCGTGCTCGCGGCGCTGCAACTGTGCGGGGTTCGCGAAATGCTGATCGCCAACCGTACGAAAGAAAAGGCGCTTGCAATTACCGGCGCCGACGCCCGCATCAATGTCATCGACTGGGCCGCGTGCAATAGCGCGGTCGGCGCGGCTGACATTATCGTCAACACGACGTCACTGGGCATGGAGGGTTTTGGCCCGCTCGATCTCGACCTTTGCGCTGCGGCCGATGACGCGGTCGTCTGCGACATTGTCTATAAGCCGCTGGTGACGCCGCTGCTGGCGACGGCGAAGGTGAGGGGGCTTACAACTGTGGACGGTCTTTCCATGCTCATGCATCAGGCGGTTCCGGGCTACCTCGCCTGGCTCGGCGCAACCGCCGTGGTCGATGACGACTTGCGCAACCGGCTTGAGGGTGCATTGGGGGGCGGGCGATGATCGCCATCGGCCTGACCGGCTCCATCGGCATGGGAAAATCCACTGTAACCGGCATGTTTGCGGGAGAGGGCGCTGAAACATGGAACGCCGACGACGCCGTTCATCGGCTGTACCAGCCCGGCGCCAAGGGCGCGCAGGCGGTCGCGGCGAAATTCCCCGCTGTGGTGGGCGAGGGCGGTGTTGATCGCGACGCGCTGTCGAAACTCGTTCTCGACGACCCTGCCGCGCTTGCCGATCTCGAAGCCATTATACACCCGCTGGTGTCAGAGGATCGCTCACAGTTTCTCGATGCGGCGGCGCGTAGCGGCGCTGACATTGTCGTTCTCGATATCCCGTTATTGTTTGAAAAAGGGTATGAGAAATTTTTCGATGCGGTCGTGGTGGTTACCGCCCCGGCGGAGGTGCAGCGCGCCCGCGTGCTGGCGCGTCCCGGAATGAGCGAGAAAAAGTTCCGCTCGGTGCTGATGAAACAAACGCCCGATGCGGAAAAACGCCGCCGCGCCGATTATGTGATCCGTACGGATGTTTCGCTGGAGGAAACGCGAGCCCAGGTCGCAAGAACCGTCGCCGACATTCGTGCCCGGTTCGGCCTGTAAGAGAGGCAAGCATCACGCAAAAACCGGGAACCGTTTTTTGCTTTTCGCGATGCGACCAGTAAAGATTAATCCATCATTGCGTGGAGCCGGTTTATCGCATGATGGTTTTGGCGGAACAGGCCGGCAAACCATTGACGCTTTACACAAAAAAAGCCGCCGCATCGCTGCGGCGGCTATCAAGATCAACAACCCACAGGCGTTACCAGCCGCACTGACGGCCCTGGTTTTGTTCTTCCAGATACTCCATCAGCGGCGCGAAATAAGCGACGATGGCCGAGCCGTCCATCTGCCGCGAGCCGGTAAACGCTTCCAGCGCATCCGGCCACGGCTTCGACGCGCCCATCTCCATCATCGCGTTGAACCGGTCGCCAACTTCCTTTGATCCGTAGAAAGAGCAGCGATGCAACGGCCCGGTCCAGCCGATCTGGTCGCAGGCGGCTTTATAGAACTGGAATTGCAGAATGCGCGCCAGGAAATAGCGGGTATAGGGAACGTTGTTGGCGACGTGATATTTCGACGCCGCGTCAAACCCGTCGGCCGGGCGCTCCGTTGGCGGACGAATACCCTGATACTGGGTGCGAAGCGCCCACCATCCCTCGTTGTACTGCGCCGGCGATATTTCGCCGGAAAAAACCTTCCAGCGATATTTGTCGACCAACAGGCCAAACGGCAGGAAGGCGATTTTGTCCAGCGCCTGACGCATCAACAGGCTAAGGTCTTCCGACGCCGGCGGAATGGTATCGATAAGCCCGATCTGCTTCAGATATTCCGGCGTGATCGACAGCGCGACCATATCGCCGATCGCTTCATGGAAGCCGTCATTGGCGCCGTTCTGGAACAGGATCGGCTGGTCGCTATAGGCGCGCTGATAGAAATTGTGGCCCAGCTCGTGGTGGATGGTGACAAAATCTTCCGCCCCGACCGTGGTGCACATCTTGATGCGTATATCGTCCCTGGAATCGAGGTCCCATGCCGAGGCGTGGCAGACCACGTCGCGCCCTTCCGGCTTTGTGATCTGCGAGCGCTCCCAGAACGTTTCCGGCAGCGGCGCAAAGCCCAGCGAGGTGAAGAAATTTTCGCCGGTTTCGACCATTTTAACGGGGTCATATCCCTTCTCGACAAGCACGCCGTCGAGGTCGATCGCCTGGCCGCCTTCGCCGACAGAGACGATGTCGCCGATTGCGCCCCATTCCTGCGCCCACATATTGCCGAGCAGGTCGGCGCGGATGGGCTGGTCAAGCGGGGCGACGCTGTCGCCATACTGATCGTTCAGCTCGGCGCGGACGAAGCAGTGAAGCTGGTCGTACAACGGCTTGACCTGGCTCCACAGCCGGTCGACTTCCGCCTCGAACTCGTCCGGCGACATGTCATAGCCCGACCGCCACAATGCGCCGACATCTGCATAACCAAGCTCGTGCGCGCCTTCATTGGCGATCTCGACCATGCGCACATAATCGGGCTTCAACTTCGCTGCATAGTCGTTCCACTTGGTCCACACTTCGGCAAGCTGTTCCGGGTTGCGCAACTGGCGCATCAGCAGTTCGGTTTCGTTCTGCCGCACGCTGTCGCCGGAAACGTCAGCATCCGGATTTGTTCCATTCGGATCGCGAATGGCTTTCAGCGCCGCGGCGCCGTTATCGGTGAAGGCGCCGCCAGTGACGTCGATGCGTCCGGTGGAGTAGGCCGAGCCAAGCCGCGTGGTGATGTCGGCAAGCTCGGTCGCGGCACCGTCGGTGCTTGGCGCTGGCAGCACGATTCCAAGCTTCATGAAGTCGAGCTTGCGGCGAATATCGGCCGGCAGGTCGACACCGTCGAAGCGGGCCGCCTCGTTGGCAAAATCCACCGCCATCTTTGTCAGCTCGGCGGTGTTCTTCGCCACCAGCCAGTCAGTGTCATAGGTGATATAGGTCGAGTTCACCCACTGGATCCGGCTCGCCTCTTCATAGGCGTCACGATATGTCGCTTCCACCTTGTCGACAAAGTCTGCGGCGTCCGCCGGGGTCGCGGCGGCGTCCGATTTTTCAACCGGCGCTGTGGGCGCCGGCGACGTCTGGGCGTTGCGTTCACACGCGGCGGCGAGCGCCAGCAGGGAAACGGCGCCGAGAACGCCGAACGTGCGCGTATAGTTTATTGATTTCATTGAAATTTCCTGATTTCAGTCAAGCTTGGCGCTGATCCTAGCGCATGCCTGTGCCGGGCGCAAAACCGGTGTGCCGGCGTTGGTTCAGAATTTTTCCGAAAGCCGGATGGCGAGGCGGCATCCTGACTGGATAACCGCTTTCATCAACCCGTAACCGGGTGCTTCGCGCGCGCCATGGTCTTCGGCCGTTTCCTTGTGGCCGAGTTCATCTTCGCGGAATTCACGCACGATTTCTGCAAGGTCGTCATCGACGCCGGCAAGCTCCTGCGCCTGTTCGGCATAATGGCGCTCGATCACTTCCTCGACTGCGGCGGTGCACGCCATCGCCGCCTTTTCGCTCATCAGCGCGGTCGCAGCGCCAAGCCCGAAACCGGCGATATTCCAGATCGGCGAAAACACGGTGGGGCGCACATGGCGCTCAGCCAGCAGGCGGTCGAATGTCGAGAGGTGACCGGCTTCGCCGTCCTCCATTTCACGCAGCAATTCGGCGGTGGGCGCCTTGTGGGGCAGGTTGTCAAACACCGCGCGCTGGCCGCGATAAATCTGCACGGCGCCATATTCGCCGGCATGATCGACGCGCAACATTTCGCCGATGCGGCCGGCGCGGGCGCCGCCGGGCCGGTTGCGGCTGAAACTGAACTTTGTGTCCGCGGCGTCGGATTCTGCGGTCATGGCGCCCTCCGTCCTTGCTGGCGTAACGGGCGAACCGCGCCAATCGCGGCGAGCGCGCACAGCGCAAACAGTCCGACCGAAATCAGCATATTATAGCCGGCCATGGAAATGCCGAACAGGCTCCACGCGGTGTCCTCGCAGGACGGGCCGGAAGGTTTTTTCGCCAGCGCGCCGGCCAGGTCGCCACCACCGAGATCAACCGCGCCGCCGCCGGAACAGGTCGCCGGCCCCGGCCAGTAGCCGTACTCGACGCCGACGTGGTAAAACGCAAGCCCGCTCGACACGAGATAGACCAGCGCGCAGGCACCGAGCGCCGCCGCCGCAACGCGTTTTGCGCGCAGCGCCGTCCCAAGGGCGAGGCCGGCCGCGGCGACGGCCAGTGCCGTCCAGTGCGCCTCGCGCTGGTCAAGGCATAACGCGCAAGGGGCGAGGCGACCGAAGTGCTCAAACGCGTGCGCCCCGGCCAGCAACAGCGCGCTCGCCGCCGCCGCGACCAGCAAAACCTTATCGACGAGCCAGCGCTGCTGGAAATAAGCGATCATACCGCCACCCTATCCGGGGCGCTGGCGGTGCGACCCCTGACGGATCGTCGCGGGGAGTGCGCTTTCAGCGGTGATGTCGCTCAAACCAGCGCGCCCAGCCATTCCTTGATCAGGCTGGCCGCCTCAAGACCGAAGAACGCGAGCATCGCAACCCAGCAGAGCCCGATCATGAGTCCGAGAATGACAAGCAGGCCGTCGCGCTCGATAAGGCCAAGCGATGCGATGGAGACGCCGACGCCAGGAACCGAATTGGTGCCGGGCAGGGGCACCATGATCGACGCGATCGGCACCAGCAGCAGTACGCCGACAATGCGCGCGCCGGCGCGACCGGTCAGCATTGTCAGCCGCGGCCGGGCGATCGCTTCGAACCAGCCGACATATTTCTCGCTGCGGTGGACGACATCGCGGAACCGCGCAATCTCAAATTCGCGCGCCTTAAGCGAGCGCGGCAGCCACGGGCTTTCGCGCCCTGCCGCCATTTGTCCTGCCAGCGCCAGCATCGGCACCGAGACGATCTGGGGCAGCACGTAAACGAACGGCAAACAACACGGCAGAGCGAGCAATAAAAGCATCAGCCCGAACGCGCGCTCATCAAGCCTGCTGATGACCGCGCCAAGCTCGGCTGTTGGCGTTGCGGGCGCGCCAGTCTCGCGGCTTTGACCACCACCTTGTCCGGCGTTCGCGCGCGCCCAATCGGCTTCCAGATCATCAAAGATCGATGACAACAGCGGGACCGCGCCCTGTCTGGCGTCCATTTCATGCTGGATTTCTTCGGCGGCGTCATGGGCCATGGGCGGCCTGCTCCTCGGTGGCGGCGCGGATATCTAGCGCAATTTGCGCTCATCGTGCGGCGAAATGATGAAAATACATGCGCAGCGTTATTTTTGTGTTGCCGCCGCCGCCGCTTACCGCGCCCAGGAGTGCGGGCAAAATTCCCGGCTTGACCGGCCTGCCGCGCTCCTTATGATCCGCGCGCCGCCGACAGGCGGCTTTGCGGGCGTGGCGGAATTGGCAGACGCGCCAGACTCAAAATCTGGTTCCGAAAGGAGTGTCGGTTCGACCCCGACCGCCCGCACCATTTTAAGACCGGTGATCCGGATATCATCTGCCAGACGCAAAAACGCCCCCATTGCCGGGGGCGTTTTGCATTCATGAGTCAACCGCCAGACGTCAACGGCGGCAAACCCGCCTACAACGGCGCTTCGCAGGCGACGAGCTGGGTCGAACCCTGCGGCTCGTCCTTGTTCTTGCGGCGCTTCTTTTTCTTGTGTCGCGCGTCGCCGTCATTGCCGAGGGCGAAATTGGTCTGGTCATAAACCACGACCGGCTTGAAATCTTCGAATGCGGTTACTTTGATTTCGGCGTTGTTCAGGATTTTTTGTTCGGCGGAAAAGAACTGCATGGTGCAGCCGCCGTTTTCAGCAAAGGTGTTGCCGGCGACCGCGCCGAAAAACCCGCTGGAGACCTTCATCGCATCGCCATAGTTCTGAACAACCAGGTTTGAGTTAACCGTCGCCATACGGACTTTTTCCGACAGGAAGACGCCGGTTTCGTTGCCGAGGATTTCATTGGCGATGATTTTCACGCCGTCATAAACGTCGGCGCGCACGCCCGCCCCGTTATTGTAGCGGATGGTGTTGCGGGTCACCAGAAGATCGGCGCCGACGCCGGCCGCGGCGATACCGACGCCATTGCCGATGATGACGTTATTGGTCATCGATCCCTTGATGAACGCATTGCGTTCGGACGCGAAATTCACCGCGGTGCGCGTGCCGACGATGACATTGCCGTCAAGACGCACGTCGCCGGCGGCGACACGAATGCCGGCGGACGGGCCGGTGACAAGCCCAACGCCGCGCGCCGCGCGGGTGTGCAGGAATTTTTCAACACTGGTGCCGCCGGAAATATAAGACCATTCGCGGTGATCGGCTCCGACCGGCTGCGCATGGCGGCTCACGACTTCGGCCAGTTGCGACGTCGCGTCATAGCCGCGCGCGTCATCGCGCGGCGGCCGCGCCAGATGGTCCATCAGCTCCGGGCGCATCGGCCCATAGGCGGCGCGCAGCGGAATGTTGGCGTCGGTCGGGATGATATAAGTGTCGGAGACCGAAACCGTGCCGCCTGAAATGTCGACGCAGGGGCCGGAGACCGCGTTGGCGTCAAACTCGAAGATCAGTTGCGACAGGCTGACCGCCGCCAGCGGCGTATCCGGCGTAATCGACACGCAAGCCGCGCTCGACGCCGGGCGAAACACGGTGTTGCGCCCGTAATCGCCAGGCACGCCGCGAATTTCCACCGGCTTGGTGACGTTGATGTTTTCGTTATAGACGCCGCCCTTCACCAAAATCGTGCCGCCGGGTTTCACCAGCTTCATCGCCTGGGCGATGGTGGTGACCTTGCTGCCGGCGTCCTGGCTGACGACGACTTCATTGCGGACGCCATTGCCGGGCGTGGCGGGGCCGCCGGTTGACGGCTTGGCGCCGGCGCCGGGTTCGCGGATCGGGAACCCGCCAAGGGTCTGGGCGTCGGCTGCGCCGGCGAGAACGAGCGGGATGCTGCTGGCGGTCGCGAGAAATGTCAGTACGCGTTTCATTGTTCGACTCTCCTCACTATTCCGCGCTGCGCGGTTTTTCGAACTCAAGTTTACGCAAGGCTTCAGCGGCTGGACGATAACCGAGCGCCTGCGCGCGGGCGAAATGGATCGCCGCCCTGGCCTTGTCCGGCTTGACCGGATTGAGGCCCGGCGTTGAGTCGCGATAGACGACGCCAAGCGCGTAATGGGCGATGGCGAGGTCAGACTTGGCGGCGCGGTCAAGCCAGCGCAGCGCTTCGTCGCCGTCCTGAATGACGCCGATGCCGCGCACATGCATGATGCCAAGCACATATTGCGACATCGGGTGGCCTTCCTTGGCGGCCGCCTCGAACAGCTCAACGGTCTGGCGCGCGGTCAGAACGCCGGTGCGCACCGCCTCTTTTTCTTCTTCGCTAAGCTTGGTGTCGGAGCTGACGCGCGAATACTGGAACCGGCGGATCGCTTCGCGGGTGGCCGGGCCCATGGCGTTGTCGACCGTGCCGTAATACAGACCGAGCGATTTCAGCGAGCGCTGGATCAGCTCGACGTCGATATCTGCGATCGCTGAAAGCGCCTGTTGCAGGCGCAGTTCTTCAAGCTCTTTCCTGGTGCGTTCAAGTTCTTGTTGCTGCGATGTCTTGCCGAGATATTCCTCGGGCAGCGGCGGCTGCCAGTCGACGACATTGTTGAGCGCGCCGTCGATTTCCGTCTTGGACATCAACTCTTCAAGTTCTTCATAGGCGATAGAGGCGGCGCCGACGCCGCGGGCCTTGGCGAGCGCGTACATCGTCAGCGCTTTTGAATTGTTCTTTTCGACGCCGGCCCCGCGACGATACATGTCGCCGAGGGTGTACAGATCATACGGGCTGCCGCGCTCGAATGTGTCGGTGACCAGTTTTTCCGCCTTCGACACATCGCTGGTGCTCATCCGGAACCGAATTTCCGGCAGGCGCTCTTCGGCGAGGATCTGTGCGTTGCGCTCTTCCGCGGACGGCATCTGAAAGCCTTCCGAGAAACGGTGATAAGCGGCGAGCGTGTACCAGCGCAGCGCGTTGATATTGTCGATCTTGCGCCCGGTCTCCAGCGGAATTTCGCCGCCCCGTGCATCGTCCAGCACGGCGCCGGAATAAACATCGCCCAGCGCCTTCATCGAGCGAACATCGCCCGCCACCGCAAAGCGCGTCCAGATGTCGATGGCGACATCGTACTGGCCCTGTTCATAGGCGGTAAGGCCGATCTCGTAATTGGCGTGTGCGAACGAAGGCGTTGCGACCGCAAGAATAGCGGCGGCGGCGGCGCTCTTCAGCGCCCGGCGCAGTCCCGATGGCGACATCATTTGAAAATCCCTCATAACCCCTCAACTCCCCAGCCCGGCGACCGTGCAGCGCGAACGCCCCGTCGACCGGGCGGATACGCAATACAGCAGGCCACAGACCCCAAATCCATATTAACCATTACCACGGATGAACACAAATGGGCGCCCGCGCGGCGTCCGCTCCCTCAAACCGCCTCGCCGGGGTCATTCTTTTTCGCCGCGCGTGACCAGAAAGACGCAAACACCGGCGGCTGTAACGGCGTCGCCTGCCGCTTCCGGCGCGAGTTGCGTGCAGTTATGCCCCCCCTCGCGGGAAAAGTGAGGAATATCAACCGCGGCGATCGGGTCGTCGGCGATGACGAGCAGGCGCGCGCCCGGCGCCATGCGGCGCAGCATGGCCTCCATCCGGATCACCGGCAGCGGGCATCTAAGCCCGCGCGCATCAAGGCGCGCGTCTTTTTCAGGGCTCGTCATGGCGGGGTTCTGCGCCAAAGCGCCGCCAAGAAAAAGCCCCCGCCGGCAGGGCGGGGGCTGATCCAGGAAAGAACCTTTCGTTCGGGTTTTAGAACTGGAACTGAAGTTCCGCCCCGATGCGCCGGCCCTTTTGCAACGGCGAAAACGTGCCGCCGCCGAGCGAGTTCGGCAATTGCGTGTCGCCGCCAAAATTGACCGCGTTGGTAAGGTTTTTGCCATAGATCGAGAAACTGGCGCGGCCAAAGTTCATCGAAACGCTGGCGTCAATCATGTCGACCTCGTTAAGGACGCCAAGATTGTTGTCGGTGTAGTACGACCGGTCGCGGTGCGAATAGTTGAACCGCGTATCCATGTTCACGCTGTCGCCAAGCGGCAGGGTGTGCACAAAGCCAAGGCCCCATGTCCACGGCGCAAGGCGCGGGATCGCAAGCGCCAGATCCGCGTCGTCGACAACGCCTGGGCTGACCGCGGGCGTGCCGATGTCGAACAACAGCGAGTCGTACTCGCCATTGGCGTGACCGAGATTGCCCATGAAAATCAGATTGTCGGTCAGCACGACCTGGGCCTCAAGTTCGATGCCCCAGATCGTCGCGTCGGCGGTGTTGCGGATCACCTGCACGACGCCGGACAGCGGGTCGGACAGGTTAAGTTCGCGCTGCATGTCCGAAATGTCGTTGACATAGAATGCGGCGTTGATGGTGGCGCGCCCCTCGCCGGGCTGCGCTTTGAACCCGACTTCATAGGCGTTGACGGTTTCCTCATCGAACGGACCCGGCGTAAACAGCGGGTTGAAGACGGGGTTTGGATTGCCGCCGAGCACCGGCACGGACGCGAGCGAGGTATTGCGGAAATTGTAACCGCCCGACCGCACGCCCTGGGTCCAGTGCGCATACACGTTCATGTTGTCGACGGGCCGCCATTCAAAGCCGATCTTCGGCGTGAAATTGTTCCAGCTTTTGGAGTCGACAAAATCCTCGATGCAGTCGCCTGAAATGCGCACGTCGCACATCGGCGACGGATTGCCCACGGCGGCGAGATTGGAGTTGAGGATGAGGTTGGAAATCACCACGTCCTTTTCCTCATGGGTGTAACGCGCACCGAAATTCAGCGTGAAGTTCGACGAGAGATCGATATCGATCTGCCCGAAACCGGCGACCGTTTTCTGGTCCTGAACGCCGCCGCCGTAAAACAACAGCGAGCCGAATGCGATCGACCGGTTTTCATTATAGGAGAGGTCCTGATTGAAATAATAGAAACCGAGCGTCAGATCAGCGGTGTCGAACAGGCGGGTGTTATAGCGGATCTCTTCCGATATCTGGTCCTGATCGGTGGTGCTGTCCGCGTGGAACAGGGGCTGCGGCGTTGCGTCGATATCGCTGCGCGTATACGCCTCGAAATCGCGCCAGCCAAAAATGTTGGTGATGACGCCGGCGCCGCCAAGATCAATACGCGCGTCAGCGATGAACTGGTTCCAGTTCTGGTCGGCAAAGCCGCGCTCATCGACCGAGAAAATAAAGCTGTCGCGCGGCGCGGTGAAGAAGGCGTTTGAAACACCCGCGCCGTTTGTGTGGTTCTGGCCCGGCGGTCCGTCGCTTGAGACGTCGCCATATTCATAGCGCAGCGTCAGCTCGAAACTGTCGGACGGCGTCCAGTAGATGGAAGGACGGACAAGGAAGGTTTCAGCATCGCCATAATCTTCAAACGCGTCCGGCTTGCCGTTGAACGGCCCGCCAAGATAGTTTTTGAACCAGCCATTGTCATTGTTGTAATACACCGCGACCTTGGCGCGCAGCACGTCTTCGATCAGCGGGCCGCCGACCGACCCCATGGCGTAATAGTTCATGCCGGTGCCGCGAAAACCGCTTTCCGCCGCCAGCTTCATGTTGACTTCCCACTCGTCGCCGGGGCGTTTGGTGTTGATCAGCACCGCGCCGCCGGTGACGTTGCGGCCGAACAAAATGCCTTGCGGGCCGCGCAGCACCTCGATCGATTCCAGATCGAACAGGTCAAGCACGACGCCGCCATTGATGCCGAGATAAACGCCGTCGACAAAGACGCCGACGGTCGGGTCGATTGACGGGATCGACGAGTTGATCCCGACCCCGCGGATCGAGAAGTTGGCGACGCCGGGCGAGGTGCCGATATCGTCGAGCGACACGTTCGGCATTGAATAGCTGAGGCTTTCCAGATCGCGCACTTTCAGCGCGTCAAGCTGGGCGGCGCCAAACGCGGAAATCGCGATCGGCACGTCCTGCACGTTTTCCGCATCGGCTTTTTTGGTGGCGGTGACGAGAATTTCGTCCCGCAGGACTTCAGCGGCGCCCTGTGCGTGGGCGGCGGTGGTTGCTGCGACCGACGCCCCGAGGGCAATAATCGAGGCTTTCGCCAAAAGGCGCTTGTTCATAATTCCTCCCTGAATATTCGCCGCTTTACGGGCGATTTTTATGGGAGAATGCTAGGCGCACCCGACGCGCTTTGCGAGCGCAACGCACAGCGCAAACGCTATGATTGATGGTTGCCGCGACCGGTTATTGGCACATGTTGCTAAATTTCCACAGGTTTGAGGCGTGAGTGCGCGACAGCCGGAACCTCAACCCTGAAACTTCTTGGCGAGATCTGCGATGGAGACCGGGAACACGATCGTGTTGGTGCGGTCGCCGGCGATCTCCTGCAGGCTGTTAAGATAGCGCAGCTCCATCGCGCCCTGCGAGGTGGCGAGAATTTCCGCCGCCTCGGCCAGTTTCGCCGCGGCCTGCTGTTCACCCTCGGCGAGGATAACCTTCGAGCGCCGCTCGCGTTCGGCTTCGGCCTGCTTGGCGATGGCGCGGATCATCGACGGATCGACGTCGACATGCTTGATTTCGACGTTTGAGACCTTGATGCCCCAGGCCTCGGTCTGGTGGTCGAGGATTTCCTGAATGTCCTTGTTGAGCTTGTCTCGCTCCTGCAGCATCTCGTCGAGATCGTGCTTGCCGAGCACCGAACGCAGGGTGGTCTGCGCCAGCTGGCTGGTCGCTACCATGTAGTTCTCGACCTGCACGACGGCGCGCACCGCATCGACGACGCGGTAATAGATGACCGCGTTGACCTTCACCGACACGTTGTCCTGGCTGATGACGTCCTGCGTCGGCACGTCATGGACGAGGGTGCGCATGTCGATCTTGCGCATCACCTGGATGCCGGGAATGAGCACGACGATGCCGGGCCCGGCGGCGCGATTGCCGACCCGGCCGAGGGTGAAGATCACGCCCTTTTCGTATTCCTTGAGGATTTTGACGACGGCGGGAACGACGACGATGAGGAGAAAGGCGAGAACGCCAAGCAAGCTGAACGGGGGCACCGGTAATACTCCTTCAGGTCAGGGCCCTGGGCCCGGATGGGCGCGGCGTCGCCGCAGATTTAGTTCATTTCGAATGCAGAACGACATCAATTTTCTGGCGCTTATAGGACAGGCTCATGCGCCGTTGGAGACAAACCCGCCAAGGAGCGAGCCAGCCTTCGCCTGTTTGACGATGAGGACAAGACCGTCGATGTCGACGACTTTGATCTTGGCGCCGGGGGTGAGCGGCTTGTCCGAACGCGCGCGCCAGCGCTCGCCTTCGACGATCACCCAGCCTTCGCCGCCGTTCCAGTCGTCCACAACGCCCTCGCGCCTGCGAATAGCCTCGCCGCCAATCAGCGGCCCATGGCTGCGCGAGCTGACGACGGCGATCATGGTCAGGCCGAGCAGGGCCCCGACGCTCGCCACCAGCGCGCCGATAACCGAGGTTGAAACCCTGAAGCCTTCGGGGAACAGGAAATACATGCCGCCGCCAATGAGGCCGAGGCCGGCGAGGCCGGCCAGCCCGAATGTCGGCGTATAGGCCTCGACCGCGATCAGGATCGCGCCGATGCCCATCAGGGCCAGCGGCAGGCGGTCATGGGGCAGCACCTGAAGGGCGTAAAGGCCAAGGACGAGACAGGTCAGCCCCAGCGCGCCGGGAAAGATCGAACCCGGATTCCACATCTCGATGATGATGCCGGTGGTCGCCAGCGACATTAAAATCACCGCGACATTGGGGTTGGCGAAAAAGCCGAGGAACTTTTCAACCATTGTCGGCTCGACGGTGTCGAATTTGATGCCCGCGGTTGAAAGCGTGTGGGCGCCGTTTGCGGTCTGAACGGTGACGCCGTCGATCTGCGCCATCAGGTCGTCGATGTCGTCGGCGACATAGTCGATGACCCCGAGGTCGAGCGCCTGACGCGCGGTGATCGACGCCGCCTCGCGCACCGCCGCTTCCGCCCAATCGGCGTTGCGGCCGCGTTCCTCGGCGAGGGCGCGGATATAGGCGACGGAATCGTTGATGACTTTGGCGCGCAACGCGTCGTCATTGCCAAGCGGGGGCGCGGCTTCCTTGCCGGTGTCGCCCTCCGCGCTGTCGTCGGCGCTGTGCGTTGTTTCCTCTGCGCCCTCGTCCTTCTCGGCGATTCCGGGATTGGCTGGCGGCGCGGTCTCTTCTTCGTCAAACGGATTGTCGCGCGACGGCTGGCCGCCGCCAAGCTCAACCGGGGTCGCCGCCCCGGTATTTGTCGATGGCGCCATCGCCGAAACATGCGCGGCGTACATGATATAAAGCCCGGCGCTGGCGGAGCGCGCGCCCTGCGGCGAGACATAAGTCGCAACCGGCGTATCCGAGGCGAGGATCGCCTTGATGATCGATTTCATGGAGTCGACGAGCCCGCCGGGGGTGTCGACTTCGATGAGGATGAGCTCTTTGCCGGCGGCCGACGCCATTTCAATTTCACGCGCGAGGTATTGCGCGTTTGCCGGCGTCACCGGGCCGTTGAGCGATAAAATGACGCCGGATTTCGCCGGCGCGGCCTCTTGCGCGCGCGCGCCAGGCGCCGTCAAACCAAGCATTACTGCGGCGACGGCGAAGATTGCGAAAAAGGCGTCGACTTTGACGGCGCGGTTGCCGATCAGGCGTGATTTCCGCTGGCTTGAATTCCGCATGCGACCCCTCCCGTCAAACAGCGATGATTATAAGATAAGGTCTCGCGCCGCGTAATCAATGCGTGCACCGGGTGCGGCCCGCGAATTCGCGATTTTACTTGGCCGGGCGCGACCGGGCGATTAGTTCAGTCGCCATGCCCGATTACACCCCCGATCCGCACTTTTTGGACCTTGGCGGCGCGCCGTTCTATGACGAGGTTGCGCCGGCGCGCTTCCCGCAATCGACGCTGCGTTACCGCAACCAGCGATGGGCCGAACGCGTCGGCCTTGGCGGCCTGTCTGACGCCGAGTGGATTTCCCATTTTGCCAGGTTTGATCCGCTTGCGGATAACCTGCCCACACCGCTGGCGATTCGATATCACGGTCATCAGTTCAGAAACTATAACCCTGATATCGGCGACGGGCGCGGGTTTTTGTTTGCGCAATTGCGCGACGGTGACGCGCGCCTGCTCGACCTCGCGACGAAGGGGTCGGGCCGCACGCCGTTTTCGCGCTTTGGCGACGGCCGCCTGACGCTGAAGGGCGGCGTTCGCGAAATTCTTGCGACCGAGATGCTTGAGGCGCTTGGCGTGTACACCTCGAAAACCTTCAGCGTGATCGAGACCGGCGAGGCGCTGGAGCGCAATGACGAACCCTCGCCGACGCGCTCATGCGTGCTGACCCGGCTGGGCCATTCGCATGTGCGGTTCGGCGCGTTTCAGCGCCTTGCCTTTGAAAAGAACGTCGCCGCGATAGAGCGGCTGGTTGAATATTGCATTGACAATTTCGAACCTGATTTTTTGCGCCTTACAGGCGCCTCGCGCGTCGCCGCCTGGTATCGCCGCGTTGTTGCGCGAACCGCGCGCCTCAGTGCGCAATGGATGGCGGCGGGCTTTGTCCACGGCGTGTTGAATACCGACAATATGAACGTCACCGGCGAAAGCTTCGACTATGGTCCGTGGCGATTCCTTCCGAGTGCGGATTTTTCTTTTACTGCGGCGTATTTCGACCAGACCGGGCTATACGCCTATGGCCGCCAGCCCGACGCCGGCATGTGGAACCTGTCGCGGCTGGGCGGCACGCTGGCGGTGCTGGCGGACGAGGCGGTGTTGAACGAGGCTTTGCAAAGTTTTGCGCCGCAATTTGAAACCGCTATGGTCGAGGCGTTTTTCCGCCGTCTGGGCGTTGCGCCATCAGGAGTTGGCGATTTCGATTTCGTGCGCGCGCTGTTGCAGTGGATGGAAAAATCGCAGGCGCCGTTCGAGCAGGTTTTCTTCGACTGGTTTTGCGGGCCCGCCTCGCGAGAACGCGCCAGCGCCTCGCCGGCGGCGGGGCTTTATGAAGGCGGCGATTTCACCGATCTGCGCGCGCGGCTTTGTGACCTGGCTCCGGTCGCGCCGGACCGGCTCTCCCATGATTATTTCCGCGGCGCGCCGTGCACCATGCTGATCGACGAGGTCGAAGCGATATGGGCGGAGATCGCCGAACATGACGACTGGCGTGGGGTATCGTCAAAGCGGTCGGCCATCGACGCGATGCGTGAGGCGCTGGGGTTTGACGCCTCGCGGTTTGATCCGCCCGAGGGTCGGGGCGTCATGCCGTGACGGCGGTTTGTCAGTTCAGCTCACGCATTTTATTCGCGCCGTGACTGCGCTGTATCCCGCATTGCACGCAATAGGTGAAGCTGACGCCGGTGATGGCGGCGATAAAAAGGATCAGTGAAATGGCGACCGGTGACAAAACCATAAACGCAACTCCTCTCCCAATGTGAGCAGGTTGACGGCCTTTTCTTAAAAAGAATGTTTATTTTTAAGGGCTTATGGTTAATTGCCCGGTTCGGCGCGAGCGTTGGAAAGCCGCCGGCGCAAGGCCTGCACGCCGCAAATCGCACTCACAGATCCAAGTACGCCAAGAAAGGCGATGATGAACAAGGCCGCCGGGCTGAATATTGTCATGGCCGCTTCTCCCGCGGGTTGATTTTGCTGGTTCCCGCTTGTCCGAATTATGGCGGAGATAAGGCGGTTCTTTGAGACCTTCATCACACATTTCGGTGATTTGCGGCCCGGTGAAATCCCGGCCGCTGACGCCCGGCTTTGCTGGCGATATGTGGCCCGCAGGCGACGCCGCCGCCGCCTGAGTCGGCCCGGCGTTTTCTTTCGCGGGATTTATCGTTAACATCGCGTCCGGCCCCATGGGGAGGGTCGGCGCAAGCGCGCATCTAAGGTGGCGATCGGCGGGAGATAGAGGGGCGCATGACCTCGGAAGTTGTGTTGATGAACCGTCAGGCGGTGGCGATGGCAGCGGACAGCGCGGTCACCATCTCCGGCCCGCAATATCTGAAAACCTACCAGTCGGTGGACAAGCTGTTCCCGCTTGTCGACGGCCAGCCGATTGCGGTGATGATCTATAACAACGCCGAAATCATGTCGACGCCGTGGGAGACGGTGATCTCTCTTTATCGAGAGGCGACCCGCGGCCGCGCGCTTGATACGGTTCAGGCGTATGCCGAAGACTTCATGAATTTCCTGTCGGGAAACCCGGACCTGTTCCCGCCAGACCATCAGGATACGGAATTTTTCAAACACCTCGCTGTTGTCTACACCGTGATTGCTGAAGACTTCGATGCACAAGTGCACAAAATGTCCGAAACCGGCGGCAAGGTACGCGATCACCTGCCGGCGATTTTTGAATTCGTGGTCGGCCAGTTCTATTCCGATTACCAGCGTTATCCGGACGATGCGCCGCGCGGCGATCTTGCCTGTTTTCCGCAAGGCATGGGCGAACAGGTGCGCCGGCGTTATCGCGATGAGATCGAACAGTTGATCGATAGCCTCATCGTATCGCTGCGCACCGATTACGGCCAGTTCACGGTCTCTGATGCAACCCGCGAGCAATTGCGCGAAATCGCGGTGTTCGCGGTGACGCGCGACGCCTTTTTCGAACACTACACCGGCGTTGTGTTCGCCGGGTTTGGCGCGCGCGACAAGTTTCCGGCGATGCGGTCTTACCTTTCGTCAAGCGTGATCCTCGGGATTTTGAAACGCAAACAGGACCGCAGCGCCGATATGACGTCCGACGGCGGGCCGGTGGTGCAACCGTTTGCGCAGGACCGGATGATCCGCACCTTCCTGACCGGCATGGACCAGTATTTGCGCATGTTCATGTATGGCGAGACGCTGAAGCTGTCGATGAACCTTGTCAGCGATCTCGTCGGTCGCGCGCCGGGCCTGTCGGAGGCGCAGCGCCAGGCGCTGTTCCGCGATTATTCCGAAAACAATCTCGGTCATGCGCTGCGCGAGTTTTTCCGTTCCATCGACGCTTATCAGTATGCGGTTCACACGCGGCCGATATATCGCGCCATCGGGTCGCTGCCCAAACGCGAGCTGGGCGAGACCGCCGCGTCGCTGATCAAACTGAATTCGTTCCAGCAAAAAGTCATGCATTCAATCGAGACAGTCGGCGGGCCGATTGACGTCGCCGTCATCACCCGCAATGGCGGTCTCGAAATGAAGCGCGACAAGCCGGATCTGTAAGGCGGGCGAGGGAGCAAGGGATATGAGCGATCGTCTCAAGCAAATCTGGTCCGGCTTCGAGGGCGCGACGACGCGCCGGCTTACCGGGCGCGGCATCGACAATATCGAAGTGCCGCACCGCGAGCTGAATGGCCGCGAAAATGACTTCCTGCCGGAAAATTTCACCGCCCCCGCCGACGCCGCTTTCGCGGCGCTGAAACACCGCCTGTCAGCGGCGGAGCAGCGTGCGCTGAAGCGTCAGGCGAAAAAGCGGCGGCGCGGCGAAACGCAAGGCTATGACGCGCCGCCGGCGCCTCTGTCTTCCGGCTCGCCGCAGGAAGGTGCGCCGGAAGCCGTGCGCGATCTCATCAGGGGGCTGAAGGCGACGCAAATGCGCGTTTATCGCGACGATGTGGACTACGCCGCCTGGCTAGCGGAAAATCCCAAGGCGGCGCCGCGCGCGCGCAAAAAGATTTTCGGTATTTTCTAAACGCCCCCTACGGCGCCGGTCAGCTTTCCAGCGCGGCGAGAATTGCGTCCTTTTGTTCGAGCAAAGCCTGACGGCCTTCTTCGATAAAATCGTCGGCCAGATCGAATGAGGTCGGCAAGGCGTCATGCATGTCTGGCGCAAGGGCGATGTCTGGCGGTGAATTCGCAGCGCGCATCCGCGTTAAGTGCATCTGGAAAATATCAACGGCGGCGTAGGCGGTTTCAAACAATTGCGGCTTTGCAAACCGGCGCGCCTTGGCGACCGCGATCTGGCGTTCAACGCGCTTTCGCGTATCGGTGATGAATTTCTCCACCGACCCGGTGAACAAAGGCAACAAGTCAGCAGACTGATCTTCAACGGTTGCGGGAACGCCGGGCGGCGGCGGATCGAAACGCGACAGAACACGCGGCACGGCGTTCAGATCGACGGAGATAACGAAATCCGCGCCCAGATGGCGGGCGAGCGATACCGGCACCGGGTCGGCCACCGCGCCGTCGATAAGCCAGCGCGGCCCGCGCTGGACGGCGTGGAATAGCACGGGGATAGCGCTTGACGCGCGCGCCGCTTCAATCACCGAACCTTCGGTGATCCACACTTCTTCGCCGGTGCCAAGATCGGCGGCGGCGACGCCGAACTTCACCGGCAGGTCTTCAATGTTCCTGTCGAAACCGGCGAAGGCGTCGAACGCCGGCTGGGCGTCGACAAGGCCGCCGCGCTGCACGCCGAAGGCGAAGGCGTTGAACGCCGATAACGGGCTCAGCTCGCGCGCCCAGGCTTCAAGTTCATCCAGCGCGCCGATCAGCCAGGCGCCGCCGACAAGCGCGCCAACCGAACAGCCGGTGACGATATCAGGCCTGACCCCGATCTCCTCAAGGCCGCGCAGGACTCCGACATGGGCCCAGCCGCGCGCCGCGCCCGAACCGAGCACCAGCCCCAGTTTTTTCGCCATCGCCGAGCCGCCTTTCTTAATGGTGCGTAAATTCGTCCGCCATTCCCCGCGTGCGAGCCACCCCACGCCAGACCAGCGCGCAGGAATTTCGTCAATGTGGCGTGTCGGCCCTTCTGCTTCAACGCCTGCTTAACCATAACGCGCGATGCTGGCGGCGAGGGTAAAAGGCTGGAGCGCCATGGATCTGATGAAATCGCCATTACTGGCGGGCCTCGCTCAGCGTCTGCAGTTCCTGTCGGCGCGCACGTGCGTGATCGCCCAAAATATCGCAAACGCCGACACGCCGGACTATTCGGCGCGCGACGTCGCACCCGGCGACTTCAAAAAACTCGCCTCCGCGCAGGCGCTGCGCACCAGCGACCCCAGGCACATCCACGCCGCAGCATCCTCGTCTTCGGCTGTCCGCACGGTGGCCGCGCCTGACGGCGAGGCGGCGCTCAACGGAAATAACGTGTCGCTTGAAACCCAGATGATGAAGCTCTCCGAAACCCGCATGGACTACCAGCTTGCGTCCAGCGTTTACCGCAAAGGGCTTGGCCTTGTGCGCCTCGCCATCGGCGCCAACCGTTAAAGAGACAAGCCATGGACGATCTTTCGACCGCGTTACAGGTGTCCGCCGCCGGCATGAAGGCCCAGTCAGGGCGCATACGGATTGTCGCTGAAAACCTCGCGAACGCGAACTCAACCGCGACTGCCGCCGGGCTTGATCCGTATCGCCGTCAAGTGCCGGTTTTTTCAAGCTTTCTCGACCGCGACACCGATGCAAATCTTGTGCGGATGAGCCGCGTAGAGCTTGACCCGTCGGCGTTTTCGCTACGCTACGAGCCGAACCATCCGGCGGCGGATGCGCAGGGCTATGTCAGGCTGCCCAATGTCAATCCGCTGGTCGAAATGATGGATCTGCGCGAGGCGCAGCGCAGCTATGAGGCCAATCTCGGCGCGCTCGACCAGGTGCGGTCGATGGCGTCGGCGACGCTGAGAATTCTGGAGTAACGAGATGAGCGTCACCGCCTTACATGCGGCGCAGGCTTACGCGCAGGCTGCAAAATCCGCAGGCGAATTAACGCCCGCCGCAGACTCCGCCGCGCCGAACTTCGCCGAAATGGTGAAATCCGCGGTTTCACAAACCGCGCAGTCGCTTGAGACGGGCGAGGCCGCCGCCGCACAGGTGGCCGCGGGCGACGCCAGCCTTGTCGATGTCGTCACCGCGATCTCGGCGGCGGAAGTCAGCCTTGAAACGGCGATCGCGGTGCGCAACCGCGTCATTGAAGCCTATCAGGAAATCATGCGCATGCCGATCTGACGGCGGCGCATGCCGCCGCATCGTGAAGCGCCTTTAACCCCGGCTTAACCGCTTGAACACGCGTTCTTAACCATGCGCCCGGCAAAATCTGCCGGGTTGGTTGAGGGCTGGCCGTGCGCGGCCAGCGCAGTGAGAGATTGCGAAGCGAGGGATTGCCATGGGCGGCGCTGAATTACTCGATATTGCGCGCGAGGGCTTCTGGGTGACGCTGATGGTCGCCGGCCCGGCGCTGATCGCCGGCCTTCTGGTCGGCCTTGCGATTGCGCTCATTCAGGCGCTGACCCAGGTTCAGGAAATGACGCTGGTTTTCGTCCCGCGCATCGTCATCATGTTTGTCGTCATCGCGATCAGCCTGCCGTTCATGGGCGCGGTCCTTGGTCGGTATGCTGAAAAACTGTTCTCGCTGATCGCCAGCGGCGGCTTTTCTTAATGCCCGCGGCGGTCGACACCGCGCAATTTCTGGCTTCGCTGCCCTTTACTGCGGTCGCCGCGTTTGCGGTGTTCGCGCGCATTGGCGCGGCGCTGATGACGGCGCCGGCGTTTGGCGACTTCACCCTCAGCCCACGGATCAGGCTTGCGGTCGCGCTTGCTGTCACCGCCGCGCTGGCGCCGGTTGTTGCGCCGGACTATCCGCGCGATCAGGTGTCTGGCGATGTCGCGGCGCTGGCGCGATTGCTGTTCACCGAAATCGCCATCGGCGTGTTTTTAGGGCTGGCGGCGCGGGCGATGGCGGCGGCGCTCAACGTGGCGGGCCAGATCATCGCGCTTCAGATGGGTCTGTCGCTGGCGCAGATCTTCGATCCCAACCAGCAGATTCAGGGCGCAATCATTGGCGGCTTTCTCGCCATTCTCGGCACGACCATGATCTTTGCGACCGATCTGCACCATGTGCTCCTCGCGGCGATGCGCGATTCCTATTTTCTGTTTTCACCGGGCGCGCCGATTGATGTCGGCGCAATGGCGCAGACGATGACGCAAACCCTGTCGGGCGCGTTTTCGCTGGGCGTCAGGCTGGCTGCGCCGTTCATCGTCTACGGGCTGGTGTTTTATGTCGGCGCTGGCGTCCTCAACCGGCTGATGCCGCAGGCGCAGGTGTTTTTCATGCTGATGCCGGCCAATCTGATATTGGGTCTCGTCCTCCTGATGATGACGACGGGCCTCATCATGACGGCGTTTCTGACACGCTTCGACGCGTACCTTGCACAGTTCCTGAGGTGATGCGTGGCAGAGCAGCAAGACGACTTTCAGCGTACAGAACAGCCGACGCCAAAGCGGCTCGCTGATGCGCGCAAGAAAGGCGACGCGCCGCGCAGCCAGGAAGTCATCACCCTTGCAATGCTCGCCGCCGGCGTTCTGGGGCTGTGGCTTGCCTCCGGGCCGGTCTCTCGCTCGATGATGCACGCCGGCGCGGCGTTTCTCGACCATCCGCATGAATTCGCCATGGACGGCGCGGCGCTGACCCAGCTTTACGCCGCAATTGCGATGCGCATCGGCATCGGTCTTGGCGGTGTCGCGATGTTGTTCGTGGCTGCGGCGCTGATCGGCAATATCGCGCAGGCCAGCCCGGTGCTCACTATCGAAAAAATGAAGCCGTCCTGGTCGAAACTGTCGCCCGTCGCCGGGTTCAAACGAATTTTCGGCCCGTCGGGGCTTTTCAATTTCGCCAAGGGCGTCGGCAAGCTTGCCATTGTCGGCGCGGTGCTGGTGTTCGCGCTGTGGCCCGACCGCCAATTGCTGGCCGGCCTGCCCTATGCCGACGAGCGCACGGTGCTGGCGCTGGCGCAATCGGCGATCATGAGACTTCTGGCGATTGCGGTTCTTGCAATGGCGGTGATCGCGGCTCTCGACTACGCTTTCCAGCGCGCTCAGTGGATGAAGCGGCTGCGCATGACCAAGGAAGAGGTCAAGCGCGAGATGAAAGAGTCCGAAGGCGACCCCCATGTCAAAGGCCGCCAGCGCCAGCAACGCGAGGCGCGCGCGCGTCGCCGGATGATGGCGGCGGTCAAGGATGCAACCGTGCTGATCATGAACCCGACCCACTATGCGGTGGCGTTGAAATATGACGCCGGCGCCGCCGAAGCGCCGGTTTGCGTCGCCAAGGGGCTCGACGAGCTTGCGTTGCGCCTGCGCGCTCGCGCCGAGGAAAGCCAGGTGCCGGTTGTCGAAAACCCCCCGCTCGCCCGCGCGCTGTACGCGGCGGTCGAGATCGACGCCGAAATCCCGCTCGAACATTACGAAGCCGTCGCAAAAGTCATCGGCTTTGTGATCGGGCGCGGCCGCACAACACACTAAAGCAATTTGCATTCAATCTGAATCGCGAAATTGCTCTAACTATTTTTGGGTCGCATTTTCTTGCGACGAACCGGTTCCCACTTCGTCGGAAAATGCTCTAACCCGCCGGAACCATGCGGGGCTGTGCAAAATCGCGGGCGCGCACGTGTAGCCTCGCCGGTCAAATCGCTTCATAGCTGGGCGTTCGCCCTTTAAGGAGCTTTCGCCGTGGCCGCACAGCCATCGATCGACCGCGCCGACGCCGTCGAAAACGCAGAACAAGCAAACGAAGCCAACGCCGCCGCAAAGGGCGCGGAGGCCGTCGGGACGGACGCCGATGCGGCGTCTGACCTTGATGATTTTGTCGATGAGGATGGCGACGGGGAAGAAGCCGCCCCGCGCCCGGCGGGCGCGGCTGAGATCGCTCGGATGATGCAGGACGCTGAAGCGCGTGCGCAGGCTGTCTCGGCGCGCAATCAGGAACACCGGTCAAAAATCGTCCAGCACGGGCTGTTCGCCGCGTTATGGGGTGGGCTTGCCGTTTCTGCGGCGGCGACCGCTTATGTCCTGGCGACGGGCGCGATGGGCGCCGCCGGGCTGTTGCTGGCGGCGATTGTCGGCGTGCTGGCGGTGGTGTTCCTCGCCGCCGCATTCCGGCCGACCCCGTCGGCCCTGCTCGCCAGCGCCGCGCTGAAGCGCGCCGCCGGCAAGAAGGGCGAAGAGGCGGCGCAGCTCGCCGGTTCGGAAATGCTGGCCAGCCTGACGCTGGCGGAAAAAGTGCTCGACGCCGACCCCGACCCGAGGCTGATCACCCGGCGCAATGGCGTCGTCGTTTACGCGAATGCCGCTTATTTCGCCCTCGCGCGCGAGGCGGGCGTGATCGGGCTTGCCGGCCTGCCGCCGCGCATCGACCGGTTGTTCGCGCAGCACGGCGCCGAAGCCTCCAAGCTGTTCCGGTTATGCCGCGCCGCCAGCAGCGCCGCGCCGGCGATTGAAACCCTTTACCAGCAGATCGGGCTGGAAGACGGCGGCGCGCGCCGCCGTTTCGAGGCGACGACCGCGCCGGTTGGCGGCGCTGACGATTTCGTCGCCTGGCGATTGCGCGAAATGCCGGTCGACGAGGAAGAACACGATGCGCTTGCCGCGTCATACGCCGATTATATTCGTCCGGTGATCGCGGTTGAAAAATCCGGCCAGATTGCATGGGCGAACGCGGCCGCGCGCAATGCAGCCGGCGTCGGTCGCAACGAACTGCGCAAGATTGACGATCTTGTGCTTGGCGAGACGGGCGATCTCGTCCGCGGCCTATGGCAGGTAGATTCAACGCCGATAGTGAAAAACATCCGCAGACGGACGGCTGATCCGATTGAGGCGACGTTCACCGCGTTTCGCCGCGGCGGGGTTGGCGAAGGGTTTGTGCTTGTCGATATGGCGCTCGCGGAAGAAGCGCCAGACGGCGACGCGCCGCCGATCTCAGGCGATTTGACCGAAGCGCCGTTCGGCGTTGCAATTGTCGAAGGCGAAATCGGGCGCGACGCGCGAATCGTCGAGGCGAACAAGGCGTTTGCCGACGTCTTGGGCGGCGCAAAGAAAAACACGCCGCTCGCCCGCGCATTGCCGGCTGACGCCATCGCGGAACTGGAAGCAGAAATACGGCGAAAGTCGACCGGATCGGGCGCGCCGCGCGTGATTGATGCGGTGATCGGCGAGGGCGCGGCGGCGCGTACTTTCGGTGTTTACGCCCGTCCGGTCAGGCGTCGGCGCGGCTCTTATGGCGTGCGGCGGACCTTTCTGTATACGGTCGAAGTCACCGACCGTAAGCGCATGGAGCAGGACCACGCCCAGGACCAGAAACTAAAAGCCATCGGCTTTATCGCTGGTGAGGTCGCGCACGACTTCAACAACCTGCTTCAGGTGATCCAGGGCAATTGCGAACAGCTCATGCTGCGCCACCCGGTTGGCGATCCGGCCTATCAGGATCTTGTTCTGATCCGCGAAAACGCCCAGCGCGCCGCCAATCTGACGAAACAATTGCTGGCCTATTCGCGCAAGCAGACGCTAACCCGGCGGGTGCAGTCGATCACAGATATTCTCGTCGACTTCTCGCGCTTCCTCGACCGCGCCGTCGGCGAGAAGGTAAAGCTTGAACTCATCAACGGCCGCGGCCTTCCCAACGCCAGGGTTGATCGCAACCAGCTTGAAACCGCGATCATGAATTTGGCCGTCAACGCGCGTGACGCCATGGCGCCGAACGGCGGCAAGGTGACCATTCGCACAAGGAGTGTTTCGGCTGAAGAAATTGAACGCGCCGGCGTCGCCGGCCTTGCTGCGCAAGATCATATCCTTATCGAAGTCGCCGACACCGGGCCCGGCGTGCCCGCCGATATTATCGACAAGATCTTCGATCCGTTCTTCACAACCAAAGACGAGGGCAAGGGTACCGGGCTTGGCCTGTCCACGGTGCACGGCATTATCGGCCAGATGGGCGGCGCCATCGTCATCGAAAACGCAGCCGAGGGCGGGGCGGTGTTCAAGGTCTACCTGCCGGCCCACACCGGCGGCCTCGATGATGAAGAGGACGAAGCGCCCGCCGCCCCGGCGCCGGCCAACGCCGACTATTCCGGCTCGGGCCGCATTCTGGTGATCGAGGATGAAGACCCGGTGCGGGCGTTTGTCGTCGCCACCCTTGAGCGTTCAGGCTATGAAGTCACTGCGGCGGAGGACGGCGTCGACGCGCTGGAGATTCTGGAGACGGATCGCGATTTCGACCTGATCGTCAGCGACGTCATGATGCCTGAAATCGACGGCCCGACTTTTGTCCAGCGCGCGCGTGACGAATTCGGCGTGAGCGCGCGGGTGATCTTCATGTCCGGCTACGCCGAAACCGCGGTGCGCGAGCAGATGGATGCGATAGAAGGCGCCGGCTATATTCAAAAGCCGTTTCCGATGACCGAGCTCGGGCACAAGGTGAAAGCGGCGCTATATGAAAAAGACAACGAATAGCGCCATGGGGCGGATAGTTTTGCACAATTGCGCCAGCGCCCGTTACATGCCTGTCAAACCAGCGTAAAAACCTTTCATGCGTCAAGTTGTTTTCGACCTCGAAACTACAGGGTTCCGGTTTGACGAGGGTCACCGCATTGTCGAAATTGGCGGTGTCGAAATGGTGCGCGGCGCGGTCACCGGCAAGTCGTTCCACACCTATGTCAATCCCGAACGGGACATGCCCGACGGCGCTTTTCAAGTGCACGGATTGTCGGAGGCGTTCCTGCGCGATTATCCCGTATTCGCCGATGCGCGCGTCGCCAATGCATTTGTCGAGTTTGTCGGCGACGCCGAGCTGGTCGCCCATAACGGCGTATCGTTCGACCTGCCATTCCTGAATGCCGAGCTTGCGGCCGCCGGCCTGCCGACGCTCTCAAATGCAATCACCGACACGTTGCATATCGCGCGACGAAAATATCCCGGCTCCCCCGCCAGCCTTGATGCGCTGTGCTCGCGATTTGGCATCGACACCCGCGAGCGCGAACGCGACGGTCACGGCGCCTTGCTCGACTCGCGCCTGCTTGCGGAAGTTTATATCGAGCTGACCGGCGGGCTTCAGGCGGGGCTTGATCTGTCGGTTGCCGACAGCAACGGCGCCCATCGTCGCGTCGGCAATGGCAAGGCGCGTACAAGGCCGTCGCCGCTGCCCTCGTTGTTGAGCGAAGATGAAGCGCGCGTGCACGCCGACTTCGTCGCCGCAGAACTGGGCGATGACGCGATCTGGGGTGAGACCGTCAGGCGTGAGGTTGCGGATTAGAGCATTTTCCGACGAAGTGGGAACCGGTTCGTCGCAAGAAAATGCGACCCAAAAATAGTTAGAGCAATTTCGCGATTCAGATTGAATGCAAATTGCTTTAGGGCTTGTTGAGATTCAGGATTCCCAAGGCGTTCGAACTTTGATTCAAACTCCTTTTTGGGAGTTTGGCGATGGTTCGATTGGTGCTGACGGACGCGCAGTGGGCGCGAATGGAGCCGCATTGTCTCGGCAAGCCGAGCGATCCGGGCCGTTCGGGGAAGGACAACCGGCTTTTTCTTGAAGCGGTTTTGTGGATTGCGCGCACGGACAGCCCGTGGCGCGATCTGCCGGCGTCTTTCGGCAAGTGGAACACGGTTTTCAAGCGGTTCCGCGACTGGGTGAAGGCGGACGTCTTCAAGCGCCTGTTCGACGCCGTTTCCGATGATCCCGACATGGAATACGCGATGATCGACGCGACCATCGTGCCGGTCCATCGTCATGGACACGGCGCTAAAGGGGGACTCAAAGCCAGGCCATCGGCAAGTCGAAAGGCGGCTGGACGACGAAGATCGTCGCGCTGACCGACGCGCTCGGCAATCTCGTGCGCTTCGAGCTGCTGCCGGGCAATCGCTACGACACGGTCGGCGTCGCGCCGCTCATCGACGGCGTCGAGTTCGGCGCGCTGATCGCCGACAAAGCTTATGATTCCAATTGGATCATCGAAGACATGAACGAACGCGGCGCCAAGATCGTCATTTCGCAGCGCCCGCAGCGCCGAAACCCGCTCGAGATCGACGAGGAGATGTACAAGTGGCGACACCTCGTCGAAAACTTCTTCTGCAAACTCAAGGAGTTCAAGCGCATCGCCATGCGCAGCGACAAAACCGACCCAAGCTACAAAGCCATGATCTACGCCGCCGCTGCCGTCATCCATTCACGCTGATTCTCAACAAGACCTAGAGCGGGTTCCGGGTGCGCCGGCGAGCGCGGGTTAAGTCACGCGATTGCAAAACGCCTCAGGCCGTCGCCGGCGCGGCGTCGCCGCCTTGCTGCTGCTGACGGGCCACCTGGTTGCGCTGATAGATCGACAGGAAGTCAATCGGATCGAGCATCACCGGCGGGAAATTTCCTGACGTGGTTGTTTCGGCGACAATCTGGCGCGCGAACGGGAACAACAGACGCGGGCATTCGATCAGCAGGATCGGCTCGATCTGGTTTTCCGGCACGTTCATGATTTCGAACACGCCGGCATAGCTCGTCTCTACCACGAAGACCGGCTCGTTCTCACGCGAGGCTTTTGCCGAAATTGCAAGCTCGACTTCGAACTGATTGGGGTTTACCCCGCGCGCATTGACATCGACATTGACCTCGATGCCGGGCGCTGTGGTGTTGTCGCTGAAACAGGCCGGCGCCCGCGGACTTTCAAAGGACAGATCCTTCAGATACTGCGCAAGCACGCGAAGGCTGGGCGGTGCGTCGGCCGGGGTGCCGGCGCCGTTGGTCAAATCACCGTTCGGCGGTGTTTCAGACATGAAATCTCACCAGTTTTTGCATTAGCGGGGCCGCGTCTTACACGTGCGCCGCGCGCCGGGCAACCCGGCCGGGTTAATCCCGCCGGATGATCGTGATTTCGCCGGCATTTACGCGCCGCTCAAGCGCCGCCAGCGCCTGGCGGGCGATAAAATGACGAAATGGCGGCACGAGAAAACTAAATCCGATGGCGTCGGTGATAAAACCTGGAGTCATCAGCAATGGCGCCGCGACGGCGAGAAACAGGCCGTCTACGGCGGCTTCAACCGGCACTTTTCCGGCCCTGATGTCGTTTTCCGCCCCGCGCAGCGCCGAAAGGCCCTGCATCCTGAGCAGCGCCGCGCCCAGGAACGCCGTCGCAAGGCACGCGGCGATGACTGGCGCAACGCCAAACACCGCGCCGCTTTTCAAAAGCACGTAAATTTCGGCGATTGGGCCAAGTATTAACAGAATGATAAAGCCGAGAGCCATCAGTTTTGTGTTTTCCTCAACAAGTCTCCTATATAGGTAGCCCGTTGAGGAAAAACACAAGAGCTGAAGGACGCCAGAGCGTTTGCCGCTTTATCCGCGGCGGCGTGACGCCGAGAGGACCATGGACCCTGTTCTGATCATTTTTATCGGGCTTTCCGCCTTTGTCGCGTACCGGTTGTTTTCAGTCCTCGGCGCGCGTACCGGCCACGAACAGACCCGCGACGTTGAAGGCCTGCAGCGCGCGCGCAAAACCGCGGAAAATCAGGACGCGCCCCCGCGTGCGCGCGACCTGCCTCCGGTCAGCCCCGGCGCTGCGGCGCTGCGCGCGGCGGATCCTGAATTTGACGAGCGCCAGTTCCTCGATGGCGCGCGCGTGGCGTATGAGATGATTGTCGAGGCGTTCGCCGCCGGCGACCTCAAAAGCATTCGCCGGTTTTTGAGCCCCTCGGTCTATGAGGCGTTCAAGGCGGCGGTGTCGGCGCGCGAAGAGAACGGGCGCACGTCAGAATTGAAGTTCGTCGGCATTGACGCGGCCTCGATCGCCTCATCGGAGATTTCCGACAATCAGATGATCGCGGTCACCGACTTTTCCTCAAATCAGGTGCGCGTCACTTATGACCGCGCCGGCGAGGTGGTTGACGGCGACGCCAACCGGATCGATCTGGTCAAGGACCGCTGGACGTTTGCGCGCGCGCTTGGCGCGAGCGATCCCAACTGGCTGCTGATTGCAACCGGCGGCGCCTGATCCGCCACCAATATCGCGGGTGACGCCTTGAGGCTGCTGAACGAACGAAATATCGCCTTTGCCCTGATGGTGGCGACAATCATTGTGATTGGCGTGTCGGTCGTCATGCTGGCGAGGTTTCGCGACGATGCGGACAAGCCGTCGCTGTCGATTGACGATGGCGAAGAGATCATCGGATTTTCATATCAGGTTGTCAGATTTGGCGATCTTGATGGTTGGCGGTCGGATGAAACCGCTGAGAGCATCCCGGTTTTCGTGCGCACCTGCGACACCCTCGCCGACAAGCGCGACGACATGCCGCTCGACCCGACGGCGGCGGCGTTACCAGGTGCGGCGGACGGCGAAACCCTCGCCGGCACGGTCGGCGACTGGCGTCCGGCCTGCGACGCGGCGCGACACATGCTGACCCAGATTTACGCCGACCCCAACGCGCGCACCAGCGCCGCGCGCGCGTTCTATGAGTACTATTTCCGTCCGGTGAAGCTGTTGAACGTCTGGCGGCGCGACACGCCGAAGGGGGAAGAGGAGTTCGCCCGGCCCGACGGCCTTATCACCGCGTATTTCGAGCCGCATTATCAGGCGAGCGACGTGTGGACGTCTGAATTCTCGGCGCCAGTATATTTCCGTCCTGATGATCTGATCAGCGTTGATCTGGGCAAGTTCCGCCCGGAGCTTGCCGGGCAACGAGTCGCCGGGCGCCTCGCCGGCAACACGCTCGAACCCTATCCGGATCATGCGGCGATTAATGAGGGCGCATTGGCGGGCCGCGCGCGGGTTCTTGCCTATATGCGGCCGAACGATTTGTTCTTTCTGCAGATCCAGGGTTCGGGGCGGCTTTTGTTGAACGGCCGTGATTTGCGCGTCGGGTATGACGGGACGAATGGCCACCCTTATACCGCGATCGGACGTGTCCTGATTGAAGAAGGCGCGCTTCAACGCGAAGACGTCAGCATGCAGGCTATTCTCGCCTGGCTACAAGATGCGACGGACGAAGAGGCGCGCGTAGTGCGCGAAGCGAACCAGTCCTATATCTTTTTCCGTATTCTTGATGATCTTCCGCATCCAGATCTTGGGCCAATAGGTTCGGCCGGAGTTCAGTTGACCGCCGGCCGCAGCATTGCTGTGGACCCAAGGTATACCGCCTACGGAACGCCGGTCTGGGTGTCGATCCCCGGCGAACCGGCGGCGCGCAAAGACCCGGTGCGCCGGCTGTTGATCGCGCAGGATTCGGGCGGCGCCATAAAGAACGCGGTGCGTGCGGACATTTTTGTCGGCAGCGGCGATCTTGCTGGCGACGTTGCGGGCGGATTTAACGAGCGTGGCGAATTGTTTTTGCTGACGCCGGCGAAGATCGTTGAGCGCCTGCCGGCGCCCGACCCTTCATGAAACCACGCCGATGAAGCGTCGTCTGACATCAGGTGAAAGCGATCTCTGGCGCGATGCGGTCCGTGATGTGCGCCCCTTGTCTCAGGGGACCAAAATCATCGAAACGCCGACGCCGATACCGACAATGGCGCCAAGGCCCGGCGAGGTGCGCCCGCGACGCGTTGCGCCGGTTGAGGCGGCAAGGCTCGTCAGCGGGGCTGGCGCTGTTGGACGCGCCGGCGCTCGTCACAGCGCGGCGGCGTCGGTGTTTGGCGGCGGCGATCCGGCGCTTGACCGGCGACTGGCGCGGCGGCGCGCGCCGATTGAGCGCGTGCTTGACCTTCACGGCATGCGCCAGGTGAGCGCCCATGGGGCGCTGCGCAATTTTATCGACGGCGCGCGTCGCGATGGCGCGCGCGCGGTTCTGGTCATCACCGGCAAGGGCGGGGCCGCTTCGGCGGCGTCGATGACAAGGCGGCGCCTGCACGGCGATATTTCTGCGGGCGTCGGCGCCGGCGTGCTGCGCGCAAGGTTTCTTGAGTGGATCGAAGAGCCCGACTTGCGCCGGCACATCGCCCGCGTATCGCAAGCCGTCCCGCGCGATGGCGGGGCGGGGGCGTTTTACGTGTTCTTGAAAGCGTGAGCGCCAGGCGGCGTTGCCGCCGCTCTCAGGAATGCGCCGTCGGGGTTAGCCGCGGAATAAATATTGCCAGAGGAAAAAGGCGATGGCGGCCAGCGGAAGCGCAACGAGCAACAGGCGCGGCAGCCGGATGAACGTGGTTTCGACAAAATCCCTGCTCCAATCGCCGACGGCTTCGCTCCACCACCTGCGCTTCTTGTGCCGCGGCAGTTGATATCCGTCTGCAATCGGCGTCGCCGCGAGCACCAGCGCGCCGCGGTTTTTCCAACGCTGGAAGGCTTTCTTCATAGCGCCGTTCGCAACAGATCCGCGTAGACGCCGGGTGAACATCGTCACCGGATTGTAGATGAAATCTTCGGGCTGGAACTCGATATCGAGCATGATCGCGGCCGGGCTGTCTTTCTCGCTGTCTTCGTCCAGCCGGACAACCGAATGGCGAACCCCGAAATTGCGAAGAAAGTTCTCTACGTCGCCGATTGATGCGGCGGATTGATCTCGCCGGAAGCGCAGCATGACGCGCACGCCTTTGTTCACGCCGCTTTGCATTGACGAAATTATTGCGCCGATCATCATGGCGATCGTACCGAGTATCAGCGCCGCCTGATCGCCCGCCTGCGCCAGCCATTGGCTCGTCGGCAATAGCGGTACACCTTCCCATCCGGCGACGCCGGCGGCGCCGACAAGCGCGAAAAACCCGCCGATGGCGAACAACAGCCCGCCAGCGATTTGCTGCGGCGATGTCACCATCAGGCTGCGTCCGTCGGCGATGGCGCGCAGCCTGTTCATCCAATAGCGCGTGCGCGCATCGGTCGTCCGGTAGGCGTCTTCAAACAGGGTATGGTCGGGATTGTTCTCGACCACGAGGAAACGGGTTTTTGTCGGCGGCGCATCGTCGATGTCGTGGTCGATGATGACATAATCCGATGACCGCATCGCTACTTCATAAGGCAGCACCATGCCGAACAGCGGGCTTTTCTGGGCTTCCGCGCCAAGGCTGGAGAAAAACCGGGTTTCGCCGGTGGTGGGGTCGAAGAAGGTGTTGGTCTGCCGCGATGTGTTTGCCGTCGAGCGCGCCCGCTTGGCGAGTTCGCGATGCGGTTCGAGCATTTGCGGCGTTTCCTGCACATCGACGCCGATCGCGCGCATGCCGTCGAGTTTCGACTTGCAGCGGCGCGCCGCTTCCGGCCCGGCGAAAACAAGATCGATCCGGTCGCGGATCAGTTTCTGGTCCGCCATGTCGATGGGCAGACCGGCCCGCGGCATCTCGGCCTCATAGCCGCCGGGGTCGTTGCCGCTGCCATTGTCGACCGCGCCCCAGGATTTGCGGATCCGGCGCTGTAACGCCGAAAACCCTGAACCGGGGTGCGACGACTGGATAAGATCGTAAAGCTGGGACTCATGCACGGCGAGGCAAAGATTGTCCGTCGCCTCGATCTGTTCGACGCCGAGCAGCGTCATCAGGCTGCTTAGCGCGCGCAGGGATTCGTAATCATAGCCGGAATAGGGGCTGTAAAACGGGATCACCGCAAAATCGGCGGCGCCCTGCTTCACCGCCATCAGGGTCTGTTCTTTGGTCCGCAGCGGCTGCGGCACGTCCGCGCCATAATCGAATTTGCTGTTGCGCGAGGCCTCGTCATATTCGCGCTCTGTGCGCGCAAAGACGCCGCGCAGGCCGCCGTCCGAGACGGTTCCGAATTTACGCGCGCGCTCCAGAAAACGCCGGGTCGCCTGATAGCCAAAGCCCCATTCCTCGCCGGTGAAGGCGACGCGCGGACGCTTTTTGCCGCGCCCGAGCGCTGAATTCTCAGTCTTTTCTGGGTCAGAGACGCCGAAACGCGGGTCCGCGTCCTCGGCGAAGAACATCATCGACCTGCCGCGTGATGTGGCGCTTCTTGATGGTGCGCGCGATCCGTCCGCCATAGTAATGGCCCCACTGAAAACCCCTCAGAAAAGCCAGATTAACCCGCTATTAACGAAACGCAAAGGGTGATCGCCCCCGCTTTGTGTTGCCGACGGGCAACGCCGCCGCCAGCGAGGGAGCGCGCGATGCGAATTTCAATCACAGGATGTATTTTGACAGGTCCGCATCGCCGGCGATAGCGCCGACCCGCTCGCGCACATAGCCGGCGTCGACGCTGACGGTGTCGCCATTGCGGTCGCTGGCGGCGAAAGACAATTCCTCCAGCACCGTCTCCATAATGGTGGCGAGGCGGCGCGCACCGATATTTTCAACGCTGGCGTTCACTTCCGCCGCGGCGTCGGCGATGGCGTCGACGCCGTCGTCGGTGAAGCTGAGCGTCACCCCTTCGGTCGCCATCAGCGCTGCGTATTGCCGCACAAGGCTGGCCTCGGTGTCGGTCAGGATGCGGCGAAGATCGTCGCGGCTGAGCGCTTCAAGTTCGACGCGGATCGGCAAGCGCCCCTGCAATTCCGGCAACAGGTCCGACGGTTTTGAAAGGTGGAACGCGCCTGAGGCGATGAACAGGATGTGGTCGGTTTTGACGGGGCCGTATTTGGTCGCAACCGTCGCGCCCTCAATCAGCGGCAGTAAATCGCGCTGCACGCCTTCGCGGCTGACATCGGCGCCTTTTGCCCCGCTCTCGCCGCCGCGCGCGATCTTGTCAATTTCGTCGAGAAAGACGATGCCGTCATTTTGCGCAAGATCCAGCGCCTCGCGGTTGACGCTGTCGTCGTCGAGCAGCTTGTCGGATTCTTCGGCGACAAGCGGCGCATACGCGTCTTTGACCTTCATTTTCCGGCGTTTGACGGGGCCGGAGAACGCCTTGCCGAGAATGTCGGATAAATTGATGACGCCCATCTGGGCGCCCGGCATGCCGGGAATATCAATCGGCGGCCCGCTGGCCCCGCCCTCGCGCAGGTCGATTTCGATATCGCGATCATCGAGATCGCCGCGCCGCAGCTTTTCCAGAAAGCTGGCTTTGGTCGCCTCGCCGGCATTGTCGCCGACCAGCGCGGCGACGACGCGCAGTTCCGCGGCGTTGTGCGCCTTGGCCGCGACCTCCTCGCGTTTTTTCTCGCGCACCAGCCCGATCGCGATCTCCACGAGGTCGCGCACGATCGATTCAACATCGCGCCCGACATAGCCGACTTCGGTGAATTTCGTCGCCTCGACCTTGATGAAGGGCGCGCCGGCGAGACGCGCCAGCCGCCGCGAAATCTCGGTCTTGCCGACCCCGGTCGGCCCGATCATCAGGATGTTTTTCGGGGTGATCTCCTCGCGCATCGGGTCTTCGACCTGACGGCGGCGCCAGCGATTGCGCAGGGCGATGGCGACCGCGCGCTTGGCCCGATGCTGGCCGACGATGAAGCGGTCGAGTTCGGAGACGATTTCGCGGGGGGAGTATGATGACATGCCAGCTCCGGGGGTCGGAAAGTCCGGCATTTAGCGCATGATGCGAAAAAGTGGAAACCGGTTTTTCGCAAAAATCATGCGTTTTCAAAGCCTGCAATTGTCTATCGCAGTCTGATGGGTGGTTGTTAAAAGATCGGTGGAGCGGCGAAAGAAAAGGGCGCCCGCCGACACCGCGCCGGAAACGTTTGGCGCCAGCGCAAGCACGCATGCCGGGCGGCCGTTTTCAACCCTCGCCACCGACTCGCTGACGATATCAATGGTGTTGTCCGAGGCGAAGTAGCGGGTGAAATTTCGCTGCACGGTCTCGGTCAGAACGACGTGAACAAACCTTGAGTCGCCGTTCGGGTCGGTCCCGTCGACGGCTATCGGCGCGCTGGTGGGCGGGCTTTCAACGGTGATGCCGGCGGCGCCGCTCTTGTAGCCGCTGTCGGTGGCGACCACGAGGGCTGCATTCGTGGTTGTCGTTGCATCATAGCCGGCGCGCACCTGCGTGCCGGCGGCGTAGGCCGCGGTGTCCGCCGCGTTCTGGATGCGCCGCTTGGTCATTTCCCAGGCGCCGACTTCCGCGCCAAACGCCAGGCCGCCGATCAGAATCGGCGTCATGAACGCAATCACAATCGCCGCCGCGCCGTCGCGGTCTTCAAGAAAGGCCGCGCCAAGTTTCAATTTCTATTTCAAGCTATTCATCGACATCCAAGTCCCCGTTGAAAAAGCAATGCATCAGATTACCGAGACGCAATTTTGCGCATTTATTGACGAGTGATGTTGATGATTGATTTCAGGAGATGAGGAATTTCCGTTTACGGACGAATATGGATAACGCGCATTAAGGTTAATGCGCGCGGATGACCTCAAGCGTCAGACTGTCGTTCAAATGCAGGCGTGTCGCCAGCCGGCCCGCCACGTTGCGCCGCCAGCGCTAAATCGGCATACTGTGCGGGGTGATGCGCCAGCTATTTGATCCGTGCGCGAAACTTGATGCTGAAGGTCGGATCCGGGGACCCTGAGAGCATCTGCCCTTTTGGATTGAGGCACACATACCGGACATTGGGGTCGTATCCCGCCGCCGCGCTGTAAGTGCACGCAGCGAAAGTGGCGGGCGGTGAAGCGGCGCTGGAATACCGCAAATCGCTGCCTGGGGTGAATGTCAGTCCGGACCCGGACTCGGTGAAATACGCCGCGCCCGTCGCCGGCCCGGCCCCATCAATATCGCCATTGAAAAAGTCGACCTGCGCCGGAAGGGGATCGGCGATGAAGATTGAGTCGACGTCTGCGCTGCCTGATCCGGCGTTGGTTACGGTTATCGTATAATAGACGTCGCTTCCGGGAATGGCGAAACTGGCGGCGCCGCTCGTCGCGACCATGGACACGGACTTTGACGCCAGCAAAGTCGGCGATGAACGGCAGACCTGGCTGTACTCCACGCCGTCGATGAAGATATCGTCGTTATCTTGTGTCCTGAACCGCAGGTAACGCGCACCGCCGGAAGGAACCGTGATGGAGAAGCGTTCCAGAACATCGCGCGTCGGCGAAACGAATGTTGCCGGCGCGGCGCCGTAGCTGCCGACGAAAGCGTAGGAAAGGCCATCAGCGGAGGTTTCAATATCGACGCGCGCCGTATTGCCGGCCGATCCGCCATTGCGCGCTGCGGAAATCAGGATCTGCGCATTTTGCGGCACGTCAACGCCAAGATCGAGCACCAGTTCATCGCTCGACTGATTGAGCAAGGCCGCATAGGGATCGGGCGGCGACGTCCCCGCTGGGGTAAGTCCTCCGACCGCGCGGTCGGGGGTTATGACGCCAGTATTTGTCTGGGATAACGCGTTGCCGCTGGAATTGATGAGAAGAAGTCCCGGCTGACACATGGGCGGCGCTGGCGGTCCGCCGGAAACCGTAACCGCAACGCTTGCGGTATCGTCTTCGGACGGTGCGCTGGCTGAATTGTTGGGCGTTGAATCCATATCGCCGCCAGCGGCCGTGTAAACTTCCGCTGTGTTCGTGTACGAGCCATTATAAGCGGCGTTTGCGGTGATCGTCAGCGACCGGCTCGTCCCCGGAGCAATCGAGCCTGCAATCGTCCAGATCCCGGTGGCGGGAACATAGGCGCCGGCGCCGCTGTCCGAAACGTGGGTAATCCCCGTTGGAAGGGCATCTTTCACCGAAACGCCTGTCGCGGCCGAGGGACCGGCGTTCGAAACGGTGATCGTATAGGTGAAATTCGCCCCCGCCGCCGGTGTGGGTGTACTGACGGTTTTTGTCAGGGACAGGTCAATCCGGTTGAAAAAGAGATCAGCTTGCAGGAACTCGCCATTGTCAAGCGGCCCGTAAGTATCGCAGATGGTCAGAGTCCAGTCACCTTGCGCATTATTGCCGTCAAATGCTGATAGTGGATTGTTTGGCCGTACGTCGTTCTGATAAGGCGGTGCGGACGCATTGTCGTTGGATGCATGAAATCCGGTGTTCACCAGTGTCGACGATTCATCGTTCAGGAGGACGTTGTAATTGTCGTAACCCAGGCCGCTATATCCAAGCCCTTGCAAAAGGCGGACGGGAGAGCCGCCCCATGGCGGCGTCAGTTCGAGCTGGATATCGGAACGATAGGTGTGCGTCGCAAGAAACCCGACATCAAGATCGCTGATCGTGAAGCTTTCCGCGACATGGATTTGCCTGGAGATTGACGCCGGGCATGCCACTGCGTTGTTGATCGTTGCAGAAGCTGTCGATTGGTAAGGGCCGCTTTGCGCCTGTGCGGCGCCGGCGCCGAGCAGCAAAACGCCGAGCGCGGCGAAAAAGTGTTGAATCCGGTTGCGGCGATCGGCCCTGAAGTTGCACGTGCGCCGGCCCGCGCGTTCACTTGCCAAAACGCGCACGGGGGCAGCCCTGCCAACGCCGGCGCTACTGCGCATGCGTCTGGAGCATTTTCCGACGAAGTGGGAACCGGTTCGTCGCAAGAAAATGCGGCCCAAAAAATCGCCAGAGCAACGCCCGCGTTCAGATTGAACGCAAGTTGTTCTGGTCTCCATGAACGGCTCACGCAAAACTTCAGCTCGACAATGATCTCTTGACCGCGCGGACTCTCCGCACGCAGTTTATAGCTATGATCAAGGATTTAAGATTATCTTGCCGTTTACCATGGCGCTTGGCGTGAACGGCTGAGACGCACCATTTCAGTAATAAGATGTTAACGAACTGAAAATGGCGGAGCCCTCGTCGCACTCTCCATCGCGACGCTTTAATGCGCGCCGATGACTTCCAGCGTCAGACTGTCGTTCGTATAGACGCAAACCGACGCGGCGATCTTCATCGCCTTGCGCACGACGTCTTCGGCGCCGAGGTCTGTTTCTTCAACGAGGGCGCGTGCGGCGGCGCGGGCGAAATCGCCGCCAGAGCCGATGGCGGCGACGCCCCCCTGCGGCTCCAGCACGTCGCCGGCGCCGGTCAGCGTCAGTGTCGTTGCGGCGTCGGCGACGATCATCATCGCCTCCAGCCGGCGCAAATAGCGGTCGGTGCGCCAGTCCTTGGCGAGTTCAACCGCGGCGCGCGTTAAATTGTCAGGGTGTTGCTCCAGCTTGCCCTCAAGGCGCTCCAGCAGGGTGAAAGCGTCCGCCGTCGCCCCGGCGAACCCGGCGATGACCTTGCCGCCGGCGAGGCGTCGCACCTTGCGGGCGTCGCCCTTGACGATGGTCTGGCCGAGGCTGACCTGGCCGTCGCCGCCGACTGCGACGACCGATCCGCGCCGAACGCTCAAAATCGTGGTGCCGTGCATTTCAATCGCCATAGCGGCCATCCTTCATCGCAGGTGCAAATTTAATGGTTTGCGTCTAATGAAAGGATGAAAGGGAAAATTCAATGCGCGCCGCCACGATTGAACGAAAAACCCGCGAGACCGAGATTTTCGTCGCCGTCGATCTTGATGGCGCCGGCGAATACGACGTTGAGACCGGTATCGGTTTTTTTGACCACATGCTCGAAGCGCTGGCGCGCCATTCGATGATCGACCTTAAAGTACGCGCCGAGGGCGATTTGCATATCGACATGCACCACACGGTCGAAGATGTCGGCATCGTCATCGGCCAGGCGGTCGCGAGGGCGCTTGGCGATTGCGCCGGCATCCGCCGGTTCGGCGCAGCCTTCGTGCCGATGGACGAAACCCTGTCGCGCGCCGCCATCGACATCTCAAAGCGTCCTTATCTGATCTGGAAGGTGGCGTTCGCCCGCCCGAAAGTCGGCGACATGGACACCGAGCTGTTCAAGGAGTGGTTTCACGCCTTCGCCATGAACGCCGGGCTTTGCCTGCATGTGGAGACGCTGTACGGCGACAACAGCCACCACATCATTGAATCCTGTTTCAAGGCGACGGCGCGGGCCCTGCGCGAGGCGGTCGAGATTGACCCGCGCGCCGGCGCCGAGCCGCCATCGACGAAGGGTGTGCTCGGGGGCTAGAGCAATTTGCATTCAATCTGAGTCGCGAAATTGCTCAAACTATTTGTTGGGTCGCATTTTCTTGCGACGAACCGGTTCCCACTTCGTCGGAAAATGCTCTAGCGCCTGCTAAAATGGGCGCAATGTAATGGGCCGGACTGAGCGCAGCTGTTGACGGGGTTAACCATCTCAGGCGAGAAATTCCCCCTGGGAGCGAAAACACCTTCAAAGGGGCTAATTATGAAACTTGTTCTTGCGGTCATTGCGGCGACGGCTTTTTCCGGCGCGGCATACGCCGGCGAGTGGGCGGACGCCTGCGCCGCCCGGCTTGAAGCCGACGGCCGTGACACCTCGGGGTGCTCATGCCTGGAAGACGAGATTGCGGCAAATCCCGATCTTGAGGCTGAATTCACCGAGCTTGCGGAAATGGATGATCCGGCGGCGCGCTACGCTGCTGCGTCGGATGCGGCTAAAGAAGCAATGAACGCCTGTACGCGTTAATACCAAGGGGAACCAGCATGAAAAAGCTCATGACGGCGGCGATTGCAGCCGCGTTTTTCGCAGCGCCGGCTATGGCCAATGAAGCTGCTGACAGCTGCCGCGAATATATCGCCAATAATGGCGGCGACGATTCCGGTTGCGATTGCCTTGGCGACGCCGCTGCGGCTGACGCGGTTCTGGCGGACGTGTTGTCGGCGATTGAAACGCCGGAGGATCTGGAAGTCGCGGATGACGCGACTAAAGCGGCCATCGCCGCGTGTTTTCCCGACGCGTGAACCGTCACACCGCGAAGTTACAGAAACGGCGCTCGAAAGAGCGCCGTTTCATTTTGCGCCAGATCCGGCAAAACCATCATGCAATAAACCGGATTCACGCCATGATGGTTTAGGGCTTGTTGAGATTCAGGATTCCCAAAGCGGTCGAACTTTGATTCAAACTCCTTTTTGGGAGTTTGGCGATGGTTCGATTGGTGCTGACGGACGCGCAGTGGGCGCGAATGGAGCCGCATTGTCTCGGCAAGCCGAGCGATCCGGGCCGTTCGGGGAAGGACAACCGGCTTTTTCTTGAAGCGGTTTTGTGGATTGCGCGCACGGACAGCCCGTGGCGCGATCTGCCGGCGTCTTTCGGCAAGTGGAACACGGCTTTCAAGCGGTTCCGCGACTGGGTGAAGGCGGACGTCTTCAAGCGCCTGTTCGACGCCGTTTCCGATGATCCCGACATGGAATACGCGATGATCGACGCGACCATCGTGCCGGTCCATCGTCATGGACACGGCGCTAAAGGGGGACTCAAAGCCAGGCCATCGGCAAGTCGAAAGGCGGCTGGACGACGAAGATCGTCGCGCTGACCGACGCGCTCGGCAATCTCGTGCGCTTCGAGCTGCTGCCGGGCAATCGCTACGACACGGTCGGCGTCGCGCCGCTCATCGACGGCGTCGAGTTCGGCGCGCTGATCGCCGACAAAGCTTATGATTCCAATTGGATCATCGAAGACATGAACGAACGCGGCGCCAAGATCGTCATTTCGCAGCGCCCGCAGCGCCGAAACCCGCTCGAGATCGACGAGGAGATGTACAAGTGGCGACACCTCGTCGAAAACTTCTTCTGCAAACTCAAGGAGTTCAAGCGCATCGCCATGCGCAGCGACAAAACCGACCCAAGCTACAAAGCCATGATCTACGCCGCCGCTGCCGTCATCCATTCACGCTGATTCTCAACAAGCCCTAGTCTTTAGTGCTCGCATCGCGAAAAGCAAAAACCGGTTCCCACTATTTGCGCGATGCGCTGGATCTTCCGGCGATTGATCTGCACCGCCCGATGATCTGATTTTCCTGTTAGCGCACCGGTTTATTTGAAAAACCGGTTGCCACTTTTTCGCCCGGCGCGTTAAGAGCCGCACGGATGTCGGAACGAGCGGTCATCATAGATTGCGGATCAGGCAATTTGCGATCCGTGGAAAAAGCCCTTGAGCGCGCCGCGCGCGAAAACGGGCTCGCCATTCATTTCGACATTGTCGACGACCCGGCGCTGGTCGCCGCCGCTGATCGCGTGATTTTGCCGGGCGTGGGCGCCTTTGGCGCGTGCATGGCCGCAATCACCGGCAATGACGGCATGCTGGAGGCGCTGGAGCATGTGGTGCTGATCGCCGGCAAGCCGTTTCTGGGCGTGTGCGTCGGCATGCAGGTCCTTTCCGAATACGGTCATGAGTTTGGGCGCACCGAAGGGCTCGGCTGGATCCCCGGCGAGGTGCGTAAAATGGCGGCGTCGCCAGCGCGTCGCGTGCCGCATATGGGCTGGAACACGGTGAACGTCGTCGGCGGGGGGTCGGTGCTGTCCGGCGTCGACGGCGAAGATTTCTATTTCCTCCATTCCTATCATTTCGTTGTCGAAAATAGTGTGCACTGCGCTGGGGTTTGCCAGTATGAAGAAGATCTCGTGGCGGCGGTGATGCGCGACAACATACTCGGCGTTCAGTTCCATCCGGAAAAAAGCCAGCACGCCGGCGCGGCGATGCTGGGCGAGTTTCTGAGATGGCGGCCATGACCAGCAGCGCGTTGACCATCTACCCGGCGATCGATCTCAAGGCCGGCAAGTGCGTGCGGTTGCTGCATGGCGAGATGGACAGCGCCACCGTCTACAATAACGATCCGGCGGCGCAGGCGCGCGCCTTTGAGGCGCTTGGGTATGACCGCCTTCACATTGTCGATCTTGACGGCGCCTTCGCGGGTGATGCTGCGAATGCCGCAGCGGTGCTTTCCATCATTGGCGCTACCGGGGCGGCCTGCCAGCTGGGCGGTGGCGTCCGGTCGATGGCGGCGGTCGAGGCCTGGCTGGAACGCGGCGTGACGCGGGTCATACTCGGCACCGCTGCGGTAAAAGACCCCAATTTCGTGCGCGAGGCGGCAGCGGCGTTTCCCGCCGCCATCGTCGTTGGCGTCGACGCGCGCGATGGCCGCGTCAAGACGGACGGCTGGGCGGGCGACACCGGCCATACTGCGCTTGAAATCGGAAAACGTTATGAAGATCAGGGGGTTGCCGCCATCATCTTTACCGACATCAGCCGCGACGGGGCGTTGGGCGGCGTCAATATCGAGGCGACAGCGGGGTTGGCTGACGGCCTCGCCATACCGGTGATCGCCTCCGGCGGGGTGGGCTCTACCGTAGATATTCGCGCCCTCGCGCGCGCGCATCGCAATATCGAAGGCGTCATCATCGGACGCGCGTTTTACGACGGCCGTCTCGATCCGTCGGAGATCGCCGCGGCCGCCATCCGGCCGTCAGGCGGGCGGTAGGTCCGGCAAGCCGGCGACAGCTTGCGCGCGCGCTCCTCACCCGGCATTTGTAGGGTCTGGTGGGGTAATTGGGGGCGTCGCCGTCATGGCGCGGGCGAAAACAGAGATCGAGTTGAAGCTTGTCGGCGCACCGGGCGATATCGACGCGGTGCGCGCATCGCAGATGCTCGACCAGATCGCCACCGGGCCGGCCACATGGGAGCGGCTGGTTTCAGCCTATTACGACACGCCAGCGCATGCCCTGACGGCCATGGGCATCTCATTGCGACTCCGTAATGACCCAGACGGCGCCATGCTTTCGGTCAAGCAAAAAGATGCCGCCGGCGGTGTGATCGCGCGCCTTGAGGCCGAGCGGCTGATGCGCGGCGAGCGTGATTTTGAAACCGGAGATGATCTTCTTGATGCGGCGATTGCACCGCACCGGGCGGATTTGACGGTGATCGCCCAAACCGCCACGGATCGCTGGTGGCGGATCGTGAAATTCGCCGGCGCGACGATAGAGATTTCCGGCGAAACCGGCTCTGCGAAGCGGTTCGATGGCTCTGCCGGCGCGGTGGTGGCGCCGATTGCTGAGGTTGAGCTTGAGCTGCTGAAGGGTGACGCCGCCGGCGTTTTCGCTCTGGCGCGGGCGCTGGCCACCGAGTTTTCCGGCCGGCTGCGGCTTAGCCTCGCCAGCAAGCTTGATCGGGCCATGTCGGGGGGGCTTGCCGCGCCGCTGGGCAAGGCGCCAAAGCCGTCGGTCAGCGACGGGGCGCTGGCCGCCGACGCCTTGAGCCGCAGCCTCTTCGCCGCCGCCGCCAGATTGGTTGCGGTCGGCCCGCATTTTACCGATCTTCGCGATCCGGAGGCCGCCCGCGGCCTGCGTGTGGCGCTAAGGCGCTTTCGCTCGCTTGAGCGTGCGTTCAGGTTCGCCACAAAAAAAACCGGGCTGCGAGACTTGTCGGCGACCGCAAGAAACTTTGCGCGCATTGCCGGCGAGGTGAGGGATCTCGACGTCTTTCTGGCCGAAACTTTACCCATGATCGAGCCGGCGTTCACTGGCGAACCTGCGCCTGCACAACGGCTGAAAGCGCGCGTCGAGGAACTGCGCGCGCGCCAATGGAGCAAAGCCGCGACCGTGTTTTCCGGATCGGCGTTCACCGTCTTCCAGCTCGATCTCATCGAAATGGCGTTTTTTGGGCCGTGGCGGGCCCACGACGAACGACTTGGCTGGCCGCTCAATTCATTCGCAACGCGCGTACTTGATCGCCGCCATTCGAAGGTGATGGCCACCGCCGCATCCATTGATTTTTCCCGGCCCGCCGATCTGCACGAGTTGCGATTGCAGATGAAAAAACTTCGCTATGCGGCGCAGACGTTCCGCGACGCGTATCCGAAGGAAGTTCGCCAGAACTATTTCAAGGCGATGAGCGTCTTGCAGGCGTCGTTTGGCGAGCTTAATGACGCGGTCACGGCGCAATCGGTTGCCGATAAGGCGGCGCAGGGGCTGGGGCCGGACATGCTTCGCGTCGCCGGTTTTGTCGCCGGGTTCACCGGCGCCAGAGCAGCGTTTCAGGCCGGTGCGATTGAACGCCAATGGGCGGCGTTCGCCGTGATAGAGCCTTATTGGCGAACGAAAGAGAGAGTTGGTGCTCAAAACACGGATAATCCCCTGCCTTGATGTAAAAGACGGCCGCGTCGTCAAGGGCGTTCAGTTCGTCGGTCTGCGTGACGCCGGTGATCCGGTTGAGGCGGCGGTCGCCTATGACGCCGCCGGCGCGGACGAGCTTTGTTTTCTCGATATCTCGGCGAGCGCCGAAGGGCGCGGGGTGCTGCGCGATAAAGTAAAGGAAGTCGCCGAGAAATGTTTCATGCCGCTTACCGTTGGCGGCGGCGTGCGCAGCGTTGAAGATTTCCGCACGCTCTTGCTCGCCGGCGCCGACAAGGTGGCGATCAATACCTCGGCGGTGGCGACGCCCGAACTGGTGCGCGACGCCGCACGGCGGTTTGGCGCGCAATGCGTCGTCGTCGCCATTGATGCCCGCCGCGTCGCGCACGGCCGGTGGGAGATTTTCACCCATGGCGGGCGAACTCCGACCGGCATCGACGCCGTTGAATTTGCGCGAAAAGTCGAAACCCTGGGCGCCGGCGAAATCCTGCTGACGTCGATGGACGCCGACGGCGGCAAGAAAGGCTATGACATCGCCCTGATAAAAGAGGTTACGTCGCAAGTCACGATCCCGGTCATCGCCTCCGGCGGCGCCGGCGAAGTCGGCCACCTTGTGCGCGCAATCACCGAAGGCGGGGCCAGCGCAGTGCTGGCGGCGTCGATTTTCCATTTCGGCGAGGTTTCACTCGCTCAGGCGCGCGCCGGGCTTGCCGCGGCGGGCGCGCATGTCAGAACAGTCGCACAGACAAAGGCCGCAGAAAGGTTGGGCGCATGACCGCCAAGGAAACGCTGGGCGAAGCGATCAATACGCTTGCCGCGACAATCGACGCGCGCGCCGGCGAGGACGCGTCGCGTTCTTATACCGCGAGTTTGTTGGCGAAGGGCGCGCCGCATTGCGCCCGCAAATTTGGCGAAGAAGCGGTGGAAACCGTTATTGCCGCGGTGGATGGCCAAAAAGGCGCTCTCGCCGCCGAGGCGGCTGACGCCCTGTTTCATCTGCTGGTTCTGTTAAAATCGTGCGGGGTCTCGCCCGGCGCCGTCGCCGCGGCGCTGGCTTCGCGCCGGCGGATGTCCGGCATTGAGGAAAAAGCCTCTCGCAGCCGTGATTAGAGCCGATTGCGTCCGACGTGATTCAGCAATCGGCTCGAAATTTTTGGTGGAGCCTGTTGCGAACCGGTAAACCGGTGAACCACTTTACCTGCAACAGACTCTAGTCTGTCTACGGTGCAATAAATACGCGCGATCCCGGCCGCGCTATTTTAACAGGCCAGCCTCAACCGCCAGCGCGCGAAGGTTTTTCTGCGGCCGTGCGCCGAAATGGCTGATCACCTCCGCCGCTGAAAGCGACCCAATCGCGCCGGCGGCGCCAAGGTCCATCTCGCGGGAGAGCCCGTACAACAACCCGGCGGCGTAAGCATCGCCGGCGCCGGTCGTATCGACAAGCTGGACCGGGGCGATGGGGCCTACCCTGACGATCTCGCCGTCGCGCGGGATCAGCACCGAGCCCTTTTCAGACATCGTTACCGCCGTCAGCGGGCACAGCTCTCTTGCTTTCGGTGCGATTGTTTCAATGTCGTCGGCGCCGAACAGCGCCGCGGCTTCGCGATCATTGGCGAGCAGTATATCGACATGGGCGGAGGTGAACTCGATCAGCGCTTCGTGTTGACGCTCGACGCAGCTTGCGTCCGACAAGGTCAGCGCCGCCTTGCGGCCCGCCGCCTTGGCGATTTCGCAGGCCTTGACGAACGCGGTGCGCGCGACCGGCTGTTCAAACAGATAGCCTTCAAAGAAAGTGATGGCGGCGGATTCGATCATCGCCGCGTCAATATCTGCGGGACTGACAAGGCCGGCCGCGCCGAGATAGGTCGCCATCGAGCGCTGGGCGTCCGGTGTGACATTGATCAGGCAACGCCCGGTCCCCGGTCCGTCGTCGAGCGGCGGGGCGTCGAACGCGACGCCAAGCGCCCGCAGGTCATGCCGAAAAATATCGCCAAGATTATCGGTCGCGACCTTGCCGACGAAACCGCCCTTGCCGCCCAGCGAGGCGATGCACGCGATTGAGTTGGCCGCAGAGCCGCCGGAAATCTCCACCCCCGGGGCCATGTCGCCATATATCTGCGCCGCCGGGCCTTCATCAATCAGGATCATGCCGCCCTTGGGAATGGCGTGGCGTTGCAGAAATTCGTCATCCGATTGTGCGAGCACATCGACGATCGCATTGCCGACGCCGACAACATCAAGGCTTGTTGAAGTCATGTTAGTCCTTATGGGCGAGATTGATTTCATTGCGGCTGGGCGGCGGGGCGATTAAAACCGTCGAACACCGAAGCGGAAGCTGAGAGGCGCGTTTTCGGCCGGATATGACGACGGGTCAAGGCGGTTAACATGGAGAGCGGGACGGCGATGCGAAAATTTGCAGCGGTTTCAGGGTTCGCCTTGCTGGCGGCGGGCTGCGCCGCCACTGGCCCCAACGCTCCGGTGGTTGTTGACGCGCCGCCGCCGCCGGCCGCGCCGGTGTTCACGGTTGCGGATTTCGAAAACAAGACCGTTGCCGAAATCGACGCCGTGCTTGGCGAGCCTACGCTGTCGCGCATCGAAGGCGCGGGCGAATATCGCCGCTATGCGCTGCGCACGTGTTCGTTGATCATCATTCTCTATCCGGATGATAACGGCGCCTCGCGGGTGGCCCATCTCGATGTGACATCCTTGCATTCCGACGCCGACAAGCCGGATCTTGATGCGTGCCTTGCCGATGGCCCGGCGACCTAGGCGGGCGCTTTCCTGAGCGTCTTGTCAGATCTGGTCAGGAACATGATCAACAATAACGCCGGCAGGCCGATAAGTGCGGTATACGCGAAGAACCACGCATAACCCACGGCATCGACGATGAACCCTGAAAATCCGCCGACGAACTTTCCGGGCATTGCGTAAAATGAGCTGAAAAGCGCGTATTGAGTTGCGGTGAACGCGGTGTTGGTCAAGCTCGACATATAGGCGATCAAAACCGTGCCTGCATATCCATACGCGATATTGTCGACCACCACAGCTGTCGTCAGGTACAGATTATCCGGCGGCATCAGCGACAGCCACGAATACAGAAGATTGGTTACTGATTGTGCGATGACGCCGATCACCAGTGCGGTCATGAAGTTCAACCGCAACAGCAAGACGCCGCCGACGAAAACGCCAAACATTGTTGCAAACATGCCTGCGCCGCCGCGGATCAGCCCGATCTCGGTCTTGTCATAGCCGACGTCGACATAAAGCGGCCCGGTCATGAACCCCATGACAAAATCAGGAATCCGGTACAGCGCGATAAACGCGAGGATGACGATGGCCGATACGCCATAGCGTTTTAGGAAGTCGGCGAAGGGGCCGACGACTGACGCCCTGAGCGCCTGTAGCGGCGGCAGGCGTTCAGGCGGTTGATAAACGCCGGCTTCAACCTTCGGCCCGAACAGCGCGGTGAAGAACCCGACCAGCATCAGCGCCGCCATGGATTGATAGGCGAACGGCCAGCTTATCTGGTCAGCGATGATCAGCGCCGCCGTGCCCGCAGTCAGGATGCCGACGCGATAACCGTATTGATACATCGCGGCCATCATTCCCTGTTCGGAGTTTGGCGCGGCTTCAATGCGCCACGCGTCAACCGCAATGTCCTGAGTGGCGGCGGTGAATGCGATCAGCACCGCAACGATGGCTACGTAGAGCAGGTTGGCGCCGGGGTCGGCGAACGACATCGCCAACAGAGCGGCGGCGACGCCGATCTGGGCGACCGCCATCCAGGCGCGTCTGCGTCCCACCGATTTCTCGATAATCGGCACCGGTACGCGATCAAGGATCGGCGCCCACAAAAACTTGATCGTGAACGCAAATCCGACCCAGGCGAACAGGCCGATTTCACTTCGGCTTACGCCTTCTTCGCGCAACCAAATCGAGAGGGTCTGGAAGATCAGGTAGAACGGCAACCCGGATGAGAAGCCGAAAATCAGCATTACAAGGCCGCGCGGCGTCAGGTACGCCCGCAGCGACTCAATAAGGCTTTTTTGCTGTTGCGCCGCCGGCTCGCCAGCACCCGATGAAGTCATGTTTGAGATTCCGCCCAAAATTTGGCGGCCAGCTTACAGATGTTCGTGTCGATAAGAAGGCCGTGGACTTTATGAAGCCGCGTCGAGAGTTTCGGGCTGTTTGCACCATTTGACCAGCATCATGTGCAAATCCTCCGGGTCGAACGGTTTGGCCAGGAAGTCGTTCATGCCCGCCGCAATGCACTTTTGACGATCTGACGGCATGGCGTTGGCGGTCAGGGCGACGATCGGCACTTCCGCCATTTCGCCGTCGAGATCGCGGATGCGTCGCGCAGCTTCCAACCCGTCGACTTGCGGCATGTGCATGTCCATGAACACAAGATCATAAGCGCCTGTCGCCGCAGCGGCTACTGCATCGCCGCCATTGACGGCGATATCGACCTTGTGGCCGGCGCGGCGAATAAGGGCGGTCGCCAGAACCGCGTTAATCTGGTTGTCTTCCGCCAGCAAAATGTTGAGCGCCCGCGCAATCCGCGGGCCGGAATCTTTCTTGGTCGGGGCCGGCGCGGTCTCAATCTTGCGCGGCCCGCGAGCGATTTCGCGCATCAGGGTCGATTGCCGAACGGGCTTGATCAGGTAACCGTCAAACCCCTTGCTTTTCAGCGTTTCAATCGCCGAGCGCGAGGTTGGCGGCAATAAAACCAGCGAGCGTTGCGAGGTTGAAAACATGCCGGTTTTGGCGGCCTCGGCAATCTCGTGATCGCACAACAAAAGCGAACCGGGATTTTCATCAAGCGCAAACCGCGCCTCGGCTTCATCTTCGGCGAAGACCGTGTGTTCGACGCCGAAACTTTGCAATTGCAACCGCAATACCCGCGACAGCACCGCTGACTTTGTCGCAACGACAATCGGCGGCGCATCGACGCGCGGCAATTGCACGGTCTCCGCCCCGGCGGAAATGGTGACGGTGAAGGTAAAAACACTGCCTTTGTTCGGCTTGCTTCTGAGCGCGATATCGCCGCCCATCGCATGTGCGAGGCGCTTGGAGATGGCAAGGCCAAGCCCGGTCCCTTGCGAACGGCGCGCCGCAACGCCATCAGCCTGGGTGAACTCATCGAATATGCTCGCCTGCATCTCAGCCGGGATGCCGACCCCGGTATCGCGAACCGCGCATATGAGGCGCATGCCGCCCGCGACTTGTTCCGTACGCATCTCTATCGCCACGCCGCCTTGATCGGTGAATTTGACGGCGTTGCCGGCCAGATTGATCAGGACCTGACGAATACGCGCTTCGTCGCCGATGATGCGGCGCGGCGTCGCCGGGTGCACGAAGCTGGCGATCTCGATTCGTTTTTCCGCCGCCTTTGGCGACATCAGCTCGGTTATGCTTTGCACCAGGCCGTATGGATCGAAGGGTTGCGATTCGAGCGCCAGCTTACCCGCGTCGAGTTTGGAGAAATCCAGAATGTCATTGATTAGCGCGAGCAGGGCGCCGCCAGACTCGCGGACCGCCTCGACATAGGCGCGCTGGTTGAGATTTAAATCCGTATCGAGAAGAAGCCCGGTCATCCCGAGAATGCCATTGAGCGGCGTTCTCATTTCATGGCTCATTGACGCAAAAAACCGCATTCGGTCATCGGTGGCGGCAGTCTCTTCCGGCGCGTCGTCGCATTTTTGCTGCGGCCATTGTTCGACTTCACCGGCATAGAGCTTTTCGCCGCCGGGCAATGTATCGACCACCCATTCGATGACGCACTGGCCGTCGGGGTGTTTTGCAGATGTCTTGAAGCTTGCGCCGTTTTGCGGCGCCGACTGCATCGGCGTGAAGGCGCGGCCGTGCCAGTCGGCGGCTGATGCGCCAAAGAAGTTCGCAAAGTTACGGTTGACGAAGCGAATGAGGTCATTGGCGTCGCAAAGGACAACCAGTTCGCCTAACGCGGAACTCGCAGATGAATTTGGCGCCATGCAGCGAACAACCCTTACGACACACCCTGTCGTTGCGATCATTGCCGTTTGCGCTGAAAAAATGGTTAGGCGGTGTGGTTAACGAACCGTATTGGCGATTTGCACTGGCGATTGCGTTGTAAACGCGTCGCGCCGCCGGTAGCTGACCGCCTCGGCGATATGGCGCCTCTTGACGGCGTCGACGCCCTCAAGATCGGCGAGGCTGCGTGAGACGCGCAAAATCCGGTGATAGCCGCGCGCCGAAAAGCCTAATTGCTCCGCCGCGCGGGTTAACAGGCTCGCGCCTTCCGCGTCGGGGCTGGCGACGCGTTCAAGTGCGGCGTCGGGCAGTGCGGCGTTGATCAGCGCGGCGCCAAACTCCGCAATCGAGCGTTCAAGCTGGATGCGCCGGGCGCGGGCGACGCGCGCACCGACTTCGGCCGAGGTTTCGCCAGAAGGCGGCGCCGCAAGATCGGCGGGGGTGACTGGCGCGAGTTCAATGCAGATATCCATGCGGTCGAGCAGCGGGCCGGAGACTTTTGCCTGATAAACGCTTTCGCAATTCGGCCCGCGCCCGCATGCGCGCCCGCTCGCCTTGCCATAGCCGCAGCGGCACGGGTTCATGGCGGCGACAAGCTGGAACCGGGCCGGATAGCGCACATGGAAATTCGCCCGCGCGATGAGAACGTCGCCGGTTTCAATCGGTTGTCTGAGGCTATCAAGCACTTGCGCCGAAAATTCCGGCAATTCGTCTAGGAACAAGACGCCGAGATGGGCAAGCGAAGCCTCGCCCGGTTTGGCGCGCCAGCCGCCGCCGACCATCGCCGCCATCGATGCGGAGTGGTGCGGCGCGCGATACGGCCGCACGCGGGTAAGGCGCCCGCCCTCAAGCATCCCCGCCATCGACTGGACCATCGAAATTTCCAGCATCTCCTCCGGCGTCAGTTCCGGAAGGATGCCGGGAAGGCGCGAGGCGAGCATTGATTTGCCGGCGCCCGGCGGGCCGACCATCAGCAGGTTGTGGCCGCCGGCGGCGGCGGCTTCGAGCGCCCGTTTGGCGCTTTCCTGGCCCTTGACGTCTTTGAGGTCCGCCATTGCGGCAGGTTTTTCCAGCGTGCCGGGGGCAGGCGGGGAAAGCACTTGCGTCCCCTTGAAATGATTGACCAGTTGAATGAGCGAGCCGGGGGCCAGAATCTGGCCGTCGCCGCCGGCCCACGCGGCCTCCGGCCCGCAGGCGGCAGGGCAGATCAGGCCAAGATCGCGGGCGTTGGCGGCGATCGCCGCCGGCAGGGCGCCGCTGACCGGGGCGATTGATCCGTCTAGACCAAGTTCGCCGATCACCGCGAACCCTTCCGCCGCGTCGCGCGGACACGCGCCCATTTCGACCAGCAGGCCAAGCGCGATGGCGAGATCGAAATGCCCGCCCTCCTTGGGGAGGTCGGCGGGCGCGAGGTTGACGGTCACGCGCTTGGGCGGCAGGCCGAGACCAATTGCGCACAGCGCCGACAATACGCGTTCACGCGCCTCCGACACCGCCTTGTCGGGCAGCCCGACAATGGCGAAATGGTTGGCGCCGCCTGCCATCTGGACCTGGACCTTGACGTCGCGCGCCTCGACGCCGTGAAAGGCGAATGTGGTGATTTGTGCGACCATGCGTTCTCCCCCGGGCGGTATTGGCATCATGACTGATTGTTAAGAACATATCAAGAACAAAATCATGCGAAACATTAACCGGGCCGGCGCGCTTTAGCCTTGCGGGCCATCGCGCAATCGGCGAACAACAACGTTATAAATCGTCGCGTCGGCGAAACGATAAATTCTAGGCCAATTTTATACATGACCGCCGTCCAGCTTCTTTTCGCTCCCGAAAATAAGGGGGTCGCCGACAAAATCGCCGCCGGGCTTGCGAGCAGCGGCTATACCGCGCTTTCCGACGGGTCCGCGCCGGCGCAGGCCGTGATCGTTATCTGGTCGGCGAGCGGCGCGTCGTCGTCGAGGGTGATCGCCGGCGCACGCGCGGCGCTCGCCGCGCGCATCCTTGTTCCCGTCGCCATCGGCAAGACCCCGCCGCCGCCAAGTTTTGAGCATATCTGGCCGGTCGATCTTGCTGGCTGGGCCGGCAATGATGATGATCCGCGCTGGCGGTTTGTGCTCGACGAGATCGAACTGGCGGTACGGCGCGGCGTCGAGTTCGCTCCATCTGCGGATGAGGCTGCGGGCGAGGCGGCAGGCGAAGCCGCTTCGGGCCGACCCGATGACGCGGAATTCATGCCGGCGCGCGCGCCGGACGCCAGCTTTTCCGACGATGAAGAGGGCGCCGGGGCTGAGGGCCTGTTCGCGGTCTCGCCGACGCATGCCCCGGCTGTTGTGCGCCCGCGTCCGCGGCTGCCGGCCCTTGCCATCTTCGCAGGCGTTTCGGTATCGACGGTGTTGGGGCTGGCGGTGGGCGCCTTTTTTATCGGCATGTCACAGCAGGGCGCGATTGTCCGCGCCGCGACGTCGGCGCCGCTTGTCGCCTTTGTCGAGCCGAAGAACCAGCCGGGCGGCATGGCGGAATTCGATGCGGAAAATTTTCCGCCGCGACCGGATTTTATCAATGCGCCGACGTCAACGGCGGCGGAGGGCGCAGCCTTCGCTGCAATGACCGAGCCGCCGTCGTCCGAAAAACTGCGTGAGGCGACGCAAGACGAATCCGCCCGCCAGCTTTCTCAATCTTCCGGGAAATTGCCGTCGCCGTCATCAACGCTTTCTGAACCCGCGCCGATGCAATTGACGGATGACGTCGGCGTCCATCATCCCGACAATTTGATCGACGATAATCCTCCCGGCGAACCCGTAAATGATCCGGATACAGACTTGTTTGCGGCCCAAGAAGCATCGCCAGACGACGAAATTGACGCGATCGTCACTGCATCGCTGGAACAGCCGGCAGATCTTCCTGAATTTTCCGAGGCGGCTGAAGACGCCTATTTCGGCAACTATTTTCGCGAATGCGTGGAATGTCCCGACCTTGCCGAAATCGCCCCTGGCGCATTCATGTTCGGCTCGCCGGCTGACGAAGACCAGCGCGTGGAAGCTGAAGGCCCGCTGACATTCGTGATGCTGTCGCAGCCCTTCGCCATCGGCGTGCGCGAGGTCACCAATGGCGAGTGGCGCAAATGCGTGGCGGCGGGCGCGTGCCGCGCCGTCGCGGCGAATGCCGACAAATTGCCGGTGGTCGGCGTGACATGGGATGACGCGCGCGACTATGTGGTCTGGCTGTCGCGAAAGACCGGCTCGAATTACCGCCTGCCGACAGAGGCGGAATGGGAGTTCGCCGCGCGCGCCGGCGCCTCGACGCCGTTCTCATTCGGTGCGGCGCTCGCGCCCGATGAGGCCAATTACAAGGCCAGCGCGCCCTATCACGGCCCGGCCGGGCCGGATCGCGGGCGCCCTGTCGCGTCGGGCAGTTTCGCGCCAAACGGGTTCGGGCTCTACGACATGCACGGCAATGTGTGGGAGCTTACCGCCGATTGCTGGAGCGCCGACCATGCCGGCGCGCCGAGTGACGGCGCGGCGCGCGGCGGGCATTGTTCAACGCGGGTTGTCAAAGGCGGGGCCTATAGCACGCCGGGCTCGCGTCTGCGGTCTGCGCATCGCTCCTATGTTGGTCAGGATGACCGCCGGCCCGATATGGGCTTTCGCATCGCCCGCGACATGTAGCCCCGCAACCGGTAACGGCTTAATCATCCTTTAGATGTTGGCGGTCAGGCGGAACCGGTCAAAATATGTCCAGTAACTCTGTCCGGCGCGGGTTGCAGCGACCCGTGGCGGCGCCTATATCCCGCCCGAACGGCGTGGGATGTCCGCGCCATGATGATTAAGCCGTTGTTAACAGGTAGGGGCCGTTCGCGCCGTGTGCTTCACGAGAAGGCCCGGCAGTAGAATGAACGGCCTGCTCGAGAGGAGAACGAAATATGGGCAAGGTAATCGGCATTGACCTCGGCACGACCAATTCGTGCGTCGCGGTCATGGAGGGCAAACAGCCGAAAGTCATCGAAAACGCTGAAGGTGCGCGTACGACGCCGTCAGTGGTTGCGTTCGCCGAAGACGGCGAGCGTCTGGTCGGCCAGCCCGCCAAGCGTCAGGCGGTCACCAATCCGGAAAATACGTTTTTCGCCATCAAGCGCCTGATCGGGCGCAATTTCGAAGACCCCATGGTGAAAAAAGATATCGGCATGGTGCCGTACAAAATCGCCAAGGGCGATAATGGCGACGCCTGGGTCGAGGCGCACAGTGAAAAATACGCGCCCTCGCAGATTTCCGCTTTCATCCTCCAGAAAATGAAGGAAACCGCCGAAGCCTATCTTGGCGAGAAGGTCGAGCAGGCGGTCATCACCGTCCCGGCTTACTTCAACGACGCCCAGCGCCAGGCGACCAAGGATGCCGGTAAAATCGCCGGGCTGGAGGTTTTGCGCATCATCAACGAGCCGACGGCCGCGGCGCTCGCCTACGGTCTTGAGAAAAAAGACGGCAAAAAGATCGCGGTCTATGACCTTGGCGGCGGCACCTTCGACATCTCGGTCCTCGAAATCGGCGACGGCGTTTTTGAAGTGCTGGCGACCAATGGCGACACCTTCCTCGGCGGGGAGGATTTCGACATGCGCATCGTCGATTATCTCGCGGCCGAGTTCAAAAAAGACCAGGGCATAGACCTCAAGAACGACAAGCTTGCGTTGCAGCGCCTGAAAGAAGAGGCGGAAAAAGCGAAAAAAGAGCTGTCGAGCACAACCCAGTATGAAGTGAACCTGCCGTTCATCACCGCCGATGCGACGGGCCCGAAACACCTGACGATGAAGCTGACGCGCGCCAAGCTCGAAAGCCTTGTCGAAGATCTGGTCAAGCGCACCGTCGATCCGTGCAAGGCGGCGCTGAAAGACGCCGGCCTTTCCGCCGGTGATATCGACGAGGTCATCCTTGTCGGCGGCATGACGCGCATGCCCAAGGTGCAGGAGACGGTGAAAACCTTTTTCGGCAAAGATCCGCACAAGGGCGTCAACCCGGACGAAGTGGTTGCGCTTGGCGCGGCGATCCAGGCCGGCGTGCTGCAAGGCGACGTCAAGGACGTGCTGTTGCTCGACGTCACGCCGCTGTCGCTTGGCATTGAAACTCTCGGCGGCGTGTTCACCCGCCTCATCGACCGCAACACCACGATCCCGACCAAAAAGTCCCAGACTTTCTCTACCGCCGAAGACAATCAGTCGGCGGTGACGATCAGGGTGTTCCAGGGCGAGCGCGAAATGGCCGCCGACAACAAGCTGCTCGGCCAGTTCGATCTTGTCGGCATTCCCCCGGCCCCGCGCGGCGTGCCGCAGGTCGAGGTGACTTTCGACATTGATGCGAACGGCATTGTGCACGTCTCGGCGAAGGACAAGGCGACCAACAAGGAACAGTCGATCCGCATTCAGGCGTCGGGCGGTCTGTCCGACGACGACATCGACCAGATGGTCAAGGACGCAGAATCACACGCCGAAGAAGACAAGTCGCGCCGCGCCCGCGTTGAGGCGAAGAACTCTGCGGAATCCACCCTCCACCAGACTGAAAAAGCGCTCGCCGACTTTGGCGACAAGGTTTCGGCGGAAGAAAAAACCGCGATTGAAGATGCAATCGCGACGCTGAAGGCGACCATCGAGGATGAGAACGCCGACGCCGAAAAACTCTCCACCGAAACCCAGGCGCTTTTGCAGGCGTCCATGAAGCTCGGCGAGGCGATGTACAAGGCGCAGAGCGCGGAAAGCGGCGAAGACGGCGGCGCTGAAGCGCCTTCCGACGCCGGCGACGACTCTGTTGTTGACGCCGACTTTGAAGAAGTCGACGGCGACAAGAAAGAGTAATTTCAATTCGGGCGGCGCCCTTAAGGCGCCGCCATACTCCGCCACCCGGCAGATTGCGCCAGCGCAATTTGCCTGCGGCGCAGGCGGATGAGGGGCGCGTGACACAAGTATGGCGCAGGATTTCTATTCTTTGCTAGGGGTCGAACGCGGCGCTGATGACGCCGCGATCAAGTCCGCTTTTCGTAAGGCGGCGATGAAATATCATCCTGATCGCAATCAGGGTGATGCGGATGCTGAGAAAAAATTCAAGGAAGTCGGCGAGGCGTACGAAATCCTTTCCGACCCGCAAAAGCGCGCCGCCTACGACCGCTTCGGTCACGCCGCCTTCAAGAACGGCAACGGCGCTGGCGCAGGGTTTGGCGGCGGCTTCGACGCCGGCGCCTTTTCCGATGTGTTCGAAGACCTGTTTGGCGAATTCATGGGCGGGCGCGGCGGTCGTCGCGGCGGGCCGGGTCGCGGCGCCGATATGAAATATTCGCTGGAAATCAACCTCGAAGAATCTTTTGCCGGAAAAAAAACCACGATCACGGTGCCGGGCACGGTTGCTTGCGAAACCTGCGAGGGTTCCGGCGCGAAGCCCGGTACGGGCCCAACCAGTTGCGCCACCTGCCGTGGGGCTGGCCGCGTTCGTATGCAACAGGGGTTTTTTACCCTTGAAAGAACCTGCCCTGCGTGCAACGGCGAGGGGCGCGTCATTGGCGATCCGTGTACGGATTGCAGCGGCCAGGGCAGGGTCCGAAAAGAGCGCACACTGGCAATTGAAGTGCCGGCGGGGATCGAAAGCGGCACAAGAATTCGCCTCGCCGGCGAGGGCGAGGCCGGCCCGCGCGGCGGGCCTGAGGGCGACCTTTATATTTTTGTGCACGTCAAGGAACATGATCTTTTTGATCGCGACGGCGCCGATCTTTATTGCGCCCTGCCGGTGCCGATGACGACGGCGGCGTTAGGCGGTGAAATCGAAGCACCGACTATCGACGGCGGACGCGTTTCAATTTCAATTCCGGAAGGCACGCAGGCCGGCAAGCGGTTCAGGGTGCGCGGCAAAGGCATGTCGCGGCTCAACCAGAAGGGCCGCGGCGATCTTTTTGTCGAAATCGGCGTTGAAACGCCAGTCAAACTCAACGCGCGGCAAAAAGAGCTGCTGAAGGAATTCTGCGAAGCGGGCGGCGGCGAGGATTGCAATCCGTCCTCATCCGGCTTTTTCAAGCGTGCAAAGAAATTCTGGGAAAACGTGACCGAAGGTTGATGTCAGCCAGCGCCTGTGTGCGGTTCATTTAACCGCCTACGAATTAAGCGCCATACTGAACGATTGACGCCGCCTCGCTGACTGTTTCCCAGGTTGAAAAACAATGTGCGCGAACCGAACTTGCAAGCGTGTTATGGTCGACGCAGGAATTGATGAAAACATGACCGAATGCGACACCCTCTTCCTCCTTCCGCCGGGATTTTTTGACAATGACCGGCGCGAATATTGTCCTGAGTGCGCAGAAATGTGGGGGCTGCTCCACTATTATCCGGCGCTGAAGGAAACTGTTGAAATCAACTACCAGCCGATCACGCGGCCGCGGGAACAGATGATCGCGCTGCTTGGCGAAGCGCATCAGAACTGCCCCACCCTGGTCCTGTGTGAAAATGCGCCCGACGCCCCCGGTATCACGGCCAAACGCGCGAACGGGCGCCGCTTCTTCGAAAACGCCCGCGATATCGGGGCGTATTACGCAGAAATTTACGGAACCGCTTTCCCTCGTGGCCGATGACGCGCCGCTTGCGATCATCAGGCGCGCTGTTAGATAAACCCTCGATTGAGAGGACAAGCATGGCCAATCTGAAAATTCTCGTCGCCGGCGCTGCCGGGCGCATGGGCAGCGCAATCATTCGCGAGGTTCTGGCGACCACGGGGCTGTCGCTTGCCGGCGGCTTCGAGCGCGCCGGTCACGACGCCGTCGGAAAGGACATCGGGCCGCTCGCGGGGCTGGACAGCCTCGGCCTAGTTGTCGAGCCCTCGGCGCAAAATCTTATGCCGGGAGCGGACGCGTTAATTGACTTCACCGCCCCCGCCGCCACTCTCGCCAATGCCCGCATCGCGGCGGATACAGACGTTGCCCACATTATCGGCACGACCGGTTTTTCCGAAGAACAGGAAGCAGAGCTTCACACGCTGGCGGAAAAGACGGTCATCGTTAAGTCAGGCAACATGTCCCTCGGCGTGAATTTGCTCGCCGCCCTGTCGCGGGAGGCGGCCAAGCGTTTGGGTCCCGAATACGATATCGAGATTGTCGAGGCGCACCATCGGAGCAAGGTCGATGCGCCATCGGGGACGGCGATCATGCTCGGTCACGCGACGGCGGCGGGCCGCGGCGTTGCCGAGACGGCGATTGAGCGCGCATCACGTAAGGGCCTGCGCGAAGTCGGCGCCATTGAATATGCGGTCATCCGCGGCGGCGGCATCGTCGGCGATCATCATGTGATGTTCGCCGGCAAGGATGAGGTCATAACGCTGTCGCACCGCGCGATTGACCGCGGTCTTTTTGCAAAAGGCGCGGTCGCTGCGGCCAAATGGGCGACATCGCAACAGCCCGGTCTTTATTCAATGGCCGATGTACTCGGTTTTACCGAATAGGATAATTGAAATTTTACCATAACGGCGCGCCAAACTTTAACCATCTGCATGCGATCAATCCCTATCAAGGGGTTGTCTATGCGTAATGAATTTCTGGCGGCTATCGTTTGCATTTGCGCAACAGTAATTGCCGTCAAGCGCTTTGAAACCGACCGTTCCGATAAATCCGCCCCGGCGGAGGCGGCGGTGCTGACGGCCTCGCCCGTCTCCGGCGCTGAATATCACGCCTACGCGACGGAAATCCGGGTGCCGGCGAGCGCCAATCACCAGTATTTCGTTACGGCGGCGGTGAACAGCCGGCCTGCGTCCTTTCTGATCGATACCGGCGCCAGCTTTGTTGCGCTTCGCGATTCCGATGCGCGTGCGGCGAACATACATACGTCGTGGTCGGATTACTCGCATCCTGTCAGGACCGCGAACGGCGAGACGAAGGCGGCGCTGATCGACATCGAGATGATCGAAATCGACGGCATTCGCATCCGCGGCGTCAAGGCGTTCATCCTGCCGGACGACCAGTTAAGCGTTAATCTGCTCGGGATGAGTTTTCTCTCGCGGCTCAAAAGCGTCGAGGCGCGTGGCGGCGAACTGGTGCTGAAAGGCTAGAGCATTTTCCGACGAAGTGGGAACCGGTTCGTCGCAAGAAAATGCGACCCAACAAATAGTTAGAGCAATTTCGAGATTCAGATTGAATGCAAATTGCTCTAGCAGCCTGCTAAAGCGGCGCCATCAGGCTCGGCAGCCGGCCGACATCCGCCCCCGCCTGGCGCATGAAAAACCGCCGCAGCGGCCCCACGGCGTTGACCGCACCGATGCCGATGTCGCGGGCGAGGCGAAGCGGCGGCAGGTCGTTGGAGAACAGTCTCGTTAACGCATCCATACCATAGGAAAGCGATGTCGATTCAAATCGCCGCCATCGCTGATATTGTTCCAGCGCCGCCATCGACCCGATGTCCAGACCGGCGTCGCGGGTCTCGCGTAGTACATCGGTCAGCGCGGCGATATCCTTGACGCCGAGATTGAATCCTTGCCCCGCGATAGGGTGAACGGCGTGCGCGGCGTCGCCGATCAATGCGAGGCGCGGCCCCGCAAATGACTGCGCGATGTGTAACGCCAGCGGATACGCCCAACGCGGACTCGCCAGCGTTAAGTCACCCAGATGATCGCCAAAACGCTCCTTGATCGCAGCGAGAAACTCCGCGTCATCAAGCGCCACATAGGCTTGTGCGGATGAGCAGCGTTCCGTCCACACCAGCGATGAGCGGTTGTCCGTCAACGGCAGCATTGCGAACGGGCCTGACGGCAGGAAAAATTCCTGCGCCAGCCCGTTGTGGGGCACCTCATGCGCAACGGTTGCGACCAGACCGGTCTGCCCATATGACCATGTATTGACATTGATACCCGCTTCGCGCCTGAGCGGCGAGTGTCGGCCGTCAGCGGCGACGACGAGGCTTGCGGACATTGAAGCGCCATCGGCCAATGTTACAACGGCGCCGCGTTGATCGATTGTCAGCCCCGTGCGCTGCGCCGGCGCGAATATCTCGACGCTGGCTTCCGCCGCCAGCGCATCATAGACCGCGCGGCGCATATACCGGTTTTCAATGATCCAACCGAGCGGCTCGCCATTTGCGAGTTCGCGGCTGTCGAAATGCAGATGAAAAGGCGAAATTGCTGCGGCGCGCCTTGCCCCGCCAATCCGCCCGTCGGTCACGAGGATATCGCGGATCGGTTCGGCGTAAGGCGTGATCGCCTCCCAAACGCCGAGGCGCTTGTAGACGCGCGCACAGGCGTAGGCGAGGGCGGTTGTTCGTCCGTCAAACGCTTCTGTTCGCATCGCAGCGGGGTCGGCGGCGTCGACCAGCGCGCAAGAAAAACCCGCGCGCGCCAGTGAAAGAACCGCCAGACCGCCAGCGAGGCCGCCCCCGACGACAACGACATCATATGATTGTTCGGCGCTCATACACCGCATTCTCAACCCGCGAGCGGCTTGCGTCCAGTGGGTGTGACTGCGACCAACAGCCCGCGCTGTGCTGCGCGGGCCATACATTCGTTACAGGCTGGTGGAAAATCCGACGCCCCACCAAAATCCGTTCGATTTGGCCGTGCCGGCGATTGAATTGTCGATAAAACTGCCGCCAGGAATGTCCGAGCCGCCATGGCGTGCGCCGATGTAAATGGAAGACTTATCGGAGAATTGATAGCTGATGTTTGCGTTTGCGACACCGTAGAGATAATCGGCCGGATCATCGTCGACGACATAGCCGAGCGTTCCGCCAAGATCGAGGCTAAGCTTATCGCCAAGCGGCGCTGAATGAGAGAGCGAACCCTGGATTGTGAACGTGTCCCACATGAAATCTCGATAGAATGTAATCGCCGGAGAGAGCGGCGCCGAAAAAGAAAAACTCACATACGGCTCCAGCGAGTTAACGCCTCGACCATTGCCGTCCTCTTTGTAGAAATCACCAAAACCGCTCATCGCGTCGGGGAAAAGGTAATAAGTAAGGCCGGCATCGACGCTGACATTGTCGGTCAACGGAAACGAATACCCGATCACAAGGTCAAGTTCTTCGCCGCCCGGTGTGACGGCGAAGTCGTCGTCGCCAACTGGAAGGTTGAACCAGGCGCCCAAGTGAAGGCCGCTATAATTTATTGTGACAGCCGGCTGGATGCTTGTTTCCGCAAATTGTACGCCACGAAAAATATATCGCGATTCAAAACCCGCCGTTGTGCTGACGGACATTTTCTCAGCCTTGGCGGGCGTGCCGACGCATATACCGACGCTGGCGATTACTGATACTAATATTGATTTCCGCATGCTTCTCTCCGAGTCAAAAATGGTTCGTACCCGACGGAATTACGCGGCGTTTCCTCTCCCTATATCGGCGAGAAGGGTAGGTTTGAGCCGAAAGCTGACACAAGAAAAATGTTGCGACGCAAAAATTACGGCGCGCACTAGTTGCAAAAACACAACATAATACCAACAACACGGCACAAAATGGTATAAGAAACTAATTTTGGCGTGAAAATGCACGAAACGCAGCACGAAATTGATGCGCCGCAATAATTTTATGTTGCAGCGCAGCTGGAATGCGCATAGCGTTTCAGGTGCGCCTGCTATCGTCAGGCTGCGAAGCATCGATATAAATCGGTATGCAAAAGATGGAGAGATCTCATGAAATTTATCTCCGCTGTCATAAAGCCCGGAAAACTGGACGAGGTTCGCTTAGCCTTGGGCGCGTTGGGTGTGACCGGTCTGACGGTGACTGATGTGCGCGGATATGGACGTCAAAAGGGCCATTCCGAGATTTATCGCGGCGCCGAGTACAGCGTCGACTTTCGCCCCAAAATTAAGATCGAAGCAGCCGTTCCTGCGGACCTGGCGGACGCCGTTGTGACAACAATATGCGAAACCGCACAAACTGGCGCAATCGGCGACGGTAAAGTGTTTGTCTTCGATCTTGAGCAGATCATCCGTGTTCGTACTGGTGAATCGGGAAAGGATGCCTTGTAAAATGGGGCGAAAAATCATGAAGAAAAACTCCGTCGTCGCAACCGTTTCGGTGGCCGCATCACTCGTCTGCGCGGCGCCAGCCTTGGCTCAGGAGGCCGCACCGGCGAGCGACACGTCGTTGTTCGTGTTCAATTCGATGTTGTTCCTGTTTTCCGGAATGGTCGTGATGTTCATGGCCGCCGGCTTCTGCATGCTGGAAGCGGGACTTGTGCGCACCAAGAACGCGGCCGCGATTTGCCTCAAAAACGTGGCGGTATTTTCCGTCTCGGGAATCATGGTCTGGCTAACCGGGTATAACCTTATTTACGGTGTCGAGCCGGGCGGCTTGCTTGGCTCGTTTGGTGTGTGGTCGGCGGATGATGCCGATCCGATGAGCGTCGGTTACGCGGCGTCATCGGACTGGTTCTTTCAGATGGTTTTCGTGGCGACCGCCGCCTCTATTGTCTCCGGCACGCTGGCGGAGCGAATCAAATTCTGGCCGTTCATCATCTTCACAGCCATCCTGACCGGTGTGATCTATCCGATCGAGGCATCCTGGGTCTGGGGCAAAGGTATTCTGGATGCAAAGTTTGCGTTTTCCGATTTCGCCGGCTCGACGCTGGTGCATGCGACAGGGGGCTGGGCGGCATTGGCGGGGGCATTGGTGCTCGGTCCGCGCCGCGGGAAGTATTCCGGTAATCACGTGACGCCGTTGCCGGGTTCTAACTTGCCGCTTGCCGCGCTTGGTACGTTCATCCTCTGGCTGGGGTGGTTCGGTTTTAACGGCGGCTCGCAACTCGCCTTGGGAACGATCAGCGATGCAGTCTCCGTCTCGAATGTGCTCGTCAACACGAATATGGCGGCATGCGGCGGCGTGATCTCGGCCATGGTTTTGACATCGGTCATTTATAAAAAAACCGACCTCACAATTGTTTTGAACGGCGCGATTGGCGGCTTGGTTTCGATTACTGCAGGGCCGCTGACGCCTGAGATTTGGCAGGCCGTGCTGATTGGCGCATTTGGCGGCGTAATCGTCACGGTGGCGGTGCCGTTTCTTGACCGCCTCAAGATTGACGATGTTGTTGGCGCGATTCCGGCCCACCTTCTATGCGGTATCTGGGGTACGATGATTGTGCCATGGACCAATTCCGATGCGAGTTTTCTTGGTCAGGCGGCGGGGTCGTTGATGATCGGCGCGTTTGTCTTCGTGGTCTCCAGCCTGATCTGGATTGCGCTTAAATATTCGATTGGCATCCGCGTTTCCAGCGAAGTGGAACACGCGGGTCTCGACAAGTCGGAACTGGGCCTGGAGGCCTATCCGGACTTTTACAAAGCCTGATTGACGATAAAAATGGCAGGATCGGGAAAAGGGTTAACGCACGTTAACCCTTTTCCTTTTGCGTCATGGCATCATTAACGACGCCGGTTTCACCCAGTATTCGTCAGCGATTTCGAGCCATGTCACGTAAATTCAGGCGGTCCCGCGCCGAACCGACAATGTCGGAACGTATTGTTACTTTGCAGCGCGAGCTTCTGGCCCGGGCTGGCGGCGTTGCAATTGTGCTCTTGGCGGTCTGGGTCCTCATCGCGATTTCAACATTTTCGATCAGCGACCCCAGCCTGAACAATGCAACGCCCCATGGCGTGGACAATTGGGGCGGCGGTCTTGGCGCGGTCTGGGCGGATATCGGCCTGCAGCTTGTCGGCGGAGCAAGCTTGTTCGCCGCCCTTCCACTATTTATCTGGGGCGGCGTCGCGCTTCGTCGCGGCGGCGAGGCGATCGCCGAGGAAGCAACCCCGGCGGCGGCGTTGGCCAGATTCGTTGCGGCCCCGTTCAGCTTGCTCTTGTTGGCCGGATTTTTGTCTTTCCTGCCAGCGCCGGCATCGTGGCCGTTCGTCAGCGGCCTTGGCGGCGCCGGCGGCGACGCTGTGCTAGCTGCATTAACCGCGCTGTTTGCGCCGGTAAGCGTAAAGGCGGCCGAGACCATCGCCGGGTTGACATTTTTCTTCACCGGTGTCGTGGCCTTCGGTTTCGTCTGCGGCCTTACGATCGCGCGTGTTGAGGCGGGCCTTCAGGCATTGATGGAGGCGTGCGCCGACGTAAGCGCGGCTGTCTCGAACCGATATGACGCGATATCACGGGAGGACGCCCAGACCGAATACGGCGATCTTGAAGACGAATATGAAGATGACGACGAGGAGGAGTACGAGGACGAGGACGCAGAAAACTACGAACCGGAACTGGTGGCGCCGTCGCGCAAGCGTAAAATCATCCGTAAAACCCATGGCCAACAGAAATCAGGAAAGCGCGAAGCGCGCGAACGCCAGCATGAATTGCCGGTATTCAAACCGGGCAGTTATGAGCTTCCGGCGCTCAATCTCCTCGCAAGGCCGCCGGCCCAGCGTGCGCGTGTCGTTTCCGACGAAGCGCTCGAACAGAATGCGCGCATGCTGGAAAATGTTCTGGCTGATTTCGGCGTGCGGGGCGAAATCATCAATGTACGCCCAGGCCCGGTGGTGACCCTTTATGAGCTTGAGCCCGCCGCCGGCGTTAAATCATCGCGGGTGATTGGCTTGGCCGACGATATCGCCCGTTCGATGAGCGCCGTTGCGGCGCGTGTCGCGGTTGTTCCCGGGCGAAATGTGATCGGTATCGAACTGCCGAACCAGGACCGCGAAACGGTTTACATCCGCGAATTGTTCGGCGCGGACGATTTTGAAAATACGCGCGGCGAACTTACCCTCGGACTTGGCAAAGGCATCGGCGGCGAACCGGTTTACGCCGATCTGGCGCGTATGCCGCATTTGCTGATCGCCGGTACGACGGGATCGGGCAAGTCTGTCGGCATCAACACAATGATTTTGTCGCTGCTTTATCGATTGTCGCCGGACCAGTGTAAGCTGATCATGATCGATCCGAAAATGCTGGAATTATCGGTCTACGAAGGGATTCCCCATTTGCTGGCGCCGGTCGTGACCGACCCGCGCAAGGCGGTCGTCGCGCTGAAATGGACCGTGCGGGAAATGGAGGAGCGTTACCGGCGCATGTCGAAAGTGGGCGTGCGAAACGTCGAAGGCTTCAACCAGCGCATTCTGGAGGCGGAGGAAAACGGCGAGATGCTGAGTCGCCGCGTGCATACCGGTTATGACGAAGAATCCGGTGAGCCGATTTACGAAACCGAAGAGCTGGATTACGAGCCGATGCCATTCATTGTCGTCGTTATCGACGAGGTCGCCGACCTAATGATGGTCGCGGGCAAGGACATCGAGGGCATGGTCCAGCGACTGGCCCAGATGGCGCGCGCCGCCGGCATTCATTTGATCATGGCGACGCAGCGCCCGTCGGTCGATGTCATCACCGGCACGATCAAGGCGAACTTCCCGACCCGGATCAGTTTCCAAGTGACCTCCAAGATCGACAGCCGCACGATCCTGGGGGAGCAGGGGGCCGAACAGCTCCTCGGCATGGGCGATATGCTGCACATGGCTGGCGGCGGGCGCATCCGGCGGGTTCACGGCGCATTCGTGTCGGACGAGGAAGTCGAAAAGGTCGTCAAGTTTTTGAAAAAGCAGGGCAAGCCTGACTATGTGCAGGAAGTGACCGAAATGCGCGACGAAGACGGCGGCGCGATGGGCGGCCTGGATATCGGCGGCAACACGTCTTCGGGCGATGCGCTCTACGATAAGGCGGTCGCTGTGGTCCTTCGCGACCGCAAGGCGTCGACCTCGTATATCCAGCGCCGGCTGCAGATCGGCTACAACCGGGCGGCGACGCTGATTGAGCGGATGGAAGACGAGGGGGTTGTCAGCCCGGCCAATCACGCTGGCAAGCGGGAAATACTGGTCGGAGAAAACGCCGCCTGACCGTCAGCATTCGCACAGCTTTTCCCAAGGATTTGCCGGCGTTGTTCGCCGCTTGTGGATATCCCCCTCTGGCGCTTTAAAAAAAGCGCTGTATTGTCCCCCACCAATTTTAGCGACCCATGTCAGCTGGTCCCAATCCGGGGGCCATGAGGAGGATATATGAAAACTGATATTTTTGTTGATGCGCCAGCGGATGACCTTGCCCATTGCCCGAACCCTGAAGCCGCCGTCGACCGCCTGACGGAGATTTATAACCAGGCTGTTTCTTCTGTCGCTGACCAGTTCAGGAAATATGCGGCTGGTGAGCTCAAAGTGGGCGATGTGCAGGCGCCGACTTACCCTTATCTGTGTGCGGTCGTTCCGCCAGAGCGGGCGATCCAGACCGGCTCTCTTGCGCTCGGTCGCATCGCGGCAACAAGTCTTCATGGAACGACCATCACCCAGCCCGAGCTGTTTCGCGGCTATCTGCTCGATCAATTGCGGCGCATCTGCGAACGTTTTGAGGCCAAGCTCTACGTTGGCCGTTCACGCACGCCGTTGCCGCTGAGTTTCGCCCTGGAACAGGCGACGGCGGCGTTAACCCCGAGACAGCGCGAAGAGCTTCAGCATTATTTCCATACGCCAAACCTGATCGCGACCAATGACGTCATCGTCGATGGCGGCCTGATCCTGGAACGCGGCGGTCCGCTGCCGTTATCGCCATTCACTGCCGAGCGCACTGATTACTCGCTGCACCGCATCCAGCATTACACCGCGACAAAGCCAGAGCATTTCCAGAATTTTATTCTGTTTACAAATTACCAGCGCTATGTCGATGAATTTATCGAATTGGGCCGCACCCGGGTCGAAGCCGGCGAGTTTTCAGCCCTGATCGAGCCTGGCGACAGGATCACGCGCAAGGGCGCCGAACCGTCAAAGCCCCCGCTCGCCAAGCAACCGCAAATGCCGGCTTATCATCTGGTCAAGGACGGGCATCAGGGCATCACGCTAGTGAATATCGGGGTCGGGCCGTCGAATGCAAAGAATATTACCGACCATCTTGCGGTTCTGCGGCCGCATGTGTGGTTGATGATTGGCCATTGCGGCGGCCTGCGCCGCACCCAGCGGCTGGGCGATTATGTGCTGGCGCACGCCTATTTGCGGGAAGACAATGTGCTCGATGAGGCGCTACCGCCGTCTATCCCGGTGCCGACAATCGCCGAAGTTCAGCTCGCAATGACCGCGGCGGTAGAGCAGGTCGCCGATATCCCCAAGGGGCGGTTGAAAGAGCATCTTCGCACCGGCACGGTTGTGACGACCGGCGACCGGAACTGGGAGCTTAATTTTAGCCAGATCGCGGTGCGTCTTAATCAGTCTCGCGCCATCGCCATCGATATGGAATCCGCGACCATTGCGGCCAACGGGTACCGATACCGCGTTCCTTACGGCACGTTGTTATGCGTTTCCGACCGACCGCTGCACGGCGAAATCAAGCTTCCCGGCATGGCCGACGCCTTTTATCAGGCCCGTGTTTCCCAACACTTGGCGATTGGCGTGAAGGCGATTGAGTTGTTGCGGGAAGAGGCGCAGGCCGGAACCCTTCATTCGAGAAAGCTGCGCAGTTTCGACGAGCCGTTTTTACGCTGACCATTTGCAGATTTTCAAAGCGGCTTTTCGTAGATACGATATGTCTTGTAGATCTCGCCGCCCATGTCGGTGAGCATGTTAAGCATGTCATGATTGCTTTCGAGTATCCAGGAAAGCTCTGATGAGGTAACGCCATGGTCCATGTTGGCGGAATTGACCATGTCGATAATCTTGTAGGCGAACGCCGCGCCGAGCGGCTTACCATGAAGCTTTTTTCTTACCCCCATAAGCGGCATGCGGGCCTGGCTAAGCTTTTTCACTTTCAGGCGCCATAGCAGTTTAGCCCAGTTGAACGGCAATAGTTTGCCGTCGAAGTCGCGCACTGCCTCCATTATGTTCGGCAGCACCAAACCGAATGCGACCGGTTCGCCGTCATATTCGCAAAAGATGATGTTGTATTTTTCGATGATCGGGCGAAGTTCTTTCGCCATATGGGCGATCTGTGCTTCGGTCATTGGTACGAAGCCCCAATTATCGCTCCATGCGTCCCTATAGATGTCGACAAGAGTTGCGATCTCGTCATTGAAGCGCTTGAAGTCGATATATCGGATTGAAACTTTCGGTGAGGAAAGCGCGCGTTCGATAAATTTCATCCGCCGTTCAGGAATAAATTTGCGCTTAGGAATGTAGCGCAGCGCAAACATGTCCATCGCTTTGGCATAGCCGTGCGCCTCGATATGATGGCGATACCAGTTGCGACCGTGGGGCATCATCACATAAGGCGGCGTGTCGAAACCATCGATCAGCATGCCGCTTTCCTCATTGACGGACGACGAAAACGGGCCCGCTATTTTTTCCATGCCGCGCGCACGCATCCAGTCTTCCACCGTCATCATCAGCAATTTGAAGACTTCCGCGTCATCAATCGCATCAAGAAACCCGAAATGTCCGGTTTGTTCGCCATAGTGGTCGAGATAGAGCGGATTGATAAACCCGGAGACGCGCCCCACCGGCGCCCCATCGCGGCAAGCGACAAACATCTGGAACTGCGCGTCTTTCAATGTCGGGTTTTGCTTCGGGTCGAGACGGGCGGCGAATTCGAATTCCAGCGGCGCGATGAAATTCGGATCGCCGGCATAGGCCGGCTTGCCTGCCCTGATAAACAGCCGGCGGCCTTCGTCGCCGTCAACAGGTTCTATGACCACTCGGCTGGCGATATCGGCTGCGGCGTCAGTCATTGACGAGGCTCCCTTCAGCGCCGCGCCGTCCGGGCCGCGGCTAGAGCCGATCGCGGTTAAAGTCATTCAGCAATCGGCTAAAAATTATTGATTGAGCCTGTTGCGAACCGGAAAACCGGTGAACCACTTTTCCTGCAGCAGGCTCTAGTTGCGAAGTCTGATTTCCACGCTTGCGCCGGTGCTGGCAACCTCAAAAAGTGCCTTATCGATCGGCGGCGGCCCGAATTTGATCGCGGGATCGTTGGAAATGCCAAATGGCTCCTTCGGGATGCCGAGACCGTTTTTATCGAATTTCCGGTTGGCGTTCTCGTCATGGTAAACGACGATGGCGAACTCGCCGGCGGCTGGCGCGTGGACGCAAAATTGCGTCACCGGCGCAAGCGCGGCGTAGCGCACGCGAAATTCGCGGCCGGCTTTTTTAAGGAAATTTTCCGGTTCATTCCGAAACAGCTCGGCGGTCATCAGCCCGGCGCTCTGTTTGACGTTCGACACGGTGACGCGGACTTCGTTGGGCGCGCCGGTGCAACTGACATGTTCAAACGCGGCATCGGCGGTGGAGGCGCCGCAGCCGCCGGCCATCGCCAAAACGCCGAGAAAATTACGCAAAACTGCTGAGGCCATTTCGTCGGGAACTCCCTGACAGGTCAAACCAGACCCGGATAGCGGTTAATCGCGACAATCTTGCGAAGTTTGCGCCGAAACCGCGTCCCAAATCGGGCCAAGTCGCGATGGCGGCGGCAACAAAGGCCGCGATCAAGCACTTGTGAGCGATCAGGCCGATTTGCGCGCATCGCTGAATGTTTCGGCCATTGCGGTATAGGCCGCGACAAGGCGGTCAATGTCTTCGGGCGTGTGGGCGGCGGACACCGCCAGACGCAACAGCGAATCCTTGCCCGGCGTTCCCGGCGGGATCGCCATGTTGACGTATACGCCATTTTCCAGAAGAAAATTCCAGGCGGCGAACGCGGTCTCTTTGGTCGGCAATAGAACCGAGATCACCGGCGCCGGCGTCGCCGCTACGTTCAGCCCCAATTGCGTGAAGGCGCTATGCAGACGATTGGCGTTCTCCCACAACTGCGCGCGGATCGCCGGCGTCGCTGCAATATTCTTCAGCGTGGCGGTGGCCGACGCGATTGTCGCCGGCGAAGGCGACGCCGTGAACATGTAAGGCCGGGAGGAAAAGCGGAGATATTCGACTTCGCGATGGTTCGACGCTACAAAGCCGCCAATCGAGGCGAGGCTCTTTGAAAATGTGCCGCTATAGAAGTCGATCTTGTCCATGACGCCTTCGACTTCGCTGACGCCCTTGCCGGTTTCGCCGTAGACGCCGAATGAATGAGCCTCGTCGACAAGCAGATATGCGCCGTGGCGGTGGGCGACGTCGACAAACTCTTTCACCGGCGCGATGTCGCCATACATTGAGTACATGCCCTCAATGCAGACGAGTTTTCCCTTGACTGCGGGGTCTAGCCGGGCAAGCCGCTTGTTGAGGCTTTCCGGATCGTTATGGCGAAAACGGATTGTCTCGGCGCCGGCGAGCTGGCAGCCGTCATAGATGCAGGCATGACAGTCCGCATCAATCAGCACGACGTCTTCGGCCGCATTTATCAGGCCAGCGATCGCGCCGAGATTGGCGACATAACCGGTTGAGAACACCACGCAGTTTGGCATGCCGAGAAAAGCCGCAAGATCGCGTTCAAGCGCCTTGTGTCCGGCGAAAGTCCCGTTGGCGAACCGCGAGCCGGTGGTGCCGGTTCCTTCCGTATCAAGAGCGTGCTTGGCGGCTTCAATGGCGGATTTTTCAAACGTCTGGCCAAGATAGTTGTGGGTGCCGGCAAGCACCGTCTCGCGGCCCCTGATCTTCGCCCGTGTCGGGCCCAGCACCTCTTCCATGACGACGGTGAACGGATTGGCCCCGGCGTCGGAGAGCTGGTTGTACAGCGCCGCTGTTTTTTCGAATTTCTCGAACAAGCTCATTCGTTACGCCTGCTGTTTCTTGATGGTGTGGATTGCATCGACCAGCTGGCCGATTGTTTTGGTTTCCGAGATCGTGTTGACCGGAATCGAAATATCGTAATTGTCTTCGATATCCATCACCACGTCGAGAACCGAAACGCTGTCAACTTCCAGATCTGCGACCAGATCGGTTTCGCGGGTGAGTTTAGCCCCCTTGTGGTTCAGCGGCTCCAGCAGCGAGCAGATGCGCCGAAACACCAAATCGTCATCTTCCTGGATGCCGGATGCGTCTATTCCCGCCATGTCGAACTCCCGATTGTGAGCGCGCGGCGCTCTATAACAGTCCCTTTTCTTGATACCACCGGACCGATTTTGCAAACCCTTCCTCAAGCGTGGTGTGCGGCCGCCAGCCGCTGGCGGCGCTGAAAAGGTTTTCGCGGGCCACCCAGTCGGGGTGAAAGAACTCGTTTATCTGGCCGCTGCGCACCGAAGGCGTGCGGCCAAGAACGCCTTCAACCAGCCGCGTTCCGTTATGGGCGAGCGCGACAAGCGGGCGCGGCACCCGGATCGCGCGGGGACGGCGGCCTAGGCTTGCGCCGAGGACCGCGCCGATTTCGGACCAGGCGTGGCCGTCGCTGCGGTCGTCGCCAACCTCATAGACGCCCGCCGGCAGAGCGGCTTGCGCCGCGCGGACAAGCGCGGCGGCGGCGTCATCGACAAACAGGATTGAGGCGCGCGCCGGCGTTGTCGTTGCAGGCTCCAGCGCGAGCCCCGATTTGACAAGTTTGAAATAAGGCAGCGTGGCGCGGTCGCCGGGTCCATAGATGGCGGGCAGCCGCAGGGCGATCCAGTTCCCGCCGGCTAAGCTCTCGCGAATGGCGCCCTCGCTGGTGAACTTGCTGCGCGCATAGGCCGAAACCCCGGGCGTGCGCGCCGACATCGACGAGGCATGAACGAACCGCGCGCCGGCCGCTTCCGCCGCGATCGCCGCCCGGCGGGCGCCATCGACATTCACCCTGCCATAGTCGGCGTCGCTTCGCGCATGGGTAACGCCGGCGAGGTGAATGACGGCGCTGGCGCCGGCGGCGAGCGCGCCAAGCGCCGAATCATTTTCAAGATCGCCTTCGATCACGTCGACGCCGGCGCGCGCGGCCAGGCGCCGGCGGTCACGCACAAGGGCGGCAACGTCAAACTGTTGCGCAACAAGCAGATCGATCAGGGCGGCCCCGACAAAGCCGGTCCCGCCGGTAACGGCGATGCGCGTCACACGCGCGCTTCCGCCAGGGTTTTTTCCGGCGGCTGCGCGGACTGGCCGAGATATTCATCGAACTCGCCCAGCAGGTATTTCTGTTTGACCTTGGCGCGCGACAGCTTGCCCGACGAGGTGAGCACCATCGAATGCGGCCGCGCAAGAACGACCTGCGCCGGCGCGCCGGCCGCGCTCTGAATCGTGCGGGCGACTTCGCGGTGAAGCGAGACCAGCGCATCGGCGTCCATGCCGCGCCGTTCGGCGATGACGACAATTCTTTCGCCGACGCCGTCGTCAACGGAAAACGCCGCCACGCCGCCCTGGCGCACGCCGTCAACCTTTTCAACCGCCCACTCGATATCCTGCGGCCAGATATTGCGGCCGTTGATGATGATCAGGTCTTTGGCGCGCCCGGTGATGACGATCTGGCCCCTGAGCGTGTAGCCCATATCGCCGGTGTCAAGCCAGTCGCCGTCGAACAGCCGCGCGGTCGCGTCTTCATCGCTGTAATAGCCAGGGGTAATGCTCGGGCCTTTAATCAGTATACGTCCGACTTCGCGATCAGCGGCGCGATTGCCGTTTTCTGCGCGAACTTCGATTTCGTGTTCGGGCAGGGCGACGCCGCAAAGCACGAATCCGCGCCGGTGTTCCGGCGAGGTGACGACTGACGCCGGCTGCGCCACGCCCGACCTGTTATAGTGACGCATATCGACATAATCGACTTCAATCGGCGCGCCGATTTCGGTGAAAGACAACGCCAGCGTCGCCTCGGCCATGCCATAGCTCGGCAGGAACGCGCCCGCATCGAACCCGGCGCCGGCAAACGCTTCAGCGAAGGCGTTCAGCGCCTCGGGGCGCACCATATCGCCGCCGATGCCGGCGATGCGCACATGCGACAAATCAAGCGCTCCCTCTTCGGCCTTGGAGGCGCGCCGTGCGCTTAGTTCGTATCCGAATGAAGGGCTATAGGTGATGGTCGCGCGGTTCTGCGACATCAGGCGCAGCCACATCAGCGGCCGCCGAACGAAATCAGATGTCGATAGGAGGTCGACCGAGCGCTGGCCGTACATCGGCGCAAGGGCAAACCCGATCAGCCCCATGTCGTGATAAAGCGGCAGCCAGGAGATTGCGCGATCATCGGCGCGCAACCGCATCCCGTATCGGGTGATGCCGTGCAGGTTTGCATTGACCGACTTTTGCGTGCCGATAACGCCTTTCGGCGCGCTCGTCGAACCGGACGAGTACTGAATATAGCAAAGTTCATCAGGGCCGAACGCGATCGCCGGCTGCGCCGCTTTCGGCAATTTGGCGATCTCTTCAAAACTGAGGACGTCGGCGCCGGCGATGTCGCCAAGCGCCTCGCCAAGGAACTCTTTCAGCGTCGCCGGGCCGATGGCGGCGGCGGCCTTGGCGCCCGACACCATCAGGCGGACCTGCGTCAGATAGCCTTCCTTGCCGCCGAGATTGACCGGCAGCGGCAAGGGTGCGGGGACGATGCCCGCATACTGACAGGCGAAAAAGGCGACGAGAAATTCAGGACTGGTCTCGGCGATCAACGCCAGCCGAGAGCCGCGTTCGAACCGCCCGGCCAGCCGCGCCGCGAGATCGACGGCGGATTCGCGCAATTTCGCGTAAGTCAGGCTCTCCGTCAGCTCGCCGCGAAGATTGTAGAAATTATACCCGGTCTCGCCGCCGGCGGCGTAATCGAGCGCATCCGAAAGGGTCGCAAACAGGTCAAGCTTCAGCGGATTTGAGGCGTCATTGGAGATTGTTGGCTGTGCGCTACTCGAAATGCCAGACATTACCGCCCCCGCCGTGCGACTTGTATTTTACCAGCTTTTACCCGGCCCGCCCCCGACGACCGTTCAAAGCACTTAGCTGGAGAGAGGAAAAAAATCACCCGAAAATCCGCATGTTAGGGCGATTTTAAAGAGCCCTGTTGCCTGTCTGCCCAATTCCAGAGCGCCACTATTGCCGGCCGTGTTGCACCAGATACGTTCGCCCACGCGCAAACCACGCTCTTTCAAGCGCGAAAACCAGCCATTATGGCGGATACAAGCCTTTCCGCCCGTGAGCAAGATTTTCACGGCTTTTCATCCTCAAGTTTTACGCCGCGATGTTTCAACGATGCAATGCAGCGCCGGTTTGTCTGACCGCAGACGCGCTGATGAAACGTTTTTGTTCCGTAACTACAAAGGTATTTTGCGGTCTTTGGCGGCGACAGTGACGGAACGCCCGGACGCGGCGCTGAATTTCGCCGGCAAATCAACTTTTTGTTGATTTTGCATGACGGCTTTGTCAGTTTCCGCCCCGACAAAACGGGGGCTGATTGAAGCGTACGCGCGCAAGGGTGAGAACCTCTCGTGCGGCGGCCATGTCGGCGTTCTCCCCCCGTAAATCTGTAAATTGGCAGTCCGCTAACAGGCCGTTCGGCCGAGGGAAGGGAATCAATGAGCTTAAGCTTGTGGCTGGTCGTAGGGGCCGGCATGCTCGCCATTTTGTATGGTGTTTTCACAATTCAATCCGTGATGTCGTTGTCTGCGGGCAATGACCGCATGAAAGAAATCGCTGCGGCGATCCAGGAAGGCGCGCAGGCCTATTTGAACCGCCAGTACACGACGATCGCCATTGCTGGCGCGGCGGTGTTCATCATTTTGCTGGTGGCTTTCGGTTTCAACCTGATCCCGGCCATCGGTTTCGCCATCGGCGCCATCCTTTCCGGCGCCGCCGGGTTCATCGGCATGCTGGTCTCTGTGCGGGCGAACGTGCGCACGACGCAGGCCGCGAGCGAGGGCCTTGGCAAAGGCCTGTCGGTCGCGTTCCGCGCCGGCGCCGTCACCGGCATGCTGGTCGCCGGCCTCGCGCTTTTGGGCCTTGCCGGCTATTATGCGATCCTCACCGGGCCGATGGGCAATGCGCCGGAAAGCCGCGAGGTCGTAAACGGTCTCGTCGCGCTGTCGCTCGGCGCGTCGCTGATTTCGGTGTTCGCCCGTCTTGGCGGCGGCATCTTCACCAAGGGCGCCGACGTTGGCGGCGACATGGTCGGCAAGGTTGAAGCCGGCATCCCCGAAGACGATCCGCGCAATCCGGCGACCATCGCCGACAATGTCGGCGACAATGTCGGCGACTGCGCCGGGATGGCCGCCGATCTGTTCGAAACCTATGTCGTCACCGTCGCCGCGACCATGGTGCTCGGCTCGATCCTGTTCACCGCGAATGCGAGCGAGTTCATGATGTATCCGCTGGCGATTGGCGGCGTGTGCATCGTCACCTCGATCATCGGCACGTTCGCCGTGCGCCTGACCAAGGGGTCGACCAATATCATGGGTGCGCTCTATCAGGGCCTCATCACCACCGGCGTTCTGTCGCTGGTCGCGATTTTCTTCGTCACCCAGCAGATGTTCGGCCTTAACGAGGCCATCGCCGGCGCAAGCTTTACGGGCATGAGCCTGTTCTGGTGCGGCGTGATCGGTCTTGTCGTCACCGGCCTCATCGTGTGGATCACCGAATACTACACCGGCACCGGCTTCCGCCCGGTGCGTTCGGTCGCCGAAGCGTCGGTGTCGGGTCACGGCACCAACGTCATCCAGGGGCTTGCCGTTTCGATGGAGGCGACCGCCGCGCCGGCGCTCGTCATCGTCGTCGGCATCATCGCGACCTATAACCTTGGCGGCCTTTACGGCATCGCCACGGCGGTCACGACGATGCTGGCGCTCGCCGGCATGATCGTCGCGCTTGACGCATTTGGTCCGGTTACGGACAATGCCGGCGGCATCGCCGAAATGGCCGGCCTTGAAGGCTCGGTACGCGAGACGACTGACGCCCTCGACGCGGTCGGCAACACCACCAAGGCCGTCACCAAGGGCTACGCCATCGGTTCGGCCGGTCTTGGCGCGCTGGTGCTGTTCGCGGCGTATACCGAAGACATCAAGCACTTCGCGGCGCACCCGGCGGACTATCCGTTCTTCGCCGACGTTGCGGTCAACTTCTCGCTGTCGAACCCCTATGTCATCGCCGGCCTTCTGGTTGGCGGCCTGCTGCCGTTCCTGTTCGGCGGCATCGCCATGCAGGCGGTCGGCCGCGCCGCGCAGGCGGTGGTCGAAGAGGTTCGTCGCCAGTTCCGCGAAGACCCCGGCATCATGGCCGGCACGTCCAAGCCGAACTATGGCCGCGCCGTCGACATGCTGACGCGTGCGGCGATTAAAGAGATGATGGCGCCGTCGATGTTGCCGATCCTGTCGCCGATCGTCCTGTATTTCGTCATCGCCTTCGTCGCTGACAAATCCCAGGCCCTGTCGGCGGTCGGCGCGATGCTGATCGGCGTCATTCTCACCGGTCTTTTCGTAGCCATCTCGATGACCGCCGGCGGCGGCGCATGGGATAATGCGAAAAAATACATCGAGGACGGCCACCATGGCGGCAAGGGCTCCGACGCCCACAAGGCCGCCGTCACCGGCGACACCGTCGGCGATCCGTACAAGGACACGGCCGGCCCGGCGGTGAACCCGATGATCAAGATCACCAATATCGTGGCGCTGTTGCTGCTGGCGGTTCTCGCCGGCGCGTAATTCGCCGCAATTCGAAACAGTGTTGGAAAGCCCCGCTTCGGCGGGGCTTTTCTTTTCGCCGCCGCGCGATATCAACGGGGCGTGAGTATTGATGCGGTGATATTCGATTGCGACGGCGTTCTCGTTGATAGCGAGGTGCTGGCGATCCGCGGCGAGCGCGCGGCGCTGGCGCAGTTCGACCTCGTCTATTCGCCGCAGGACTATGTGCGCCGGTTTGTCGGCCTGCATGACGGCGCGTTTTTCGACCAGCTCCGCGCCGATTACGCCGCCCGGCATGGCGCCCCGGCGCCGGACAATTTCGCCGACATCGTGCTTGAAGGCCGCCGCCGAGAACGCCATGCGTTGACCGCGGTGGCGGGGGCCGACCGCGCCCTTGGCGCGGCGCGAGAGCGCATCGGCGCGCTCGCCGTCGCCTCGTCCTCGCGCGCGCATTTCCTTGAGGCGAAGCTGAAGCGCACGAATTTGTGGGCGCTGGCCGCGCCGCATGTTTATTCCGCCGATCTGGTCGCCCATGGCAAACCGGCGCCGGATATATTCCTGTTCGCGGCGGAAAAACTCGGGCTCGACCCGGCGCATTGCCTGGCGCTTGAAGACAGCGAAAACGGCGTTCGCGCCGCGTGCGCCGCGGGCATGCAGGTCTGGGGGTTTGTTGGCGGCGGACATTGTTTCGACGGTCATGGCGCGCGCCTCATCGCGGCGGGCGCGCAACGCATTATCGACGATTATGAAGATTTCATCGGCGCGCTTGAGGGCGCAGTGCTTGACCCGGCCTGCCCTTGACCTGGTTGCGCCGGCGCGCGATGGCTGGCGATCATGAATTTCGCATCCGACAACTGGGCCGGCGTGCACCCTGACATTCTCGCCGCGATCGCCGCCGCCAATGACGGCGAGGCGCCGTCTTACGGCGGCGACGAGGAGACCGCGCGGGTCGGGAAAAAATTCACCGAGATTTTCGGGTGCGAGGTCGCGGTGTTTTTCGTCGCTACCGGCGGCGCGGCGAACTCGCTGGCGTTGTCGCAGATGACCCCGGCCTGGGGGATGATCCTTTGCCATCGCGAGGCGCACATCCAGATGGACGAATGTGGCGCGCCTGAATTTTTCACCGGCGGCGCGAAGCTGTTGCCGCTCGCCGGCGAGGCGGCGAAGCTCTCGCCGCAGATTATTGAGACGGCGCTCGCCGGTTTTCCCGAGCGTTCCCCGCACGGCATGCCGGCGTCGGCGATCTCGATCACCCAGGCCAGCGAATGCGGCGGTGTTTATTCCGTGGACGAAGTAAAGGCCATCGGCGATCTCGCCCGGTCGCGCGGGCTGAAGCTGCACATGGACGGCGCGCGTTTCGCCAATGCGCTCGCCCATCTTGGCTGTGCGCCGGCGGATATCACCTGGAGGGCGGGCGTCGACGCCCTGTCGTTCGGCGGCACCAAGAATGGCTGCATGATCGCCGAGGCGGTGGTGTTTTTCGACCCCGACGCGGCGAAGGATTTCATGTTCCGCCGCAAACGCGCCGCGCAATTGTTCTCCAAGATGCGCTACATCTCGGCGCAGTTCGACGCCTATTTCGCCGATGATCTGTGGCTGTCGATGGCGCGCCACGCCAATGCGATGGCGGCGAAGCTGTCGGCGGGGCTCGCCGATGCGGGGGCAAAAATCTGGCATCCGACGCAGGCGAATGAAGTCTTCGCCTCGTTCCCCGCCGGCGTTGAAGACAAGCTGTACGCCGCCGGCGCGAAGTTCTATCCGTGGGTGACGCCGGGCGATCCGGCGAATGGCGCGATGCGCCGGCTCATCTGTTCGTGGGCCACGCGCGCTGCGGATGTCGAGCGGTTTATCGAGATCGCAAAAGGTTGACGCGTGGAGAAGATCCTCGTTTCCGCCTGCCTGACCGGCGCGCCGGTGCGTTATGACGGCGCCGACAGGCTTGTCCGTCACCGGCTGATCGAGCAATGGCGCGGCGAGGGGCGGCTCGTGGCGATCTGCCCGGAAATCGCGGGCGGCCTGCCAGTTCCGCGCCCGCCGGCGGAAATCGTCGATGGCCGCGTTGTCGACACTACCGGGCGCGACGTTTCGGCCGAATTCGCCGCCGGCGCGGCGGCGGCCCTCGATCTTGCGCGCGCCCATCACTGCCGGTTCGCGCTGCTGAAAGAGAACAGCCCGTCCTGCGGTGTCAATTTCATCCATGACGGCGCTTTCGCGGGCGTCACGATCAACGGCGTTGGGGTTGCGGCGCGCGCGCTTGCCGATGCGGACGTTCGGGTCTTCAGCGAGCATGAGATCGACGCGCTCGCCGCCGCCCTCGCCGCGGCTGAGGCCGGCTCGCCCGTTGGTTGAAGGAGCGCCCTTCCGGGTACGGAATTTGTAGAATATACATCGACCCTGGTCAGGCACGAAGTCAATCTTTATGCGGGGTGCAGGATTTTTATGCGTATTTTGCGGACTGCGAAATTCGCGTGAGACGGGTGCGCGCACGCCGCACTCATGCCGGTGAATTTCGCTCATGGTTTTCGCCTTCCTTGCCTTTGCCGTGCGCACACGGATTTTTGCGGCCGATCAGTATAGGGCCGTGGAAAGGGAGGGGGATAAGTTTTTATTTCCCTATGAAAACAAGAGGTTGAAAGTGCGTTATGGTTAACGCGCCATCATT
>JAWKVF010000002.1:0-470439 GCA_041398145.1 Parvularculaceae bacterium | reverse complement strand
ATTTAGCCATTCCGGCGCGACTTTCAGCGCTGATTTTTCCGCCTGCCGGTCGCCGCGCATGGCGTTGGCGGCAAGCCGCATCGCGGCGACCGCGGGGAACAGCATGCCAAAGAAATAGCGTGTTTCAACGGGCTGAAGACCCGCCGCGACGACAGACGCCCGCAACCGGTCCAGCGTATATCGGCGCCGGTGCTCAAGAAAATCATCATGTTCCGACCACAGAAAATCGAACGCCGGAACGGAGAGAATGAATTGCGTTCCCGGATTGACGATCCTGGCGTAGTCGCGGATCAGCGCCACGTCGTCGTCGACATGTTCGATGACGTCAATCATCAATACCGTATCGGCGTCGGTTGCTGTGACGTTATGAACGAAGCGGATTCTTTCATCGCTGCGCGTGTTGATCGTTGCCGCGTCGTAATTCGGGTCGACGCAGACGGCGCGTTGGGCGATACCGTCCCTCACAAGCATATGCGAGAAAACGCCCGATCCGGCGCCGACGTCCAGCACCGACCTTCGCTTGTCAGCACCCAGCCCGACACCCAGCAACGCCTTAATGGCGCGCCCCTTGGCGATATAGTACCAATGTGACGCCGGGTCGCCGCCGATTGCCTGTTCTTCTTTGAGATCCATAGGCGGATGTATGCACGGGGTGAATTAAAGAGTTGTAAACCAAGACCATAGCATCTGTCGGGCCGATGCGCGTAAGTGATTGCGGCGCAGGCGGGCGGTATTGATTAAAACCCGGTTACCGGCTTTGCGCGAATTCGAGTCAAAACTTTCATAGCTCGCGAATTTACGATTTGATTCTCATATCGGTCTAAAACCGGGGCGAAGGAATGCTGCGCGGACCCGGATATGCTGGAACTCGTTTTGGGATTAACGGCGACGACGCTCGCTATGCTCGCAATCACCATCGGCGGCTATCTTGCCTCGGCTGCGGTGCGCTAAATGACATGCGGCCTGCGCTGAACGCGCTCGGCCGTTCAGATGAATGCCCGGGCACGCCTGACCCGACTTTAAGGGCCGCCGGATTGCGTGAGCCTTACGATATTGCGAAGACTCGCTTATTTGGCGAATTTTTTCTTGCAATACTATTCAGCTCATTGTAACTCTATAACATCACTAAATCAGGCGTGCGTATTTCGCCACGGGGCCGAGGACGGCCCTGGTTCAGTTGCGTAGAGTAGCAGTTGCGTTCCGGGCGGCCTCAAGTCCCCCATAGAGGTCGCCCAATACTTCTTTATTCTGAAAAGTTGTCTGGCGAAAAATCCGGGAAACGACGCAAGGGATGTTGCGCGTTGCGCCATCGCCTGCTATGCGCCGCGCTCCCTGCGGGAGGTTCGTGCTGAAGTCCAGGCGCGGCCGCACCGCAACCCTTCGATCCCAGGAAGGATAACATGGCGAAGAAAATCTCTGGCTACCTGAAGCTTCAGGTGCCGGCCGGCGCGGCGAATCCGTCCCCGCCGATCGGTCCCGCGCTTGGCCAGCGCGGCCTCAACATCATGGAATTCTGCAAGGCGTTTAACGCCCAGACCCAGCAGATGGAGAAGGGGATGCCGATTCCGGTCGTCATTACCATTTTCTCCGACAAATCGTTCACCTTTGCGATGAAGACGCCGCCGGCGTCTTATTACCTCAAAAAAGCGGCGAAGATTCAAAAAGGCGGCGCCACCGCCGGGCGATCGGTCGCGGGCTCGGTAACCACGGCGCAGTGCCGCGAAATCGCCGAAGCCAAGATCAAGGATCTGAACACCAACGACCTAGACGCAGCGACCAAGATCATCATGGGCTCGGCGCGCGCGATGGGTCTTGAGGTGAGGGGGTAATCATGGCGAAGATTGGAAAACGTCTTACAGCCGCCCGCGCAAATGTTGATGTGAATAAGGTCTATTCGATCGACGAAGCGGTGAAAGTCATCAAAGCGAATGCCAAGGCGAAATTCGATGAAACGATCGAGATCGCCATGAACCTCGGCGTCGATTCGCGCCATGCTGATCAGATGGTGCGCGGCGTTGTCGCGTTGCCGCACGGCACGGGCAAGTCGGTTCGTGTCGCGGTTTTCGCCAAGGATGCGAAAGCCGACGAAGCTCGTGAAGCCGGCGCCGACATTGTCGGCGACGCCGATCTGGTTGAGAAAATCCAGGGCGGGTTCATGGACTTTGACCGCGTGATCGCGACGCCGGACATGATGGCGCTCGTCGGGCGTCTCGGTAAGGTGCTCGGTCCGCGCAACCTGATGCCGAACCCCAAGGTTGGCACGGTGACGCCGAATGTCGCTCAGGCGGTGAAAGACGCCAAGGGTGGCGCGGTCGAATTTCGCGTGTCAAAGAACGGCAATATCGTCCACGCCGGCATCGGCAAGGCGAGTTTTTCGGAAGCGCAGATCGCTGAAAACGTTCGCACTTTCGTCGATGCGGTGACGAAGGCCAAGCCGTCAGGCGCGAAAGGCGCCTATATTAAAAAGGTCGCAATCTCGTCGACCATGGGCCCGGGCGTGAAAATTGACACGGCGCCGGCGTCTTAAGCGCTGGTCCATCCAGAGGCTATCAAGATTGGCGGTTGATTTTCGCGTCCGTCGCGTTATGAGACCGCCTTCGCTGAAATCCGGATGCCCGGATTTTTAGCGACCTGTCCAAGACTGCGGGCGCGGCCGGAACTTCCGGCGGCTTAATGTTCACCCGCATAGACGGAAGCGAAACAGGATTACCCGGTTCCAGCCGGTTCTGATCCCTTCGGTCCTTCTGGGCAGGCTCCTGCGGTTTAAGCAGCGGGAGCCCGAACGGGCTTTCCACGGTGAAACGCAGGTCTGACTAAGCCCTCTCGCATTGGGCGGGAGGGTCAACCACGGCCAAGGAAGGGAAAGTCCGATGGACAGAACCCAAAAGGCGGAAATGATCGAGTGGATCGGCGGCGTGTTCGACCAGAACGCAGTCGTCGTGGTCGCCAATGGTGGCCTCACGGTCGCCCAGATGACGGACCTGCGCGGCGAGCTTCGCAACGCAGGCGCCGGCATGAAGGTGGTCAAAAATCGACTCGCCAAAATCGCCATTTCCGGAAAGCCGGCCGAAAAGATCGCTGATCTTTTCAAGGGCCCGACGGCGATCGCGTTCTCAGAAGACCCGGTCGCCGCCGCGAAAGTCATCGACAGTTACGCCAAGAAAAACGACAGGCTTGTCGTTCTCGGCGGCGCGATGGGTGACGAGATGCTCGACGCCAACGGTGTAAAGGCGCTCGCCTCCATGCCGTCGCGCGAAGAGCTTATCGCCTCGATCGTCCAGACGATTATGTCGCCTGCGGCGAACCTCGTTGGCGCGATCACGGCGCCTGGCGCGCAGATCGCCGGCATCGTTGAAACCCTTGAAAAAAGAGAAGCGGCCTGATCGCCGGTCGACCATCTTAACCGAATAAGGAACCTTAAAATGACTGACCTCAAGAAATTGGCGGAAGAGCTTGTCGGCCTGACGCTTCTGCAAGCGGCTGAACTGAAAAACATCCTGAAGGATGAGTACGGCATCGAGCCGGCTGCCGGCGCTGTCGCCGTTGCGGCTATGCCGGGCGCTGGCGGCGGCGAAGCGGCTGAAGAAAAGACCGAATTCGACGTCGTGCTGGTTGACGCTGGCGACAAGAAGATCAACGTGATCAAGGAAGTTCGCGCGATCACCGGTCTCGGCCTCAAAGAAGCCAAGGATCTCGTCGAAGCTGGCGGCAAAACCGTCAAGGAACAGGCTTCGAAAGCCGAAGCCGAAGAGATCAAGAAGAAGCTGGAAGAAGCCGGCGCCAAGGTTGAACTCAAGTAAATCCGCGACTTTTTCTTGGGATGGGGGCGCCTCACAGGCCGTCGCCCGCCTGACCGGAATTTGAAGAATATTTTCCGGAACAGGGGTTGCGGCGCTTGACCGGCGCGCTTATTAACGACGTTCGCCGTCGGCGGGTATCCCGTCGACGGCGTAAGGCTTTGCGGCGAAGTGCTTCGGAAATTCGAGACCTAAAATTTGATTCGCATAGTTCGCGGGCGCTTTCGGGCGGCCGGGCGGACTTTTTCGCGCATGTGAAGGGCGTTGCCGTTCCGCCTTCTTCCGCGCGCGAACAGCGGTCCACAAGAGGAATAAGATGGCGCAATCCTTCGTAGAAAAGAAACGCATCCGCAAGAATTTCGGCCGCATCGGTGATGCCGCGCCGATGCCGAACCTGATCCAGGTTCAAAAAGACTCCTATGAGCAGTTCCTGCAGCGGCGCGTGCCGGCGGCGGAACGCGCCAATGAGGGTCTTGAGGCGGTTTTCCAATCGGTGTTCCCGATCATGGATTTCACCGAGACGGCTGTTCTTGAGTTTGTTTCCTACGAATTCGAAGACCCCAAATACGACGTCGACGAATGCCAGCAGCGCGACATGACCTATGCCGCGCCGCTGAAGGTGACGCTTCGTCTCGCGGTATTTGAGGTCGATGAAGACACCGGCGCGAAGTCGATCCGCGACGTGAAAGAACAGGAAGTCTACATGGGCGACATCCCGCTCATGACCGACAACGGCACGTTTATCATCAACGGCACCGAGCGCGTGATCGTTTCCCAGATGCACCGCTCGCCGGGCGTCTTCTTTGATCACGACCGCGGCAAGACGCACTCTTCGGGCAAGCTGTTGTTCGCGGCGCGCATCATTCCCTATCGCGGCTCGTGGCTGGACTTTGAGTTCGACGCAAAAGACATCGTCAATGTTCGCATCGACCGCCGCCGCAAACTGCCGGCGACGACGCTGCTTTACGCCCTCGGTCTCGATCAGGAAGAAATCCTGGACGCTTTCTACGACCGCGTGCCGCACAGCCGGGTCAAGGACGGCTGGACGATGCCGTACCGCGCCGAGCGCGTGCGCGGCGTCAAGCTTGAACGTGATCTGATTGACGCAAAGACAGGCAATGTCGTCGCTGAGGCCGGCAAGAAACTTTCCGCAAAGGCCGCCCGCACGATCGCCGAAGACGGCGTGAACGAATTATTGATCTCGGACGATCAGATGATCGGCCGGTATTTCGCATCTGATCTCGTCAACTTCGAGTCCGGCGAAATCTACGCTGAAGCCGGTGACGAGATCACCGAGAAGACGCTGGAGCTGTTTGAAGAAATCGGCATCGACCAGTTTGACACGATCGACGTCGATCACGTCACGCTTGGCGCGTATATGCGCAACACGCTGAACGCCGACAAAAACTCGAACCGCGACATGGCCTTGATCGATATTTATCGCGTCATGCGCCCTGGCGAGCCGCCAACGCTGGAAACCGCGGAAGGGCTGTTCTACGGCCTGTTCTTCGATCCGGAACGGTATGACCTTTCCGCAGTCGGCCGGGTGAAGATGAACATCCGTCTCGGGTTTGAAACCGACGACACCGTGCGCACGCTGCGCAAGGAAGACATCCTGTCGGTGCTGAAGACACTGACTGATCTTCGCGACGGTCGCGGCGAAATCGACGACATCGACAATCTTGGCAATCGCCGCGTCCGCTCGGTCGGCGAATTGATGGAAAACCAGTACCGCGTCGGCCTGCTCCGCATGGAGCGCGCGATCAAGGAGCGCATGTCGTCGGCTGAGCTTGAAACGCTGATGCCGCATGACCTCATTAACGCCAAGCCGGTTGCGGCGGCGGTGCGTGAATTCTTCGGGTCCTCGCAGCTTTCGCAGTTCATGGACCAGACCAACCCGCTGTCGGAAATCACCCATAAGCGTCGCCTTTCGGCGCTGGGGCCGGGCGGCCTGACCCGCGAGCGCGCGGGCTTTGAAGTTCGCGACGTTCACCCGACCCACTATGGCCGGATCTGCCCGATTGAAACGCCGGAAGGCCCGAATATCGGCCTGATCAACTCGCTGGCGACCCATGCCCAGGTCAACAAATACGGCTTTATCGAAAGCCCGTACCGCAAGGTCGTCGACGGCAAGGTTTCCGACGAAGTGGTTTACCTCTCGGCGATGGAGGAGCAGCGCTTCGCCATCGCGCAGGCGAACGCCGACATCGATGAAAATGGCGTCCTGACGAACGAGTTCGTCAACTGCCGCGTTGGCGGTGAAGCGACCCTCGTGCCGCGCGACGACGTTGGCTATATCGACGTTTCGCCGAAACAGCTCGTGTCTGTCGCGGCCGCGCTCATTCCGTTCCTCGAAAACGACGACGCGAACCGCGCGCTGATGGGCTCGAACATGCAACGTCAGGCCGTACCGCTTTTGCAGGCCGAAGCGCCGTTTGTCGGCACCGGCATGGAGGCGATTGTGGCGCGCGATTCCGGCGCCGTCGTCGTCGCCCGCCGTACAGGCGTGGTCGAACAGGTTGACGCCGAGCGTATCGTTATTCGCGCGACGGAAGAGACCGACCCGACCAAGCCCGGCGTCGATATCTATAACCTGCGCAAGTTCCAGCGTTCGAACCAGTCGACCTGCATCAACCAGCGCCCGCTGGTAAAGATCGGCGATCAGGTGCGCGACGGAGACATCGTTGCGGACGGTCCGTCGACCGATCTCGGGGAACTGGCGCTCGGCAAGAACGTGCTCGTCGCGTTCATGCCGTGGAACGGCTATAATTTCGAGGACTCGATCCTCATCTCCGAACGCATTGTTCGTGACGACGTGTTCACTTCGATCCATATCGAGGAATTCGAAGTCATGGCGCGCGACACCAAGCTCGGCCCCGAAGAGATCACCCGTGACATTCCGAACGTATCGGAAGAAGCGTTGCGCAATCTCGACGAAGCCGGCATCGTCGCCATCGGCGCGGAAGTGCACCCCGGCGACATTCTCGTCGGCAAGATCACGCCGAAGGGCGAAAGCCCGATGACGCCGGAAGAAAAACTGTTGCGTGCGATCTTTGGCGAAAAAGCCTCCGACGTTCGCGACACCTCGCTGAAACTGCCGCCGGGCGCGTCGGGCACCATTGTCGAAGTGCGCGTGTTCAATCGCCACGGCGTCGACAAGGACGAACGCGCGGTCGCCATTGAGCGCGAGGAGATCGAGCGTTTTGCAAAAGACCGCGACGACGAACTCGCCATTCTCGAACGCAACATATTTGGCCGCCTGCGGGCGATTCTGGTCGGCAAGGATGCGGTCTCAGGGCCGAAGGGCTTTGCGACCGGCGCCGTCACCGAAGAAGCGCTCGAAGAGTTGAGCCGCGGCCAGTGGTGGAAAGTCGGCCTCGGTGACGAGGCGGCGATGGCCGAGATCGAGGCGCTGAAGAAGCAATATGACGAAAGCCGGTCGCGGCTTGAAGCGCGCTTCGACGACAAGGTCGACAAGCTCAAGCGTGGCGACGAATTGCCGCCGGGCGTGATGAAGATGGTCAAGGTGTTCGTTGCGGTGAAGCGCAAGCTTCAGCCGGGCGACAAGATGGCCGGCCGTCACGGCAACAAGGGCGTGATCTCGAAGATCTCGCCAATCGAAGACATGCCGTTCCTTGAAGACGGCACGGCCGTTGATATCGTGCTGAACCCGTTGGGCGTGCCGTCGCGCATGAATGTCGGGCAGATTCTCGAAACTCACCTTGGCTGGGCGTGTCGCGGCCTCGGCCAGCAGATCGGCAAGGTGCTCGAAGAGTGGGAGGCCAGCGAGTCGAGCCGCGACGACGTGGTCGGCAAGATCAAGGACATCTATGGCGAGGAGCAAATTGTTCCGCGCTCGAATGAAGAGCTGAAAGAATTGACGACGAACCTGTCACGCGGCGTGCCGATTGCAACGCCGGTGTTCGACGGCGCGCGCGAGCCGGACATTGTTGAAATGCTGGGCCGCGCCGGGCTGGAAGAGTCGGGGCAGGTGACGTTGTATGACGGGCGCACCGGCGAGCAGTTCAAGCGTAAGGTGACTGTGGGCTATAAATACCTGCTGAAACTTCACCACCTGGTCGACGACAAGATTCACGCGCGTTCTATCGGGCCGTATTCGCTCGTCACCCAGCAGCCGCTGGGCGGCAAGGCGCAATTCGGCGGACAACGCTTTGGCGAGATGGAAGTCTGGGCGCTCGAAGCTTATGGCGCCGCCTACACGTTGCAGGAAATGCTCACCGTGAAGTCGGACGACGTCGCCGGCCGCACCAAGGTCTATGAAGCTATCGTCCGTGGCGACGACAACTTCGAAGCGGGCATTCCGGAAAGCTTCAACGTGCTCGTGAAGGAAATGCGTTCGCTCGGCCTCAATGTAGAGTTGATGAACGGGTAAAGACGAATACGCCGGACCGTTGCAAACGCAGCGGTCCGGTTCGTCGCCTGGTCTGGCGGCGCGAACTGAATTGATTGGATTTGCGGCCCTCATTCGGGCCGCCCTGCGAGAGGAACTTTTATGTCCCAGGAAATGATGAACATCTTCAACCCTGCGGTGACGCAGCAGACGTTCAATCAAATCCGCATCTCGATCGCGAGCCCGGAGAAAATCCTCTCCTGGTCTTACGGCGAAATCAAAAAGCCGGAAACGATCAATTATCGCACGTTCAAACCCGAACGCGACGGGTTGTTCTGTGCGCGTATCTTTGGCCCGGTCAAAGACTATGAGTGCTTGTGCGGCAAGTACAAACGCATGAAGTACAAGGGCATCACCTGCGAAAAGTGCGGCGTTGAAGTCACGCTGACCAAAGTGCGCCGCGACCGCATGGGCCACATCGAACTGGCCGCGCCGGTGGCGCATATCTGGTTCCTGAAATCGTTGCCGTCGCGCATCTCGCTGATGCTCGACATGACGCTGAAGGATCTTGAGCGCGTTCTGTACTTCGAGCATTACATCGTTATCGAGCCGGGCCTGACGCCTCTCGACAAGCATCAATTGCTTAGCGAGGAAGAATATCTACAGGCGCAGGAAGAATACGGCGAAGACAGTTTCACCGCCGGCATCGGCGCGGAAGCGATCCGTGAAATACTGATGAGCATCGACCTTGAATCCGAGGCCGATCGCCTGCGCGTTGAAATCGCTGAAGCGACCACCGAACTGAAGCCGAAAAAGCTCGCCAAGCGGTTGAAGCTGATCAACGCGTTCATCGAATCCGGCAACCGCCCGGAATGGATGATCATGACGGTTATCCCCGTCATCCCGCCGGAACTGCGTCCGCTGGTGCCGCTCGATGGCGGCCGCTTCGCAACGTCTGACCTTAATGATCTTTATCGTCGCGTCATCAACCGCAACAACCGCCTGAAGCGTCTGATCGAGTTGCGTGCGCCCGACATCATCGTGCGTAACGAAAAGCGCATGCTGCAAGAGGCGGTTGACGCGCTGTTCGACAATGGCCGTCGCGGCCGCGTCATCACAGGCACCAACAAACGGCCGCTGAAATCGCTGTCCGACATGCTGAAAGGCAAGCAGGGCCGTTTCCGCCAGAACCTTCTCGGCAAGCGCGTCGACTATTCCGGCCGTTCGGTCATCGTCGTTGGTCCGGAACTGAAACTTCACGAATGCGGCCTGCCAAAAAAGATGGCGCTCGAATTGTTCAAGCCGTTCATCTATTCGCGTCTCGACGCCAAGGGGCTGTCGGCGACGGTCAAGCAGGCGAAGAAACTGGTCGAGAAAGAACGCCCCGAAGTCTGGGACATCCTCGATGAGGTCATTCGCGAACATCCGGTCATGTTGAACCGCGCGCCGACCTTGCACCGTCTGGGCATTCAGGCGTTCGAGCCGAAGCTGATCGAAGGTAAAGCGATCCAGCTTCACCCGCTGGTGTGCACCGCGTTCAACGCCGACTTCGATGGCGACCAGATGGCGGTTCACGTGCCGCTGTCGCTGGAAGCCCAGCTAGAAGCGCGCGTGCTGATGATGTCGACCAACAACATCCTGTCGCCGGCGAACGGCAAGCCGATCATCGTGCCGTCGCAGGATATTGTTCTCGGTCTCTATTACATCTCGATCCAGAAGGATAACGAGCCGGGCGAGGGGACGGTGTACGGCTCTATCGAGGAAATCGAGCACGCGCTTGAGGCCGGCGTTGTGACGCTGCACTCGAAGATCAAGGCGCGCTGGGAGTCGGTCGATCTCAATGGCGAACCGATCCGCGAGATTGTGGAAACGACGCCCGGACGGATGAAGATTGCGCAGGTTCTTCCCAAGGACGGCAACGTGCCGTTCGAGGTGATCAACGTTCTGCTGACCAAGAAGACGATCCAGGGCCTCATTGATATCGTCTACCGCCATTGCGGACAGAAAAAGACGGTTATCTTCGCCGACCGCATCATGGACCTTGGTTTCAAGGAAGCGTGCAAAGCGGGCATTTCGTTCGGCAAGGACGACATGGTCATCCCTGAGGCCAAGCATCATCTGGTCGAGGAAACCCGTGCGCTGGTGCGCGATTACGAACAGCAATATGCGGAAGGTTTCATCACCCGCGGCGAAAAATACAACAAGGTTGTCGACGCCTGGGCGAAGTGCACCGACAAAGTCGCTGACGAAATGATGAAGGAGATTTCATCGCACAAGGTCGACAAAGAGACCGGGCGCGAGATGGAAATCAATTCCGTCTACATGATGTCGCACTCTGGCGCGCGTGGTTCGCCGGCGCAGATGAAACAGCTCGCCGGCATGCGCGGCCTGATGGCCAAGCCGTCAGGTGAAATCATCGAGACGCCGATCATCTCGAACTTCAAGGAAGGCCTGACGGTTCTTGAATACTTCAACTCCACCCACGGCGCGCGTAAGGGCCTGGCGGATACGGCGTTGAAGACAGCGAACTCGGGCTACCTCACGCGCCGTCTCGTCGATGTTGCTCAGGACTGCATCATTCGCGAGCTTGATTGCGGTACGGAAAACGGCATCACGCTTGAGGCTGTCGTGCAAAGCGGTGAAACGATTGTGACGCTGTCGCAGCGTATACTCGGGCGCACGGCGCTTGTTGATATCGCACACCCGGCGACGGGCGAAATTCTCGCTCACGCCAATGACGAAATCAACGAAGAGCAGGCCGAAGAGATCGAAGGCGCCGGCGTCGTAAAGGTCCGCGTGCGTTCTGTCCTGACATGCGAAGCCAAGTCGGGCGTGTGCGGCAAGTGTTATGGCCGCGATCTTGCGCGTGGCAGCCACGTCAATGTGGGCGAGGCGGTCGGCGTTATCGCGGCGCAGTCCATTGGCGAGCCGGGCACCCAGCTCACCATGCGGACGTTCCACATCGGCGGCACCGCGCAGGTTGGCGACAGCTCGTTTATCGAGGCGAGCCATGACGGCCGTATCGTGTTTGAAAACCGCAATGTGGTGAAAAACTCCGACGGCGACCTGATCGTGATGGGCCGCAACACGCTGATCAAGATCGTCGACGCCGATGAAAAGGAACACGCGTCCTACAAGGTCTCGTACGGCACCAAGCTGCGTATCGACGACGGCCACAAGGTGACACGCGGCCAGCGTATCGCCGACTGGGATCCGTACACCCTGCCGATTTTGACCGACCTCGGCGGCAAGGTGAAGTTCGAAGACCTCGCGGAAGGCTTCTCGATGCAGCTCGTCGCCGACGAAGCGACCGGCATCGCCAGCCGCGTCGTCATGGACTGGCGTTCAAACCCGCGCGCGGCGGATCTGAAACCAGCGATCGTCATAACCGACGACAAAGGCAAGCCGCTCAAGCTCGATAACGGCAACGAGGCCCGTTACGCGCTGCCGGTCGATGCGATCTTGTCGGTCGAAGACGGCGACGATGTTCGCGTCGGCGACACGCTTGCGCGTATTCCGACCGAAGGCGCGAAAACACGTGACATCACCGGCGGTCTGCCGCGTGTTGCGGAATTGTTTGAAGCGCGCCGGCCGAAAGATCACGCCATCATCGCCGAGGCGGATGGTCACGTTGAATTCGGCCGCGACTACAAGAACAAGCGCCGTATTCGCATCGTTCCGACGGATGAAGACCGTGAGCCGATCGACTACCTCGTTCCGAAAGGCAAGCACATCGCCGTGCAGGAAGGCGACTTCATCGCCAAGGGCGAATATCTGATGGACGGTAATCCGGCCCCGCATGATATTCTTCAGATCATGGGCATTGAGGCGTTGGCGAACTACCTGATCAACGAGATCCAGGAAGTTTACCGACTGCAGGGCGTGCCGATCAACGACAAGCACATCGAGGTCATTGTTCGCCAGATGCTGCAAAAGATCGAAATCTCTGATCCGGGCGACTCGCTGTTCCTCAAAGAAGAGCAGATCGACAAGGCCGAGTTCGACGAGGTCAATTTGCGCCTCGAAGACGAGGGCAAGCGCCCGGCGCAGGGCAACCCGGTCCTGCTCGGCATCACCAAGGCCAGCTTGCAGACGCGGTCGTTTATTTCGGCAGCATCGTTCCAGGAAACGACGCGCGTGCTGACGGATGCGGCTGTTAACGGCAAGCGCGACGCGCTTGAGGGGCTGAAAGAAAACGTCATCGTCGGGCGTCTGATCCCGGCGGGTACAGGCGGCATGATTGCTCGTCACCAGGTCGAGGCTGAGCGCCGCGACGCCGCGTTGATCGAAGAGCGCGAAAAGCGCCGCTCAGCGATGGCGCTGGAAGCCCCTGCCTCGGAAGCCGCCGAGGCGTTTGGCGAAGCAGCCGCGGAAGCCCCCGTCGAAGCGCCAATCGAGGCATCAAGCACGAGCGACGAAAGTGACGACGCGCCGGCTGTGGCCGATTAAGCGTCACAGCCCTATTCACACCATTCAAGGGCGGCCCGGCGGGCCGCCCTTTTTCTGCCGAGTTACTCTGTCGAGTTTCTCTGTAATGTTCCTGGCGCGAATGCTGCTTGTCCGCGTCCGCCGAAACCAGTCATAACGGTCGCCGGACAGGAGTGAACGCACGATATGAGCCTTCAGCAAATCCCAAATGCCGAAAATGATCTGGTGTTTGTCTGCGGCGCCTTGCGGTCTGGCACGACCTTGTTGCGACTGATGATCAACCATCACCCGCTTCTCGATAATCCGGGCGAAATGGATTTCCTGTTTGAGGGGCCGGACGAAGAAAGCGACGGCGCGCTCGCCCATTACCGCCGCGAGGTGTCGCTTAACCGGGTGTTCCGCTCAACCGGGTTGCGCATTGATGAAGCGCTTTCCTACCCCGATCTTATCCGCTCTTTCGTCGGGCAACTGCGCCGTCCCGGCCAGCGGCTATCGATCAACATCCACCGAAATTTCCATCGAATTCCGGCGATTTTCCCCGATGCGCGTTATGTGCACCTTTTGCGCGATCCGCGCGATGTCGCCAAGTCGGCGATAGGCATGGGTTGGGCCGGGAATGTCTTTCATGGCGTCGACCACTGGATTTTTTCCGAACGCGATTTTGAGGAGCTGTCGCGGCAGGTCCGGTCGCAGCAAGTTCATACGCTGAAAAACGAAGACCTGATCGTCGATCCGACGGGCGCGCTGACGGCGTTATGCGAATTTCTGGGCGTCGGTTTTGACTCTGCGATGCTCGATTACCCGGCGCATACGACATACTCAGCGCCCGACCCCTCGCTGACGGAGCAGTGGAGGCGAAATCTCTCGGTGCGTGAGATTGCGCTGGTGGAAGGCAAAGTCGCCCCGCTGCTTGGTCCGCGCGGCTATGCGGCTTCGGGCGGGGTGATCGTGGCGCCAAACGGCTTTGAGAAATTCCGGCTGCGACAGGATAACCGCCTCGGCAGGCTGCGGTTTTCCATCCGACGCTACGGCGCCGCCCTTACCCTGGCGGAGCTTTTGTCACGGCTCATCCCCATTAGCGGGTTCCGTGAGGCGGTGCGGCGGCGGGTTGAGAGAAAAACGATCACTCATCTGAAATAGGCCGACGTCGCCTTAGGCGCAGGGCAGAATCACCATGGTCGACAACCGCTGAAAATCAGGCGGAGTCGTGAATTTCCTGACGCCTGACGCGCCGCTTTGTCTCGGCTGGCGTTGCTTGGACGAGCCGCCGCTGAGGGCGCAGGGCGTGGCGACGACATGACAGCTAAGCCCGGCGCCCCCACGATAGCATATTGCGCCAAAAAGATGTTGCTTTTCGACGAATACGTGTTGGTGGAGGGGAGTTTATTCTGCGGCTGCGCTCACCAAAAAAAATTTAAGTTTCCTTATGATCGGTATTGACCCCCCAATAACCCTCTTATAGGTTCCGCGCCGCTGGAAGGCCGGCTGTCAGTCTGACTGAAACGCGGCCAGTTTAGCCGATTTTAAAGTGTGTTTTGTGAGCGGTGTTCCACCGGTTGGGGCCCCGCTCGTTCGCGTCGTTTGCGGCAAAGCCGCATCTTCGCGGACTAAAGTGCTGGAAACGGACCTCAAGGTCGAGCCTTTGGAGTACGAATGCCGACGATCCAACAGCTGATCCGGAAGCCGCGGACCCCGCGCCGGAAGATCAACAAGGTTCCTGCGATGCAGGCCAACCCGCAAAAGCGGGGCGTTTGCACGCGCGTCTATACGACGACGCCGAAGAAGCCGAACTCGGCTTTGCGCAAGGTCGCCAAGATCCGCCTGACCAATGGCTTTGAAGTCATCGGGTACATTCCGGGCGAAGGGCACAATCTTCAGGAACACTCGGTGGTTCTTATCCGCGGCGGCCGCGTGAAGGACCTTCCGGGCGTTCGCTATCACATCATTCGCGGCGTCCTCGACACGCAAGGGGTCAAGGATCGCAAGCAGCGCCGTTCCAAGTACGGCGCCAAGCGGCCGAAATAGGGCAGGTAAAAAATGTCACGTCGCCATAGCGCTGAAAAACGAGTTGTTCACCCGGACCCGAAATTCGGTGACAAGACCGTTTCAAAATTCATGAACTATGTCATGTCCGACGGCAAAAAGCCGGCGGCGGAAAAGATTGTGTACGGCGCGTTTGATCGCATCGAAGACAAGCTGCGCCGCCCGCCGATCGAGACGTTTAAAGAAGCGCTTGAAAACGTGATGCCGGCGATTGAAGTCCGCTCGCGTCGTGTCGGCGGCGCGACCTATCAGGTTCCGGTCGAGGTTCGCCCTGACCGCCGTATGGCTCTCGCCATGCGCTGGATCATCGGCGCGGCGCGTTCGCGCAACGAAACGACAATGGTTGATCGTCTGTCCAACGAGCTGATGGACGCGGCGCAAAATCGCGGCGCCGCCGTCAAGAAGCGCGAGGACACCCACAGGATGGCTGAAGCCAACCGCGCCTTCTCGCATTATCGCTGGTAGTCGACTTTTAAAGAGTATTAAGGACTGCGCCCCATGGCACGCACGCACAAAATTGAGGACTATCGCAACTTCGGCATCATGGCCCACATCGACGCGGGCAAGACGACGACGACCGAGCGTGTCCTTTATTACACCGGCAAGAGCCACAAGATCGGCGAAGTCCATGACGGCGCTGCGACCATGGACTGGATGGAGCAGGAGCAAGAACGCGGCATCACGATTACCTCGGCCGCGACCACAACCTTCTGGAACGAAAAGCGTCTGAACATTATTGACACGCCAGGCCACGTTGACTTCACCATCGAAGTCGAGCGTTCGCTGCGCGTGCTCGACGGCGCTGTGGCGCTTCTCGATGCGAACGCCGGCGTCGAGCCGCAGACCGAAACCGTCTGGCGTCAGGGCGACAAGTACCGCGTGCCGCGGATGTTCTTCATCAATAAAATGGATAAGATCGGCGCCGATTTCTACAAATCGGTCGACAGCATCCACAATCGCCTCGCTGCAAAAACCGTCGTGCTGCAAATCCCGGTTGGCGAAGAAGCCGGTTTCAAGGGCGTCGTCGACCTCATCAAGATGAAGGCGATCATCTGGGAAGAAGAGAGCCTGGGCGCGAAATTCCATGAGGCTGAAATTCCGGCGGAGCTGGTTGATCGCGCGACGGAATACCGTGAAAAGATGATCGAAACGGTTGTCGAGCTCGATGAAGCCGCGCTTGAAGCCTATCTTGAAGGCAACGAGCCGGACGCCGACACGATCAAGCGTCTGATCCGCAAGGGCACGGTGGAAGTTCTGTTCCACCCGGTGCTGTGTGGCTCCGCGTTCAAGAACAAAGGCGTCCAGCCGATGCTTGACGCGGTTGTGGACTACCTGCCGAGCCCGGTTGAAGTGCCGGCGATCAAGGGTATCCACCCCGACACCGAAGAAGAGATTGCGCGCAAATCGTCGGATGACGAGCCGCTTTCGATGCTGGCCTTCAAGATCATGAACGACCCGTTCGTCGGCTCGCTGACGTTCTGCCGCATCTATTCCGGTAAGATTGAATCCGGCACGCAGTTGCTGAACACGGTGAAGGGCAAGAAAGAGCGTGCTGGCCGCATGCTCCAGATGCACTCGAACAGCCGTGAAGAAATCAAGGAAGCCTACGCCGGCGACATCATCGCGATTGTCGGTCTGAAGGACACGACCACGGGCGATACGCTTTGCGACGGCGCCAAGCCAGTCATTCTTGAGCGCATGGAATTTCCTGAGCCGGTTATCGAGCTTGCGGTCGAACCCAAGACCAAAGCCGACCAGGAAAAGATGGGCCTTGCATTGCAGCGCCTTGCTGCGGAAGACCCGTCGTTCCGCGTTTCGACGGATGAAGAATCCGGTCAGACGATCATTAAGGGGATGGGCGAACTTCACCTCGACATTCTCGTTGATCGCATGAAGCGGGAATTCAAGGTTGAAGCCAATATCGGCGCGCCGAAAGTTGCGTATCGTGAATGCTTCACCAAGCCTTACACGGTGGATTACACGCACAAGAAACAAACCGGCGGCACGGGCCAGTTCGCGCGCGTCAAGATGAACATCACGCCGCAAGAGCCCGGCGCGGGATATGAATTCGTGTCGTCGATTGTCGGCGGCTCAATCCCGAAGGAATACATTCCGGGCGTTCAAAAGGGCATCGACTCCATTCGCGAGTCGGGCATGTTGGCGGGCTTCCCGATCCTCGACTTCAAGGTCGAGCTGTTCGATGGCGCGTTCCACGATGTCGACTCGTCGGTGCTGGCGTTTGAAATCGCGTCGCGCGCGGCGATGCGCGAATCCAAGTCGCATCTTGGCATGGCGCTTCTCGAACCGATCATGAAGGTCGAGGTTGTGACGCCGGAAGAATATACCGGTACGGTCATCGGCGACTTGAATTCGCGCCGCGGCCAGATTCAGAACCAGGAAATGCGGGGCAACGCCAACGTGGTGAATGCGATGGTGCCGCTGGCGAACATGTTTGGTTATGTGAACACGCTGCGCTCGCAAACGCAGGGTCGCGCACAATACACCATGCAGTTCGATCACTATGAGCAGGTTCCGAAGAACGTGCAGGAAGAAGTTCAGGCGAAACTGGCTGGTTAACGGCCAGCTTCGCGGAGCAAGTTGGAAGTCGAGTTAGGACCAGTCGTCAGGAGACGGAGAAAAGTAAAATGGCTAAAGCTAAGTTCGAACGCACAAAGCCGCATGCGAACGTCGGCACAATCGGTCACGTCGACCATGGGAAGACGACCCTGACGGCGGCGATCACGAAGTATTTCGGTGATTTCAAAGCGTATGACCAGATCGACGCCGCGCCGGAAGAAAAAGCCCGTGGCATCACCATTTCGACGGCGCACGTCGAATATGAAACCGACGGCCGTCACTACGCGCACGTCGACTGTCCGGGTCACGCTGACTACGTCAAGAACATGATCACCGGCGCCGCGCAGATGGATGGCGCGATCCTCGTCGTGTCCGCCAATGACGGCCCGATGCCCCAGACCCGCGAGCACATCCTGCTCGCCCGTCAGGTCGGCGTTCCGGCGATCGTCGTGTTCATGAACAAGTGCGACATGGTTGACGATCCGGAGCTTCTCGAACTCGTCGAGATGGAAATCCGCGAGCTTCTGTCGTCTTATGAATTTCCGGGTGACGACATTCCGATCATCAAGGGGTCGGCGCTGGAAGCCCTCGACAAGGAAGGCACCGAGCTTGGCGAGAACGCCATTCGCGAGCTGATGAAAGCTGTCGACGAATACATCCCGACGCCGGCCCGTCCAGTTGACCAGCCGTTCCTGCTGCCGATCGAAGACGTGTTCTCGATCTCGGGCCGTGGTACGGTTGTGACCGGTCGTGTTGAGCGCGGCGTCGTCAACGTCGGCGACGAACTTGAAATCGTCGGCATCCGCGACACCAAGAAAACGACCTGCACGGGCGTTGAAATGTTCCGCAAGCTGCTTGATCGCGGTGAGGCTGGCGACAACGTCGGCGTTCTGTTGCGCGGTATCGAACGCGAAGGCGTTGAGCGCGGCCAGGTTCTCTGCAAGCCGGGTTCGGTTACGCCGCACACCCAGTTCGTTGCGGAAGCCTATATCCTGACGAAAGAAGAAGGCGGTCGCCACACCCCGTTCTTCACCAACTACCGTCCGCAGTTCTACTTCCGTACGACAGACGTGACCGGTGTTGTGACGTTGAAAGAAGGCGTGGAAATGGTCATGCCGGGCGACAACGTTGAGATCGACGTCGAGCTGATCGTGCCAATTGCGATGGAAGAAAAGCTGCGTTTCGCTATTCGCGAAGGCGGCCGTACGGTCGGCGCCGGCATCGTCGCCAAGATCGTAAAATAACCGTTTGAGTGAGTTGGCGCGGGGCTGGCTGCGGCCCCGCGTCATTCCTTTTGCAGCAGAAGAATTAAACGAAGCGTCATAGACCCATGCAACAGAACATTCGCATCAGGCTGAAAGCGTTCGATCACCGCGTTCTCGACGCTTCGACGAAGGAAATCGTCAATACCGCGAAGCGCACCGGCGCACAGGTTCGCGGGCCGATCCCGTTGCCGACGCGTATCGAGCGTTTCACGGTGAACCGCTCGCCGCACATTGACAAGAAGAGCCGCGAACAGTTCGAGATGCGCACCCACAAGCGCGTTCTCGATATCGTGGACCCGACGCCGCAAACGGTTGATGCGTTGATGAAGCTGGATCTTTCGGCCGGCGTCGACGTTGAAATCCGACTCGGTGCTTGAGGGAGCAGGAAAGATGCGTACAGGACTGGTTGCACGCAAGGTCGGGATGACCCGCGTCTATCATGACGACGGCGAGCATGTGCCGGTAACCGTTTTGCAGCTTGAGGGCTGCCAGGTTGTTGGTCAGCGCACGGCCGACAAGGACGGTTATACGGCGCTGCAACTCGGCGCTGGCGAAAAGAAAGTCAAGCGCACCACGAAGGCGGAGCGCGGGCAGTTCGCCAAGGCCAATGTCGAGCCGAAGCAGAAAGTCGTTGAATTTCGTGTGTCGGAAGACAACCTCGTCGATGTCGGTGCTGAGCTTTCGGCCGCGCATTTTGTGCCTGGCCAGCGCGTTGACGTGACCGGTACGACGATTGGTAAAGGCTTCGCCGGCGCCATGAAGCGCCACAATTTCGGCGGTCTTCGCGCTACGCACGGCGTGTCGGTGTCGCACCGTTCGCACGGCTCCACCGGTCAGCGTCAGGATCCGGGCCGCGTCTTCAAGAACAAGAAGATGGCTGGCCACATGGGCGTTGCACGCCGCACCACGCAGAATATTGAAGTCGTCCGTGTCGATGAAGAGCGTGGTCTCATCCTGCTTCGCGGCGCCGTGCCGGGCCCGAAGGGCGGCTGGTGCATGATCAGCGACGCGGTGAAGAAGGCTGCGCCGGAAGGGCTGGCGGTGCCGGCTGCAATCCGCGGCGCGGCTGTTGAGGCGGCTGAGGCCGACAAGGGAGCAGAGTAATGAAACTCGACGTTGTCAGCTTCGATAAGGGCAAGGTCGGCGCGATTGATCTCTCCGACGAGGTCTTCGGTCTCGAACCGCGTAAAGACATTCTGCATCGCATGGTTGTTTACCAGCTGTCCAAGCGCCAGCAGGGCACCCACAAGTCGAAGCCGCGTAATGAAATCAAGGCGACTTCGAAAAAGATGTATCGCCAGAAAGGCACCGGCGGCGCTCGTCACGGCAACAAGGCCGCGCCTCAGTTCCGCGGCGGCGGCACGGCGCATGGGCCGCGCCCGCGCAGCCACGCGATCGACCTGCCGAAGAAAGTGCGCAAGCTCGCGTTGCGTCACGCGCTCTCCGCCAAGCAGGCGGCGAACGAGCTGATGATTGTTGATGAAATGTCTCTCGATCAGGCCAAGACCAAGGCGTTGGTTGAACGCTTCGACAAACTCGGCCTGTCTGGCGCGCTGATGGTCGATGCAACTGTGAACGAAAACTTTGGTTTCGCTGCGCGCAACATTCCGAATGTCGACGTTTTGCCGGCGATCGGCGCAAATGTTTACGACATTCTGCGTTGCAAGAAACTCGTGCTCACCAAGGCTGCTGTTGAAAGCCTGGAAGCGAGGCTGAAATGAAAAATCCGATGAAAAAAGCGGCCCCGAAAGGCGGCGCGGAGCGTCATTACGATACGCTGGTGCAGCCGGTGATCACCGAAAAGTCGACGATAGCGTCGGAAAACAATCAGGTGACGTTCCGCGTACCGCTTGACGCCTCAAAGCCGCAGATCGCTGAGGCTGTCGAAGCGCTTTTCAAGGTCAAGGTGAAAGCCGTTAACACGCTGCGCGTGAAGGGCAAGAACAAGACGTTTCGCGGTCGTCCGTACACCAAATCGACGATCAAGAAAGCGGTCGTGACCCTCGAAGAAGGTCACTCGATCGACGTAACGACCGGTCTTTAAGATCGGGCAGAGAGCAGGCTGACCATCATGGCGCTTAGAAAATTCAATCCGACGACGCCGTCCCAACGCCAATTGGTGTTGGTCGACCGCAGCGAGCTCTGGAAGGGCAAGCCGGAAAAGACCCTCACCGAAGGTCTTTCTTCCAAGGGCGGTCGTAACAACAAGGGCCGCGTGACCGTACGTCGCCGTGGCGGCGGCGCGAAAAAGTCGTATCGCATCATCGACTTCAAGCGGTCGAAGCATGACATCGAAGCTAAGGTCGAGCGTCTTGAATACGATCCCAACCGGACCGCGTTTATCGCGCTGGTGAAGTACCTCGACGGCGAGCTTCGTTACATCATCGCGCCGCAGCGTCTTAGCGTTGGCGACAAGATCATTTCCGGCGAGAAAGTTGACATCAAACCGGGAAATGCGATGCCGATGAAGTCGATCCCGGTCGGCACAATCATTCACAATGTCGAGCTGAAGCCGGGCAAGGGCGCTCAGGTGGCGCGCTCGGCGGGCGCTTACGCCCAACTCGTCGGCCGTGACGGCGCGATGGCGCAGGTCAGAATGCAGTCCGGCGAAGTTCGCCTGATTTCCGGTGACTGTATGGCGACGATCGGCGCGGTCTCGAACGCCGACCACATGAACGAGTCGATCGGTAAGGCCGGCCGCAATCGTCACAAGGGGCGTCGTCCATCGGTTCGCGGTGTTGCGATGAACCCGGTCGATCACCCGCACGGCGGCGGTGAAGGCCGCACCTCCGGCGGTCGCCACCCGGTGACGCCGTGGGGGCAGCCGACAAAGGGCCGCAAAACCCGCAAGAACAAGAGTACCAACAAATTCATTCTGCGCTCACGTCACGCGCGCAAAAAGTCCAAGTAGGGCGCTGGAGCTAAGATATGCCTCGTTCAGTTTGGAAGGGACCTTTCGTCGACCGCTTTTTGCTGAAGAAAGCGGAAGAATCGCAAGGTGGCGGTCACAAAGGCGGCATCAAGACCTGGTCTCGCCGTTCGACCATCCTGCCGCAATTCGTCGGCATGACCTTCAACGTTTACAACGGTCAGAAATTCATCCCGGTGCACGTCACCGAGGACATGGTTGGCCACAAGCTGGGCGAGTTTTCGCCGACGCGCACCTATTACGGTCACGGCGCCGATAAAAAGGCCAAGAGGAAGTAGTCATGGCGCAGAAGAAGAATGCTCGCCGCGTCTCGGAAACTGAAGCGATGGCGAAGGGCAAGAACATCAAAACCTCGCCGCAAAAGCTCAACCTTGTTGCGCAATTGATCCGCGGCAAGAAGGTCGAGCAGGCGCTGGCCGAGCTGACGTTTTCGCGCAAGCGCGTCGCGCGTCAGGTCAAAGACGTGCTGGAAAGCGCGATTGCGAACGCTGAGAATAACCACGATCTCGATATCGACACCCTCGTTGTCGATCGCGCGTTCGTCGGCAAGAACATGGTGTTGAAGCGCTGGACCCCGCGGGGCCGCGGCAAGGTCGGCTCGATCAAGAAGCCGTTTTCGGAAATCACGATCGTTGTGAAACAAGTTGAGGAGGCCGCCTGATGGGCCAGAAGGTTAATCCGATCGGTCTTCGCCTTGGCGTCAACCGCACCTGGGATTCGCGCTGGTTCGCGCCGAAAGGCGCTTACGCCGACCTTCTCCACGAAGACCTGGCGATCCGCAAATACCTTCAGGAGCGCCTGAAGCAGGCTGGCGTGTCGCGCATCATTATTGAACGTCCGCACAAGAAGTGCCGCGTGACGATCTATACCGCGCGCCCCGGCGTCGTAATCGGCAAGAAGGGCGCTGACATCGAGAAGCTGCGTTCTGAACTGCAAAAGCTGACCAATTCTGAAACCGCGCTCAACATCGTCGAAATCCGCAAGCCGGAAATTGACGCGGCGCTGGTTGCGGAAAATATCGCGCAGCAGCTTGAGCGCCGCGTTGCGTTCCGCCGCGCCATGAAGCGCGCCATGCAAACGGCGATGCGCATGGGTGCGCTTGGTATTCGCGTCAACGTTTCCGGCCGCCTTGGCGGCGCGGAGATCGCACGCATGGAATGGTATCGCGAAGGCCGCGTGCCGCTTCACACGCTGCGCGCCGACATCGATTACGGCATCGCGACGGCCCGGACCACTTACGGCGCGATCGGCGTCAAGGTCTGGATCTTCAAGGGCGAAATCATGGAGCACGATCCGCTGGGCCAGGAAAAACGTCTCATCGACGCCCAGACCGGCGGCATCGCGCAACAGCAGCGCCGCGAAGCGCGCGCTTAAGGGACGGGTTGGAGAGCAAGCATGCTGCAGCCGAAACGCACGAAATACCGCAAGCAGTTCAAAGGGCGGATCAGCGGCGCCGCGAAGGGCGGCACCGAGCTGAACTTTGGCTCGCACGGACTCAAGGCGCTTGAGCCGGAGCGTGTGACCGCGCGCCAGATCGAAGCGAGCCGCCGCGCCATTACCCGCGCCATGAAGCGCGCCGGGCGCGTGTGGATCCGCATCTTCCCGGACGTACCGGTTTCGAAGAAGCCGACCGAAGTGCGTATGGGCAAGGGCAAGGGCTCGCCGGAATTCTGGGCGGCCCGCGTTAAACCTGGTCGCATCATGTTTGAAATCGACGGCGTGCCGGACGATGTGGCGCGTGAAGCGCTTGAACTTGGCGCGGCGAAACTGCCGATCAAGACGCGCATCGTGAAGCGCTTGGGTGAATAAGGAGACCGCGAATGAAAGCCTCGGAAGTTCGCGACCTGACGGAAGATCAGTTGAAGGACAAACTCCTTCATCTGAAGAAGGAACAATTCAATCTGCGCTTTCAGCGCGCGTCCGGTCAGCTTGAGAAGACCGCGCGCATCGGTGAAGTGCGCAAGGATATCGCCAGGGTCAAGACGATCCTTCGTCAAAAACAGACCGCGTAGGCGCAATAGGTAAAGGCTTAACGATGCCAAAACGTATTCTTCAGGGAACAGTCGTCAGCGACAAGGGCGCAAAGACGGTGATTGTCAATGTCGAGCGCATCTTCACGCATCCGGTGCTGAAGAAAACCGTACGGCGTTCGAAGCGTTTTCATGCCCATGACGAAGCCGGCGATTACAAGATTGGCGATCTTGTACGCATTCAGGAATGTCCGCCGAAGTCGCGCTTAAAGCGCTGGGAAGTGATCGGGCTCGGCTCGAAGTAGAAAAGCTTTTGTTGGTTCGGCGCCTGATGCGCCGCTTTAGAGAGAAGGCCGGGCGATAGTCCGGGGAGGGTCGAAATGATCCAGATGCAGACAAATTTGGACGTTGCCGATAACTCTGGCGCCAAGCGCGTCCAGTGCATCAAGGTGCTTGGCGGGTCCAAGCGGCGTTATGCGCGTGTTGGCGACATCATCGTTGTTTCGGTGAAGGAAGCCATTCCACGCGGTCGTGTGAAAAAAGGCCAGGTGATGAAGGCGGTTGTTGTTCGCACCGCGAAAGACATCAAGCGCCGCGACGGTTCGGTCATCCGTTTTGATCGCAACGCCGCCGTGCTGATCAACAATAACAAAGAGCCTATTGGCACGCGTATCTTTGGCCCGGTGACCCGTGAATTGCGTGCGTCGAACCATATGAAGATCGTCTCGCTCGCGCCGGAGGTGCTGTAACATGGCCGCCAAGATCAAAAAGGGCGACAAGGTCGTCGTGCTCGCCGGCAAGAACCGCGGTTCGCAGGGCGAGGTGCTGAAGGTCCTTCCGCAAGAAGGTCGTGTTGTGGTGCGCGGCGTCAATGTCGTCGCAAAACACCAGCGTCAGACGCAGACCCAGCAAGGCGGCATCATTCGCAATGAAGCGCCGATCGATGTGTCGAACGTCGCGCTGGTGCTGTCGGACGGCAAGCCGACGCGCGTTGGTTTCAAGGTTCAAGATGACGGCCGGAAAGTGCGTGTTGCGCGCCGGACGGGCGAGGTGATCGATGGTTGAAGCACAAGCATATACCCCAAGGCTGAAGACGCTTTATAACGATAAAATTCGCGCCAACCTGCAACAGCAGTTCAGCTACAATAATCCGATGATGACGCCGCGTCTCGACAAGGTAGTCATCAATATGGGTGTGGGCGAAGCTGTCGCTGATCGCAAGGCGGTCGAGTCCGCGGTTGCGGAGTTGACCAAGATCGCGGGCCAGAAGCCGGTGATCACCAAGGCGAAAAAATCCATCGCCGGCTTTAAGCTGCGCGACGGCATGGCGGTCGGCTGCAAGGTGACGCTGCGCAAGGACCGTATGTTCGAATTTCTCGACCGTCTGATCACGGTTGCGCTGCCGCGCGTTCGCGACTTCCGCGGACTTTCGTCGAAAAGCTTTGACGGCCGCGGCAATTACGCGATGGGCCTTCGCGAACACATCGTGTTCCCGGAGATCAATTATGACCAGGTCGACAAGGTGCGCGGCATGGACATTATCGTGTGTACCACGGCGACAAACGACGACGAAGCGCGCGCGCTTCTGGCTGAACTGAATTTCCCGTTCCGTAAGTAGATACGGAACGCCCTGAAAGTTTTGACTGCAGATAGGCGAGGTCCGAAGAAATCGGAAACCGGTCTAACGGAGGAATGAATGGCTAAAAAGGCTATGATCGAACGCAATCAGAAGCGTCAGCGTCTGGCTAAGCGGTATGAAGCCAAGCGCGAGCGTCTGAAAGCGCTGATCAAGGATGAATCGACGCCGGCGGAAGATAAGTTCGCCGCAGCTCTTCAACTTGCCGAGCTGCCGCGCAACTCGTCGAAGACGCGCATTCGCAACCGTTGCCTGGTGACGGGGCGTCCGCGCGGTTTTTACCGCAAACTCAAAATGTCTCGCGTCGCTCTTCGTGAACTGGGCTCCGAGGGTAAAATCCCCGGTCTGGTCAAGTCGAGCTGGTAAGGAGCACTGACAATGTCGATCAATGATCCTATCGGCGATTTGATTACGCGTATTCGCAACGCGCAGATGCGCAAGCACTCTTCGCTGTCGGTGCCGGCTTCCAAGCTGCGCGGCCGTGTTCTCGACGTGCTCGCGGATGAAGGTTATATCCGCGGTTATGCCCGGATTGAACAGGAAGGCAGCAAACCGGAATTCGAGATTGAATTGAAATATTTCGAAGGGGCGCCAGTCATCACGCACATCAAGCGTGTGTCAAAGCCGGGGCGACGCGTCTATTCATCAGTGTCGGATCTGCCGTCGGTCAGAAACGGTCTTGGCATTTCCGTCGTTTCCACGCCGAAAGGCGTCATGTCGGACACGTCGGCGCGCGCGGCCAATGTTGGCGGTGAAGTGCTGTTCCAGGTCTACTAAGAGTTCAAAGGGACTTGAAAGATGTCACGTATTGGAAAAAAGCCGGTTGACGTTCCCAAGGGCGTTACGGTGACAGTTGACGGTCAGAGCGTGACCGCGAAGGGCCCGAAGGGCGAGCTGAATTTCGTCGTGAACGAACGTTGCGTCGTCGCGATGGAAGACGCCTCGGTTTCGGTCACGCCGGTCGACGCTTCAAAAGAAGCGCGCTCTCAGTGGGGCATGAACCGCACGATGATTGCGAACATGGTGGAGGGCGTATCAAACGCCTTCACCAAGAAGCTCGAACTCGTCGGCGTCGGTTATCGCGCCCAGATGAAGGGCGCGTCGCTTAGCCTCGCCCTTGGATTTTCGCACGACGTTGATTTTGCGCCGCCCGCCGGCGTGAAGATCGAAACGCCCAAGCCGACGGAAATCCTGGTGAGCGGCATCGACAAGCAGCTTGTCGGCGAAACGGCGGCGAAGATTCGCGCATTCCGTCCGCCAGAGCCGTATCAGGGCAAGGGCGTCCGGTACGAAGGTGAGTTTATCTTCCGCAAGGAAGGCAAGAAGAAGTAAGGCCGGCATTTGCCGGGAAGATAGGAATTTGGCCATGGCAAAAACGGCTAATCCAAAAGCTAAGCGTGCACAGCGCACCCGCGCCAAGCTCGCGCGCGTGTCAAGCGGGCGTCCACGCCTGTCAGTGTTCCGCTCGTCGAAGAACATTTCTGCACAGATCATCGACGACAAGTCTGGCAAGACCATCGTGTCGGCGTCGTCGCTCGATGCGGCGTTGCGCGACCAGATCGGCAAAGGCGGCGATAAAGACGCTGCGGCGAAGGTTGGCAAGGCCATCGCCGAACGCGCTGTCGCGGCGAACATCAAGGAAGTCGTGTTTGATCGCGGCGGATATATTTTTCACGGTCGCATTCGGGCGCTGGCTGATGCCGCGCGCGAAGGCGGTCTTAGTTTCTAGGTTCTGAGGAGAACGTTCATGGCGCGCGAAGACAGATCAGATCGCGACCGGCGCGGCCGCGGCCGAAACGACCGGGAAGAACGGGATGAGTTTGTTGACAAGCTTGTCGCGATCAACCGTGTCGCCAAGGTTGTAAAGGGCGGTAAAAACTTTGGTTTCGCCGCGCTGGTTGTCGTTGGCGATCAAAAAGGCCGCGTCGGCTATGGCAAGGGCAAGGCGCGCGAAGTGCCTGAGGCGATCCGCAAGGCGTCGCAGGAAGCCAAGCGCAGCCTGGTCCGTATTCCGCTGCGCGAAGGGCGCACGCTGCATCACGATGTGGCGGGCCGTTGGGGCGCGGGTAAAGTCGTGCTGCGCTCGGCGCCTCCGGGCACCGGCATTATCGCTGGCGGACCGATGCGCGCAGTTTTCGAAACCCTGGGGGTTCAGGACGTGGTGGCGAAGTCGCTCGGCTCCTCGAACCCTTACAACATGGTCCGCGCGACCATCGACGCGCTGCAGGCGCAAACCAGCCCGCGCAGCATTGCGGCCAAACGCGGCAAGAAAGTTTCCGAGATATTCGGCTCCCGCAATGCCGAAACCGCCGAAACTGACGCCGCCTGAACGCCAGGCGAGCAGGAGTTTGTAAGATGACGAAGAAAACCATCAAGGTTCGCCAGACCGGCAGTGCGGCCCGCCGCCCGAAAGAGCAGCGCTCGACGCTTGTCGGTCTTGGCCTTGGTAAAATTGGCCGGGTCCGTGAACTGGAGGATACCCCTTCCGTTCGCGGTATGATCTCGGCCGTGTCGCACCTCGTCGAAGTGGTGGACGCGTAGATTAATTGGTAATGGGCGAGGCGCTGGCGTGAAGCCGCGTCGCAAGTCCTTGGAGGCGATATGAAGCTCAACGAACTTTCCGATAACAAAGGCGCGCGCAAAGCCCGCGTTCGCATTGGTCGCGGTATTGGGTCTGGCAAGGGTAAAACCGGCGGGCGCGGCGTCAAAGGCCAGAAGTCTCGTTCGGGCGTCACCGGCATCCGCCAATTCGAAGGCGGCCAGATGCCGCTTTATATGCGCATGCCCAAGCGCGGCTTTAACAAGCCGAACCGCGCAAAATATGCCGAGGTCAATGTCGGCCGTCTGCAACAGGCGATTGACGCCGGCAAACTCGATATCGCCGGGAAGATTGATGGCGCGGCGCTGGTCGAGGCTGGCGTAATCCGACGCGTTCAGGACGGCGTGCGCCTGCTCGGTGTTGGCGAACTGAAATCGAAGATCCAGATCGAAGTGGCCTATGCGACGGCCGGGGCGACAACGGCGGTCGAGAAGGCCGGCGGCTCGGTCACTGCGACGATCGAGAAAAAAGATAAGCCGTCAGCCTAGCGGATCTGGAATGGCTCACTTGCCGGCGTCGGGATGATGCTTACATCCCACGCATGGAAAGAACGGGCGTTCTGGCGAATATGTCAAACGCGCAAGCGGGGTAACTGAGAACCAATGACGTCCGCAGCCGAGCAATTTGCTTCGAATATCAGCTTTGCATCCTTCGCAAAGGCTGAAGAGCTCAAAAAGCGCCTGCTATTCACGCTTGGCGCGCTGATCGTGTATCGGCTTGGAACCTATATTCCGATACCCGGCATCAACCCTGACGCTTTCGCAGCTCAATTCCAGTCGCAGACCGGCGGCTTGCTGGGCACGCTCAACATCTTCGCCGGCGGCGCGGTTGAGCGGATGGCGATTTTCGCCCTGAACATCATGCCTTACATTTCAGCATCGATCATCTTACAGTTGATGACGTCGGTTATCCCCTCGCTTGAGGCGTTGAAAAAAGAAGGCGAGCAGGGGCGCCGGCAGATCAACCAGTACACCCGTTATCTTACGGTGTTCCTTGCAACCTTGCAGGGCTATTTCATCGCGGTGAGTCTGCAAAGTAATGCTGGCGGCGGCGTGCCGGTTGTTTCCGAGCCCGGCCCGTTTTTCCTGATGACGACGGTGGTCACCTTGGTCGGCGGCGTGATGTTCCTGTTGTGGCTGGGCGAACAGATCACCTCGCGCGGCATTGGCAACGGCGTTTCACTGATCATCTTCGCTGGCATCGTGGCGGAATTGCCGCGTGCGGCGGCTGGCTTGCTCGCCCTTGGCCGCGGTACTGCCGGCGCGCAGTCGCTGCCGGTCGGCATCGTGTTGCTGGTTATCGTCATGTCGCTGGCGCTGATCGCTTTTGTGGTTTTCATCGAGCGGTCGCAGCGCCGGATTGTCGTTCAATATCCGCGCCGTCAGGTCGGCATGCGCATGACTCAGGGCGAGAAATCGCACCTGCCGCTCAAGCTCAACACCGCAGGGGTTATTCCGCCGATTTTCGCCTCGTCGCTGCTATTGCTGCCGGCGACGGCGGCGGGCATGGTGGGGCAGGACTCGCCGGAATGGCTGCAAACCCTGCAGATCATGTTCGCGCCGGGCAAGCCGCTCTACATGGCGCTGTATGCGGTCGGCATTCTTGCGTTCACCTTTGTCTACACTTCCGTCGTGTTCAACACGCAGGATGTGGCCGACAATCTGAAAAAATACGGCGGCTTCATCCAGGGCTATCGCCCTGGCGCCAGAACCGCGGAATATCTGGATTATATCTTGACGCGACTGACGGTCATCGGCGGCGTCTATCTGACCTTTGTTTGCCTCATGCCTGAGTTTTTGCGCGCCGCCTATCCGTCAATCCCGGTTTATCTCGGCGGCACCTCGCTGCTGATTGTGGTGTCGGTCACCCTCGACACGGTAGGCCAGATCCAGGGCCATTTGCTGGCCCAGCAATATGAGACCCTGATCAAGAAATCGAAGCTGCGGGGCGGGCGAAAATGATTTTGATCCTTCTGGGCGCGCCGGGGGCCGGAAAGGGCACGCAGGCGTCGAACATCGTTGAGAAATACGCGATTCCGCAATTGTCCACGGGCGACATGCTGCGCGCCGCCATCGCCAGCGGCTCCGACCTCGGCAAGAAGGTGCAAGACATCATGGACCGGGGCGATCTGGTCTCTGACGAGGTCATCGAAGAGATCATCACGGCGCGAATCGGCGAGCCGGATTGTCAAAAGGGCTTCATTCTTGACGGCGCCGTGCGCACAGTCGGCCAGGCCGAGATGATCGACCGGGTGCTCGCCGGCCGGGACCGCGCGCTCGACGTGGTGATCGAGTTGGTGGTGGACGAGGAAGAACTCGTCAACAGGTTGAATACAAGGATCGCGGACACGAAAGCCAGGGGGCTGCCGGTCCGTGTGGATGACAATGAGGAGACTTTCCGCAAGCGCCAGCAGGTGTATCGCGAGCAGACGACGCCGCTGATCCCGTATTACGAGAACCAGGGCAAATTGCGGAAAGTTAACGGCATGGGGGCCGTGGACGAGGTGGCGGCGGAAATCGACGCCATTCTCGCTGAGATTTGCGCGCATTAATTGTGACTTTGCGCGCGTTTATGTGTTGACGGCGGAACCGGCGCGGCTATATGTACGCGCCTCCGCCAGAAGGCGCATGGTCCGTTCGACCCTGTTAAAGCAGGGCCGGCCGGGCGTCGTTTTGTGAGTGAAAGCCGGTGGCCCGGTTCGGGGCTGGCGGCGTTATCGTGGCGGACTAGAGGAAATTTAAGAGGTAAAGCCGTGGCCCGTATTGCTGGCGTCAACATTCCGACGAATAAGCGCGTTGAAATCGCGCTTCGATATATTCACGGCATCGGCCCCGCGCTCGCCGCCGAGATCTGCGAAAAGGTCGGCATTCCGCGTGAACGCCGCGTAAATGAACTCTCTGACGCCGAAGTCTTGCAGATTCGTGAAGCCATCGACGCTGATTACACGGTTGAGGGCGACCTTCGACGCGATGTTGCGGTCAATATCAAGCGGTTGATGGATCAGGGCTGCTATCGCGGCCTTCGCCACCGCCGCGGTCTGCCGGTTCGCGGCCAGCGCACCCACACCAATGCCCGTACGCGCAAAGGCCCCGCCAAGCCGATCGCCGGCAAGAAGAAATAAGTAAGGACACCGATCAATGGCTAAAGCTCCCGCATCCGGTCAGCGCGTACGTCGCCGCGAGCGCAAGAACATCACCTCCGGCGTCGTCCATGTGAATGCGTCGTTCAACAACACGATGATCACGATCTCTGACGAGCAGGGCAATACGATTTCATGGTCGTCGGCCGGCGGTATGGGCTTTAAAGGGTCGCGTAAATCGACGCCTTACGCTGCGCAGCTCGCCGCCGAAGACGCCGCCAAAAAGGCGATGGAGCATGGTCTGAAGACGGTGAATATCGAAGTTCGCGGGCCGGGGTCTGGCCGCGAAAGCGCGTTGCGCGCGCTTCAGTCGGCTGGCCTGACGGTCAATGTGATCCGCGACGTGACGCCGATCCCGCACAATGGGTGCCGCCCGCGCAAGCGTCGCCGCGTCTAGGTTTATCTACCCGGTGTCGGCCGGGTTCCGTTTTCTTTTCCGGCGGCGCCGCCGCCAGTTGGAGCATTCGAATGGTCGTTGAAAAGAACTGGCAAGAACTTATCCGCCCGAACAAGCTGGATGTGACTCCCGGCGCAGACCGCTCGCGCCGCGCCACTATCGTTGCGCAGCCGCTTGAGCGCGGGTTCGGCCTGACGCTGGGCAACAGTCTTCGCCGCATTTTGATGTCGTCGCTGCAGGGCGCGGCCGTTACGTCGATTCAGATCGACGGCGTGGTGCACGAGTTCTCGTCGATCCCGGGCGTTCGCGAAGACGTCACGGATATCGTCCTCAACGTGAAGCAGCTCTCGCTGCGCAGTCACGCAGAAGGCCCCAAGCGCCTTGTTCTGAAAAAATCGACGCCGGGCGCTGTGACCGCCGGCGATATCGAACCGAATTCGGCGGTCGATATACTCGATCCGTCGCAGGTGATCTGCCATCTCGATGAAGGCGCGTCGCTTCGCATGGAACTGGTTGTCCAGTCGGGCAAGGGGTATGTGCCCGCCGACCGCAACCGCCCGGAAGACGCGCCAATCGGTCTCATTCCCGTCGACAGCCTTTATTCGCCGGTCAAGCGCGTGGCGTATCGCGTCGAAAACACCCGCGAAGGCCAGGTTCTCGACTATGACCGCCTCATTCTTGAAGTCGAAACCGACGGTTCGCTGAGCCCGGAAGACGCGGCCGCTTACGCAGCACGAATCCTGCAGGACCAGTTGCAGATCTTCGTCAATTTCGACGAGCCCAAGAAAGACATGGGCGGCACGGTTCGCGAAGAACTTCCGTTCAATCCGGCATTGCTGCGCAAGGTCGATGAGCTGGAGCTTTCGGTGCGTTCGGCGAACTGCCTCAAGAACGACAATATCGTTTATATCGGCGACCTCATCCAGAAGACGGAAGCAGAAATGCTCCGTACCCCGAACTTCGGCCGTAAGTCGCTCAACGAGATCAAGGAAGTGCTTGCCGGTCTAGGTCTGCACCTTGGTATGGACGTTCCGGACTGGCCGCCGGAAAACATCGAAGACTTGGCCAAGAAATACGAACAGTAAAACGATCAGCCCGCCCGGCCGCTGAGATAGCGCCCGAGGGGTTTCAGGAGATAAAGTCATGCGCCACGGGTTTGCGCTCAGAAAACTGAACCGGACGCACGAACATCGCAAAGCGATGTTCGCCAACATGGCGTCGTCGCTCATCAAACATGAGCAGATTACGACCACGCTCCCCAAGGCGAAGGAACTGCGCCCGATCGTCGAAAAACTGGTGACGATGGCGAAGCATGCGAACAAGGATGGTTCGCGTTCGCTGCATCTTCGCCGCCTAGCGACCTCGCGTTTGCGCGACGAGACACAGGCGAAAAAGCTGTTCGATACGCTGGGCCCGCGCTATGCTGACCGCAATGGCGGCTATATCCGCATCATGAAAGCCGGGTTCCGCTATGGCGACAACGCCCCGCTTGCGGTTATCGAGTTTGTGGATCGCGACGAAAGCGCCAAGGGGCAGGATTCCGGGCCTGTGGCCGGTATGGAAGACGGCGAAGAGTAAGAGCGTGATCGTTACTCTCTGATTGGAAAGGCGGCCCCTTGCGGGCCGTTTTTTGTGTCCGGCGGAAGGGTGTCCGCAGGTTGAAAACCACCCTGGACGATTTCCATATTTGCCCCAGCTTTGTAAGCTTCACGAAAATCGTCGCCTGAACTGGCGTATCAAGACGGAGTTGAGATGAAAGCGCTATCAGCATTCGCTTCTGCATTATTGATACTGATTGGCGGGGTGGCGTGTGCGCAGCCGGCGCCGACGAATGATAGCGTCAGATCGGAGCTTTCCGGCGACTCGATTAACGGCCCATCGCGCGTGCCGCCAGCTTCTATGGCGGACGTAAAAATGTCGTTTGCGCCAATCGTTGAGCAGGCCGCGCCCGCGGTCGTGAATATCTACACCAGCCGGGTTGTGAACCGCTCGACCGGCGATCCGTTTTTCGACAGGTTCTTCGGCGTTGGGCCGCAACGACAGAATTCCCTTGGCTCTGGCGTTATCGTCAGCCCTGACGGCATTGTCGTTACGAACAATCATGTGATTGAAGACATGCAGGAGATCAAAGTCGTTCTCGCAGACCGCCGTGAATTCTCCGCAGAGCTTCTTCTCACCGATCCGCAATCCGATGTCGCCGTGTTGCAGATCGATGCTGGCGAGCCGCTGCCCTTCCTTGAGTTCGCCAATTCCGATGCGGCGGAGGTGGGCGATGTTGTACTCGCCATCGGCAATCCGTTCGGGGTTGGACAAACCGTCACCAGCGGCATCATCTCGGCGCTGGCGCGCACTGCGGTGTCGATTTCCGACTATCAGTTTTTCATTCAGACAGACGCGGCGATCAATCCGGGCAATTCCGGCGGCGCCCTGATCGATATCGACGGCAAGGTCATCGGCATCAACACCGCGATCTTTTCGCGCTCCGGCGGATCGAACGGCATCGGCTTCGCCATCCCGGCGCGGCTCGTCCAGCAGGTGATCGCCGGCGCAAGCCATGGCGGGTCGTTAGCGCGGCCATGGGTCGGCGCCACGACCGAAACAGTCACCTCGGACCTTTCCAAAGCGCTCAATCTCGACCGGCCGGTGGGCGCTATCGTGAGCGAAGTATACGCCGCCGGGCCGTTGGCGAAAGCGGGGGTGAAAGCGGGCGATGTCGTCATCGAGATTGGCGGCGAACCAGTGTTCGACGCTGAAACACTGCGCTATCGTGTAGGCATTCAGGAGCCGGGCGAAAAAGCGGAAGTCGTCTATATGCGCGACGGTAAACGCCTTACCGGCGAAATGGTGTTCGCCCTGGCGCCGGATCGTCCGGCCAAAGACGAACGCGAGCTTTCCGGCCAGCATCCGCTGAATGGCGTCACCATCGCCAATTTGTCGCCGCGTTTTGCAGAGGCGCTTGGCGTCAACCCGTTGCTGAACGGCGTTGTCGTGACGGAAGTCGCCGAACGGTCCTATGCATGGCGCTCGCGCCTTCGGCGCGGTTTTCGAATCCTCTCCGTAAACGGTGTGAAGGTGACATCGACCACAGAGCTTCAGCGGGAAGTGGAAAAAGCCGCAACGCGCTGGGAGATTGAAGTCGACCGCGGCGACAGTATCGTTGTCTGGCGAGTTGGCCGTTAGGCGATGAGCGATCTGTTCGATGCGGCGGGGCTTGATCAGGACGCGCCAAGACCGCTTGCAGACAGGTTGCGCCCGTCCTCAATCGACGAGGTCGTGGGACAGGACCATCTGCTGGCGGCGGGCGCGCCGCTTCGGCGTATGCTCGACCGCGGGCGCTTATCGTCAATCATCCTGTGGGGGCCGCCGGGGGTTGGAAAAACCACCATCGCGCAGTTGATCGCCAAGTCGACGGACCTTGAATTCGAGCAGATATCGGCAGTGTTCTCAGGCGTTGTGGATTTGCGCAAGGTGTTCGAACGCGCTGCGGCCCGGCGAAAGACCGGGAAGGGCACGCTGTTATTCGTTGATGAAATTCACCGATTCAATAGGGCCCAACAGGACGGTTTCCTGCACCGAATATGGATCGGGCCTAATGCGCTGGTCAGCTTCGACGAAAACCCCTCGTTCAGGCAGATCCGGCATTGTTGTCGCGGAAGCGCAGGTATTCCACATTGCGCAGGCTGGACGCTGATGGGCTGGAAATCCTTCTGACGCGCGCTGGGAATTTTCTGGCGCAAACTGCCGCTGACCGATGATGCACAAGGCAGTCGCTTATAGCAATGGCTGTTGATGGTGACAGCCCGTTTCGCGCTTACGCTGGCGGAAACTGTTTTGGCGGAAGAAACTGGCACGAAATTTCAGTTGGACGGCTTTCCGAAATCGGTGTACAGCGCCGCTCGCCGGTCTACGACAAGGGGCGGAGTCGCATTACAATCTAGCAGGCGCTTTGCGAAATCTATTCGCGGCTCGGACGTCGACGCCGCCTTTGCCTATGGAGGCAGCGCGTATATCGTCGGTGGTGAAGACCCGCGTTTTGTTTGCGACAGCGTTTGATTGTTGTCGCATCGGAAGATGTCAGCAATGCAGACCGCAACTTCACCGTTGGCCATTTCTGTGCGCGATGCTTACGAATTTCTTGGACGGCCGGAAGGCGAAATCGCTATCGGACAATTGGTGGCTTATCTCGCGAGCGCGCCGGAAATCCAGCCGAGCGTATGTCGCGCCTTTAAAATGGCGAAAGCAAGCGCGCTGGAAACTGGATCGTTACCGCCGCCAATGCACGCGACGCCCGACCAGTCGAAGAACCTCGGTTATGGCGAAGGATATAAATACGATCGTGCAATTGGGATTTTGCCGGACTCGACTCGCCTACCAAGATCACGTCGGCGTTTGTGAACCGGAAGTCGGCTGGGCAGAAAATCGTCGACTTGGCTCGACTGGTAGGGCGCCACCATAAGAGCTGGATCCGTGACCCGACGGTTGAGGTCCGTGGGCGTTCTACTGCTAAAGCGTTGCCACTGATCTTGATGTGAAGAACGGCTGGTTGCGGCGGCGACGCGTCCGCCGGGGCACGGCGTATCATTGCGCAATCTCTTGCTCTGGGTGATTATGATAATCCTGTCGCCATTGCTGGTGGCAATCGCCTATTGGGCGAGTGCGCAAGCGCTGTGGTCACGTCCCGATGCGCCAATCGCCCTTATGGCTGATCACCGATCTTTTAGTGCTCGATCTATTAACCTATCTGCCTTCCACATCGCCTATCACCGCGTGCCGGCGATGTGGCGGCTGCATGGCCCGCATCATCTTGATCGTTTCCTCGACTCCACAACGGCGCTGCGGTTTCACTTTGGCGAGGTTTTATTGTCGGCGATTCTACGCGCGCCGCTGGTCATCGCGCTGGCGGTTCCATTTGCGCATATCGTCCTGTTTGAGCTGGCGCTGACTGCGGCCTCAATATTTTATCATTCGAATATCAGGCTGACGCCTTCGTTTGAACAGGCGCTCTCTCGCGTTATGGTGACGCCGTCCATCCACTGGGTGCATCACCACCGCTGCCCGGAGGACACCAATTCCAATTACGGCGCGATCCTCAGCCTGTGGGACCGGCTTTTCCAGACAAAAAGCGCAACCCAGCGGTGGCCAGATATGGAGATTGGCGCGCCGGACATTGATGAAAAGCCCCTGATCGGTTTATTGCTTGCGCCGGTGACTGGACTGAAGAAATCATGAACGGACCTCACATTTGGCTGGCAATTGGGGCTGGCGGCGCCATCGGCGCGATGGCGCGTCACGCTGTGGGCGTTGCGTCTTTAAAATTGCTCGGGCCGAAATTCCCATGGGGTACGCTGACGGTGAACACGCTGGGGTCATTCGCGATGGGTTTGTTCATTGCCTGGCTGGTGGCGCATGAGCCGCAATCTTCGACGTTGAGAGTGTTTGTCGCCACGGGGCTGCTCGGCGCGTTCACAACATTTTCGACCTTTGCGCTCGATGCGGTCACGCTTTATCGCGAGCGCACGTTGATGGTCGCCGGCGCCTATGTCGCCGCGTCGGTAATCTTGTCTATCATCAGCCTTTTCGCCGGTCTTGCTTTGGGGCGTTCTCCTGTATGACCGGAGTTACAAACAAGGTCGTTGACGTCAAGGATGATGGCGTAAGGCTGGATCGCTGGTTCAAGCTTCATTATCCGCAATTAAAGCACGGGGCGCTGGAAAAACTCCTGCGGACTGGCCAGATCCGCGTTGACGGATCGAGAGCGAAAAGCAACAGGCGCATGTCCGCTGGCGAGTCGGTTCGGATACCGCCGATGGGCAGCGCGCCGATTCTGAAAAATATAGTCTATAATCAGGATGATGCCGACTTTATCCGCTCACTGACGCTTTATGAAGATGATGATATCCTCGCAATCAATAAGCCGTTTGGGCTGGCGGTTCAGGGCGGCGCGAAGAAGTCGCGGCACATCGACGGCATGCTTGCGTCGCTAGAAAAAAATGGCGAGCGACCTTTGCTCGTGCACAGACTTGATCAGGATACCGGCGGCCTGCTTGTGCTGGCAAAATCACGCCAGGCTGCGCGCGAACTTGGACATGCGTTCCAGGGGCGCGATGTGTCCAAGACATATTGGGCGCTCTGCCTTGGCGTGCCGCGCCCGCGTGAAGGGACGATCGACCTGCCAATCGCCAAGAAGCCCTTAAAAATAGGCGCTCGCATTCAGGAACGTATGTCGCCCGACGACAGCGCAGAAGCAAAAACAGCGATAACCGATTTCATGACCATGGACGATGCTGGCGAAGTCTCATTCGTCGCGCTGAAACCCTTGACCGGTCGAACCCACCAATTGCGCGTCCACTGCGCCGCTATGGGGGCGCCGATTATCGGCGACCGTAAATATGGCGGACCTGAGGCGGTGCTGGACGGCGTGCCCGATGGCTTACAGCTTTTCTGTCGTGAAATGACGTTCGCCCATCCGACTACGGGTAAAAAACTGTCGATTTCTGCGCCGCTCACCGGCCGAATGAAAGACACGTGGAAATTTTTCGGGTTCAACGCCGAAGCACGCGTCGACTGGCCGGACATCAGAAAACCAAAAAAACGATGACCCAGATCGCCGGTGGACCAGCCCGGATAAAAAAGTTTTACGAACGCGCTGAACCCAAATCGGAAGGGCGCGATTTTGTGCTGGTTCTTGATGGTCGCCCGGCAAGAACGCGAGGCGGCGCCCGGCTCACCACAGCGTCGCAAAAACTTGCCAGCGCGATGGCTGATGAGTGGAACGATCAATCAGACTATATCGACTTTCATTCAATGCCGATGACGCGGCTGTTGATGACGGCGATTGACCTCGCAGCTTCCGATCGATCAACCTGGGAGCATACGATTCTCGATCATCTGAGGTCTGATCTTGTTTGTTATCGCGCAGCCTCTCCGGCCGCGCTAGTCGAGCGCCAGCAAAAGCTTTGGGAGCCGTTGTTGGATTGGGCCGGTTCTGTATTGGGGACGAAACTGGCGGTCACGTCAGGGGTTGGCCACATAACCCAGCCGCAAGACGCAATCAGCGCATGCGCGGCCCTGCTCGCCGACGCCAGCGACGCCGAACTGATTGCTATAAAGACCTCTGTAGATATTTCAGGATCCGCGGTTATCGGCTTGGCTGCGTGGAAGACCGACCGGCAGGCGGCGGAATTGTTCAGGCTGTCACGCGTTGATGAAGATTTCCAGATCGATCAATGGGGCCGCGATGCGGAAGCGGATGCGCGCGAAGCCGCGATGGCGGCTGAGTTTGCGGCCGCGTGGCGGTTTTTCCGGTTACTCTGATTGCATGCGCGCGGCGTTCAGCCGCCGAGCGACTGACCGCGGTTCGCCGCCCGATAGGCCACCAGTTCGTCGCCGCTCAAAAGGCCGTCGCCATCTTTGTCCATCGAATCGAAATCGAGCATGACTTCGCGAATATAATCGCGTTGCGACAAGGTTTGCGCGGCCCCGGCCATGAATGTAAACTTTGAACGCGCGTTCGCCATGGCCTTGAGATTGGCTGACTGCGGATCAATGTCTTCAATGAATTCAATATAACGCTGTTGACGACCGAGCTCTTCGTCTTCCGAGATCGCCTTGCGGGTGTCAATTTCGCGCCAGTTCAGCACAAGAGCAACGAATTCGTCCTGAGACATTTCGCTGTTCCGATCCTGATCGGCGAGAACGAAGTCGAGCTTAGCTTCCTCAAGCGCCTCGGCGCGGGTGAGCAACTCGCTATCGAAGCTGGCTTTCACGCGCTCAATCGCCGACTGCCCAGCTTCGGTCTGGCGCAAGGGGTCGGACGATTTATACGTAACGGTTTCTTTTTTCGTCTCGACCACTTCGCCATTGATCGTGCGCTTCAAAGTGACGGTTTGCTCAAGCGACTGGCGCGCGTTCAGGGAGGCGGCAATATTGTCTTCATTGACCGATCCCGCCCCTTGATCCTGCGTTGGCGTTATATCGCTGGTCTGGGCGAGGCAGGGACCGACAGCGAAAAGGCCGATGCTCAAAATCAACGTGCTTAACTTCAAATCAACCATAAGACCTAGGCCACTCCAGATACATTGATGGGAAATTCTAACGTAGCAAGTGTTTCGCTTCACCTAATCTCGACCCCTACCTTTCGTTTATGTCGAAATTCCGGCGTCCGCCCGGCGCGTCCGAATAGGCGGCGGGACGGTCGTTGTCGGTCCGAAAACCCGATGAAATGACGTCTTAAGGGCGTGATCGGCGTCTTCAAGGGTCACAGGAAGGCCGAGATCGACAAGGCTGGTGACGCCGTATTGCGGGTTTGTGACTCCGCATGGGACGATGCCCCCGAAATGGCTGAGATCGGGCTCTACATTCAATGCCACGCCGTGGAAGCTCACCCAATGCCGGATTCTCACGCCGATCGCTGCGATCTTGTCCTCGCGTGGCGGGCCGCCGGGACGGCTGCGATCAACCCAGACGCCAACCCGGTCTTCGCGGCGTTCGCAGGTTACCGAAAATTCCGCCAGGGCGCCGATCAGCCAATCCTCCAACGACGCCACAAAACCGCGCACGTCTTTGTTTCTCTCGGCCAGGTTGAGCATGATATAAGCTACACGCTGGCCGGGACCATGATAGGTGTATTGCCCGCCACGGGCTGATTTGAAGACCGGAAATCGCGACTCGATAAGATCATCTGGTTTGGCGCTAGTCCCCGCAGTATAAAGTGGGGGGTGCTCAAGCAGCCAGACCATTTCCGGCGCGCCGTCGCGAATCTCCGCCGCCAGTCGCTCCATGGCGCTGACAGCTTCCAGATAGCCGATCTGGCCGGCCGAAACCGCCCAACCAACAGGCGTTTGCGCCCAGAACGCCCGATTTAACGCGGTTCTAACCAAAGTCCGTCAATCTCCTGATGTCAGTTTTGGGGTAGCACCACTAATGGCGGGTGTCGAACATATCGACTTGGACGTGACGATTGTCGTCGGAACGGCGGAAATGCCGCTTTCCAGGTTTCTGGAGCTTGGTCGAGGGGCGGTGATCCCGCTTGGCCGCGATGCCTCACAGCCCCTGGATTTGCTGGCGAATGGGCGCGCGGTGGCGAAGGGCACGGTAAAGCTCAAGGGTGAAACCGTGACCATTGAGGTCAACGCCCGGGCGTGAAGCGATTCCGGCAATCTGGGTGTTTTCGGACTTGAGGCGGAGCCCCAGTTTTGCTATCCCGCGCCCTCGCTTCGAAATCCTCTGAAGCTAAAGTGCGGTCGTGGCGGAACTGGTAGACGCGCAGCGTTGAGGTCGCTGTGGAGCAATCCGTGGAAGTTCGAGTCTTCTCGACCGCACCATTTTTTCCAGAAATAACTCATCAGACTCGTTCGTGTGCGGCCTGCCGTTGACGAGTTCATCTGCACCAACTGCGAACGCCCCAGAAAAGAGCGAACTCAAGCCGCTTGACCCGACTGGCGTCCCCGACAGGACTTGAACCTGTGGCCCCCAGATTAGGAATCTGGTGCTCTATCCACCTGAGCTACGGAGACTGATCGCGCCAGTTGCCGAATACCTAGCCTGATCGCGGCGGATTTCAAATCCAGGGCCGGCTTCTGGCGCCAAAATTATCGCGGAATGGGTGATTTTTGGCCCTCGAAACGCCATCCGGCCTTGGTTAAGATCGACGGCGGCAAGGCATGAATCGTGTCGCGGGTAGCGGAGAGACAGAGAAATGATCAAAAATAATGCTATCCTTTTCGCAGGGGCTGTTCTGGTGGCGTTTGCGGGCGGCGTCCTATTGGGCAAGAGCATCGACCGCGGCGAAGCCGAGATGCGCAATACCGCTGGCCATTCGTTGATTGCGCCGACAACGCGTAATCGTGATGGCGACCGCGCACGCCGGCCGTTTCAGGAGCTTCGCAGCGCCGACGCACGTCGGCCGAGCCAAGATGAGACGAAAGAATTCGGGTTTTCCCGCCTGCTGCTGGAGACCAACGGCGACACGCCGCGCGCCTGCTTGCAGTTCACCCGCGACCTCGACGATAGCGGCGGCGTCAATTATGGTGATTTCGTTCGCCTGACCCCTGACGTCAAGCCCGCGGTCGAAGTCGCCGGGTCGAGCCTTTGCCTTACCGGGCTGGAATTCGATAAAGAATATAAAGCGCGCATTCGCGCCGGCGCCCCGGCCAAGGGCGACGAGCGGCTTAAGCGCCCGGTCGAGGTGACGATCGCGTTTGGCGACAAGCCATCTTATGTCGGCTTTGCTGGCGACGGCGTAATCCTTCCGCGGCTTGAAGCTGACGGCGTCGGCATCGAGACCGTGAATGTCGAAAAGATCAATATATCCGTATACCGCGTATCCGACCGTGCGCTCGCGCGCCAGGAAATCGTTGCGGGCGAATCGGTGCCGGAGGACGATTATTTTTATATCTATGGGCGCGAGGATGGCGAGTCTGTCGGCGTCAAGGTCTTCGACGAGAAGCTTGACGTAAAGCGGGTCGAAAACGCCACCGTCACCACCGTGTTCTCGCTCGGCGCGGCGTTGCCCAACCTCTCGCCGGGCGCGTATTTCATCAAGCTGAACGACGTGTCCCCGGGCGCGGACAAAAACCGCGCCGCCGGGGCGTGGCGCTGGGTGATGTTCACCGATATGGCGTTGACGACATATTCAAGCAGCGAAGGTATTGATGCATTCGTTCGGTCGATCTCAACCGGGCGCCCGATCACCGGCGTCGAACTGGAGCTGATCGCCACCAATAACGACATTCTGGCGCGGGTCGTCACCAATACCGAGGGGCGGGCGCGCTTTGAAAAAGCCGCAGTCAACGGCGATTATCCTCTAACGCCGCGCATGATCATGGCGTATGGGCCGCAGGAGGATTTTGCAGCCCTCGATCTTGAGCGGGCGCCGCTCGATCTGTCGGACCGCAATATCGACGGCCGCGCCGCGCCGTCAGTGCTTGATGCGTTTGTCTATCTCGACCGCGGCATTTATCGGCCTGGCGAGACCGCGCACATTTCAACGCTGTTGCGCAACGCCGCCGGCGACGCGCAGGACCGCCCGGTGACGGTGACGATTTATCGCCCCAACGGCACAGAAGGCTTCAAGCAGCGGTTCGAGGAATTTTTCGCCGGAGGTTTTTCGTTTGAGTACGCCGTGCCGAAATCTGCGCCGCGGGGCGTCTGGCGTATCAACATCGAGGCGGACGGCGCCGGCAGTGTCGGCTCGGCCAGTTTTTCGGTTGAAGACTTCGTGCCGCAGCGACTGGAAGTGAAACTTGCGGCCGATGAGAACGCGCCGATGCAATGGGGCCAGACGCGCAAGGTCAATATAGACGCGCGCTATCTTTACGGCGCGCCGGCCGGCGCGCTGGACGTTGAGGGCGAAGCGCGGTTGCGCCTCGACCCCAACCCGTTCCCGGCATTCAAGGGTTATCGCTTCGGGCCGACGGACAACCGCTTTGAAGAGCGCTTTATCAATCTCGCCGCAACGACGACCGATGCCGACGGCAAGGCGGAGATGGAGCTGGTGCTCGACGGAGCGGCGCGCGGCGCCGGCATTCCGATGCGCGCCGACCTGGTTGTCGGCGTTGTCGAGCCGGGCGGGCGCGTCGTGCGCGAAAGCGCGCGCATTCCGGTGCGCGCCGACAAGCGATATGTCGGTCTGAAACTCGGCAATGAAAAGTACGGCTTCTCGCGCAGTGAATCGGCCAAGATTGACGCCGTGCTGCTTGATTGGCGCGGGCGGCAACTGGCGGGCGACGTCGAGTGGCGCATTGTCGAGGAAGATTACTGGTTCGACTGGTACCGTCAGGACGGCGAATGGCGCTGGCGGCGCTCGTACAAGGACATTCTTGTCGCTGAAGGCCGCGCGCAGGCGAAGGCTGACGCGCCAGTGACGATCACCCAGCCGCTTGACGCCGGCTCCTACCGGTTCAGCGCGGTCGATCCTGCAACGGGCGTTCGCACCGATATTCGCTTCTATGTCGGCTGGCGTTCATACGAGTCCGGCGCCGATACGCCGGACCAGGCGACGCTTTCTGTCGTCAGCGAGAACGTAACGCCGGGCGCACGCGCGCGTTTGTATCTTGATCCGCCTTATGCCGGCGAAGCGATCATCACCGTGGCGACTGACAAGGTTCATCTTGTACAGCGGATGAAGGTCGAAGAGGGCGGACGTGAGATTATCATCGACACCGATCCGTCATGGGGCGCCGGATTTTATGTGATGACGTCGATCGTCACGCCGCGCGACGCGGTAAACCAGCCGATCCCGCGCCGCGCGATGGGCGTTTCCTATGTCGGCTTTGACATGGCGGCGAAAAAACTTGGTGTTTCAATCGTCACGCCGGAAGTCCTGCGTCCGCGCCAGACCTTCTCTGCGCCGGTGAAAATCGACGGCATTGCGCGCGGCGAAGACGTGATGCTGACGATTGCGGCGGTGGACGAAGGCATTTTACGACTGACGAAGTTCGCCTCGCCCAATCCGGTGGACTATTATTACGGCAAGAAGCGCCTCGGCGTTGAAGTGCGCGACGATTACGGCCGCATTCTCGATGCCAATCTGGGCGCGGCGGCGCGTTTCGGCGGCGACCAGCTTGGCGGCGAGGGGCTGACTGTCGTGCCGGTCAAATCCGTGGCGCTGTTTGAAGGACCGGTGCAGGTCGACGACAACGGCGTTGCGACCATCCCGCTGGAAGTGCCGGACTTTAATGGCGAATTGCGCCTGATGGCCGTCGCGTGGAGCGTCGACAAGCTCGGCTCGCTGGCGCAGCCGCTCACCGTGCGCGATGCGGCGCCGGCGGTGCTGTCGTTGCCGCGTTTCCTCGGCCCTGACGATGATGCGCAAGCGACATTGTTGATCGACAATGTCGATGGCGCGCCGGGCGATTATGCAGTCACCGTCACCGGCGGCGCGCCAGTCAGCGCAGAAACCACGAGGACCTTCACTCTCGACAAGGCGCAGCAAGCCACGGCTTTGTTCCCGGTGACGGCGGGGGCGGTCGGCGTTGGCGAAGTCAGCCTGACGGTTTCCGGCCCGAATAAATTCAGCGTGTCGCGCAGCTATCCGATTGAAGTGCGCACGCCGTATTTTCCGGTGACGCAGGTGACGACGTCGCCGCTCCAGCCGGGCGGAGCAGTGACGCTGAACAACCAGCTGATCGCGGATTATATCGATGGTTCGACGTCGGTGTCGGTTTCGTTCTCGCGATTGCGCGGCGTCGATCCGGGCCCGCTGCTCGATAGCCTCTACCGTTATCCTTATGGGTGTTCGGAACAATTGGTCAGCGCTGCCATGCCGCTCCTATATCTCAACGAGCTTGGCGCGGAAGCTGGGCGTGAGCCTGAATACGACGCGCGCGCGCGCGTGCAGGATGCGGTCAATCAGTTGCTCAATCGTCAGGGTGCGGACGGTGCGTTCGGCTTATGGCGCGAGGGCGATGCCTCAGGCTCACCATGGCTAGGCGCGTATGTGACTGATTTCCTCTACCGCGCCAAGGACAATGGTTATGGCGTGCCGCAGGATGCGCTGGATCGCGCCTATGACGCCATGGCCAAGGTCGCCAAGACCAATGGCTGGGTCTATGTCGGATACAATATGCAAGCTTTTGAAGGGCGCTGGTCGAACGACACCACGGACCAGCTGCGCAAGCGGTCGGCAGCCTATGCGCTTTACGTTCTTGCCCGCGCCGGCCGGGCCGATCTGTCAGACTTGCGCTATTATCACGACGCACTGATCGACAACGTCAAAAGCCCGCTGGCGAAAGCTTATGTTGGCGCGGCGCTGGCGATGATGGGCGACCGCGCGCGGTCGTTGAGCGCTTTCCAAAAAGCGATTGTATCAATCGGATATGAAAACACCGGCGATTATTACCAGACGCCGCTGCGTGATGCGGCTGGTGTTCTGGCGCTGCTCGCCGAGGCTCGCGACAGCGCGCTCGTAAATGATGCGTCAGACCGGTTTGTTGAATTGATGAAAGAACCGCCCCGGATGCACACGCAGGAAAAAGCCTATGTGCTGCTCGCCAGTCAGGCGCTGTTGCGCGCGTCGGGCCCGATAGAGCTTACTCGCAACGGCTCGGCGATAGATCTTCGTTCGCCGGCGCCGCGCTTCAACCTGGCAACGGATGACCTCGCCGGCGAGGTGACGTTCGCCAATGCGGGCGAGGGGCCGTTGTATTCCTCCGTCAGTGTGTACGGCGCGCCGCGCGTCGCGCCCGCAGCGATCGAAGCGGGGTATTCCCTCACTAAGCGAGTCTATACCCGCGCCGGCGCGCCGGCCGATCTTGCTGCCGTGAAGCAAAACGACCGTCTGGTCATCGTCATTGACGGCGCGGCGGCGGCTGACCGCGTCCACCCGTCGGTGATCGCTGATCTGTTACCGGCGGGCCTTGAAATCGAGGCGGTTCTTCGCCCCGAGGATGGCGCGCGTCACAGCTCGTCCGGCACGTCGGGACCCTATGAATGGATCGGCAAGATCGCCTATCCGAAAGTCGCTGAGGCGCGCGATGATCGTTTTGTCGCGGCGATTGATCTCTATGATCGCGGAACCTTCAAGCTTGCCTATATTGTCAGGGCGGTGACGCCAGGCGACTTTGTGTTCCCCGGCGCGGTGATCGAAGACATGTACAAACCGGGCGTGTTTGCCCGCACGGCGACGGCGCGGCTGAAGATTGCGTCGGCGAATTCGGAATAAACCGATGCCGGCGTGGGCGATCTGGACGTCGTGGCGGCGGCTCGCCGTCGCCTGCGTTGTCGCGTTGTTCGCCATCGTCCTCGCCGACCTCGCCTTTCCGCCGCCGGTTAATCGCGCGCAACAAACCAGCATCGTCGTCACTGACCGCGACGGGTATTGGCTTCACGCCTTCGCCACAGATGATGGCAGGTGGCGGTTCCGGGCGGACCTCGACAAGATCGACCCTGCGCTTGTCCGCGAGCTTGTCGCCATTGAAGACAAGCGGTTCTGGCGTCATCACGGGGTAGATGTCGCCGCTGTGGTTCGGGCGGCAAGCGATGCGGTGCAGGAGCGCCGCATCGTTTCGGGCGCATCGACCATCACGATGCAGACAGCGCGCCTGCTTGATCCACGCGAGCGTACGCTCGGCGCCAAACTGATTGAAATGGTGCGCGCCGCGCAGTTGGAGCGCCGTCTCAGCAAACGTGAAATTCTTGAACTGTATCTGACGCTTGCGCCCTATGGCGGCAATATAGAAGGGGTGCGCGCCGCCAGCCTGATTTATTTCAACAAGGAGCCATCTGCGCTCACCCCGGCGGAGCGGGCGTTGCTGATCGCGCTACCGCAGGCGCCAGAAGCGCGCCGGCCAGACCGCCGCCCGCAGGTCGCGACCGAAGCGCGCAACGCCATTCTTGCGCGCCTTGCCAATGCCGGTTTGATAGACGACGCGATTGCGGATGACGCTCTCGGCGCGCCGACGCCGCATCATCGCAATGTTTTCCCGCGCATAGCCTATCACGCGTCGCACCGTTTGGCGGCGAACGCCGGCGACGGGCGCGATGTGTACTCAACGCTTTCAGCGAGCATTCAGCAACAGGTTGAAGCAATCATCAGTGAACGCGCAAAGGCGTTTACCGACGGTGCCACCGCCGCCGCCATGGTCATCGACAATGCAAGCGGCGAGGTTCTCGCCAGCGTCGGCTCGTCGGGCCTTGACGCGCCGGGCGGGTGGATCGATCTGACCGACCGCCAGCGCTCACGGTTCACTGTTGAAACCATTCATTTACGGGCTGGCGATGGAAGACGGGATTTTGAGGCCCGATACCGTCCTCGACGACATGCCGCGCGGCACAGCGGATACAACCCTGACAATTTTGACCGGACGTTCCGCGGCGAGGTGCGCGTGCGCGACGCCCTGCAACACTCGTTGAACGTACCCGCCGTTGAAACTCTCGACCGGATCGGCTCGGCGCGGTTTTCAGGCTTTATTTCCTCGGCGGGGGCACACATGACGTTCCGTCGACGCGCTGACGCCAGGCCGACGCTCGCCATGGCGCTCGGCGGCGGCGGGCTCACGATGCGCGAAATCGGCGTGCTTTATACGGGCCTTGCCAATAACGGGTCCGTACGCCCGTTGCGCTGGACCTGCGACGAACAGGCGCAAACGTCAGTTCATCAATTGTTTTCTGAAACTACGGCGGCGCAGATTAACGCGATCCTTCGTAGTGCGCCGGCGCTGGCCGGGCGCGCGCCGGCAGCGCTTTCTGCGGCGGCGCCAGATGTCGCCTTCAAGACCGGCACGTCTTACGGGTTTCGCGACGCCTGGGCTGCCGGCCACGCCGACGGCAAAACGATCATCGTCTGGGTTGGCCGTGCCGATGGCGCGCCGCGGCCGGGCGTCGCCGGGCGCACGGGCGCTGCGCCGTTGCTGTTCGATCTGTTTGACGCGCTGTCGCACCAGCAGACTTTGAAGCCTGCCGACCAGACGCCGCAAGCGCCGGATGTCGACAACCGTGCGCGATTGCGCCCGCCGGCTGTCGCCGCTGCGCCGGTCATCAAATACCCGGTTCCCGGCTCTGAAATTTTCGCCCACCCCTCAGCCGGGCGCGGCGTCGCGCTGGCGGCCGCAGGCGGCGAGGGCGATTATAGGTGGTATGTCGATGGCGTAGAAATTCCGCCCGACAATGAGCGCGCCATCTGGCGCCCGGCGGCGGCTGGTTTTTACGATCTGACCGTTGTCGATGCGCGCGGCTATTCGGCGACGGCGAAAGTGCGCGTGGCGAGTCTGCAGTGAGACCAATGCTGACGCGGCGTTCTCTCGTGCTTGGCGCCGCCGTGGCGGCAACGATACGCCGCACGCCTGACCTTTCTGACGGTCAGACGATCTGGCTTGGCGATGCCGAACATGTCGCCACCGATATTATCGCACCGGCGCGCGATGCGTCCGGCCATGAGCTTAGTGTCGCCGCGTTGCGCGCTGTCATGGCGTTGCCGCTGGCTGAAGCCGCCGGCGCGGGGGCGCCCGACCGGTGGGGGCGCAAGACAGGGCCGATCCCTCTCATGACCGCCGACGGCGGTGTTTCCAGCGTACAGGCCGAACTGGTTCGCCGCGGTGCGGCCCGCGTTTCACCGCAGTCGGACGATTTTGCCTTCATCGGCGCGTTATTCGCGCTGGAAGATGAGGCTCGTGAGTTGAAACGCGGTCTATGGGCGTTGACGGCGTATCGGATAAACTCTGCGGAGGACACTTCTCGCATGACAGGCTTTCAAATCTATGACGGCGTAATACGTGAGGCGCAGTCGCGTGATGGGCGCGTGTATTTCAACTTTGGCGCAGATTACCGCACGGACTTTACGGTCACAGCGCGGGCCGCGGCCCAGAAAAAATGGCGCGCAAGGCTGGCGCCGGCTGACTATACGGGCGCGCGCGTACAGGTTCGCGGCGAGGCGTTGTGGATTAACGGCCCGTCGATTGAGCTTCGGCACGAGCTACAGATGCGTATAAAAAGCCCCGCCAAAGCGGGGCCTTTTCAATCTGACGAGTAAGAAAAGCTACGCGGCTTTTTTCTGCTGCAGCGAGGCGTCAAGCTCGCTCAACGCCTGCGCCATGTCGGATTTGCGGACCGCGGCGACTTCACGCGCCAATCGGTCGAGCGCGGCTTCGAACAATTGACGTTCCGAATAGCTCTGCTCGGGCTGGTCTGTCGCGCGATAAAGGTCGCGGACAACCTCTGCGACCGAGATGATATCGCCGGAATTGATTTTTGCTTCATATTCTTGCGCCCGGCGGCTCCACATCGTGCGCTTGATGCGTGCACGGCCTTTCAGCGTATCAATGGCTTTCTTCACGGTGCCGTCATCGGCAAGGCCGCGCATGCCAACGCTCATCGCCTTGGCCGTCGGCACCCTGAGCTTCATCTTTTCCTGCTCGAAATCAATGACAAACAATTCATTGGTTATGCCGGCGATGTGCTGTTTCTCGATGGAGACAATGCGCCCGACGCCATGCGCCGGATAGACGACATGGTCGTTCACCTTGAAATTCTGCTTGGCTTCTTTCGACGCCGGCGTCGCTTTCACGGTGGTTGAAGATTCAAGTTCTCGCTGCGGCGTGATCAGGCTTGACGGCTTGAGCGGCAGGTCGGGCCGGGTACTGCGCGGCTTCTGACCGACATTCAGTTTTTTCTTCGGGACCGCAGGCTTTTCTTTCACCACCTTGGCGGCGGCTTTTTTCGATGCAGTTTTTTTCGGCGCGGCTTTTGCCTTGGGGGCGGCCTTTTTGGTGGTTTTGACGGCGGCCTTCACTGTCTTTTTCGAGGCTGGTGCTTTCTTTTCCGATTCAGATGGCTTCTTGGCTGCGGCTTTTTTTGCCGGCGCCTTTTTCTTTGCAGTGTTGGCGGCCGCCTTCTTTTTGGCCGGCGCTGCTTTTTTCGCTGCCGGTTCAGCCTTCTTCGCAGCGCCTTTCTTGGGCGCCGTTTTTTTGGTTGTCGCCTTTTTGGCGGTCTTTGTTGTCGATTTTTTGGTTGGCATGTTCTGGATCTCTGGGTGGTTGTGCGTCTATCGCCCGCCGCCCGATATGGGGGGAGTTATGCCGGCGACGATCGATCGAAATGATTCCCTGGAATTGAGGCTTGGCCGTCCTTCGGACCGTTCTCCAATCGTGAAGCCGCTTCCCCAATGGCCAGAAAGATGGAAAACCATTTACACTATAATGGCTTATCGCAACTTCCTGATGTATTAAACAAGCTGCAGAAACGATTCGGGCCTTATGTGCCCGTTTCAACTCCGAGCATAGCACAAAATATCGCAATGCGCCACGGGGCGCTTCAAAGCGTCCTAATTGGAGAAATTTGGCTGGATCAGTCGCCCTTGCCGGGTTCTGCGCTGAAATATTTTTCGTATTTGCCAGTTTCCTTGGCAAAATCATCTGCGCCGTCCATGGCGTCGATTTTCTGCGTCAGGTTCGGCCATGCAGTTGCAAACTTGGTGTTGATTTCCAACCATTTGCCGTCGGGATCGTCGGTGTCGGGGACGATCGCCTCGACCGGGCACTCCGGCTCGCAGACGCCGCAGTCGATGCATTCTTCAGGGCTGATGACGAGCATATTCTCGCCCTCGTAGAAACAATCGACGGGGCACACCTCAACGCAATCGGTGTATTTGCATTTGATGCATGCGTCGGTGACGACATAAGTCATAGGTTAATCGCTCCCATGTGCGGCCCAATTGCTTATACTACATAGCGCCAACATCTGGCGGCGCAAGCGGTCCTTAGCTCCTGGCGGCGGTTTCAGCCTCGATGCGGCGCCGGATGGCTCCGCTTTCCAGGTCCTCAAAATAGATAAGGCCGCATATCTGCCTGACCATGGCGTCTTCATAGGGCGTCTTTTCGCCATCGCTCAGGATGATCCGCCAGATGACCGCGATCAGCTCCGCCTTGCCGGCGTGGTCCATGGCCTTTGCGATTTTTGTGAAGCGGTGAACGTCGCTCGCCTCTCGCTGAAGCGTCTCGGCCCGAAGACGTGTCGTCCGCGCATCATCCGTTGAAAGCGAGAACCGCGCCGCCATAGCTTGATCAATCAGTATCTTTTCCTTGTCAGTATACGTCTCATCAGCGCTCGCCGCTTCCACCAGCAGGGCGCACACGGCGGTTTGAAGATCGACATCACTATCGCTCTCGGTCGGATTCAGACGCAGCGCGTCAAACAGCTTTTTGAACATCAGGCGTTTCCTGTCGGTCTGCATATAGCGTTTTGGCGAGCGCCGGCGACAAGCGGCGCTGGGCGACGGCGATGACTGCAATGACAACCAGCCGCTCGCGCGTCATGAATGACAGCTCATCGCCAATGGCGACGGCGAATGCCGGCTTATTGACGCGAATGAGCGAACCGTTGCGCCGCAACCGCACTGAATGGGCGGCGACGAACGCCGCCGCCCCCGCACGGGTTTTAAAAAATCGGGCGCACCAAAGCCATTTATCGATCCGCTGACGGTCGGCGTTGTTGCCCTGGTCGCTGTTTGGCCCGGTCAAGGCTCAGTCCGACTTGCCGTTGGACGACATATCCGACTTTAGGGCGGCGAGAACCGCGAAAGGCGAATTGGGGTCCGGTTCGCGGTTGCGCCGCGGCGGCTGTGACGAATACCGGCGTTCACCTTTGGGGGCGCCTTTATTCGGCCCGCGCGCATCGCGTTTTTTGCCGCCCGGCTTGCCGTGGCCGCCGCGTGCATCCTTGCGGTCGCCGGCTTTTGCACTGGAATGGGCGCCGCCGCGACGATTGTCGCCGTTTTTTTCTTGACGTCTGGTTTGAGGCGGGCGGCGCGGCGCGTGGTGCCACAAAACGACTTCCTCAAGTTCGGCTTCAGATGCGGCGTCCGCGGTGTCTGCATCGCCAGTCTCAACGGCGAGGAGCGCTGCCGATAGTTCTTCAGTCGGCGCCTGGTCTTTCGCAGGTTCAACGGTTGCATCGGCCGCGGCTCCCGCTGCCGCGTCGGTGCTTTCCAGCGCCGGGACGGGCGGCGTCTGGTTTTCTTCGCCGGCGGCGGCAGCGGCTTCCGTCCCGCCCTCCACCGACGCGCTTGCTGCTGGAGCGTCCGTGCTCTCGTGTTCAGCCGTCGTTGGCTCACTGGCTTCTTCCGGCGGCGTGGCAGCGGCGGGTTCGCTCGCCGCCTCATCTGGCGCCGCCTTTGCGCGCTTGACGGTCTGCTTGCGATAGCCGAGCGAACGCAAAATCGCCTCGAAGTCTTCGCCGGAGCATCCCACCAGCGACATCATTTGCGACGTCGCCTCAAAACCTTCGCGACTTTTTGCGCCGGTGCGCGCCGTGCGAATCAATTGCGCGAGGCGTTCAAGCATGTCGATGCGCACCGCGCGCTCGCCGGAAGGACGATACCCAAGTGCATAGTAATACGCATGCGGAATGGTTTCCACTATTGGCCCGGTCATCGGCGTTGAAACGAGGCCGGGCTTGGGCAATTCAAAATCGCCGGGCTTTCGGTTGGTCCACAACGCCCACAGCAGGACCAGCATGCGCGCGGCCGCCGGCTTTAAAAGGTTCGGCATGAAGATCGTATATTCGCCAAAGCGAAGGCCGAGCTTGCGCAGCTTTGCGCGGTCATCCTGACCGAGCTGTTTCAACTCGTCGCCAAATTGCGAACGCGACATGGCGCCAAAGTTTTCTGAAATGCGAAACGCGATGCCGCGAGCGATGCCGGGCAGTGCGTTTTCATCGTCCTGCGCGCGTTTCAACCCGATAAGATCAGACAGCAATATCTCGATCCGCGCCGACACATAGGCGGTCAGGCGATCCTGAACGCGCGTACGCAGGTTCGGCGATATCGCGTCGAGACCGCGAATGGCGATGTCCGGGCGCAGCGGCGCCGGGCCTTTGCGAAGTTCCGCAACCGGCGAAGACCGCCACCAGATGACGCCGTCGTCCCTGATTTCAAGCTCATTTTCTTCGGCGTTGGCAAGCGCAGCGGCGCGGGCAGCCAGCACCGGCGTCAGCGCCTTTTCAGCGGCGAAGCGCACGCGCTTCGCCTCAACGCCGCGCGCGCGCGGGTCGACGATGAATTCAAACCCCAACAGGCGGCCTACGAACTGGCCTTCCACAATCACGTCTCCGTTTTCGGTCACCCCGGCGAGAAGCGGCGCGTCTTCCTTCAGTTTTCGAAGCAGCACAGAGGTGCGCCGGTCAACAAACCTTTGCGTTAGTTTTTCATGCAAAGCGTCGGAAAGCGAGTCTTCTATCGCCCGCGTTCTGCCTTGCCAATAGCCGCCGTTTTCGACCCATCCGCCGCGATTGGAAAGATAAGTCCATGTGCGCACATAGGCGATACGCTGGGAAATGGCGTCGATATCGCCGTCGATGCGGTCGAGGCGTTCAACCTTCGGCGCCAGCCACGCCTCGGCGATGCGTCCGTCGTCGATGAGTTGGTCGTAGATTTCGTTCAAAAGCGTGATGTGCTGGTCGAGGGCGACTTTGCGGAAATCAGGCACCTGGCACACATCCCAGAGCAGGGCGGTCGCAGCGACGCCGGCGGCGCGCTCCCTGATCTCCTGATAGGACGCCAGACGTGCAAACGCGGTTTCATCTTCATCGGCGCGGGCGCGCTGCAAATCCTCACGCGGGGACGCGCGCTCGAGAGATAACCGCAGGGCGTGGATCGACCCGAAGTCGAGATCGTCCGAGCGCCACTGCAACCTTTCAACCGGATCGAACCGGTGCTCTTCGATGGCGGCGATGTCCGCCTCGTCGAAGGCGCGGCAATCGGTGGTCTCGCCAAAGCCCCCATCAGTGATATGGCGTCCGGCGCGGCCGGCGATCTGGGCAAGTTCCTGTGGTTTGAGATCGCGAAAGCCGCGCCCGTCGAATTTTCGTCGGGTGGAAAACGCGACATGATCGATATCCATATTTAGCCCCATGCCGATCGCATCGGTGGCGACGAGATACTCCACCTCGCCGGACTGATAGAGTTCAGCCTGCGCATTGCGGGTGCGCGGTGACAGCGCGCCAAGCACGACGGCAGCGCCGCCACGTTGCCGGCGAACAAGCTCGGCGATGGCGTAAACGGTGTCAGCGGAGAACCCGACAATCGCGGAGCGGCGCGGCAACCGCGTCACCTTTCTGGGCCCGGTATAAGAAAGGGTCGAAAACCGCTCCATCGACTTGATCTCGATACCCGCAAACAGACGCTTCAGGATCGGCCGCATGGTTTCTGAACCGAGGAACAAGGTTTCCCTAGCGCCGCGCGCATGCAACAGACGCGACGTAAAAATGCGGCCGCGCTCTGGGTCGGCGGCGAGCTGTGCCTCGTCGATGGCGAGAAATTCGGTGCGCCGCTCAAGCGGCATAGCCTCGACGGTCGCGACCCAGTATTTCGGCGAGGAGGGGACGATTTTTTCCTCGCCCGTAATCAACGCCACCTCGCCGGGCGGGCGCCGGGCGACGAGCTTGTCATAGACCTCGCGGGCGAGCAGGCGCAGCGGCAGGCCGATCATGCCGGTGTTGTGCGCCAGCATGCGTTCAACTGCGTAATGGGTCTTACCGGTGTTGGTCGGGCCAAGCACGCCGACCAGCGCGCCCGCCACAGGGGTTTCGCGGGTAATCTGATGGGGGCGTAGCTTGGCGCGCGGCATGGAGTTTCCACGGGGAGGGCGTGATGGCAGGATTGTCCCGATTTAGGGAGTTTGCCCCGATTTGTAAGTCGCAAGGTGCGGTCAGGGCGTGAAAAGCCGGAAATCCGCCAGAAATGGCGATATCGCCGCCCACCCGGTTGACAGTCGGGGCCGGCTCGACTAGACGCGCGGGCTCTTTGGAATTTTTGGCGCGCCACAGGTGCGCCCATCTAGCAAGGTTGCGGAAAATGGCTCGCCGGTGCGAATTGACGGGCGTTGGTCCGATGGTCGGAAACAACGTCTCCCACGCAAATAACAAGACCAAACGTCGCTTTTTGCCGAATCTGTGTGACGTGACGCTTCAGAGCGAGAAGCTCGGCCGCGGCTTCAAGCTGCGCGTGACCGCTTCGGCGCTGCGCACGGTTGATCATGTGGGTGGCCTTGACGCCTACCTCGCCAAGGCCAACGAAGCGGCTTTGTCGAAAGAGGCCTTGAAAATCAAGCGCGAACTCGCGAAGGCTTCTTAAGGGAGCATTCGGCTCCGCCGACGAAGCGGAGAAGCGCTGGTGGAAGTCGCCGCCGCAGTTGAAACACGCCGACCAATCCGGGAAACCCCGGCGCAACGCCTGTTGCGTGAGACTCGCGCATTTTTCGCTGCGCTGACGCGGGTTATCCTTCTGTCGGCGATCCTTATTCCCATTCTGCTCGCGGCTTTCTTGACGGTCGATCTGCCGATCCATTCGCTCGACCAATTCTTTTCGCTCCCCAGCGTCAAGCCAGGCAACTGGCTGACCATGGGGCTGTTCATTATGTCGCTGGCCCCGCTGGTGGCGATCCTCATCGCGCGCCGGTTCGGCGGCGACGAGGCGTCGCGTGTCATCACTGCGTCATGGGGCGTCGCCGCGCTCTTGACCTTCGCCGAGATTTCATACCTGTCGCCGCTGCTGGAAGATGGCGACATGCCAAGCGTTACCTTTGTCGTCGCATTCGTAGGCGGCGCGATGGTCGGCCAGTATGTCGCTGCGGCGGTTTACGACGTTATTCGGGGTGGGCCAAAATGGTGGCGCGCTCCATTACTTGCTTCCCTTTGCGGATACGCAGCGCATTCGATCATCTATTTTTCCATCGCCTATTGGACCGCGCCAGCGCCCTGGCTCAACTGGATGGTCGAGGATTTTGGTCTTAAAGCGCTGATGGCGTTTGCGTTTCTTGGTGTTTACTGGATGTTGCGTAAACCGTTAAAACCACGCGGCGGGTTCGGCGGTTAGCTGCGTTCGCGGTTTTTTGCTTCACTCCACAGCGCTTCCATCTCGTCAAGGCTTGCGTCTTTCGGACCTCTGCCGGTCGCCGCCAACGATTCCTCAATATGGGCGAAGCGCCGGCGGAATTTTTCATTCGCGCGGCGTACCGCCGCTTCCGGATCAATATCGAGGTGGCGGGACAGGTTCGCCATGACGAACAGTAAATCGCCATATTCGTCTTCGATACGGTCCTTGTCGCCGCCATCCATCGCTTCCACGAGTTCGCCGGTTTCCTCAGCAATTTTGGCGAGAACGTCACGCGGGTTGGTCCAGTCAAAGCCGACGCGCGCTGCACGCTTTTGAAGTTTTACTGCGCGGGTCATCGCCGGCAGGCCAACTGGCACATCGTCGAGCAGGCCGGTGGCGCCGCGCGCGGCACGTTCTTCAGCCTTTTGCGCTTCCCAACGGGCAGTCTGTTCGTCCGGCGAGCGCAACGCCGCATCGGCGAACACATGTGGGTGACGGCGCACCATCTTTTCGGTGATTGTCGTGGCGATATCGTCGAAATCAAACAGGCCCTGCTCCTGCGCCATGCGAGCATGGAAAACCACCTGGAACAGCAAGTCGCCAAGCTCACTTTTCAAGTCATCCATGTCCTTGCGCTGGATGGCGTCCGCGACCTCATAGGCTTCCTCGACGGTGTAGGGGGCGATGGTGCTGAAATCCTGCTCAAGGTCCCATGGGCACCCGGTCTGTGGTGTGCGCAACGCCGCCATCAGTGAAATCAGGTCTTCTATCGTTTTGTTAGCGTTCATTTTCGACTCGATCCGGAGCACTATCGGCTCGCCTGATCCGGGGATATGGTGAAATCATGCTGGTAACAACATATCCAAAGCAAAATGCGACGAATTTCACCCGCCAGATGTTCCAGGCTGGCGCGAGCTTCCCCCCCCCTGTATGAACCCCCTGCAACCATCAAGGGCCGCAGGAGAAGACGAGATGCCCATTCAAGAGGCGAAATACATTTGGAGCAATGGCGAATTCATTCCGTGGGGCAACGCCAAGGTCCATGTGATGACGCACGGTCTTCACTACGGAACGGCGGTGTTCGAGGGCATACGCGCTTACGAAACCAAACATATGGGCGCAGTCGTCTTCCGCAATTTTGAACACTACAAGCGGCTCTTGTTCTCGGCGCGGGTATACAAGATCAATATCGAAAATACCGCTGATGAATTGATGCAGATCACCAAGGACCTTCTTAAAAAGAATGAATTGAAATCCGCCTATATCCGTCCGCTCGCCTTTCTTGGTTATGGCGAAATGGGACCGTCATCGCAGGCGTGCAAAAGCGAACTCATGATCGCCGCATTTCCGTGGGGCGCCTATCTCGGCGAAGAGGGCCTGAAAAACGGCATCGACGTTTGCGTATCGAGCTGGCGACGTTTCGCCCCCGGCACGCTGCCTGCGGGTGTTAAAGCGGCGGGGAACTACCTTTCCAGCCGTCTTGTTTCGATGGAAGCCAAGGATCGCGGTTTTGCTGAAGGCATCGGCCTTGCACATGACGGCACGGTCAGCGAGGGCGCGGGCGAGAACCTCTTCGTCGTGCTCAACGGCAAAATCTATACGCCGCCGACGGCGTCCTCAGTGCTGTCTGGCATCACCCGCGACGCCGTGATGACGCTGGCGCGCTCGCGCGGGCTCGAGGTGATCGAACAGGCGATCGCGCGTGAAACGCTTTACGGCGCGGATGAGATTTTCCTGACCGGCACGGCGGCGGAAGTAACGCCCGTGCGTTCGGTTGACCGCCTGGCGGTTGGCGACGGCAAGCGTCCGGTTACGGATGAAATTCAGTCGGCGTTCTTCGGCCTGTTCACCGGCGAAACGCGTGATGAATGGGGCTGGCTCGACCCTGTCGAATAATGGCGAATTTATGCGAACGAATGGGAAAGGGGCCTTGCGGCCCCTTTTTTGTTTGTCGGTCGTGTGAGAAATTGCGCGATTATTTGGCGGCGCGTTTTCTGAGGCTGAGGGCGTCGTCAATGACGTGGAATATGTAGTTTTGCTCAACCACGCCGGAGAACAGATAAGCCCGAGGGCCATCGGCATATATGGTGACGTCCTGACCGCCATGGGTTTCGCTGCGCATCGGGATCGCCGCCTGCTGGCGATAATTCACGTCGGCGACTTCTTCTTCGGTTGGTTCGTGACGCACGCCCTTTTCCTCCTGCCCGGCGAGCAGCGTACCGGGGCCATTGGTGTAGGCGAGCGTCGTATATTTGCGGCCGTCGGCGGCGCGGGCATAGTCATCATCGTAATCATGCCCATCATCAAAGCTCGCGGTCGCAAGGCCGAGGATATTATTCCCTTTGGTCGGATAACCCGCGAAAGTAAGTACGTGCCCATGATCGGCGGTGACGATAATCAGCGTATCATCGCTCGACGTTTTTTCTCGCGCCATTGCGACCGCGTCGGAAAGGGCTTGCGCATCGCGCATGGCGCGCGCCGCATTGCCGCCATGGTGGGCGTGGTCGATACGGCCAGCTTCTACCAGAAGGAAAAAGCCGTCTTTATCATTATCCAGAATATCGATGGCTTTTTCAGTCATCTCTGCAAGCGAAGGCTCGCCGGCTTTATCGTTTTCGCGGTCGGCCTCGTATTCCATGTGGGAAGCCTCAAACAGGCCGAGCACTTTTGGCGACGATGAAGGATCAATCGCGTCAAACTGTTCGGCGTTCCAGACATAAGCGTGACTGTTGTCTTTCGCCGTCCATTCCGCTGTGAGGTCGCGGCCGTCGCGCCGGCGCCCGGTCGCGGCTGCGTCGCCTTCAGGATCTGCGGTCTCGGCAGGGATGAAATTCGACCGGCCGCCGCCCATCGCGACCTCAAGCCCGTCGCCATAGGGGAATTCGATGAGTTGGCGCGCTATGTCGGAGCATCCGCCTTCCTGGGCGTTTTCCGGCAGATCGGTATCGCTTTCCCATTCGCGGTCGGCTGCGTGGGAATAGACGGCTGCGGGCGTTGCATGGGTGAGGCGGGCGGTTGAAATGACACCAGTCGCCATTCCGGCTTGCTCGGAAAGCTCGCCCAGCGTGGCCGTCATCGCCGCTGCGGTTGAAGCGCAATCGCTAACGACCACACGGTCAGAAAGCGATATGACGCCCATCTTGGTTTTCATGCCGGTCACCATGGCCGATATCGTGCCGGCGGAGTCGGGCGTCTGCGCGTCGGTGTTGTATGTCTTCGACATTGCCAGATGTGGAAATTTCTCAAACGAGAGAAAGTTTTCTTCGCCGTCCTCGCCGTGCGATTGGCCATCGAAGATGCGCGCGGCGGCGACTGTGGTGGGGTCCATGCCATCGCCGACAAACAGGATGACGTTCTTGGCTTTGCGCTTGTTGATGTCCGGCGTGCGCCGCGATTCCAGCGTCGCCTGTGCGCCTTTGAAATACGCATCCGCCTCGTCAACCTGCGGCGTTGGCGCTGATGCCGCGTATGCTGCAACCGCGAAAACAGGCAATGATGCGGATAGGCGCAAGATAGTCTTCAACATGAAGTCCTCCGTTTGGCGGCGTGTAGCTGCCTAAAAAGCTCGTTTGCTCAGCCAATTCAAAGCAGGATCGGCGGCAGGAAACAATCACGGAACAATGATAAAGGCAGCGAGATGCACAAATTTTCGTCTTGGATCGCCGGATTAGTGGTTCTCGCTGCAATTGTCGCAACCGTCTGGTTGTGGACGCCGCCGCCGGCAAAATTCGACACCGAAGAAGCGATTGCAGCGGCGGGACGGTATGACGCGCGCATTGTGCGTGATTCCTTTGGCGTACCGCACATTTATGGCGTTCGCGACGCCGATGTCGCTTATGGTCTTGGCTATGCACATGCCGAAGACGATTGGGCGACGTTTGAGGACGTTGTGCTGTTTACCCGCGGCGTGCTTGCCCAACGCGATGGCAAAGACGCGGCGATCATGGATTTTCTTGTTGCGGCGCTGGGGGCGGGGGCGGCGATTGACGAAAAATACGAAAAAGACCTCTCACAGGAAACGCGCGACCTGATTGATGGTTACGTCGCCGGCCTCAACCTTTATTGCGCAGAGGTCGATAGGCGGTGTTCGCCCGGAGTCGCGCCGATAACGCCGAAAGACATCGTGGCCGGATTTGCAGCGCGCACGCCGTTTTTTTATGGCCTGGAAGACAATATCAAAGCGCTTTTTGACGGAGCGCCCGTAGAAGCCGCGAAAATCGATACGATCAAGGAAAGCTATTTGCATGTTGACGAGAATGCGGAGCTTGGATCGAACGCAATGGCCGTTGCGCCAAGTCGCTCCGCTGATGGCGCAACGCGGCTTATGGTGAATTCCCACCAACCCTTTACCGGGCCCGTCGCATGGTATGAAGCGCGCGTTCATTCTGAAGAAGGGTGGAACATGATCGGCGGGGTCTTTCCCGGATCGCCGCTGATCCTGCACGGCGCATCGCCCGAAATCGGCTGGGCGTTCACGGTGAACAAGCCCGACCTCGTTGATGTTTATGCGCTGGAGACGGACCGCAAGCGCGATCCGCGAAAATACAAGTTCGATGGCGAATGGCGCGACTTCGAACGCAGTGTCGCAAAATTTCGTGTGAAACTCTTCGGTCCGTTCAGTCTGCCGATAACGCGGCCGGTTTATCGCTCGGCTCACGGGCCGGTATTTGATACGCCAAACGGTTGGCGGGCGATTTCCTTTGCGGGCGATGGCGATATTCGCGCCATCGAACAGTGGCGGCGCATGAACCGTGCGCGCAATTTTAACGAATGGCGACGCGCCATGGCGCTACAGGGCATTCCGTCATTCAATGTCGTGTTCGCCCAGAAAGACGGGCGCATCGCGTATTTTTACAACATGGCCATCCCCATGCGTTCGCCGGATTGGGACTGGTCGTCACCGGCGCCGGGTGATCGGGCCGACCTGGTCTGGAAAGGTGTCATGCCGTTCGGGTCGGCGCCTTATGTCATTGATCCGGTATCGGGCTTTGTGGTCAATGCGAATAATGAACCTTGGCGCGCATCCGCACCCGAAGACAGCCCATTGAAAGAAGATTATCCAGATTATCTTGGCGTAAAGGCGAGATCGACAAATCGCGGTATTCGCGAACATGAATTATACGCCGCTGATCCCTCGATCACCGCAGGAGAATTCATCGATTACAAAATGGATGTTCGGTATTCGGAACGATCACGGCTTCGACGGCTGATCGCCAATATTGTCTCCAATCCTGACATAAGCGCGGATCCGGCACTAAAGCCAACGCTTGACGTGCTGGCGGCATGGGACGGATCGGCGGACAGAAACAGCCGCGGCGCGGCGCTGGCGATTACGCTGGGGCGGTATGCGCTTGGTCCATTGTTGAACGGCGACGGCGCGCAATATCCTGACGCAAAAGAAGCGCTCGCTCACGCAGCGGCCGATCTTGAGGTCGGGTTTGGCCAAGTCGATCCTTATTGGGGCAATGTCAACAGGCTGGTGCGCGGCGATGTCGATTTACCGCTCGATGGCGGGCCCGACACACTGCGTGCGATATATTCAGCGGGCGCCGTTTCAGACGGGCCAACGACCGCAATGGCCGGCGATACATATATTATGGTGGTCGAATGGGCGCAGGACGGCTCGCAAACAATCCGAACCATCCACCAGTTTGGGGCGGCGACCCTTGATGAGACGTCGCTGCATTACGCCGATCAGGCGCCGCTGTTTCAGGAAATGAAGTTCAAGACGCCGCCAATGTCGCTGGATGCGGTTCTTGCCGAAGCGACAGCGGATTATCATCCGGGCAGGGCCGCTCAGCATTGATATTCAGAATTTAACTGAGAAACTGACCGCGCCGAATTCCTGGCGCTCATCTTGTTCTTTGAATTCCTTTGCGCGAATAACATAGGTGTAACCGATCTGTACACGCCGAATCTGGGTGACGAGCCCCGCCTGAATGTCGCCAGTAAGCGTCTCGCTGGTGACATGTGTTATTTCATCGTCAAATAGGCTGCCGTCGAGAAAAATATTGTGCGCAACCACACGCGCTTCAATACCGGCGAATAGATACCAGCTAAACCTGTCGCGCGGCGCGAAATACCCGCCGCCAGCAAGGGAAGGGCGTATTCGCGGGGGGCCATAATCATTGCCGAGGTCTTCACCTATCCGTAATGTCAGGCCAGCACGGGCGCTGGTATAGACGTTGCCGACTGAAGCGCCGAAATTCGGCGTCAGGTCCGCACTGATCGCTTCGCGAGGGTCGGAAAGGGCGAGGGCGCGAAAACGACGGTCATATGACAGCACAAATCCCGGTTCATTGCCGTTCTGGTTGGCCCAGCCTTGTGCTTCCTCGGCGCCAATGAATGAATGCCAGTTGTTTTGCACAAATTCGCCGCCCGCGGCCGGGCCGACGACGCCAAACTGCATCGTGATCTGATCAATGCGGTCGCGCTGTTCAACGATCGCTGAATATTCGCCATAGAACCAGCCCGCATAGGGGTGCTGGTCGGGAAGCGGCGCGGTCTGGTCGATGTCGGATGGCGTGAAAATAGAGTGCCCAAGAGCAAACCCACGGCGAATGCCGGCGTCTTCCGGCGCGCCAATGACATTACGTGCAAAAAACTCCGAAACGCCATGCACGTCTTTAAAGCCGGAAACATAGGCGAGGCGCAGACCGTTCGTGTAGTTACGGTCAGTCCCGGCGAAAAGATCGTTTTCTTCAACAAACGTCCACGTTGCGGAATCGTCGTAGCGGTTCAAAAAATCGCCGTCGTCAGCACGGGCGCTGGAAACTGCGCACAACGCGGCGGCCGGGACAAGAAAAACTCGGAAAAGATAAAACACATGACTCATGGCCCGCAGGTCATACCGGCGTCATATCCGGTTTTCCAAATGAAACAGAGGCAAGCTCTCGGCGAATTGTCGCGCGCGTGACGTCACACAGCGTCAGCGCCACGTGGACAACCACGCAGCGGCTGGGGTAAGCCGCGCAAAGACATGCCGACAATGTAACTTAAAAGGCGCACGTTTTATCGCCGCAATTGGGTGAGACCCGAAACGCAATCAGGATGATCAGTTCGTTGCCGGTGGAGTTCCCAGGGCGCCGGTAGGGCGTCCGATTGAAGGGAATTGCATCCAGGGTTTTCGGCCAGTTTTTACGCCAGCTCCGGGGTCCGTTTGACCGCTCCGAAGGCGCCCTCCTGAACATTGCTATTTGTCGCACAATTTATATTGTCGCTAATTATGGACATGCTGGTTTTAGGCGCGAACGCGCCGCCTTGCCGCGCCCAACTGCGCCTTAGCCCCATGAATAAGTCATTTCAAGCGAGACTCCATCGTCCATGGATTTGCCTCGTTGCTATAGGATGCGGCTTTGCGATGGACGGCCCTAAATCGCAGATGAAGCGAATGGAATTTCAACAAAGTCGCGATATGCAATTGTCAGGAAACTGCCAAACCGGGTGGCGATGCGGGCGAATTTCAGTTGGGTTTTTGCGGCGCTCGCGTCGGTGTTTACGGTTACGTTATTTAGCGTGGCGCACGCCGCCGCGATTGGCGTTGAACCACAACTTCCGGCGAATTTCGCCACCTATACGCCGTTAATCGACGCTGCGCGGATTGATGATGCCGAAGCGCCGGTTATCGACGGCGATTTGTCCGATCCAGCCTGGGGCAAGGCCGCGATTACTGAAAAATTTTACCAGATCGAACCTGTCGACGGCGCGGCGCCAAGCGAAAAAACCCGCGCCTATATCATGTATGACCGCACCACACTGTATGTCGGATTTTACATGTATGATGAAAATCCTGGCGCTATTTTTCGGTCTCAAATGAAGCGCGATCCGGCACTTCAAGATGATGACGCCATTCGTATATTCATCGATTCCTACGGCACTTTCCGTGACGCGTATTTCTTTGGCGTCAATCCTAACGGTGCTAGATCAGATGCGCTGATCGAGAATGGCTCGAATTTTCGTGACGACTGGGATACGATCTGGCGCGCCAAAGTGAAGATCGTGGAAGACGGCTGGGTTGCAGAATTTGCAATCCCGTTTCAGTCGATTTCATTCGATCCGTCGATCGACGAATGGAATTTCCAGATCATCAGAACCATTCGTCGCAAGAACGAGGAAATACGATGGTCGAATATCGACCGTTCGCGTGGCCGCGTCGACATGACAAATCCGGGCCGGCTTGGTGGTATCGATGATATATCAAGTGGAATCGGCCTGGAGGCTCAGGTTTTCGTCTCTGGTCAAACGAATTACGACTGGGAAACGCGAGACGCCGAATTCGTATTCCGGCCCAGCGGCAACGCATTTTACAAAATCTCGCCGTCATTGACCGGTTCGCTGACCTTCAATACCGACTTTTCCGATACGCCGCTCGACTCAAGGCAGGTCAACACAGGCCGATTCTCGCTGTTTGTTCCGGAAACCCGAGACTTCTTCCTGCAAGATGCGGCGGTTTTTGAGTTTGGCGGCCGTGTATTTGAAGACAACCCGAACGGCTTGCCATTCTTTTCCCGCAATATCGGCATCGTCCGTGGACGGCCGGTCGATATCGTCGCCGGCGCAAAAGTTTCCGGCAAGCTTGGCCCGGCGAATGTCGGCGTTATCGCGACACGAACCGGATCGCAAAACGAACTCAATATCGACGGTCAGTATCTCTCCGCCGCCAGAGTGTCGCTGCCAGTGCTTGCGGAATCAAAAGTAGGTCTTATTCTTACCAATGGCGACCCTTCCGGTGTGAGCGACAACACAGTCGCAGGCGCGGATTTTCAATACAAGAGATCCAATCTGTTTGACGGTGGCACAGTGCGTGCCGACTTTTCCTATCAGCGCAGTTTCACCGACGGTATTGATGATGATATGTTCGCGATGGATGTGGCGTATCGCTCGCTGACATGGAACGCGACAATGCGGGCTCAAGAAATTGGAGAAGAATATTCCCCTCGCCTTGGCTTTTTGAATCGCACTGGTATCCGCCGCTATAACCCGAACTTCTGGCGCGCTTACCGTCCTGCAAACAGTTTTATCCGGGTTGCGGAAACCGGTGCGTGGGTAAATATCGTCACCGATCTCGATGATTCAGTACTCGACAAGTTTTATGGTTTGTGGGCGGGGGGCGTTAACAATGCCGGTGATGAACTCTGGTTGAATTACGAACACGGTTTTCTCGATATCCAGCAACCCTTCTCTATCGCCGGTCGCGTGCCGGTTGCGGCGGGTCAATACAAATTTTTGCAATACGAAGTCAGCGCCGCAATGACAAGAAGCCGACCGCTCGCGCTATACGGCGAGGTGCGCTGGGGTGGTATTTATGACGGTGATCTTTTGGAACTGTCGGGCGGCGTGAGTTTTAGACCCAGCCGGTTTTTGGAACTAATTGTCGACCACGACTATTTTGAATTCGGCCTTCCGTCTGGTGATGTCGGCATCCATATTTCATCGCTTGAGTCGAACATTTCCTTCACGCCGGATATGTCGATAAAGACTGAAGTTCAGTACGACAACATTTCAGAAGAATTCACGTTCTTCAGCCGGTTCAGATGGGAACCGGCGCCAGGCCGTGAAATTTTCATTTCGCTCGGCCATTCCGCGATCATCGAAGCGGAAAAGTTTCCGCGCGATTTTGTCTCGCAGGGCTCAAGTCTCGCGTTGCGGCTGGGCCATACGTTTCGTATGTAAACTGGAGCGCGGTTACGCGCTGAATTCAACCACCATGCCGTCATGGGCGGGCGTGACGTTATCGGGTGTGATGCGCGCAACAGTCGCGTAATCCATGGTGACGTGAAGATTGGTCAGCACCGCCCTCTCCGGTTTGACGCGCTCAATCCATTCCATCGTTTTTTCAAGATGCGCATGGGTGCCGTGCGGCTTCATTTGCAGCGCATCGACTATCCAGACCTTGACGCCTTCGAGGATTTCAAAACTTTCCTCAGGCAATTCAACCAGGTCGCTCGAATAAGCAAGATCTCCAAACCGGAACCCGAGACTGTCAACGCCGCCATGGCGTTGAAGGAACGAGGTTACCGGTATATCGCCGGACGGCCCGGAGGTGTTGAAGGTTTCGCCAACTGCCGGCATTTCCCGGTGATCGAGGATTGGCGGATACCAGCTCCCCTCTTTCTGGAGAAAACAATAATCGAACCGGCGCAACAATTCTCCACCTGTTGCGCGGTCGATATAGACCGGCATTTTTGTGCGCTGTGAAATTGCAAACACACGAAGGTCGTCTATCCCATGGGACTGATCGGCGTGGTCATGGGTGAACAGGACGGCATCAAGACGCGCACACCGCGCGGCCAGCAATTGGGCGCGCATATCAGGCGATGTGTCGACCAGCACCGACGTCACAGCATGCCGATCAGAAAAGACACCCGCGGCGTCTGCGCGCTCGACCAATATGGAGCAGCGGGTGCGGCGATTGCGCGGCTCAGCCGGATCGCATGCGCCCCAATTGCCGGCGCCGTCCTCGCCGCCAAATCGCGGCACGCCGCCCGATGACCCGCACCCTAAAATGACAGTGCGAAATTTTGGTGCTTTATCCGCGTCTCTGGCCATCAGGATTGAACGCTCCGCCTGGCGCGTGAAAACAGCCTGAAAAAAGTATCTGTCGTCAAATCCGCAATCTCTGTTTCAGTCAGATCCAGAATGTCTGCAAGCTTCGATGCAACTTCAACGACATGCGCCGGATCGCAGCGCCGGCCGCGATGGGGAACCGGCGCAAGGTACGGGCAGTCGGTTTCAACAATGATGCGATCGCGCGGCATCGCCCTGGCGACGTCGCGCACGTCCTGCGCGTTTTTGAACGTGATGATGCCGGAAAACGAAATATAGCCCCCCATCTCCATCACTGCTTCGGCTAGCGCCAGGCCGCCGGTGTAGCAGTGAAGCAGCGGGATGAACGGCTTTTTCGCTATTGCCATATTGAGTATGGACCGCATCAACTCATCGGCTTCGCGGGTGTGGATGATGAGTGGAAGCCCGGTTTCCTGCGCTGCTTCGATATGGGCGGCGAACAAACGTTCCTGATCTTCTTTCGGCGAATAGTTATAGTGAAAATCAAGACCGCATTCACCGATGCCGACGACGTCGTCACTTTCCGCCATCTCAATCAGCATTTGTGCGGTAACGTCCTTGTGGTCCGATGCGTAGTGCGGATGGGCGCCGACGGACCGCCAGATTAAAGGATAGCGGTTGGTAATTTCCCTGATTGCCTGCGTCGACGAGATCTTATCGGAAATGGTCAGCATCGCGTTGACGCCTGCGGCGCGCGCCGCGGCGATCACCGCATCGACTTCGCCGTCAAAACGTTCATGATGTAGATTGACGTGACTGTCTACAAGCATCAGCTACTACCCCGCAGCCTTTAGCGCTCGCAGTTCACGCCCCGCCGCGAGGACCATTTGAAACCGGTCGAGGTTCACGGCGTCCCCTCGTGCAAAGAGGGTCGAAATTCGCTCGCGCGCGTCAATTATGGCTGACGACGCCTTGCCGTCGCCTTTCTCTGCGCTAGCGATCACATCGCCGGCTAGACGGTCAAGCAGAATCTGGCGAAACAGCACCCACAAACTATCTGCGCTGCGCGCCGACATCGAGTGCGCGATTGCCGCAACATCGCCGCCTGAAAAAGCGAAGGTTAAAAATCTATCAACCGCGTCAATCGCTGCAGCGCCATCGCCAAGCGCCAGCGTCAGCGCATAGCCTGGCCGCCCGCCGGCAGCGGTTGCAATGCTTTGCGCATCCGGGCCGTCGGCGGCGACTTCATCCGCAAGAAATGCCGTAACTTGTTCGTCCATCACGGGACGCAACGCAATCCGCCGGCAGCGCGAGCGGATCGTCGCCAGCAGCCGGCCGGGTGCGGCAGAAAGAACAAAGATCGCCGTTCGTCGAGGTGGTTCTTCCAGCACTTTCAAAAGTGCGTTCGCTGCATTGCGATTCAGATCGTCAGCGGTGTCGATGATGGCGACACGCCATCCGCCCATCGACGGCGTGAGGCTCAAGAACGAAGTTAATTCGCGAATAGTATCGACTTTGATTTCAGCTGTATACCGATCTTTCTTCTCGTCATATTCGCGTTGCGCAACAAACAAATCTGGGTGCCCGCCCGACGCAACCAGTGAGAATGTGCGACAATGCGGATCAATCCCCAGCGGAGCTTGCGTTCTTTCTGTATCTGTCGCCAGCAACGCGCGGGCCAGCCGAAAGGCCAGCGTTGCCTTGCCGGCCCCCTCGCCGCCAGTAATCAGCCAGCCATTCGCCAGCGCGCCGGCGTGGTGCGCGCGTTCAACCTGATCGATAATTTCAGGACAACCGATAAAATTCGCACGCGAGCGCGGCGGCGCAATATCTTCCAGACTGGTCATAGGCGCGATTGAAGCGCTTTTTCCACGGCGTCCGCAACCGCCTTGGATACGGTTTCCGGCGCAGGCGACGCGTCAATGACCACGCAACGGTCGGGGTTTTCGTGAGCAATCTTCAAAAACGCCTGGCGTACGCTCTCGTGAAAGTCCTGCCCCTTGCATTCAAACCTGTTCTCGTCGGCGGCTCGTTTGTCTGCACGCCCCAGCCCGCTTGCGACCGGCAAATCGAGGATGATCGTCAGGTCAGGGTCGTCGTCACCTACAACGAGATCATGAAGCGTGGCGATTGATGATTCACCGAGTGCGCCGGCAATACCCTGATAGGCCATCGAGGAGTCGGCGAACCGGTCAGTAATTACGATCTCGCCGCGCTTAAGCGCGGGTTTTATTACGCGTGCTAGATGGTCGGCGCGCGCCGCATACATCAACAAGGCCTCGCTGATGGCGGTCCAGCGGTCCGCCGCCCCTTTCACGAGAATATCACGGATGGCCTCAGCACCGGGGGAGCCGCCAGGCTCGCGGGTCAATACGACTTTATGCCCGTGTTTTTGAAGATAGTCGGCAAGCCGTCGGATCTGTGTTGTCTTACCTGAGCCGTCGCCGCCTTCAAAACTGATAAAAAATCCTGTGGTATGTGAATGTTGCGTCATTCAGTTTGCAGTGCTCGCATCCGCCGCGGCTGCCCCTTCCGATGGCTTGGTCATGAGAGTTTTGACGGCAAGGCCAATACGTCCAAACAGGCCAACGGATTTTACATCCTTGCCGGCGTAAAGCGGGTATTCGCGCGCGCCGCCGCCTTCGGCTTCAACACGCAGATATCCAACTTGCTGGCCCTTGGCGACTGGCGCTTCGATCGGCCCTTCATACACCACCGTTGCGCGAAGATTGTCGGCGGTCGAGCGATGCACGATCATCGACACCGGTTCGGCGGTCACCAGAGGCACGCTGGGCGAGCGGCCTGCAAACACGACAGCGTCGCCAGCGATATCGCCGGCCTGAAACAGCGAGCGATTGGAAAAATCGTTGAAGGCAATCCGCATCAACCGCGCAGATTCGTTCGCGCGCTCCTTTTCAGACGTCAGGCCATTTACCACAACGATGCGGCGGTCATTCTTGATCTTTGCCGAGCCCACCAAACCATAGCCGGATTCTTCCGTGTGCCCCGTTTTCAGGCCGTCGGCGCCATCAACATTGAACAGGATCGGATTGCGGTTTGGCTGGCGAATTTTTTCCCACGTAAACTCGCGCTCATTGAACAGCCCATAATACTCCGGATAGTCGTGAATGATCTTGCGCGCCAGCAAGGCAAGATCGCGCGTACTCATTTTATGCTTTTCGTCCGGCCAGCCGGTTGAATTGGCGAATGTCGAATTTTTCAACCCCCATTCACGCCCTTTTCGCGTCATCAACTGCGCAAACGCGTCTTCAGTGCCGGAGATGTTTTCAGCGATGACAATGCACGCATCATTCCCGGACTGGACGATGACGCCGCGAAGCAGATCCTTCAGCGGAATAGTCGTGTCGACCCGGGTCCACATTTTCGATCCGCCCATCTTCCAGGCTTTTTCAGAGACCGCAAATTCGTCATCAAGGTTTAACTCGCCGTTGGCAAGTTTTTCAAAGACGATGGCGACTGTCATAAGCTTGCTCATTGAAGCAGGCGCCGTGGGCGTGTCCGCAGCTTTTTCATAAAGTATCGCGCCGCTGTCGTAATCCATGATGACAGCGTGTTCGGCAGGCGTCGTAATGGATTGCGCGCTCGCGCCGAGCGAAAAAATAGTTGCAATCACGCCGCAGAAATATGCAATCGTCTTTCGGGTCATCGTACTTCCTAACTTCACCTTTTATCGCACCCTATCCGCCTCAACCGCGAACGAGCCGCGCACCGCCAAACCCAGCGGCCTGAACCCTGGTCAACATTGAGAGCGCAATGGTTTCATCCGTGAACGGACCAGCGCGCAGCCAATGGCGCGGCTCAAGCCCGCTTTCGGTACGAACTGAAATCGGACCCAATTCGGGCAGGTTCAATTTCAGGCTCTCCAGCTTGTTGAGATCGTCAACCGCCGCCACCTCCAGCCACAAATCAGCCGTGGCGGGCATTGCGGGTTTTATCTGCGGCGACACTTCTGTCGCTATCAGCGTCGCCATCGGGTCGGGGTCGCCGACGCGCGGCGAGCCAGCGCCGATGTTCGCTGCAACGGCGGGCGCAGCCGGTTGCACCCGCGGCCGGGCCGGTCTGGCGTTTGCCTCTGCGAGCCGCAATTGTGCTTTATCGCCCGATTTTGCTGCGACGGCTTTTATATCGGCCTCGCCGATATATTTGACCCGCACTCGGGCAAGTCCCTTCTGAGTGAATCCCAGCTCGTCAGCGGCGGCGTGCGAAAGGTCGATGACGCGGTCATCGACAAACGGGCCGCGATCATTGACCCGCACGACGAGTTTCCGGCCGTTTTCGAGATTCTCGACCTCGACGTAGGTTGGCAGCGGCAAGGTCTTGTGGGCGGCGGAAAGCCGGTTCTTGTCGAAAATCTCGCCATTCGCCGTCAGCTTGCCGTGGAAGGCGTCGCCATACCAGGATGCGACGCCCTTTTCGTCATAGGTCCGGTCGACCTTTGGCACGTACCAGCGCCCGCCGATTTTATAGGGCTGGCCGACCTTGTAATGGGGGTTTGACGCTTGCGGGCCGCTGCGCTGGCTGGGCGCGCTCGCGCAGCCAGCCAGAACGACGGCAAGAATCATTGCAGCCAGCAGACAACCGACGCGCTGAATTCGGGCGGAACGCACAAAAAACTTCATGCTGTGGCTATGCGATTTTTTGGCGATTTTCGCAACAGAAAGAGGGTTAACAGAAGGTTTACGGGGTGGCGGACGCCGACCGCGCCATTCGGCAAATAAACCGGTTGTCATTTGAGCCGGCGCAGCTATGGTCCGCCGCGCCGGATGGGTGGCCGAGTGGTTGAAGGCACCGGTCTTGAAAACCGGCGAGCGTGCAAGCGTTCCGTGGGTTCGAATCCCACCCCATCCGCCAGTTTACCGCTTAGCTGATAGCGCCTCTGTCGGGCGTAACCCTGCCTAAGAGGGCTGCGACCCGCGCGCAGAAATAAAAGCGTACTAAACCCTTAGATTAAAACCAGTAACTCTTGCCAAGGCGCTGGAGAAACAGCGGCACTGATGATGGCCGCATATTTATGGTCCAAGCCAGCGGCGTGAACGTACTTGCCTGCGCGGATTGTTCCTCGATCGCATATCCATTGCATTCAATGCGGACCCACAGGGTTCCTTCAGGGGTTTTGGCCGGCACGCCGGCTCGAATTACCAGTTCGTCGCCGCGGATGACCATGTCGCCGCCAGCAGTTCGGAAAAGATTGTAGGTTTCATTTGCATCTTTGTTGTGCAAACGGCCACGGATTGTCCCTCTCCGGATCAGATTGTCGATGTCAGCAGGCACGCCACCGGGAAAAATAATCGACAATTCGACGACGTATCGCGCGCCTTGTTGGGCCTGCACCTGCGCCTGATATGTGCGGGCGTCGCCGCTGGAAAATGCGGCGTTGACGACGGTGGGATTCGCCGCGGCCTCACGGCTCGCCGCCATCGGTTGCAGGTCGCTGACCGTGCCAGTCGGCTGAAGACCGCCAGCGAGATCCGCTGGTACTGCTGTCATCAATACCGCCAGCAGGCCAAAGCCTTGAGCGAATGCGCCCTGACGGGTGATCGGCTGGAAATAGAATATCGATCCGGCGCCGACCGATACGATGCCGGCGACAACCATCCACAGCGGCGCCGGCGCAAAGCCCATCATGTCTCCAAGCGCCGCCACCCATTGATTTATGGTGTACAGGGCTGAGGCTTCGCCCTTTTGCTGATAGTCGGTGACCAGAGCCGAGATGATGCCCGCAGCGCCGGCAAGGCCGAGGCCAAAAATATCGCTGACGCCAAATTGGCCCGGCGCCTTGATCCCGCGTTTAACCCCATACGCCATCGCTTTTCCCCTCATTCGCGACCGCCCCCCCCGCCACATTAACCAAAACGGCGGCCGGGGGATAGGCCGCACCGGGCGCACGCTTATCGCTCTGGGCGGGCGCGGCCGAAATCTACGTCAAACAAGTGTTCGAGACTGGTCCGCGGCAAGCCGCTCTTGGCGTAATCGTAGGGCGTGACGTTCACCGCTTTCAGGATCGCCCTTTCGATCTTCAGCGCGGCGCCGATTTCATGCGTCGTTACGTCGAAGTCGAGAACATTGACGCAGGCGAGATCCTGCTCAAATGCGCCGATGGTTTGTAGCCCGCCACCGCAAGCCCAGCCAAGCAATATGCGGTTTACGCCCTCATGGGCGACGATCAGCGCCGACTTCCACGACGGGCGGTCAATCAGGTTTCGCATGGCGTCGACGATGCGGATCTGCGCGGCGGCGAACGTCTCGCCGTCAGGCAGAAAACTCGCGCCGTCATCATCTGCATCGTCAAAGGAAAAGGCGAGCATCGCCGCAAGTTCCTCGCGGCTTTTTGCACTCACCCAGCCGCTTTGTAATTCCTCCAGACCAGGCTCGCTGATCGGTAAAGGATGCTCGCGTCCAGATAGAACGATTTGCATCGTCTCAACCGTGCGAGGCAATCCGCTGTTCACGACGAGATCGAATTCAACATTGGCCAGCGCTTCGCCGGCGGCCGTAGCCTGCGCTCGCCCCTCATCGGTCAAGGGTACACCGCGCGGGTCGGTCAGTCCTGGCGCGAAATAGTCCACATGCCCGTGGCGCATCAGATAGACGCGCCGCCGCCCTGTCCCTTGCATCGACACCTCCATTTTGTGGCCGCCTTAAGCGATCAGCGCCGGTTATTCCAGAACCGGGGTGATTTTATCTCGCTCTAGTCTCGCCTCATCGAAAAACCAGTGTTAACCTGAGGCTAATGGGGTTTCGGTGCGACGAGGGGGTCGTCAGCGAATATGAAGTTGCATTTGCCGCCAATGTTTGCGCGCGCCTTTCTGGCGCTTGCAGCGGCGTATTGCGCCATATTTTTCATTGCGGTCACGACTAATCCTGACGCCGCGCAGAGCCGGTTCGACGCCCTGCGCGAGGGCGGCTACCCGGGAGCGGCACTCGGTCATGGCGAGCGCGTTCTGAAGTTACGGGCGAAGGCCGGAGCTAATGACGAACAACTTGCCCGGTTCAAAGCGAAAGTCGCTCTGACAGCCGTTGATTCACGTCACTATGGGCGGGGCGCCGCGCTCTTTGAAGAAGCGTTGAATTCAAATTGGGCGCGCGATATGAGCGCGGTCGAACGCGCGATCATTGAGGATCGTTTGGCGCGCGCCAAGATTATCGAGCGCGATCTGACGCGGCCCGTTGGTATCTATTCGGAATTTTTGAGCCTGGCTGGCGACGAGGCCTCACGCGGGGCGCCCGAGGCCGACCTTTCGGTAGAAGCATTTTACGCACGGCTTGTCGGTTCAGCTGAGACGCTGTTCACAGAGGCGATGAAACCGGCTGGCAATCCTGATTATTTCGGCGGCTCGCGCGACACCAGACTGCATGCGGCGAACAACCTCGCCCAGCTAGGCGCGTTCTATTCCATGCGCGAAAACGGACGTTACGCGGCGGCCGGCCTGTTGGCGTCCGCTCTGGCTATCCGCAGCGATATCCTTGGGCCCGATCATCCCGATACGGTGCAGATTGCGCTTATCCTCGGGCCTGTTTATCAAAAACTCGGACGTCTTGAAGATGCGGAAAAACTCTATCTAGATGCATTTCATGCGCAGGAAAAGGTGAAGGGCTCAAACAGCCCTGAGCTTAGCCTTTACATCAAACTTCTCGCAGACGTTTATCAGGCTCAGGGCCGGGCGACCGAAGCGCAAGCCCTAAATGATCACATGCGTGGTCTGTTTCGTGATGCGTTCGGGTCGCAGCGATACGCAGCCAACAGGGAGCGCGACCGGAAACTCGATATAGACAGGCCAGTCTCACAGCAATTTGTGTTGCGCGCCGACTACGCCCCTGACGACCTCGTTGGCGCTGCCCTGTATTCGGTGCCGTTGTCGAAGAACGCCGGTCTTGACGAGATGAAGGTACGGCTTGCCGCGGATATGGACGAAGACCCTCGTGAAGCGAACCTGCCTGTACGGCTTGCGCAACTAATGAGCCTTTGTCGGGCTGATTCTGGAGAACGTATTTCTCTTCGTTCGGGCTATCGCGCATACAAAACGCAAAAGGATCTGTTCGAGCGCATCGGCTATAAAGGCACCGTTACGCCGCCCGGCATGTCAGAGCACCAGCTGGGCCTTGCCGCCGATATTGACGTTAACGGCCGTCTGATGCGGCAAAGCGACAAGACATACCAGTGTTTTGAGGAAAATGCCTTTCGTTTCGGGTTCATCCTCTCCTACCCGCCAGATAATGATTACCTCCCCGGCGAAGACAGCTACGAACCCTGGCACTGGCGCTATGTCGGCATCCGAACAGCGCAGCTCTATCGTGAAGCCGGTCCGATGAATAAACCGCAGGAGTTTCTGGCCGCCCTGCCCTGTTATCAGGAATTGGCTGTATCTGGCGGTTTTAACGTCGCGGGGGAGAAAGACCGTTGCCTTGAACCCCCGTCGGTTGTTGCAGCCTCCGCAGAGCGCGAAACCGAGGATAAAATTACACGTCATGAGGCGGAAGCTACGGCCCGCAAATTGAATAATCTCGGTCAAGGCGGCCAGCGCTAAAGTTTGCGCGATGGCCGAGTGCTATTGGGACCGAACCTGAATGACGTCGACTTCGCCCATTCTCCACAACGCGCGTATCGCGTGGTTCTCGCATAACGCGCAGCCGCCTAGCGACAACATGGTTATCGCGCTTGCCGACGCCGGCATGCAGATCGTGGACTGGGCGCGTAAACGCCCTGATACGTTTTGCGATATCGCGCTGCTCGATGTGCGGGGCGCCGAGACGCCGGTGCACAGCGCTATCGATCTCAGCGAGCTTGCAAAACGGCTGTTTATTCCCGGCGGATTGATTGTCACCGCGTCGCAATCAATCGAGACTCACGAGCGCGCGGCGCTGAGAAAGATCGGTGATGTATGTTTTACAACCGCGAGTCATGAGCCGTTGATCGGCGTCCTGCGCGAACGATTGCGCCTCGCGTCGCTGGCGGAAGAAACAGGAGAGCGGTTAAAAACCCTCGTATCGATGGGATGCTATTTTCGCTTTCCGCCAATAAATCCAGAAGACAAGCGCCCCTCAGTTCTCCTCGCAGGGGTTGCATCACCGCTGACGCTGTCGGCGAGCAACGCCGTGCGCGAATGGGCGGGCGAGACGGCTTGTGTATTCTCCGCCGGACAGGTCATGCGCGCGCTTGACCATACCACTTTCGATGCGGCGATATTTATACCAGAAGATGAAAACGACCTCCTCCTTGCGCTGGCGCGTGCGCTTCGCCGGCACCGTCAGCATCGGCGTATGCCGGTCTTACTGACATCAAAGGAAGAAGGACTGGTTGAACGCCTGACGGCGCGCGACGGTTTTGACTGCGTTCTCCCCGATCATCTCGACAGTGATCTTGCGCCGCGCATTCATCTCAGCGTTCGCCGGGCGTCTATGGCGGCGACGATGCGTCAATTCCTGCATTCAGCTGACGGCGCCGCCGGCAAGCCGCTGACGGCGGTAAATGCGAAATTCTTCGCGCAACACGCCGTGCGGCTTTATCAACGCGCCAATGACACCAACCGACCTTTGACTCTAATCGGACTATCGATTGAATCCAGTTCATCGAGTCTTGCCAGGAACGAGCTCACCGGCGCGGTCGGCCGGGCGATCAAAACTGTCGCGCGCATTATCCGGGCTGAAGACATGGTGGCGCGGCTAACGCCGACGATGTTGGTAGTTCTGGCCTCGACGACGGAAAAGAATAGCACGAAAATCGCTGAACGGCTGGATGGGGTAGTAAGCGGTACATTGTCCCGCGCGATCATCGAGCAATCGCGTATAACAACGCAGTACGTCGTGAGAACTCAGAACGAGAGCGTCGAGGAATCCCTCGCCCGCCTGATCGGGTTGATTAAAAACCCGGCCGAAGAAACTGGCACAGTATCTTAGGCTGCGTCGCGCGCGATCTCTTCCAGGAGGCCAAGCACTTTCCGGCACCCTTTCAGGCGCAGTTTCTCATCCGGCCAGTTTTGCTGGAACACCAGCCTTTGGTCCGGGCGTAATTTTACCTCGTATGGCGATGCGGAAATGAACTCGACGAGGCCAGCCGGGTTGGCGAATTCATCATTGCGGAAAGCGACGACAGCGCCTTTTGGTCCCGCATCAATCCTGGCGACGCCGGCGTTGCGGCATTGCTGCTTGATGGCGACAATTTCCAGAAGATGCGCGACCTCGTGCGGCAGCGAGCCAAACCGGTCAACCAGCTCTGCGGCGAACGCACGAAGGTCAGCTTCCTCTTTCAAATCGCCGAGGCGGCGATAAAGCGCCATGCGCACATTCAAATCAGCGATGTAGTCTTCCGGTATCAGCACCGATGCGCCGATGTTGATTTGCGGCGACCATTGGTCTTGGCTGGGTGCATCACCTTCTCGCAGCTCAGCGACAGCCTCTTCCAGCATGTGTTGATATAATTCGACCCCGACTTCCTTAACCTGACCGGATTGTTCCTCTCCAAGCAAATTGCCCGCGCCCCGAATATCCAGATCGTGGCTCGCCAGCGTGAACCCGGCGCCCAGAGTGTCGAGTGATTGCATGACTTTTAATCGCCGCTCCGCTCCTGCGGTCATGGTCTGGCGCGGTGAGGTGGTGAGATAGGCGTAGGCACGCTGTTTTGAACGCCCGACCCTGCCGCGCAATTGATAAAGCTGCGCCAGGCCGAAGCGGTCGGCGCGATGCACGATAAGCGTGTTTGCAGTAGGAATATCGAGACCGGATTCAACAATCGTCGTCGATACCAACACGTCGAACTTGCCGTCGTAAAAAGCGTTCATGATGTCTTCAAGCTCGCCTGGCGGCATTTGGCCATTGGCAACCTTGAATTTCACTTCCGGGACGCTTTCAGTCAGAAATTCCGCTATGCCGTCAAGATCTACGATGCGCGGCGCCACATAAAACGACTGACCGCCGCGATAATGTTCGCGCAACAGCGTTTCGCGCGCAACAACAGGATCGAAAGGCCCGACGCTTGTTCGAACGGCAAGGCGGTCAATCGGCGGCGTCGCAATCAGCGACAGATCGCGAATTCCACTCATCGCAAGCTGCAATGTGCGCGGTATCGGCGTGGCCGTCAGGGTCAATGCGTGGGTGTCGGCGCGAAACTCCTTCAGCCGCTCTTTATGTTTGACGCCAAAATGCTGCTCTTCATCAATGATGAGGAGGCCAAGATCGCGGAATGATATCGCCTTGGCTAGCAGCGCATGGGTGCCGATGACGATGTCGATCGACCCGTCCGCGACCCCGGCCCGGACTTTCGCGGCGTCGCCGGCGGAAACGAAGCGCGTCAGGCCGGCGACATTAACCGGAAAGCCTTTGAATCGCTCCTTGAAATTTTTGAGATGCTGGCGCGCCAACAAGGTGGTTGGCGCAATAACGGCCACTTGACGCCCGGTCAGTGCAACGATGAACGCAGCGCGCAGCGCAACTTCCGTCTTCCCGAAGCCGACATCGCCGCAGATGAGCCGATCCATCGGCCGGCCTTTCGCCAGATCCTCGACCACATCAGCAATGGCGTTTTCCTGATCTTCGGTTTCAGAATAAGGAAACCGCGCGCAAAACTCGTCGTAAACCCCATCCGGCGGCGAGATGGAATCCGATGTTTTCATCTCGCGTTTTGCCGCAATGGCGATGAGTTGCTCCGCCAGCATTTTAATGCGGGCGCGGATTTTGGCTTTCCGGCTCTGCCATCCCGCGCCGCCGAGTTTATCGAGCGGCGCATTGGGATCATCGGACCCAAAACGTGACAACAGATCGATATTTTCGACCGGGAGAAATAGTTTGTCGCCGCCGGAATATGCAAGTTGCAAACAATCGTGCGGCGCCGCCTGAATATCCAGCGTCTTCAAGCCTGCATAACGCGCCACGCCATGATCGACGTGTACGACGAGATCGCCGACTGACAGACTCGATGCTTCGGTGAGGAAATTTTCAGCACGCTTTCGCCGCCCTCGCCTGACCAGCCGGTCACCAAGGATATCCTGCTCGGATATGAACGCGGCGCCTTCCATTTCAAATCCGGTTTCCAGACCGAGCAGCACCGTTGCTGCGGTTGACTTCGCCGCCGCTGCGTCGCGCCATATTGAAAAATGTTCAAGATCGCCCAGACCATGATCGCCAAGCACGGCGCGCATCCGGTCGGCTGAGCCTTCCGTCCAGCACGCAACGAATACGCGTTTGCCGGCATTTCGCAGAGCGAAAACATGCTCGCGAACCGCGTCAAACACATTCACCTTGTCGGCAGCGCGCTCGGCGGCGAATGTCCGTCCCGTCTTTGCGCCATAGGAAAAGGCGCGCCGCTCCTCCGGCGGCGAAAACGGCGACAGCCGACGAACGACGGAAGCATCGAGAAATCGGTTCCATTCATCTGGCGAGAGATAGAGCGCATCAGGCTTTAGCGGACGATAGGCTGGCGCAGAAAACTCATTGTTCTTCGCGCGTGGCGCAGCGATGTCTTCGGCGCGCGCCGAATAATAGTCTTCAATGGAGGCGAAGCGGTCAACCGCAGCTTCATCCGCAAGGTGTTCAATGAACAACATGCCGCCGGCGAGAAAGTCGAAAATCGTACTCGCTCCCTCATAGTAAAGCGGCAGCCAATGCTCCATACCCGATTGCTTGCGGCCCGCGCTGACGGCTTCGTAAACCGGATCGCCGCTGGCGGCGCCAAACTGCGCGCGAAATCCGGTTCTGAATGTCGCAATCGTCTCATCCGTAAGCAGCACTTCCGTTGCGGCTGATAGATTGACATCGCCAAGTTGCCGCGTCGTCAATTGCGTCATCGGGTCGAAGGCGCGCACCGATTCCAGCGTATCGCCGAAGAAGTCTAGCCGCAGCGGTTCATCCGCACCCGGCGGATAGAGATCGACAAGACCGCCGCGCACCGCAAATTCGCCAGGCTCGCGCACCGTGCTCGCGCGCGAGTAGCCGTTTGCCGCAAGATAGGCGGTTAATTTATTCAGCGACACCGTCTCGCCGGGCCTGGCGGAAAAAGCTGACGCTGCAATCATTTCCCTTGGTGGCGTACGCTGAGTAACGGCGTTCACCGAGGTGATCAGGATTAGCGGATCGTCGGTCTGGCGCGCACTGAGAAGGCTTAACGCGGCCATACGCGCCGCCGTTACCGCGCTGGACGGCGAAACCCGGTCATAAGGGAGGCAATCCCATGCCGGAAAATCGATACGGGCGATATCAGGCGCAAAAAATGCGAGCGCCGCGGTCATTTCCGATGCCCGCGCCGCATCCCGCGCCACATAAACGATGAGCCCGCCGCGTGTTCGCGCGGCGTCGGCGAGCGCCATAGCATCGGCGCCGTCCGGCGCATCATGGACGGTGAAACTGGCGTCGCTGCGCCACGCCTCGTCCGGCCCAATTTTTCCTACGCCAGATACCATCGCCATCGGCTATCGCGCCTCTTTACAAATACACAAATGCGCGACCGTCGGATTTGACGGTCGCGTGACGGATCACGCCTAGCCGTTCGAGCGGCATCGTTCAAGCACGGGGCTTGATAAGCGTGCAGGTTATTCGCCGCGGATCAATTTCGCGATATTGAATTGGCGGAGCTGGGCGAATACCGGCCCGGTTACCTCAGCCGGCGGCGTCGCCTTGCCCTGAACCCAATTGAAAATATCGTAATCATTATGGGCGATAAGCGCCTCAAACTCGTCGAGCTCGATCACCGTCATTGACGGCAACGCGCCGTCGGCGAAGCCGCCGATCAACAGATCCGCCTCCTTGAAGCCGCGATAACGCGAACGGTGTAAAAGGCGCTTGCGCCTAGTCTCAATATCTTCCGCCATGGCTGGTCTATACCCCGAAGGACGTTTTAGACAAACCCGGCAAAGCAACCGATATTACCCGACATGCGCCCGACCGTCCTGAACCCCTTATTTGCTGACGTTACCGCCCTTCCCGGCGTCGGGCCGCGGCTTGCGGTGCTGGTCGCGAAAGCCGCCGGGTCGCGCGTGGTCGATGTGCTTTTTCACAGGCCGCACGGGGTGATCGACAGGAGCCGCCGTCCGAAAATCGCTGACGCAGAGATTGGCGCGCTGGCGACAATCGAAGTTACCGTCGATCGTCATGACCCGCCGCCAGTCAAGCGACGGCCCTATCGGATCATCTGTTCGGACGAAACCGGGTTTATTACGCTCATCTTCTTTCATGCGCGTGCAGATTACCTCATCAAAACCCTGCCTGAGGGATCGCGACGCATTATTTCCGGCAAAATTGAGGAGTTCAGCGGCGGCAAGCAGATGACCCATCCCGATCACATCGTCGATCCTGAAAAACCGGATGAACTGCCCTTATATGAACCGGTCTATCCGCTGACCGCGGGCTTGCCGCCTTCGGTGATGCGCAAGGCTGCTATGGCGGCCGTCAAGCGCGCCCCTCAACTGGCGGAGTGGCAGGAGCCGAACTGGCTCGCCATGAATAAATTTCCCCCATGGAATGATGCGATAACTTTGGTGCATTCGCCAAAATCGACACTCGATCTGAAGTCTGAGGCCCCGCACATGGCGCGATTGGGATATGATGAATTGTTGTCGAACCAGCTTGCGCTGGCGCTCATTCGCAACGCACGAAAGAAAGCCGCAGGACGCGCCTTTGTCGGCGACGGAAAGACCCGCGCCAAAGCGATTGCCGGCTTGCCGTTCACTCTGACCAAGGCGCAAACGACCGCGTTAGACGAGATTGACGCGGATATGGCCTCGCCCGACCGTATGGTCAGGCTCATTCAGGGCGATGTCGGTTCAGGCAAAACAATCGTGGCGTTTCTGGCGATGGTCAAAGCGATTGAGGCCGGAGCACAGGCCGCTTTGTTGGCGCCAACGGAAATTCTCGCGCGCCAGCACTATGAAACGCTAGGTCCGCTTGCAGAGCGAGTTGGCTTAACTGTTGAACTCTTGACCGGACGCGACAAAGGCCCCGCGCGCGCCGCCAAACTTTCAGCGCTCAAAAAGAGGTACATCCATATCCTGATCGGAACTCATGCGTTATTTCAGGACGATGTTGAATTTTCAGATCTCGGGCTAGTCGTCATCGACGAACAGCACCGGTTCGGGGTCCAGCAACGCGCGGCGCTCGCCGCCAAGGGCCATCGTACCGACCTGCTGGTGATGACGGCGACGCCGATCCCGCGCACTCTCGCCCTCACCGCTTACGGCGATATGGACGTTTCCGCCATTCGCGAAAAACCGCCGGGTCGCAAACCGGTTGAAACCCGCGCAGCGCCCATCGAACGACTGGACGAGGTCGTCAGTGCGGTTGGCCGCGCGATCGACAAGGGCGATCAGGTGTATTGGGTGTGCCCGCTGGTGGAGGAGTCCGACATCGTGCCGATGACCGCCGCCGAAGAGCGTTTCCAGCACCTCCACAGCATATTCCGCGACCGGGTCGGGCTTGTACATGGCCGCATGTCAGCGGCGGAAAAAGATGAGGTGATGGAGCGGTTCCATCGTGGTGCGCTTTCGGTGCTGATCGCCACCACCGTGATCGAAGTTGGCGTGAACGCGCCCAACGCGACGATCATGGTGATTGAACACGCCGAACGCTTTGGCCTCGCGCAACTGCATCAATTGCGCGGGCGCGTCGGCCGTGGCGAAAAGGCGTCATCATGTCTGCTGCTATACAAGGGGCCGCTTGGCGAGACCGCCAAAGCGCGATTGAATATTCTCCGCCAATCCGAAGACGGATTTTTGATTGCGGAAGAAGATTTACGCCTGCGCGGAGCGGGCGATCTTCTTGGCGCGGCGCAATCAGGCTTCCCTCAATTGCTGTTCGCCGATCTTGCAAGTCAGAGTGAATTTCTGGCGGCGGCCCGGGATGATGCTGAGATGATCGTCGCGAAAGACCCGGCGCTAAAATCTCAACGGGGCGAAGCTTTGCGCGCCTTGCTTTATCTTTTCAGCCGCGATGAAGCTGTTCGCCTGCTGCGAGCCGGCTAGCTGGCTTGACGTTTGCCGGTAAGTTTCGACAACAGGCTGCGCTTTTCTTTGGCGGCTTCGTCCGCCAGCTCTTCGAGTTTCGCCACCGCCTCTTCGCCGGTGGAATAATCAGGAACCACGAGGCCGAGTGAAAACACCATCTTCGCCGCCTCTTCGATTGGCATTTTCAGGGGCCTGATTTCGTCGCGAGGGATAAACAGCAGAAAGCCCGATGTCGGGTTGGGAACGGTCGGTACGAACAAGCTCACCAAATCGTCGCCCTGATCCTCCAGCAGATATTTGACCTCGCCCTTGGTGTCCCCGACGACAAACGCGATCGCCCATGATCCGGGCCGAGGGTATTCGATCAGCGCGACTTCCTTGAACGACCGTGCGGACTGCTGCAGGGCAGTTTCAAAGACATTCTTGAAAAACCTGTAAAGCGTTCGCACGACAGGCATTGATTCAACTAGGTTTTCACCCGCTCTTATCAGGGCGCGCCCGAAGAAATTTTTCGCGAACGCACCAAGCAGGACAATCGCCAGGACAGCGAGCAGAACGCCAAGGCCCGGAATCGCCTGAACGATGGTTTCTATATGGCTGTCACCTGCCGGCAGGACGCTTCGAACGAATTTGTCGAGGCGCTGCATCGGACCGGTGACAAACCAGTAGATGATGGCGACGGTGATGCCGATGGGCGCCGCGACCACAACACCGGCCAGAAAACTCGACCGCAGCCCCGAAATCAGGCTGGATTTCTGGGGCTTGATCAGCGGCGTATCAATACCCGCCCGGGCGCTGTTTTTGTGCTGATCTTCGTTTGGCGTTTCGGTCATTGGAGGTCTCGTCAGGCGTAAAGCTATGAAGCAGGTACAGAACGCGGCGTCCAGCGCCAATCTGCGCTGATGAACAAAGGTTTATCGCGGCGCCTTGGCGCGCTAATGTCCCATCCTAGGCGATAAGACGGCGTTAAAGGTAGGAATATGTTCTGGCGTTTTACAGGGCTGGTGCTTGGCGTTTTTCTGCTGGCGATGCTGATCGCGCTCGTGCTTGTGTTTCAGGACAACATCGTGCGTTTTCGCACTGCGCCAAAATCCCCCTTCCAGACGACGAACCCACCTCCTCCGCCGGAATATGGCGCACGTGGCGCGTGGCTGCTCTGGCCTGACCGCACAGCGCACGAAGAGGCTGAAATCTTCTATGTGCATTCGACGACCTATTACCGCGGTCGACGGTGGAATGCGCCTTTTGACGGAACCAAGGTCAACCAGACTCGTCGACAGATCGCGGCGCCCAACGAGGCCGGACCATTTTCGTCCATCGGCCCAATATACGGCCCGCGCTATCGCGAGGCGACTTTATTCTCGCAATTCACCCACAAATATGACGGCCTCGCGGCGCAGCGCCTCGCCTACTCTGATGTCAAACTCGCGTTTGAAGAATATCTGAGGGTTCGTTCAGAGGGGGCGCCAATCATTATGGTTGGCTATGGTCAGGGCGGCCTGCATGTTCTGGGTCTGCTGAAAGAGTTTTTCGAAGGCGAGAAAAACCCGCTCAGGAAACACCTGGTCGCCGCTTATATAATCGGTCAGGCGACACCATCCAGCTTCCTCGCGTCATTACAACCGGCAATGCCGATCTGTACTTACGCCGAGGATGTCCGCTGCGTGGTGAGCTACACCGATCTTGAGCCTCGGTTTAATGAGGAAATGGCGCGCATTCGCAATCGTTCGATGATCTGGCGAGGCGATATGGAGCTTGCACCCACTAAGGGCGAGGACTTCGTTTGTGTTAATCCGTTATCTTGGACTACGACGCTGGAATACATCTCTCCGGAACACCATGAAGGCGCAGCATCTGCGACAGGCATCGGCTATCGTGACCGGCCGCCTGCGATCTCCAAAACGGTGGGCGCGCGTTGTGAAAATGGCATCCTGATCGTAGACAGACCCCGTCAGAAATACCTGCGACGCGGTAACTGGTTTGGAGCGAAATGGAAAGCCCAACCGTTCAATCTGTTTTATTTCGATCTTGAGAAAAACGCCCAAACCCGCGTTGAAAAGCTGCGCGGGGTTCTCGATCATGAGGCGCAATTTCTCGAACCGATTGAGGAATCAATTGATTTGAAGGTGAGTCCGGTCAATAAGGTTCCGCCTCTGGAATAATCGATGTATCGAGTTGATGATGACCAAGAAAATCCGCAAAGCCGTAATTCCCGTTGCTGGTCTTGGCACGCGCGTGCTACCGGCCACAAAATCGATTCCGAAAGAACTCTTGCCCGTCGTTGACAGGCCGCTGATCGATTATGTGGTCGCCGAAGCACGCGACGCCGGCATCGAACATATGGTGATGGTGACGGGACGCGGAAAAGGCGCAATTGAAGATTATTTTGATCACGCCTTCGAACTGGAGGCGACATTAAAGGCCAAGTCAAAAACCGCGATCCTGGACCAGGTAGAAAAAACCATCCCCCGCGCCGGCGATATTTCATATACTCGCCAACAAGCGCCGTTGGGCCTGGGTCATGCGGTATGGTGCGCCAGAGATATTATTGGCGATGAGCCGTTCGCCGTGATTCTGCCGGATGAAATCGTTCCGCATACGCCGGGATTTTTGCGGCAACTTGTAGTCGCCCATGACGAGGTTGGCGGCAATCTGGTTGCGGTGGAGGAAGTGCCAAATTCCGAAACGAGCAAATATGGCGTGATCGCTCCGAAGGGGCGAAAAGGATCGCTGATAGAAATGTCGGGCATGGTCGAAAAACCTAAACCGGAAGATGCGCCGTCGAATTTCCGAATTGTTGGGCGTTATGTCTTGCAGCCGGAAATTTTCGACCTGCTTGAAAATCAGGAAAAAGGCGCCGGCGGGGAAATCCAGCTAACCGACGCTATGGGCGCCCTCAACAAGAAACAGACCTTCCACGCGCGTATTTGCGAGGGCGTCATTCACGACTGCGGCTCAAAACTCGGGTGGCTTCAGGCGAATGTTGACCTCGGTCTCCAAAATGACGAAATCGGCGGCGCATTGCGCGACTATCTGAAAAGTATCGGGCGTTAATCGGCAAACCCGTGCAGGCTTGAACGCGCCTTGGCGATTTTATCAATCGCCATAAGATCTTTGACGAACGCCGAAAAGCTCTTGAGCGGAATCATGTTGGGCCCGTCAGACGGCGCTTTATCCGGATCTGGGTGGGTCTCGGCGAAGACTGCGGCGACGCCAACCGCCACTGCGGCGCGAGCAAGTGTCGGCACGAATTCGCGCTGCCCGCCGGAAGTTGCGCCCTGCCCGCCCGGTTGTTGCACTGAATGAGTCGCATCGAAAATGATCGGTGCACCGGTTTCGCGCGCCATGATCGGGATTGCACGAAAATCCGATACCAGAGTGTTGTAGCCAAAACTTGTACCGCGCTCCGTCGCCAGCACGTTGCGATTACCGCTTTCAGTAATTTTCGCCACGACATTTTTCATGTCCCAAGGGGCGAGAAACTGGCCCTTTTTCACATTGATGATGCGCCCGGTGCGCGCGGCCGCAACAAGCAGGTCCGTCTGGCGACACAGGAATGCGGGAATTTGCAGCACGTCGACGGCTTGAGCGGCTGCATCGCAGTGGTCAATTTCATGTACGTCCGTGAGGACCGGAAGTCCGGTTTTCTCACGGATCTCCGCGAAAATCGGCAACGCTTCCGCCAGACCTATCCCCCGCGCGGACGCGACACTGGTGCGGTTAGCCTTGTCGAACGACGTCTTGAAGATCAGGCCCATTTTCAGCTTCGCCGCGATTTCCGCCAGCGCTTCGGCACAATCAAGCGCGTGCTGGCGGCTTTCCAGCGCGCAGGGCCCCGCGATCATGACCAGCGGCTTTTCATTGCCGATTTCAATCGGCCCTCGCGGCGTATCAAGTCGAACGACGGTATTGGCGGCGGGCATAGGCGAAGTCCTATTGGCGATCAGTGCGAATTTCCCGTAAATGGCCCGGAGCGGCGTGCGCCGCAAGGCCGTCAGGATATAGCACAACGACCATGAGCACCGATCTTGAATCCGCAATAGCCGTTCTGGACCTTGAAATTCAGGGGCTTCAGGCGCTCCGCACTGGACTGAATGGCGATTTTCGGGCGGTTGCGGCGCTGCTGAAGACGGCGACCGGTAAAATTATCGTCACCGGCATGGGTAAATCCGGGCATGTCGCCCGCAAGATCGCAGCAACGCTTTCCTCTACTGGCGCGCCGGCGATGTTTGTTCATCCCGGCGAGGCGAGCCATGGCGACCTCGGGATGATTTCACCAGGCGATTGCATCCTCGCGCTATCGAAATCCGGCGAAACGCCCGAACTCGGCGATCTTCTCGCATATGCAAAACGCTTCTCAATACCTGTCGCGGCGATCACCTTTGGGTTGAAATCAACGCTGGCGAATGCGGCGAGCGCCGCGATTATCTTGCCGAACGTCAAGGAGGCTTGCGAGGTAACGCGCGCGCCGACGACTTCTACGACGATGATGATCGCGCTGGGTGACGCCCTCGCCGTTGCACTGCTCCGGTCTAAGGGTTTTACGGCCGGTGATTTCCATAGCTTTCATCCGGGCGGCAATCTTGGTGCGGCATTGAGGCGTGTGCGCCATATGATGCACGGACCAGATGTATTGCCGTTATGCCAAGTCGGCGTAACGCTTGAAGATGCGGTGAAGACGCTCAACGATGCGGGTTTTGGCTGCGTTGGATTTGTCGACGACAAGGAGCGGCTCGTCGGCATGCTGACAGATGGCGACCTGCGCCGCCGCTTTGGTGCGATCTCCGCAGATCAACCCGCCGCATCAGTCATGACGCAACAACCAAAAGTCGCCCACCCGGATATGCTGGCAGGCGATGCGCTCGCCATGCTCAGCAAAGGCAAGATTACAGCGCTATTTGTTGTCGAAGATGAAAAACCGGTCGGGCTGTTGCATGTTCATGATTGCCTGACGACCGGCGTTCTGTAACGCTAACGGCGACGGACAAGACCTGTGAGCAGGCTGCGCGGCACGGTCGCGGATTCGCGCGCTGCTTCCAAATTGCGCCGCGAATTTCCATCAACGGCCTGATCGGCATCCTCCAGAATCAAGACATCGGCCTCTGGCGTTGTCTCACGCGCGCCGACACGCAACGGCGCTATGACGTCGGTAGGTTCAGCGCGTGTCGCCGCGTAACGTTTCGACGCGGTGCGCTCAGTCTGTGCAGAAAGCTGGCGCACTTCGACAGTCAAATCCTGTATAGTCCTTAAGTGGTTTTTGGTTACCGCAAGGGCGCGATCAGCGCGGCCAGAGGCGCGGAACGCCATCCCGACGAAGGTCAGCGCCAATACAAGGAGAATCACCGTGACAGCCAGTATCCCCATCTGGACCAACATCACGTCGGCTTCTTTCAGACCGCCCAATCCGACGGATGCGAGAAACTCATTTACCGGCATCCATTTTACTCCCTGCCTACCCCTATCCCATCCTGACACAGGCATACTAGCGTAGCCCGGCGCATCCGGTCCACCGCTCTGACAGAAGCCACATGAATGCCTGAAAAACCCGCTATCGTCTGGTTTCGCGCCGATCTGCGTCTTGGCGACAATCCGGCGCTGGATGCGGCCGCACGGTCTGATTCGCCAGTAATCCCGGTTTTTGTGTTGCCATGCGACGGCCTGCTCGCCCCTGGCGGGGCGCAACGCTGGTGGTTGCACCATTCGTTGTTGGCCCTGAAATCTCATCTGGAAAAGGCCGGTTCCAGCCTTGTCCTGTTGAAAGGCGATGAAAGGGCCGTGATTGCCGACCTTGTCGAACGAACTGGCGCAGGCGCCGTATACTGGAACCGGCGTTATGCGCCGCAACACATTGAAACCGACCGGGCCCTGAAGCAAATGCTGACGGCAAGCGCTGTCTCCGTGGAGACATTCAACGGCTCTTTGTGGCGCGATCCATGGGAAGTGAAAACAAAATCCGGTGGCGATTACAGGGTTTTTAAGCCATTTTGGAAATCCTTGCGCGCGAAGGGGCCAGCCAGAGCCCGCCTCTTCTCCGCGCCATCGAAAATGCGACCGCCATCACAATGGCCGAAGAGCGATGATCTGTCGTCATGGCGTCTGACGCCGGAATCGCCCGACTGGGCGCATGAATTTGCCGACCACTGGGCGCCGGGTGAAGAAGGTGCAGCGAAAAGGCTGGAGACTTTTCTGGATGACGCCAACTGTTACGCGAACGAGCGCGATATGCCGGCGATGGACGCGACCTCTCGATTATCGCCGCATCTGGCTCATGGCGAGATCAGCGTGACTGAAATCTGGTGCAGGGTTCGGGCTCGCGTCGATCTTGGCGAATTATCTTCAGCGAATGCGGAGAAATTTCTTTCCGAACTCGCGTGGCGGGAATTTTCCTATAACCTGTTGTTTCATAATTCTGAAATCGCTCGCGCCCCGTTGCGAAAAGAGTTTGAACGATTTGATTGGCGCGAAGACGATAAATCGTTCAACGCATGGGCGCGCGGGATGACCGGCGTGCCAATCGTAGATGCAGGCCTTCGCCAATTATGGCGCACTGGCTGGATGCATAATCGTGTACGGATGATTGTTGCAAGTTTTCTCGTCAAGAACCTGCTGATTCACTGGACGAAAGGCGAGCGCTGGTTCTGGGATTCGCTTGTAGACGCCGACGCAGCAAACAACCCTGCTAGTTGGCAATGGGTGGCCGGCAGCGGCGCGGACGCCGCCCCCTATTTCCGGATTTTCAACCCGGTTAGCCAGGGCGAAAAACATGATCCCGAAGCTGATTATGTGCGCGAATTTGTCCCAGAAATTGCTGCGCTGCCGAATAAATGGATTCACAAACCCTGGAGCGCACCTGATGAGATTCTTTCAAACTCTCACATAGTACTAGGAAAGACTTACCCTTTTCCGATTGTAGATCTTCATGGAAGCCGCCAGCGCGCACTCGACGCTTATCAGAAGCTGAAGCAATCATAGTGTGAACAGTGCTGGAAATCCGCCCCACGCGATCATAGATTACGTGTGTGAGGCGATTATGTCGAAAAACTCCATGGCAGGGTCTCGCGCAACCGTCGTCACGGCGGAGAACCGCCGTACGGCGTTAGCGGGTGTACCCATATTTTTCAAACTGGCGTGTGCTTTTGCAGAAAGACTGCAATGGGGCGCGTTGCGTTTCGATTTACCCGACGGGCGATCATTGCAATTCAACGGTCGCGAGCCTCCAGAAACGACAGGCGTCATCGTCATCAATGACTTTGCTTTCGCCCGGCGCTCCATCCTAGGGGGCGATATCGGTTTCTTTGAAAGCTTCGCAGACGGCCAATGGGCGTCGCCAGACGTTACCGCGGTGCTTTATGTATTCGCGATGAACGCGGACCATCTAGCTGAAGCGTTCAAGGCGGCGCCGTTTTTTGGTTGGTTTGACCACATGAACCACATACTCAACAAAAACACCCGCCAAGGCTCGCGCCGCAATATCATGTCGCATTACGACCTCGGTAACGAGTTTTATCGTCGCTGGCTCGATTCCACGATGACTTATTCGTCGGCGCGGTTCGGTGAATCCATTTACGATTTATCCCAGGCGCAAACGAACAAATACCGCACCCTCGCCCAGTCGATTGGTCTGAAGCCGGATGAGCATGTGCTTGAAATCGGTTCCGGATGGGGCGGGTTCGCCGAGTTTGCCGTCAAAGAAGTCGGGGCAAAAGTGACCGGCCTGACTCTATCGCCATCGCAGCTGGAATTCGCGCGTGAACGAATCTTCCGGGAAGGCCTGTCCGACCGGGTTGAATTCAAAATGCAGGATTACCGCGACGCCGACGGTGCGTATGATAAGATTGCTTCCATCGAGATGTTCGAGGCGGTCGGCCGCGAATACTGGTCTACCTATTTCCACAAAGTGCGTGACCTGTTGAAGCCGGACGGCGTCGCCGGGTTTCAGATCATAACCATTGCGGACCGCTTTTTCGACGCATATTCGAACTCCACCGATTTCATTCAACGTTATGTTTTTCCAGGTGGTATGTTGCCAAGTCCAGAAAAACTGCGCGCGCATATCGAAAAAGCGGGCCTGACGTTGCAACAATCCTCGGCCTTCGGTCTTGACTATGCGCGCACGCTTAGCGAATGGCATCGTCGTTTCCTGACGGCATGGGACGATATTGCCCCAATGGGATTTGACGAACGCTTCAAGCGCCTCTGGCGGTTTTATCTCAGCTATTGCGAGGCTGGCTTCAAGGCGGCAACGACTGACGTCGTCCAAATCTCCGTCTCGCGCGCGTGAGCGCCTTTAGCAGAAATTCTATCGCAGGTCTCAGATTTTTTGCGTGCGCATATGCGGGATCGCCTGAACTCCCTATCGCGCCGGTGTCAATCTGTCGTTAGGTAAGTGCCAAGACACTAAACTTTGCGAGGCCTCATGCATTTCTTTCAGAACGCGATCAGCGCTATCGGCGACACGCCGCTGATAAAACTTAATAGAGCATCGGAAGAAACCGGCTGTCTGATCCTGGGAAAGGCCGAGTTTTTAAACCCCGGCCAGTCGGTAAAAGACCGTACGGCGCTTGGCATTGTCCGCGACGCGGAAGAACGCGGGGCCCTTCAGCCAGGCGGTGTCATTGTCGAAGGCACAGCCGGTAATACCGGAATCGGGCTTGCACTGGTTGGATCTATCCTCGGCTATACCGTGAAAATCGTCATGCCCAGGACGCAAAGCCAGGAAAAGAAGGATGCCGTGAGATTGCTTGGCGCGGAATTGATCGAAGTCGACGCCGCTCCTTATTCCGACCCCAAACACTTTGTTCATTTTTCGCGTCAACTCGCCGAGGACCTCGCGAAATCCCAACCCAATGGCGTGTTATGGGCCAATCAGTTCGACAACCCGGCAAATCGCGAAATCCACTACCGCACGACCGGGGCAGAAATCTGGGAACAGACAAGCGGCGGCGTAGACGGTTTTACGTGCGCCGTCGGTTCCGGAGGCACACTCGCAGGCGTCACCACGGCGTTAAAGGAACGCAGATCCGACATCAAATGCGTACTGACTGATCCAATGGGCGCAAAGCTTTATAGCTGGGTGAAGACCGGAGAATTGGCGAGCGAGGGCGGGTCCATCACTGAAGGCATCGGTCAGGCAAGAATCACCGCGAATATAGACGGCGTGACATTTGACGATGCCTATCAGGTCACGGACCCTGAGGCCCTGGGTATTTTATTCCGGCTGGTGGAGGAAGAAGGCCTGTGCCTTGGCGGGTCTTCCGGCATTAACATCGCCGGCGCGATCAGGCTCGCTAAAGATCTTGGCCCTGGCTCGACAATCGTCACCGTACTTTGCGATTATGGCAATCGCTACGCGTCGAAGCTATACAATCCGGCGTTCCTTCGTTCAAAAGATCTGCCGACACCGAGCTGGATGCAATGACACTCTCTTTCCCCTACCCGCTCGTCAAAACGCAATGGCTCGCACAACATATCGGGGATAAGAACGTCAGGATTATAGATAGCAGTTGGCGCCTACCGGGCGCCACTGACAGTGGTGCGCAAGCTTACGCTGAACGGCATATTCCCGGTGCGGTGTTTTTCGATCTCGATCAGATATCTGACAAGTCTACATCCTTGCCGCATATGCTGCCGTCGCGGGCGCAATTTGAATTGGCGGTTGGCGAACTTGGCATTTCAGCGGGCGACCATGTTATCGTCTATGATGACGCTGGAATATTTTCAGCCGCACGGGTCTGGTGGACATTCCGCGCGATGGGCCATCGCAACGTATCAGTTCTTGATGGCGGATTGCCAAAATGGCTGGCGGAAGGCAGGCTGACGACTTCGAAAATCACCCCGGTAACAAATGTCGATTACGCGTCGGACGAACCGCTTGCGCAGGCCACAAACGCCGCTGACGTGAAGACTGGGCTTGGCCGAGAAGATGTGGTCGTCATTGACGCCCGCCCTGTGGACAGGTTTTTCGCCCGCGCGCCCGAGCCGCGGCCCGGCCTGCGCAGCGGCCATATGCCGGGTGCACGCAACCTGCCTCATTCGTCGCTGCTTTCCAAAGACGGGACCATGCTGGGCGTTGACGACATGAAACGCCTATTTGCCGGGCTTGGCGTTACGCCGGACCGCCTGGTGATCACGAGTTGCGGTTCAGGCGTTACGGCGGCGGTCCTTACGCTGGCGCTTGAAACCCTTGGCCATACGGGCCACGCGCTTTATGACGGATCGTGGGCCGAATGGGGCATTGCTGGAAATGATCCAGATAAGTTTCCGGTTGCGACTGGCTAAGGGTTAAATGGGCGAGAAAGTCGACGTCGTCATCACCTATCTTCGCCAGGGCGCGCGCCCGTCCGTGCCCGCATCGGCGCGCCCGCCCGGCAAGGTCGCGATTTTGCGGGTCGAAAATCCGCAGGTTCACTATTACCGGTATCTCTATGACCTGATCGGCAGGCCGTGGAACTGGGTCAGCCGGCGAAACATGTCGAATGATGCGTTGGCGCAGATCATTCAACATGACCGGGTTTATCTCTATGTTCTTTATGTCGGCGGCGCGCCGGCCGGACTCGCTGAGATCGACGGCCGCAATGGGAAGGAAGCTGAGCTGCGCTTTTTTGGACTTGCGCCGGAGTTTATCGGCAAAGGCTATGCCCGGTTTTTTCTGTCGAACGTGGTTGAACTGGCGTGGATGCTCAATCCCGAAAGCGTGGCGCTGGAGACCTGTACGCTCGACCACCCCGCCGCGTTGCCGCTTTACCAGAAGTTCGGCTTCACCGTCTTTGATCAGCGAAAGGGCTCAATTGAAATTATCGCCCCTAAAACACCCGAGGCCCAATGAAACAGCGAACGAAGTTGATTGCGGCGGGTCGCCCCTATAAGCGGCCGTTTCACCCTGTAAACCATCCGGTTGAGAGGGCGTCGACATTTTTGTTTCCCACCTATGACGATTATGTCGATGGCGCACGCAACATCACCTATGGCCGGCTTGGCGGCGTCAATCACCGCGCGCTGGAAGAAGCCGTAACAGCGCTTGAAGGCGGCGTCGACACTCGCCTCGCTCCGTCGGGCCTTCAAGCCGTGAACGCCGCCATTCTGGCTTTTGTGAAAGCCGGCGACCGGGTTTTGGTTAGTGATTCCGCTTACGATCCGACACGGAAATTCTGCGACCGATTTCTCCAGCGCTTCGGTGTTGAAACAGTTTATTATGATCCTCTTATCGGGGCGAATATCGCGCAGATGATGACACCCAACACTACGCTTGTGGTTGCAGAATCGCCCGGCTCGGTCACATTCGAATTGCAGGACATCCCGGCGATCGCCAATGCCGCCCATGACAACGGCGCCAGGGTCATTGTCGATAACACATGGTCCGCCGGTATTTTTATGAAGCCTCTGCAACTCGGCGCAGACGTTTCCGTACAGGCGGGGACTAAATATCTTAGCGGACACTCTGACTGCCTGATCGGTTCGATAACGTCCGCCGATGAATCCTGTGCGAAAGCTATATATCAATCTTTACTTCAAATCGGTTCAAACGTATCGGCCGACGATGCTTACCTGACGCTGCGCGGCATGCGCTCGCTGGAACTGCGTATGGCGCAACACCAAGTCTCCGGGCTTGCGATCGCAAAATGGCTGGCGAAAAGACCTGAAGTTGCAACTGTTCTGCATCCTGCGTTCAAATCTTGCCCCGGTCATCAGCTTTGGAAACGTGATTTTACCGGCGCATCAGGACTGTTCGGCGTAATTTTGAAACCTGTTGAGTCGCCGCCGCTCAAGGCGTTTTTCAATGCGCTGAAACATTTCGGTATGGGATTTTCCTGGGGCGGCTTTGAAAGCCTTTGTATTCACGCGCATCCGCAAAACAACCGCACAGCCACTAAATGGACCGCGCCCGGACCATTGTTGAGATTTCATATTGGGCTGGAAGATGAAGACGATCTTATTGCTGATCTTGATCGCGCATTCCTCGCGATGAAAAAAGTCAGGGAGTAAAGCCGGTGAAACACACTATTCTTTTCTTCGCTAGCGCCCTCCTCGCAACCACATTGACGTCGGGTTGTCAGACATTGGATCTGTTTGGGCCATCGGTGACGACGATCGAAAGCACCCCTTCTGAAGCGCAAGTTGTCGTGGAAGGATATGGGGAATGTGAAACGCCATGTACGATTGAGCATGACGCCGAGAGAACCGTGCGCATCGCAAAAACCGGATACAAACCTCAGCGCTTCGTCATCAAGCCGGGTGCGGGAACCATATCGGTTGCGCTCGAAATTTCAGCGCCGACCACCGGCGTTGAGTCGTCAACAATGCCTGAATTGTAACACGGACATATGGCGACCCCGGCAGGATTCGAACCTGCGACCATTCGCTTAGAAGGCGAGTGCTCTATCCAACTGAGCTACGGGGCCTTTCACAGGTGTCAGTGCGTCCACGGCTTTCTTCGCCGGAAAGCAAAATTATCTGAATAAGCCTTCGTCACCGGATGCGCCGGGGTCTCTTCAAGCACCTGGAACGGGATATTTTTTGCTTCGGCGTATTTGACGGCCGCCGCCCTGGTGTCAAAAGCCAGCCTGACCTGGCCGGCCGTGGTGTCGTTGGTGCTGGTCCAACCCATCAGCGGATCGATACGGCGCGCGGCTTCTGCATCAAACTCCAGCACCCAGTGCGAGGACTTTGCCTTGCCTGACTGCATTGCTGTTTTGGCCGGTTTGAAAATTCGCGCGTACATGCGGCTCATCCTGTCGAAACACTGGTTCGCCGGGCTGCGCCCGGAACCGCCTGGTCGGAGCGGCAGGATTCGAACCTGCGGCCCTCTGGTCCCAAACCAGATGCGCTACCAGACTGCGCTACGCTCCGACTTGGCGGTCAGCGCGGGTTTTGGCGAATGCCGGGCGGCCTGTAAAGCCCGTGCACGAAATCCGGCTATTGATTATTGAACAGCGGATGGTGAACGATGTCGCCCGGCCTCACCCCCAGCGCCGACAGCCGCCCGCCATTAACCTCTAACACCGCGAGCACCGGTTCGCCCGAAGCAATCGACGCCAGCGATCTCGGTGTCGTGTTTTCAGCAATCCTTACGATGCGCCCGTCCGCAGCAATGAAAGCCATATCGAGTGGAATGAGCGTGTTCTTCATCCACATCGACACCGGTTGCGGCTTTGGTCCGAAGTCAAACAGCATGCCGTGATCTGCCGGCATGGAGTTGCGGTACATAAGTCCGATGCGCCGTTCATCATCTTCGTCAGCGTATTCCACCATGAACTTATGGATGCGGTGGCCGGATTTGATTTCAAGCTGCTCAACCGCGCCGTTGGTGGAGGAATCTGTCGGCGAGCAGGACGCCGCAGACGCGAACAACGCCAAAATGGCCAGTATTGCGATCCGGCGCGTGAACTCAACAAGCCTGGTCACACAAAACTTCCTGTTCTTAGTTTTCCTGGTCTGGGCGCACCTCGATGGCGAGAAGCCCCTTGGATCCGGCGGCGAATGAAACCTGAACCCGTTGCCCCTGGATCAACTCACCCATACCGCATTTGCGCAGCGTTTCCATATGCACGAATATGTCTTCGGTCTCCTCGCCGCGAGTGAGAAAGCCAAAACCCTTCGCACGATTGAACCATTTCACAGATGCGCGGGTGAAATCGCCAGCGGGCGTCTGGCTCATGATTGGCGTTACCGGCGTCAAGGGCGTCGCGGTACTGTCGTCAATCTCGATGATTTTAAGCGCCTGCAGCCCTTTGGCCCGCCGCACCACTTTGCACTCCACAGTTGCGCCTTCTCTTGCGGTTGATCGGCCCGCCTCACGCAAGCAGGTGGAATGCAAAAGGATGTCGCCGTTTTCCTCGCCGGTGATTAGGAAGCCATAACCCTTGGACGGATCGAACCATTTCACGACTCCCTTGGCCGTAAATGATTCTTCATCGCCATTGGTCGGTGGCTTAGAGCCCTGAGCCCCCTCAGTTATCTCCGCCATAGTCGAATGTGATCCCCGTTTCGGTATCGCGGCGCCTGACGGTCCGCCCTTATGTTACTCCCGGCGAAGCAATCGGTAAAATGTCGATGTCCCGCCCGGAAGCGCTCTCTCCCAAACTCATTAACTATACAATTCTGCAAGAATGCACGATTTTATAGCCCGGGTCTCGTATTTTTTCGCTATCTAGTTGCGCAACGAGCACTTTCAGCGCGCTACGGTGGCAATTATCCCTGATTTTTCCTCAGACTGAACCTTGGGCGCTATAATCTGAGAGAAATTTCGTGATCAGAAGGAGGAAAACCTCAAAATCTGATTCGATATTCTCGACCGTCACGCCGCCGGACGAATTGCGATCCATTTGCAGCGCCAAATCGCCGTCGCGATCAATGTAGGCGCGGCCGAACTTCACTTCACTATTGAATTTACTCAAGAATTTATGGCCACCAAGGCCAAGGTCAACACCTTGAAGATAGGTGATGTAGGAAACATCCGCGTCAGAGCCGGCGATGCCGATCAGCACAACATGCTCGCCAACGGATACCGCGAGCATATTGGTGCGATAGTCCTGCACCGCATAGCCCTGCCGGGAAAGCGTGGCGGAAATATCGGCTTTTGTGACAGCGGCCGCTGCCGGTGACATCGGCGAAAGCACCAAAAAGGCCGACGCCGCCAAAACCGTCATGCTCCGCAACATACACCCCTCCAACGCAAGATCCGTTAACCAGTTCAGTACACCGGAAAATCGCCGAAAAAGCAATTCGGGCGAAGGTTTCTAGGGCGCAAACCGGCAAATTGTGAAAGTGCGATGGCGCCTTTGCATCAGGAGGGATGAGCGGCGAGGCGTTGATGATGTCAGAAAATTCGCCGGTTGGCAGGCCCTAGGGGAGTCGAACCCCTCTTTCCAGGTTGAAAACCTGGCGTCCTAACCGATAGACGAAGGGCCCGCAGCCGGTTCACGCGTTACAGCGAGCGCGCTGTATAGGCGAGGATTTACGCCGGGCGCAAGCCCTTTTCTTTAGGCGTTCAAACCGCTTGGGCGACATCGACGATCTGGAACTGGCCGGCGTCGCCGCCACGCCAGTCATCGGCCTTAATTCGGCCGGCGACATGCACGCGCTTTCCGGATTTCAACAGTTCCCCAGCGGGCTCCCCGACAACCCTAAACGCAATTGCTCGCGCCGCTTCGCCGGTTTCGCTTACCAGATTGCATGAGAGGTGAATTTCTCCGACGGTTTTCACGAAATCGGTTCGCACATTCGTGAGGACAAACACCGGCTCAGGATTGGCCGGCCCATAAGGCCCCGCAAGCGCCACTTGATCGGAAAATGTTTTCGTCACCGCCAGCGGACTGATGACGGCATCGATGGTTCGCGTTCTGTTGCTCAACGCGTGATCAACGTCGGTTGCGAGTTCCTTGTTAAGCGTCTGCGCGAATTCCGCGACAGAATCTGCGGCTATGGTAAGGCCCGCAGCCATGGCGTGACCGCCGCCAGCGATGAGCAATCCGCGCTCACGCGCTGCGCGAATAGCGGCACCCAGATCAACCCCCGTGATTGACCGCCCCGAGCCTTTACCGGTCTCGCCATCAAGGCCAATGACAATCACCGGGCGGTCGTATTTGTCTTTGAGACGCCCGGCGACGATGCCGATCACCCCCGGATGCCAACCCTCACCCGCGACAACGATGACGGCCTTCTGGTGAAGTGCATTACCTTCGACCTGAGCAATGGCGTCAGACTGGACGTCGCGTTCGATAACCTGCCGTTCGGCGTTCATCAGGTGAAGACGCTCGGCTAGCGCATTCTGCCGATCTGTGTCTTGCGTGGTCAACAGGTCGAATGCGAGTTGCGCATGGCCAATTCTCCCAGCGGCGTTAATTCGCGGGCCAATTAAAAACCCGAGATCGTAAACGCTTGCGCGACCTTTCGATCCGGCGCGTTTGCCAAGCGTGCGAAGGCCGGCATTTCCGCCAGAATCGAGTACTTTAAGCCCTTGAGCGGTCAGCACCCGCGCCAAACCTGTCATCGGCATCACGTCACAGACAAGTCCAAGCGCAGTCAGGTCGAGAAAACTTCGCAGGTCAGGTTCAGGGCGATTTTCGAAATAGCCGCGCGCGCGAAGATTTCGGTTAAGCGCAACAACACCCATGAAAGCCACGCCCGCGGCGGAAAGATCTGTCAGGCCGGATGTGTCATCGCGCCGGTTCGGGTTAACAACCGCATATGCGCCTTCTGGCGGCGGGCCGTCCATTTGGTGATGGTCGAAGACGATAACCTCCAGCCCGTGACGGGCCGCGCCAGTGATCGGCTCATGCGCCGCCGCGCCGCAATCAACGGTTACAATAATATCGGCGCCCTGCTCTTTGAGCTTCAGGAATGCTTCAAGCGTCGGACCGTAGCCTTCAAGCATCCGATCTGGCAGGTAAACACAAAGCGGCGCTCCGATGGCATCGAAATACCCTTTCAAGATCGCGGCAGCACTTGTTCCGTCTACATCATAATCGCCGAATACGCCGACTGATATCCCGTCGATCACCGCATCCGCCAACCGCGCCGCCGCCTGTGACATGTCTGCGAGCACGTCTGGGTCGGGCAGGAAATCCCGCAGCTTGGGGTCGAGATAGCTAGCCGCCTCGCCCGCCTTGACGCCGCGGGCGCTCAGAATTCTCGCGACCAGCGGCGAACAGCCGCAGGCGTCTTCAATCGCCAGCGCAGCAGCGTCGTCACAAGGGGCCAGCACCCAACGCCGGCCGCTGGCGGTCAGGGTCATCGCCGGCAGCGAGATTGCGCCGAATTGGTGGTCGCTTTCGCCATCTGCGGGATGTTTGGGATTATTCGATTCCATGCGGCCTTATGTAATCATTTGCTTCGTCCGCGCCAATGCCCGCCTGATCTTCGAGCATCCGGGCCCTTAAGCATCCGGATTAACCGGATCGTTATTGTTTCGCTTGAGCGTCAGCGCGGAACACCTCAGAATTTGCATGAGTTTCTTGAGTCGCAAGTTAGGACGGGGCAATGGTGATCGCCGTGGTTTTGGCGAAAGCAGCCGCACCGCATTTCCGTGAATAGATTTTTTGTTTCGGCGATTTTGTTTCTTGCGCTTGGCGTCATGGCGATTAGCGGCCCATGGGGCGCGGCCCGTTTTGAACGACGCTTGGTCGAGAGATCCACCGCCGCGCTCGCTTTCGCCGGTTTCGATTGGGCGAAAATCGTGGGGGACGGCCAGACGGTGCATATCTCCGGCGTTGCCCCCTCGCCCGAGGCGGTGCGCGAGGCCCGGCGCATTGTGCTCGCCGCTGACGGGCCAGGCGGGCGCATTCGCGGCGGCGTGACGGCTGTGTCTACGCAGGAGGTAACCGTCACCGACCCGGAAGCCACAGCCCAAAGTGCGCCCAGGCCGGCCGCTCAGAAGGATGCGCTCTCGCCCGCCGCACCGGGACCGTCAATCGATGATGCCGCCCCGTCCTTCGCCGAACCGCAAAAAACGACAGGGCAAGCACAGACCTCGCAAACCACGGACGTTGCCGCCCAGTGTCAGAAGGCCGTCGACGACGCCATAGATGGTGGATCGATTAACTTCCGCCTGAATTCCTATGCCCTGTCCGGCGAAGACAGGCGTTTGCTTGATCGTGTGGCGGCGCGGTTTAGCGATTGTCGCGGCGTCAACCTCGTGGTTGAGGGGCACACCGACAACCGTGGGGCGGAGGCCGCAAATCTCGCCCTCAGTCGCCGACGCGCCGGCACCGTTCGCGACTACCTGGCGCAAACGGTGAGCGGCAATGTTGCAATATCTGTTGCGGCCTTCGGAGAAAGCCAACCGATCGCGCCCAATACCTCTCTTTCCGGTCGCATGACCAATCGGCGCATCGAATTTGTTGTCAAACCGGCGAGCGAGCCGGAGGAATCGGATTAGCGAATTCACATGATTTGGCTTGTTGCTCAGATGTGGGGATTGTTGCTGGTCGCCTTTGCCGGCGGCGTCGCCGTGGGCGTCTGGGGGGTGAAATCCGCTCGCATCGGGGCCGGTTCGGGCCGGGATCTGACGGCGACGGCGCCGCTGAACCTGCTCAGCGCCCCGGCGGGCATGAAAGACGATCTGACCGAGATCATTGGCATTGATACGGCGACGCAAGCGCGTTTGAACCGCATGGGCGTCTATCATTTCGACCAGATCGCCGGCTGGGACGGCCGGGCCGCGCGCTGGGTGGAGGCCCAGTTGAATGACCCAGAGCGGGTGATGCGCGAGCGCTGGATGGAGCAGGCTCAAAGTCTCACATGAGGCCGCCCATGCGGGCCGCGCGTAATTTACTCGCATGCGGTTTTGACTCCCGGCGCGGGCCGTTCTACCTCCGCGCCCATTGAAGGAGCTGCCGGATGATCCCCCGTTATACCCGTGAAGAAATGGCGTCGATCTGGTCGCCTGAATCCAAGTATCGAATCTGGTTCGAAATCGAGGCGCATGCCGCTGACCGCATGGCCGAGCTGGGCGTCATCCCCAAGGACGCGGCGGAGAAGATATGGGAAAAAGGACGCGACGCCAATTTCAACGTCGACCGGATTGACGAGATCGAACGCGAGGTAAAACATGACGTCATCGCGTTTCTGACGCACCTTGCTGAAATTGTCGGCCCCGAAGCGCGGTTCGTGCATCAGGGAATGACGTCCTCCGATGTGCTCGACACCTGCCTGTCGGTACAGTTGATGCGTGCCGCCGATCTCTTGATCACGGATATGGATCGCGTCCTTGCCGCTCTTAAAACCCGCGCAATGGAGCACAAGCTGACGCTGACGGTCGGGCGCAGCCACGGCATTCATGCCGAACCGACCACATTCGGCGTCAAGCTTGCCGGTTTTTATGCCGAATTTGAACGCGGTCGCCGGCGTCTTGTCGCCGCGCGCGATGAAGTCGCTGTATGCGCAATCTCAGGCGCGGTCGGCACGTTTGCAGCGATCGACCCCAGTGTTGAAGCGCATGTCGCGGAAAAGCTGGGGCTTGGCGTCGAGCCGGTCTCAACACAGGTAATCGCGCGCGACCGGCACGCAGCGTTCTTTGCTGCGCTGGGCGTCGTCGCATCTTCCGTGGAGCGTCTTGCTGTAGAGATCAGACATCTTCAGCGCTCGGAAGTATTAGAGGCGGAAGAGTATTTCTCACCGGGCCAGAAAGGCTCGTCCGCCATGCCGCACAAGCGCAACCCGATCCTTACCGAGAACCTTACGGGTCTGGCCCGACTCGTGCGGATGTGTGTTATTCCGGCGATGGAGAATGTTGCGTTGTGGCACGAACGCGATATTTCGCATTCGTCGGTCGAGCGCGGCATTGGCCCGGACGCAACCGTGCATCTCGACTTTGCGCTCGTTCGCCTCGCCGGTGTGGTCGAAAAGCTTGTCGTTTATCCCGAGCGAATGCAGGAAAATCTCGACCGGTTAGGTGGTCTCGTCCATTCCCAGCGCGTGCTGCTGGCGCTGACGCAGGCCGGCGTTTCGCGCGAGGAGTCTTATAGGCTTGTGCAACGCAATGCGATGCCGGCATGGCGAGGCGAAGGCGCGTTTCTCGACAATCTCAAGGCGGACACGGATGTCGCCGCCCGTCTCAGCGGGCAACAGCTCGAAGACCTGTTCGACAACGCGCACCACACAAAGCATGTCGATACGATTTTTCATCGCGTATTTGGCTCGGCCTGACGTAAATCGACTTGATCAGAGCAGGTTCGACGCTCTTGGATGGTTGCTATCATCAAGGAGCCCGCCATGCGCGCGATCATTTTTACCCTGATAGCCCTGATTGCCGGAAGCGCTGCGGCTGAAGAGAGCGCCAAGCCGCCGCAATGGTTCCTCGACGAGATATCGGCAATGACCGCCGATGGCGGTCGATGGATCGCCGATAACAAGGTTTACAAGAACGACAACGAAACGTTCGACGCTTACGGAATCGAATGGGTGTCAGGGTTCAATGGCGCAACCATGACCGGACGATTATTTGGTATTCGCGACGGCAAGGAAACCTCAAATTTCTGGGAGTTTCGTCAATACTGGCACCCGGGGCGCAAGCAAGGCGTGCTTGAGCAGTTTGGTTGGGGCGGCGTCGTTGGGATTGGCGTCCTCACGTCTGGCGAGGATGGCGAGACAATCACCGATCAGGAGTTCTTCTCTGTAGACGGATCGTTAAAACGCGTGGGTCATATAAGCCGCTTCACAGACGCAAATACGCATGAAGGCGGGAGTTACGATATTATTGACGGCGATTGGATTGCGGACCGTCAATATGTCTGGAAAAGGCAATCGCCTGACAAAAAGTAAGCCGCCCGGCGGGCGGACCGGGCGGCTTCTTGCCGTTCTCGGAGGGGTTGAACGGCAATTAAGCGAAAGACGCCTTGGCTGCACCCCAGCCGTCCATCGCCTGTGCAGGCTTTCTCGTGCGTTTCAGGCGCCAGGCGACACCGCCGAAGCCGAGTATCATCAACGCCCAGACGGCTGGCTCCGGTGCATTGCTGACGCCGCTTACGCCATCAAGAAGCGCACCCGTGCTATTAAAGGAGGCGGCGTTACGAAACTTCACGAGCGAGCAGCCTGTGGCGGAAACGCTGGAGCACAATGCGGAAAGGTTTGCGTTCAGTGCGCCGCCCACTCCTGTATCGACAAGAACAAATTCACCGGAAAATACTGCAACGCCCCCAATCACCTCGCCGACGGACACTGCCAGCACATTGAACGCCGGAGAGCCCGCCAATGGCAAAAGCGCAGTTGAAAGTCCCGCCCCGGTGAGTGCGTGATTAAAACCCAGAACCAGTTCCCCGCCAGCGCCAATTTGCGCCGCGGCGCCGTTCGCGCCGCCAAGTGCGCTGGTGGCGTTGACGACACCTGATTGGCTGTAGACTGACGATGCAAAAATGGTCGTGGCCGCTCGTGCTGGGAACGTCATCAGCAATGAAACCAGAACGACCGTGACTAAGCGGCTGGGCGTCAACATGAAAATCTCCCTAGACGTGACATCGCACGCCCCCCAATCAGCAGGACGGAGAATAATTAGGATCTTCTAAGGCAATATTGCCAAAGTCCTAACAAATGGACCTAGTTAAGCGATTGCGAGCGCCATTCGGGGGCGAATTTTTTTCATTCGCCATGCCGTAAAGCCAAACGCGATGATCATCATCGCCCAGATTGAAGGTTCCGGCGCATTGGAAACACCGCTAACGCTGTTGAGCGCGACCCAACTGCCGCCAGTTGTCGTAAACCGCAAGAGAGAGCATCCAGAGGCGGAGATCGCAGAGCAGGCCGTGCTGAAATCAAAGGCAGCGGGAAATCCTCCGGAAAAAAGCACCTGAGTGGAGTATGTGGCGGTGCCCCCGATCACCTCGCCAACCGACACCCACACCGAGGAACCTGGCGTCAAAAACGCCCCGTTTAACACAATGTTTGAAGCCGGCACTGCACTGGAAAGTTGTAGAACGAGCGACGCCCCACCGCCCATAAATGCGTAACTCGCATCTGGCGCGCCAAGAGCCCCAGCCACATTCACAGTAAAACCGGTCCGGCTAACAACCGACGTCGCATAGACTGTCGTCGCCGCCTGAGCCTGCGCAAACAGTGCAGAAAACAAAATTGAAAAAATGACAGCGATCCGCTTCATGCACGCAAACCCCGGTTTCTGAGGAATTTTTCGACTAGTTTTATTAAAACCACCTCAATTTTATTGGTTAACATCGTCGTTGTCGGCCTTCGAATTCGCTTCGGGGAAGCGTAAGATTGCTAACATCCTCGTGAGGCGGCATGCGCCGCCGGCTTATTTTCGGTATGCTGGCGATCGAGTAGGGACATGAGGCTGGAACTGATCATGATGCGCTCTGTATTTTTTGCCGCCGCAATCAGCATCGCGATCATCGTGCTATTAGCTGTCACATCCAAAAGCTTGAGCGCGGAACCCTTGTCACGCGCGGGGCCGGACGGCTTGAGTACCGCTGTATTCGCCGGCGGTTGTTTCTGGTGCGTTGAATCTGATTTTGAAAAACTTGGCGGTGTGATCAGCGCGGTATCGGGTTATACGGGCGGCCTGATGAAGAACCCGACGTATAAAAATCATGGACGCCACCTTGAGGCAGTGCAAGTGACATACGATCCGGGCGTAATTTCCTATCGCGCCCTTGTCGACTTTCATCTGCACCATATCGATCCGCTCGACGCTAACGGACAATTCTGCGATCGCGGTCACGCCTACACCACTGCAATTTTTGCGTCGGACGGCGACGAATGGGCGTCGGCGCAAGCTGCTATCGCTGACGCTGAAACACAGCTAGGTGCGAAAATCGTCACGCCTATTATCGACAGGTCGGATTTTTGGCGGGCTGAAGAATATCATCAGGACTATTACAAGAAACATCCGTTGCGATATAAATATTATCGTTCTTCATGCGGTCGTGACCGCCGAGTGAAAGCGATCTGGGGCGACGCGCACCCATAAAGATCGCCCGGCAGGCGGTCCGGCTCTATTTTATCACCTGCTCACGTCTAAATCTCAGGCTGCTGCTGGCTGATGCAGTGAAATGATCCGCCGCCTGATAACAGGTGCGACGAGTCAATCGCGTAAAAATGCGGACGGTCGACATGAGCCTCAAGGATTTCAAGACATTCAAGCGCCGGCTCGTCATCGCCGGTAAGTCCGCCATATGACGGCATTATCAACGATTTGTTGGCGATTAGAAAATTCATATGGCTGGCGGGCGCGACCTCACCGTCCAATTCCGATCTTCCGGGCGAAGGAATTTCGATAACTTCCAGTATTTGGCCGCGCGCGTCGGTGGCCTTGCTCAAGATTTTTAGAATATCTGCGAATACGCTTGCGTTCGGATCGTCCTTGCCGGTCGGTCGCATACAGACGACTTTTCCCGGCGCGATAAACCGCGCCAGATTATCAACATGGCCGTCAGTATGATCGCCATGCATCCCTTCATCGAGCCAGATGACCTTTTCCACGCCCAGTGCGTCGCGTAATACGCCCTCAACCTCTTTTTCGGTCATCGCTGGGTTGCGGTTCTTGTTGAGCAGGCATTGGCGGGTGGTGATCACTGTGCCTTCGCCGTCAACTTCCAGCGCGCCGCCCTCGCCAATAAACGCCGGGAAACGCCGAAGACGGACGCCGGCCTGTTCGGCGAGAATATCGGCGATTTGCGCATCGTTCGGCAGGTCATATTTGCCCCCCCAACCGTTGAATGTGAATGCGCTTGCCGCTTTGCCGGCGCCGTCGCGAACAAATATCGGGCCGGTATCGCGTAACCAGATATCGCCGATCGGCGCTTCTCGAAGGTTGACGATTGACGGATCGGCCAGCCCGAGGCGCATCGCCTCGGCGGCGACGCGTGCTTCCTCACCCCGATACACCAGTTCTACACGTTCGCCGCGCATGCGGTCCCCCCGCTCATCGCCCGGATCAGGGAAACAGATCGCCGAAATCAGTTCAGCGACTTCTTCCTGCGCCGGAGCGAGGTTCTCCTGCCAGAGGTCAGCGGCGGATGGCCAGCCGATCCACATTGCCGCATGGGGCGCCCATTCAGCGGGCTGGCGCCGCAAGGATTTCATCTTTGTCGTCTCCATCGCGCAGCGATCGCCGCGCATTGTAAAAATGTTGCGTTGCGGCTATATAAAGGGTCGCGGTGTAAACCGCGAGACGAGATCTTCGGGGCGGGGTGAAAGTCCCCACCGGCGGTAATGCGGCGGAATTCCAGCGAATTCCGGCCGACGAGCCCGCGAGCTGAACGGCGTGACGCCCGACGGCAGGATTCTGGTGAGAGCCCAGAGCCGACGGTTACAGTCCGGATGGTAGAAGGTCTGGCAGGCGATTCGCCCTGCGTTACGTGCAACGCCCGTATTGCGGCTTGCCGGCGCTGTGGCGGGTAAAGGTCTGTTATTCGCCCCGATGTTCGGTCTGAACACGGGGTTTTTTATGGCCGACGGCCGCGACATTGACGCCAGCGAGGACGAGCGTTTCATGCAGCGCGCCATTGCGCTCGCGCATATGTCAACTGGCGCCACCTCCCCCAACCCGATGGTGGGCTGCGTCATTGTCCGCAATGGCGAGATCGTGGGCGAAGGCTGGCATGCCGGCCCCGGCAAACTCCACGCCGAGCCGGTCGCCCTCGCCGCAGCAGGCGATGCCGCACGGGGCGCCACGGCCTATGTCACGCTGGAGCCCTGCAACCATTATGGCCGCACCCCGCCCTGTTCGGCAGCGTTGATCGCCGCCGGCGTCAGGGAAATCGTATATGCGAACGCCGATCCGAACCCGACGGCGAGCGGCGGCGCGGAAGCTTTGAGGGCGGCAGGGATCAAAGTCCGTTCCGGCGTTTGCCACACACAAGCTCTTGAGATGAACCGCGCCTGGTTCCATTCCATTGAAACCGGTCGCCCCTATGTAGTCGCCAAGGCGGCGATGAGTGTAGACGGGCGTGTTGCCACAAGCGCCGGCGAAAGCAAATGGATCACCGGCGAATGCGCCAGGCGGAAAGGCCACGAACTGCGGTGGCGGTCGGACGCCATCATCGTCGGCGCCGAGACGGTCATCCAAGACGACCCAGCCCTAACGGCGCGGATCAGCGAAGACGTACGCCATCCATTGCGGATCGTGCTGGACTCAAAAGGCCGGACTTCCCCCGGTGCAAAAGTTTTTGAGCGCAGCGGTAAAGGTGCGGTGTTGGCGACAACGCCCGCCCTCGCTGCTGGACGCGCTAACGAGTATTGCGAATTCGGCGTCGAGGTTCTGCGCTTTTCCGCCGATCGCAAGGGCCGCGTCGACCTGCACGATCTGCTGGACACCCTGCACCAGCGCGGCGTGGTGTCGGTCATGGTGGAAGGCGGCGGGCGCACACTAGGCGCATTTCTGGAGCATGACCTCATTGACGAGGCATGGCTGTTCCTTGCGCCGGTGATGCTGGGCGGCGGCCGCGCCGCCTTTGACGGGACCAGCCCGTCACGACTTGCCGATGCGGCGCGTTTTGATTTCGACGAACCGCAAGTGCTCGGGCCAGACATATTCATTCGTGCACGCCGCAACCAGGAGGCCCCCTGATGTTCACCGGTCTGATTGAAGAAATTGGCGAAGTTGATGCGGCAGGGGTGTCGGGCGGCGGCTATGAGCTTACCGTGAAAGCGGGGGTGGTTCTCGACGGCGTCGCACTGGGCGACTCGATTGCGGTAAACGGTGTTTGCCTGACGGTTACGCGCTTTGATGCTGGACATTTTACGGTCGGCCTTGCGCCGGAAACCCTGAAACGCACCAATCTTGGCGATCTGAAGCCGGGCGGCAAAGTCAACCTTGAACGCGCAGCGCTGCCGACAACTCGCCTTGGCGGACACTATGTTCAGGGCCATGTCGATGCGACCGGCGCGATCAGCGCTTTCCGTCCGGACGGCGATGCGTTGTGGCTGACGGTGCAAACGCCGCCATCTTCGATGCGCTATATCGTCAGCAAGGGTTACATCGCGCTCGATGGCGCGTCGCTGACCGTTGTTGATGTTGGCGATGACTGGTTCAACGTCACGCTGATTGCCTATAGCCAGAAAAAACTGGCGCTCACGAAGAAACGCACTGGCGATCGCGTCAATCTCGAAGTCGATATTCTCGCAAAATACGTCGAACGCCTGATGTCGCCGCCCGCCGAAACTCAGCGCCTATCGCACGATTTTCTCATCACGCATGGTTTCACCAAGGAAGGAGCGTCTTCATGACGATTGCATCCATTCCCGAGGCGATCGCCGCCTTTAAAACCGGTCAGACGGTCATCATTGTCGATGACGAGGACCGCGAGAATGAGGGCGATCTCGTGATCGCGGCCGATTTCGTCACGCCTGAAGCGGTGAACTTTTTCGCGAAGGAGGGGCGCGGGCTTATCTGCTGCGCTATGACTGGCGATCTCATCGACAAATTCGCCTTGCCCATGATGGTGCCGCAGGAAGAAAACCGGTCGGGTTTCGGCACGGCCTTTACGGTATCGGTCGAAGCGGCGGACGGCGTGACCACGGGCATTTCAGCTCACGACCGCGCCCACACGATCAGAACCCTGATCGACCCGAAAGCAACACGGGGCGATATTGTCATGCCCGGCCACACCTTCCCGCTGCGCGCGGTCGATGGCGGCGTTCTGGAACGCGGCGGCCAGACGGAGGCAAGTGTCGATCTGGCGAAACTCGCCGGGCTGACGCCGGCGGCGATGATCTGTGAGGTGATGAACGATGACGGGACGATGGCGCGCCTGTCCGACCTGACAGTTTTTGCGCGCCGTCACGATATGAAAATCATCTCGGTGAAGGCGCTGGCGGATTATCGCCGCGGGAGTGAAACGATACGCGGCGATTTGCGCGCCGCCGGTTAGGGAACAAAGGCATGAGTAAAGTATTCGAAGGATCAATGTCAGGCGCGGGCCTTCGCATCGCGATCGTCGCTACGCGGTGGAACGATTTTATCGTTGATCGCCTGCTCGCCGGCGCTAAGGATGCGCTTATCCGGCACGGCGTTGGTGACAGCGATATTGACGTCGCGATTGCACCGGGCGCCTATGAAACGCCATTCATCGCAGGCCAGCTCGCGCAAACAGGGCGCTACGATGCGATTGTCGCACTTGGCTGCGTCATCCGCGGCGCGACAGCGCATTTTGAACACGTTGCCGGCGAGGCTGCTCGGGGTATTGGCGCCGTCGCCCGTGAAAGCGGAGTCCCCGTCGCGTTTGGCGTGCTGACAACCGAGACGATTGAACAGGCGATTGAACGCGCGGGGACCAAGGCCGGCAACAAAGGGGCTGAAGCCGCCCTCGCCGCGATCGAAACCGTAAATCTCACCCGCGCCATCAAGGAGGGCTAATCGATGACTGTCCAGTCCATACCGCTAAAGGACGTCAAACAGCGGCCTGACCGCGCTGCGGCCGAAGAAGCGGTTCGCACCCTGCTCGCTTATTACGGCGAAGACCCGATGCGCGAAGGCCTGCTCGACACGCCGCGCCGTTTCGTCGATGCGTATGAGGAGTTCCTTTCAGGATACGCGGAAGACCCGGTTGAAATCCTGTCGCGCACATTTGAGGAAGTCGAAGGGTATGACGATATCGTGCTGCTTCGCGATATCCGGCTTGAAAGTCATTGCGAACATCACATCCAGCCGATTATCGGCGTCGCGCACGTCGCCTACCTGCCGTCAACCAAGGTGGTCGGCATCTCGAAATTGGCGCGCGTGGTCGATGCGTATTCGCACCGCCTGCAAAGCCAGGAAATCCTTACGAACCAGATCGCCAATGCGATTGAAATGGCGCTACAGCCGCGCGGTGTTGCGGTGTTGATCGACGCACAACACGCCTGCATCTCTACGCGCGGCGTGCACAAAACCGAAGTCTCCTGCGTCACCCAGGCGATGACCGGCGCCTTTAAATACGACGCCGCGCTGGAACAACGCTTTTTCCGGTTGATCGGTCAGTCGAAATAACAGCCAGACGGCAGAGCATATAAAAAGGGCGGCCATAGAGCCGCCCTTTTCTTATTTGACTTTGATGTCCGGCTTAGAAGTCGTAGCGGACGCCGAAGTTGATCTGCCAGGTAGAGGCGTTTGTGATGATGTTCTGGCGCGCCGCGCCAGTATCAACATCGGTGAACACAAACTGACCACCGGCGATTTCCGATTCGATGATCGCTGCGTTGTGGCCTGAGCCGCCAAACGTGACTTCGCGATAGATGCCCCAGTCGTCATTGAGCAGGTTCGTGAAGTTGTCGATATCGAGGATCAGCCGAAGCTTGTCGCCATCGCGGAAGCCCGGAAGCTGCTGCTCGAAGCGCAGGTCGATCTTGCCCCACCAATCCGACTTGAAGCCGTTACGGGGTGCAATTTTTCCAGCGTATTCGGACAGGCCCGACGAGTCGATGAAGGCGAACAATTCGTCAATCTGCGACTGCGTCAACTGCGAGAAGTCAACCAGCGGGTCGGTTGGACCGGTTGGAACATAAATTTGCGAACGACGTTCGGAGTCGTCGCTGTCGCCGAACAGGTTGGCCCCGCCAGCGATAGCATCGCTGCCGCCATTGGTGTCAAACGTGTAGCTGAAGTACTTACCGCTGTTGAGCTGCCCGAAGAGCGAAAGACGGGTCTCAAGATCGCGGAAGAACTCGTAACCAATGTCCCAACGCGCCGTGAAGTTGTGTTTCACGCCATAGTTGGAACGAGCGACGATCGGATTGTTATAGTCGATCGCGGCAACGTTTTCAAAGTTTGAAGACGCGGTCGAACTGGTCGCCGGGTTGACGTCCTCGGCATCCGTATACGCATAACCTGCATAGATGGTCGAGTGGAACCGATCAAGATCGATATCCTTGTTGAAGTAACCCGAAAGCACGAACGTTTTTGGCGTCAGGTCGGAGTTCGTCAGCATCAGCGCGCCGTTCGCGCCATAACCGAACTGGCTGTTGTAGATCGGACGTCCGTCAGGCGCGGTGCCGATCTGGGCGAGATCAAGGTTTTGCCAGATGTTCGGATTTTCCTGGATCGTGTACAGCGCATCGACGCCGAACAACCAGTTATCGCCAAGACCCATGCCCGAAAGGTCGGCATGCTGCTTCGCGCCCAGCGTGAAGCGCCAGATCGACGACATTTTGTAGTCGGGGTCGACAAGGTTGACTGCACCGGTGCCGGCGAGGCCCGAAGCGGTGTTTGCATCCAGCATGGCCTGCGGCAGGTTCACGCCGTCAAAACCGCCGATAACGAGTGGATCGGCGGAGAAGGCGCTGCCTACGCTCAGACCGGTATTGGTATAGCTGTTGGAGAGCCAGACAGACGGGTCGCCGCCCGAGAAACGACCGACGCCGGCCGTGATCTCAAGATTGTCCGTGGCGCCCCAGGTGACGCCAGCGCGCGGCTGGAGCAGGTTGAGGTTGTTGAAGTTGGCATTGTTCGGCACGCCAAAACGCGTCTCTACAATCGGATTTTCTTCAGGGCGAGATCCCATACTGATCCAGTCGAAGCGCATGCCCGCCGTCAGCGTCACATTGCTGGCTGCGGCCCAGTCATCCTGAACGTAAATCGTGTTCATCGTGCGCTTGAATGAAGCTGCGCCATCGCGTTCGTTGTTGCTCGGCGCGTTGGTGTAGAAAATAGACGACGGCAGTTGGTTTTGCAGATCCGCAATCGTGTCGAATTCAGCAACGCCTTCGGAAAACGGCACGAACAGGTTGAACACATCGAAGATGTCGCGTTCGTAACCGAATTTGACGATATGGGCGTCGAGGTCTTTCTCACCTTTAAACTTGATGTTCCAGACGTTGGTGCTCAACTCGTTAGCATGACGGAACGTGTCGGGGCCGACGAAGATCGTGCCGCCAGCGGCGGTGCCGATTTCAAACTGGGCGAAGTCAGAGCCGTTCAGCGAATTCTGTCCGGTTTCGCGATCAGAATACGAAACGCGCAATTCGGTCGAGAACGTATCGGACCAGTCAGAGAAAAGACGCCCGGAATAGGCGGCCAGTTTCTCGGAACGGCGATACCAGTTTGAAGAAAGGCTGAGATCGCCGAAGAACGTGCTGGTGTTTTGCGGAACGACGTTGTCGCCCTTGGTGTTCTGATACGCAAGTTCAAGACGATGGTTATCCGTCAGGTATGCGTTAAGCTTCACATAAAAGCGCTCGTCCTTGACGGCGGCGTTTGACAACACCGTGCCGGGATCGAAGCCGTAAACCGAATTCATGATCTGGGTGACCTGATCAATTTCGGCTTGCGTGACGTCGTTCACCTGATTGGGGAAGCTCGACCCAGCAGGACCTGTGTCAAACGTGTCAGCACCTTTGAACTTTTCATAAGCGGCGGTGAAGAACAAACGGTCCTTGATGATCGGACCTGTGATGACGCCGCCATAGGATTTGTCGTCATTATCCGGCTTGGAAACCGGATTTCCTTCCAGCGAGTCGCCATTGAGGCTGGCGAGGCTGTAATCGAGAAACGCACGGCCATGAAACTCGTTGCCGCCCGTCTTGGTGACGACGTTGACGTTACACCCGGTGAAGCCGCCATATTCGACGTCAATCGGGGCGATCTCAACCGCGACCTGATCGGCGACGTCAAACGGGAACGGCAGGCGTTGGGTCGGGTAGCCGTTGTTGTTCAGGCCGAAATCGTCATTCTGGCGAACGCCATCCACAGTCAGGGAGTTGAAACGTTCGTTCGAACCGACGCAGCGGATGCCACGCTCGAACGATTCATCGATCGTGATGCGCGGGTCGAGCCGGATAACGTCTTTGATGTCGCGGTTCAGCACCGGAAGGTCTGCAAGGTCGGCCGCGCTGAATACGGCGGACGGACCGGCGGCGACCTGACCAACTGTTGACCGGGTTGCAGTGACGATAATTTCGTCGCCGCCGCCCTCGCCTAGCTGAAATGGAACTGTCGTCGTGCCGCCGACTGAAAGCACGACGTCAGAAATCGTCTGACTGCCGAGCCCTGCGGCAGAAACCGACACGTCATAACGGCCGCTGACCGAGAGGCCGCGAGCCGAGTAGCCGCCGTTTGAACTGGTGGTGGCCGTTCTCGTCACCCCGGTCGTGGTGTCAGTGATCGTGACGCTTGCGCCCGAAATGGGTTGACCGGTTGGTCCGGTGACAACGCCGCGAATTGCGCCAGTGGTGGCCTGCGCCATCGCCGGCGGCGCCGTCACGACGACAAAACCGGTCGCCAGCGCCATCGTCGCCGCACTCGCGGCAAGAATTTTCGAAAGTTTCATTAAAGTGACCCCAATTTTTCCATGGAACAGCGAGAGAGCCCCTGGGAACGCAACACGCCGAATGAGGGCCGCCCTTAGTGGTGAATTTTTTAACTAATGTGACAGTGCAGTCGATCAGGGTGTGTAGAAATAAGGATGATCGCCGCTATCGGACGGAAGTACGATTTCTGGTAACTTTTGCATTGAGAAACAATCAGTTATCTGACTTTTCCACAAGCGGCTGAAATGCAACACCGAGCTACATTTTTTGCGGCGCCGACATCCCCAGCAAGCCGATCACGCAATCTAGCTGTCTGCCCGCGGCTTCAAGAAGCGCAAGACGCGACGCGCGCGCGGCCCGATCCGACTCATCGACGATGCGGCACGCGGCGTAAAACCTTGAAAACGCCTGCGCCAAAGAGAACGCGTGCTCGCAAAGAAAATGCGGGGCGCGCTTGTCGACGGCCAGTTTCACCGCCTCGCCGAACTGCAACATCATGAGTGCAAGATCGCGTTCTTCCGGCGCGGTGATGGAAATCGGCCCTGTCTCAAACACGCCCGCGCCTTTCGCCTTTTCAATGACCGAGCGTACGCGAACGCTCGCATAGAGAAGGTAAGGCCCGGTTTTGCCCTCAAACGCCATGAAGCGGTCGAGGTCAAAAATGTAGTCCGTTGTTCGCGGGTTCGACAAATCAGCGAATTTCAATGCGGCGACACCGACCTTGCTGGCGACATCTTTGGCCTGCGCAGCGCCATATCCGTCTGAAAACCCGTTTTCAGCAAGACGCGCAGCGGCCCTTTCTTCGACCATGTTGATGAGATCGCGCAGTTTGAGCACTCCGCCCTCGCGGGTCTTGAACGGTTTGCCCTCCTTGCCGTTCATGGTGCCAAAGCCAAGGTGCTCCAGCTTTGACTCTTCGAAATACCCGGCAAGGTCGACGGCGCGAAACACCTGTTCGAAATGCAGCGCCTGGCGGTTATCGACGACATAGAGCATGCGCGCCGGATCCAGCGAGCGGCGGCGATCCAGAATTGTCGCCATATCTGTCGCGTGATAGCCGACCGCGCCCTCTGAGTTGACGAGAATAATAGGCGGCACGGTTTTCTTGTCGTCAACGCGGGCGACACGTATGATTTTGGCGCCGTCGGAATTTTCAACGAGCCCCTTGCCTTCCAGATCGGCGACCATTTCCGCGATCAGCGCATCGGCATCGGCCTCGCCCTTCCAGAGATCGAACTCGACGTCGAGATCCTCGTAATCCTGCTTCAACGCCGCGACTGACATAGTCACGAAATGGCGCCAAAGAGCGCGATAGCCGGGCCGGCTGTCCTGTAGCTCTTTCGTCGCCTTGCGCGCCAGATCGGCGCGCGCCGGATCCGCCTTGCAGGCGGCTGAGGCCGCCGGATACAGCTTCTCCAGATCGCCAAGGGTGATGGGCGGCTCGTCCGGGAACGGGCCATCATGTCCACGCTGGAAATACGCCAGCCCCGGCTGTTTAAGCTCCAGCTCTGAAATGAGCTGGCCCATTTGCAGGCCCCAGTCGCCAAGATGGATGTCGCCGATGACCTCATTTCCGACAAAGCGGAACAACCGTTTGATGCTCTCACCGATGATGGCGGCGCGTAAATGGCCGACATGCAGCGGTTTGGCGACATTCGGCCCGCCATAGTCGACGACAATTTTTTCCGGGGCCGGGGTCGCCCATCCGCCAAGGCGTTCATCAGCCGCCAGACGTTGGACCCGCGCCGCAAGCTCTGCGTCCGTTAATGACAGGTTCAAAAAGCCCGGCCCGGCAAGGCTCACATCAGCAAATGCGCTTTGCACGCGCAGACGCGCAGCGATGGCTTCACCGAGTTCGCGGGGATTCTTCTTCGCCGCCTTGGCCGCTGCGAGCGCGCCATTGCACTGAAACTGCCCAAGATCGGGCCGGTCGGATATCCGCACGGACCCCAGTCCGGAGTCAAACCCTTCCTTGGCGAACGCCTCGCCAACGATTTGCGATAACTCTTCGGTCAGCAGCATTTAAAGGTCGGGGAATTTAAGGCTCTTGCCGGAACGATTGAAAAGCGCCTGCTCGGGCGTGATGACGAGCCCGACCATAATCTCAAAATTGGTGCCGGAAACCTGATCGTCAGCGCGGGGGATGATGATTTCCTTGATTTCCTGCTCAACGATCTCGACAGCATTGCCAGAAAACTTCACCGGCAACAGGTATTCCTCCTTGACGATCACCTCGCGATCAACACGGGTCACCGCCACCCAATAAGCGTAGTTGTGCGACGTCGCTTCGGCCTTGGGGCCCTTGCCGAAGGCGATCACGATCTTGGCGCTGGCGTCGATAGGGTCGGTTCCGACATAGCGGCAGGCGAGAGAAACGTTCTGCACCTCGGCTGTCCAGGCGATGTTTTCCGCCGTCTCCGCCCCGTCGAACACGATTTGCCGGCCGGCGTCAGGCAGAACGGCGATATTGGGGCATGGAGCCGGGTTGGCCAGACGATCTTCCTTGGTCGAACCGCAGCCAGTCAGCAAAAATGCGGCGAAAAGCCCGAGAGCTAACGCTTTGTTCATCAAGACAAACCCTTATATCTGCACTGATATCGCCAACTGCTCGCCAGACTTCAGCCTTACCGGCACCGCGATGAAGTGGTGGAACTCCTAACGGGTAGCACAACGGGGCGCAACGGGCGAGACGCTGCGGGACGCGATACAGCGACAAAGGGCGGAAGAATGTCGAGGGGAGTGAATTTGGCGGATACGCCGGTTATTCCGAAGATCGTGGTTCGGCTGGCCGCACCGCGCGGCTTCTGCGCCGGCGTCGAACGCGCCATCCGGACCGTGGAAGACGCCCTCGCCATTTACGGCGCTCCGGTTTTTGTCCGCCATGAAATCGTTCACAACGCCCACGTCGTCCGCCGCCTGCAAGCGATGGGCGCAGTATTTGTCGAAAGCCTCGACGATGTGAAAGACGGCCGTCCGGTGGTGTTTTCAGCTCACGGCGCGCCGAAGACGGCGTATATTGAAGCCGCCGCCCGTGAACTGACAACAATTGACGCGACCTGCCCGCTGGTATTGAAAGTCCATAGCGAAACGCGCCGCCATGTCGATGCAGGCCGGCATATCATTCTCATTGGCCATAGCGGCCACCCTGAAGTCATGGGCACGATGGGCCAGGCGCCCAAAGGCGCGGTGACGCTGATTGAAGATGTCGAGGCGGCCATGAATGCCGCTTTGCCTGACGCGCCTCTGGCGTATGTCACGCAAACGACGCTTTCAGTGGATGACACCGCCGAAATTATCGCGGCCTTGCAAACCCGGTTTCCCGACATTGCCGGCCCGCGCAAATCAGACATTTGTTACGCCACGTCAAACCGGCAGGACGCGGTGAAGCTTATCGCTCCCGGCGCAGACCTGGTGCTTGTTGTCGGTTCGCCGCAATCGTCCAATTCAAGCCGCCTGGTTGAAACAGCGCTACGCGCCGGCGCACGTCAGGCGCTTCTTGTCGACAACCCGGCGGAGTTCGATCTGTCGCCCTGCCAAAAGGCGGCAACGATCGGTGTTACATCCGGCGCGTCGGTGCCTGAATATCTTGTGGAAGACCTGCTTCATCGTCTCGCGAATAACTTTCGGCTGCATATCGACACCATCGAACACGCGCGTGAGGACTTGGTGTTCAAACAGCCAATGATGATGGCGAGCTGACAGAGCGACGGCTGTTTTTCCTGACAGATTTTCCCCATTTTGCGCTTCAGATTTCTATGACGGTTGACGTCGAACATATGACAGGTATTCAGGCCGCTCAGTACATTGGCCAATACGCCAGAAATCGAGAACAAGATGGTGGAAGCTTTTACCGATGGCGCGTGTTCCGGTAATCCAGGGCCCGGCGGCTGGGGCGTTTTGATTATAGATGGCGATGAGCGGCGTGAAATCTACGGCGGCGAGTCCGGCACGACGAATAACCGCATGGAAATGATGGCCGCGATTGAAGCATTACGCGCCACCGCAAACGTTGAAAAGTTAGCTCTTTATACGGACAGTCAATACCTCAAGAACGGCATCACGAGCTGGATAAAAAACTGGAAGAAAAACGGCTGGCGAACGTCAGACCGCAAGCCGGTTAAAAACAAGGATCTGTGGTTGATGCTTGAAGATAGTCTGGCGGGCCGCGCTGTCGAGTGGCACTGGGTTCGCGGCCATGACGGTCACACCGAAAATGAACGCGCCGACGCGCTTGCGCGCGCCGGCCTCGCTTCGATCGCGGCTTAAAGCTGCGATATCATATGTTCTGCGCTTGAGACTTCGAACGCTCCCGGCGCTTCCACATTCAATGATCTCACGACGCCGTCTTCGATAACGGCGGAAAAACGCTGCGAGCGCTCGCCCATGCCAAAACCTTTGCCATCGAAGGTAAGGCCAAGCGCCTTGGACAGGTCGGCATTGCCGTCAGCCAGCATTTCAACTGACGAGCCGGCGTTTTGCGCTTCGCCCCATGCCTTCATGACGAAGGCGTCATTCACCGACATGCACACAATCTTGTTGACGCCCTTTGCCTTCAGTTTATCGGCGTTTTCAACGAAGCCAGGAAGGTGTTTCGCTGAACATGTCGGCGTAAAGGCGCCGGGAACAGAAAACAATGCGACCTTGCCCTTGCCGAGGACTTCCAGCGAATTCGCTTTTTGCGGTCCGTCAGCCGTCGCCATCATGATATCCACCGAAGGTATTTTATCGCCAACACCAATTGTCATATAAATTCTCCTGAACTTTCCTTTTGCCGCCGCCTGCAATCCGGCGCAGCGTTTCATTGCGTGTTTGTAGCGCCAGAACGTCTGTTACGCTACCGGCGCGAACGTCTTGTAACTTGTAAGTGACCGACGTAAATTCAAGGGTGATGACGCTGGACGATCAGGACAGATCAAGAAAATCGCGGGGTCGTGGCGCCACGCATCAGGATTTTCTGACCGGCAAGATGCTCATCGCCATGCCAAACATGGGCGATCCCCGATTCGAAAGATCCGTGGTTTTGATGGTCGCCCACGACGAGGACCACGCTATGGGCATTGTCATCAACAAACCGCTCGCGGATATTGAGCTTGGCGATCTGCTTGAGCAGCTTGAGATCGATCCGCGAGAAGGCGTCGGCGGCGAGCCGGTTTATTATGGCGGCCCGGTACAGACTGACCGCGGCCTTGTGCTGCACAGCCTCGATTACCGCACGCAACAGACACTCGAAGTCGACGGCGAGTTGGGTGTTACCGCGTCAAAGGAGATTCTTGTCGATATTGGCGGGCGCGACGGTGAGAATCCGCCGCCGCGCCGGCATATCCTCGTGATTGGACATGCCGGTTGGGGCGCCGGCCAGCTTGAAAGTGAAATTGCGCAGAATGCCTGGTGTCACTGCGACGCCGACATGAAATTGATTTTCGACGCAGGCCCGACCGACGTCTGGAAGTCTGCTCTTCAAAAACTCGGCGTGACCAGCGCAATGCTGTCGCCAGAATGGTCGAACATCCGTTCGGACGATACGCCGCTGAATTGATCAGCGTCGTGAAAAAGACAGGTTCTTTTTGGTGAGGAAGCTGGTTTTCCCTTTGTCGGCTTTCAGGCTCTTGTCGAGCACCATTTCTTCATCCGCAGATTTCGACGCCTGCACGTCGCGCTTTATGCTTGGTGCGCCGAGGTGATATCCCTGACCCAGATCGCAGCCAATTTCATTGGCGAGATCGGCCGCCTCCTGTGTCTCAATGCCTTCGGCAATCACAGTCATGCCAAAATCGCGCGCAAGCCCGACCAGGGCGCTGACGACCTTCTTTTTACCGGAATCAGCAACGATGTCGTTGATGAAAGACTTGTCGACCTTCAGGTAGTCGAAATCAAATTTGTGCAGATTGCTCAATGACGAATACCCCGCGCCGAAATCGTCAAACGCGAGCGCGACGCCTGCTGAAGACAGATCCTTGAATATTTCCGCGAACCGCTTGTCGCCGGAAAGACTGTCGGCCTCAGTCAATTCCAGCACAAGCGACTTCGCCGGCAGGCTGTGACGATTTATGGCGCTTCTGACATCGTCGACAAAACCCTCTTCCAACACTTGCGCCGGTGAAACGTTAAAGGCGGCAAAATAGTCGCCACGGTTCTTTTTGATTTTTCCAGCGACATGTTCGGCGGCGGCGTCGATCATCAATTTCGCAAGCGCTTTTCCTTTGCCCGCGCTGATGGCGCTGCGCACGATTTCTTCGGTGGAAAGCGGGGCGTCAACGCCCCCCTCTTTCGCCGACCACCGGACCAGCGCCTCACTGCCGCGGCTTTTCTTGTCATCAAAAGAGACAATCGGCTGGAACGCCGCTTCAAGCTCGCCGCGATCCATCGCGGCGGCGATCTCGGCGCCGTTTCGCGACGCCGCTTTGGGCATCGCCGCGGCGGCGCCAGTAAGCGAGGCCGCGGCCAGTTTCAAAGCGTCGTCGCGTGCGGCTGAATGAGAGGCGCCGCGCGGAGCCTCTTCAAGAAACACGACAATGCGTTCGAGTGCGCCGCCGGCGTCAACGGCTCTGGCGCCGCGTATGCGGACGCATTGGCCGTTTTGCAGTTTGATGATTTCGTCAAAACCACCGTCATCGTCGCCATAGACCACATTGAGGAAGCGTTCGATATCGTCGGCATGCACAAACGCCTTGAACGCATCGGGCGTAAAATCGCCATTGCCGTCAGCGCCCATGATCTCGCCGAACGACAAGGTCTGATGCGATACACCCGCGCTCCAGTCCCACACGGCGACGCCGGCGTAATCGAGAACCTGCGCCAGTTGATTCTCCGAAACGCGCGGATCGCCGGAAGTGCTGGATGCATAAGACGCCATTGTGCGCTCGTGGCCGCCCGTTTCGATTGTCGAGGCGACCCTTGGACCGGATGAGACGCCAAGCGCCATCGCGTTATCGACCAGTGAGCCAAGGCTGGCGCCAAGAATGCCGATGGCGAACAGTGCATGCGGCGCCAGAGCAAGCGGTCCGGTGGCGCTAACGCTCAGCAACAACGGCGCAGCAGCCGCCGCCAGCGCGCCTGGCAGGATCAGCCGTGCGCCAGGGTCGCCGCGATAGGCGCCATACGCCGAAAGGCCGACCGCCGTGACGGCGACACCCGTCAGCGACAGACGCAAAAGCCCCGTCGCTTCACCGGACATGACCACATTGATGACACTGACGCCCAGCACGCACAGCGCCGCGGCGAACATGACGCCGCCCAATAGCGCGTTACTGCGCACAATATGAACTGACGAAGACACGAAAATCAGCGCTGCGGCGGCAAACACCCCTTGCATCAAATACATCAGCGACGGCCCCGGCGTCGGCACGAGGCCCAGCCAGACGGCTTCCAGCGCGCCGCCCGTTAACACCATAAGCATCGCGCAGAAGGCGGCGGAACTTGCCCGCAACACGCTCGCACCAGCGAGAAACGCCAGCCCGGCGAGAACCGCGCCGACAATTGCCCCCTTACCTAACGCCGCGCCGCCGTCACCGAGCTGCGCGGCCGCCTCGACGGCAAAAATTGAAAACAGATGCATGACGCCCGCAACACCCCGAATCGAAATTTCCGACGCTGGCAAACCCTTTACAGGCAAACCAGTTGTCGCCCCGCAAATATCCTTGCTGGTCGTCAAATCGCATGCAAGGCCCACTGCGGTGAAACGCACGGTTTTTTACGGTTAATCGGGGGAATTGAACCCGTCAGGGTTGAATTGCGATGCGACGGCCGTCTCTGGCGGTAATTGCGAGCCTTAGATGATCGCGCCACGCCCCATTGATAAATAGAAGCTCCCTCGCCAACCCCTCTTCGCGAAATCCGGCCTTGGCCAGCAGGTTTCGCGACGCCTGATTTCCAGGCTGACAGGCTGCTTCGATACGATTGAGGCCGAGGGTATCGAATGCATAGCCAAGAACCGCCGACACGCCGGAGAAAGCATAGCCACGTCGCAGATAAGTCGCGCCGATCCAGTAGCCCAGTGTTGCAGAGCACAACGCCTGATGCCGGATCTCGCTGAGGTTCACTGCACCCAATAATGTGTTGTCGGCTTCACGAAACAACAGCAATGGCAACGCGGCGCCCAATCTTACTTCACGTTCCTGACTGCGAAGGCGCAGCTTGAAAGCCTCGTAAGAGGCGTCCTTTTCCGACCAGTCCGGCTCCCACCGGGTCAGATGCGCCCTGCTTTCCTCGCGCAGACGAAACCACGCGGGGTAATCCGGCGGCTCAGCCATGCGCAGTTTAACAGCATCATGGATGATGCAGGGCGGCTTGTTGACGCCTTTGACAAAATCGAGACCGAGCATTCCCTACCCGCAGGCTGACGGTTTGACCATTAAGCGGGCGTAAGGAGCACAGGTCAATCGCATGGTCACAGAAGCCGGGCACTGACCGCATCAAAATCGGCCGGGCCGACAATCGCAAGACTGGGGTCGCCCGCGCTCAGCGCATGTTCGGCACAGGCGCGAATGTCGTCCGCAGTCACCGCATCCAGCCGCTCGCACATTTCCGCCGTTGTGAACAACCGACCGTAGGAAAACAACTGCGACGCCGCCGCTTCCGCACGCGCTGCCGGGCTTTCAAGCCCCATTAGCAAGTTCGATTTCAACAAGGCGCGTGCGCGATCAATTTCCTGACGCGTCACATCGCCGGCCATCGCCGTAATTTCCGATTTAATGAGACCTACCGCCTCTGCCGCCTGATCGCTGTCGGTGCCGACATAGGCGCACACGCCGCCAACATCGTCATAACTGTCAGTAAATGCGTAGACGGAATATGCAAGGCCGCGTTGCTCGCGGATGGCCTGAAAGATTCGCGACGACATGCCGCCGCCCAATGCTTCCGTGAAAACGCGCGTTGCAAAAAATGAAGGTTCCGTCGCTGAAACGCCGGGAAAGTTCACCGCAATGTGCGTTTGTTCAATGTCCCGAGCTTCGTGAACACGACCGCCAATATAGGCGGGTTTTTCTGGTCGGAATACGCGTTGGGTGCGGCGGGCCCCGGAAAATGCGTTTGTCGCCAGAGACTTAATCACGGCGGCGTCAAAACCGCCAGCCGCCACGATGATCATATCTTGCGGCGTATAGTTTTTCTGCATGAAGGCGCGCAAACGCTCAGGCGTATGCGACATAACGCTATCTTCAGTGCCAAGGATCGGCCTGCCCAGCGCATGTTCGCCGTAACAGACGCGTTGCAACATCTCCATGACCGCATCATCCGGGGTATCCGCCGCCTCGCCGATTTCCTGAACAACGACGTCTTTTTCTTTTTCAAGTTCGTCGTCGAGGAACAGCGGATCGAGGAGAATATCCGCCAGAATGCCGAAAGCGGTATCGACGTCAGGTTTTAAAATGCGGGCGTAATACCCCGTACGGCCATAGCCGGTGCTGGCATTGAGATATCCGCCGACATTCTCGATTTCTTCCGCGATTGCGCGCGCTGAACGACGGGTCGTTCCCTTAAACGCCATGTGTTCAAGAAGGTGCGCAACGCCGCGTTCTTCGTTGTTCTCGTCTAGCGCGCCTGCGCGATACCATATGCCAATCGCGGCTGTTTCCAGCCCAGGCATCGGATCGCACACGATCCGAACGCCGTTGTCGAGTGAAACCACCTCCGCCATCAGCCGGTCTTCACACAAAACCGGCTCCGCTCCAACACAAAACGCTTGATCGCATCCGCGTCGGCCGGCGCATCGACCATGCTTTCAGCGCGCTCGTGCAAATCGGCGAAGCGTTCCGGCAGATCTGGGCGGCGACCGGCGGCGTCGCGCACCGCGTCAGGAAATTTTGCGGGGTGCGCCGTAGAAAGGCAGACCGCTGGACCCTTGATCAGTCCCTGCGCTTTCAGGCGGTCATAGACCACCAGACCGACCGCAGTGTGCGGGTCGATCAGGTAATCTTTCTCGCGCAATGTTTCCGCAATCTTTTGCCTGACGGCGGCCTCGTCCGCCGCCTCGGCGACGAACATCTGCTGCATGTTCCGCAGCCATGGTTCTGGTGTCGTGAAACGTCCGGCGGCGGCGAATTCGGCCATAAGATTCGCCAACGCCTGGCTGTCGCGGCCCGACGCCTCAAAAAGCAGGCGCTCGAAATTCGAGGCCACCTGAATATCCATCGACGGCGACGTCGTCGCGACGGTGTTCGCCGGCGCATAAACGCCGGTGGTCAGCACACGGCGCATGATATCGTTTGTATTTACCGCAACGCCAAGTTTGTTGACCGCAAGTCCCATCCGCATGGCGGCATAACCGGCGAAGACGTCGCCGAAATTGCCGGTCGGCACAATGAAGGATGCAGGCTTTCCCAGCGAGGCGGTTGCGGTGAAATAATAAACCGTCTGAACCGCCAGCCGCACCCAGTTGATTGAATTGACGCCGCCGAGATCGACAGACGCCGCCAGGTCGCGATCGGCGAACAGCGTTTTGACAATGCGCTGACAATCGTCGAACGAGCCGTCGACAGCGATATTAAACACATTGTCCGCGTCAGTCGTCGTCATGATCCGGCGCTGAACGTCGGAAATGCGCCCCTTGGGATGCAGGATAAACACTTCCGCCCGAGGCGAATGCGCAAACGCGTGGATCGCCGCGCCGCCAGTGTCGCCCGACGTTGCGCCGAGGATGGTCTTGCCGCGCGGCGCGTCCGCAAGCGCCCAGTCGTACAGCTCCGCGAGCATGCGCATGGCGACATCTTTGAACGCAAGCGTCGGTCCGTGGAATAATTCCAGAACGTGCAGATCATCGTCCAGCGCTCTCAGCGGCGCGGTTTCTGGCGCTTCAAATGGCGCATAAGCCCGGGCGGCCCGTTCGCGAAGTTCGCTTTGGGAAATTTCGTCCCCGGCGAACAGGCTGATCACTTCAGCCGCGACATCGCCGAACGCCATGCCGGCGAAATTTTTGGCCTGCCGGTCAGGCGCCGCCGGCCATGCCGCCGGCATATAAAGCCCGCCATCTGGCGCAAGCCCGCTCACAACCGCACGGCGGAAACTGATTTCGGGCGAAGCGCCCCTTGTCGAAATGTATTTCATCGCGTCGGCAGATCGCAGATCAGGTACTTATTTTCAAGCAGTGCGCCGACAAAGAGCTTGTCGCCAGCCGGCGCCGCCGCTGTCGCCGCTGAAATTGCTGCGCCATCGTCGATCATCACGGTGTTCAGGGCGTCGGCGCCGGGCTCGTACCGATAGATGATGGACGGCAGGCGCGCAGAGGGGTCGTGCCGGAATCCCGGAATTGATAACGGCTTGGGCGTGCCCGCGATCCACAAGGCGCCGTCTTCCGCTAAATTGATATTATCTATCGCCATATCGACAGCCAGTGACTTTGAGAATCTTAATACGCCGGTCAGCGGGTCGCGGTCAAAAATCGCCAGTGTCTGGCCTGCGGTTTCGGCGACGAAAAACTGTTTCCCATCGGCGCTGACCGCTACCCCGTTGGCAAACCGAAGTCCGGTTGCGGCGCTGCGCATCGTCCCGCCCTCGAAGTAGAAAATCTCGCCCGAAGCGATGCGGACAACGAATTGCAGACGCCCGAGCAGGCTGTCGCGGCCCGACGCAACGTCGTTCGAAACGTAAAAGCTGCGCGGGCCGACTGCGACGATGGCGTTCGGGCTGGTCAGCCGCCGCTCGCTGATCGTTTCGACATGTTCAAGATCGCCGGACTCGACCACATCAAAAATCTCGACCGATTTGCCGGCGTCGTTGACGACGAACAATCGGCGCACGTCGCCATCCTCAAAATAGCTGACGCCGAGAGGCCGAAACTTTGCCGGCTGGCCCGCGGTTCTATCCCGCCAGTTATCCGCCGCGAGCGGATCGCTTACCGATATCGCGAGAATCTCGCCGCGTGTTGAAGTCGATTTGCGCGGGTCCAGCGACGACAAAAACACCTTGCCAAGGGAAGGCGCGAATTGAAGGTCCTCCGCCCCATCGACGCCAGCGACGGGCTCACAACGCCCGTCAAACCGGCTTTCATACGCCCTGAAATGGTTGAAAGAGTAAAGCGTCGAGACAACGACGGCCGCAGCGAGGGTAACGACAAGCCCCGCGCCGCGAAGTAATACGGAAATACGCATTTATGACCCGGGAATATCTGGCAGACCGTGAGATCGCCACCTTAAGGCGACGATCACCGATGCGCCACCCATCCGCCCGGCAAACCGGGTAAAAACCTCGCTGACGGGGTTGCTTTTCCCCCCGTCCCAGCCTATAGGCCCGCACTCTTTGCAGCACAGCAAGTCAGTTTTAAGGGCGCCGCCATGAAAAAGGGCATCCATCCGGATTACCACACCATCAAAGTCGTAATGACGGACGGCTCGTCTTACGAAACGCGTTCGACCTATGGCGAACCCGGCGCGACGCTGTCGCTTGATATCGACCCGCTTAGCCACCCGGCATGGACGGGCGGCCCGCAAAAGCTGGGTGATCGCGGGCAGGTTTCCAAATTCCAGCAGAAATTTGGCGCCTTCGGTCTCAAGAAGGGCTAGTCTCGCCCGCCGAAAGCATTCAGCAACGCACGCTGCTGCGCCGCCGCGTCATGGATCGGGGCGGCGCTTTCGCCTGCGAGAAACAAATCCGTGTCGAGGCGGGAAATCCGGTCGTAAAGCTGCGTCGCCGCATCGATCAGGTTGACCAGCGACTGTGGCAACTCGCCTGACAGCATATCCGCCGGCGCGTTCTCACGCTTGCCCAACCGGTATTTCGGCTCGGAAGCTTCGATAATGGTCATGTCGTTCTCGCGGACCGCCCGAAGCACCAGCAGCCATGAGGCGATCTGCATCAGTTGCGTGGTGAGCCGCATCGACGCCCCGGCATAGGACAACGCCGCCGAGCGCGACAGCGACTTGGAGGCCTCGCGTCCCTCGCCGTCGAGGTAATTCGCGGTTTCCTCCACCAGCGTCATGCCCTCGCGGAAGGTGCGGGCGAACACTTCAGACTGCACGAAGGACGCTGCGGAAGTGTTCGACGATAGCTCTTTTTCAGCGATATTCATGTGCGAGGCTCTCCGGCTCGATACTCAAATTGCCGAACCGTATCGTCGGTGACAACAAGAAAAGGGTTAATTCCTCCCACCCCCGTCCCGGGCGCGGTCTGCTGACAACATGAGCAACCGGTGTGCCACAACCTCAAAGCGCAAAACGGGGCGCCATCCGACCTCTCGCGCGACCTTGGCCCGCGCAAGGCGTCTCCCCAGACGTGAATTCGCCATATCGTTGATTTTTCAAGCCCTAAGAGCGGTCTGAAAGCGCGTCAAAGCTGCACGATCACGCGGGAGGCGGGGTCCGCTAAAATTTGAAGAGCTTCTCAGCGGCGGATTTGCTGTCGCCGCGTTGCGCCATCGCCGCCTCGCATCGGGCGATCTCCGCTTTCAGCGAGTCGATCCGCGCGCTCAGATCGCCAACGGACAGGGTATACAGGTCCTGCTTGCCAATCTTTTCCAGCGTCAGATCGGGCATTTCCCTTACGGCTTCCTCATCCATGGCATGTTCCTTCCGGCGTTGAAGCGCTAAGACTCGCCCAGGCCCACGCCGGTTTCAACCGCCCGCGAGGGGAGCAAAGCTGAAAGCAAGGAGAATTGGCATGGCGGACCAGATGCGCGTTGTGGAGATTACCGCACCGGGCGGGCCCGAGGCTTTGATTCTGGCGGAGCGGGCGATACCGCAACCCGGCCCAACCGAGGTCCTGATTCGCGTGGACGCCGCAGGCGTAAACCGCCCCGATGTCCTCCAACGCATGGGGCTGTATCCACCGCCGCCCGGCGCGTCAGATATTCCCGGCCTTGAAGTCTCGGGCACAATCGCCGCGGTCGGACCCGAGGTTGAACGATGGAAAACCGGCAATGCGGTTTGCGCATTGCTGACGGGCGGCGGATACGCAGAATATGCGATCGCGCATGAAGGATCTTGCCTGCCAGTGCCTGGCGGCGTGTCGATTGAAGAGGCGGCCGGCTTTCCCGAAACATTTTTTACCGTGTGGGCCAATGTCTTTGACGACGCCGGTCTTCGCTCCGGCGAAACCCTGCTCGTTCATGGCGGGACCAGCGGGATTGGCGTGACGGCGATCTTGATGGCCAAGGCTGTCGGCGCGCGCGTGATCGCGACCGCATCAAGTGAGAAAAAGCTGGAGGCGATCAGAAAGCTGGGTGCAGACGCGGCTTTCGATTACACGCGCGCCGAATGGGAAAAGGAAATTCAATCGCTGGGCGGCGCTGACGTGGTTCTGGACATGACCGGCGGCGACTTTGTCCAGCGCAATCTTGAAGCGATGAATTTCAAGGGCCGCCATGTCTCGATTGCGTTTCTTCGTGGCGCAAAAGCCGAGATCAACATCATGGCCGTCATGCGCAAACAGCTTCACCTGAGCGGCTCCACGATGAAGGCCCGCGACATGGCGGAAAAATCGCGCCTCGCCGCCGGGTTGGAGGCGGAAATCTGGCCGTTGGTGGCCGCCGGACGAATTCGCCCCGTAATCGACCGGATTTTCCCCCTGGCCGAGGCGGCGGAAGCGCACCGGCGCATGGAGAGCGGCGCCCATATTGGCAAAATCCTGCTCTCAACCCGCGTTTAGGCGCTTGGCCCGAACGCAGTTTCAGCCTATAAGCCGCCGCAAATGCGCTTTGACGCAGCGCTTTCCCCCAAAAATTCGAGGGTTAGCGCGGCTCCGGCCCCGAAGGCCGGATGCCGGTCAGAAACTGTTTTGTGGAGACGATCGCCATGTCCGACAAACCGCTAATGCCGCTCGCAACCGCTGTGTGGCTGATTGAAAATACCTCGCTTACCTTTGACCAGATCGCCGATTTTTGCGTCCTCCATCCGTTGCAGGTGAAGGGCATCGCTGACGGCGATGTCGCCGCCGGCGTGCGCGGCATCAATCCGATCACCAACCACCAATTGACACGCGAGGAAATTGACAAGGCTCAGGCCGATGACGGCTATCGGATGAAATTGTCGCGCGCAAAAACGATCGTCGCTGAAAAGCCGCGCAAGGGGCCGCGCTATACACCCGTGTCGAAACGTCAGAACCGCCCGGACGCCATTGCGTGGATGGTGCGCAATCACCCGGAAATTTCCGACGCGCAAATCGCCAAATTGTTAGGCACGACGAAAACGACAATTCAGTCGGTTCGTGACCGCTCCCACTGGAATTCTTCAAATATTACACCGCAAGATCCGGTGGGCCTTGGGCTTTGTTCGCAAATCGACCTCGACAATGTGGTTCGCAAGGCGGCGGCGAAGGCGGCAAAGCTTCGTCCCGCGGCCGACACCAGCCCGACGCTTGCGCCAGCCGAACCGGCGCCCGCGCCCGTGGCGGAAGAACCGGAAACCTCAAAAGAGATCGATCTCGATAAAGTTTTCGCCAATCTGGGCGGGAATGACGTCAGTTCGGATAACGACGCCGAATAAGAACAGCCACGGCATGGCGCACGCCCGGCGCCATATCGCTCACGTTTCGCTGTCGCGTTCGACATAGTCGGACGCTGCGCTTCGCACCAACCTGCCGCCGTCCACATACAGCGTTTGCCCCGTGATGTAGGACGACGCCGGCGACGCAAGAAAGAACACCGCCTCGGCCACTTCTTCCGGATCGCCGATACGATTGAGCGGCACGGTGTTGCGCGCTGATTTTGGCTCGTAATCTTTCAGGAACTCGCCCTTGATGGCGCCGATGCCGACGGAATTGGCGCGGACGCCATATTTCGACAATGCCAGAGAAACCGCTTTCGTCAGCTGGTTCAGACCGCCCTGCGATGCGGCGAACGCGGTGCGCTCCGCTGTGGCGGTCACAGCTTCAACCGACATGATGTTGACGATGGCGCCGTCAGGCGCCTCGTCAGGGTCATTCTCATACTGACGAACGAAATGTTTGGCGACTGCCTGGTTCACCATGAATGCGCCGCGCAGATTCGCCGCGATAATCCGGTCGAACTGTTCTTCTGTCGTTTCCAGAAATTCACAGTTTTCAATTTCCATCACCGCGTTCACCAGCACGTCGACGCGGCCATAAGCTTCCAGCGCCTCGGCGATGACATTATGCACGTCAAGACGCACCGAACTGTCCGCCGATACGAAGACGGCCTTGCCGCCTTTCGCTGTCAATTCCTCCACCAGATCGCGGCAATATTTTTCATCGCGATCAGCCAGAACAACACGCTCGCCTGCAGCAGAAAAACGACGTGCACATGCAGCGCCAATGGAAGACCCGGCGCCCATTATCACTACGGCCCGTTCGGGCATGAGGAATTCTCCAGTGTTTGATTTCGATGGTGCAAAAAAATAAGCGCCCCCGTTTTATGGAGGCGCTCGTTTCCTGATTAAGAAAACGTCAGGTCGCGTGTTCGCCTTCTTCTCGAAGTTTTGCAATCTGGTCCTTAATTCGGAGCTTAAGGCGTTTTAGCTCGTGTACTCGCTCATCGTCCGGGTGCGGATGTTTCATTTCCGAGGAAAGCAGTGTTTCAAGTTCTTCATGCCGCTTGTCTAAAGACTGCAAGTGAGCCCTTAACGCCATATTCCAACCTCCATCTGGTTAGGTGTGCCCGTTGATTACATCATGAGAAATGGGATTTGTCGACTGTCATTCAAGGCCAATCCGTTAACCTTGCGGCTTTGCACCCGGCCATGAAAAAAGCTAAGAAATGTCTGACAACATGCTGAGAAAACGCGTGAATTCACGATTGAGGATCATAGTCGCCATAACTGGCGCGTCGGGCGCTGTTTACGGTCAGCGTTGCCTGGAGGCCCTGAAGGCCGCCGGGATCGAGACCCATCTGGTCGTGAGTAAGGCGGCCGAGATGACCATTCATCACGAACTCGCGATGCGTTCGCGCGATCTCGAAAACCTCGCCGATTATCGTTATGGCTGCGCCGATATATCAGCGGCGATTTCATCAGGGTCTTTTCAAACCCTTGGCATGATCATCGCTCCGTGCTCGGTGCGAACCATGTCTGAGATTGCGACGGGCGTCACGTCCAGCCTGATATCCAGAGCGGCCGACGTCGTCCTGAAGGAACGGCGCAAACTCGTTTTGATGGTTCGCGAGACTCCTTTCCATCTCGGACATTTGCGCACCATGACCAGCCTTGCCGAAATGGGCGCCATCATCGCGCCGCCCCTGCCCGCCTTCTACGCGGCGCCAGAGACCATTGATGATCTTGTTAATCAATCGGTCGGCCGCGCGCTTGATTTATTCGGCATTGAAAATTCTCCCGCCAAACGCTGGGGAGAGCACATGAGTATTGGAGAAAATCCATAGCTGACGAGGCATCGTTTTGGGTCTGGGCGGAGGACAAATACTGTGACACGCGGGTGCAGGAATTACTGCTCCGCCTTCAGGATGAGTTTTCGCTCGATGTCGGCGTGTTGCTCTGGTGCGTTTGGCATGCGCATCGCTATGGCGAGCTTGACCGGCTGTCCCTTCTGCATGGGTTTGAGCGCGCTGAAAAATGGTCGGGAAACGTCACGGCCAAATTGCGCCTCGTTCGGCGCGAGCTGAAACGCGATGATTTCGCCGGGTATGGCGACGGGGTTAAAGAGTTGCGCGTGGAAGTCGCGGCAGTGGAGCTGGCGGCGGAAAAGGTGCTGTTCGACGCGCTTGAACGGGTCTCGCGAAAAACCGGCGGCGACCCCGTCGGCCAAAACCGGGAAGGCGCCGGGCGGCGCAACCTCGCCGCTTACGTCCGCCATGCCGGGGCGGCGCGCCACGCCGGTTTCAGCGTGAGTTTGCTCGACCGGCTTGTCGAGCTTACTCTTGTCACCGGCGAATCAGACGCCAGATCAGACGATTGAGTATTTAAGGCGTTGAGATGGCGTCCAGCGACGACGAAATTCCTGAACAGCAACCCGCGCCCGCAAAGGGCACGGCAAAGGAAGCAGCGCATTTTTTTGACGCCAAGGAGAGCGGGTTTCGCGGCGCGAACGAGGATGAAGATGCGCTCTCAATCCGTCTCATTTACCTCGAACAGGAGCACCGCGACCTCGATGACGCCATTCGGGCCCTGTCGGAGAGCCCTGGCCAGAACGGGCTGAACCTTGCCCGCATGAAGAAGCGAAAGCTGGCGCTCAAAGACGCAATCAAAGCGCTGAAAGATCAATTGACGCCGGACATTATCGCATAACCTTCAACGCCTGCGTGACAAGTCAGCGCCGTTTCTTTCCCTCATACATGATGCGGTCTGCCTCCTCCAGCGCGTCCTTGACCGTCGCGCCGCGCTTCATTTCCACAACGCCGCAGGTGACGGTCACAGGCGCCTCGCCCGCTGCATTTGGCGTGCGGACGAGATGCGCCAGCATGTCGGCTTTTTGAATCGCCAGCGCATGGGGCGCGTTCGTTAAGATCACGGCGAATTCATCGCCGCCAAGGCGACCGAACACATCGGTCTGCCGGATGTTTGAACTGATGACCTGTGCGACATGTTCAAGCGCGGCGTCGCCGGCGGCATGGCCGCCCGCATCGTTGATCATCTTCAGATTGTCGAGGTCGATGAAAACAAGGCTGGAAGGCTGGCCATATCTGTCAATCATCGCCAGCGCGCGATTAAGCTCAGCGACAAAGGCGCGACGGTTAAGCACGCCCAGCAGAGGATCGGTGTGCGCGAGCGTTTCCAGCTCGCGCATCTGCTCGTGCGCGGCCTCAAGCTCGCGCCGCAGAGCAGCAACCTCCTGCATCAATCCTGTCAGCGCCTCGCGCACCCGCGGCGTCAATTCCGCTTCCGGGATGCCGGCGATAGAGATCGAATCGACAGCTTCCGGCGCATGCGCCGCATCCGCGCCGGCGGCTGGCCTACTCTTCCTGATCGGCGTCGCCTCGCCGGACGAGCGTGTTCCGGAGACTTTCATGGGCGGTGCTCCCTGATTCTGCCTTGCGCTTTTCTCCTGATTTCGCCTCCGGCGCCAGAGCCGGACCGACGCAGTGACGAAAACGGTTCGCCGCACATGAGGGGCCTTCCGGCGCAGAGTCATTGTCTCCTGCACAGGATATGCGCGACATTTAGCGTGCGGTTTGCTCTGGTTAGTCCCCTTCTCAGACTCGGCCAAGGGTCCCGCATTCTGGCGAGGGAGGCGCAGGCCAACGCGCCCCCGTCTGGAGGTTTGCGCTTCTCTCGCTGTTTCATTTGCACCTCAGCACCCAATTGCTATAAGCGCCGGTTTTAGCAGGCGGAGGTTTCCCCGTGTCAGCGAAGAAAGCGTCCCCGGCGCGTGCGGCGTCCAAATCCGCAACAACACCCGAAAAGGCGGTGGTCGGGGTGATCATGGGTTCGCGGTCGGACTGGCCGACGATGGAAAAAGCCGCGGGCCTGCTCGCTGAACTCAAAATCCCGTTCGAGACAAAGGTCGTCTCGGCGCACCGAACGCCGCAGCGCCTATATGATTATGCAAATGGCGCCGCAAAACGCGGCATAAAGGTTATCATCGCCGGCGCCGGCGGGGCTGCACATCTGCCCGGTATGGCGGCGTCGATGACCAAGCTGCCGGTAATCGGGGTACCGGTGCAAAGCCGCACCTTGAAGGGGCTCGACAGCCTGCTTTCGATTGTTCAGATGCCGGCGGGCGTGCCTGTCGCCACCATGGCGATCGGCGAGGCCGGCGCCGCAAACGCTGGGCTGTTCGCCGCCGCGATTGTCGCGCTCGGCGATAAATCGGCGGCGCGGCGGCTGGCGGCGTGGCGTGAGAAGAATACCGACGCGGTTCCTGAAACCGTCCATGACTGAACGCGCAGGGGAACAATTTGTTCTAGCGCCGAACAGCGTCATTGGCGTACTCGGCGGCGGGCAGTTGGCCCGCATGCTTTCCATGGCTGCGGCGCGCCTCGGCCTGCGCACGCACATATACACGCCCGAGGAAAACGCACCCGCCGCCGATGTCGCGCACGCCGTGATGATCGGCGATTACGAGGACGAGAACCGATTGACCGAATTTGGCGCAGCGGTGAATTGCGTCACTTATGAGTTTGAAAACGTCCCGGCGCGAACGGTTGAGGTTCTGACAAATGCCGGCGTTGATGTCGCTCCGGGGGCCAGGGCCCTGGCGATCTCTCAGGACCGGCTGATTGAGAAGACATTCATCAACGACCTCGGCGCCAAAACTGCACCGTTTCACGCTGTCGACGACCTCGCCTCGCTCGAAGCCGGCCTGAACAAGATTGGTCGCCCGGCAATCCTGAAAACCCGCCGGCTCGGTTACGACGGCAAGGGGCAAACCGTCATAGCTGACAGCGCCGGCGACCTTTCCGGTGCATGGGACGAGGCCAACCGGAAAGCCTGGAACGAAGTCGGTGCGCGACCATCAATTCTCGAAGGATTTATCGACTTCGAGATGGAAATCTCGGTGATTGGCGCGCGGGCGCGTAACGGCGACATCGCAATCTACGATTCACCGCGCAACACGCACCGCGGCGGTATTTTGCGCACATCATCTGTTCCCGCGAATGCACCTAAAAACGCCGCCATCGCCGCGCGTGAAATTACCCGAAAGATGCTTTCCCACCTGAACTATGTCGGCGTGCTGGGCGTTGAATTCTTTGTGCTGATGAATGGCGATGTCATCGTCAACGAATTTGCGCCGCGCGTTCACAATTCAGGTCACTGGACTATCGACGCCTGCGCGTGCTCGCAGTTTGAGCAGCACATCCGGGCGGTCGCCGGCTGGCCGCTCGGCGATCCGGCGCGTCATTCCGATTGCATCATGGAGAACCTGATCGGCGACGAGCAGGAGCAGTGGCGCGCCATCACAATGCAAAGCAATGCCTGCCTTCACCTTTATGGCAAACGCCAGGCCAGACCCGGCCGAAAGATGGGGCATGTGACACACCTATCAAAGTACTGATAGGCCGAACCAGAACGTCCTGAAGTGATTGTATTTTGAGACGGTAAGCCGGCAAACCACTTTACCTGCAACAGACTCTAGGTCTTGCTCGGATATCGTATCCGCGCCAGCCAGCCAAACATGCCGACCGGATCGAAACCGCTGTCGCGCACTTTCGCCTTGATCTTTTCAAACTGCATCACGTTTTCGATGCGGGCTGCGAGAAATGCGTCGGTTGCCGCGCCGTCGTCGCTGTCATCGGCAAACCAGCGGGCGAATGTCGAGGTCAACACGCCAGAAAGAATAGCGCGCTTGGAGTAGAAATTATAATCGGTGGATTTATCCCCCAGCGCTCGCCAGATGGCATCGGCTGTATTCCAGGTGAAACGGACGCCGTCGGGCGCATAAGGCGGCAACGCAAGATACGCGGCGGCGCGCCGGGCGGCCTCTTTATGAGGGCGCAGGAAGGCGATTCGCGCCTTGACCGCCCTTGCCGCTTTTTCGCGTATTTTCAGCGTTTGCGCATCCGTTTCCGCCAAAGACGCCGCCGCCGCCTCGTCCGCTTGAAGCGACCACATATCCAGCAGATCTATCACGCCGCCAGGAAATGCCGCGTCAGCGACGCTACGTTCATAGCCGGCGCTTTTCGCCGCCTTTTCGGGAAGGACCTGGTTGAATCCTTCAAATGCCGCAATTTCCAGCGCTTTTTCAAGGATTTGCGCGCGTTCGGCGGAAAATGGCGTAACCGTGGACGTCATGCCTCAAAGCCTGTTTTTACTGTCGCCACCAATATGGACAGGTCCGCCCGGTTTTGGTATAGGCCGCGTCGCCGCGGGGCTTTTTGCCCGTGCGGTTTAGCCGTTCATTCAGGGCGTCGCGGCCTGCCGGTATGCCGGGCCGTGGCGTTTTTGTTTCAGAAGGAGGGACTAGCCCTGGTTCAGATCGTTGTCCGCGACAATAATGTCGAGCAAGCCCTGCGCGCGCTGAAGAAGAAGATGCAGCGCGAGGGGACATTCCGGGAAATGAAGCGCCGGAAATTCTACGAAAAGCCGTCGGAAAAGAAGGCTCGCCAAAAGGCTGAGGCCGTACGCCGTGCGCGTAAACTTATCCGCAAGCGCCTCCAGCGCGAAGGCGCGCTTTAAACTGACCTCTCCGGTTCGCAGGACGGCGGACCGGCTTTGACGAAAAAGCGTAGCGTTTTCAATATATAAGAACTTTTGTCGTCAGTATGACCAGCCAAGCCGGCTGGGGCGGCGCGTCAATCGGAGCCGATATGAGAGTTCTGGGTCTTATCCTCTGCGCCTGCATTTTCCTTGGCGCCTGCGAGACCATCAAAGGCGTGGGACGCGACATTGAAAGCGCCGGCGAGGCGCTCGACGACGCGGTCGATAGCGACTGACGCGCGCCAAGCGCCTGTGGCGCCCAAGCCCTACCCCCCATTTTTCTTCAAAAATGGCGATCTTGCGCCGATTTTGCCTGTAATTAACGTTACAGGCGCATGCTATCCATTGATCGGCGAGCGTGATTCGGAAAAGTTGCGCCGCCGGAGGATGTGAAGGGGATTTTGCTGACGTGATTATTCGAAGCGCCATTATAGGTGTCGCGTTGTCGTTATCGCTGGGCTCAGTCGTGACGTCGGCAAACGCTCAGCAGAGCATCGACGAACCAAAGGTCGACCCGATATTCGGCAAGGCGCGCCCCCGGCAAGAAAATGAACGCGAGCGGGTCACGAACGACGATGAATTCGACAACGAAACCGGCTGGCATCCACTGCGCAATTTCGTCGGCATTCTGACATTCCTGGCGCCTGAAAATACTGATCTCAGCCTGGGCGTCGGCCCGGTTTATCATCCCGATTATTTTGGTTCGGACGATTATAGCTGGGACGCAGATCCGCAGGTCTACGTAAAATTCCGTAATTTCGTCTTCCTTGATGATGACGGTGCGGATTTCGCCTTGTTCGGCTTCTCCGGTTTCAGCTTCGGGCCGTCTATCCGCATTGTCGGCGACCGCAATGAAAGTGAAAATCCCGCGCTCGCCGGATTGGGCGATATTGACTACGCATTCGAAGCGGGCGGGTTCGCCGCAACGCAGTTTCTTGATCGGTTCCTGTTTCGGTTCAAAGTCCGAAAAGGCGTCGCGGGCGGACACCACGGCTTGATTGTCGATGCGACGGGTACGGCCTTGTTGTTCAATGTGGGTCGCCTGTCGACCTCGATTTCCGCCGAGACAACCTGGATCGGCAATCGCTATGCGGACACATATTTTTCAGTCACGCCGGAACAGTCGCTCGCGTCTGGCCTGCCGGTTTACGATGCTGACCGCGGCTTCCGCAATATGGGCGGCAGCTTCAACGCCTATATTAATATCGGCAAGCGCTGGTCGCTGAACCCATACGTGTCATACCGTTATATTTTTGACGAGATGGCCGCAACGCCGATCATCGCGATCCATGGCGATCGCAACCAGTATAAAGCCGGCTTCCATTTGATGCGCCAATTCACGCTGAAATGGAAATAACAAAAAGGCCCGCAAAAGCGGGCCTTTTCTCAAGCGTAACCTGATTGTTACGGTTTCCTGAACAGCAGCGTCATCCGGTCGGATTCGCCTATCGCTTCCATTTCGGCCTTGAGTTCAGGATTGTCGCTGCTTGTCGCCAGCGTCGGCGGAAGACGCCAGACAAACTCTTCTGTCGTCGGACGGTCAGCGGGATTTGCGTTAATCTCGCTCGATCCGACAAACTCGAAACCCGCGTTTTCAAAGACCGAAACAATCCTTGACTGCTTGACATACCCGGCATTGCCAACGGCCCAGTCGTCCGGCATGTCTTCCTGCGCGCGGTGTTGGACGACGCCGACCACGCCCCCTGGCTTTAACACCGTCATGATATCGCCAAGGGCTTCATCGAAAAAGCGACCATTTTCTAACCGGTTGAAATGGTGCGCGGCGCGAAGCATCAAGACAACGTCAACCGTGCCGGCCAGACGATCGGGCGCCGACCCGTAAACAAATGCATCGATTTGCGCACCGTCATCGCCGGCAAGCGCTTCGCCCGCGACGACGAATTGATCCGTCCAGGTCTTTCTGTTTTCGAGAAACTCGTCAGTGGCGAAATTCGTAAATAACGGCCACATTTCCAGCGAGTAGTCCGCGCCGATCAATTTCCCTTCCGGCCCGAGATAAGGAATTAAAATCTTGCCGTACCACCCCGGCTCGCCCGGGATGGTGTCAACGACCGTCATACCTGGCTCAACGCCGAAAAACGCCAGCGTTTCCTGCGGATGGCGATAGGGGTAACGCGCCTTGACGTCTTCATCCTGCGCTTGAAGCACCGCATACAGCATATCCGATGCCGCGCCTTTGCGGGTATCCATTGATGTATCGCTTGTCGTCTGCGCGCACGCAGAAACCGCCAGCGCGCACGCGCCGGCAAAAATGGTCAGATGTTTCATATTCCTCTCCCGTAGCGGGCTGCCTTAATGCAGCGCCTTGACGACACTTTCGCACACCTTTTTGGCGTCGCCGAATAACATCATCGTGTTGTCACGGAAGAAGAGTTCGTTCTGCACGCCGGCATAGCCCGAGGCCATGGATCGCTTGACGAACAGCACAGTGCGCGCATTTTCGACATCAAGGATCGGCATACCGTAAATCGGCGATGATTTGTCGGTTTTCGCCGCCGGGTTAGTGACATCGTTGGCGCCAATGACGAAAGCTACATCCGCCGTGCGAAATTCTGCGTTGATGTCCTCAAGCTCGAACACCTCGTCATACGGCACCTGGGCTTCGGCCAGCAGCACGTTCATGTGGCCTGGCATGCGCCCCGCGACCGGGTGGATGGCGTATTTGACCTCAACGCCCTGCTCTTTCAACGCATCGGCCATTTCTTTGAGCGCGTGCTGCGCCTGCGCGACCGCCATGCCGTAACCGGGGATGATAATGACCTTGCCGGCGTTTTTCATGACAAACGCCGCATCATCCGCCGATCCCTGTTTGACGGGGCGCGTTTCTTCGCCGGCGTCGCCAGCCGCTGCGTCCTCGCCGCCAAATCCGCCAAGGATGACCGAAATGAACGAGCGGTTCATGCCCTTGCACATGATGTAGGACAGAATCGCACCCGACGAACCAACGAGCGCGCCGGTGATAATCAACGCCATATTTTGCAGCGTGAAACCGATGCCCGCCGCCGCCCAGCCGGAATAGGAGTTGAGCATCGACACAACCACCGGCATATCGGCGCCGCCGATCGGCACAATGATCAAAAACCCGAATATGAAAGCGGCCAGCGTCAACAGCGCAAACACCTGCCAAGACTGTGAGCCAGTCACCAGCATGCCGATCATCAGGAACATGAAAACTGTAAGCCCGATATTGATGACGTGCCGCGCCGGCAGCAGGATCGGCTTGCCCGACATGCGCCCGGCAAGTTTGGCGTAAGCGATCACCGAGCCGGAAAACGTGATGGCGCCGATGGCTACGCCAAGCGACATTTCAATCACCGACTGCCAGTGAATTTCACCCGGCTCGCCCACACCAAACGCCCGCGGCGCAAGGAAAGCCGCCCAGGCGATAAACACCGCCGCAAGACCGACAAGGCTGTGAAAGAACGCCACCAATTGCGGCATGTCAGTCATTTTCACGCGCTTGGCGATGGTCGCACCAACCGCGCCGCCGGCGCCGACGCCGGCAATGATCAACCCCCAGGTTCCAAGGCCTTTGTTCTCAAGTACAAACAGCGTCGTCAGCACCGCGAGGGCCATGCCAATCATGCCGTAGCGGTTGCCGTCGCGCGCTGTTTCAGGCGACGACAAGCCCCTCAGCGCGAGGATAAAAAGGACGCCTGAAATGATGTAAAGAAGCGGCGCAAGATTATGAGCCATCAGTCGCTACCCCGTTTTTTTCTTGTACATCGCCAGCATTCGCTGTGTGACCAGGAATCCGCCGAATATGTTGACGCTGGCCAGCGCCACCGCGATGACGCCGAAAACCTTTGACACACCGCCGGCGGCCGACGCGGAAAGGTCTGCGCCAACGGCGATCAGCGCGCCGACGATCACGACAGACGAAATGGCATTTGTCACCGACATCAGCGGCGTATGCAAAGCCGGCGTCACCGACCAAACAACATAATATCCGACAAAAATCGCCAGCACGAAAATACCAAGCAGATAGATAAAATCCGACGGCCCGCCCGCACCTGCGGCAATGATCTGGTCTATGAGGCTGCTCGCCTGCTCGCTGGCGTCAGCCAGTTGTTTCGACGAGGCTTCGGCGGACTCAGCGGCCTGGCGCAACGCTTCCGCGGCGTCCTCGACGTTTTGCGCCGCCGCCGCGGCGGTTTCCTGATCGATAGGCTCTGCCATGACTTACTCCTCGGCCTGAGGTGGTGAAGTTTCTTTGCTGTCGCTCACGGTCTCTACAGGCGCCGGATCGCTTTCGGGTGCGGGCGCGGGCGCCTGCGCAAACTGCGGATGGATGATGGCGCCGTCGCGGGTTAACGCGATGCCTTTGATAATGTCATCGTCCGGGTCGATTTTCAGCGCCTGCGCCTCTGCGTCCCAGAACGCGGAAATCAGGTTGAAAAGATTGCGCGCGTAAAGGCTCGACGCGTCGGCCGCCAGACGCCCCGGCACGTTCGCAAACCCGATGATAATGACGCCGCCGACATCAATCACCTCGCCGGGTCGCGACAAGGCGACATTGCCCCCCTGCTCGACCGCAAGATCGACCAGCACGGAGCCCGGCGCCATCGAACGCACCATGTCTTCGGTGACGAGTTTCGGGGCCGGACGGCCAGGAATGAGCGCTGTGGTGACGACGATATTTTGCTTTTTGATATGCTGCGCGACGAATTCGCGTTGCCGGTTCTGGAAGTCTTCTGACATTTCCTTGGCGTAGCCGCCTGACGTTTCAGCGCCTTTCATCGCCTCTTCATCAACGGTGACGAAGCTCGCGCCAAGGCTTTCAACCTGTTCTTTCGCCGCCCAGCGAACATCAGTCGCCGAGACGACGCCGCCCAGGCGACGGGCGGTGGCGATGGCCTGCAGCCCCGCAACGCCCGCGCCCATGATGAAAATCTTCGCCGGCGCGATCGTGCCCGCCGCGGTCATCATCATCGGGATGGCGCGCCCGTAATAAGCGGCCGCATCGATGACTGCCTTGTAACCGGCAAGGTTCGATTGCGACGACAAAACGTCCATGGATTGCGCACGGGTGATCCGCGGCATCAGATCCATCGCCAGTAAGTCTACGCCGCCGCTTGCCGCCGCAGCCAGCAAATCGCCATTCGCGTGCGGCGAGATGATCGCCGCGATTTTCTGGCCTGACTGGTACTGGCGCAATTCGTCAATTGTTGGAGCACGGACCTTCAACACAAGGTCGGCGGATTGAATTGCGTCGAGCGATGATACGCCAATTTCTGCGCCTGCGCTCTTATACTCGTCATCGGAAAAATTCGCGCCGGCGCCGGCGCCGCGTTCAACGCTGACGCTTGCGCCCAGCCCGACATATTTCTTCACCGTTTCCGGCGACGCGGCCACCCGCGTTTCTCCGGCTGACGTTTCTTTCAGGACGGCGATCTTCATGGATCCTCCTGTCATGCGGGGGTCAGTCCGCCAAACAGATTAATGTGCGGAGAAAAAGGTTTTTACGACGTACCAGGAAAACAGATAGGTGACGATAAACCAGAACACCGACCACAGCCCGTGTCCCATCGTCAGCTGTGTGAAAAACATGGTCAGCGCCAGAAGAAACGGTACGCCGAACTGGGTGCCGACCTTCATCACGCTATCATAGTTTTTCTTGTGCTCCTGCGCGTCCATCGCGCGCTGCGCCGCATCATCAGCCATGTCTTAAACTCTCTGTTAGCAGGGAATCGCGAATTGAGGGGTTTTTCTGGCGGAATTCCGCCGCCTGGGCAAGAGGACAAGGCGACGCTGGCCGCCCTGCCCGGAAAATCGCCTCAAACCCCGACCTTGTCAGACCCCGACCTTGACTGGCCAGCATTGCAGCAGCGTTCGAAGGGCGGTCACAAACGCCACCGGCTGCTCCATCATCAGGTGGTGGTGGACTTCCGGCATGATGATCATCGGCGAACGCCCGCGGGTCTGCGCCGCCAGATGGTCAAAGCCGTCGCCGCGTGCGAACAGCGATTTCTCGCCATAGATAAACGCCAGCGGGCAGCGCGCCGCCAGAAACAGATCACGATCATAGTGAATTTCGAAATTTCGCCCGTGGTCGGGATCGAATTTCCAAGTCCACCCGACTCCGCCCTCAGGATTGGGCGATTTGATCAGGCCCTCGCGGGCGATGTAATCGACGAGATAGGCTTCGTGCGCCGGCTGCGGGGGAAGAAAACGGAAACGCGATATCGGCTCTTCTATCGTTGCATAAACCCTGTTGGCGCGCTTTGGCCTTTCCGGCGCGGGTTCGGGCCGGATCGTATAGCCTTCATCGGGGTCGGGCGAGCCAATCGGGCTGTCGATGACAACGGCGCCTGACAGCGCCTCGCCGCGCTGCTCGACGGCGGCCAGGGTGATCCAGCCGCCAAAAGAGTGACCGACGATCATCGGCCGCCCGCCAGCATCCGCGCCGGACGCCGAAATCACGGCGAACAACTCGTCAATTGTCGAGCCTACCGAATAGCTGGGCCGCCAGTCGGAATCGCCCATGCCCGACATATCGAACGCCACAACCCGGAAGCGATTGGCGAAAAATGGCGCGAACGGGCGCCACCAGTTACGGTGCGCACGCCCGCCATGAATGAACACGAGGCCCTGCCGGCCGCGCTGGCCCCACGCGGAATAGCGAATAGATGCGCCGGCAACCGTCACTTCGCCTTCTTCCGACGTCGTGCTGATCGCCTGCTCAAACCATTCCGGCGCCGGGGGACGGACGCCGTTTAAATGTTCTATCGGCCGTATCGTGTCAGTTTCCTGATTGCTCATGGGTCACTCTCGGCGAGTTGTTGTGCGCTGCGTCATAACCTATGCCGCGTATCTCGACAAACCCCCGGGAACACGCCCGCCACAGCCGCAAAACGCAAACGTTTACAGTTCGTTACCGCCAATAAGGGTGACCCGGAATGAAACGCTTAAAGCGATATTTAACCGAAAGCCTCTAAGAGCAATGGCTGAACTTAACCGATCTTCACGAGGGACCTATCTGTGACGGGTAAAACAATTCTGATCGTTGACGATGATCCGACACAACGCCGGCTGATGCGCGCCGTGTGCGAAAAGGCTGGATATCCGGTCCTTCAGGCGGAATCAGGTGAAAATGCATTGTCGATGTTGCAGAGCGAGCAAGGCCAGGCGGTCGCGCTTGTGATGCTAGATTTGCGCATGCCCGGTCTTGGCGGCATGGAGACGCTGAAGCGCGCCAAATCCTATCGTGAAGACCTGCCGGTCATCGTGTTGACCGCCCAGGGCGGCATCGACACCGTGGTCGAGGCGATGCAGAACGGCGCGGCGGACTTCTTCGTGAAGCCGGCGAGCCCCGAACGCGTCATTGTGTCGATCAACAACGCCCTCAACATGACGACGCTGAAGGGCGAAGTCTCGCGCCTCAAGCGCAAGCGCGACGGCGCGATGGGCTTTAAAGACCTGATCGGCGGCGGCGCGGCGTTGCGCAATGTCGTCCGGCTTGGCGAACGGGCGGCGGCGTCGAACATTCCGATCCTGATTACCGGGGAATCCGGCGTCGGCAAGGAAATGATCGCGAGAGCGATACAGGGGTCTTCCGATCGCGCAGGGCGTCCGTTCATCACCGTGAACTGCGGCGCCATTCCCGAAAACCTTGTTGAGAGCATTCTGTTCGGCCACGAAAAAGGTTCGTTCACCGGTGCGCACCAAAAACACATCGGCAAGTTTCAGGAAGCTGACGGCGGCACGATTTTCCTCGATGAAGTCGGCGAGCTGCCCCAGGATATGCAGGTAAAACTGTTGCGGGTCCTGCAGGAAGGCGAAGTCGACTCGATCGGCGCCAAGCGCCCGACCAAGATTGATGTCCGCATCATCTCGGCGACCAACCGCGATCTTGCGCAGGAAGTTCAGGAAAACCGCTTCCGTGAAGATCTGTATTACCGCCTCAATGTATTTCCCGTGCATATACCCCCGCTCCGCGAACGCTGCGAAGATATTCCCGCGCTCGTCGATCACTTTATCCAGCGCTACAACGCCGAAGAGCGCCGTGACGTTCGCGGCGTGCAGCACGAAGTGATGGAAGTGCTGATGAAGCAATCCTGGCCGGGCAATATCCGTCAGCTCGAAAACACAATTTTCCGCGCAGTTGTGCTTGCGGAAACGCCTTATCTTACCGCCCGCGACTTCCCGTTGCTGCTCGCGGAGTTTGAAGCCGCCGGCGTCGATGTCGGCCCGCCGGTCGTCGATGAGCTGGAAGACGACGCCGAAGCCGGAGGAGCCGCTGCTGATCGCCCGCTATCCGGCAATTCCGCAAGCGCCGTCGACAATGTCGAGGTGTTTGATCGCGCCGGTCATCTGCGTACGTTGCAAGATATCGAGCGCGACTTGATCAAACTGGCGATTGAGACCTATGACGGCCGGATGTCCGAAGTGGCGCGCCGTCTCGGCATGGGCCGCTCGACCCTGTATCGCAAACTCCGCGACCACGGTCTTGAGGTGAAACGGGCGAGTTAGCCCTCGCCGAGCGCTGAGAGGTAAAGGTCTAAAAGCGCCTCTTCCTCCTGGCGCTGCGCACGGTCCATTTTCCGTAATCGGATGACTTTGCGCAGGGTCTTCACATCATAGCCTTCGCCTTTCGCCTCGGCGAAGACTTCCTTGATATCGCCCATGATTGCGGCCTTGTCTTCTTCAAGGCGCTCAACGCGTTCCAGAAAGGCGCGCAAACGTTCCGCCGCTACCGTCGAAGCGCCCGCCGCCATGTTCGCTGAACCATCAGCCATATCGTCACCTATCCACTCACGCGTCAAAGCATTGAGATAAAGGCGTATCGGCTCTGATCGGCAAGCCGCCACGTCCAAACTGTGGAAAGATAATCCGGCTGTGGAAATCGCCAGCGTCGCCCTGTCAGATCTGAAGCCCGTCAGAACCCGGGCTCGTCAGATTTCCTGACCGTCGAGTTCACGCCGCAGCTTGCGCGCCAGCGTCCGCGCGTGCTCGTCATGGGGGTTCCATTCAAGCGCTTTTTGCAGGCGATCATATGCGCCGCGCTTGTCGCCGCCGGCGAGCTGCATTTGCGCGACTGCAATCTGGACCTCGAACTGCCTCGGCTCCAGCGCCAGCGCGCGCGTGAAATCGTCAAGCGCGCCGGTCAAATTATCGTCTTCCAGCCGCACGACGCCGCGCATCGCCCAGCCTTGAGAAAAACTTGGCGCAAGACCCGTCACATTGTCGAGCAGCGCTTCTGCGAGCTGAAATTTCCCGGCGCCGGCGCTCTGGACCGCCCGCTCAAAAATGACATCGACGGTGTCGCTTTGGGCGTCTGACCAGATCGACATGATACGCCCGACGGTTTCCTCGGCCGAGAGGCCGTCCCCGGCCCGAAGTTCGGCAAAAAGGTCGTCCAGCCGTGGATCGGTCTGGTCCGCGAACGCCGCGGAAACGCCGGCGCAAAGCGCCAAAAATGTCACAAAAAACAAACGCATCGGCATAGATACTACGCCGATGCGATTAATGTTCCAACTCAAATGAGCGTAACCTCGCCAACGCGGCGTCAGATCAGCCCTGACGCGCTTTAAAGCGGCGCTGGGTCTTGTTGATAACGTAAACCCGGCCCTTGCGACGCACGACGCGGCAGTCTTTGTGACGCGATTTCAGAGATTTCAGTGAACTTCTGACCTTCATGACGGACCTGACAATGCTTAAAATTCGGAGCGCGCGGGATAGCCGGGCCCCCGACGGCTGTCAACTGCAACACGTTGATTTTTGGTAGGGCGCCAGGATTTTTGGACATGCTGTCCGGCTTTTCACTTGTTCTTGCCAATTTTTCCCCACAATGAGCCCCCAAATAAGGCAACACCACAGTTTCGGAGTTCCCATGCGTATCCTGGTCACCCTTATTACGTGCATAGGCATGGCTATCGCCCTCGTGGCGTGTTCATCAGGCGGCGGCTCGTCAACGCCCCCGCCCACAGGCGGCGCAAGCGCCCCGACGGGGCTTCAAACCTCGTCGGTCAACGGCGACACGGTGCAACTGGCATGGTCGCCGTCGGGGTCTTTTTCCGGATACCGGATATATCGCGATGGCGTTCAGATCGGATCGACCACTGGCTCGTCCTTCACCGACACCGGCCTATCGCCCGGCACGACCTATACTTACTATATTCGCGGCGAGACGGCCTCCGGCCTATCGCCCCAGAGCGGGACGATAACCGTCACCACGGCTTCAGCCGGCGCGTTTCAGTTGTCAAAGCTGCTCGATCCGCAAAACCGCGGCCGCAACTTCGTTCGTGACGTCGCCTTCGACTCCGCCGGAAACATCGTGGTTGTCGGCGGCGCCTGGGACTCCAATTTCCCGACGACTCCGGGCGCCTATGACCGAACCTTCGCCACCGGCGGGACAACGCTTGGCCGTGAGGGACCGGCGGACGCGTTCGTCATGAAACTCGACCGCGCTGGAAACATCATATGGTCGACCCTTGTGGGCGGACCGAACTATGACCGCGCCTACGCGGTTGAGGTCGCCCCTGACGGCGGCATCGTCATCGCCGGGCGGGCCGGCGAAGGCTTTCCGACAACCGCCGGCGTCGTCCAGCCAAACTTTGCCGGCGACAGCAATCCGAACAGGCCCTACGGCCATCAGGACGGTTTCATCGCGAAACTCTCGTCTGACGGTTCGACACTCTTGTGGTCGACCTATTATGGCGACGCCGACCGCGGCATCGTCCGCGATATTGACATCGATTCACAAAACCGGATTTACGTCGCCGGCGTTTTTGGCTCAACTTTCCCGCATATCACTGCGAATGCCGTGCAACCGAATGTACACGGTGCGCACGATCTGGTTTATTCGCGGCTCAACGCAAACGCCAGCACCGTTCAGTATGCAACCTTTATCGGCGGAGCGGAAACATCCGGCTCGGTTTTCGGCACGCCCTCTATTCGCGTAACCCCGTCCGATGATGCTTATCTGTTGACGTACGAAACCGGAAACGGCGCCCCCACGACCGGCGCCTCCTATCAACAGAATAACGCCGGCGGATATGATTTTCTCGTTGCGCGCTTCAATTCATCCGATCAACTCGTTTATGCAACCTATCTCGGCGGCGCCGGCGAGGAGACGCTTGAAACCCATCAGCTCGAAGTCGACAGCGCGGGGCGCGCAATCATAGCGGGCATCTGTAATTCATCGAATTATCCGACAACGTCCGGCGTTTACCAGCCGGCGTTCGGCGGCGGCAATGTCGATGGCTGCATTTCCATTCTATCGGCAAACGGTTCGTCCCTCGCCGCATCAACCTATCTCGGCGGCGGCGGTAATGACGGGCTTGAAGGCGTCGCCATTGCACCCAACGGCGAGATTTTTGTCAGCGGCGCGACGCGTTCTTCGGGATTGAGCACCAGCGCCAACGCATTCCAGCGTCGATTCGGCGGCGTGGAAGATGGCCTGATCGCCGTATTCGGAGCGGATCTTAAAACCGCGCCTTTCCGGAGTTTCATCGGCGGTTCAGGTGTTGACACTCTGCGCGCCGCGGGGCTTGCCAGCGACGGCGCGCTTGTATTCGGCGGGCTTACCGAGTCCTCGAATTACCCCGTGACAACCGGCCCCGCTATGACGACGCCAATCGACACGTTCACCGGCGTCATTGGTCTTTATACGCCCTGACCATTATCCCACGCGGTGTAGCCGCCGGGGGATTTGTCATAATATCGAACCTGTTGGGGTGCGGCGGCAGCCTAATCGCTCTCCGCTCAAAGCGGCCGTGCGCACTGTTGTCCGACATGCAATTCATCCGGCAAAGCCTCGAAGCGGGCCCCAATTCGGGAATCGTCCGGATACCAACATGGCGCCCGGCCACGTTGCGTAAACCCTTGGTTAAATTTTTCCGCGAGCAAGTGTGTCGCTTCAGACATGGTTCACAAAACTGACCGGATCGCCAATCCGGGAAAAAGTGAAGTTAACGCAGATTTTAGCAAAATTCACGAAAATCGGTCTTTTCGGGCCTCCCTTGCGATGACCATGATGCAGCCGACCCTCAACGCCTTTCGCGCCAACGCCACAGTCGTTGCGCGCGAATTGCCGGTGCGCACCTTTCTGACGACCGGGGTCGCGATCATCATGAGCACGCTTGACGTCCCTGCACTCGCGGCGGTCGTCTGGGCCGGCGTTTCGATCGGATTGCTCGCCATCGAAGTCGTCATCTACAGACTGATCTTCAACGGCCGGAGCGACCGCGAAATCACCCCCGGCCACATCACGGTTTTGTGCGCACACAGCGCACTGACATCCGGCATCTATTCCGCAGCTACATGGATGTTTGTTCTTACCGGCGATGTGGTCACTGCCTTTGCCGGCGCGGTGTTTTCAGCCGGCACATTATTTCACCTGATGTCGTTGCTAACGAACTCTCGCCTGTTGTTCGTGTCAGCCGCCGCGCCGCACGCCTTGTCGTTTGTCGGCCTGGCGATTTATCTGTCATTCGTTCAGGGTTCGCCCGCCCCGGCTCTGGCGTCACTGCTGCTGCTTGGCGCGCTGATAGAAGCTTATAACGGCCATCGCCGAACGCTTCGTATTCTGCTCGAGGCGAAAGACGAGGCGATGCGCGAACGCGAAGCCGCAACCGAAGCGAACAAGGCGAAATCGGGGTTCCTCGCCAATATGAGCCATGAAATCCGTACCCCGCTGAACGGCATTCTCGGCATGGCGCAAAGCCTTGAAGCGACGCAGAAAGACGGGCCGACGCGCGCGCAAATCACGCTTATTCGTCAATCCGGCGAGATGCTGCTGAGCATTCTGAATGAAATTCTCGATCATGCAAAAATCGAAGCGCGAGTCATCGAACTCAACCCGCGCCCTTGCACCATCGCGGCGGTCGTCAACTCTTCAACCAACATTTTTCTGACTACGGCCGAAGAAAAACGCATCGCTATGCAGGTCGATCTTGGCGAACTGGAAGGCATGACCATCAATGCCGACCCGCTGAGGATTCGCCAATGCGTCGCCAATCTGGTCAGTAACGCGATCAAATTCACCGACCATGGGAAGGTGAGCGTCACCGCCAAAGTTTGCGACGGCGCCGCGCCTGACCAAAAGATTATAGAAATCATCATCGCCGACACCGGTATCGGGATGAACGCGGAAGAATGTGGACGCGTCTTCGGCGCATTTGAACAAGCCGACAGCACGGTTACGCGCCGGTTTGGCGGCACCGGCCTTGGGTTATCAATCGCCAAACGCATCACGCTCGCTATGGGCGGCGACATTTCCGTCACCTCGCAACCCGGAGCCGGCTCGACCTTTACGATGTCTTTTCCCGCGACGCTGTGCGCAGACGAAGGCGCGCTCGCCCCCGGCACTTTCCCCCAGCAGGCGCTGCAAACGCAAAGGCCGAGAATTCTGCTGGTTGAAGATAACGCCGTAAACCGCCAGGTCGCTCAGGCGCTCCTCGCCAGCGTGACCACGGATATTGAAATCGCTGAAAATGGCGCGCAAGCCCTCGACATGCTGGCGAGCCAGAAATTCGATCTTGTGCTGATGGATATTCAGATGCCTGTCATGGACGGTTTAACGGCCTGCAGAAAGGTCCGGGCTGCAAAAGCCGCGTGGTCGTCCGTTCCGATTATCGCCCTCACCGCCGGGGCGACCGACGGCGATCAGCGAGACTGCTTCGACGCCGGCATGAACGGCTATATCTGCAAACCGCTGCGCGCGACGGAGCTTCTGGAAAAGATCGCCAGCGTTCTCGGCGTGACGCCGCAGAAAATGGCGTCTTAAGCGGCGCAGGCGACGCCCTTGGAATCGAGAAAATTGCGCAGCTCGCCCTTCTCGAACATATCGCGGACAATATCGCATCCGCCCACGAATTCACCTTTGACATATAGCTGCGGAATCGTCGGCCAGTCAGAAAAGTCCTTGATCCCGGCGCGGATCGCGTCATCGGCGAGTACGTTTTCGCTGCCATATTCAACGCCGAGAAAATCGAGGATCTGGACGACCGCCGACGAAAAACCGCACTGCGGAAATTGCGGCGTGCCTTTCATGAACAACATGACGGCGTTGGCGTCGATCTTGGCCTGAATCGCCTCAAAAGTCGGATTATTGTCAGCCATGGATCGGCTCCCTTGTTTTGCTCTACAGCTAGGCGCGCGCACTATCGCGGTCAAGATGCGCGCGGCGAAGTCGCTCAAAATCGGCAGCCGGCAGCGGCTGATCCTGAACGGCAAGCAAATCAGCAAGATGTGCGTGACTGGATGTGGTGGTCATCGCAACGCTGACATTCTCACTCCCCAACACAAAGCCGAGGGCGGCTTGCGCGGGCGTACGGTCGCGGATCTGTTCCAGAACCTCTCGCATGCGAAGGGCGCGCTGTTGCGACGATGCGTCGCCCTTTGCGAGCCGGCGCAGGGCCTTCCACATGCCGGACGGGGTGGCGAGCCGATAGAAGTCACGGTCATAAACAGCCTGCGCCAGGGGCGCGATGGCGGTCGTCGTCACGCCTCGGCGCCTCGCGCGCGCAAAGGCGTCGTCATGTCGGCGATCAGCGAAATTGAACGCGCCCATCAGCGCGCCGTAGTCTTCCACGTTTGCGACGTCGAGCGGCGCCCCCTCGCCGCAAATCCCGAAGGCGTCGATCAGCCCCTCAGTGCGCAACTGACGCAGCAGCGGCGCACATTCGCGCACCTGCGCGCGCGTCGGTCCGTGCAGGTACAAGATATCGACCCTGTCACGGCGCAGGCGACCTAGGGTTGCGGCAAGGTCTTCACGAATCGCTTTTTCCGAAAAGTTCTTTTCTACGCGGCGACCCGAACGCCGGGTGCCGGTCTTTGACGAAATCCTCGCGTCACCGGCGTCAATCGAGTTTAGCGCCGCGCCAAGGCGCTCTTCTGCAAGGCCGTCGCCATAAAACGGCGCGCAATCAAAATCGCATATGCCGCCTTCATAAGCCTGACGGACAAGCGCCGTCAGTTTCTCCGCGGAAAACCAGCGCTCGGCATGCGGGCCGGACACGCCAAAGCCAAGGCGAGTGCGACGTATTTCAGTGACAGGCGTCATGGCGCAACGTCTAGCGCGCCGGGCGAAAAAGTGGAAACCGGTTTTTCGCATTCACCGGCGCGAATATAAGAAAATCAGATCATCGGGTGATTCAGTTTAATCGCCCGATGATCTCATCGCGATTGCGCCGGTGGAAAAGCCGCGAGCTTACTTAATAGCTGGCGTTGCTGGCGCGCATCGCCTGATCAGGATACGGCCCCTCAACCGCGAGGAAGGCGCGATAGTCAGCCAGTTCCGCCTCCGCTCGCTCGTGTTCGCGCCCCAATGGCATGATTGACGCTTCAATCCGGCCTTTTTCTTCGGAAAGCTCTTTCAGGCGCACCAGCATGTCTACACGGGCATCCATCGGCGTGGTCGGTGAAATCAGTGCGGCTTCGGTCTTCGTAATTTTGCCGCGCACATGGGCGAGGTCATGGTGCGCGCGCTCTACCGCCGCCGCCGCGCTGTTCGCCGCAACGGTTAACTGGAAAAGCTGTTCGCCGCTGCGGTACGCGGCGGCGAAATCATATTCGCTCTCGCCCATGCACACGCCCTGATATGAGCCGCCACGCGCGCCAAGTTCGAAGCCGCTTGAGGGGCGGCAGAAAATTTCCAGGCCCTGCGCGCGCCCGACCAGATATGCGTCCATGTCCGGCGCGACATTGGCTTTCTTCGCACAAATTTCCCGCCGGGCCGAAATCGCAGAGCCAGGTGCGCCGCGCGCGCCATCCTCATACCCTATGGCTTGCCAGTCGGCGAGACGGCACTCTTCTTTCGACATCGACGCACAACCGCCAGCAGCGGCTGCTAAGAGAAAAACCAAGGCCCGGCGCATAAGCCCCTCCCATCGCGGATGGGTCGAGACTATGCGGGCGAGCGTTTTCAGGCCTTTTCGGCTACGATGACAATCGGCATTAAATTTTACTGAAATACACCGCTAATCGACGCACAAAGCCGCGCCAAGCCTGCCGGCGTCAATCTCGGCATAGCATCCGAACGGGCTGTCATCGGCTTCGCAAACGCCCCTCATATCGCCGGGCGCCGCATCATAATCGGTCACGTCGTCATCGGCGAGACATCGCCCGGCGCAATCCGAGGCGGATTGGCATACCTCGCCGGCGTCAGGATATGGCATGACGCAGCGCCACATGCCGAGCATGCCCTCTTGCCTTATCTCCCCGCCCGCAATTGCGCAGGCCTGTCGGTCGATTGCGGCAAGCGATTCCTCGCGCATCTGTTCGATCGTTTTATCCGCCGTATCTGCATTCTTGTCCTGTTGTTGCGTCGCGCAGGAAGATGCCGCAAGCGCGACCATCAATAAGAGAAAATTCCGCATAAAAATCTCCTGACACGGGAAGCTGATCCGGCGCAGCATAACGCCATTGCCTTCATCGGACAATTTTGTAACGCTTATGGAAGGGGCTTTGAGAGAATAAACACATGCGTGCCTTGCTATGGCTGATCGGGCTCGCGCTTGCAGCGCTGGGCGTCTATTTCTTTTCACTTATGATACCGCTGTCAGGCGTTTTTACGACGCTTGAGCCCAGGCTGGCCGCCCAGTGCCGGCCTGTGGATATCCATCCGGGTACGGAGGACATAATCATCGACCCGGAATTGAGTGTTGCGTTCATCTCCGCCGATGATCGGCGCGCGACACTGGCCGGCGCACCCGTGCAGGGCGGCATTTATACGCTGCGCCTCGACGGATCAGATCGCGTCAGCCGCGTCTCGCCAGACAGTTTTGGCGAATTCCATCCCCATGGAATCTCGTTGTGGAGCAGTCCTGAGGGGATGAAACGCCTCTTCGCCGTCAATCATACGATTGACGAGGGCGACAAGGTGGAGATCTTTGATGTCGGATTTGCCGGCGCGTTGATACATGTCGACACCATCAGCTTTGCGCAAATGTCGTCAGCGAACGATATTCTGGCGGTTGGCCCGCGCAGCTTCTACGTAACCAATGACAAGGGGTTTAAAACCGGCGTCATGAATACGGTCGAGGCCTACCTTGCGCTGCCGTTTTCGAGCGTCGCGTTTTATGATGGCCAGAACGGGTCCATCGCCGCCAAGGGACTGGCCTACGCCAACGGGATCAACATGTCGGCGAACGGGCGCAATGTGTATGTCAGTGAACTTCTGCGTCGACGTATCGTCGTTTACGAGCGCGACACGGCGACAAATGCGCTGAAGAGGCTCAAAACGCTTCGCGTGAATACCGCTCCTGACAATATTGAGCTGGACGAGCGCGGCGGCCTTTGGGTAGGCGGCCATCCTAAAGTTTTCGACTTTCTCAAACATGCGGAAGATCCGTCGGTGATCGCGCCGTCCGTTGTCGTGCACCTCAACCCCGCCACTGGCGAGTCGGAAGACGTATTCATCGACACGGACGGCATTCTGAATGCGTCGTCGGTGGGCGCCGCGCTAGGCGACACGCTGATTGTCGGCGCGGTCTTCGACGATCACGTGATGGTGTGCCCGCTGGAGTAGACGCAACCGCAAGGCAAAAGCGAGCGCCATACCTCGCGCCCAGAGCCGATTGCGTCTGACGTGATTCAGCAATCGGCCCGATATTTTTGGTGGAGCCTGTTGCGAACCGGTAAACCGGCGAACCACTTTACCTGCAACAGACCCTGGAGCATTTTCCGACGAAGTGGAAACCGGTTCGTCGCAAAAAAAATGCGACTCAACAAATAGTTAGAGCAATTTCGCGATTCAGATTGAATGCAAATTGCTCTAACCTTTCGCCTCAGTTTCCAGCGCCAGCGCGTGCAGCTCGCCGCCCATCTTCCCCTTCAGCGCCTTATAGACAAGCTGGTGCTGTTTCACCCGGTTCATGCCGTTAAATGCTGATGAGACGATGCGCGCGCGGTAATGATCGCCATCACCGGCCAGGTCTTCAATCTCGATCTCCGCATCAGGCAAAGCGTCGAGAATCATTTTTCGAATATCGTCAGCAGCCATTGGCATGTCATCAGTCTCCATCGTATTCAAGACGTTCATGTAATCGGGCAGCGCCCGCTCATGGATGTCGGCAAGATCAAGAAGCGCCAGCGCATCATCGGAATCCATGCGCAGGAAATTACCTCCGAACCGGCCGATTTTAGACGCCTGAACACCCGCCATCGCGGCCTTCAGCAGAACCGTGTCCGATGCGCCGGGCGCGACAGCGATGAGATAGCGACCCTGATCCTCGCCAAACCAGAACGCCGCACGGCGTTGTTTCACCGGCGTCTTCAGCTCCAGCCCCTCGCCGCAGGCGAGCGCCATCTCGGCGGCGGCGACCAGAAGCCCGCCATCAGAGACATCATGACACGCCGTCACAAGACCTTCACTTATGAGCTTGCGCACGGCTTCGCCGTTACGCCGCTCCGCGTCGAGATCGACCGGCGGCGGCGCACCGTCGCAGCGTCCGAACAAATCACGCATATACACCGACTGGCCAAGCCAGCCGCGCGTTACGCCAATCGCGATCAATTCGTCGCCGACCTCTGCGCCGCTTACGCGAACCGCGCGCGTCGCGTCCTCCAGAACGCCAACGCCGCCAATCGCCGGTGTCGGCGGAATCGCCGCGCCGTTGGTTTCGTTATAAAGCGACACATTACCTGAGACGACCGGGTAATTCAGCGCTTCGCACGCCGCCGCCATGCCTTCAATCGCGCCAACGAACTGCGCCATGATTTCAGGGCGTTCCGGGTTGCCGAAATTCAGGCAATTGGTGATCGCCAAGGGCGCGGCGCCGGTTGCGCAAATATTGCGATAGGTTTCGGCGACGGCCTGTTTGCCGCCTTCGAACGCGTCCGCCTTCACATAACGGGGCGTCACGTCCGTGGTGATGGCGAGGGCGCGGTTCGTGCCGTGAATGCGCACCAGCGCGGCATCGCCGCCGGGGGCGATCACCGTGTCGCCCATGACGGTGTGGTCGTATTGCTCCCAGATCCAGCGCCGCGAGCACAAATCCGGCGCCTGCAACAGAACGCCAAGCACAGTCAGGAAAGACTGCGCGCCGGCCTGATCGGCCAGATCGATCTTTGTATCATCCGTTTCGACAGAAAAGTTCGTGATGATATTGGTTTGCTTGAGATTATTTGCGGCTTCTTCAAGCAGGGAGAAAGCCGGCGCCGCGTCCGGCTTGGCGCGAACATAAACTTTCGCCTCGCCCGGAGTGACGGTGCACGCAACAGCCTCAACGCCCTCAAGAGCGGCGACGCGATCATCAATGAACGCATCTGCAATGGCGCGCATGTCGTTCGCTGATTTTTCCGGTGCGCCGAGCGTGGTTAGCGCCTCGCGGATAACGACGACGGGGTCTTCAAGCGGCGCCGGCTTTACCAGTTCCGCCGCCGGCCGGTCATAGCTTGGCGCCGCGTCGGCGAGCGGGCCAAGCGGGAGGTCAGCCTCAACGACGCCCTTGTGGCGGATTACAAGTCGGCCGGTATCGGTGGTGACGCCGATCACCGAAAAGTCGATGCCCCATTTTTCAAATACCGCGCGCGCCGCATCTTCCCGGCCGGGCTTTAGCACCATCAGCATGCGCTCTTGCGACTCAGAGAGCATCATTTCGTAGGCGCTCATATTTTCTTCACGCTGCGGCGCCTGATCGAGATCGAGGTCGAAACCGCCGGCGCCCGCCGCCGCGCCCTTCGCCGCCATTTCAACCGAAGACGACGTCAGGCCCGCCGCGCCCATATCCTGAATCGCGAGGATGGCGTCAGACGCCATCAGTTCAAGACAGGCCTCAAGCAGCAATTTTTCCGTAAACGGATCGCCGACCTGAACCGTCGGGCGCTTTTCCTCAGACGCGTCGTCGAATTCCGCCGACGCCATGGTTGCGCCGTGAATGCCGTCGCGGCCGGTTTTCGAGCCGACATAGACAACCGGGTTCCCGGCGCCGCGGGCGGTGGAATAGAAAATACGGTGCTTTTCCGCGATGCCGACCGTCATCGCATTGACGAGAATATTGCCGTTATAGCCCGCATCGAAATTGGTTTCGCCGCCGATGGTCGGCACGCCCATGCAATTGCCATAACCGCCAATGCCGGCGACCACGCCCGAGACAAGGTGACGTGTCCTGGCGTTTTCCCAGTCGCCAAAACGCAGCGCATTCATATTGGCGATCGGGCGCGCGCCCATGGTGAACACGTCGCGCATGATGCCGCCGACGCCGGTCGCTGCGCCCTGATAGGGCTCGATGAAGGACGGATGGTTGTGGCTTTCCATCTTGAATATCGCCGCAAGGCCATCGCCAATGTCGATCACGCCGGCGTTCTCGCCCGGTCCGCAAATCACCCAGGGCGCGGTGGTGGGCAGTTTTTTCAGATGCCGGCGCGATGATTTGTAGGAACAATGCTCGGACCACATCACCGAAAAGATGCCGAGTTCGAGCAGGTTCGGGTCGCGGCCAAGATGGCCTCTGATCTGCTCATATTCATCGGGCTTCAGGCCGTGGTCGGCGACAATTTCCGGTGTGATTTCAGTCATCGGTTTTCCCTGACGGCCCGGGGGCTTTTCCTGACGGGTCGCGCGGGTTTTGCATGGCCCCGCCGCCATAATCAATAGCGCGGTCAACGGCGTTGCCACGGCCTCTGCTCCGGGCGGAAGCGGCGATAATCGCCAGCAGAACCAGCTCGATCATTGCGCCCAGACTGAGGCCCGACGCGCCTTTTCGCAAAATCGCGTCAACACCATGAAAGGATGCGGCGCGAAACACGGCATATCCGCCCAGCGCTGCGAGCGCCGCCAGCGGCGCGGCCAGACCTCTGAAATTGGCGCCAAGGCCCCGCGCCGCCGCCCAGAACCCGACAATGCCGAGCGCCGCAACCATGCCGGCGTAAACGCCCATGAATTCGCGCCGCTCGCCATACTGACCCGCCGCGAGCGCCGCGCAGCGCCCGACACTTGTCAGCAGCTGGCCTACGTCAAAAAGCTTGTTCACGCCGAGGATGAACAGCGCCCCTGCAATGACCAGCCAGAACCGCGGCGAGGCGAACTCGCCACGGCGCACGGCGCTGGCGTCGTCTCGCCCGCGCGCAAGGACGACAAAACCCGCGGCCACATATACGCCGAACCCCAGCCAGTGCGACGGTGACGCAAGGTCGATCCCGCCCAGCCAGCCCCTGCCCGCACACACCCACATTGACTATTCCATCTGTCAGCCGCGAACTATCGATACAGAAATTCAGCCGGCAAGCCGAGTCGCCGACGCTTTCCGCACGAGAATCGCGCGAGCATACAGAACAGCAAAACCTGAACGAGGCCGAGGCCGGAAGAGGAATAACGGATGGATTTCATCACCCGGTTCACGATGAACGGAATCAATTTTCTTTCGACCCTGTTCGTTTTCATCATGGGTGTCAGCGTTCTGGCGTTTATCGCCATGTACCTTATCGACGCCTCGCAGTCGAAGGATGCGGTAAGGCACAATTTTCCCGTTGTCGGGCGTTTCCGCGATCTTTTCACGCGGCTTGGCGAATTTTTCCGGCAGTATTTCTTTGCACTCGACCGGGAGGAAATGCCGTTCAACCGCGCAGAACGCGAATGGATCTATAAGTCGGCGCAGGGCCGCAACAACACCTTGCCGTTCGGTTCAACGCGAAATCTCAACCTCGTCGGCACGCCGATATTTGCAAATGTCGCGTTTCCGCGCCTCGATGAAGAAGCGACAAACCCGCCTCCGGTTGAGTTCGGCCCGCAATCGCGCAACCCATACCTTGCCTCGTCGATTATCAACGTCTCGGCGATGAGCTATGGCGCCTTGTCAAAACCCGCGGTCACCGCGCTGTCGCACGGCGCCAAACTTGCCGGGTGTTACATGAACACCGGCGAAGGCGGCCTTGCGCCCTATCACCTTGCGGGCGGCTGCGACGTTATCTTCCAGATCGGCACCGCCAAATACGGCGTGCGTGACGACCATGGCGGGCTTGACGACGCCAAGCTCGCCAAAGTGGCGGCGCACCCCGAGGTGAAGATGATCGAAATCAAACTCGCCCAGGGCGCCAAGCCCGGCAAGGGCGGTTTGCTGCCCGGCGTCAAGGTGACGAAAGAAGTCGCAGAGATACGGCACATTCCCGTCGGCGAGCCGTCGATCTCGCCTAACCGGCACAAAGAAATCGACAATGTCGGCGAATTGCTGGACTTCGTCGAACGTGTGCGCACCGTATCCGGCCTGCCCACCGGATTTAAAACAGTACTCGGATCATTTCACTGGCTGCACGACCTTTGCGATGAGATCGAACGTCGCGGCCTCGATTCCGCGCCCGACTTCATCACGCTCGACGGCGGCGACGGCGGCACTGGCGCGGCGCCGATGTCGCTGATGGACAATGTCGGCCTGCCGCTGAAACAGGCGCTGCCTGTGCTGACGGATATCCTGGAACAACGCGGCATGCGTCCGCGCATTCGCATCATCGCCTCAGGCAAGCTGGTCACGCCGGCGGAAGTCGCCTGGGCCTATTGCGCCGGCGCTGACGTCGTTAACACCGCACGCGGATTTATGTTTTCGATCGGCTGCATCCAGGCGCTTCGTTGCCATACCAACAATTGCCCGACCGGCGTGACGACCCACAAGAAAAGCCTTCAGGCGGGGCTGGACCCGGAAGTCAAAGCGCCGCTTGTCGCCAACTATGTCGAAAAAATGCGCAAGGACGTGGCGATGATCGCCCATTCCTGCGGCGCGCCCCACGCCCGCGCGCTGCGGCGCCACAATGTCCGCATCCAGCAGGACGACGGCACATCCATCCCGCTCGATGAGTTGCTGGCCCGCCAGCGCGCGATAATGGAGCGCTAGAAAACGTTCCGCGCGCGGCCGTCAATTATCACTTGCAAAATTTTTGAAACGGCGCAGTCTCCCACGCCGGAAGCGCGCAAAGCCGTCATCCGGCGCGCGCCATCACGGGCGATTGTATGTCGGTTCCCTTCTCGGGGCCTTTCATCCCTTCTCAGTTCCCGCCGCACTCGCGGCCGGGCGCCCTGTTTTATTCTTTTCACCCACCCCATTGAACGGAGCCCGCCTGACCGGCGGATAGGCTTATGGACGATCAGCACCCGCCCAAAATCGAGATTCGCCCCAGCTTCGCCAGCGGGCTGATACGGCGCAAAACCATTGAACAGGTCCAGGCCGAATATGATCGCGGCGAGCTGAAACGGACCCTTGGCCCGCTCAACCTCGTGTTCCTGGGCATTGGCTGCATCATCGGCGCCGGTATTTTCGTCCGCACGGGGAACGCCGCGGCGCTGCATGCCGGCCCCGCGGTGATGCTGTCCTTCGTTGTCGCCGGCGTCGTCTGCGCGTTCGCCGGCCTTTGCTATGCCGAACTCGCCTCTGTGCTACCGGTCTCCGGCTCCGCCTATACCTATTCCTACGCCACCCTTGGCGAATTCGCGGCGTGGATGATGGGCGCATTGCTGCTGCTGGAATACGGTCTGGCGGCGTCGGTGGTGGCTGTCGGCTGGTCGGGTTATGTCGTCAGCCTGCTCGGCGATTTCGGCCTCGTTATTCCCGCCACCCTTACCGCCCCCGCCGGTCACCTGGTGACGATGGCCGACGGCGCGCAGGTGGCTGCGGTCATGAATTTGCCGGCGTTTATCGTGACGCTGTTGCTGGCCATGCTGCTCACGCTGGGCGTGTCGGAATCCGCCGGCGTCAATAACGTCATCGTCGTCATCAAACTGGCGGTCATCATCGCGTTCATCCTGATCGGCGCGGCGATCATTTTGCCGAACATCGGGAAATTCGCGCCGAACTGGCAACCGTTCATTCCCGAACCCACCGGCGAACGCGGCGAGTTCGGCGTCGGCGGCGTCATGCGCGCCGCGTCTATCGTGTTCTTCGCCTATATCGGATTTGAAGCCGTATCGACCGCCGGTCAGGAAGCCAAGAACCCAAAGCGCGACATGCCCATTGGCATTCTGGGCTCGCTCGTCATCTGTACGGTGCTGTACATGCTCGTTGCGGCGGTGATGACGCTGATTGTCGATTATAAAGACCTGAACGTGCCTGACCCGGTCGCCGTCGCCGTCGATCAGTTCGGCCCGCAGTGGCACTGGTTTGCGAAAACCGTGAAGATCGGCGCGATCACCGGTCTGACTTCGGTCATCCTTGTGCTCATGTACGGCCAGACGCGCATTTTCTACACCATGGCGAAGGACGGGCTGTTGCCGAAGCTGTTCGGGAAGGTGCATCCGCGTTTCAAGACGCCATGGATCAATACCATTATTGTCGGGCTGATCGTCGGCGTCTCGGCGGCGATTTTCGACATCAATACACTGGGCGATCTGACATCGGTCGGAACGCTTGCCGCGTTCGCCGTCGTCTGCCTCACTGTGATGTACCTGCGCCGGACGCGGCCGGACCTTGACCGGGGTTTTCTCGTGCCGCTTTATCCGATCATTCCGGTCGCTGGCATCGTTTCATGCCTTTACCTCATCACCACGGTTGAACTGCGCGTGCTGATCTTTTTCGCGTGGTATGTCGCCGGATCATTCATCGTCTACTTCCTCTATGGCAGCCATAATTCCGAACTCGGAAAGGCCAACAAACAGCTTTAACCACGGTCGAGAAAATATAGCAGCGCCATCGTCCACGCGACGCCGAAGCTCCACCCGGCGAGAACGTCAGTCGGATAATGCACGCCGAGGAATATCCGGCTGGCGCCAACCATCAGCGCAAGGATGATGGCGGCCACATAAATATAATATCGCGACGCCGCGTCTTTCAGCGACGGCGCCAGCATCGCCGCCAATACCACGAAGATTGCGGCGGCGCTTGCCGAATGCCCGCTGGGAAAACTCGCGCTCGTAGCCTCAACCAGATGCGGAACATTTTCGGGCCGCGCGCGGCCGAATGCGTCCTTCAGAGCGTGCACGATGATGGTCTCGCCCGCCACGACGCCCAGCAGCAGAACAAGCCGGCGCCATTCGCGCCTGACGACAAGAAAGCCCGCCAGCAGCAGGCACAGCGCGGTCAGTACCGGCGTGCCGCCAAGCGCGGTAATATCTTTGACGAACGGCCCCAGCCACGCAGGTCCGGCGATCAGCGACTGATCTTGCGCATCGCGAAGGCCGGCGACGACCGCGCGGTCGAAACTTGCGCTTGCGCCGCTCGTCACCAGCCCGACGCAGATGGCGAAAACGGCCACAGCTCCAATCGCTGCCGCAAGCCGGAAGCGGCGCCTGTCTGATTCACTCGCCAATGCCTATTGCCCCGCGATAAGACGCATCGTCTGGCCGGTGATCCAAGCGCCGAATGTGCCGAAAACATAGCCAAGAACCGCCAGCAGCGCGCCGACCGGCGCCAGCGCCGGATGGAACGCCGCCGCAACCACCGGCGCAGAGGCGGCGCCGCCAACATTCGCCTGGCTGCCCACCGCGAGGAAAAAGCTCGGCGCGCGTATCAGCCGCGCGACGATGATCAGCAACACGGCGTGGATGGTGATCCACAACCCGCCGATCAGGAAATACGCCGGCGTCTTCAACAGCGCGGCGACGTTCATGTTCAGCCCGACCGTCGCGACGAGGATATAAACGAACACAGAGCCGACTTTCATTGCGCCCGCGCCTTGCAGTTCCCGCGCCCGCGTGAACGACAACGCAACGCCGATGACGGTCGCAACGACGATCAGCCAGAAGAAGCCGGAATGCACGCTGAACTGCGCCGCGTTCGGGAAATTGGTTTTAAAAAATGGCGTGATGATGTCTGACGCAAAATGCGCAAAGCCCATCGCCCCAAAGCCAAGTGCCAGAATCAAGATCATGTCTTTCAGCGTCGGAATGCGCGCATTCTGCGCCTCATAGGCTTCGGCCCGCGCCTTGACGTCATCGAGCGCGCGCACATCGGCCTTCAGCCAACGGTCGACCCTCGTCTGGTTCGCCGCGAACGACAGCAGGATCGCCAGCCAGATATTGGCGACGATGACATCGACCGCGACCCAGATAGAAAACGCCTCCGCGCCGGTTCCGAAAATCTCGCGGATGGCCGTCTGGTTGGCGGCGCCGCCGATCCAGCTTCCGGCGACCGTCGCCATGCCGCGCCAGACCGCATCGGGCCCGGCGCCGCCGACGAGATCGGGCGCAATGATGCTCGTCAACAACAACGCGACCGGGCCGCCGATCATCACGCCCAGCATGCCGGTGAAAAACATGATGAGGGCCTTGGGGCCAAGCCTCAGCGTCGCCGGCAGATCGGCGACCGCCGTCAGGATCACCAGCGCCGCCGGCAACAAATAACGCGACGCGACAAAGTAAAGCCGCGACTCTTCCGGGTTGACGAGGCCGAACGTCGTCAGCATCGACGGCAGAAAATAGGCGAGAAGCAGTGGCGGGAAGATCGAATAAAACCGTTTCCAGAACGGGTTTTTCATATCCGACGTCCAGAACACGAAGCCAAGCATCAGCGCGAGAATACCGAAGATGACGGCGTCGTTTGTGAACATGGGCGCCTCGTCCATTAATCTCTCCCGGTGAACGCCGACCTGACTGAATGGCCTTGGTTTTTGACCCTGTCGTTATTCCGTATACCGCGTGTACTGAAAACGTATGACGCCCATTTCGCCGGTATTGACGGCGACGCCCATCGTGTCGGCGCCGATGAGCGAATAGGTGATACCGTCAAAATAGGCGGTATCGCCCTCGATGGCGACGAGCGGAAACAGCCGGTGCGAGGTCTTGTCCTCCCATGCCGTCATGTCAGGATTGAAATGGCGCAGCCGCAGCTCAAGCGTGCCGTTCGTTTCAGCAAATGCAAAAAATTCGTAAAACTGTAACTCGCCCTCGACGGACGTCTGACGAAACATCCCCATCATCTGGCCGCCGCGCGAAGGCGCGATCACTTCCTCTGACTTTCCGCCAAGGCCGGCGCCGAGCCAGCGCCCTTCAAGCCAGGAAAGCGCGTCGATAGACGCGGCGGGAGAGCTTTCGCCATCCGCCAGACTTCGCACTTCGAGTTCCGCCGCGTGCGCCGACGCTGTGAACACAAATACGGCGGCGAGCGCCGCCAGCCGGGGTATTCTCATCAAAGCTTCTCCTGGGTTGTGAAGCGAATTTGCACTCGTCGGCAGTAATATAACACACTTGCCGCCCGCGCCCGCGCCCGCACCGGCGTCCGCTCTGGCGCCCCTCTGGCGTCAGTTCAGCGCGTCACGCAGGAATGCCGTCATCGCCGCCATGCTCTGGGCCCGCGCCGCATTGTTGTCGGCTGGGTCGCCGCCGAACACCGCAAGCTTTTCGAAATTGGGCGAGCTTTCATCCAGAGGCGCGCCGAAAACGGCGTGTCCCGCCCCCTCATATCTCAGGATCGTAACCGGCGGGCCGGCCCGCTCCATCGATCTTTCGCGCACCTGATCCGCCATCATGCAGGAGGGCCACAGCGTATCCTGCTCCCCGCAGATGAGAAGGATCGGCGCAGTGATGCTTTCAACCGGAATGATCGCATCCTGATGCGCGTCAAGCGCTTGAAGCCCTGCGATATAGATGTCCGCGATCACGCCGCGCCATTTTTCGGGACGCCCGCCCGGCAGATAGGGCACGGGCTCGCCGGCAAGGCTCCACGAGCTGCCCGGCGCATCAAACATCATTTTCAGGAAGTTCCAGTCGATACCCTGCCACACCACGCTGGTCGGCATGGCGGCGACCACGGCTTTCACCTCCGGGTGGCGCGTCGCGACAATCAGCGCCGCTTCCGCCCCTTTCGAACCGCCGACGACACCCAGACGCGCGCCATCCACTTCCGGTTGCGACGCAAGAACGCCAAGCGCCGTGTCGAATGTTTCAAGCGGCACAAATTCCAGTCGGCGGTTTTGCCCCGGCGCGCCGAAATAGGACGGGACGATGACCGCGTATCCTTCATCGACGAGCGCCTGGGCGATGGGGACCAACCCTTCTCCAATGCCGCCCTCAGATCCGCCGAGCAGGAGCACGCCGGGATGGCGCCCCTCGCCTTGCGGCGCGTAATAATTCGCGATCAGACCGTCTTGCTCGATGCGAACGCCATCAGGCGCCGCATCAGCGACAACGACATCGGGTGAGAACGGATCGAAGAACCACGCATAGGCAAAAGCAAGCCCCGCCAGTGCGATCAGCGCCGTCAGCGCGAAAAGAACAATCCTAAGAAATTTCACGGCTGCACTCCCTGCTTACCTTCAGGGTAAGCAGGGAGTGCATTCCGATCAAGTTGTTGTTTGGTCTAGCGCGTCAGCGGCTTGTACTTGATCCGGTGCGGAATATCCGCGTCGGGGCCGAGCCGGCGCTTTTTGTCCTCCATATAGTCGGAAAACGCACCTTCGAACCATTCGACATGGCTGTCGCCCTCAAACGCCAGAATGTGCGTCGCGATGCGGTCGAGAAACCAGCGGTCGTGGCTGATGATCACCGCGCAACCGGCAAAATCCTCCAGCGCGCGCTCAAGTTCGCGCAGCGTATCGACGTCGAGATCGTTGGTCGGCTCGTCAAGCAGCAGCAGATTGGCGCCCTCCGTCAGCATCTTCGCGAGGTGAACGCGGTTGCGTTCGCCGCCTGAAAGATTGCCGACCTTTTTTTGCTGGTCGCCGCCCTTGAAGTTGAACCAGCCAACATAGGCGCGGCTTGGCACTTCGCGCTTGCCCAGAGAAATGACGTCGAGCCCGCCGGAAATTTCCTCCCAGACATTGTGGTTGGGGTCGAGATCGTCGCGCGACTGATCGACATAGCCCATCTTGACGGTTTCGCCGATGCGCAGCGCACCCTCGTCTGGCTTGTCCTGACCCGTCAGCATACGGAAAAGCGTCGTCTTGCCGGCGCCGTTGGGGCCGATAACCCCGACAATGCCGCCGGGCGGCAGTTTGAAGGTGAGGTTTTCAAACAACAGCTTTTCGCCGAACCCTTTTTTCAGATTGTCGGCCTCGATCACGACGCCGCCAAGACGCGGACCCGGCGGGATCTGGATCTGCGCCGTGCCGACATCTTCCTTGCCGGCCTTGTTGAGCAGATCTTCATAGGCGTTGATCCGCGCCTTCGACTTCGCCTGACGCGCTTTCGGACTGGCGTTGATCCAGTCGGATTCGCGGTCGAGAGACTTCTTCCGGTTCGCCTCCTCGCGTTCTTCCTGTGCGACGCGTTTGCGTTTGGCTTCCAGCCAGGACGAATAATTGCCCTCGTGCGGAAAGCCGCGGCCGCGGTCGAGTTCGAGAATCCATCCTGTGACATTGTCGAGGAAATAGCGGTCGTGGGTGACGAGAATGACCGCACCCGGATAGTCGCGCAGATGGTTTTCCAGCCACGCGACGGATTCCGCATCGAGGTGGTTGGTCGGTTCGTCGAGCAGGAGCAGGTCAGGCTTTGACAACAGCAAGCGCGCCAGCGCCACGCGGCGCTTTTCCCCGCCCGACAGGTTATCGACCTTCCAGTCGCCGGGCGGACATCTGAGCGCGTCCATCGCCATTTCGACCTTTGAATCGATATCCCACGCGTCGAGCGCATCAATCTCCTCCTGGAGCTTTGACATCCGCTCCATCAGCTCATCGGTGTAGTTTTCCGCCATCTCCATCGACACGGCGTTGAACTCGTCAAGCTTGGCCTTGATCGGGGCGAGCCCGTCCATGGCGTTTTCAAAAACCGTCTTGGTCGTATCCAGCTCCGGCTCCTGCGGCAGATAGCCTACCCGCGCGCCGTCGGCGGCGTAGGCCTCGCCCGAAAAATCCTTGTCGATGCCGGCCATAATGCGCAGCAAGGTCGACTTGCCCGCGCCATTGACCCCGACAATCCCGATCTTGGCGTCGGGATAGAACTGTAAGTGTATGTTTTCGAGTACTTTTTTGCCACCTGAAAATGCCTTCGTCAGGCCCTGCATGAAATAGATATACTGATATTTCGCCATTTCTGCTGCGACGCACTGCGACGTCGCTCCCTGCTGATTTCGTGTCCTGAGAGAAACAGGCGCGGGTCATATCGCGCGTCCCGTCCGGTTTCAACGGCTGGGGCGTTTTCCAACCCGTTTCCGCCCTCTATATAGGGATATGCACGGCGCCGCGCGCGTGGCAGAGGTTTTGGCAGAGGGGTTGGCCGAAAAATGAGTGGATATGTCGTCAAAACGCTGGCGCCGGGCGAAGAGATTATTGAACGCGCCAACTTCAACTGGACGTTCAGCTTCTTTCCGGTGCTCTGGTTTTCGCTCGGCATGGCGCCGGTCGTCATGTACTGCCTGCTGCAATTTGCGTCAGATATTCCCTATCAGCAATTGCGGGCCGGCTGGTGGTTTTCGGGGGCGGCGGCGGCGGTCGGCTCGATCATCCTGCTTAATCACCTGATCATTTTGTGGACGACGGAAATCATCGTCACCACCTATCGCTTCGTTTACAAAACCGGCCTCATCTCGCGCAGCACGCAGGAAGTGAGCCTGAACAAGATCGAGGAAATCGTCCTGCATCAAACCGTGTTGGGACGGATATTCGGCTACGGCAAGCTCGTGTTGCGCGGCACCGGCGTCGGCATGATCGAGCTTCCCAATCTCGACAATCCGATCGGCGTGCGGCGCACGATTGAAAGAGCAAAAGCCGATCTGCGGCGTACCGACCGCGACGAGCGCACCGGCGAGGCGGACTAATCCATCATGCAATAAACCGGATTCACTCCATGATGGTTTATTCTTTAGTGATCGCATCGCGAAAAGTAAAAACCGCTGCACATTTTTTGCGCGATGCTAATGGGTCTGTTAGGCCGCGCGCGAGTGAACATTCAGCCTTGATGATGATGGACCACGACTTTCGTTGGGGTGAGCGGAGAATTTGACGACTGTTTCCCGCAAACCGCTTCGCCTGAGTGGCCGGCTTTATGGATTTATATTCTCCGTCTGCAAGCTGAAAACATGGAATAACCACTTGCCGCTCTTTCCAGCGAAAGCCGGAATCCAGAACTAGAGCATTTTCCGACGAGGTGGGAACCGGTTCGTCGCAAGAAAATGCGACCCAACAAATAGTTAGAGCAATTTCGCGATTCAGATTGAATGCAAATTGCTCTAAGAGTACATATGTCGGGCGCTATTGAGTAAATCGCTCTGGTTTCTAAGCTGAAAACGTCGCCTTCAGGATCGCCTCAAGGCCGGCCCTGTCGTCTTCGTCGAACATCGCTTTGCGGTCGCTATCGACATCGAACACCGCGATGAGGGCGCCGGATTTGTCGAACACCGGCGCCACGATTTCCGACTCTGAACGCGCGTCGCATGCAATGTGACCGGTAAATTCGTGAACGTCTTTGACGATTTGCGTCTGGCGCGTGCGCGCCGTGGCGCCGCACACGCCCTTTCCGAACGGAATACGAAGGCATCCAAGCGTGCCCTGATACGGGCCGATCACCAATTCGTCGCCCTTTTGCGGATCGACGAGATAAAACCCGGTCCAGTAATAATGATCGAACGCGTGGTGGAGAATATTTGACACCGTCGCCATGCGCGCGGTGAGGTTCGTCTCGCCGTCAATAACGGCGGCGATTTCCTGCGCGACTTCCTTGTAGCGTTGCGATTTGAGCGTTTGGGTCATCCCACATTCATTCTGTGCAATCTCGCGATTTGCAAGTCCCGTTTGCGTGACGGCGTTTGACAATACGCGGCGCCGGATGAGATTTACTTATCCGGCGGCGTGTTTTCCAATGACGCGCCGGGTGGACGCCGGATATTTCTCAAGAAGGGCCGGCGGCCGGATTGGCCGCGGCGTCAGGTTGCCGCCGCAATTTGGGCAAACGCCCAGCAAATAGGCTTCCGCGCAATCGGGACAGAACGTACACTCGAATGTGCAAATTCGCGCCGCTGCGTCTGGCGGCAGGTTCTTGTCGCATCGCTCGCAATTGGGTCTTAGAGCGTCGAGCAATTAATCTGCAACATAGTTTTGGGCTTTGAAGAAGTTCCAGCATTCGTCGGGCGTGAACAGGTTGCAGACGTCGCCGATGGCCGAGCACAGGGTGTCATAGGTTCGCGCCGCTGCTTTGCGCAGATGGGCCTTGAGCTTTGAGGAATGCCATTCGATCAGGTTCAGATCGGGCGAAGGTATTTCGGCAGGAACAGGAGCCAGCAGCCGCGCGTCGAAGCGCATCGGCGGCGCGCTGGCTGTTGTGAACGTTGAATTGTCCCGAGGCGGCAACGTCGCCCGGGTTCAAAGGCCTGGGGCGAGTTGCGTCTCGATATAGATAGCGAAGGCCTCGCCGTTCATCGCCCTTCGACGATCCGGCGCGACAAGACCGTCGCATCGCAATCCGGCGATGAAGGTTTGCGTGTTTCCATTTGCCGAGCAGTAGCCTCACCCTTGAGCCGCTCGCCGCAAGGGCGCGTCCGCGCAATCGGGTCATGTTCGTCTTCACCGACGTTTCATCGACAAAGACGAGCCGCGCGGGCGCGCGGCGCATCGCCGGCTTCGGCGCCAGCAACCGCCATTCGAGGCGTGCGGCTTTCACGTCTGAGCGTTCTTGTTCCGACGCCAGAAGAGTTTTTATAGGTAGTCCGGCCGCACAAAGCAGTTTTGACAGGCAGGTCGGATGCGCCTGGACCCGCTCGGCCTCAGAACCGCCGCCAGTTCCGGCATCGATGTCGGGCTTCTCCTTGCACCCGTTCGATGAGAAAATCCCGGTGCGGCCCGAGCTTGCCTGAGCCCTTCGGCCGCCCTTGTCGCGCCAGCTTCACCGAACCGGTCGCCGCATCACCGCGCCACCAGCCGCACCGCCGTCGGCGCCACCTCAAACTGCGCCGCAACTGCCCGCCGCGTCTTGCCGCGTTCAACGCCGCGCACCATCCGCCGCCGGATATCCGTCGATAAAGAGCGTCCCATGATCCACCTCCGATAACGGTGAATCACGGTTCGTCAGCATCGCAAACAAATTTGATTCAGGTTATTTGCTCGACGCTCTAATTCAAGCACGGACAATCCTCTCCATCGGCCCCATCAATCGTCGTCGCCAGTTTCCGGCTCGGCGACCTGTTGCGGTGTGGGTGTGGGTGTGGGTGCGGGCGGCGGCGAGCCGTCAGGAAGGGATTTGACGTAGAGATCCTGTTGCGGGAATGGAATTTCGATACCTTCGTCTTTGAAAGCCTTGAATATTGCGTAACGAAGCTCTGTCTTCACCTGAAGACCCTTTGAGATGTCACGCAGATAGGCGCGCAACTCGAAATCGAGCGAGGACGCGCCAAAGTCCTGCCAGACCACAAAGGGTTCGGGATAGCGTACGACGAGCGGATGTTCGTTCGCACATTGCAGCAGCAATTCCCTTACCTGCTCGGGGTTTGACTTGTAAGCCACGCCAACCGGCAACCGGATTCGGCCCAACCGGTCCCTGTGCGTCCAGTTGGTGACGGTGGAGGAAATCAGCTCGGAATTCGGAATGATGATCGACGAGCGGTCAAAGGTTTCAATATCGGTCGAACGTACGCTGATTTTTTTGACAATCCCCTCGCCGGAATTCGTGACGATCCAGTCGCCGACTTTTATCGGCCGTTCGAAAAGAAGGATCAGCCCCGATACAAAATTGTTGACGATGCTCTGCAAGCCGAAGCCGATGCCGACCGACAGCGCGCCAGCGATCAGCGCGAGGTTGGAGAGGTCAAAGCCCAGAACTGAAAAGGCGGCGACAACCGCAACGACAAGGCCGAAATAGCCGAACAGCGTCACCAGCGAATTCTGGATGCCGGGGTCAATGCGTGAATGCGCCAGCGGGCCGCGCTGCAACGCGCCCTGCAAACCGCGCGTGACAATCAAAATCGCAACAAACGTTCCGATTGCGATGAAGATATCGTTCAACGAGATGAACATGCCGCCAATTCTGAAACCGGAAAAGGCGCGCACGACGATGTCGCGAACACTTGAAGTTTCGATGCCGGCCAGGGCAAGCAGCGCCGGCAGGAACAGCACGAAAACCAGAACGTCGACGCCGGCGCCGACCCAGAAAACAAAAGCCTGTGTTTCGTCCTCGGCCGGGTCCTGCCCGTCCTCTTTGCCGCTTTTCAGTCGGCGGTCGGCCCACAAGGTCGCTTCTTTCAATAGCGCGCGCGTGAACCAGATGACGGCGATCAACAGCGGCAAATAGTAAATCCGCGAGACGACAAAATCGGCGAGAAGCACATAACCGGCGACGCTTGCGATAATGACGCCCAGGCCGATCACCCGAACGACGAAACGAAACGACGGCCAGAAGCTCTCATCGACGCGGGCCGTTCGGCTATCGGCCTCGCCATCGCCGCCGGGCGCGTCGGCGCCTGCGCGGACTTTCACTGGCGCCGCGCCGCCTGCCCATATCGCGCGTTGCGACAACACCACAAGCAACACGCCGATGATCACAGCGTTCACCCCGGTCACCATCTGCGACAACTGCGTCAGCCCGCCAGCAACGTCGAAGATGGCGACGGCGATCAACTTCACGCCAAACAACGCAAAAATCGCCAGCATATAGAGCCGCACGCGGGGGTTTGACGGCGGTTCAAGATCGGTAAGTCGCCAGTCCGGTCCCGCTGGCGAGAACAGACCGGCGGTGGCGCCCTGCGCCAGCAGGAATGCGATAAGGCTGACCCAGATTGCGTGGGCGACGGACAGCCCATCATCCTGCAACAGACCAATCGCGCGCGCCGTTTCGATCACCGCCAGCCCGCCGATGACACCCGGCCCGAGGCGCGTCAACAGCCTTGCCGCCGCCGCCGCGACCCGGCGCGCCTTTGTCGGCTCGCGCGCCGTGACCTTGGTGTTTACATAACGCCGCGCCCAGCGTTGCACCGGGCCGAACATGAAGATGGAGATGGCGAACGCGGCGAACAGCGCCGCCACTTTGGCGAGCACATTGTTGCTGTCGCCGCTGCGCGCCTGCCAGTTCGCAAAGTAATTTCCAACCCCGCTGCGGAGCTTAGAAAAATCTTCCCTCGCGCCTTTCCACAGATCCGCCGTGACCAGCGACGCGGTGCGCACCGTCAGGTCTGAATAAAATCGCAGGAAACGGTTTCTCGAAATATCGCCCAGCAGCGCGATGGCTTCGTCGATATTGGCGAGAATGCGCGTGCGCTGACCACGCAGCATGGTCAACTGGTTGTTGAAGGTTTCGCGCTCGCTGGCGACGGCGCTTGCCTCGGGCGGCTCGTTCTCCTTTGGCGCGGGACCGAGCAGCGCAAGGTTATCGCTGACCGCCTGAATTTCAGTGTTGACGGGCCCGAGGCGGCTTCGCGATCCCGCGATGATCTCGCGGATCTCCTGTTCTCGCGAGGATGCGCCTTCCGCATCCGCATCCTCGATCTCGGCCGAGATCTGGCGCAACTGCGCACTCGCCTTGTCGATCGCCGTTTCGCGCTCCGCGGCCGTCTGGCTCTGCGCGAACGCAGCCCCGACAAGCGTCAGCCACAGAACAACGATCGCAACGAGTCTCACAACCAGTCCTTTGAACGAAAATACGCAACCAGCCCCACCGCAATCAGCCCGCAAAACGCGACGACGAACCAAAATGCGAGATGAAAATCAGCACCCGGAATGCCCGCGACGTTGATCCCCAGCAGACCGGTGATAAAACCGAGCGGAAGGAAAATCGCCGCCGCGGTCGACAGGATGAGCATGTTCCGGTTCATCTCTTCCGAGCGCAAATCCATAATCTGGTCATGCAGCACCATGGCGCGTTCGCGGGTCGCGTCGATTTCTTCAAGCATGCGCGTGACGACATCGGCGACTTCACGCAGTTCGGTTTTCGCCTTGTGGTCGAACAGATCAATCTCTTCATTGGCGAGGCGGCTGAGCGCGTCGCGCTGGGGCGCGATGAACCGGCGAAGCACCACGGCGTCGTGGCGCGCGGCGGAAAGTTTTGCGCGCAGGCTCAGTTCCGATGAGGTGACGATTTCGTCTTCCAAACCATCGACCAGATCTGAAATTTCCATAATCTGCGGCTCGACGCCGAGCGTCATATTGCTGGCGATCAGCGCCACCAGCTCGCCGCTGGTCGCCGGCCCGCCGGGCGCTTCGACCACCATCCTGGTATCGCGGATCGAGCGCACAAAACGCCGGCGCGTCGTAATCACGCGCCGGGCGTCGCACCAGATGCGCAGCGAGACGAGATCTTCACGTTCTTCTTCGGGGTTCACGTTGACGCCGCGCAAATTGACCGCAAGCCCGTGCTCGAAGCGGATCATACGCGGGCGCGATTCACCGGCGAGCAGCGCCGATATCGCCTGCGGCGGCATGTCGGGCAGTCGGCGCAGGAATGGGCCCGTATCTTCCGCCGTTGCATTCAGATGCATCCACACGAAATCATAGCCGTTGACGAAGTCTGGCGCCTGCAACTGCTCCCACGTCAATCGCGTCCCGACTGTATCCTTGACGCCAAAGGAATGGATGAAGGCGGGTTGATGCTTGGTTTCGGCGGGGGTGTCGGCGGCGGCGTTCAAAGTATTTTTTGCCCTGTCTTCGCCCAGTCGGCGAGAAACGCCGCAAGGCCTTTGTCGGTCAACGGGTGATGCGCCAGCGCCTTGATCACCGCTGGCGGCGCCGTGGCGACGTCCGCGCCGGCGAGCGCCGCGTCCTTTATGTGCATCACAGACCGGATCGACGCAGCAAGGATCCGGGTTCCATAGTCATAATTGTCGTAGATGTGGCGTATCTCGTGGATCAGCTCCATCCCGTTCAGGCCGATATCGTCGAGCCGGCCGATAAACGGCGAGATGTAGGTGGCGCCGGCCTTCGCCGCGATCAGCGCCTGGTTCGCTGAAAAGCACAAAGTGACATTGGTCTTTATACCGGCGTCGGTCAGCGCCTTGCAGGCGGCGACGCCGTCGAGCGTCAGCGGCAGCTTGACGACGACATTCTTGGCGATTTTCGCGAGCGACTTTCCTTCCGCGACCATGGCGGCGGTCTCGGTCGCGGTCACTTCGGCGCTGACCGGCCCCGGCACGAGATCGCAAATCTCGGCCGTCACTTCGCGGAAATCGCGGCCCGATTTGGCGATCAGGCTGGGATTGGTGGTCACCCCGTCGACCAGACCTGTCGGAATGAGCGCTTTGATTTCTGAGACTTCAGCGGTATCGACAAAAAATTTCATCACTTATCCGGATACATGTTCATACACTGGCGTTTCCGGCGGTATAGACCGGTTTGATCGGCCATTCCTAGCGCCCTCGTGACGTTTCGGCCTGACATCAAGTGGCGGGCAAGCGTTCAGGTTTTTACACCGACCGATTAGAAATCATGCGCCAAAATGGCGGCAATCCCCCTTTTTTTGCACCGTTTTTCACCTTATTGCGGGGCCTGCGCCGCACACCCTTGTGCGCGGCGGCGGGCCTGCATTATCAGGCCAGAGGGTTTATCCGGCCGCATTGGCGATGCGGCGTTTTTTTGTTCCGCCGGGGCGGTTCCCGGCGTTAAGGTGCGCCTTCGACAAGGGTCAACGCGAAAGATAAGATGACACAGCCTCACCAGGAAACTTCAATCGTCGTCAGATTTGCAGGCGACTCCGGCGACGGCATTCAGTTGCTTGGCTCGCAATTCGCCGAATCGACGGCGCTTGCGGGGTCGGACTTTTCGACCTTCCCCGACTTCCCGGCGGAGATCAGGGCGCCGGTCGGCACCACTTTTGGCGTCTCGGCGTTCCAGATCAATCTCGGCTCGCGCCGCATCGCCACCGCAGGCGACGCGCCGGACGTGCTGGTCGCGTTCAATCCGGCGGCGCTGAAAGTGAACCTGCCGCTATTGCCCAAGGGCGCGGTCATTCTCGTCAACACCGACGAATTCAACGCCCGCAATTTCGCCAAGGCGCATATCGACAAAGACCCGCGAGAGACCGGCGAGCTTGCCGACTATCGCGTCATCGAGATCCCGATTAAGACGCAAACCCTTGAGGCGGTGAAAGACAGCGGCCTTTCCAAACGCGACAGCGACCAGTGCAAGAACTTCTGGGGCCTTGGCGCGGTGTTGTGGATGTTTGGTCGCGACCGCGCGCCGATTGAAGCGTGGATCAACAAAAAATTCTCCGGCAAGCCTGACGTCCTCACCGGCAATCTGATGGCGTTGAACGCCGGGCACGCCTATGCCGAGACGGCGGAGCTGTCGGCTGAAATTCCTCAGTATGCGGTAGGCGCCGCGCCGATGACGCCGGGCGATTATCGCTCGATCACCGGGGCCGAAGCGCTGGCGCTTGGCCTTGCCGCCGCCGGCGAACTTGCCGACCGGCAATTGCTGTTCGCTTCCTACCCGATCACGCCCGCCTCGCCCCTGTTGCATTATCTCTCGCGCTATGGCGAGCTTGGCGTCGCCACCTTCCAGGCGGAAGACGAAATCGCCGCGTGCTGCGCCGCCATTGGCGCGTCTTATGGCGGCAAGATTGGCGTCACCTCCTCGTCCGGTCCCGGCATTGCGCTGAAGACCGAGGCGATTGGCCTCGCCATCGCGACCGAACTGCCGCTTATCATCGTCAATTCCCAGCGCGGTGGCCCGTCGACCGGCCTGCCGACCAAGACCGAACAGTCAGACCTTTATCAGGCGGTGTATGGCCGCAACGCCGACGCGCCGCTGCCGGTGATCGCGACGTCCGGCGCCGATGACTGCTTCGACGCAGCGATTGAGGCGACGCGCGTTGCGCTGCGCCACATGACGCCAGTGTTCCTGCTGACCGACGGCTATATCGCCAACGCCGCCGGGCCATGGGCGATCCCCGATATTGACAGTTATGAAAAGATTACCCCAAACCCGCCGCCACCGCCGCCGCAATCAGACGACCCGACCGATTTGAAGCGCGCGATCTGGAAGCGCGACGAAAAGAGCTATGGCCGCCCGTGGGCGGCGCCGGGCATGACGGGCCTTGCCCACCGCATCGGCGGCATCGAAAAGGACATTGCGACCGGCGATATCTCCTATGACGGGGCGAACCACCAGAAAATGTCCGCCATGCGCTTCGCCAAGGTCGCCTCCGTCGCCAAATTCATCGCGCCGCAAAAGGTCGAGCAAGGCCCCGACAAAGGCCCCCTCGCCGTGGTCGGCTGGGGCTCGACCCATGGGCCGATCTGGCGCGCGGTGGAGGCGGCGCGCGACGAGGGGCTTGACGTGGCGCAAATCCATTTGCGCTGGCTTAATCCGTTCCCGGAAAATCTCGGCGATTTGCTCGCCGGTTATGACCGCATCCTGCTGCCGGAAATGAATATGGGCCAGTGCGCGACACTGCTCCGGGACAAGCTGGGCGTTTCGGTGGAAAGCCTGATCAAAGTCACCGGCCAGCCGTTCAAAATTTCAGAAATCCTCGACGCCATCCGCCATCAGGTCGGCGTCGCCAAGGCAGCGGAGTAAATAAAATGAACGCTCCCGTTAAAACACCTCTGGCCGCAAAAGATTACGCCACCGATCAGGAAGTGCGCTGGTGCCCCGGCTGCGGCGACTACGCGATCTTGAAGGCCGTACAAAAGACGATGGCCGATATCGGCGCCGACCCTGACAAGACGGCGTTCATTTCCGGCATCGGGTGTTCCTCGCGCTTTCCCTATTACATGAACACCTATGGTTTTCACACCATCCACGGGCGCGCGCCGGCGTTTGCAACAGGCCTCAAACTCGCCAATCCCGAACTCGATGTGTGGCTGGTCACCGGCGACGGCGACGGCCTGTCGATCGGCGGCAACCACCTCATCCACGTCCTGCGCCGTAATGTGAACATGCAGGTGATGCTGTTCAACAACGAGATTTACGGCCTGACCAAAGGCCAGTACTCGCCGACCAGCCGTATCGGTACGCGCTCGCCGTCCTCGCCGAAGGGTTCTGTCGATGCGCCGGTCAATCCGTGCTCGCTGGCGCTCGGTGCGAATGCGCGCTTTGTCGCCCGCGGCGTCGACACCGATGCGAAGAACCTTACCGAAACGCTGAAAGCGGCGCACGCGTTTAACGGCGCATCCTTTGTTGAGATTTTCCAGAACTGCATCGTCTACAACAAGGACGTGTTCGCTGACTTCACCGAAAAGAAAGTCGCCGACGACCACCAGATCCATGTCGAGCATGGCAAGCCGCTCATCTACGCCGGCGGCGCCAAGGGCCTGCGCTTTAATCCGCAGACGTTCAATCTTGAAGTCGTCACGGTCGGCGAAGGCGGCGTCGATGTCGCTGACGTGCTGGTGCATAATGAGACCAATCGCACGCTGGCGCATATGCTCGCCGAACTGCATCATCCCGAATTTCCGATGGTGATGGGCGTTCTTTACCGCGACCAGTCGGCGCCCGCGTTTGACGTCGCGTTCTGGGACCATCACCCGACGCAAGGCAAACGCACCGGCAAGGTCGCGACCGCCCTGCGCCGCGGCGGGGTATGGACGAAGAAGGTGGGGTGAAAGGCGCGGTTGCGCCCACCTATTCGCGTTCCTTCGTGTCGCCGGTCAACCGGCGCACCTTGCTCAACCATTGTTCGCTATCGGCCTTGAATTTGCGCTTGTCGGCTTTGGCCCGGCGATAAAGGAACGCATAACCGGCGACGAACAACAGCTCGAGCTCGAACATCAGATTGCTGGCGAGCCCGTACCACCACAACGACATGCCGAATGGCTGCACGCCCATGGCCGTGATCGCGGTTCGGAAGGTGTAAAACGCCGTCGTCACCAGATAGCTGCACATCATCAGGAAGTGGAACTGTTTGTGCTGCGCGTCGGGCGACGACCAGGCGCGGTAAAAATAGGCGAGCGCGAACAGGTCGAGGACGGCGTAACGCCATATCCCGTGATGACTGAGCAGCCAGAATAATATCGACGCGAGATAAATCAGCGCCGACACGCGCGAGGCGCGCGCAATATGGACGGACCCTGACCAATGGGCCGCCGCGACCGCAAACAATACGGTCGCGGCGTAAAATCCAATCGTCAGCGCATCCCAAAGAGTGATAACGCAGCCTCCAGTGCCGAAGCTTCCTTCGGCTGCCCCCGCACCTGCAGAAGCTGAAGTCCGGCGCCGACGGCGCCGGTTTCAATCGCATCATGCGCGGCCTGCAACGTTTCCACAAGGTTGATATACGCGGCCTGCACTTCGGCGGTGTGTTCGGCCGCGAAAGGACCGACCGCATCGGCGGCTCTGGCCGCCGCGCCCGCGGTCAGCGTCGAAAGGCCGACGCCCAGCGCCAGCACCTGCTTTTCGAACTTCAGCAACTCTACTTGTTCTTTCTTCAAAGACTTCATGATTCCGCTCCGTTCTCCTCCCGGTCATCGCCGGAGAACGAATCGTCAACTCAAGGTGTAAATGAACTCCTAATTCGCCTTGCGCGGGCGACAAAAAGCGCTTTATATGGCGAAAACAGAAGAACGGGCTCACGAGACACCGCGCATGGGGAACGATCAGGACGAGGCGAAACAGCTCTACGACCGTCTGTTAACCATTTTCAGCGGTCCTCGAAGCGACTCCGACAACGTCATCAGAATGCCGGCTCGCGGCCGATCCGCGAGAAGCCCTCAATCAATTGCGCAACCGCCGGAACGCCTTCATCGAGAACTTGCTGAAAGTGAGACTCGACCCGAACGCCGCGGGCTTGAAGGATTGCTAAGACGGCTATTTGAAGAGCTAGCTTCAGACGATTGATCCGCGCGTCATTGTCATTCGCCGCGGGGTTTTCAGATTCGACAAACGCCGCCATCTGCTGGGCGGCGCGCGCAAGCTCATCATCATCCAGCGACCGCGCAACGCGCATACCCGCGATCTTCGCCGTCAGCGTCAGCAGTCCATAACGCACCGCCACCGGGCAGAATACGACCGTCATCGCCGGTTCGGTGAGGAACGACGCCGACACGATGGCGTCGAGATCGATTTCCTCGTCCGTAATAACGTGTTCATCGACACAGAACGCGCGCGCGGCGGCGGCGATCCATTGATCGTCGAGATGATAGGTCGGCGACTCGATGCGGAAGATATCGGTCTCGTCAGTTCCCAAGCGCGCCGCAAGGTCGCGCGGCGTCAGCAGAAAAGCCAATCTCAGCCGGCGGATATTATTTGCCAATTGGCGAATTCCTCCTTGGCGTGCAAATGTGCGCGCAATTTTGCTCTGGTGTTTTACAGCCAATTTATACGCACGCCGGCGTCGCCGCAACGCGAGGATCGTCAGTGCAGCCCGGCGGGGCGCCAGCGCTTAACCCTTTGCGCGTTCAATCGCCTCGACGATTAACTTGCGCGCGGTGGCCGCATCCTGCCAGCCGCCGAGCTTGACCCATTTGCCGGGTTCGAGGTCTTTATAGTGCTCAAAAAAATGTTCGATCTGTTGCAGCGTGATGTCCGGCAGGTCCGAATAATTCTCAACCCCGTCAAAGCGCCGCGACAGATGCGCCGACGGCACGGCGATGACCTTTTCATCAAGGCCTGAATTATCCTCCATCATCATGACGCCGAGCGGGCGCACATTGATGACGCAGCCGGGAATGAGCGGGCGCGAATTACACACGAGAACGTCAATCGGGTCGCCGTCGTCGGATAACGTATGCGGAACAAATCCATAATTGCCCGGATAGGCCATCGGCGTGTAAAGGAAGCGATCAACGATCAGCGCCCCCGCCTCTTTGTCCATCTCGTATTTGATCGGCTGGCCGCCGACCGGCACTTCAATGATGACGTTGACGTCGTCCGGCGGATTGTCGCCGATTTTGATCGCATCAATACGCATGGTTTCCGTCTCCCTGACGTCGCGGCGGACCGCCCTTCCATAAGCTGGCTTTCGCTGCGTCGCAACATAAACCCTGACGGGTGCTACAGCCGGCTAATTCCCCCGTTTTTTTTGGCCTTCGCGTTAACCATTTAACCCTCTGCCCGTGCAGGGAAAAATAAATCTATCCCGCCACTTATCCCGCCACTTATCCCCCGACTTATACCCGTCCCTTCCGGGCGCCCTATACTTCGCTCTCATGGAATTTTGCGCCCGGAACCAATCCGGCGCGGACGCAGACACCAGGACAGGAAAATGACGCACCCTTATCGCGACCAGAAGATTGCATCGCTGACGCGGCTGACGGGAATCGCCGCCGCCCGCTATCGGGCTTCGCCCCCGGCCCTGAAAACACGTTGGCGCGCGCTCTCATCCCGAGCGCGCATTTTGCGGAATTCGGCTTTGCGCGCGGGTGAGTCGGCCTATGCTGGCGGCGCGGCCGCCCCCGGAACCTGCGCCGCCCCCAACAATGGAGAGACCTGCTTGGCCCGCCAGTCCGACGCGTTTGTTTGCCAGTCCTGCGGCGCGGTTTACGGCAAATGGCAGGGGCGCTGCGACGATTGCGGGGAATGGAACACCATCGAGGCGGAGGCGATGCCGGCGCCGCCGGGCTCGCTCAGCGCCAAGGCGTCATCCGGCAAGGGCAAGCTGCTCGATTTCACGACGCTGAAGGGGGAGGCGGAATTCGAACCGCGCCTTCTCACCGGCAATGCGGAATTCGACCGCGCCTGCGGCGGCGGGCTGGTGCCCGGCTCGGCCCTGCTGATCGGCGGCGACCCCGGCGTCGGCAAATCGACGCTGCTGCTCCAGATTTCCGCCGGGCTGGCCAATAGCGGGGCCAAGGTCGCCTATATCTCCGGCGAGGAAGCGGTGGCGCAAATCCGCCTGCGCGCCCAGCGTCTTGGCCTGTCGGACGCGCCGGTGGCGCTCGCCGCCGCCACGGCTTTGCGCGATATCCTGTCGACCCTGAAGGCTGAAAAGCCCGACGTCGTCATCATCGATTCCATCCAGACCCTGTGGTCGGACGCGCTGCCCGCCTCGCCCGGCACGGTGACGCAGGTGCGCGCCTGCGTGCAGGAGCTTGTGCGCCTCGCCAAAAGCTCCGGCTGCGCAACGCTGCTGGTTGGCCATGTCACCAAGGACGGCCAGATCGCCGGCCCGCGCGTCGTCGAGCACATGGTCGATGCGGTGTTGTACTTTGAAAGCGAACAGGGCCGCGCCTTTCGCCTGTTGCGGGCGGTCAAGAACCGTTTCGGCGCGGCGCATGAAATCGGCGTGTTCGAAATGACCGGCGCCGGCCTGCGCGAGGTGTCGAACCCGTCGGAACTGTTCCTGTCGGAACAGGGCGAGCCGGCGCCCGGCGCGGCGGTGTTCGCCGGGATTGAGGGCACGCGCCCTATTCTGGTTGAAATCCAGGCGCTGGTTTCGCCATCAACGCTGGCCGCGCCCCGGCGCGCCGTGGTCGGCTGGGATAGCGCCCGCCTGTCGATGCTGCTGGCGGTGCTCGACACCCGCTGCGCCCTCGATTTCGGCCGCCACGACGTGTTCTTAAACGTGGCCGGCGGGCTGCGCATTGGCGAGCCCGCGGCGGACCTTGCGGCCGCGGCGGCGCTTTGTTCATCCCTCTTTGATCGCGCCCTGCCGAACACCGCTGTCATCTTCGGCGAGGTTGCGCTTTCCGGCGCGGTGCGCCCGGTCACCCAGACCGACGCGCGCCTTAAAGAAGCCGAAAAACTGGGGTTCAAGGGCGCGCTCGCCCCGGCCTCGGCGAAAAGCAAGGCGTTAAGCCTCGACGGGGCGGAAACGCTGGCCGATTTAATCGCATGGGTAAAGCGCGCCGATGGTTGAGGACAGGACAAATCGGCGATATGGAGAGCGCGGCGGGAGACTCATTACGAAATGGCCTCCCGCGCGGCGGCTCACAGGTAACGCATGACAGTATTTGACGCGCTGCTTCTCGGGATTATCGCCGTCTCGGTCCTGTTCGCCGCCATTCGCGGCGCGGTGAAAGAGCTTGCAACCCTCGTCATCCTCGCTCTTGCCGGGCTTGCCGCATGGTTCGGTACGCCGCCGGCGCTGGCGCTGATCGGCAAGCAGGGCTCGTTCTTCAGTACGGCGATTGTCGGCGGCGTCATCGTCGCGGTCGTGTTTCTGGGGCTCTATTTCGTCAGCCACCGGGCGATGGCGCGGATCAGGCTGAGCGACCGGCAGCGCACCGCCGACCGTATAGGCGGCGGCGTGTTCGGCCTGGTGCGGGCGCTGGCGCTGATCGGCCTTGGATTTCTCGGCTATGGCTACTATCTCGACGAGGCGAACCAGCCGGTCGCGGTGCGCGGCGCCATGTTATTGCCGCTGGCGACGTCAACGGCGGAATTTTTTGAACGCCTTGCGCCGGCGACCAAGGATCTGCAATCGAAACCGGACGAGCCGGACGCCGATGTCAGCGCCGCCCGCGAAGGATATGACCGGCGCGACCGCGCCGGCCTTGAAGAGATCGTGACGACAATGACCACCAATGACCGCGCCGAAGCGCCGCCAAGCAGCGATCCGATTGCGGACATTCTGGTAAAGGAAGGCGAAGGCGATGACCGACCAGACACAGGGCGCTGACCGCTTCGCCATGGCTGCGGCCAAACGGCTGAAGCGCCTCGGCGCACGCTATCGCAAACGCCGTCACGAACTTGACGCCGTGATCGGCGGACCGAAACTCAAGGAAGAGTGCGGCGTATTCGGCATAATCGGCACCCCGGACGCGGCGGCGTTCTGCGCGCTTGGCCTGCACGCGCTCCAGCACCGCGGCCAGGAAGCCGCCGGCATGGCCAGCTATGACGGCGAGCACTTTCATACAGAACGCCATCTCGGCCTTGTCTCGGACAATTTTTCCGACGCCGATACGCTGGCGCAGTTGAAGGGCGTCGCCGCCATCGGACACACACGGTATTCCACACGCGGCGACACCGTCCTGCGCAATGTGCAGCCGCTTTACGCTGATCTCGACAAGGGCGGCATCGCCGTCGCCCATAACGGCAATCTGACCAACGCGCTCAAGCTGAAAGCCGAACTGATCCAGCGCGGCTGTATTTTTCAGTCGACCTCGGATTCTGAACTTTTCCTGCAACTCACCGCGCGCTCGCACCAGCTCGCCATGGTCGACAAGCTGATCGACAGCCTGAAACAGGTCGAGGGCGGGTATGCGCTGACCGTGCTGACGAAAGACGCGTTGATCGGCGCGCGCGACCCGGTCGGCATCAGGCCGCTCATTCTCGGCGAGCTTAACGGCGCGCCCATTCTGGCGTCGGAGACCTGCGCGCTCGATCTCATCGGCGCCAGCTTCGTCCGTGACATCAATCCCGGCGAGGTGGTGATCTGCCGCGCCAATGGCGAGGTCGAAAGCCGTCAGGTGTTTCCGTTCCCGGCGCAGGCGCGCCCGTGCATCTTCGAACTGATCTATTTCGCGCGGCCGAATTCAATCATCGACGGCAAGAGCGTCTACCAGCTCCGCAAGGAACTCGGCCAGCGCCTCGCATTGGAAGCCCCGGCGGACGCCGATCTCGTCTCGCCGATACCCGATTCCGGCGTGCCGGCGGCGATCGGTTATGCGCAGGCGTCGGGCCTGCCGTTCGAGATGGCGCTGATCCGCAGTCACTTTGTCGGGCGCACCTTTATCGAGCCCGAGCAGCGAATCCGCGAAGCCGGCGTTGCGCGCAAGCATTCGCCGAACCGGGCCGAGATCGAGGGCAAGCGCGTTATCCTGATCGACGATTCCGTCGTGCGCGGCACGACTTCGCGAAAAATCGTGCAGATGATGCGTTCCGCCGGCGCCGCCGAAGTGCACCTGCGCGTCGCCTGTCCGCCAATTTTGTACCCTGATTTTTACGGCATCAACACGCCTACCAGGGAAGAGCTGATTGCGACGCAGATGACGCTTGAAGAAATGCGCGACGAGATCGGCGTCGACAGCCTCGCATTCCTGTCGCTGAACGGTCTGTACGAAGCATTCGGCAAAGGCCCGCGCGACAGCGCTGCGCCGGCGTTTACCGATCACTGCTTCACCGGCGATTATCCAACGCTGCTGACCGACCAGACCGAAGCCAATCGCAGCGCCATGATCCAGCAGCTTTCATTCCTCGCGGAAAGCAGTTAATAATCGGCTCACGGATTAAATGCTCAAGAGCACGCTGCGCGATATAACCCATGGATGAACGTCCCTTATCTTCCGGCGATCTTATCGCTGATCGGCGTTACGAATACGGCGCCGATTTTGCGCGCGCCGGCGACCACGGCGCGAGCGCCGATCTGTTCGAGCAGACGATCGAGCGTGCGCCTGACTGGGCGCCGGCATGGCTGGCGCTTGGCCGCGCGCGGCTCGCGCTGGGCGACGCCGCCGCCGCGGCTGCGGCGTTTCGCGAATGCCTGAAGCGCGACCCGGATGACATGCACGGCGCCTCGCTTGAGCTTTCCCGCATTGATGCGGCGGTGTCGATTGACGTCGCCCCGCCGGCCTATGTGGCTGCATTGTTCGACGCGTACGCCGGCGACTTTGATAGCGCGCTGGTTGAGCGCCTTGGCTATGCGACGCCGCGCCAGCTCGGTTCGCTGTTGATGGAGGCTTCGCAGCGGCGCGAACCGTTCGCGCGCGTGCTCGATCTTGGTTGCGGCACCGGCCTTTTTGGCGAATGCATCGCGCAGAAGGCGGCATGGCTTGAGGGCGTCGATCTGTCGCCGCGGATGCTTGAACAGGCGCGCAGAAAAGCCGTGTACGACGCACTCCACCAGGGCGAGCTTCTTTCCTTCCTGCTCGGCGCGACGCAAACTTATGACGCGATTATCGCCGCTGACGTGCTGATTTATTTCGGCGATCTTGGTCATGTCTTTTGCGCGACGGCGCGACGTCTCGCCCCCGGCGGTCTGTTTGCATTCTCGGTCGAGCAGACATGCGACACAGACTGGCGTATTCGCCCCTCGCTGCGATATGCTCACCATGCCAATTATATCGCCGACGCGCTCAAAGAGGGCGGTCTTGACCTGCTCCGGATGGAGCAGGCGGTGCTGCGCAAAGATCGCGGCGAAGATGTTGAGGGTTTGCTGGTTCTGGCGCGAAATCCGTTGACGCAGGCGGACGATCTCGCGCCGTTCGATACCGTCGTCCCGCCACATGACGAAGACGAGGCTGCGTTACATTGAAGGCGTCAGGCCGGGATCGAATAGGTACCCACCGCGTGGGCCACCGCCTCCTCGTCGCCATCGGGCCGGATCATCACATCGCCGACCGCGAGGCGCTTTCCCAGCTTGACCAGTTTGCACTCCGCGATGAGGTCGCCGACATCCGGCTTGCGCAGAAAATTGATGGTCAGGCTCGTCGTCACCGACAACAGCTTCGGACCGACGCTTGCAAGCACTGCGACATAAAGCGCGGTATCCGCCAGCATGAACATTGTCGGGCCGGATACCGTGCCGCCCGGCCGCAGGTTCCTCGCGTCGGTGCGCATTCGAACGACGCCATAGCGAAACCCGGCGGATTCAACCATCAACGGCCCTTCGCGCCAGCTTGGGAATTCGCGTTCGAACAGCGCCGATATTTCTGTGGCGGTCAATTTTGCTTCGGTCATTAAGCGCTTCCCCGGCCTGAATGTGGAAGGGACGACAAAAGGACTGCCGGCCCCACTTGGCAAACTCCACCCAATCGGCATGATCCGCAACCTATGACAACAGCGAAAGAACGCGCCCGGGAAGACTTCAAACGCGCCCTCCTCCAGACGACGCGCGCAATCTCGGCGACGCGCGACGCCGAGGTGAGCTTCGGCGGCGATCATGCCTCCGTCATGCAGAAGACCGCCAAGATCCCGCTGCCGGCGCGCGTGCTTGACCGCGACGCGGCGATGATCGCGCGAGGCGAGGCCGACAGCGCGGCGCTGCACCTCGCCCATCATGACAGCGCCCTGCACGCCCGCCTCGCCCCCGCCGGCGCAGAGGCGCAAGCGGTGTTTCGCGCGCTTGAGAGTGCGCGCATCGAAGCGATCGGCGCGAAAGTGCTGAAAGGCGTCGGCGACAATCTTGACGCCTCGCTTAACAAAACCCTCGCTGAAAGACGCCTCGACCGGCTCGACCCGAAAGAGGCGGGCGCCCTGCCGGAAGTCGCCGCGCTGTTGTTACGCCAGCGGTTGACCGGACGCGACCACCCCGCGTCCGCGAAGGCGCTGATGAAAGCGCGCAGCGAAGAAGTCGAAAAACTCGCCGGTCAGTCGCTCGACGCCCTTGCTTCCAACATCGACATTCACGACCAGCGCGCTTTCGCAAACGCTGTTCGCAATGTGTTGCGCGATTTGCAGCTTGAAGACGATACAGGGTCAGACCCTTCCGAAGAGCAGCAACAGGGCGATCAGGACGAACAACAGGGCGAAGACAACGATGCCGACGCCGCTGACGACAATGCGTCCGACATGCCGGATGAAAACTTTGGCGACGGCGAAGACCCGTCCGAAGGCGACGCGGAAATCTCCGAACAGGACATTGAACAATTCGATGAAGACGCTGACGGCGCGGTCGATAACGCCAAAATATCGTCCATCCGTGCGAAGTTCGAAGGCGATAGCGGCGAACGCTACAAAGCCTATACGACCGAGTTTGACGAAACCGCCGAAGCCGCCGAATTGTGCGACCCCGAAGAGCTAGAGCGCCTTCGCCGCACCCTCGACCGGCAACTTGAAAACTTGCAATCCGTCGTCTCGCGCCTCGCCAACAAACTTCAGCGTAAACTGCTCGCCCAGCAAAACCGCAGTTGGGAGTTTGACCTGGATGAAGGCGTGCTCGATGCAGCCCGGCTTGCGCGGGTCGTCGTCGACCCGATGCAGCCGCTATCCTTCAAACGAGAACGCGAACTCGACTTCCGCGACACCGTCGTCACGCTGCTGATCGACAATTCCGGATCGATGCGCGGCCGGCCGATCTCCATCGCGGCGATTTGCGCCGACATCCTGGCGCGCACGCTTGAGCGATGCAGCGTCAGGGTCGAAATCCTTGGTTTCACCACCCGCGCGTGGAAAGGCGGTCAATCTCGGGAAAAATGGGTGGCTGACGGCCGCCCCGCCAATCCAGGCCGGCTTAACGATTTGCGCCACATCATCTACAAGGCGGCTGACGCGCCTTGGCGACGCGCAAGAACGGCGCTTGGCTTGATGATGAAAGAAGGGCTGCTGAAGGAAAACATCGACGGCGAAGCCTTGCAGTGGGCCTATTCGCGTCTCGCCAGCCGGCACGAGGCGCGCAAGATTCTCATGGTGATTTCAGACGGCGCGCCGGTCGACGACACAACCTCATCGGCCAATGGCGGCGCGTATCTTGAACGGCACCTGCGCGAAACCATCAGCTTTATCGAACAGCGCTCATCCGTCGAATTACTGGCGATCGGCATTGGCCACGACGTCACCCGCTATTACCGCCGCGCGCTCACCATCGTCGATGTCGAGCAGCTTGGCGGCGCGATGGTCGACAAACTCGCGGAACTGTTCGACGAAACCAGCGAGCCCCAGTCCGAGCGAAAGGCGCGCCGGCGCTATCATTAGCGCCGGGCGAAAAAGTGGGAACCGGTTTTTCGCGAGACCGGCGCGAACATTTGAAAATCAGATCATCGGACGGTTCAGATTAAACGCCCGAAGATCTAGACCGGCCGCTGTGAAGCGTCTTCGTTCACAATCGCCCGACAAAATGGGTGACGATATGCGCCATGTCCGGGCGCGCGCGTTCGCGGGGCGGGGCTTTGGCCGAGCCGATATAAAAGAAGCCCGCGACGCTTTCGCCATCGGTGACGCCAATTTCGCGGCAAAATTCTTCGTCATACGCATACCATTCGGTCAGCCACTGCGCGGCGTAACCATAGGATGACGCGGCGTGAAGAAGGTTCAAACCCACCGCGCCGACCGTCAGTATCTGCTCCCACTCGGGAGTTTTGTGGCTGCGGTCGGGTCTGGCGACGAGGCAAACGATTAAAGGCGCGCGCGCGAACCGGCGCTCTTCAGCCGCAATGGCGGCGTCTTCGGCATCCGGATTTTGCTTGCGGAAGCTCGCCGCCATCAAGCCGGCGGCGGCGTCTCGTCCCCGCCCCTGAAACACGATGAAACGAAACGGCGTCACCCGGCGATGGTCGGGCACACGCGCCGCCATGCGTAACATCTCGGCCAGCTCCGCGTCTTTTGGCCCCGGTTCGCACATCTGATCGGCTGACGTCGAGCGCCGCAGCGCCAGCAATTGCTGTACGTCATCCGAAGGAAAAGAGGCCGGCGTTTCTTCGCCAAAAGCTGGCGGGGTAAATTTCATGCAAATGTTCTCCTGTGATCAGCGGCCCTAGGCCCGGCTGAGTTTGCATGAAGCAATGTAAGGGGCCGTGCGCTGTCTTCCTATATCAAATGCGCCGGAAGGCTTTCCAGCCTTCCGGGGGACTTCCAGCGCAACGGGAAAGGTTGCGTTGCTATCTCACGATTTTCACGTCATCGCCGGCCGTAAGATCGGAGGCGTTAAGCAAGCCGTTTATAATGATGAAGCGTTGCTCTTTCGCGTTCGGAAATCCCGATTGCGCCGCCAGGCCGGAGACCGTGTCGCCAGACCGTACGCGCACAACATCCACCTCCAGCGCGGGCGGGATGCTGATCGAATTCGGATCAACCGCCCTGAGCGAGGACACCGAAGAATTGATCGCGCTTTGCATCTGCTGCGTAGCCGCCGGCGGCGTCAGCCAGAGAAATACGAAATGCTGTTGCCCTTGCCATTGAATGACCTGAACCTGAACATCAACCGCTCCGCTTTGCGTATTCGCCCTTGCCGAACCAACAGCGCCTGAACGGCCGTTGACTTGCACTGAACGCGCCGGGCTGAGGTCGATGCCCAATGACTGCGAAATTTCGTTATCGATGAAGGCGGCCGGCGTCTTGTCAGTCGATGCGCCAAGAAACTGCATCTGCGAGCCGTTTTGCGCGCGGCCAATGACTGCGCTTGGCGAGTTCGTCAGTTGGAATGTCGACGGGGCGGCGAAAGCAAATCTCATATCCGGATGGAAGAACTCATTCCCCCGCACAAAACCATGCCGCACCGGATCGTCGCCATAAAGCATGCCGTCAATCTTGCCGAGATATGTCGCACGGTTGCGGTTCGCCAAGGCGCCAGGCGTTGCAACAACCTGCGCTTCCTGAGCGGCTCGACGCACGCGCTCAGCTGAGTTCGGGTGGGTCGACATGAATTCCGGCGGGGCGGACGCGCCCGCCAGTTGCATTTCCATATTACTCCAGCGGCCGAGCGTATTCAGAAAATCGGCCTGCGCCGCCGGATCGTAGTCAGAAGAGCCTAACAATCTCACGCCGATCAGGTCCGCTTCGTATTCCTGCCCTCGCGAGTATTTGAGCAGATATAGTTGCCCCAATTGCCCAACGGTTTCCATGCTTTCCTGACTGCCTGTCAGCACGCCAACGATCACGGCGCCGATACCGGTCAGATTTGACCGGCTTACCCGGCGAGCGGTATGACGCGCATATACGTGGCCGAGTTCATGGCCCAGAACGCCCGCCAGCTCCGCCTCGGAATTCGCGAGCGCGAGCAAGCCGCGCGTTACGTAAACATGGCCCGGCAGGGCAAAGGCGTTGACCACCGGACTGTCCAGAGTCGTCACCACGATGGGGTCATTTGGATGATCCGACGCCGCAATCAATTTTCTCGCGATGCCGTCGACATAAGCGCGAAGCGCCTGATCCTGCACCTCGCCGCCAAATTGCGCGACGATTTGCGGGTGCTGTTGTTCCCCGATCGCCTTTTCCTGTTCTTGCGAAAGGCCTAACGGTCCGCCTGTCGAGGCGCATCCATACGCCAGCGCCATGGCGCCAGCCGCAACGATAAGCTTGAATTTTCTGGTGAAAAACTTCTGCACTGGAACCCCCTCACGAAGCTCAACCTGCCGGATACTGTTCTTAGGCTAAAAGGGCAGGCTTTGATTTCGCCAATTCTAGATGTTTATCGGTCAACAGTAAAACACCCAGAAATCGCGAGGGCCACTATTCTCCGCCACAAAAAAACGCCGACAGTCATTGACCGCCGGCGTTTTTGAGAAGTTTCAACCGCCGGCGGTAAGACCGACGAGAAGCCGCCCGCCATCGTATGATACGCAAGATGGAGCAGGTGGGCCGGTGAGGAAAGCGTCAACGCGGGGGAGAGAGAGCGGCGCCCGCCCCACCGGCGCCGCAAGTATCCCTGCGGCTATTTACCATTTAAGGGATGAATTGTTGCAGCGCAGGACCGAATTGTGGCGAAACAAGGGCGCTGCATCACGAATTGTAATGGGTGATTGCGTCTAACCTTGTCGGTCCGGTCAGGATGATTTTTCGACCTGAGAGAATTCCAGCTCCACAGGCGTCGCCCGGCCAAAAATCGATACCGCCGCTTTCAAGCGCTGCGCGTCCTCATCCACATCCTCAACAACGCCGGAGAATGACGCAAATGGACCATCGACAACGCGCACAGACTCGCCGATCTCAAACGTAACGGTGGAGCGCGGGCGTTCTGCGCTATCAACCATGGTGCCGCGAATTCGATCAACCTCTTTTTGGCTAACCGGCATTGGCTTCTTGCCGGACCCCAAAAAGCCCGTGACCTTCGGCGTATCCTTGATCAGGTGATATGTCTGGTCGTTGAGCACCATTTTGACCAGCACATAGCCAGGATAATAACGCTTTTCTGTTGTCACCTTTCGACCGCGACGAACCTCGGTAACTTCTTCGGTGGGCACGAACACTTCTTCGAAGAGGTCTGCCATCCCCTTCTCCGCCGCAGCCTGTTTTATCGCCTCCGCAACTTTCTTTTCAAAGTTCGAATACGCATGGACGATATACCACTGATGAGCCATGTTTGGGTTCCGCTTTCGAGGTGATGTAAATTAACTGTTCGACGACGCACAATCGATTGGCAGCAAATGGCAAACGCCAAACTGGATCGTCTGGTCAACAATCAGAAAAAACAGGGCCATGATCACGACCATGGTCAAAACCATCGCAGTTGAAATGAACATCTCGTTTCTGGTGGTCCAGGTGACTTTGTAGGCTTCGTCCCGCACCTGTTGCAGAAACTTGATGGGGCTGACGCGCTTTTTCTTCTTTACTTCTTCAGCTTGCCCCTCAATTACCTGCCCGGCGGCGCCCTTTTTCGACTGGTTTTTCTTCTCGCCTGCCATGGCCATCTTGTCCTGTCGGTTTGGAGGCAAGGGCTCTCGAACGCCGATGCCGACGTACCCTACCTACACATTGTCCGGATTGAGACCGCTTAGGTAAAGCATTTCCCCAGCCCGTCAAGATGGACGCTCGCAGCTATTGATAATTCTCGGGATCGGCCCTATTCGGGTGGCGCCGCACAGGGGTATAGCTCAGTTGGTAGAGCATCGGTCTCCAAAACCGAGGGTCGTGGGTTCGAGTCCCTCTGCCCCTGCCATGGCTGGCGTGGACGCCAGCTAGAGCATTTTCCGACGAAGTGGGAACCGGTTCGTCGCAAGAAAATGCGACCCAACAAATAGTTAGAGCAATTTCGCGATTCAGATTGAATGCAAATTGCCCTAGGGCTTGTTGAGAATCAGCGTGAATGGATGACGGCAGCGGCGGCGTAGATCATGGCTTTGTAGCTTGGGTCGGTTTTGTCGCTGCGCATGGCGATGCGCTTGAACTCCTTGAGTTTGCAGAAGAAGTTTTCGACGAGGTGTCGCCACTTGTACATCTCCTCGTCGATCTCGAGCGGGTTTCGGCGCTGCGGGCGCTGCGAAATGACGATCTTGGCGCCGCGTTCGTTCATGTCTTCGATGATCCAATTGGAATCATAAGCTTTGTCGGCGATCAGCGCGCCGAACTCGACGCCGTCGATGAGCGGCGCGACGCCGACCGTGTCGTAGCGATTGCCCGGCAGCAGCTCGAAGCGCACGAGATTGCCGAGCGCGTCGGTCAGCGCGACGATCTTCGTCGTCCAGCCGCCTTTCGACTTGCCGATGGCCTGGCTTTGAGTCCCCCTTTAGCGCCGTGTCCATGACGATGGACCGGCACGATGGTCGCGTCGATCATCGCGTATTCCATGTCGGGATCATCGGAAACGGCGTCGAACAGGCGCTTGAAGACGTCCGCCTTCACCCAGTCGCGGAACCGCTTGAAAGCCGTGTTCCACTTGCCGAAAGACGCCGGCAGATCGCGCCACGGGCTGTCCGTGCGCGCAATCCACAAAACCGCTTCAAGAAACAGCCGGTTGTCCTTCCCCGAACGGCCCGGATCGCTCGGCTTGCCGAGACAATGCGGCTCCATTCGCGCCCACTGCGCGTCCGTCAGCACCAATCGAACCATCGCCAAACTCCCAAAAAGGAGTTTGAATCAAAGTTCGAACGCCTTGGGAATCCTGAATCTCAACAAGCCCTAGTTCGGCAATTCCTCGCCCCCCACAATAACAACGCCTGTACCATGCCTTCGGAGCTGTCCGGCAACCGAGCCTATCCGGACCTCGGCCGACTCGCTGAGGCGTAAATCAGGCGACTGCGCCTGCCCCTGGACGTATACGCCGCCTGACCCGTCTATGAGCACCTTTAAAGGGTCAGCCGTGCCTGACTGGGCTGAGACCACGCCAGAACCTGCAATCCGCGCCGTCAAAGGGCCGGTAATATGCGCCATACGCACGCGCCCCGAACCGGCAATCGAAATGTCCGCCATGCCGGTTACGCTGCTGACAGTGACGTCTCCCGAACCGGCGATATCAGCGTCCATCATCGACACATTGCCCCCGACCAGGGATGCATCGCCAGACATATCCAGCTCCAGCAAAGACTTCACGTCCCCGATAACGAGGCGGCTACCAGGTAGAAGGTTGATCACCGCCTGGTCGAGCGCGCCAAACTCGCCGTAAATCGCGCACGCCTCCAACAAAAGACGCCCCTCTATCGCGTCGGCATCCACTTCAAGGTGGGAATTGAAGACCTCTAAATCCACTGACAAAGGCGCCGTGATCGAAATCACCGGAAAGTCAGAAGCTGGGGTCGCCGCCACCTCGCGCCCATCTCCAGCGCTTTTTGTGTTCGCCGACCGGAAATCTCGCCGGATGATACCCGAACAGCAATGGCCCTGGGTCTCTACACCCTGAAAATCCCCTGTAATCCTGAGAACGCCCCCCACCTCTTCTATACGCAACCGGTGATATGCCTTTCCCTGCTGGATGGTCACCGTGACCTGATCATATGAGCCGGTATGAATTACCAGGTGCGCCCTTACATTACTGACAGTGACTTTTTCAGCCGAGAACTCGGCTGCCCGAGCCCCATAAGGCGCATTTGGTGCGCAAAGCAATACAATGATCGCCAAAAACCTGAATTTCATCATTGTCGAAGTTCGCTTCATTTCACTGATCGCGTTGACCGAATGATTTTGTGCAATTTTCACGCCGCCGCGCCAGTAAATTTCAGCAGCCCCCACGTTTCGGATCGGATAAATCCCAATTAAATTAAGTATTTGCGCCGCATGGCGGTTTCCTTATTTAATCGAACTCCGGCGGGCGCGACGTTTTTCCTGTTTCTCCTAACTGGCGGTTTATGGTTTGTGTCCGCAGAAACCTGATGAGTGAGCGATGGCCCAATTTTTCTCAATGGACGGATATGGCGGATATGTTTGGTCCGCCTATGGGCTGACAGTGGCGGTTCTCATCGCGCTCAGCTGGTCCGTCTGGAGGCGGTTTCGGCGGGCGCAATCCCGCCTCAAAAACATCGAACGCCAGAAAGACAGCGCTGACACTGATGCTTAATCGGAAATTTTCATCAGTCTTCAAGGCGATGGAAGTCAAAAATGTGGGTGTCTATCGCGGCGGGTTGCGGATTCTTGAAGAAGTTGACCTGGTCGTGCGTCCTCGCGACTGCATGATTTTGCGCGGACCGAATGGCGCTGGCAAATCCACGTTTTTGAAGTGCCTGGCCGGACTTATCCGTCCCAGTACCGGCTCGATTGTATTTCAAGGAATCTACCCCGAAGATGAAGTCAAGCCGACAACATTTCTTGGTCACAAAAATGGTTTGAAGGGCGCGATGACCGTCCAGGAAACTTTGCGATTTTGGACGAAAGTTTACGCGCAACCTGTGCAGTTAATCGAGGAAGCAATATCATATTTGCGACTTGAGCCTTTTAAAACACAATACATTTCGAATTTATCTGCTGGCCAGAAACGGCGCGTCGCACTTGCAAGACCGTTCATATCACGTCGGCCTATCTGGCTTCTCGATGAACCGACCACTGGCATTGATATCGATAATATCAGTAAATTTGAAAGACTTATCGAAAGTCATTGCAAAATTGGCGGAGCAGCCTTGATCGCAACTCATGAGCCCATTTCCATAACAGGCGCCACTACGATCAACCTATGTATGGATGATTTTCAGTGAAGGAATATTTGGCGATAATCCAGAGAGATATAAGCCTTGCATTCAGAGCAGGAGGCGGCGGACTTGCTGCGGCCGCATTCCTGTCAATCTCCGCCGTAATATTCGCCATTGCAATTGGCCCAGAACTCCAAACGCTATCTTCTCTCGCCGCTCCAATTATCTGGGCTAGCGCGCTTCTCGCAACCATGGCGACGCTGGATAGAATTTTTCAATCCGATTTTGAGGACGGATCGCTGGACGCACTATTCGAGTCTCCTGGCGGTCCTGGCTTGATAGCATTTTCAAAGTCTATTTCTCATTGGCTATCTTGTGTGGCCCCCTTAATTCTCGCATCTCCGGCGCTTGCTATACTGCTAGGCATGCCACGAGAGGGCTTTAAACCTCTCTTCGTTTCTCTGCTGCTTGGCACGCCGTCACTATCGATGATCGGTGTTCTAGCGGCTGCTTTGACCCTCACTTTGCGTCGCGCTGTCGTGTTGATGTCTATCCTGACCGCTCCATTATTCTTACCGACGATAATTTTCGGCGTGGCGGCATCGAACGCAAATATCGGAACATCATCATGGATCAGCCCGGAAGCTTTACTATTGTGCGCGAGCAGTCTCGCCTCTGCTGCAATTTGCCCAATTTCAGCCGGCGCCGCCTTACGGCTTAATGTTGAATAGATTGCGAGACAGATATGTACGATTTGGCTAACCCTAAAAACTTTGAGGCTATCGCGCGTACCGTCATTCCTGTCAGCGCGGTTATCGCCGCAATATTATTGGTGACCGGACTGTATTACGCCTTGTTCGCGTCACCCGCAGACTATCAACAAAGTGAGACCGTAAGGATCATGTATGTTCATGTTCCCGCGGCTTGGCTTTCATTGATGTGTTACAGCGTCATGGCAGTTTCTTCGGCGGTTGGTTTCATTTGGAGGCACCCTCTCGCCGACGTAGTCGCAAAATCTGCAGCCCCAATTGGAGCAACGTTTACATTCCTCGCACTGATAACCGGATCTATATGGGGGAAGCCCATGTGGGGCGCATGGTGGGCATGGGACGCCCGTCTGACATCCGTACTCATATTATTTTTTATGTATATCGGTTACATATCACTTTGGAATTCAATTGATGATAAAACACGGGCAGCCCGGTTAACGGCCATAGTATGCTTGGTTGGATTCATCAATATTCCAATTATTAAATTCTCTGTTGACTGGTGGAACAGCCTTCATCAGCCCGCGAGCATTCTGCGCAAAGGCGGCCCATCAATTGATGCTTCCATGCTAACGCCGCTTTTTCTAATGGGCGCAGCTTATGTCGCGATTTTCACAACATTGTTGTTGATTGCGATGCGTAGCGAACTCACAGAACGACGAATTTCGCGTTTGAATGCAGTAAGTCGAACACCATCAAAACTGAAAATGACATGAAAAAGAAGTCTCGGCGCATAATTTTAATTTCAGTAATCGTTCTGGCATCCGCAGCTTCAATTGCTCTTGTCCTTACTGCACTCAATCGTTCCGTGTCGTATTTTTTTACGCCTTCTGAACTAGCTGACTTGAACACGCCGCCAATTGCCACCATTCGCATCGGCGGCCTGGTGAAGACAGGTAGCGTCAGCTTTTCACCAGATATAAAAACTCAGGTAAAGTTTACAATTGAAGACGCAACAGATGAGACCGAGATATTTTACGAGGGGGTTCTTCCCGATCTGTTTCGCGAAGGCCAGGGTGTCATAGTTCAAGGACGTCTAGCAGAAGACGGAAGACTAATTGCGTCGGAAGTACTGGCCAAGCACGACGAAAATTACATGCCAAAAGAAATAGCAGACGCCCTCAAGCAAGAAGGCCGATGGAATGAAGGTGAAACGCCCAACTAAATTGCACCGTCTTCCTTCGCCCAATTGATAATTATCTTCGCTGCTCTAAGCGCTGCCGGAGGCCCATCAATTTCAAGCTTACCTAATTCGTGTTGCATATGCGTGACCTGCCTCGTTCGAAGTCTCTCATCATCGAGGAATGCCAGCACTTTTTCTGCAATTAAGTCAGCCTGACATTTTTCCTGTATGAATTCGGGTATTATAAATTCGTCCGCCAACACATTGATAATTGATGCATAGGGCGTCTTGACCACTATGCGCGCCCAGATTGCCGTTAACGGGTCGACCTTATAAGCGATGATTGTTGGCGTTTGATTGATAGCCAGTTCTGTCGAAATTGTTCCAGAAGCGGCGAGCGCGACATCCGCCGCAGCAAAAGCATCATATTTGTCTTCCGGTGAAACGATTATCGGGTTACCTGGCCACGATGACACTTCTATTTTTACATCATTGGCGATGGTGCTTGCCGGAACAGTTATGATTTGTAATTCGGGTCTGCGTTCGCTGACCGAAATTGCCGCTTCACGAAAAGCCCTGGCGAGATTTCGTAATTCCGATCTACGACTTCCCAGGAAAACGGCCAATATTTCCCTGTCGCCAAGATTGTGTCGTTTTCGGAACGTCGCCATTGATCCACGATTATTCCAGGCCAACTGAAAATTTGGATTGCCAATAAATTCCGATCGGACCCCATAACGGCGAAACAGGTCAGGTTCAAACGGCAGCAAAGCCAGAACGCCATCAAAGTTTTTCTTCACGAATTTTACGCGACCAGACCTCGACGCCCAGATCTGTGGTGCGGCAAGCTTGTAAATACGTGTTTGCGGTGAGCGTTTTCTGATTTGCCTGGCAGCCAATCGCGAAAACGCCCAGCCATCGACAAATATGGCAATATGAACTTTGTTCGTAACCACAAGGTCCGCAAGTTGATGCGCGCGTTTGACGGCGAGCGGCGCCACCCTGAGGACATCGGTTGCACCCATCACCGAAAATGGTGCAACTGGGAATGCAGAATGAAACCCTTCACTTCGCATTCTTTCACCGCCACAACCAATAAATGCTGCTTGTCCGGCGAAAAGCTTCTTTAATTCCCCGTAAACCTGCGCAGCAATTTCATCCGCTGACGGTTCTACAGCCGCCATCAGGACGTTAATTTTGCCATGCATTATAGATCTTAAACCTCATGCTCACTAAATGCGTAAACATACAAGCCATGATTATCCGCAAGTTCTGCAACACGACTGGGTTCCAAAATAATCGTTTTTCCTGCTTCGACGGCTATACCCTTCAAATTAGCTTCGATTGAGGCTTGAACTGTGTTCACGCCAATGGTTGGTAAATCTACTCGCAATTCTTGTCCGGGTTTCGTTCGTTTAACCAAAACCCCATTAGCTTCTTCGCCGCGGAGTTCCGATGACACGGCCGCACACCGTCGAAGCATTGCATCAGTGCCCTCTACCGCTTCTATTGCGAGAACAAATCCTCCAGCTACAACCGTAGCCTGCCCCACATCAAACTTCCCTAAAGCATTGATTAGCTCAGCCCCTTTTTGAATATCTCTAAACTGCTCCTCGTCGGGCGCATACATTCCTAGTGCTCCCGCTGCGATGATAAGCGTGTTTGACAATTCGTGAGCGCCGATAACGATAAACCCCTCTTGTTCTAGCACTTCAACAACAAACGATAGAAGTGAACCGTCCCCTGTTGTTGCCGCCTTGATCGCCCGCGGCAGAAGTGATGCGCCTTTCATGTCGAGTTTTAGTTTCTTAAAATCTGGACGCTTTACGTATCCCGCAAGAACAACCGCGTCACAATCATTCGACTTTAGAGAGTCGATGATCTTCCCGACTTGCCCTACCGACACAATAGTGTTGGCGAGAGCGCGAACACGGCGGTCTTCAACCGTGTCAAACGCAATAACATATGCGTCTTTACTTCGCTCCGCCACATGTTTTGCGACCTGAATTGGCAGATCGCCATCGCCCGCAATTATGCCGAGCTTTCGCCAATTCCCCATGATTTTCTCGCCGGCGCCATTAGCGGCCTTCGCGTATCCGCATTGATGAAATCTATGATTTGCAAAACTTCACCACTATTGGCGAAGGTATTTGCGACTTGTTCCACTCTTTCCCGAAAGGTACCTTCCGCCTCAAAAATCAATTTGTACGCGGATCTCAAATCGTGAATCTTCGCTCGCGACATCCCTCGCCGCTTCATACCTACGATATTCAATCCCGATAAATAGGCATGATTTCCCGCAGCTGACGCATAGGGGATAACATCTGTCGGAACCGCCGCACATCCGCCGATAAACGCATACGAACCTATTCGGCAAAATTGATGGATCGCGGATAGCCCGCCAAGGAATACAAAATCCCCAACCGTTACGTGCCCGCCAAGCGTAGCATTATTTGCGAAAATAACTCCCTCACCCACAGTGCAATCATGCGCAACATGCGCACCAGTCATCAAAAAGCACCTATCGCCAATTGTGGTAACGCCTGCACCGTTAACTGTGCCGATATTCGCCGTCACATGCTCACGTATGATGCAGCCCGATCCAATATTCAGGCTCGTATCTTCCTGACGATAACCGATATGTTGGGGCGCCCCCCCGAGAACTGCAAATGGATGTACAATTGTATTGTCGCCAATTGTTGTGCGACCTTCCACAACAACATGCGATCTCAATACAACTCCAGCCCCAAGCACGACACCGGATGCTACACGACAATAAGGTCCAATTGACACTCCCTCGCCGAGGCGCGCCCCGTCTTCCACAATTGCCGTTGGGTGTATGGACATCAACGCCCCCAACCGTCTTTAAGCCATCTGTGCCAGCATGGCGGCAAATTGCGCATCGGCGACTTTCTCACCATCGACAGTCGCTATCCCTTCAAATTTCCAGACCGGCGCTCTGCGCTGAACGGTTCGGACCCGAATTCGCAGTTGATCACCTGGGACCACCGGCTTTCGGAAACGTGCCTTATCCACCCCCATGAAGAGTACTATTTTCCCGTCGGCATCTAAGTTTTCCGTGTAAGAAGTAAACACGGCGGCGCCCTGCGCCATGGCCTCGATGATCAACACCCCAGGCATAATTGGTTTCTGCGGAAAGTGACCCTGAAAGAATTCCTCATTCGCCGAGACATTCTTAATTGCAACGGCGCTCTCGCCAGGTTGAATTTCTACTAACCGGTCAATTAGCAGGAACGGATATCGATGCGGCAAAATCTGCTTGATTTCATCAATGTATAAAGTCGATTTCCCAGGCTCAATCGTCATTTTTTTCGCTCTTTCGCCGTTGTCTGCTGCTTGCAGCTCGTAATACCGACTTTAGCCAAACGCGTTTTGGCAGGGCTGGATACCCGCCCCAAGTCTCGCCAGCTGGAACATTGCGCATTACACCCGATTTCGCGGCAATCCTAGCTCCGTCTCCGATTTCTATGTGGTCTGCGATCCCCACTTGCCCTCCAAGCATGACACCGTTGCCGATTTTCGAACTTCCGGCCACGCCTACCTGGGCGGTAATTATCGAATTTGCACCGACCTGCACATTGTGCCCGATATGTACAAGAGCATCAATTTTTGTGCCCGCACCGATAACCGTGTCCATCAAGCTGCCACGATCTATCGAGGAATTATTTCCGATCTCCACATCATCCCCAACCATGACGCGGCCCAATTGCGGCGCCCGCATCAGGCCCTGCGGCGAGGCATGAAACCCAAAGCCCAATCCGCCAATTCGCACGCCGGAGCTGATACGAACGCGCTTGCCAATATTTGAACACCTTAACGTTACGCTGTCAGAAATCGACGTTTCTTCGCCCAGCGAAACACCTGGGCCAACAATGCACCACGGCCCGATTGACACCCCGTCGCCAATTGATGCGCTCTTTGACACCAACGCGGTTGGATGAATTACACAGTTCGCTGGCGCCTTCGAGGGATCGATGAATCCCACGTCAGCATCGACAATCTCGCTATGCAAAATACCAGCAATAAGTGAAAATGCATGGTATGGATCGCTCACTTCCGCAACACATCCATCCACCTCAATTTGGGGGGCAATTTGAGGCGCAGCTAAGCACAACCCGACGTTCCGCCCACAAATTGATTTAGCAATATCTGCGGTGCGCACAAACACTACACAGTCATCAAGTTCCCGAATTGCTGATACAGATTCCACCGCGATCAACAGTGTCTGCATCTTCGGTTCTCGAACGACTTTGGCCTTCGTGAGTGAAATTGCTTCGCTCAGCGAAATCGGCTTTCCGGTTTTGAAAAATTTTGAGTCCGGCACGGAATTAACTTTTCAATCGGGCTTATGGTAAAAGACGGCCGACGCCAAGCGCCGACCGTCTTTACATTCCAGTGATCGGGCGGCGTCCGTTACTTTTTCTTACCGTTCTGCTGGTTTTTTTGCGCCTCTTGAGCCTGACGCTGCAATTCGGCAAGCGATACCTTCTCGACCTTCACCGTCTTAAGTTTCTTGTCGAGCTCTGAGATCACTTGTTGAGTGATATCGGTATCGGTAGAAGCATACATTACCGCCGAACGCTCCAACAAAACTGTCGCACCACGATTTTCGACAATTTCTTTCAGGATAGGCAACATAACCTCGTTGATATTGTTGATCGCCTGCTGCTCGGCGATAGATAGTTCACGAACCTTCACCTCACGCAAAACAGGAAGGTTGTTTTGTTTGACCGCTAGCTGCTGCGCTTTTTGTGTCCAGACGTCTTCGGCCATGAGACCTTTTTGCTTTTGCAAGTCTTCACTTTCTTTGACGATCTTTTCAACTTCTGCGTTCAAATCCTTGTTCGCCTGTTCCTGCAGGCTCTCAAGTTGCGGCGCCATCGATTGGCCCGCCTTTGACTGAGCCAGAACCTGCGATTGGTTCAGGATCAAAATAACAGGCGTTTTTTGCGATTGCTGAGCGGACGCAGGGCTAGGCGTTAGCGCGACAAATGCGCCTCCGACCACCAGCGCCCCCGCCATCGCGACAGATAGAAACTTAGACATGATAACCTTGACCTTTCTAGAAAGACGTTCCCGCGCTGAATCTGAAACCCTCAGTTCTGTCATATTCTTCTTTTCTGAGGACTTTTGCAAAATCGAACCTAACCGGCCCAAACGGAGAATCCCAACTGAAGGACACCCCAGCCGTAACCCTTAGAGCCAGATCATCCTGAATTGGCTTGATGCACGTCGCGGATGGCGAGCTTGAACACAAAGCCCCTGTATCCGGATTGACCCAAAACGCCAAATTCTCGTTAAGAATTTTATCGGATTCGTCCAGCAAGCCGACAATGCCAAAATCGCTAAATAAAGATGCCCGAATTCCATACTGTTGCGGCAACGGAAGCGGCAATTTGATTTCGGTCGTTCCTATCGCATACAGCTTGGCGCCGATCGACTGCCCGATAATCCGTCCATCACGATCGGTTCGCGTGTTGCCACCAAGGTAGCGCGGCCCTACGCCCGCGACCTCAAAACCGCGGAAAGAGTCCGCACCCTCATAAAATCGGTCTTGCAGCCTCACATTGTCGCCAGCATAACCGTCAATATATCCTGCATTCAACTGCACTTTACCAATGAAGCCTCTAAACAACTTCTGGTAATAAGCCCCAGAGAATTCCGTGCGGAAATAATTGACATCGCCACCAACACCCGCTGCCGCCTGTGAGAAAGACAACCTGGCGCCCCGTGTCGGGTCAATGGGGTCATCGCGGCTGTCATAGCCCAAAGAGAACCCGACCAGCGAGGTTAAAAACTTACCATTTGACTGACATTGCGGTGAAAATGATTGAGCGACCAAATCACAGATAAATGCGTTTACCTGGCTAATACCAACCCCGGTCGTCGTGTTTGTCACACGTTGCGGATCAACCAGCAGTGATGGATCGGTTGTTGTGATTGTAGCGCCATTTGATGTCGTACCCGTGTACAATGGAAGCAATGGCGGCACCGCAATACCGGGAACAAACAGCCCTGAATAGACCGACGGATCTGTACCATCATCATACTGAAGCGGAATTTGATTGAACTGACTATCGCGTGATAAATCTACATTATCATGCGCCAGTTGATAGAGCACGCTGCCGCGGACATACTCAGAAATCTGGAAGCCGGCATTCAAGCCAAGACCGTAACGATCCCGCACGAATCCGGCCTCTTTATAGTCTGTTCGCTGATTGCTGATAGAAAAACCAGCCGCCAAGTTTCTGTCGAGAAAGTAGGGTTGGGTAAAACGAATATCAACCAATCGGGTCCTGGAGCTTGTCTGGACACGGAAACGCATAAACTGGCCGCGCCCCATGAGATTGCGCTCTTCGATTGAAAAATCGACTATAAAGTTTTCTGTACTCGAAACGCCAACGCCAACCGAGAACGATCCGGTTGATTTTTCCTCAACCATAACATCGAGCTCGGTCCTGTCAGGCGCCGAGCCGGGCCGCTCCTCGATCTCTACTTCCCCAAAATATCCCAACGCGCGTACGCGTGCCTTGGAGCGATCTACCAGAACTTTATTGTACGGGTCACCTTCAGCCACACGAATTTCGCGACGTACAATTTTATCGAGAGTACGAGTGTTACCCTTGATATTTATCCGCTCAACGTAAACGCGCGGCCCTTCATTAACCTCAAATGTCAGGTCGATTGTCTTCGACTCTCTATGCCGATCAAGTCGCGGCTGTACATCAACGAATGCATAACCGCTGGAGCCTGTAGCAAACGTAATTGCCTCGGTCGCCTTCTCGACACGCTCTCCATTGTAAACCTCGCCAGGCTTTATCGGAACAAATCGTTCGAGAACATTCTCATCCAGCTTGGCTAGGCTGGTTTTAACCTTCACTTCGCCGATGTTGTATCTTTCACCTTCATCGACTGTGAATGTAATGAAGAAATCTTTTCGGTCAGGCGTAAGCTCTGCAACCGCCGAAATTACCTGAAAATCGGCATACCCATGTCGGGCGTAAAACTGGCGCAACAGATCTTGTTCATATTCAAGTCGGTCCGGGTCGTAATTGCTATTGCTCGAAAAGAAACGCCACCAACGGCTCTCCTTGGTCAAAATGGCGCCGCGAAGCTCGCCGCTGGTGAAGTTGTCGTTTCCGGCAAAGTTGATCTTCGCGACACCGGTCTTCGGACCCTCGTCAATTTCATAGATGACATCCACGCGATTTTGATCGAGCGGGGTGACCTTAGGGGTAACCGACGCAGCAAAACGCCCACCACGACGATATACCTCTATAATGCGCTGAACATCGGCCTGAACCTTTGAACGTGTAAAAACTGATCGAGCCGTCAGCTGGATTTCCTTGGAAATCTTATCTTCCTTGACGCGCCGGTTCCCCTCTAGAATGACACGATTGACGATTGGGTTTTCGACGACCTCGATCAAAAGCGAATCATCAGGCTGCATCTGCAACGACACGTCTGCAAACAGGCCCGTATTAAATAACGTCTTCAGCCCAAGATCGAGCAGTTGCGGATCGGCGCGGTCGCCCGGATGAACCACAAGATATGAGGCGATAGTATCAGGCTCGATGCGCTGGTTTCCGGAAACACGAATATCCTGAATAACGGGCGCGACCTGGCCGACATTATCGAGCGCTTGCGCTTGAACGGCGCCAATCATCACCGCAGCAACTGCACCCAATGCGCCAATACCGCGCGCCAATCGTGTTAAGATACGCATGCAGCCGTCCTAGCTGTTGACAGTGAATAGATGAGAGATGTCGTTCCACGTTACGAAAATCATGAACGACGCCAAAAGCACAATTCCGATCCTGAATCCAATTGCTTGCGCCCGAACGCTCAATGGCTTTCCGGCGGCTGCTTCGTAGGCGTAATACATCAAATGGCCGCCGTCGAGGACCGGAATCGGAAGCAGATTCAAGAACCCGATGGAAACTGAAACGAAAGCCGCCAGATTAATGAAGTTGACAAGACTGACCTTCAGTTGGTCCACTAACGGTGGACGCTCCTTCAGGTTGTCCTCATCAAAGCCCGACATTGCCGACTGGCCAGCGTATTTCGCCATCTTGATCGGCCCGCCAAGCTGATCGGCGCTTTCCTTTCCAAGCACCAAACGCCCCAGAAACCGTACCGTTGTGCTGATGATGCTCCAGACTTGGGAGCACGCTTCGCGAAATGCACTGACCGGCCCATAATGCCGAAAACGAAACGAATCACTGCTTGCGATCAACCCCAGAACTCCAACATCGACATCGTTTCCAAACCCGTCTTGCTGGGTTTGGCGCTGCGGGATTGCGGTCAGCGCAACCGTTTCACCCGCACGATCAACTATTATTTCCAATCGTTCGCCCGTACTCAGACTGGTGATCGTACGCAGCTGGTCGAAAGTTTCGATCTTACGGCCGTTAATCTCAAGTATGAGATCACCGGGCAGGAAGCCAGCTTCCTCCGCTGCTGAACTTTCTACAACCGCGCTTACCCGTGGCTCACCGACCAACTTCCCGAAGGTCATCAGCAGGCCCCAGAAAATCACAATCGCCAGGATAAAATTCGCAATTGGCCCTGCGGCAACCACGGCCGCCCGGTTCCACAACGGTTTGAAATGGAAACACTCCGCGCGCTCCTCAGCCGTCAGATGTTGAGCCAGCTCATCTTCATCGCCCGGCCTTGGAAATTGCGTTGTCCCTTGATGTTTATCCCCGACCTGCCCGGAAACATTCTCATCTGGATTAGAGGCTGGGCCGGCATCCCCAAAGAACTTCACATAACCGCCAAACGGTAGAACAGAAATCCGCCATTCAGTGCCTTTTTTATCCACCCAACGCGCCAGCGATTTCCCAAAACCGATGGCGAAAACCTCAACGCGAATGCCAAACATACGCGCGACACTGAAGTGACCATATTCATGAAAGAAGACGATAATCGTCAAAAGTACGAGGAAAGCGGCAATCGCCACCGGCAGTACGATGAGAGTATCGAGAGTGAACATCGGGACAGTCATCCAACAACAGTCTAATTCGCAGACCTACAACTCAATCCTGCGCATTCGCTTACGCCGCCGCTCGTGACGCAATTGCATCGCCAGCGAGCCGCCGCGCCTGTCTATCTGCCTCCAATATCTCACCGAGATCATGGAGACGCGCCTGTCCATTCGCAGCCACAGTCCATTCAAGAACCTGCTCGGTTACGGCCGCGATGTCCAGAAATTTTAGCTCTCCATTAAGAAATGCAGCGACAGCTACTTCGTTCGAGGCATTGAGAGACGCCGGAAAAACGCCGCCAGCCTGAATCGCCTCTCGCGCGAGGCGAAGGCACGGGAAACGCTGTTCATCTGGCGGCTCAAAGGTCAAGCTTCCAATAGCGGCTAGATCAAGCCGCGGGCTGGGGCTCGCCATACGCTCGGGCCAGGCCATGCAGTAAGCTATGGGGGTGCGCATATCTGGCGAACCGAGTTGCGCAAGCACGGACCCATCGGCATATTCCACCATGGAATGAATCACCGATTGCGGGTGGACCAGAATTTCAATTTGCGTATGAGGTATGGGGAAAATATGAGCCGCCTCAATAAGTTCCAAGCCTTTGTTCATCATCGTCGCAGAGTCGACGGATATCTTCGCACCCATACTCCAATTCGGATGAGCGACAGCCTCAGCGGGTGATGCAGCAGCCATTTTGCTGCTGCTCCAGGTACGAAACGGCCCGCCCGACGCTGTGAGAATCAGTTTCGATATTCGAGCGGGATCCCGGAAATCAAAAACCTGAAAAATTGCGTTATGCTCAGAGTCGACTGGCAACAGGGTTGCCCCCGATTTCCTGATCGTATCGGTCAGGATGTCGCCGGCGCACACCAGGCACTCCTTATTCGCAAGCGCAACACATGCGCCACGACGGGCCGCTTCCAATGTAGGGTTAAGCCCCGCCGATCCCACAATCGCCGCCATGACCCAATCGGCGTCCAGCCGTGCGGCCTCGACTAACGCCTCAGGCCCGGCCGCAATTTCAATATCTTCATCGCGCAGTGCATCGCGCAAATCCGCTTCCTTGGACTTATCCCCAATGGCGACAAACCGGGGTCGGTATTTGCGAGCCTGTTCAGCAAGTTTTGCAACACTTGAATTTGCTGTCAGCGCCACGATCTCAATTTCGGCGTCACCACGCTCGCGAGCAAAATCGACCAGACTGAGCGTACTGACTCCTATCGACCCGGTTGAGCCAAGGATTGAGATGCTTCGCCTTAAGGCGCCTCTCGAACCCACGTCTTCAGTCATGCTCACCTCCCTGATCCCTCAACCTGACGGCGTTATCAGACCCAGAAGAATCTGCCCATATAAAACAGCGGCCATCGCTGTCGTTGCGAAAATCATCCCGTCCAGCCGATCTAACACACCGCCGTGACCGGGTATAAAACCGCTCATATCCTTCACGCCAAAATAGCGCTTAAACCCTGACTCGCACATATCACCCAGAATTGAGGCAAGGCCAAGACTTGCCCCCATCAACCCCATCGCAGGCAAAGCGGCATCAGGAAACACAACCGGCGCGGCAATCACGCCCGCAAGAGCTCCCAAAGCCGCACCCCCAATCGCCCCTGACCACGTTTTTGCGGGCGAGAGGACGGGACTGAGCCGCGGGCCGCCAACCAAGCGCCCCAATCCATAAGCGCCGCTGTCAGCCGCCCAGACTATCGCGAACAGCATGAGCGAAATACCCCTGCCATTTTCAACCTCAGCACGTATCCACAAAAGAGCGATTGACGGCACAAGAAAATAAATGACGCCCAGAGCGCCCCAAAGTCTCTGTGATCGGGAAAATTGGCGGAATGTCAAAATCGGCACGCCGGCCAGGATGCAAACCAGGTAGCCAATCCCATACTCGCCGGCAGACGCTAATGCGATTGCAACCGCACCGCTAAACGCGAGCAATGAGAATGGCGCGCCATGGCCCGCGCCAAAAATCATTCGAGCCCATTCAAAGCACATGATGACGACCATGAACGCCACCAGGGCTGAGTAAATTGCGCCCCCAAAGTAAACTGCCAGTAAAGTGACAGAACCCAAAATCGCACCTGACGCCAAGCGCAGACCAAATGAATCGTTCTGGTGTGGATTTAGTCTCGCAGACAGTGACTGCGAATGCGATTGATCAGGATCTGACGCCATCAAGCCGAATTGCCAACGCCGCCAAACCGCCTTTCGCGCGAGCGAAACTCTTCAACGGCGCGCTGCAGATCTTTGATTGAAAAATCGGGCCAGAGCGTGTCCAGAAAAACATATTCTGCATAGGCCGCTTGCCAAAGCAGAAAGTTGCTGATCCGCTTTTCTCCGCTGGTTCTAATAACCAGATCCGGATCGGGAATTCCACGCGTATCCAGCCCAAAACAAAATAGCGCCTCATCAATATCATCAGGCTTGATTTCACCTTTGCTGGCGCGCTCGGCCAATTTGCGCGCAGCACGGATTATCTCGTCACGGCCGCCATAGTTAAAGGCGATCTGCAGGTAAAAGCTCGAATTTTTTTGAGTATCAGACTCTGCGCGATTTACCAGCAACGCGATATCAGGTGATAAATTCGCCTTGTCGCCAAGTACAGTAATCTTAACGCCCTCGCGTTTGAGCGTTGGCAGGTCGTCTCCGATAAACTTGCGAAGCAACCCCATTAAATCCCGAATTTCGCTGACCGGCCTGCTCCAGTTCTCTGTTGAGAAACTGTAGAGCGTTAAATATTTCATTTTAAGGTCGCGCGCAGCTTCAACCGCACGGCGCGCCGCGGCCGCACCTTCCTTGTGACCATCACTGCGCTTGAGGTTCCTGGAGGTCGCCCATCGCCCATTTCCATCCATAATGATGGCGACATGCGCCGGCGATGGGGCGCTGGCGGCCTCTGCACGAACATCATCTTTTTTCGCTGAGACTATCACGTGTCTTTCCGCCACCACCGGAGAGTTTCAAACCTGCATAATTTCGGCCTCTTTTACCTCTAGAAGCTCGTCAATTTTCTTAATCATCACGTCAGTAAGTTTTTGAACCTGTTCGGATTGACGCTTCTGGTCGTCCTCACTCACGCCATCGGCTTTCTTGATAGCCTCCATCCCTTCGCGTCTTACGTTACGAATCGCCACCCGGGATTGTTCTGCATATTTGCTCGCGACTTTAGTTAACTCTACCCGTCGTTCTTCGGTAAGTGGCGGAATAGGGATGCGGATGTTAACGCCGTCTACAACCGGGTTTATGCCCAGCCCTGACTCACGTATTCCCCTTTCGACAGCGCCGACCATCCCTTTGTCCCAAACCTGTATCGTTATCATCCGCGGCTCAGGCACGCTCACCGTTCCAATCTGATTTATCGGCATTTTTGAACCATAAGCATCCACCATGATTGGCTCAACAAGACTCACTGATGCGCGGCCTGTACGCAATCCGCCAAATTCGGTTTTCAGTGAGGCAAGCGTCGCCTCCATCTTTTTTTCAAGTGTCTTCAGGTTCGCACCGTCACCGCTCATACATTCCTCCACAGGAGATACGGCCGAAGAAAGGCCGAAGAGATAAACCTTGTTAAGCCGAAAGGTCGCTAATCGTTGTCGATTTGCCCGTGCCGGTAAGCGCCCCAACAATTCCGCCTTTTTCCGCAATCGAGAATACCACAATCGGAATTCCATTTTCTCTGGTTAGCGCGATCGCAGCCTGATCCATAACCTTCAGGTCACGAACCATCACCTCGTGATAGCTCAATTGTTCAAACCGTGTCGCCGCCGGATCTTTTTTAGGATCCGCCGAATAAACGCCGTCAACGTTTGTCCCTTTGAACAACGCATCGCATCCCATTTCCGCGGCGCGCAGGGCGGCGGCGGTATCGGTGGTGAAGAACGGATTTCCCGTACCCGCCGCGAAGATAACGACCCGCTTTTTTTCCATATGACGGACTGCGCGGCGGCGAATGTATGGCTCGCATATCGCGGTCATCTCAATCGCAGACATCACACGTGTGAAGAGACCTAGCTGCTCAAGCGCGTTCTGCAATGCGAGTGCGTTCATCACAGTCGCGAGCATGCCCATGTAGTCTGCGCTGGCGCGCTCCATCCCCCTAGCGGCCTGAGAGACGCCGCGGAAGATATTGCCGCCCCCGACGACCAGGCATACTTCTACGCCCAACTCCTTGGCGTCCTTGACCTCACGCGCAATCCTGGCCGCCGTGTCATAATCAATGCCGTACTGGCCGTCGCCCATAAGGGCTTCACCGGAGATCTTTAGCAGAACACGCTTGTATAAAGCGGGCTTGGGATCACTCCGCGTATCGCCCTGCTCCATCTTCGTCTCCGTCCTGGTTTATGCTCGACGGCGGTCGCCTTTAAACGACGCCACCATACGTTTGAGGCGACGATTTGCAAACAAAGTAAAGCGGGCTGAAACCGGCCCGCCTTGTTCTTTATCGATTTTTAGTCTTCCTCAGCGGCCCGCTCGACACCTTCACCTAATTCCAATCGGACAAATCCAGCGAATTCGATGGGCGCTCCAACGTCCTTGGAGGCCGCTTCTATGACTTTCGCGACCCTGGTTTCGCCGTCCAGGACGAAGACCTGCTCAAGGAAGACTGATTCCTCATAAAATTTGCGCAACCGGCCCTCGACCATTTTGGCGATAATTTCCTCAGGCTTGCCGGAGGCTCGCGCCTGCTCCGCCAGAACCGCCTTTTCACGGTCCACTACCGATGCATCGAGATCCGCAATCGTGCCTGACAACGGGCGCGCAGCAGCAACATGCATGGCAAGTTGCTTTCCAACCGCTAGCAATTTCGATTTATCGCCTGACGACTTCAAACCTACAAGCACGCCAATCTTGCCCGCGCCCTCGACAGTCTGATTGTGCACATACGACGCCACAACGCCCTCAGTAACGAACACGCACGCGGATCTGCGCACAGCCATATTCTCACCGATCTGGCCGACCATTCCCGCGACTGTTTCGTCAACGGTCTTGTCGCTTCCCGGATATCGGGCGCCGCGAATGCTCTCGATAGAGCCATCAGTGCCGAGCGCGGCGACGGCGATGTTTCCAGCCATTTTTTGAAATGTCTCGTTGCGCGCCACAAAATCGGTTTCCGAGTTGACTTCCACCACCACGCCGCGCGCGCCCGCGCCGTCTTCTGCGGTGGAAACCACAACCAGACCTTCAGCGGCCGTGCGCCCGGATTTTTTTGCAGCCTTCGCCAAACCCTTCTTGCGAAGCCAGTCAATCGCGGCCTCCATATCGCCGCCGCTCTCCTGCAGCGCCGCCTTGCAGTCCATCATTCCTGCGCCGGTCGCTTCGCGCAGTTCTTTAACCATCGCAGCCGAAATAGCAGCCATTTCGTCGTCTCCTTAAAACTATGAAACGCACGCACCGACGCCGTCAGGCCAAAAGCTGACGGCGCACGACGCGGCATTCGCAAAATCGGACTTAAGCCGAAGCCTCTTCACTAACCGGTGTAGCGTCCGCCGTTACTGCGGGCTCAGCCGGCGCGTCGACCATCGCTCCGATATCGACGCCGAGCGCGCTCTGGCTAGCCGAAATACCGTCGATAACCGCATCGGCGACAAGGTTACAATAAAGCGAAATCGCTCTTGACGCATCATCGTTACCCGGAATGACGAAATCCACATCATCAGGTGAACAATTGGTATCGACAACCGCGATCACCGGAATCCCGAGTTTTTTCGCTTCCTTGATCGCGATCGCTTCCTTCTTGACGTCGATGACGAAGAGCATGTCAGGAACACCGCCTAAATCACGGATACCCCCCAGCGATGCTTCGAGTTTTTCTTTCTCGCGCGCCAGGTCGAGCTGTTCCTTCTTGGTCAACCCCTTACCGCCTTCTGAAAGAAGCTCTTCCATTTCTTTCAGTTTACGGATTGAGTTTGAAATCGTTTCCCAGTTTGTCAGAGTTCCGCCGAGCCAGCGTACGTTCATATAATACTGCGCACAACGTTTGGCCGCTTCGGCGATCGGCTGTTGAGCTTGACGTTTGGTGCCGACCATCAACACGCGGCCGCCGCCGGCCACGACGTCGCGAACCTTGACAAGCGCCTGATGCAACATCGGCACTGTCTGTGAAAGGTCAATAATGTGAATTCCGTTGCGGTCGCCGAAAATGTATTGCTTCATTTTCGGGTCCCAGCGGTGGGTCTGGTGGCCAAAGTGAACGCCAGCTTCCAGTAGCTGGCGCATGGAAAATTCCGGCAGCGCCATTCATATCTCCTTCGGTTTTGCCTCCGCACGACCGGTAAATGCAGGAATTTCAATAACTTACCTGCCACCGAGGATGGTCGTCGCGTGTGTGATGGCGCGCATATAGGCTTGAAACGGCGACTTTGCAAGCGCCCCGCGCGTATCGCGCCCTGACATCAGACGAGTTCAACATCGAGTACGCCGTCAATCATTTTAAGGGCGCCGCGCATCGTCGGCGTACAGGCCGCTTTACCGGGTAGCAGAATATCCACCTCGCGCCCGGTCGCCGCCCCCAGGGCAAGGCAGACGACAACCTCTCCCGTCTCTGTACGATCAGCAGGCTTGACCGCCAAAAGACGCTGTCGAATCGTTTGCAGCGCGCCCGCATTGGCGATGCTGACGCGCATTTGAGACGTTGTTTCCGCCGCCGCCGTATCGAGCCGGCGCACCCCCTCGCAGGTAAACCGCACCTCGCCATCGCGCTCCTCGGCGTTGGCCGTCAATAACAGCATCGCCCCTGCCTCTAACATGTCGCGTGCGCGGCCCAGCACTTCAGAGAATACGGCAATCTCGAAATCGCCTGTCGCATCAGAACATTCCACGAAAGCGAACGGGTTGCCGGCGCGCGAGCGCCGCATGCGCACAGCGCCAACGACCACGGCAATTTGCCCCGAAAACTTCGCGCCCCCTTTTGCAATGTCTTCCGCTTCGGCGAAAGACGAGCATTTCAACCGCCTCAACTCCTTTGTGTAATCATCGAGCGGGTGGCCGCTGAAATAAAAGCCGAGCGCGGCCCGCTCCATGTTCAGCAAATCCATTGGCGGCCATTCCTCAATTTTTGGCAAACGCGGACGTTCCAGCGACGGTGACGACGCCATGTCAAAAAGTCCGCCCTGATCGCTGCAACGATCAGAAAATACCTGCGCCGAATATTTTGCAAGAATATCCATGGCTTCAACGGCCTGCGCACGGTTACAGCCAAGGCCGTCGAATGCGCCGGCACGCGCAAGATTTTCTAGAGAACGTTTGCCAATGGCTTTTAAGTCGACCCGTTCAGCAAAGTTGAACATATCCTCAAACGGACCATGCTTCTTACGCTCACGCGCAATCTCATCCATCGCCGCATTGCCGACATTTTTGATGGCGCCAAGCGCATACCTGATTTCTCCGTCAACGACACTGAAATCGGCGACTGATGCATTTATATGCGGCGATTTAACCGAAACATTGTTTCTTCGAGCTTCGCTTAAGAACACAGCAAGCTTGTCGGTATTGGCAAGATCAAGCGACATGGACGCCGCCAGAAATTCCGCCGTGAAGTTCGCTTTCAGGAATGCTGTCTGATAGGCAATATAAGCATAAGCGGCGGCGTGTGATTTGTTAAAGCCATACCCCGCAAACTTTTGCACAAGATCGAAAATAGACGACGCCTTGCGCGGATCGACATTGTTAGCCTTTGCGCCGTCAACAAAACGCTTACGCTGACGGTCCATCTCCTCCTTTTGCTTCTTGCCCATCGCACGACGAAGCAGGTCGGCCTCACCCAGCGAGTACCCGGAGAGGATTTGCGCGATTTGCATTACCTGCTCCTGATAAATGATGACGCCGTAAGTCTCCTCAAGAACGGATTGCAAGGACGGATGAAGATAATCCGGTTCCTGTAGTCCCTGCTTGCGCTCGATATAGGTGGGAATATTCTCCATCGGGCCGGGACGATAAAGCGAAACAAGCGCGATGATGTCTTCAAGACAGTCAGGTTTCATGGCCCGCAGGGTGGATCTCATGCCCACGCTTTCGAGCTGAAACACGCCGACGGTCGCCCCCTCGCCCATCATCTGGAAACTTTTTCTGTCGTCGAGCGCCATTTCATCGATAGAAAATTCAGGGTCCAACTGCCTGACAAACTGAACAGCCTTGGCTATGACCGTGAGGGTCTTAAGGCCAAGAAAATCGAATTTCACCAGCCCCGCCGGCTCAACCCATTTCATATTGTATTGGGTCGCTGGCATGGATGAACGCGGATCGCGATAAAGCGGCGTCAACTCGTCAAGCGGGCGATCGCCAATGACAACCCCGGCGGCGTGCGTAGACGCATGCCGGTACAGGCCTTCGAGTTTCAACGCCTTCTCCAGCAGCGCCGCGACGGATTCTTCGCGGTCACGTTCTTCACGCAGCTTTGGCTCGGTCTCAATCGCCTCCGCGAGCGTAACCGGATTGGCGGGATTGTTCGGCACGAGCTTGCACAGTCGATCAACCTGACCGAACGGCATGCCGATCACGCGGCCAACATCGCGAAGAACGGCGCGTGCCTGAAGCTTGCCGAAGGTGATAATCTGGGCGACGCGGTCGTCCCCGTATTTACGTTGGACATATTGAATGACTTCGTCGCGACGGTCCTGGCAGAAGTCGACGTCGAAGTCCGGCATGGAAACGCGTTCAGGATTGAGAAATCGCTCAAACAGCAACCCAAACCGTAACGGGTCTAGGTCCGTAATCGTGAGCGACCATGCAACCAGCGACCCCGCACCTGAACCGCGCCCCGGCCCGACGGGAATGCCCTCTTTCTTCGCCCACTTGATGAAATCGGAAACGATAAGAAAATATCCGGGAAAACCCATCCGATTAATAACGTCGAGTTCGAACTTGAGACGATCCCAGTAAGCAGCTTCGTCCGCGGCTAATTCAGCTGACGCCAACCTTACTTTCAGTCCCTGCCGCGCCTGCGTTTCAAGCTCCTGAACCTCGGCGCCGGCGGCGCTGGACGCGGTGAACTGCGGCAGGATCGGCGATCGGGTATGCGGCCGAAAAGAGCATCGGCGGGCAATGGTGAGCGTATTTTCAACCGCTTCCGGCAAATCGGCGAACAACGCCTTCATCTCGGCGGCGGATTTGAAATAATGATCCGGCGTCACCATGCGACGATCATCTTGATGAACATACGCGCCATCCGCGATGCACATGAGCGCATCGTGCGCATCAAAATCATCAGCCGTTGGGAAAAATGGTTCATTCGTAGCAACCAAGGGTAAATTCAGCGCATAAGCCAAATCGATGAGCGCCGCTTCGCTCGACTCGGCTTGCCGCGCTGTGTGGCGCTGTAACTCGATATAAAACCGTGCCGGAAAGATATCGGCCAGACGGCGAACCAGCCGCTCCGCTTCTTCGCTTCGGCTCGACCGCAATAACCGATCAACCGGGCCGTCAAATCCGCCGGAAAGACAGATGATCCCGTCGCTTGCGTCGTCGAGCCAATCAAGGCTTGCGCAAATCGCATCCTCGGCGTCCGACTTCAAAAAAGCCCTGCTGGTCAGCCGCATTAAGTTGAGAAAGCCGGCTTCAGTTTGCGCGAGCAAAACAAGCGCCGGCGGTTTCGCGTAGCGCGCTTCCAGCCCGGAAAGCTCTGAAATATGAAACGCCAGTTGCATGCCGGGAATTGGCTGGATTCCCGCAGCGCTCAACGATTCTGAAAGCTCAAGCGCACCAAACAGGTTGTTTGTATCAGTGACCGCCACTGCCGGCATACGGTTTGCGCGACACAGCTCTTTCAGCTTACCGATCTTGATGGCGCCTTCAGCCAGCGAATAAGCCGAGTGGAGATGGAGATGGACAAAATCGGCGTGCTCTTGGGTCATTTATAACGCTCGTTTACATCCCCCAAGTCCATAGCTCAGCCGCATCAACCGCGCCGGAGCCAGGTTAAGCGCCAAGCAGGAACCCCAACGCCTGCACCGTGACAATCAGAAGGATCAATACGCCGAGTCCGGCCGCGTCATTCAAGGAACTGTTTTCCACTGTGCTCACCCTGTCTGTTCGCAAACGCTTGTTCTGCTTCTGTTCTATATTCTCTTTTTGTTCTCGCCGCAACCCGTTTTTTTCGAGACGGGGTGCGCCTGGTAATCGCTTGTTCTGATTGCATTTCTTCTCCTATTATCTGATCCGGGCTGGCGAAATCCGGTAAGCGGGCCCGACCGGCGCACGGAAAAACGGCCAAGATGTTCGATACCCTCTTCATCAACACCAATATCGCCGCGATGGCGGCGGACGCGGGCGGTGCGTTCGGCGCGATTGAAGACGCCGCGCTGGGCGTTTCCGGCGGGCGCATTGACTGGGTCGGCCGTCGGCGGGAGTTGAGCGCGCCGCCGCAACAGCTTGCGCGCGATGTCGTGCGCCTTGATGGCGCATGGATGACGCCTGCCCTTGTGGATTGCCATACTCACCTCGTTTTCGGCGGCGACCGCGCCCGCGAGTTCGAGATGCGCCAGCAAGGCGCCAGTTATGAAGAGATCGCCCGCGCCGGCGGCGGCATCGTCTCGACGGTGAAAGCCACCCGCGACGCCTCGCTTGAGGACCTGGTTGAAAGCGGCCTTGTGCGGGCGCGCGCGCTGATGCGCGGCGGCGTCGGCACGATTGAGATAAAGTCCGGTTACGGCCTCGACCCCGGAACCGAGGCGAAGATGCTGATCGCCGCGGGAGAAATCTCCCGCACGCTCGGCCTTCGGGTAAAACGCACCCTGCTCGCCGCGCACGCTGTTCCGCCTGAATATTCGGATAACCGGGAGAGCTATGTCAGCCTCGTCTGCGACAAGATCATCCCCGAAATCGCCGAACGCGGCCTTGCCGACGCGGTAGATGCGTTTTGCGAGACCATCGGATTCACCGCCGAAGAAACGCGCCGTGTTTTCAACGCCGCGCACAAGGCCGGCCTGCCGGTTAAGCTGCATGCGGAACAATTGTCCAATCTCCATGGCGCGGCGCTGGCCGCCGAATTCAAGGCGCTGTCGGCTGACCATCTTGAATACATCGATGAAGACGGCGTCATTGCGATGGCGGAAGCGGGTACGACCGCGGTGTTGTTGCCCGGCGCTTTTTACGCCCTGCGCGAGACACGCAAGCCGCCGGTCGACCTGTTTCGAAAGCACGGCGTAAAAATGGCGCTGGCGAGCGATCTCAATCCCGGCACGTCGCCGGCGCTTTCCCCGACCCTGATGATGAACATGGGCGCCATTTTGTTCGCGATGACGCCCGAAGAAGCGCTCGCCGGCATGACGCGCCATGGCGCGGCGGCGCTCGGGCTGGAACACGAAACCGGGTCGCTGTCGGTCGGAAAAAGCGCCGACCTTGCGATCTGGCGCATTCAACATCCGGCGGAGCTTGCCTACTGGATGGCGCACCCCGGCCCGCACGCGCTGTATGTGAACGGCGTACGGATCGACGGCTGAATTCGTAAAGCCTTTCGCATTGGTAATGTTATGTGAGCAATCCGTGCTCAAAATTACATCTCGCCTGAACGTTCCCGCCAGCGCGCTCAAACGCCGCTTCCATTCGCCGCAAAATCGCCGCCAATGCCGCCTTGAAAGCACGCGCCACGTTGCACACTTGCCAGCAACGGGCGCATAAGCCGACGCACAATCGCAAACGGTGCGCCGTTCAAGAAGTAGCATTCCGGAGGGATCAACGTGAGAAAGAAACTCGCAGTATCGACCATCGCCGTCATCACCGCGCTCAGCGGCGCGCCCGCAATAGCTGACGACGCAAAACAGGAAACAGCCATGCAAGAAGCGACCGACACGGCCGCAACATTCGACCCCGCCAACCCGATCATCGCCCCGTGGACCGGGCCTTATGACGGCGTGCCGCCATGGGAGAGCATCAAGGTTGACGATTTTATTCCCGCTTTTGACAAGGCGATCAATGACGCCCGCGCGGAAATTGATGCGATCACTGACAATAAAGATGACGCGACATTTGAAAACACCATTATCGCACTGGAAGAGTCGGGCGACGAGCTGACGCGGTTGCAAAACCTGTTCGGCGTGTATTCCAGCAATCTCAACACCGGCGCCGTGCCCGAAATTGAAATGGTGGTTTATCCAAAACTCGCCGCGTTCGGCGATGAATATAATCAGAACGAAGCGCTGTTCGCCCGCGTCGCCGCAGTCTACAACGACGAAAAGGCGATGAAGAAGCTGAAGCCGGAGGAACGCCGGCTGGTTGAAGATTATTACAAAGGGTTTGAACGCAACGGCTCCAATCTTGATGATGCCGCAAAAGCGCGCGTCGCCGGAATCAACCAGCGGCTTGCAACGCTTGGCACGCAGTTCACCCAGAACCTGCTCGCTGACGAAGACACCGTTATCTGGATTGAAGACGAAGCGGAGCTTGCGGGCCTGCCGCAATCGATCATCGACGCCATGGCGTCGACCGCGGAGGAAAAAGGCCAGCCCGACAAATGGGCGGTGCTCAACACCCGCTCCGCGGCGGACCCGCTTCTTACCTATGCGGATAGTCGCGCCCTGCGCGAAAAGGTCTGGCGCGCCTTCGTCAATCGCGGCGACAATGGCGACGAACACGACAACAATGCGATCATCGCCGAAACGCTCAAGCTGCGCGCCGAACGCTCCAAGCTGCTCGGCTATGAGACCTATGCGCACTGGGCGATCGAGCGGCAAATGGCGAAAACGCCGGACGCGGCGATGGAGCTGATGATGACGGTATGGCCGAAAGCCGTCGAGCGCGTGGAAGAAGAAGTCGCCGACATGCAGGCGGTCGCCGACGCAGAAGACGCGAACATCACGATCGAGCCCTGGGACTATCGCTATTACATGGAGAAAGTGCGCAAGGATAAGTACGATCTCGACTTCAATGAGGTAAAGCCATACCTGCAACTGGAAAAGCTCCGTGAAGCGATGATGTGGGCCGCCGGAGAGCTTTACGGCCTGCAATTTGAAGAGATCGACGACGTTCCGGTGTTCAACGCCGATGTGCGCGCCTGGAAGGTTCTCGGCCGGGACGGTGAATTGCAGGGCCTTTGGTATTTCGATCCCTACGCAAGGGCCGGCAAATCGTCCGGCGCATGGATGACGGAATATCGCGGCCAGCAAAAGCTTGAAGGCGACATCAAACCAATCGTGTCGAACAATTCCAACTTCCTGAAAGGCGCGCCGGGCGAGCCGGTGCTGATCTCGTGGGATGACGCCGAAACGATGTTCCACGAATTCGGTCATGCGCTGCACGGCCTCAACTCGAACGTGAAATACCCCTCGCAGGCCGGCACCAATGTGCCGCGCGATTATGTCGAGTTTCCCTCGCAGCTCAACGAGCACTGGCTGATGACGCCGGAAGTGATGAACCGTTTTCTGGTTCATTATGAAACCAATGAGCCAATTCCTGAAGAACTGGTGAAAAAGATCAAGGACGCCAAGACCTTCAATCAGGGATTTGCGACCGTGGAATATCTCTCGGCCGCCATTGTCGACATGAAACTGCACCTTGCTGGCGACGCCGACATCGACCCCGACGCCTTCGAGAAGGAAACGCTGGCGGAAATCGGTATGCCCAAGGAAATCGTCATGCGCCACCGCACGCCGCAATTCGCTCACATCTTCGCGGGCGAAGGTTATGCGGCCGGCTATTACAGTTATCTCTGGGCCGATGCGATCACCGCTGATGCGGCGGAAGCTTTCATCGACGCGGGGAGTTTCTATGACAAGAAAACCGCGAAAAAGCTGTATGACGACGTCATGTCGGTTGGGGATTCGATTGATCCCGCCGACGGGTTCCGCAAGTTTCGCGGCCGCGACGTCGATACGACCGCGCTGTTGCGCGACCGCGGTTTCCCGGTCGATTAACAAGCGCCGCCGCGACGGACGGTTTTCGAGACCCGGTCGCCGAAGCCCGGATCGCCCTTTCGGCGGTCCGGGCTTTTTTTGACTTTTGCAACTACCGCGCGTTTTCCCGCCCCCGTGCCGGGGCACGAATCGAGCTTTCATGCGGGGTGTAGCATTTTTCTCCGTATTTTCCGTATACAGCCCTTTCGCGAAAACGCCGCTCGCCAACGCAATCAGCGCGCGAAGCGTGGTCGCAACAATAACGGCGCCTGACTTTATCAAACCCAACCTTCTCCTTTCTGCGCGAACATGCGCGAGGAAGAAGTGTAGGGCTCCGCCAAGGGAGGGGGATAAAATTTAATGAAATAAATTCGCGCGGAAAGTATTGACTCGCCGCGTACGAGAAAACGTCGTCAGTATATGCGCAAAAGGCGAATGTCTATTACGCGTCAGAATGGTCTGCATAAAGAAAGCCGCCCGACTGTCGCGCCCACAGGTCTGCGTAAACGCCGCCGGAGGCGACGAGATTGCGATGCGCCCCCTCCTCGACGATGCGGCCCTTGTCGACCACCACCAGCCGGTCGAGCTGGGCGATGGTCGAGAGCCTGTGGGCGATGGCGATAACCGTTTTTCCGGTCATCAGCTCGAACAGGTTTTCCTGAATGGCGGCTTCAACCTCTGAGTCGAGCGCCGAAGTCGCTTCATCAAGCACCAGGATTGGCGCGTCTTTCAAAAACACGCGCGCGATGGCGATGCGCTGGCGCTGACCGCCGGAAAGTTTGACGCCGCGTTCGCCGACCTGCGCATCGAATCCGCTGCGCCCTTCATGGTCGGTCAGGTCCTCGATGAATTCGAGCGCATTGGCGCGCCGCGCCGCCTCGCGGATCGCGTCCTCGCTGGCGCCGGGCCGGCCATAGGCGATGTTCTCGCGAATCGACCGGTGCAACAGCGAGGTGTCCTGCGTGACGACGCCGATATGCGCGCGCAGCGAGTCCTGCGTCACGTCCTCAATGTTGCGCCCGTCGATCAGTATGCGCCCGCCCTCGACATCGTAAAACCGCAACAGGAGGTTCATCAGAGTCGTCTTGCCGGCGCCTGAACGCCCTACCAGCCCGATCTTTTCGCCCGGCGCGATGCGCAGCGAAAAATTCTCGATCACGCCGCCCTGCTTGCCGTAATGAAAGGTGACGTTTTCGAACGAAATTTCACCGCGCGGCCGCGCCATAGTGTCAGCGCCCGGCTTGTCCGCCACTTCCAGATGGCGCGTCATTGTCTCCATGCCGTCATAGACCGTGCCGATATTCTCAAACAGGCCGGAGACCTCCCACATGATCCATTGCGACATGCCGTTCAGGCGAAGCGCCAAGGCGATCGCCGTTGCAATCGCCCCGACGGAGACGAGATCATGCAGCCAGAACCCGATGCCCATTCCCGCAATGATGAAAATCGCCACGCAATTGTTGATATAAACAAGCGTCTGGAACTTCGTGACGAGGCGCATTTGCGGATGCACCGTGCCGAGAAACATGTCCATGCTGTCGCGGGCGTAGGATTCCTCGCGGCCGGCATGGGCGTACAGCTTCACTGTCGCGATGTTTGTGTAACTGTCGACGATGCGTCCGGTCATCATAGACCGCGCGTCCGCCTGTTTTTCCGAAATCGCGCGAAGGCGCGGCACGAAATAACCGACCAGCAAGGCGTAAACGCCAATCCACGCGATCAATGGCGCCGCGAGACGCAGATCGGCCGCCGCGACCATGATGATCATCGTCACAAAATAAACGGCGACGTAGACGAACACGTCGAGCAGCTTCATCACCGTTTCGCGAATGGCGAGCGAGGTTTGCATCACCTTGGTGGCGACCCGCCCGGCGAACTCGTTGGAATAAAACCCCATCGACTGGCCAAGCAGGCGCCGGTGCATGCGCCAGCGCGCGCTCATCGGCAGATTGCCGAGCAGCGTCTGGTGCATGATCGCCGAATGGAAAAACACCGAAATCGGCAGGCCGATGAGCACCACCGCGCCCATCGTCATCAACCGGCCGCCCTCGCGTTCCAGAAACAGCGCACGGTCGCTCGCCGACAGCCAGTCGACGATCTGGCCGAGAAAACCGAACAGGACGACTTCAAAAACCGCAATCAGCGTCGTCAGCACGCCGAAAAGGGCGAGCCACGGCGCGGCGTCCTTTACATAATGCCAGCAAAAACGAACAAGACCCTTCGGCGGCGGCCCGTGACGCGTCGCCGGGAAGGGATCGAGCATGCGTTCAAAAAATGCAAACATGAATGCCTTCTGCCACGGCTTCAGGATAAAGCAAACGGAAGAAGGCTGCGGGGACGGTTCACAAGTCCCGGCCCATCTCAGGGACGCGTCAGGCGCGCCATCTTACTCTTGTCAGTCTGCGTTCAGCGCAGACAGACGCAACACCGAGCGCTCAATGAGAATTCGCACGCCGTCAAATTTCGGATCGGCGCGGCACATGAGAGAGATGGCCGCCTCTGCAAGGCAGAGTTCGTCACAGATCCGGTCAAGACTATCGCGCGCTTCATCGGTCGTGACTTGCGGATATTCCGGCGAAGCGTCGCAAAATTCGGCGATGGCGGCTTCGGCGGCGATTTCATCATCACCCGAAGCAATAAGGTTAAAGCGAAGCTTTTGAATCCGGTCCGACAGGTTATTGGCCGGGGCGCGGCGAATTTCTTCGGCAATATCGCTCAGGCGCGTTTCAACAAATGACTGCTCTTCACGAATGAGCGTTGACAGCATTCCGACTTTGTCGAAATTCAGCGCGCGCCCTCGCACCACTGCGGCGCTCGCACTTTCGAGAACACGATACAAGGAAACCAGATCGGCGAGCGCGATCCGCCCGCCCCCGTTCGTGCCCACATCCTTTTCAGGATCGGAACCCTCTCCCCCCGCAATGGAATATTCAGGTGTCGGAACTTGCATTGCGCTCCCCGTTTCGGCCACTAGCCGTACACGCGAAGTATTCAGCAACCTTTATGCCTGTTTACCCTGTTCGGTCGGAACCCGGGCGTTTTGGGGTGAAATTACACGCAGCACATGCTGCCGCGCGGGCGCTGCAACCCCTAAGCCCGCGTGCGGGCGCGGATATAGCGGATCGTGCCGGTCTTGGAGCGCATGACCACAGTATGGGTGGAAACCGAGCCGCGGTTGAAGCGCACGCCGTCCAGCATGGTGCCGTTCGTAACCCCGGTCGCCGCAAAGAATACGTCGCCGCCGCAAAGGTCCATCAGGCCATATTTACGGTTAAGATCGGTAATGCCGGTCTTGGCCGCGCGCTGTTTTTCGACGTCGTTGCGGAACACCAGCCGCCCCTGCATCTGGCCGCCAACGCAGCGCAGCGCCGCCGCAGCCAGAACGCCTTCCGGCGCGCCGCCCTGACCGACATACAAATCAATGCCGGTCGCCGGCTCAGTGGTGTGAAACACGCCGGCGACATCGCCGTCAGGGATCAAGATGATGCGCGCGCCGACAGTGCGGGCGGCGTCGATGATGTGCTGGTGACGTTCGCGATCGAGAACGCACAGTGTGATATCTTCCGGCTTGACGCCCTTCGCCTTCGCCAGCTCCTTGATGTTGTCCTCAACCGAGGCATCGAGATCAACGACGCCGTCGGGATATCCCGGCCCGATGGCGATCTTGTCCATATAGGTGTCAGGCGCGTGCAGCATGGTGCCGGCGGTGGCCATCGCCACGACGGCAAGGGCGTTGCCCATGCCTTTCGCCGTCAGATCGGTGCCTTCCAGCGGATCAAGCGCGATATCGACTTTCGGCCCGCGTTTGGTGCCCACCGGCTCGCCGATATAGAGCATCGGCGCTTCGTCGCGTTCACCCTCGCCGATCACCACGGTGCCATCGACGTCGAGCTTGTTGAAAGCCCCGCGCAGCGCCGCAACGGCCGCCTGATCGGCGCCGTTTTTGTCGCCGCGGCCGATCATTTTCGAAGCCGCGACGGCCGCAGCCTCGGTGCATCGCCCGATCTCCATGGTTAAAATGCGATCGAGAAATTCCTGGTCGGCCATGTTCGGTCCCCGTCGTTCAGCTTGGTGAAGTCGGCTCGCACCTAGCACAACGCGCGCCAAAGAACACCGGTTAACCGACTTATTTACGCGGCATTGCGCCGAGACAGCATTTTTTTGACGTTCCGGGCGGCCTGCCGGATGCGCTGTTCGTTCTCGACGAGGCCGATCCGCACAAATCCCTCGCCATGCTCGCCAAAACCGAGGCCCGGCGCGACGGCGACATCTGCTTCCTCCATCAGTTTCTTGGCGAAACCGATAGAGCCAAGGCTGGCGAATTCCGCCGGCACCGGGCTCCATGCGAACATCGACGCATCGGGACAGGGAATCTCCCAGCCGGCTTTGGCGAAACTCTCCACCAGCGTGTTGCGCCGGGATTTATAGATCGCGCGGATTTCGTCGACGCATTCCTGCGGGCCGTCGAGCGCCGCCGAGGCCGCCACCTGGATAGGCGTGTACGCGCCATAATCGAGATAGGATTTCACCCGGCCGAGCGCGGCGATGAGGCGCGCATTGCCGACCGCCATGCCGACGCGAAAACCGGCCATGGAATATGTCTTGGACAAGGAATTCACCTCAACCGCGATTTCTTTCGCGCCGGGCACGGCGAGGATCGACGGCGGCGGCTCATCAGTGAAATAAATTTCGGAATAGGCCAGATCCGAAAAAATCCAGATCTCGTGCTTTTTCGCAAAGGCGACGGCTTCCCTGTAGAAGTCGAGATCGACGACCTGCGCCGTCGGGTTCGACGGATAGTTGAGCACCATCACCGTCGGGCGGGGTGTCGTGCGCGCAACCGCCCGGCCCATGCCGGACAGATACGCCTCCGGAGAGGGGGCGGGAACCGCGCGGATGACGCCGCCAGCGATGATGAAACCATAGGCGTGAATCGGATACGCCGGGTCGGGCGCCATAATGACATCGCCCGGCGCGGTGATCGCCTGGGCGAGGTTTGCAAACCCCTCCTTCGAGCCGAGCGTTGCAATCACCTCGCTGGCGGGGTCGAGTTTCACGCCGAAACGCCGCTCATAGTAACGGGCGATCGAGCGGCGCAAACCCGCAATGCCCTTGGAAGCGGAGTACCGGTTGGTGCGCGGTTTTTGCGCCGTCTCCACCAGCTTTTCGATGATATGGGCGGGCGTCGGCATGTCCGGATTGCCCATACCGAAATCAATTACATCGCGGCCCGCAGCCCTTAACTTCGCCTTCAAAGAGTTCACCTCTTCAAAGACATAGGGCGGCAACCGTTTTATCCGGTAAAATTCATCGGTATCTGGCATGACAGGTCGCTCGGATTATTCAGTCTCGTGACGCATGGAAGCGTCGGCGGGCTCGATTTTTATCGGCGTGACCGGCTGCTTGCGTTCAGCCTTTGCGGCTGCGTCGTCTGTTTGCACCTTCGCATCCAGGGCGCTGCGCTCGGCTGAAAGATCGCCATCGCGCTCCGCCGACGCGGCGATACGGTCTTCGGCCACCGCGTCGTTCAACGCGTTGCGTTGTTCGATCAGATTATCCGCCATGGCCTGACGCTCGGGCTTGGCGATGCCCTCGGGCAGAAAGTCCGGCTGATCAGCGAGCACCGGGTATCCGCTGGCCTCATCCGACTGTTGCGCGTCGATTCGGGCCTTGATCTGCGGGTCAACCGGTTCGCCTTTGGCGAGGTCTTCGTATTTAAGAATACCGGGCGGCGCGAGCTGCTTCAGCCCGCCAGAGCAACCGCCCAGCAACAGGCCTGTCGCCGTTACGGCCGCCAGAATTTTTGCACGCGCCATCATAACACCCTATAAACAAGGCGCAGCCACATAACCGCGAACCGTACCTATGACGCAAGAAGATACAGGCAGGAAACTCCCTAAAAATTCGGGAAAAAAGTCAAAAGGCGGGAAAAAGTCACGCGCCCGCGACGCAAAGGCTGAGGCGAAGGCTGAAGCGAGGGCTGGGGCGAAGGCGCCCACGACCGAGCCCAAAATGAATGGCTCGACCAAACCGGCCACGGCGGCGGACGCAAAAAGCCTGTATGAAGATTTCGACGCGCTCTCCAGCTATCTGACCGACATAACCGGCACGAGCCAGGATGTCGTGCGCGAGTTCTTTGTCAAAAACGCGGATATGATGAATGTGGCGTCGGGCACAAAGTCGGCCGATCCGCTGAATGTCGGCGAGTCATTTCAGGAAATGCTGAATGCGCTTTCCGCCGACCCCGGCACGGTCATGCAACGCCAGTTCAATCTCTGGGGTGATTACGCAAAACTGATGGCGACAATGTCGCGCCGGATGAGCGGCGAGAAGATCAAGGCCGCGATCGACCCCGAACCCGGCGACCGGCGCTTCGCCCACGCAGCGTGGACGGAAAACCCGATGCTCGATTTCGTCAAGCAGGCATATCTCACCTACGCAAAATGGCTCAAAAACACCGTCTCGCAACTCGACGGGATGGACGAGCACGATAAGAAGAAGGCCGAGTTTTTCACCCAGCAATTCATTGATGCGCTGTCGCCGACAAATTTCCCGGTGTTTAACCCGGAAGTCGTTGAGGCGACAATCGAGTCGAAGGGCGAAAACCTGCTGAAAGGCATGCGCAACCTTCTGGAGGACATTGACCGCGGCCACGGCTCGCTTTCGATCCGCCAGGCGGACCTCGATCACTTCAAGCTCGGCGAGAATATCGCAACGACGCCCGGCAAGGTCGTGTATCAAAATGAAATCATGCAGGTCATTCAATATGACCCGGTAACGGAAAACGTCGCCAAGCGTCCGCTGCTGATCTTTCCGCCATGGATCAACAAGTTTTACATTCTCGATCTTCAGCCCGCGAATTCATTTATTCGCTGGGCGGTCGAGCAAGGGCGCACGGTATTTGTGGTCTCGTGGGTCAACCCCGGACCGGAACTGAAAAACAAGACCTTTGAAGATTACATCAAACAGGGCTGTTTCGAAGCCCTGGACGCGGTGCGCATGGCGACCGGCGAGGAAGACGTCGACGCCATCGGGTATTGCATCGGCGGCACCATGCTTTCAACCGCGCTGGCGTTGATGGCGCGGCGCAACGACACCCGCATCAAAACGGCGACATTCTTCACCGCACAAGCCGACTTCAAGGAATCGGGCGATCTCCTCCTCTTTGTCGACGACGCACAGCTAGGCGCCATCGAAAAGCAGATGGACGCCGCCGGCGGCGTGCTGGAAGGTCGCGCCATGGCGACCACTTTTAATATGCTGCGCTCAAACGATTTAATCTGGTCGTTTGTCATCGACAATTACATGAAGGGAAAAGACCCCGCGAAATTCGATTTGCTGTTCTGGAATTCCGACGCGACGCGTATGCCTAAAAATGTGCATTTGTTTTATCTGCGCGAATTCTATCAGCACAACCGGCTCGCAATGGGCGAGATGGTTATTGACGGCGAAAAACTCGACCTGTCGGAAGTGAATATCCCCATTTTCATGCAGGCGGGCGAGACAGACCATATCGCGCCGCATAACTCGGTCTACAGAACTGCACGGCTATATGCGTCGAAAGACAATCGGAACGTCACCTATATGCTGGCGGGTTCCGGCCACATCGCCGGCGTTGTAAATCATCCGTTGAAGAACAAATATCATCACTCCGTCAACGAATCTTTGCCGTCGACGCTCGACGAATGGAAGAATGATGCGACACGCCAGCCCGGATCATGGTGGCCCTACTGGATTGAATGGCTGAACGAGGTGTCGCCCGACACCGTTCCCGCGCGGTGGCCGGGCGATGGCGAGTTGCCGGCAATTGAAGCCGCGCCCGGCAGCTATGTGAAGGTCAAGGCGTAAGAAACCGTCGGCGCGCTAAACGATTCTGACTCAATGCCGGATTGGGCTTGGCGGTCCGCGCTTCAATAGGTATTGAGACGCGGCAACAGCCACGTCCCGTCATGTCGTTCACCCCCTCCCTTTCCGTCTTTCGCCATCGCGCCTACGCCCATTACTGGGTGATGCGCCAGTTGCTTTCCGGCGCGCGTCAAATGCAGGCGGTCGCTATCGGCTGGCAGGTATATGACCTTGCGCGCGAAACAAGACCGGTGGAGGAAGCCGCGTTCATTCTGGGAATGGTTGGCCTCGCGCAATTCGCGCCGGTGTTTTTCCTCTCACTGGTCGGCGGTCAGGCCGCTGACCGATTTGATCGCCGCATCATCCTCATCGTTTCAAATATCGTTCGCGCAATGGCGGGGCTCGGGCTCCTTGCGACGGTGCTCATTGGCGACGGCGCGCTGCCGATGATATTTTTGCTGGCCGTCGTCCTTGGCGGCGTCAACGCCTTCACCCCGGCGGCGAGCAACGCGCTTTATCCCAAGCTGGTGCCGCGTGCGGACCTGCCAAACGCCATTGCATGGAACTCGCTTGGTTATCAAAGCGCCGCAATTGCGGGGCCTGCTATTGGCGGGTTTTTGTATGCGCTTGGCGGTCAGGTCGTTTATGCCGTCAGCACCGTGATGATCATCTGTGCGATCATCGCGATCTACACCGCCCAAACGCCAAAACAGGATCGGGTAGATGACGCCAAGGGCCTGTCCATGGTGATCGAGGGCCTTCGGTATGTACGCGACAACAAGATCGTATTGGGCGCGATCTCCCTCGATCTTATCGTCGTGTTCTTTGGCGGCGCCACCGCACTATTGCCGGTATTTGCCCGCGATATCTTGCACATTGGCGCTGGCGGCCTTGGCGCGCTGCGCGCCGCGCCCGCATTTGGCGCGGCGATCATTGCCTTCATGCTGGCGGTGCGGCCGCTAAATCGCAAAGTCGGAAGGTGGATGCTGGGCGCTATCATCGTTTATGGCTGCGGCACGCTAGTCTTCGCCTGGTCAACCGCGTTCTGGCTGTCGATGGCGGCGCTCGCCGTAGCCGGCGCGGCGGACATGATCTCAGTGTACATTCGCCAATCATTGATTCAGTTGGCGACGCCCGATGCGATGCGCGGGCGGGTTGCTTCTGTTTCATTCATATTCATTTCTGCATCAAACGAACTTGGAGAATTTGAATCCGGCGTGGCGGCGCGTTTTCTTGGCCCCATCGGCGCGGTCATCCTCGGCGGCTCGGTCGCCATCATCACGGCGTTGTCCTGGACCCGGCTGTTCCCTGCACTTGCCCGTGCGGACCGGCTGGAGGAAACGCCCGAAATTCTGGCAGCCGACGCCGAGCGACTGAAAGTCGACGTTGGAAAAGTCAATCCGTGACAGTATTGCGCAAATTCAAATCGCGCGGCCCGCAGTACTGACGCATGAACCAACACTGCTGCAGCATTCAACCGGGCCGGGTCAGCGCACGCGCCGCGGGATATAGAATAAAGATACGGCCAGACAGAGTGCGCAAATCAAAACAAGCAGTTTCGTCGTCGGCGACGCCGACATTTCAGCGCCGATCAATTCAGCACAACTTAACATCCGCCCTTCACCAACGCCGGCGCAGAAGTAAACGCTCGCACCGAAGTAGACGGCGATAAAGCCGACCGCGACCGCCGACAGGGCGAACGCCCAGAACACTGTTTTCATGCTTGCCCAACTTCCAATGCTACGGCCTGAACCATCAGGCCATAGCATCAGTAGACTGAGTCTCCAGATCGGATAATCAACCCATCCGTGACGCGGTTGACCCGCGCCGCTTACGCGAGCGCCGCCTTGGTCGCCTCAGCGAAAATCGTCAGCCCTTCGTCCAGCGTGGCGTCAGAAATTGTCAACGGCGTCAGGCACCGAAGGCATTGCGCATAGGCGCCCGCGGTGGTGAGGATGAGACCACGATTTCGCGCCTCAACCTGGATTTTGCCCGCCAGTTCGCCGTTCGGTTTCTTCGCGTCGCCATCGCTGACACATTCCACGGCGATCATGCCGCCCACCTGACGAACGTCGCCAAAATGGCCGCGCGCAACGCCGGTCTGAAGCTCGCGCCAGCTCGCGGCGACGCGTCCGCCAATTTCGCCCGCACGCGCAAGCAGGTTTTCCTCGTCAATCACATCAAGCACCGCAAGCGCGGCGGCGCAGGCGACCGGATTGCCGCCATAGGTCGAGCCCATGCCGCCGGGCGCGATTTTGTCAAGAAGATCAGCCTTACCAACCAGCGCCGACAACGGCAGGCCCGCGGCGATGGACTTTGCCACACACAAGATATCGGGCTCAACGCCGGCATGTTCAAAGGCGAACATTTTCCCTGTACGCCCCATGCCGGACTGGATTTCGTCAGCGATCAACAAAATGCCGTTTTCGTCGCAGACTTTACGCAAATGCTGAAGAAATTCAGGCGGCGCCGGGTTGAAACCGCCCTCGCCCTGCACCGGCTCGACGATAATCGCCGCCACCTCTTCAACCGGCACGGACATTTTAAAGACCGCTTCCAAGCCCTTGATACAATCATTGACGGTAACGCCGTGGTATTCATCCGGATACGGCGCATGAAATATTGACGGCACGAGCGGGCCAAATCCGATTTTGTAAGGCTTCGCCTTCCCGGTCAGCGTCGTGGCCAAAAGCGTACGGCCATGGAAAGCGCCGTCAAACGCGATCACTGCGGGTCGGCCGGTGATGCGACGCGCAAACTTTACGGCGTTTTCAACGGCCTCCGCACCGGAATTGAACAGGGCTGTCTTTTTCTTGGTCGGCCCCGGCGCGAGCTTGTTCAAACGCTCCGCCAATTCGACATAAGGCTCATACTGCGCGATGCCGAAACTGGTGTGCAGGAACTTACCAACCTGCTTGTTGATGGCGGCGACGACTTTTGGATGCCGGTGACCGGTGTTCAAAACGCCGATGCCGCCAATAAAGTCGATATAGCGCTTGCCTTCGACGTCCCACAATTCGGCATTCTCCGCGCGGGCGACATAGATGCCCGATTTCGACGGGAGACCAACCGGCAACGCCTCGTCGCGCCGCGCCTTAAGCAACTCATTGCTGATGAATTCGTTTTTGCCGTGATCCATTTTTCTGCATCCTGAGAAGTCGAATGTTGAGCGATTGAAAACGCCATCGACGTTTTGGATGCGGCTTAGCACGTCCCGTCAGGCAATACAGCGGCCAGAACGCGCTAAAATCCGCCAATCTTACGTTGCCAACGCGAACCCCGTTGCCTGATTCGTTTTTTCGGTGTGTACTGTCATTCGTAGCGATTCATCGTGTTTGGGCTTTCTTATTACCAACCTTATGAATGTTTAAGTCTCCAGCCCGGCGAATTAGGGCAGAATCGTCCAAGGAGGGACGCTGTGTCAGACGACGCAATCACCAGGCACATTCTGAAATTCGTCCGACAGCTTGACGGTGATGTTGGCGACGACGCAGTCCTGCGCATGGCGATCAACCATCAATGGCTCGACCACAACGGCCGCCCTACGCCGGATGGCCGCAACCTGATCGAATCAATGAACACGCTTCAGCGGATCGGCCGGCCGGAGGCTTAACGCCCGGCGATGGCTTTTAAGGTGCGCCCCGGCGCGATTTCATTGGCCGACGTTTTCAGATCAATCACCGCCGGCAAGCCGCTTGCTCTTGCTTCTTCAAACGCCGCCGCAAAATCCTGCGTGCGTTCGACCGTGGCCCCGAACGCGCCGAAGGATCGCGCATAAGCGGCGAAATCCGGATTGACGAGGTCGGTGCCGGATACACGGTGCGGGTACTCACGTTCCTGGTGCATACGGATGGTGCCATAGATCGAGTTGTTGGAAACGAGCGTTATGACAGGCAGCTTGTATTGCATGGCGGTCGCCAGCTCGTTTGACGCCATCATGAAACAGCCATCGCCGGCGACGCAGACGACATCGCGATGCGGAAAAACCGCCTTCGCGGCGATCGCCGCCGGAAACCCATAGCCCATTGCGCCGGATGTCGGCGCAAGCTGCGTCTTGAAGCGCTTGTGGCGATAAAAGCGATGCAGCCAGGCGGCGTAATTGCCAGCGCCGTTGCACACGATCGCGTCATGAGCGAGGTTCTGGTCAAGCCATGAGAAAACCTGCGACAGGTTCACGCCTTCTCCGACATCGACCGGCCGGGAAAACTCTTCAAACTCCGAGTGTGCGGCATAAGCTTGTTGCAACCATCCTTCATCAAGCGACCAAGGTTCAGACGCCAGCGCCCTCGCCATAAGCTCAGGCGCTGCATTTATGGCCAGGACGGGCGTGTATACCCGGCCCAGTTCTTCCGCACCGGGATGGATGTGGATGAGCGGTTGTTTCGACAACGGCGCTTCCAGCAAAGTGTATCCGCTGGTTGTCATTTCGCCGAGACGCGGCCCCAATGCGATGACGAGATCTGCGCGCCTTAGCCGTTCGGCAAGTTTGGGATTGGGCCCAATGCCGACATCGCCGGCATATTGTGGATGTAAATTGTCAAACAGGTCCTTGGCGCGGAATGTCGCGCCGACCGGAATGCCGGTGGCTTCGACAAAAGTCTTCAAATCAACAACCGCCTGGGGCGTCCAGCCCCCGCCGCCGACCAGAAGAAACGGCCGCTCCGCTCCGCCAAGATGCTCGCGCAACACTTCAAGAGCGCGCTCATCCGGCGCGGCCATGACTGTCGGCGCCGGCGGTAATTGTTCAAGATCGACCTCTTCAGTCAACATATCTTCCGGCAAAGCCAGCACCACCGGCCCGCGACGACCGTTGGTCGCGGTTGCAAACGCATGGTTCACATACTCGCCGACGCGCTCTGCGATATCGATCTGCCCGGCCCATTTTGCGACCGTGCCGAACATCTGGCGATAATCAATTTCCTGAAACGCTTCGCGATCCATCATGGTCCGCGCGACCTGACCGATAAACATGATCAACGGCGTGGAATCCTGAAAGGCCGTGTGAACACCGACCGCCCCTTGCGTCGCGCCGGGCCCGCGCGTCACCATGACAATACCCGGCTTGCCGGTCAGCTTGCCGTAAGCCTCCGCCATATTGGCGGCTGACGCCTCGTGCCGGCAGACAATCAGCTTGATCCGGTCGCGAACGTCATGGAGCGCATCAAGCACCGCGAGATAACTTTCGCCCGGCACGCAAAATACATGCGTGACGCCGTTCATGATCAGGGAGTCGACGAGATGGCGGGCTGCCGATTTTCGGGTCATTTTCAGGCGTTCCTTATACACCAGCCAGCGTCTTCAACATCTTCCCGGCGGCAAACGCAAGGCCCGCTGCGATCATGCCGATCGCAACCGTCTCCAGCCCGGAACGAAGCCAGGAAACGGTTGACCATTTCGACTTTATCGCCCCGATGCCGAAGAAGGTCGCCGCGGTTAAAACACTCGCAACGGCCATCGGCGCAGCCGTCGCCGGCAACAGGAACGGCGCGAGCGGCGCCAGCCCGCAAACCGCAAAGGCGCAAAACGTCACCAGCGCGGCCCTTAGCGGCGAGCGCGATACCGAGGCGACGCCATGCTCTTCCTGCAACATGAACTGCGCCCAGCGCTCTTCATCAGCCGTCATCAAGGCGACAGCCTGCTCCAGATCATCGCCACCAAAGCCCTTGGCGATGAATATCTGGCGCACTTCCTCGCGCTCCCCCTCCGGCGCCAGAGAAATGTGCTTACGCTCCATGGCGATCAGGCGCTTAATGTCGTCACGTTCGGCCTTGACGCCGGAATAATTGCCCGCCGCCATTGAAAAGCCGTCGGCGACCAGATTGGCGATTCCCAAAATCAGGATGATCGAGGGAGATAGCCCAGCCCCCGTCACGCCAGCGACCACGGCGAAAGTCGTTACGGCGCCGTCAATACCGCCGAGGACCCAATCGCGTAGATAACTCGCCGCCGGCCCGCCCCGTAATCTCGACGCGATAGCCGCGGCGTCATGGGGATGTTCAAGCGCGATTTTTGATCCGCCACTATCTAACATGACGCCGACAGTGCCGCGCAGCAACGCCCGGCGTCAATGCAAGCAGGCGCACAAAAAAAGCCGGCGACACATCAAGCCGCCGGCCAGGTGGAGGATTGCGTTTGAGGTTTATGCGACCCGGTCGAGCCAGAGGCCTGCATCAATATCGACCCGCACGTCCTGTTGTACGCCCCGGATCAGTTCGACGAACCGGTCCTGCGGCCATTCATGAACGACTTCGCCGGTATCTATGTCGATCGCGCGATAAACAAAATTCGGCGTGGTCTGCGACCGTGCGACGGAAAGGCGCGTATTGGCCCCCACCACGCGGGCGATCGCTTCTCTTATCTCGGCCAATTGCTCCGTACGCTGCGCACGCGACTCGTCAGATCTCGCGACCTGTTCTGCACTGGCCGCGCGTCTGCTCTCCGCCAGTGCGGCGGCGCGTTCACGCGCCGCCTCGTCAAGCGGTGGAACGGAGATGGTTTTGTTTGCGTTACCCACTTCCATGTTCGCCTGCCCGCCGCCGCTGCGAAAAACCACAGCGACGGCTAAAGGGGTCGTTTAAGCAAACAGCGCGAGAATTGCGTTCGGCGCGGCGTTCGCAATGGACAATGTCTGGATCGCCAATTGCTGCTGCACCTGAAGCGCCTGCAAACGAGAGCTTTCCCGCGCAAGGTCGGCGTCGACGAGATTGCCGATTGAGACCTCAAGGCTGTCCGCGATACGCGATAACAGATTACCCTGCAGATCCAGCGCCTGCGATCCGGCGCCAAGGGCGGCGAGCGAATTCGTCAGGTTATCGATCGTCGCGTCGATGTCGGCGATCTCAGTCGCGGCGCCGCCCGACGTCGCCAGATCGCCGCCGGTGCGATCAATCGTGAGCACCGACGCATCGGTCAGGTTGTAACCGGGAATGTCTATGGTCGACGAACCATCAGTGCTGGCGTTGACGGACATGCTTAAAGTCGTACCGTCGAGCAGATTGCGCCCGCCAATCGTTGCGCTGTCAACCATGCGGTTGATCTGGTCGCCAAGAGAAGCATATTGGTCCTGCAAAAGCGCGCGTTCTGAAGCGCCAAGCGACGGGTCCGACGCCTGCGATGCGATAGTGCGCATCTGCACCAGAATATCCGAAATGCCTTCGCCGGCGGCGATCGCGACATCAACAGCGGACGAACCGATGCGCAAACCCTGCTGCACCGATTCTATCGAACCCAGTTGGGCGCGTTGCTTTTGCGCCAGGGCGTAAAGCGCCGGATTGTCTTTTGCGCTGGAAACCTGTTTGCCGGTCGATACGCGACGCTGCACGTCTTCAAGCTGGCCGGTGATGCGATTGAGGTTCTGGAGGGCGACGAGCGCGCCCGGATTCGTCGATACGTTGTTGACCATGACGGCCTCCCTTCGGGGTACAAGAGCGATTTTTCGCTCCCCCGGCCCCTGCACTACCCGCAAGGCCCGGCGCACGCGGCCTCGCAAGAAGTTCGCCATGTTATGCGGGGTAAAGCCTGGTTAATACCGGCTTCGCGGCGCGGCCAATTTCACCAAAATGGCAGTAAGGTTACTCATCGGTTAACGGTTTATCCGGCGCGGGAGGCAATATCTGCCCGGCAAAATCTTCCACCCCGGCAAATTTCGCCGGTCAAAAAACAATCTGATGTCAGTAAAACCGTGACGACTTTGATCAGGCCGGCACGCGGCCCGACAATCCATCCATCATCATGCGATTGACGTCGACGAGAGGTTCTACGCTTTCGTCCTTTTGCATGACAGCACTGGAATAGGACGCGACCCAGCGCGCCAGCGAAATAATCGCCGCGCGGGTTTCATTTGGCAAGGTATTGCGCTCATCCGCACAATCCGAAGCGAGCGCCCCCCAAAGAGTGCGATTCAAGTGGATAGCCTCAATCAACTGCTTCAGGTCTTCACGCCCGGCGGCGTGGGCGTCAATCAGGCGCCGTGTGGCCTCGGCGAACGCCTGATATTCAGCGTTCCGCGGGTTTGCCGTCGTTTTCGACGCCTTGCGATAAGCTTCATGCGACATCTGGCAATCTCTCGCTTTCAAACTCGATCAATGTCCGGCAATGGCTCAGCGCCTTATAATAATTCTCATTGGCGACTTCCGCCGAGACCTTCAGGCAAGCCGCCAACGCCGCCGGATCCGTGACGGCGCCGGTAAACTCAAGCAGGCGCTGTTCAAATTCGGCGTAAACTTTCGCCCGCATGCTCGAATCTAGCGCCATCATCATGACCGGCAGATAAATGCGTTTCGCAGGGGTATTGGCTTCTTCCGCCTGCATAATATCTCGCTCCCGCAAAATGCTGGCGTGATTTTCCACAGCAAATTCGACGCGGCGATCACCATTGACGATGACGGCCCCGTTAATTGCGACTTTTTCGCCCGGCTTCAATGTAAGTTTAAGGCCCATTCGCTGGTACTTTGCTGCGTTTGGCTGAGTAGACTGAACTTTGGTTAAGAGGGCATTGACGTCGGCAAACTGGCGCGATAGCGCACTTGCGGGGTCCAAAATCAAACCGATGGAAAAATGCGATGACACGGAAATATGACAAGGTCCCTGAACTCAGCCTGAACGCCTACACGTCGGGCGGCCCCAAGGACCGTAAAGAGTTCGTTGAAGCCTTGTACGAAGGCTTTCGGTATTTTGGATTTATCATATTGAAAGACCACGCTGTAAGCCGTGAATTACTCTCACGGGCGTACCAGATGTCGCGTGAATTCTTCGACCAGCCTGTCGATGCAAAAATGAAATTTATGGCGGGTCCGGACGGCCAGCGGGGTTATACGCCATTCGGGCGGGAGCATGCCAAGGATTCCCGCGTGGGCGATCTGAAAGAATTCTGGCATGTCGGCCGGGAATTCGCAAAAGCCTCTCCGCTGAATAAGGTCTATCCACCTAATCTCTGGCCCGACGAACCGGTACGCTTCCGTGAGACCTTTCTGCATTTATACGCCGCGCTTGAAGAAGCCGGCTTTGTCATGCTCGAAGCGCTGGCGCCGTCGCTGGGCGTGCCGGATGACTATTTTCGCAAAATGGCCACGAACGGCAATTCCATCCTGCGTCTTTTGCATTACCCGCCAATAGACGATGACGCCGACCCCAACGCCGTGAGGGCCGCCGCGCACGAAGACATCAACCTCATCACTATTCTGGTGGCGGCGGAAGGCGGCGGGCTTGAACTCCTCGACCGAAACGGCGAATGGCTGCCGGTCGAGACAGATCCTGACAACCTGATCGTCGATGCCGGCGACATGCTGGCGCGCGCATGCAATGATGTCATTCCGGCGACAACGCACCGGGTGATCAATCCAAGCGGTCCGAACGTGTCGCGCTATTCCATGCCTTTCTTTATGCATCCGCATTCGGAAGCTGTGCTTGACTGCATACCCAGTTGCATCGGCGCCGGGGCGAAATATCCGCCCATCACCGCTGATGCATTTTTAAAACAGCGCCTTGAGGAAATCGGCTTGACAGGTTGAAGACCTGCAAACAGCAATGACGACAGGTGCAAAGCCAGCGCAATCTCAGCCCATTTCAGAAAGCTGACGACAGATGATTGCTGACAAGATTGATGTGCTCATCATTGGCGCCGGTCACAATGGCCTGACATGCGCCTGTTACCTGGCGCAGGCGGGCCTTTGCGTCCATATCGTTGAACGTCGCGCCGTTGTTGGCGGCGCGGCGGTGACCGAAGAGTTTCACCCCGGCTACCGGAACTCGACGGCAAGCTACACCGTCAGCCTGCTCAATCCGAAAGTCATCGCTGATCTTGAGCTGTATGCGAACGGCCTCACCGTCGTTGAGCGCGATATCTCCAATTTCTGGCCGATTGGCGTCACTGACGGCGAATATCTAAAGCTTACATTCGACGACGCGCGCAACCGCGAAGAATTCGCCCGCCTGTCAAATCACGACGCCGACGCCCTGCCCCGGTATTATTACGACGTTAACGCAGCCGCCGATGTTGTGCGCGATCTGGTGCTGGAAACGCCGCCCAACCTCGGCGGCGGCCCCGGCGATTTATGGCGCGCCATCCGAACCGGCGGCAAGCTGGCCAGATTATCCCCGCAACGGCAGGCGCTGATCCTGGATTTCTTCACAAAGTCGGTTGGTGAATTTCTTCAGCGATATTTCGAGCACCCCTCAATTATCGGCGCATTCGCCTTCGACGGGGTGGTCGGCGCTTATGCGTCGCCATATACGCCCGGTACCGCTTACGTCCTGTTGCATCATGCATTCGGCGAAGTGAACGGCAAGAAAGGCCGCTGGGGCCACGCGATCGGCGGCATGGGCGCCATAACGCAAGCCATGAAACGTGTTGCGGAAAAGCGCGGCGTCACAATCGCGACGCAATCGCCCGTCGCCAGACTGATAACCGAAAACTCACGCGCCGTCGGCGTGCAATTGGAAAATGGAGAAATCATCCGTGCCCGCACCGTCGCGGCGAATGTCAATCCGAAACTGTTGCTGACCGAACTCGCAGACACGGCGGAGCTGTCGCCCGAATTCAACAATCGCATGGCGGGATACGCCTGTGGCTCAGGTACGTTCCGCATGAATGTCGCCCTGTCCGAGCTTCCAGATTTTTCCTGCCTGCCCGGCAAGGAGGCGAGTGAGCATCACCGCAGCGGCATTATTATCGGGCCGACGGTCGATTATCTCGACCGCGCCTATCTGGATGCGCGCCGTGATGGATGGTCGCGCGAACCGATTATCGAGATGTTATTGCCGTCAACCATGGACGACAGCCTTGCGCCCGCCGGCCATCACGTCGCCAGCCTGTTCTGCCAGCAATTTGCGCCTGAACTTGCCGACGGTGCATCGTGGGACGATCACCGCGAAGAAGCGGCCCGCGCCATTATCGACACAGTCAGCAAATATGCGCCCAATTTCAAATCGAGCGTCATCGCGCACCAGATTCACTCCCCGCTTGATCTTGAGCGCAAGTTCGGGCTGACCGGCGGCGACATCATGCATGGGCGCTTATCGCTCGATCAGATGTTCTCCTCACGTCCGCAACCGATGTATGCGGATTATCGCATGCCGATCAAGGGCTTGTATCTGTGTGGTTCGGGCGCGCACCCCGGCGGCGGCGTTACCGGTGCGCCGGGCCATAACGCCGCCAGATCAATCATCGCCGACTTTAAAGCGAAGAAAATTCCGCGTTAGTCGAGATCGCAGAACCAGCAATCCTCCATCGCGGGTGCGCCAATCGGACTGCCGGGGGGTATTTCGGCAGCGTCGATTTTCACCGCGCTTTCCGGCGCAGGCCGGTCAAGGAACGCCCCAATGCGCCCGGCAAGATAATCTTTATGCGCACGACTCGCCGGGTCTGCGCCGTCAAGCAGCCCCGGCAGAAGGCGTGAGCGTAACGATTTCAGATATCCCTCAACCCGAGCCGCGACTGGCGTCGAACCGGTTCCGGCAAGTTCAATCAGTTTCGTAACGTAGCGAGCCTGTACGGTTCTGGCGATTTCCGCCTGACGCCCTGGCGCGGGTGTCGCAAAAACCTTCGCATCCAGGGTCCGCAACACCTCATCGAAAGAAAGCGTTTGCGGATCGCGCCGCTCCATCTCGATCAGGCGCGCGGCGCGAGCCGGATCGAGGAGCGCCCCAAGCGTCTGACTGGCCGCCGCATCAACAGAAGATTGCAGCGAGAACATCGGCGCGGCGTCACTGGCAAATGTTTCCGCCCCGCCGCCGCCAAAAAACGACTGATATCGCGGGTTCAGCAGGTTCAGCGTCTCGTCGGAGAGATCGAGCGCCGCCGGCGACAGGGTGTCGGCAAGCGCGGCCAAAGCATCACGCTGACGCGCGCCGTCAACCGGCCCGCCCATCGCGCCGCCATCGCCTTTCACTGCATAACGGAAGTCGTATCCGCCAACCAGTTTCGCCGCCGCCGCAGTCTGATATCGGTGATAAAGATAGATCGGTACAATGACCATGTTCAGATCATTCGTCGGTGCGCCATTCTTCAATGACCGAAGTCCGAAGTTTGATAGCGCAATTTCGCGCACCAGCATTGTCTCACGCAATGTCGCCACCGGATCTGAGCCGTTGTCCCAGACGCTGGCGAAAGGATGCGCACCTGATGTCGGACGCCCCTGCGGATCATCAATGAATCTCAATCCCGAATTATACGCAGCCATGATGATTTCATTGAGCTCTTTTTTCTCGTCAGCGCCTTCGGGAAATTGTGCGTAAAGCCATTTTGTCGCCGCAATGTCCCATTCGCCGATGCCGACATCATAAGCGCCAGAAAAATTCAGGCTGCGGTCGGCGTTTGCCCGCACATAAGGCGCCGGGTAATCCATAACCGAGGCGCGGTTATTGGTGCTGGCCGCAAAGTTGTGCGCAAAGCCAAGCGTATGACCGACTTCGTGCGCTGCAAGCTGGCGGATACGCGCCAACGCAAGCTGCACCGGGTCATCGGCCTCGCCAGAGCCGGATTTCGCCGCGCCCGCAAGCCCTTCGAATATCATTCGATCCTGCCGCACGCGCTGACTGCCCAGGATAACATTGGCTTTCAGCATCTCGCCGGTGCGCGGGTCAAAAACGCCGCCGCCGTACGACCAGCCCCGCGTCTGTCGGTGAACCCACTGAATGGTGTTGTAGCGAACATCGAGCGGGTGCGCGCCCTCGGGCAATACTTCAACCCGGTATGCGTCTTCAAAGCCTGCGGCCCTGAACGCCTCCGCCCACCATGACGCCCCCTCAACAAGCGCCGAACGAACGGGCTCCGGCGCACCGGAGTCGACATAAAAGACGATAGGTTTTTTGACCGGACCTATCGCTGATCTCGGGTCTGCGCGCTCAAGCCGAAACCGGCGAGCAAACCTTCTCTGGACCGGCTCATCAAGCGAGGCGGAAAAATCATAATACGGAACATCGATCGCCCCGGATCTTTCGTCGAAATCGCGGGTCTGGAAACCATCATCAGGCAAGCGAACGAAAGAATGGTGCGCAACCAGCGTAAAGGATCGCCCGTCGGCGGCGGTTTGCAACACCTCGCCGCCCGGCTTTGCGCCGGTAAACGTCAAATAGGCGTCCACTTCCACATTGTCGGGAAATTCAAGAACACCATCATCTTTGACAAAGCTGCGCGTGCCATCACGGGAATAATCGCCTTGTCCGCGCTGGCGCAATGCGCCCGTCACGTCGAGCAAGTCAGCCGTCAAAAAACCGGAAATGTCGGCGCGATATGAACCATCGGCGGATACGGCGTCCGCATCAATATCCCCCGCCCAAAGAAATGAGGGCGCAAACGATTGCATGACCGAGCGTTTTTCCAGTGGATTATCGGCGCTGGCCTGGTAACGCCAGTTTTCCTGTTCGATGACCAGTTTGTCGCCGACCCTGCGAAACGCGATGATCCGGCCCTCATCGGCGAAACCGCGATCAAGCCCCACGGGGTTCGACCCCAGCCCGGCGGTAAGCCCCGCCGAATGAATAGCCCGCAATGACACGCCGTCATCGCCAGCCTTTGGCATCGTAACATAGGCCTTGCCATCATCGCCCACTTCAATCGGAAAGAAAATCCCGCCCGCAGGATCGACAGATTCACTCAACACTCTTGGAGGAGCGCCGGCGTCATCCGGTGCACAGGCGGTCATCAACATGCAAACAACCAGAAAGAGATAATTTTTCATACGGCCCCAGAGGTGAGTGTGAAAATCAGGAGAGAGTGAAAATTTGAAAACGGTCAGCGTCAGATTAGCCCGGCGATTTTACGCGTCAAAAGCGCGGGCGTGTCTTGCGGACCGAACCGTGCGATGACCTTGCCGTCGCGACCGACAAGAAATTTCGTGAAATTCCATTTGATAGTTTGCGAACCTGCAAGACCCGGCTTTTCCGTTTTCAGAAACTGATACAAAGGGTGCGTGTCGGCGCCATTGACGTCAATTTTTGAAAACATGGGAAAATCGACGCCATAGGTCAACGTACAAAACGAAGCGATCTCTGCTTCCGTTCCCGGCTCCTGGGCGCCAAACTGATTGCAGGGAAAACCCAAAATTTCAAATCCTTGATCGCGGTACTTTTCGTAAAGGGCCTGCAGGCCTTCATATTGCGGCGTGAACCCGCATTTGCTGGCGACGTTGACGATCAGCAGGACTTTGCCCCGGTAATCCGCAAGCGATTGCGCCGCGCCGTCAATACCTTTCGCGGAGAACTCATAGATAGTGGTCATTTTGCGCCTTTCGCACCTGCCAAACGGCGTTGCAGCAATCGAATTCGCTTTTATAATCACCCGTCTAATTCAAAAAGCCAATTGCGCACTTTGTAAGGACTGTATTCGTGAAATTCGCCGGGACTAAAGACTACGTCGCCACCGAAGATCTGAAAATCGCCGTCAACGCCGCCGTGACCCTTGAACGGCCGCTTCTGGTGAAAGGCGAACCGGGAACCGGTAAAACGGTGCTCGCCCACGAAGTCGCTGGCGCGCTGGGAGCGCCGCTGCTGGAATGGCATATCAAGTCCACCACGAAAGCCCACCAGGGGCTCTATGAATATGATGCTGTTGCGCGTCTTCGCGACGGCCAGCTCGGCGAGGAACGCGCGCGCGACGTAAAGAACTACATCAAACGCGGCAAGTTGTGGGAGGCATTCACCGCCGAACAACGACCGGTCCTGCTGATCGACGAAATCGACAAAGCGGACATCGAATTCCCGAACGACCTTCTTCAGGAACTCGATCGGATGGAGTTTTTCGTCTACGAGACCGGCGAAACCATAAAAGCCCACCGGCGACCTATCGTCATCATTACATCGAACAACGAAAAAGAATTGCCGGATGCATTTTTGCGCCGCTGCTTTTTCCATTACATCAAGTTTCCCGACGCCGACACAATGAAAGAAATCGTCGAGGTACATTATCCGGGTATCAAGCAACGCCTAGTCGGCGATGCGCTGAAGATTTTCTACGAGATCCGTGAAGTCCCTGGTCTGAAGAAAAAACCGTCTACGTCGGAATTGCTCGACTGGTTGAAACTGCTGCTATCGGAGGACGTTTCGGAAGACGTCCTGCACGAGCGTGATCCGCGCAAGGCGATACCGCCCCTGCATGGCGCGCTGCTCAAGAATGAACAGGATGTGCACATGTTTGAACGCCTTGCGTTTCTGGCGCGCCGCGAGGGCGCATAACCGCCTGCGCGATGCCGTCCCAACAAGTCCTGAAAGCGGTTTTGACGTTGCCGCATGGCCACTGACGGCGTTATTCGTCGCCATAATCAGGCCGCAGGACTCGCCGTGCGCGCTTGTATCGGCCAAACTCGTGGCTGTACGTCTTGGGCGCTGTGGCGTTTGGTGAGGAATACGGGGGTTTTTGGTGAATTTTCCGGGGGTTAGGAAGATTTCCTGCGCTTTCGCACTGGTGATGTCCGTCGGCTGCGCCTCGTATGTGCGGCAGGATGCGCAAATTGCTCTCGCACATAATTCTCCGCCTGCCGTCGCTGACATTTCCCGTGTTCCCTCAAAAATTGTGCTCGCCGAAGCGCTGACTTTCGCTCGCGCCAACGACGACCCGCTTCCGGATGACGCGGCGAGGAAAGCCGCCAAACACGGCTGGGCGCGGCTGCATGAAGGCAAGGCCGCCGAACTTTGGGCCGGCCGGCGCTTTTACGCTCGCGGCAAGATCATTGATAACCGGACAGAGGATAAACCACCCATCGCGTTGGCGAGCGCCAACACTAACGGCTGGAGGGTGCTCAACCAGGGCGGCGATGACGAACGCCTGGTTCATCAGGAGAGCGGGCTTGAATGCCCGGCGGAAATCGACCTGACACTCGATGAGAGCGGTCAGGTTTCGGGTAAAATGTACACGCTGGAAGGCGTCACGAAATTCGACCAGCGCGGTCGCGATGTTGCATGCAATTACATCACCGGCGGCGACGCCATCATTACTCTTTACGCGTCCTTCTACCCGGATATCTCTCTCGAAGAACACGCAGCTTCCGCCGCCGCGGCGATCAGGCAAAATTTCAACGTCAAATCGCAGTTGCCGATGATCACCATGGAAATCACACGCGATACGAACAGCGCTGCAATCCCTGCACCAACCATTGCCGGGGCCTTTGACGTCGGAGAAATAAACGGCGTTCCCTACAAAACCGCCTTGTGGCTTGGCAAAACCCATGGTTGGCACGTCAAGGCGCGCGCCACCTACGCCCAGTCCGATACGGGTACAGAACTGGTTAGCGCGCTGATGTTCAGTATGAATGTTCTTGGCGTTGCTGAGAAAAATGAAAAAAATCCCACGACGTCTGGGCCGGAAGTTTAAAGGGGAGTGATGGTGGAAGACCTGTTTGGCGCGTTGCCGTTTTTGTTCATTCTTTTTGTTTTCTTTCTCATCCCCGCTTTGACGCGCCGGCAGCGTGGTGCGGAGCTGGAGCGGATGTTTACCAAAATCCAGCGCAAGCGAAAATCGCGCCTGATCGCCATCGTCCACCGGCAGGAGCCGATGGGCCTTCTGGGCATTCCGATGCTTCGCTATATCGACCTTAACGACGCGGAAGACGTGCTGGAGGCGATCAGGACAACACCGCCGAACCAGCCGATCGAGATGGTGCTGCATACGCCCGGCGGCCTCGTTTTGCCGGCGTTGCAGATCGCGCGCGCGCTCAAAGCCCATCCGGGGCGAAAAACGGTTTTCGTCCCGCATTACGCCATGTCCGGCGGCACGTTGATCGCGCTCGCTGCGGACGAAATCGTTCTCAACCAGCATGCGGTGCTCGGCCCGATTGACCCGCAGATCGGCGGACTGCCGGCGGCGTCGCTTGCGCGCATCCGCCGGGAGAAATCCGTCGACGCAACGGAGGACTACACCCTGGTGCTGGCGGATATCGGCCAGATGGCGATCAACCAGCTTGAGCGCGCCGCGCGCGAACTGCTGCAAGGCACGGTCTCGGATAACGCCGCCATCGCCGCAGCGGAGCAATTATCGAGCGGGCGATGGACGCACGATTACCCCATCGAGGCGCATGAGGCGCGCGAGCTTGGCCTGAATGCCTCGACCAAAATGCCAGCCGACATCATGGAGCTGATGTCGCTGTTCCCCGACCGGCTGAGCCGGACAAGCGTCAAATTCATCAACCCGACCGCCGGCTGGTTCGGCCGAGGCGGGCGCGACAAACAAGCCGCGCCGCTGGCGGAAATGCGCGGCGCGCCGCCCTCGACCGATCGCGTGCCGCTGACCGGTTATGAGCCGGGCCCCGGCGCGCGCAGTTTCAGCTATGGGCCATGGAACCCGAAAGACCTGCGCGACCAGTTGCCGCCGGGGCCGAGCGCACGCGATGTGCTGGAGCGTCCGCGCCGCCGGTAAGACCGCCAAGCCAACAGCGCTTTCCTATTCCAGCCCGCGCGCGGCGATTTCAATGCGCGCCGCCGCACCGTAGATGAGCGAGGATTTGTGGTCGAAAACCTCCGGCGGCGCGACGGTCGGTGCAACGCTATAGGCGATCTTCGCCTGCTCTCGCGCGATATTGATCGCCGCCTGTTCCGCGTCATTGGCGCCGTTCATGGTCGATAATACATCGACGATTGTTTTCAAAAATCCGTGTGCGTCGTGATATTCATGCGCGTTGACGATTTCGCCATCTTTCACGCCGATATCGAATTCCTCACCCGCGATCGTCATCGTCTTGGCGGCGGCAAGAAGCAGGTCGCGCGTCGTTGGCGTTGACGCTTTGGCCGCCGCTTTCAGTTTTTCCTTCACCACCAGGTAACGCTGGTGCACGAGCGCTGCATCCGCGCCGTCCTCTGCTGCGGACGCAAGACCGTCAAGATCGCCCGTGATGGCGTCTGCGCCATGGGCGACAAACGCCGGGGCGAGATTGGTCATCATTTCCGCCTGGGGGTGACGCATATGCGCCGCGCCCATCACCTTGTCGCCCGCCTCGTAAAGCGCGTCGCCGCTTAACAAATGCCCGCGCACGATCATCAACGCGGAAAGGTAAGACGCCTTGTCATTGGCGAAATCGGCGCTTGCGGCCTCGCCCTCGGATTCGCCGCCTTCGCTCTCGCCGCTTACAGACGAGGCGCCCTCGCTCTCGCCTCCCTCAGACGAGCCGCCTTCGGACTCGCTCTCGCCCGACATATGCGATTTGTGGTCGTCATGGCCTTCATGGCCTTCGCTTTCGCTCTCGGCGGCATAGGCGCTGAGCGCCACAGCGCCGGAAAGCGCAAGGGTTGAAAGTCCGGTAAGCAACTTCAGTCGACGGGCCATAACGAGTTTCCTTTCAAGTCTGGCGGCATCATAATCACCCGGCCCCATGATGCAATCGCGAATTAGTCGCAGGTAATATCCGTTTATGCTCCTCCAAATCGCAGACATTCTTGACCGCCCCGCCATTGAGGCCATCCGCGAAGCGCTGGCCGACGACCGCCACTGGACGGACGGCGCCGCGACCGCCAAGGGCCGCGCGCGGGCGGCGAAAAACAACCTTCAGGCCGCAGAAACGCCGGAAACAAAGGGCGTTCTGGAAACAATCCGCTTTGCCGTCTGGTCGCACGATCTGGTGCGCAGCGCCGCCCAGCCGGCGAAATTCGCCCGGGTGATGATCAACCGCTATGGCGAGGGCATGCGCTATGGCGACCATGTCGACGCCCCGTATATCGACGGCGTCAGGACCGACGTTTCGTTCACCCTCTTCCTCGCCGATCCTGAAGAATATGACGGCGGCGAGCTGGTGATCGACACCGCCGGAGCGGAAGACCGCATCAAGCTGCCCGCCGGCGCCCTCGTTCTGTATCCTGCGACCAGCATCCACCGGGTCGAAACGGTAACCCGCGGCGCGCGCATCTGCGCAGTCGGATGGATAAAAAGCCGCATCCGTTCGGCGGAACAGCGCGCGATGCTGTTTGAAATCGAACGGCTGAATGCCGACCTTGCCGTGATTGAGGCGCCCGATGCGGTGCGTGACCGCGCCGCAAATTTGAAGAACAACCTGCTGCGCGCGTTTGGCGAGTAGTTCGGTATACGAATTATGTACGCTACCCTCCCCGCTTTTCCCGGCGAAGCGGCATGCGGGGGAATGTTGTCCATATTCTCTCCGCTCATCCTGGCGCCCTTTGGCGAAGGCCGACAGGTTATGAACTTCGGCGAGGGCCGACAGGCATATACAGCCGGGATCCATACCCGCGCTCGAAAATGGACCCCGAATCTTTTTTGATCTGTCGGCCTTCGCCGAAGGGCGTCGGGGTGAGCGGCGTAAATGGAACCTCCAACCAAAAGAATCTGCGCGCCGTATTTTTCTGCATACATCACCACCTCCGCAGTTCCGTCGAACTCGAAAGCATAAACAAAAGAGAGGTTGCGCGGGGCGCGCTGCATCCTTCTGTAGTAAAACAAGTGGGACGCATTGCGCCCCGCGCACGGCGCGCCGGCTCTCGCCCTTGCGCCCTGGTGTTTTATCGGCTGATCCGGCCGTCTTCGTTTCCGGTGGAAACTCCAAAGCCCGGCGCCTCGCCGTCGCGCATCGAAGGCCCGTCCGTTTCGCGGGGCCCGCGGCGCGCGCGCACCAGGTCGAAGCCGTTTGAGAACGGAGCGCTCAACCGCCTCTCCACGCCTCGACTGACAAGCATGTTAGGCTGCCTTTGAGGGAGGGGGATAAGTCGGGGGATAGATGCGGGGATAAGTGGCGGGATAAGTCGGGGGATAAGTGGCGGGATAGATTTTTGTTTCCCTGCAATTTCAACAGGATAATTGGTTAACGGATTTTTTTCAAAAATCTCTCCGCCGGCCCGCCCCGGCTGCCCGAATTCCGCTCATCCCGGCGGGCCGGCATACGGGAAACACCAGCCTATTTCTCCGCTCATCCCGGCATGTGCGACTACGACAGCGCCGGGGTGAGCGTGGAGTGTTTGGACAACATTCCCCGCAAGCTGCACCGCCGGAATGAGCAGATTTCATGAGGAGTGACAAACTGGAAGCCGGGTTCGTACTGCCAAACACCCCTCGCCCGCGGCGCGCAACCCGGTTACACTCGCGCCATGTTTACTAAGTTCTTCCATGAATTGAAGTCCGCCGGCCTGCCGGTGTCGCTGCGCGAATACCTGACGCTGATGGAGGCGATGGACGCTGACCTCGCCAACCGCAATGTCGAGGATTTTTATTATCTCTCGCGCGCCGCGCTGGTGAAGGACGAGCGCAATCTCGACAAGTTCGACCGCATTTTCGGCCATGTCTTCAAGGGCATCGAGTCGCTCGCCGAGGGCGTCACCGCCGAAATCCCAGAAGACTGGCTGAAGCTGCTCACGCAGAAATATCTCTCCGAAGAAGAGAAAAAACAGATCGAGGCGCTCGGCGGCTGGGACAAGCTGATGGAGACGCTGAAAAAGCGTCTGGAGGAGCAGAAGAAACGCCATCAGGGCGGCAATAAATGGATCGGCACCGGCGGCACCTCGCCGTTCGGGTCTGGCGGCTATAACCCGGAAGGCGTGCGCATCGGCAATGAAGGCGAGCGACAGGGCCGCGCCGTCAAGGTCTGGGAAAAGCGCGAGTATAAAAACCTCGACGACCAGGTCGAGCTTGGCACGCGCAACATCAAGATGGCGCTGCGCCGCCTGCGCCGGTTCGCGCGCAAGGGCGCGCCCGACGAGTTCGACCTTGACGGCACCGTCGATGCGACGGCGCGGGCCGGCTATCTCGATATCAAGATGCGTCCGGAACGGCGCAACACGATCAAGGTGCTGTTGTTTTTCGACGCAGGCGGATCAATGGACCCGTTCGTCAAAATCTGTGAGGAGCTGTTCTCGGCGGCGCGCACCGAATTCAAACACATGGAGTATTTCTACTTCCACAATTGTCTTTACGACTTCGTGTGGAAGGACAACAAGCGCAGGTGGACCGACAAGACCCCGACATGGGACGTACTGCACACCTTCCCGCATGATTATAAAGTCATCTTCATCGGCGACGCGTCGATGAGCCCGTATGAAATCACTGTACCCGGCGGGTCGGTCGAATATTTCAATGAAGAAGCCGGCGCGATCTGGATGCAGCGGCTCTTGGGGGTTTACGAACGCGCGGTATGGCTGAACCCGATACCCCAAAAGCACTGGAATTATTCGTCGTCGATCAATCTCGTCCGTGAACTGATGGGCGACCGCATGTACCCGCTGACGCTGGCGGGCCTCGACGAGGCGATGAGCGAACTTCGCCGTTAAATCGCGCCGGCTTTGCCGTCGCGCAACAGCGTTGCGTATTCGATTGCTGCTTCAGACGCGACCGCCAGCCGCGCCAGCAGCGCCGGTCTGTCGCCCTGCCCGCCGACCATCGCTTCGGCTTCTTCGGCGATGTCGCCGACCGCAAAGGCGCCGACGCCGCGTGACGCGCCCTTCAGCGCATGCGCCGCATGACGCCATGCGTCATCGTCGAGGTCGGGCGTCATTTTTTGCAGCCAGGCGGCAACCTGCTCCTGAAAGATCGACAAAATCTCGTCCAACAGCGCGCGGTCGCCACAGACATATTTGTCAAGATGCGTGTAATCGATCGGCGCCGTCATTGCTATTTTCTCTGCTGCCCCAAAGCAGACGCCAGCTTAAGATAAGTGCTGCGTTAAATCGTTAAAATTCTCAACATCATGATTGCCGAGACGTTAACGCGCCAGCAGGCGAATCCCGGCTTATTCCGGCGCCCCGGCTTTTGAATTTGCCGGCCTTCGCCGGGATACATATTTGTCGGCCTTCGCCGACGGGCGCCGCCAAAAAATTGGACGTTGGCGCGCGCTGAATATTCAAGGCGCCAACGCCGATTTAACTTCGCGACCTAGTTATTGGGGTCTTCGTCAGCCGTATCGTCAGCGGTGTCGCTTGTTGCATCTTCGACCGCATCCTGCGCGTCGTCGACCAAGGCGTCGACTTCGTCACCGGCGCTGTCGAGTGCATCCTCCGCCGCGGCGGCCGCATCGTCGAGCGCCTCGCCAGCGTCGTCGGCAATATCTTCCATGCCGGCGGCCGCGTCGGCGGCGGCCGCGTCGAGATCGTCGGCGGCGTCAGCAGCCATATCGCCCGCCGCATCAACCGCGTCATCGACGCCGTCGCCCGCATCGTCCGCGATGTCGCCCAACTCATCACCGGCTTCTTCAAGCGCTTGCCCGGCGTCGTCGAGACCTTGCTCGACAACTTCACCCGCCGTGCTTGGCGCATCTTTCTTGGTGAGGGTCATCAACCCCCAAATCACCGCAAGCGCGACCAGAATAATCAACAAAATCCTCAGCATGCCCCAACTCCTTTTTTCTGCGTCGCGCGAACGGCGCTGCGCTGAACCGCGCGAATTCGCCGATGGCAGATCGCCGCACCGGCCTCCGGGTGAATCTACTTGGAAACACGCCAGCCGCGCAACCGCGATGATAACCCCTGAAAAAGCTCGTCGCTTGCCCTACCCCCCCGGCGCTGGCTATCCAAGCGACAGGCACGAGGAGACCGGGAATGACTGACGAGGCCATATTTATCGGCAAGGGCGAAACCGATCAGCGGCTTTCGCTGAAATACGCCAATCGTCACGGGCTGATCGCTGGCGCGACCGGCACCGGCAAGACCGTCACGCTCCAAATCCTCGCCGAAGGCTTTTCGCGCGCCGGCGTGCCGGTGTTCGCCGCCGATGTGAAAGGCGATCTTTCCGGCATCGCGACCCCCGGCGAGATGAAAGACTTCCTGCTGGCGCGTGCGGAAAAAATCGGCCTCGACCCGTATGAGCCTGAAGGGTTTCCCGTCACTTTCTGGGACGTGCACGGCGAACAGGGTTTTCCCGTGCGCGCGACGATATCGGAGATGGGCCCCTTGCTGTTGTCGCGCCTGCTTGATCTCAACGACACGCAGGAGGGGGTTCTGACCCTCGCCTTCCGTGTGGCGGACGACGAGGGCATGCTGCTCCTCGATATCAAGGATCTGCGCGCGCTGCTGATTGAGATCGCCGATCGCGCGCAGGAATTCTCGGTTAAATACGGCCATGTCGCCAAGTCGACCATCGGCGCCATCCAGCGGCGCCTGCTCACGCTCGAAGAGCAAGGCGCTGAAAACTTTTTCAGCGAGCCGGCGCTCGATCTTGCCGACTTCATGAAAACCGACAGCGACGGGCGCGGCGTGATCAACATTCTCGCCGCCGACAAGCTGATGCAGACGCCAAAGCTCTACGGCACATTTTTGCTGTGGCTGCTTTCGGAGCTGTTTGAGGAACTGCCTGAAATCGGCGACCCCGACAAACCGAAACTCGTTTTCTTTTTCGATGAGGCGCATTTGCTGTTCGACGAGGCGCCAAAGGCGTTGATCGACAAGATCGAACAGGTGGTCCGGCTGATCCGGTCCAAAGGCGTCGGCGTTTTCTTTGTCACGCAAAACCCGCAGGACTTGCCGGACTCGGTTTCAAGCCAGCTCGGCGCGCGCATCCAGCATGCGCTTCGCGCGTTCACGCCGAAGGAACAACGCGTCGTCAAAACCGCGGCGCAAATGTTCCGCCCCAACCCGGCGTTCGACACGCTGGATGTCATCACCAATCTCGGCGTCGGCGAGGCGCTTGTTTCGACCCTTGTGTCGAAAGGCGCACCGTCAATGGTCGACCGCACCTTGATCCGCCCGCCAAGTTCGCGCATGGGCCCGATTACGCCAGAGGAACGCCGCGAGTTCATGAAATATTCAGACGTCGGTGCGCGTTACGAAAAAGCGGTCGACCGCGAGTCGGCCTATGAAATCCTGCAGGAGAGAGCTGAAAAGCGCCTCGCCGAAGAAGAAAAGGCGCGCGAACGCGAGGCGAAACAGGAAGCAGCGCCGAAACGCACATCTTCGCGGCGGACGTCAACGCGGCGCAGTTCAAACCGCCAGACCGTCAGCGAGGCGGCGATCAAGTCCGCGGCGCGAACATTTTCAACCACCCTCACGCGGGAGATTGTTCGCGGCCTGCTCGGCAGCTTCAAACGCCGTTAGGCCGCATGAACGACGGCCCGCCCTCTCCTGAAAACGGCGGCGCGCCTTCCGAGGGGCAGCGCTTTGCGATCATGATTTTTGCAACCGTCATGATGGCGGTACTGGCGCTTTTGCTTGCAAGCGGCGCGTCGATCGACCTCATCGCCATGACGCGGTTTTCCCCGGCCGGCGTGTGGGCGGGCATTGCCGCGACGGCGCCGCTGCTGCTGGCGCTGTACTGGTTCATTCACACCAAGGTTGACGCCCTCGCGAAGTTTCGCCGTTCGCAGCTCGACTTTTTCGCCGAAGCCGGCATTGAGTTCACGCCAATGCGGATCGCCGTCATTTCGCTCGCCGCCGGCGTGTGCGAGGAAATGCTGTTCCGCGGCTTTCTGCAAACCCTGTTCGCCGCCGCGGCGCACCCGGCGCTGGCGATAGTCGCATCCAGCCTTGTGTTTGGCGCGTTGCACATGCGCACCCTGCTTTATGCAGTGATTTCGACAATCGTTGGCATTTATCTTGGCGCGCTGTTTGTGGCGACAAACGACCTCGTCGCGCCGATGATCTGTCATGGCGTTTACGACGTCGCGGCGCTCGCCTACACGCGCCATGCGTTAATGGCGCGCTCAGACGCGCCCTGAGGTCGAAAGCGGCTCTTCAACGACCGGATAGCCCATGTCGGTCGGGATCGTCAGGAAAGTTTCGCCGTCGCGCACCGCAACTTGCGGCGTGATCGGACGAATTGGCCGGCGCGCAGCGAACTCGAACACCTCGTCGACACGCGACGACACGGTTAAAAGATCGAGATTTCGCGCGGTGGGAAAAATGATTTTCCGCTCGCCGCGATCTCTGGCGCTGATCGCTTCATGCGGCGTGATCCAGACCGACTCGGTCGCTTCATTGCCGTCTTCCAGGACCGCTTGCCCAGCGGGAAACCGCGCCGCGAAAAACAAAGTGTTGAAGCGCTTGTGCATGCCCGGCGGCGCGACCCAGTGCGAGAACATGTGCATGGCGTCACAGGCGAGCGTCACCCTCTCGCGCCTGATCATCGCGAGAAACTCCGCGTCATTCGCTTCAATCACCACCCGCATATCGGTAAGCGCGGCGGTTCGCGCGCCGGAGATGAACGCGCCGTGCGCATCGCGGGCGAACAACACGCCGACCTCTTCAAAGGCTTCACGCACCGCTGCGACCTGCGCCGCAGCGATGGCGCGATCTTCGTGCAGGCCGGTTGAATGCTCGCGCCAGGCGCCGTCGCCGTCGCCCGGATCAACACGCCCGCCGGGAAACACCATCGCGCCGCCGGCGAAAGAAATGTCTTCATGGCGCGCCACCATCAACACCTCAAACCGCGGCGCATCACGTAGCAGGATGATCGTCGCCGCCGGGATCGCCTCATCTCTCATGCCCGATCCCCGCCTAAAAACCCGGCATGGGGTCAGGCTTGGCCGGCGGCGCGCCGTAATGCGCGCCGGTCGCCCTGACCGCCAGCCAGCCGCCGCCAACAACCGACAACAGCGCGCCGAGAACCATCCACAAAGGGTGCGGGATTGAGATCAGCGTCATGCCGGTCAGCCCGCCGAGCGCGATGGTCACCACCCACGCCGCCGGCGCCCAGCGGCGCGCGACCAGCGAGCCCGCGCAGGCGCCGCAAAAAACCCCGGCGAACCACGAGATGACGACCGCGATTTTGGCGCCGAAAACGATTTCGCCACCGGCAGGCGCGGCGACAATCAATTGCCCGGCGCGCTCAACGAGATAGATCACAATCGCGCCGGTCAAAAGGCCAATCACCACAGCAGCTATATTTCTCAGCATACGAATTCTTTCCTGTGGTCGACGCTTGCGGCCATAAATTTCACGTTCGATGAACATGCATCGAACGCAAAAACGCGCCCTTCACGGGAAGGGCGCGCAATCGCATCGGGCTGTAGCCCGAGAATTACGCCGCCCGGTACAGCGTGTCGTTCTTCGCCGCCATATCGCGGAATTGCTGCGGCGGATTGAACCGTGCGCCATATTTTTGCGCAAGCGCTTCGGCCCTGCGCACGAAACTTTCCAGCCCGACGGTGTCGATGTAACTCATCGGCCCGCCGGTCCACGGCGCGAATCCCCAGCCGAATATGGCGCCGAGGTCGGCCGATTGCGGATCGGAGACAATGCCGTCAGCAAAACATTGCGCCGCCGGGATAAGTTGCGCGTAAAGAATGCGTTCTTTCGTCTCTTCAAGAGTCGGCTGCACATCCGCTTCCGGGAAATAGTCGGAAACGTTCTTCCACAAATGCTTTTTGCCGCCTTCGGGATAGTCGTAGAACCCGCCGCCGGATTTGCGGCCCAGCCGGCCCAGCTTGTCGACCATCGTCAACACCAGGTCTTCAACGCCGGACGGTTTGTAATCCTTGCCCAGTTCCTTCTGGGTCGATTCCATAACCCGTTTGGCGAGATCGAGCGAAGTTTCATCGACCAGCGCCAGCGGCCCCACGGGCATGCCAAGCTGTTTTGCAGCATTTTCAATAAGCGCCGGCTTGACGCCTTCCTTCACCATCAACATCGCTTCGTTAAGATAAGGCGGCACGACGCGATTGGTGTAAAAGCCGCGCGTGTCCTTGACCACAATCGGCGTTTTGCGAATTTTGCCGACATAATCGAGCGCCGTCGCCAGCGCGCGATCACCGGACTTTTCGCCGGGGATGATTTCAACCAGCGGCATTTTGTCGACCGGCGAAAAGAAGTGAATGCCGATGAACTGGTCGGGCCGTTCGGAATTCTTCGCAAGGCCGGTGATCGGCAATGTCGAAGTGTTGGACGCAAAAATCGTCTCAGGCGGGATCACCGCTTCAGTCTTTTTGATGACATCCGCCTTGACGTCGGGGTCTTCAAAAACCGCCTCGATGATAAGATCGACGTCTTTCAAATCATTGTAATCTGTCGTCGGCGTGATCCGCGCCAACAACGCGTCGCCCGCCTCTTTCGTGACCTTGCCGCGCGAAACGCCTTTTTCAACGATATTTTCAGAATACGCTTTGCCCTTTTTGGCGTAGTCCAGTTCGCGGTCGAGCAGAACAACTTCCATCCCGCCCTTCGCCGTCACATACGCAATGCCCGCACCCATCATGCCGGCGCCCAGAACGCCGACCTTTTTAAGGTCTGTTTTGGCGACGCCTTTGGGGCGCTGCTCGCCTTTTTCCGCCGCCTGCTTGTTAATAAACAGTGTACGGATCATATTGCGCGCTTGCGGGCTGGAAACCAGCTTTGAAAAATATTTCGATTCAACCTTCAACGCGGTGTCGAAGGGAACGACCGAGCCCTCGTACAGGCAGGACAGAATATATTGAACGGCGGGATAATTGTGCTGCGTTTCGCGCTGCGCCATGCCGTTTGAGGCAATATGAAATTGCACCGCGGCGGGATTCATCGGACCGGCGCCGCCGGGATATTTAAAGCCCTGCTTGTCCCATGGCTGAACAGATTTCGGATTGGCTATGACCCATGCCTTGGCCTTGGCGACGATTTGATCGCGCGGCGCGATTTCCTGCACGATGCCATAGCCTTTCGCCGTCTGCGGATCGACCGGCTTGCCCTGCGTCGCCATTATCGCGGCGTTTTGCAGGCCGGCAAGACGCGGCAGACGCTGCGTGCCGCCGCCGCCCGGCAACAGACCAACCTGCACTTCCGGCACGCCAAGTTGCAGCTTTGGATCGTCCGCAACGACGCGGTAATGGCACGCCAGCATCAGCTCAAGACCTCCGCCAAGCGCCAGCCCGTTAACGGCTGCGGCGACCGGTTTTGCCGACGCTTCGCCCTTGATGAGTTTCTTTTGCGGATGGCCGGACGTCTCTAGCTTTCTCAGCATCTTGTTGAGCTGGAAAAGCTGCTCAAACAGCTCGCCTTTGCTTGCGGGCCGCTTGCCGACGCCGCCACCGCCAAGCATGCGCAAATCGGCGCCGGCGAGAAACCCGGACGCCTTGCCCGAGGTGATGACAGCGCCCTTGATCGCATCATTCGTACAGAAATCATCGACGAACGCGGCGAACTCAGCCATCAACGCTTCGTTCCAGACATTCATGGATTGGCCGGGCAGGTCAATTGTCACCAGCGCGACGCCGTCGCCGTCGATCTCTACGGTCAGTGCTTTATCGGTCATTGTTCAAAATCCGTCTCAGGTAATTGATTAAACGCGTTCGATAATCGTCGCGGTGCCCATGCCGGCGCCGATGCACAACGTGATCAGCGCGGTCTGCTTGCCGGAGCGCTCAAGCTCATCGACCATCGTGCCAAAGATCATGGCGCCGGTCGCGCCGAGCGGGTGCCCCATGGCAATGGCGCCGCCGTTTACGTTGATGTCGGAATGGTCGATGTCGAGCGCCTGCATGAACCGCAACACGACCGAGGCGAAAGCCTCGTTCAACTCCCACAGGTCGATGTCGCTCTTGCTCATGCCGGCGCGCTTCAACGCTTTTTGTGCAGCGAATTCCGGGCCCGTCAGCATGATCGTCGGTTCCGACCCGATGGAGGCGCCCGCCACTATGCGCGCGCGCGGCTTGAGGCCCAGCTTTTCGCCCATCTCCTTCGTGCCGATCAGCACCGCCCCGGCGCCATCGACAATACCGGAGGAATTACCGGCGTGGTGAACGTGATTGATCTTTTCGATCTCGGGATATTTCTGGATGGCGACGGAGTTGAATCCGAAATTCTCGCCCAGCATCGCAAATGACGGCGACAGGCTGCCAAGACCCTGCATGTCGGTCTCTGGGCGGATGGTTTCATCGCGATCAAGGATCGCCTCGCCGATCACATCCTTTACGGGCACGATCGATTTTTTAAAGCGGCCTTCGGCCCATGACTTCGCCGCGCGCTTCTGGCTTTCCACCGCATAGGCGTCGACGTCGTCGCGGGAAAAGCCGTATTTCGTCGCGATCAGGTCGGCGGATATGCCCTGCGGCACGAAATAGGTTTTGAACGCCACCGCCGGATCGACCGGCCACGCGCCGCCATCGGAACCCATCGGCACCCGGCTCATCGCCTCGACGCCGCCGCCGATGGTCAGGTCGGCCTCTCCGGCTTTCACCTTGGCCGCGGCGATGTTCACCGATTCAAGGCCCGAAGCGCAGAACCGGTTCACCTGAATGCCCGCGGTGGTTTCGGCGAAACCGGCGTTCAAAAGCGCCGTGCGGGTGATGACCGAGCCCTGTTCGCCGACCGGCGAGACAACGCCGAACGCAACGTCGTCCACCTGCGAGGTGTCAAGGTTGTTGCGGTCCCTGACCGCTTCCAGCACCTGCGTCGCCAATTGGATCGGTGTAATTTCGTGAAGGCTTCCATCCGATTTTCCCTTGCCGCGCGGCGTTCGCACGGCGTCAAACACATAAGCCTCAGTCATGGGGTCGAAATCCTTTCGAAAACTGGCGAACCTGTAGGGCTGGCCTGTTGGGCTGGCCACTTGGTCTGGCGAGCCTGGGACCGATAATTAGAAGCCTCTACCTAAGCGCCTCGCCGCCAGCCTGCAATGTTGCATCGCAGTCCGCCCGCTGCGCCCGAACTGGACCCCAAACTGGACGATGACAGGCCGGCGCCGCTGGGCTAAACGCTGGAGCGATTTTTTGCTAATTGAGGATAAAATGGCCCATCCCCTCTCGCTCAATGAGCAGCGCGCGCAGATCAGGCGGAATACCCTCGCCGACGAGGCGGCGCTGGCGCGGCGCCTCATTGAGGAAGCCGATATCGGGGCGGCGCGCCGGCAGCGCGCGCAGGACGCGGCGGCCGATTTCGTGCGGGATGCACGCAGCCAGGCAGCGCGGTCGAGCCTGATCGACAAATTCCTCCAGGAATACGGGCTGTCGAGCGCCGAGGGCGTCACCTTGATGCGCCTCGCCGAAGCGTTGCTGCGCACGCCCGACGCGGCGACGGCGGATGCGCTGATCCGCGACAAGGTCGACGCCGGCGACTGGGCCGCGCACAAGGGCAAGAGCCCGTTTCCGCTCGTCAATTTTTCAACGCGCGCGCTGATGCTCACCGCCGCCTGGCTTGACGATGTCGAGTCGAGCGACCCGTTGCGCCGCATGGTGCGCTCCACCAAAGACCTCCTCGACCGTGTCGGCGAGCCGGTAATCCGCGCCTCCGTGGCGCAGGCGATGAAAATCATGGGCGAGCATTTCGTGCTCGGCGAGACCATTGAAGGCGCGCAGAAACGCGCGCGGGAATTCGCCGGCAAAGGCTATAACTTTTCTTTCGACATGCTCGGCGAGGCGGCGCACACGGAACGCGACGCGCTGAAATATTATCACGATTACGAAGACGCCATCGCCGCTATCGGGCGTTACGCCAATGCCGATGCGCCAAAAGACAATCCCGGCATCTCGGTCAAGCTGTCCGCGCTTCATCCGCGTTACGAATACGGCAAGAAGGCCCGCGTTCTTGACGAGTTGGGCGCGCGCGCCAAGGCGCTCGCGGTGCAGGCGAAGGCGGCCAATATCGGCTTCAATATCGACGCCGAAGAAGCAAACCGTCTCGATCTGTCGCTCGACCTCATCGAAAACCTGATGCGCGACAAAGACCTCGACGGCTGGGACGGGTTCGGCGTCGTCGTGCAGGCGTATCAGCGCCGCGCAACTTTCGTGCTCGACTGGCTTGCCGAACTGGCGCGCGAAACCGACCGGCGCATCATGGTGCGTCTTGTCAAAGGGGCCTATTGGGATGCGGAGATAAAACGCGCGCAGGTGATGGGCCTGCAATCCTATCCGGTGTTCACGCGCAAAGTGCTGACCGATGTTTCGTATCAGGCGTGCGCCCGCAGGCTGCTTGAAAATACCGACGTGTTCTATCCGCAATTTGCAACCCATAACGCGCTGACTGCGACAATCGTGCGCGAGCTTGCGGGAGATTATACCGACTACGAATTACAGCGCCTGCACGGCATGGGCGAAGCGCTGCACGACCGGCTGCTGGAATCTGGCGCGCGTTCGCGCATCTATGCGCCCGTGGGCGGGCACAAGGAATTGCTGCCCTATCTCGTCAGGCGGCTTCTGGAAAACGGCGCCAATTCGTCATTCGTCAATCAGCTCATCGACCCCGATTTGTCTGTCGATGACATTGTCGCCGACCCGGTCGAGGAAGCGCGCGCGCTGAACGTGTTGTCCAACCCCGCCATTCCGGCGCCACGCGATCTGTTTGGCGGCGAGCGGCTTTCCGCCGCCGGCTGGGACGAGACCGACCCCGACACTGCGACACAACTGGAACTCGCGGTCGGTACGGCGTTGCAGAGCGCGAAACGTTACGGGCCGATCGTCGCCGGCGCGAAAGCCGACGGCGCGGTCATGGTTTCAACCAATCCCGCCCATCGCGACGAGCAAATCGGCGAGGTGGTTCTGGCCGACGCCGATCTGGTCGCGCGCGCCTGCGACATGGCGGCGGAAAACCTTGCCGCATGGTCATCGACGCCCGCCGCAGAACGCGGCGCGATACTAACAAAGGCCGCTGACCTGCTGGAGCAGAGGGCCGAGCACTTCATGCAACTGGCGACACGCGAAGCCGGCAAGACGATCCCCGACGCCATCGCCGAAATTCGTGAGGCGGTCGACTTCCTCAGATATTACGGCGCCGAATGCGCCTCCCTCGCCGGTGAGCCGCTCGGCGTGGTCGCGTGCATTTCGCCATGGAATTTTCCGCTGGCGATCTTCCTCGGTCAGGTTTCAGCAGCGCTGGCCGCCGGCAACGCCGTGGTCGCCAAACCGGCGGAGCAGACGCCGGTCATCGCCCATGACGCGGTGAAGTTATTGCACGAGGCGGGCGTGCCGGAGGGCGTGCTGCACTTCCTGCCAGGTGACGGGCCCGGCGTCGGCGCGCCGCTGACGCAAAACCCGCGCATTGGCGGCGTCGTCTTCACCGGCTCAACCGAAGTCGCGCAAATCATCAACCGTTCGCTTACGGAACATGGCAATGAAGACGCGGCGCTGATCGCCGAAACCGGCGGCATCAACGTGATGATCGTCGACTCGACGGCGCTGCTGGAACAGGCGGTGCTCGATGTTGTCGCTTCCGCCTTCCAGAGCGCCGGCCAGCGCTGTTCGGCATGCCGTATCGCGTGCGTTCAGGAAGATATCGCCGACCGTTTCAACGAAATGCTCGCTGGCGCCATGGCCGAACTGGCGGTCGGCAATCCGGCGCGGCTTGCCGTCGATGTCGGGCCGGTAATCGACGAGGAAGCGCACGCCAATATCGCCGACTATTTATCTTTGATTAAGAATAAAGCCACGATTATCGCCGAAGCGCCCCCGGTCGCCGGCGACGTCAATGGCGCGTTTATCCGGCCGGTCGCCATCGAGGTTACGAGCCTTGGCGATGTCAAACGCGAAGTGTTCGGCCCGGTGCTGCACGTCACCCGGTTCAGCGCAGACGGATTAAGCGAGCTGGTGCGCCAGATAAACGCGCTTGGTTTCGGGCTGACCATGGGCGTTCACACCCGCATCGACGAAACCATGCACGATATCGTCGCGCATGCGCGCATCGGCAACATCTATGTCAATCGCAACCAGATCGGCGCGGTTGTCGGCGTGCAGCCGTTTGGCGGCGAAGGACTTTCGGGCACCGGCCCGAAGGCCGGCGGCCCGCATTATCTCAAGGCTCTGCAAAAACCGCCGCCCGTGACGAACGCCGCCGCGCTGGGCGTCAGTACGAGCGCGCCCTTGCCGCTGTTTGACCAGCAAATGCAAAAACTACAGGCGGCTTTCGAAACCTGGTCGACGCGGGCGAACCGCCGCGAAATACTGGTGCGCGCCGCCGGCGGCGCAGGCGCCGGCGCACTCGCCGACCTGATGCGCACCGCCGCTGCGCTGTTCGCGCAGTATTTTGAAGACGCGCAGGAGCTTCCCGGCCCAACCGGCGAGTCGAACACGCTGCGGCTGAAAGGCAAGGGCATCGCGTTGTGCCTTGGCGGCGCCGATGACGCCTCAACCACGCGCCAGATCGCACTCTGCCTCGCGGCCGGCAATTCGCTCATCTGCACCGACCGGTTTGCAGAGCAGATCGCAGCCGCGATCAAGAACGCGGGCGGTCCGGCCGATATCGCCGTCGGTTACGATTTCAGCCGCAATGTCCACGAAGCGATGCTGCTGGACGCCCGCATCAGGCTGGCGGCCTTTGACGGCGACACCGCCTCGCACCGCACCGTGAGACAGGTGATGGCGCGGCGAACCGGCGCGATCATTCCACTGCTCACCAGCCTCGACGCTTCCTGGCGCTTCGCCGCGGAACGCACGCTGAGCATTAACACAACGGCCGCCGGCGGCGACGTGCGGCTGTTGTCATTGTCGGAATAAGGTTATTAAAGGCCGTCAACTCGCGGTCGGTGCGCCGCTGGTCGCACCAGCCGCGCCGTTCACCGCTTAAACCTTGCTATATTTAGCCTTTTGGGGGTTTGTCAGTGGAACATGTAGACCGGGCCCCGATGACCGCAATTGAAATCTCATCCGTTGACGACGGACCGTTCCTGACCGCGCCGGGAAAGTCCCGCCGCGCCATGAACTGGTTTTTCGCCGACCGCGAGCGCCTGTTCTGGCTGTTGCAACTGACCGGATGGCTGGGCTTTTTCTTTTTCCACGTTCTCTCCGTCTCGTCGATTGTCGCCGGCTGGTCGCCGCAATCGGTCGCCTATTCAACCGCGATGTCGATTGTCGGCCTGCTGACGACAACCATCGTGCTGAGGCCGATCTTCCAGTTTGCGCGCCGCCAGCCGCCGGCTCTGTTGCTCATCATCGCTATCAGCGCGACGGTCGCCGCGACATTCGCCATGTCGGTCGCGAAGCTGCAAACCGTCGTTCTGATTTTTGGCGAAGACTGGATTATCAATCGCGGCGCCGCGCTTGGCAGCACCAATCTGTTACTGTTGCTTCGCCCGGACTTGCCGCCTAATCTTTTCCTGCTGATGTCGTGGGGCGGTTTTTATTTCGGGATCAATTATTACCTGAAACTGCGCGATGAGACCGAACGCACCCTGATCGCTGCGAGGCTCGCCGATCAGGCGCAACTGAAAATGCTGCGCTACCAGTTAAATCCGCATTTCCTGTTCAACACCCTGAACGCGATTTCAACGCTTGTTCTTGAAAAAGACGGTAAGCACGCCAACGAAATGCTGACCAAGCTCTCGGCGTTCCTGCGCTATTCGCTGGACAGCGATCCGTTGCAGAAAACATCGTTGGCGGAAGAAATTCGCGCCCTACAACTCTATCTCGATATTGAAAAAACGCGCTTCGCCGACCGGCTGAAAATCACCCTCGATGTCGATGACGACGTGCTGGAGGCGCGTGTGCCGTCGCTTATTTTGCAGCCAGCGATAGAGAATTCGATCAAATACGCCATCGCCCAGATGGAAACCGGCGGCGAAATCTCAATTCGGGCCGGGCGCGACGGCGACATGTTGCGCCTACAAGTCTGTGACAATGGCCCGAATACGCCCGACGACCCCGCCGCGCTTCTGGCGAAGGCGAAAACCGGCGTCGGGCTCATCAACATGCGCGACCGACTTGCCCATCTTTATGGCGCGCGACAAAGTTTTTCGCTGTCAAAGCTTGAACCATGCGGTTTATGCGTTCGACTGCGTTTTCCGTTTGAGACGAAACACCAGCTAACTGGACAATAGCAAGCAGGACAACAACAAATCAGGGGGCGCAAGCCATGGACGATCAGAAAATCAGCGTCATCCTTGTTGACGACGAACCGCTCGCCATTCGCGGAATGAAGCTGCGCCTTGCCGAATTTGCCGAGATCGAAGTGATCGGCGAATGTTCAAACGGGCGCGAGGCGGTGAAAGAGATCAAGGCGAAATCGCCGGACGTGGTTTTTCTCGATATTCAAATGCCCGGGCTCGACGGGTTCGGCGTCGTCAGGGCGTTGATCGGCGTGCCGGCGCCGCTGATCATTTTCGTCACCGCTTACGACAAATACGCCATCGACGCTTTTGAGGCGAACGCGCTCGATTATCTCGTCAAACCGGTTGATGAAGAGCGCCTGAAAGACGCCATCCACCGCGCCCGCGAAGCCATCAAAAGCCGCGCGGCCGCCAGCCGCGAGTCAAAACTTGTCGAGTTACTCGCCTCGCTGTCCGACGAGGACCATGACCAGATTAAAGAACTTATCCAGGACCCTTCGTGGACTGAAAAAGAAAGATATTCAGAACGCCTCAGCTTCAAGGACGGATCGAAAGTCGTTATGCTGAACGCCGATGACATCGACTGGATCGACGCCGCTGGGGATTACATGTGCATCCACGCCGGCGGCAAAACGCACATCATCCGCGAGACGATGAAGACGCTGCAACAGCGGCTTGATCCGTCGCGCTTTCAGCGCATTCACCGTTCAGCCATTGTCAACGTCAAAAAGGTGAAAGAGCTGCACCCGCATTCGAACGGCGAGTATTTCGTCATTCTTGAGAACGGTAACGAGCTGAAGCTGTCGCGTTCCTACAAGGATGTCGTCGCGAGATTTTTGTAATTTCAAAAGCCCGGCGGACGTTGCGCGGCGGCGCCCAGTTGCGCCTCAAGCGCGCGCCCCAGCGCGATGATCTTGCCTTCTTCAAAAATATTCGCCCACAGGCTGATCCCGCGCGGCGTACGAAAGGTTTGCGATCCGATCTGGCCTGCCGCCGCGCCGGCTAACGTCCGGCTCGGCGTCTGGGCGAACCCGGCGCGCACGATAAGTTGCGGGTGGCCAGTGCAATTTGTCGCCAGCAAGGCGTCGCCGGCGAAATTCGGCCCGATCAGCGCGTCGTATCCTTCAAACGCGTTCGCCAGCGCCAGCATCGTCTTGCGCCGCAGCCGGTCGATCTGGACATAATCAACAGCAGACATGAACCACGCCTGTCGCCAGGTGTTCGGCCATGCGTCAACATCCTGATGCACCATCTCGTCATCGCGGTTTGACAGCGTCAGGTTGGAAAACGCCGCGGCAGACTCAACCATCACGATCTGCAACAGAGAACGAATATCCATCGCCGGCCACGTGAACTCTTTCAGGCTCACGCCGGTGTCGCGAAGCGCGGCCAGCGCCGCGCGGTCGACATCGTCGCCTTTCTCGAACCATTCCGGCACATAACCGACCGTCATCGCCGCAATATCGGCATCGCCCTGATAGGTGAAGCCGACGCGCGCCGCGCCCGCGTCATCCGCGTCGTAGCCGTTCAATTCCCCAAGAACCAGCGCCGTATCTTCCGCCGTTCGGCAGATCGGGCCGGCTTTATCGAGCGACCAGCAAAGCGCCATCACGCCCGCGCGCGATATGCGCCCGAATGTCGGCCTCAGACCCGTCGTCCCGCACCTCTCCGACGGCGAGATGATCGAGCCGAGGGTCTCGGTACCAACGGCGAACGCGCATAGTCCGGCGGCGATTGCGGCGGCCGACCCGGCGCTGGAGCCGCTGGACCCCTCATGCGTGTTCCACGGGTTTTTTGTGGTTCCGCCGAACCATCGGTCGCCATAGGCGATGGCCCCGCAGCTCGTTTTGCCGAGCATGACCGCGCCGGCGCGACGTAGCTTCCTGTAGATTTCGCAGTCGGCCTCGCCAATTCGATCCTTATACGGAGCGGCGCCCCAGCTTGTCGTCACACCTTCCACATCAGCAAGATCTTTCAGGCCATAGGGGATGCCGTGCAGCGGCCCGCGATCGCGACCGTTCGCGAGGTCTTTATCCGCGTCCGCAGCCTGCTCGCGGGCGATATCGGCGGTGACCGTGATGAACGAAGAAATTTCACTGTCGAACCTGTCGATTCGTTTTAGGTAGATCGCCGTCAAATCAACGCTGGATATAACGCCCGCGCGAAGCCATGCGCCTTGCTGGGCGACGCTTGCATACGCGATGTCGTCGTCATTAGCGGGCGCAGCGGTCGGTGGCGCACGGTTTAATGTGACGGAATTCTTTTGCGATTTGACGGAGCGGCCCGGTAGTTTGGGGTCGAAAACCAGCGCTGGCGCGTCAGCGTTCTCGAAATCAACCGCACGCAGACCGTTCAACGCTTCGAGATTGTGCTCAAGCCCTTCGATCATCATCGCGCGCTCTGAGTCGCTATAGGCGATGGCGAGCAGTTTTTCCGCCTCCGCAAGCGTTTGCATCGTGATCGCTTCAGAGACGGCGGCGGCGCCAGCAGGTCCCGATGCGGGCGCGGCCTGTTGCGCGCAGCCCCCAAGTGAGCCGACGCCCGCCAGCACGCCACCAAGGGCCGCGCCTTTTATCAAACCGCGCCGTGATGTCGTCACTTGCTGCCCCCGCAGATCGCAATCGCGTGGACAATGACCCCAGTCGCCGAAGCAATCAAGATCCACAGTGTTGACCCGGATTAGCGATGGTCTACAACCCGCTTCCAGTCACCGGGGAACGCCGACATGAACGCTGACTTTTATACCCGCATTGATCGCACCATGGCCGACATTCGCGAGCAGGGGCTGGAAAAGCTCGAACGCGAAATTACCTCGCCCCAAGGGCCTGAAATCGAGGTCAGCCATAACGGAAAAAAAACACGGGTCCTCAATTTTTGCGCCAACAATTATCTTGGCCTCGCCGACAACCCGCAAATCGTCAAAGCCGCGCAGGACACGATGGATAAATACGGGTTCGGCATGGCGTCCGTGCGGTTCATCTGCGGCACCACTGATCTGCACCGGCGGGTGGAAAAGGAAATCGCATCCTATCTTGGCTATGAGGATTCGATTCTGTTCGCCGCGTGTTTTGATGCGAATGGCGGCGTCTTCGAACCGCTGCTTGAAGCCGACGACGCAATCATTTCCGATTCTCTGAACCATGCCTCGATTATTGACGGCGTTCGTCTGTGCAAAGCGAAACGATATCGCTTCGCCAATTCAGACATGAACGATCTTGAGGAGCAATTGAAACAGGCCGACGCCGACGGCGTGCGCACAAAGCTGATCGTCACTGACGGCGTGTTCTCGATGGACGGCTATATCGCGAAACTGAAAGAGATTTGCGATCTCGCCGAGCGCCATAACGCGCTCGTTATGGTCGATGATTGCCACGCGACCGGATTCATGGGCGAAGCCGGGCGCGGCACGCCGTCTCATTGCGGCGTAGACGGCCGCGTCGACATCCTCACCGGTACGCTGGGCAAGGGGCTTGGCGGAGGCATGGGCGGCTATATCTGCGCAAGAGCCAACGTCATCCAATTGTTACGCAACCGTGCGCGGCCCTATTTGTTTTCGAACGCGCTCACGCCGGCGCTGCTAGGCGCTAGTTTGAAAACGCTTGAGCTTGTGCGTGCCGGCAACGGGTTGCGCGCGCAGTTGTTCGCCAACGCCAAACGGTTCCGCACGGGCATGAGCGCGGCGGGCTTTGACCTGTTGCCCGGCGAACATCCGATCATCCCGGTCATGCTTGGCGACGCGCGGCTCGCGCAACAGATGGCCGCAAGGCTGATGGATGAAGGCGTATATGTGACCGGCTTTTCCTTCCCCGTGGTGCCGCGCGGACAGGCGCGCATCCGCACCCAGATGTGCGCCGGTCACACCGATGAACAGGTCGACCGCGCGATTGCGGCGTTCACCAAAGTCGGCAAGTCCCTGGGCGTCGTCAGCTAGTATCCTTGGGCAGAAACAAGCGCAGCCCACGCATGTAACTTGACGGCAGCATGCGTTGTATAAACGAGATGATTTTCGCGTCATTGCCGACGACGACACGCCGCTTCCCCTTCGCTGTGCCGTCAAGAATGATCTCGGCGGCGCGCAGCGCTGGTGATCGCGGCTTTGTCGAACCGCGCTTCGACCTCGGAACGGTCGGCGGCGTCTTTCGGTAGCGCATCAATATTAGCGTTGCGCGCGATCGACGTCGCCACCCCGCCGGGATGGACCGACGTGACGCGCACGCCCTTTTCACTCAGTTCCTCAGCGATGGTTTCTGAAAATCCGCGCACGCCGAATTTTGACGCGCAATAATGCGCCTGCCCCGGAAACCCGATAAACCCGAACAGGCTGGAGATATTCGTCACCCCGCCTTTCGTTGCTTCCAGCTGCGGCAGAAATGCCTTGGTCATGCGAACGACGCCCCAGAAATTCACGTCCATGATCTTTTCAAATGACGACAGCGGCGTCTCGTCAAACCGCCCCACGCGCGTCAGCCCGGCGATGTTGAAAACGTAATCTGCGTCGCCAAGGCTTTCTTTGATCACCGTCGCATAACGCTCAATCGCCGCGGGGTCGCAAACGTCAAGCTTGTCTGTGCGTATCCGGTTTGACGGAACGTCGCCGATTATGGCGCGGGTTTCTTCAAGACCCGCTTCGTTGATATCGGAAAGCGCGAGCGCCGCACCGCGCCGTGCAAGGTTGACGGCGACAGCCCGGCCGATTCCCGACGCCGCACCCGTAACGACACAGAGTTTGTCCGCGAATGGATCAGTCATGAACGCCTCGTTTTGCGAAAACCATGACCGCCGCCCCTCGCAAATTCAACGCTGATCATCAGTTCAATATCAGGCTCGCCAATTCGTCCCAGTCGCGGCCCGGCGCCGAGGTCAGGAACGGCCGGTCTAGTGTATCGCCCGGCGTATAGGCGGCGCCGTCATCGAGCCAGCGCGCCTCGCCGCCTGCTTCGGCCAGTATCAGCACGCCGGCGGCATGATCCCATGGATGAACCCGGCTGGTGAGTTTGAAATCATATTCGCCACGCGCGAGTTTCAGATACGCATAGGCGGAACAGTGATCGGCGCTGGTGCTGGTATTGGCTTTGAGGTTCTGCGTCAGCCGGTCGCGCCATTGCGGACGCAGCCAGCCGACGGAGCGCAGGCCGTTCGGCGGCGCGGCGGCCGGGCGCAAATCGACGGGGCCAAGATTATCCACCCCCGCGCCCGCAACCGCCGTTACGCATCGGCGGTTCGGGATGTCATGAATCCACCCCATCAGCGTTTGGCCGTTTTCGACATAGGCGACGATCAGCCCGTATTCTTCGACGCCGCGCACGAAATTTCGCGTCCCGTCGAGCGGATCGACGACCCAATAGCGCCCTGCGGCGCCCAATCCTTTGACAATTTCGGGATTCGCCGTCGCCGCCTCTTCACCGATGAAAGCCGACCCCGGCGCCAGATCGACCAGCGCCTTGCGCAGGGTCGCCTCAACCTTATCATCGACAATGGTGACGAGGTCGTTCGGGCTCGACTTGGTGCGCACCGCTTCGCCTTTCAGTTTGCCGAAATGCGGGGCGATTTCCTCCGCCGCGACGGTTTCAAGTATCGCACGCACGCGCGCTGGATCAGGCGTCATGCCGAAAGCCGCGCGTTGTCCGCGCTTTGCGTGGTGATTTTAGCGTCGGCGTATAATTTCTGAAATTGCCCGCGCGCCTTGTCTGTCAATCGCACGTCAAACCTGACGATATCATCGACAGCCAATTCTTCGCGGACATCGCCATTGGCGTGAAGCCAGGCGCGGGCGGCGCCGTTTTGCGACGCCAGTTCGATGACGAAACTGCTGCGATCAGCCGTTAAAACGCGATCAACCAGCTCAAGCATCGCCGGCATGCCCTCGCCGCTCACCGCGGAAACGCAAACTTTTACCGGCTCGTCAATCGAAAGCGTCGTGCAATCATGCGTCAACCGTGCAATTGCCTGAAGCGAAAGCTTGTCTTCGGGGTTCAGCAGGTCGATTTTGTTCATTACCTCGATCACCAGCGTCGACGAGTCTGAATCGACACCTAATTCTTTCAGCACAGAGATCACGTCAGCGCGCTGCGCATCGCTGTCGTCGTGCGACGCATCGCGCACATGCAACAACAAATCCGCCTCGTTCACTTCTTCAAGGGTGGCGCGAAACGCGGCGATCAATTGCGTCGGCAGGTCCGAAATAAACCCGACCGTGTCTGATAAAATAACCCGCTGCCCCGACGGCAGGTCGACCGCGCGCATGGTCGGATCGAGCGTTGCAAATAACTGGTCGCGCGCCACAACGGCCGACTCTGTCATACGGTTGAACAAGGTCGACTTGCCGGCATTGGTATAGCCGACCAGCGCCACAACCGGGTGCGGCGCTTTTTTCCGCTTGGCGCGTTGCAGGTTGCGCGTGCGCCGCACGCGCTCAAGCCGGTTTTTCAGCCGGTCGATTTTTTCCTGAATTGCGCGTCTGTCGCTTTCAATCTGGCGCTCGCCCGGCCCGCCAAGAAACCCGCCGCCGCCGCGCTGGCGTTCAAGGTGGGTCCACGACCGGACGAGGCGCGACTTCTGATAACTAAGATGCGCGAGATCGACTTGAAGGCGGCCTTCGGCGGTGTGTGCGCGCGCGCCGAAAATTTCCAGAATGAGGCCGGTGCGGTCGAGCACCTTTGCATTCCATTCGTTTTCGAGGTTTCGATGCTGGACTGGCGAAAGCGCCGCATCGACAATCACCAGCCCCGGACGCGGGTCGGCTGCGTCCAACTGTTCCCTGATTTCGCCGACCCGGCCGGCGCCGATCAGTGTGGACGGCCGCGGCTGCGAGACCGTCACAATCTCTCGTCTCGCAACTTTCAGGTTGATGGCTTCTGCAAGCCCGCACGCTTCTTCAAGGCGCGCGCTCGCGCTTCGCAGTCGTTCATCGCCGGCGAAGGCTACATGCACCACGAAAGCGGCGCCGAAATCGTGCGCAGCATTGTCTTCAATTTGAGAACCCAAATGGGGGCCTATTCGTTTTCTTCGCCGTCCCAAAGATTGACCGGCTGGGAGGGCATTACCGTGGAAATGGCATGCTTGTACACAAGCTGCACCTGCCCTTCACGCTTTAGCAGAACGCAGAAATTATCAAACCATGTCACTACGCCTTGCAGCTTGACCCCGTTGACCAGAAAAATGGTCACGGGCACCTTTTCCTTGCGAACATGGTTTAAGAACACGTCTTGAAGGTTTTGTTTTTTCTCGCTCATTGTGCTTCAAGGTCCTTCCTGCCGTTCTTGTTGCGGCGCACAAAATTCATAGTGACGCGCATTTTACGGGCGCGCAACTGCTTTCGCCTTTTAATTCCCATGACCGCGATTTCGGTCGATATAGGCGGCGCGCAGGCGCAACGCGGTCGCGCCAGGCTTGCCGTCGCCGATTTTCGCGCCGTCAATTGTCGTCACAGGCGTGACGAGGTTCATGGCCGAGGAAATGAATGCTTCCCTGGCGTTCAGAGCCTCATCGACGGAAAACGCCCGCTCCTCCACCGTCAATTGTAAGTCATGCGCGCATTCGATCGTTGTTGCGCGCGTAATACCGCCAAGGATTTCATTGCCGAGCGGATGGGTCACAAGCACGCCGCGCTGGTCAATGATCCACGCGTTTGACGATGAGCCTTCCGTCACCTTGCCGTCGCGAACCAGCCACGCCTCGGCGCATCCGGCTTCTCGCGCCGCCTCTTTTGCGAGGACATTCGGCAGCAGGCCGACGGTTTTAATATCGACGCGGCCCCATCGAATATCCGGCATGGTGATGACACCCACTCCCCTTTCGGCGTTAGCCTGCATCCTGGCGAGATTTACAGGCTTTGCAGTCATGACAAGCGACGGCGCGGTTCCCTCAACCGGGAATGGGTGATTGCGCGGCGCAACGCCCCGCGTCGCCTGCATATAAATATATCCATTACGCAGACGATTGATCGCTTTCAGCCTTACCAGCACCAGCCGCAGCGCTCGCTCGCTCATCGGTTCGGTGATCGACAGCGCGGCGAGCGAGCGTTTCCAGCGCGCGAGATGACCGTCCAGATCCCAGATCCGGTCGTCGCTGAAAACCACCACCTCGTAAATGCCGTCAGCGAACTGATAGCCGCGATCTTCTATGTGGACCGCCGCTTCGGCAAGCGGAACATAAGCGCCGTTAACGTAAGCAATACGAGGCATAATTGTCAGGATCTCCAGAAAGAACGGTTTATAAGGGCGAGCGCGGCCACGCCTTCAAGCCGCCCGAGGATCATACCCATGATCAGGACAATTTTGAGAGGGGTGCCGGTAAACACCTGATATCCGACAGCGCCTTCCTGAGTAAGGTGGATCACCGGGCCGGCGTTCGAGAGCACGCCGACAGCGCCGGCGGCCGCCAGCTCAAACGAATATCCGCCTGCTGTCAGAAAGAGCATCAATGCGCCCAGCACCAGCGTAAACATCAGAAAATGAATCCACACGCCAAGTTCGTTCGCGACCGATTTGCGGCCGAGCACTGCGCTTGGGTGAATAAGGTTCTGCAGCTCTTCGCCGGTGCGGCGCATGATGACGATCCACCGCAATACCTTGAGCCCGCCCGCCGTCGAGACCGCCGACCCGCCGATGATCACCGCGACAAGCGCCACGGTGAGCGACGGACGCTCGCCAATGATATACCCGTTGGTGGACATCAGGCTGACGGCGTTGAAAAACTGCGCCGGCAGGCGGTCAAGATCGCCGGCGCCAGACAATAACCAGAGAAGAAACGCCACGCAGACAATGATGATGGCGTAAGCGCCGGTTTCGATATCGCGCAGATTTTGCTGTCGCATGCGCAGAAACCGAACGATCAGGATGAAATTGGCGCCGCTTAAGAACAGGAACGGCAACAAGACGCCGGGGGCGTGGGGCGAATATACCTCCTGCCCGTGAAAGCCGGGCACAAAGCCGCCTGAGGCAACCACAGACAACGCCGTAACGCCGGCGTCGAGCACGGGCGAATCCGCCAGCAGCAACGCCACCCAGCAAATTGTCGTGATCAGCACATAGACGCCGAAAAACGAAAAGACCGCATTCTTTATCGAATGCAGATAGCTGTCGCGCTCTCCGCGTGAGAATGGCGGCAACAGCGTATCGATTCCGACGAAGACCGGACGCACGAAAATCGCTGCGGCGATCGCCAGCGATCCCAGTCCGCCGATCCATTGCATGATCGCCCGCCACAACATCCCGGGCACGCTTGAACGCGCTTCACCTTCCAACAGCCAGGCGCCTGTCGTCGTCAACGCCGACACCGATTCAAAATAGGCTTCGATAAACGGCTCGCCGCTTACGACAAAAGGCAAGGCTCCAAAGATCGGCGCCACCACCCACCACAGAAGGACGATCAATAACGCGCCGCGAATATCGGTCGGCGCCGGCCGGCCGGCGCTTATCGCAATGCAGCCCGCGCCGCAAAACAGCGTGATACATGCGGCGAAGAAATAATCCGCCACCACCGGATCGTGGATTGCGAGCGCCACGACAATCGGCAGCACCATCGCAAGCCCGAGAATGACCAGCGCGATCCCGAATGCTCGAATGATCGTTGTCAGGCCCATCGCTCGCCCTGAAGCTGATTAAAAATAGTCGATGCTGACGCGGAACATCTGTTCGACGTCCTTGACGTATTCCTGCAGCGCCATCAACACGACGCGGTCGCCCGGTTTAATGACCGTCGTGCTGTTTGGCATCGTGACCTTACCTTCACGATAAACGGCGCCGATCATGACGCCCTCAGGCAAGTCCGCCTCTGCAAGCGGCTTGTTGACCAGGGGCGAGGTTTCCAGCGCAACCGCGTCGATAAGTTCGGCCTGCCCGTCGGACAGCGAAAACACACCTTTGATGCGGCCGCGACGGATATGCTGGAGAATCGTCGAAATCGTTGTCGCTCGTGGATCGACAAACCGGTCAATGCCGACGGATTCAGCCAGCGGGCCATAATCATGATCGTTGATTAACGCCATCGAGCGCCGCGCGCCTTCGCGCTTGGCGACAACAGAGGCCAGAATATTGACCTGATCGTTGTCCGTGACGGCAACGACGGTTTCAGCGTCTTCTACCCCCGCCTCGCGTAATAACGACCGGTCAAGCCCGTCGCCCTGTAAAACAATCGTCCTCTCAAGCTGTTCCGCAACGATTTCCGCACGTTCGCGGTTGCGCTCGACAAGTCGGATTTTCATGTTCCCGAGTTTTTCAAGCCCGGTGGCGACGTAAAGACCGATATTACCGCCGCCGACAATGATGACCCGGCGCGCCTGACGCTCCATCTCGCCCATGATTTCCAGTGCGCGGGTGACGTCGTTGCGGTCTGCAACAAAGTAAATCTCATCGTGCGCCTCCAACTGGTCCTCAGCGTGGGCGCGCCAGATGCGACCTTCGCGCTTGATTGCGACAATCGTGATCTTCAGATCCGGAAACAGTTCGGCGACCTGACGCAGGGGCGTGTTCAAGATCGGGCAATCATCGCGCAGGCGCACCCCGACCGCCCAGACATTGCCGTCGACAAACGCTTTTGTTTCAAACGCGCCCGGCGTCGACATGCGCTGCATGATCGCTTCACTCACCTCGCGTTCCGGCGAGATAATAACGTCGATAGGCATGTGATGGCGGCCAAACAGATCGGAATATCTGGGATCGAGATAGCCGGACGCACGAATGCGTGCGATCTTGGTCGGCACATTGAACAGCGTGTGCGCAATCTGGCACGCGATCATGTTGACCTCGTCTGAATAGGTCACCGCAATGATCATATCGGCTTCGCGCGCGCCGGCCTCGACAAGGATGTCAGGATAGGCGCCATTGCCGACGACGCCGCGAACATCGAGCCGCTCGGCAACTGACCGGATCAGCGTTTTCGACTGGTCGATAATCGTGACATCGTTATTTTCCTGAGATAGCCGCCGCGCAATGCCGAAGCCGACCCGGCCTGCGCCGCAAATGATGATCCGCATGGGAGTATCCTGATCCTGTTCTCGCGCTTACGCGCTTTCCGCCCTCGCGGCTCCGTTGACGCCTAGCGCTTTGAGTTTTCTGTGCAACGCCGACCTTTCCATCCCGATGAATGTCGCCGTCCGCGATATGTTGCCGCCGAATCTGTTGATTTGCGCAATCAGATATTCACGCTCGAACCGCTCGCGCGCCTCACGAAGCGGCAACGCGATAATCTGTTCGAGCCCTTCGCCGGCGGGGATTGAAAACCCCTCGTCAATCACCTCGCTCGGAAGATGCTCGCAGGCGATTTCCAGCGCCGGGTCGCGCCCCATCAAAATCAGCGTCCGCTCGATGACGTTGCGCAACTGGCGGACATTGCCGGGCCAATGATAGGTTTGCAGCGCCGCCAGCGCCTCATTGGAGAGCCGGCGTTTGGGAAGACCGGACGAGCGCGAAATCCGGTCGATATAATAAGCCGCCAGCGCGGGGATATCTTCCCGGCGTTCGGCCAGCGAGGGCGCCGCAATCGAGACGACATTAAGCCGGTGAAACAGATCCTCGCGGAAATTACCCGCTTCGGCTTCCGCGAGAAGATCAATCGACGTCGTCGTGACGATCCGCACATCGACGGACACGGCGGAATCCCCGCCGACACGCTTGAACCGCTGGTCGACCAGAACACGCAAAATCTTGCTCTGGGTTTCAAGCGGCATGTCGCCGATTTCGTCGAACATCAGCGTGCCGCCATGAGCGCGCTCCATCAGGCCGACGCTTCTGGGCTGCCCGTTCTCGCCTTCAACGCCGAACAGTTCCTCCTCCATCCGCTCCGGCGCAATCGTCGCGGCGCTGACAACCAGAAACGGTTGTTCGGCGCGGCTCGACTTGGTGTGAAGAAGGCGCGCAACAATTTCCTTGCCCGATCCCGGCGGGCCAGAAATTAACACTCGCGAGCGCGCATCAGCGACTTTTTCTATGACGTTGCGCAAGGTGTTGATTGCGGTTGACGAGCCGATGATGCCAAGATCCGGCCCGCGCTCTTTAAGGTCGGAGTTCTCGCGCCGCAGGCGCGCGGCCTCCAGCGCACGATTCACCGAAATAATCAGCCGGTCCGAATTGAAAGGCTTTTCAACAAAATCATAGGCGCCTCTCTTGATCGCGGCGACCGCCGTTTCTATCGTTCCGTGTCCGGAAATGATGATGACCGGAAGGGAGGGGTGGGCTTTCTTCAACTCTTCAAGAATTTCGATGCCGTCAAGCCGCGAATTCTGCAACCAGACATCAAGGATCACCAAAGCGGGAAGGCGTTCTTTGATGGCGGCGAAAACGCCATCGGAATTCGCCGCCGTGCGCGGGTCGAACCCTTCATCTTCCAGAATGCCGGAAACGAGATCGCGAATATCGGTCTCGTCATCCACGACCAGAATATCAATGCTCATAACGCCCTTCTCACTCTTCGTACTCTTCTACTCCGCCGCGGCCGCCCCAACAGCATGCAGCGGCAGACTTAACGTCACACGCGCGCCCGTAACGCCCAGTTCGGAACAATCGTCGAAAACAAGACTGCCCTCGTGATCTTCAACCACTTTCTTCACAATCGCCAAACCCAATCCAGTGCCCTTCGCCCGTGTCGTCATATAAGGCTCGGTCAGGCGATGGCGTTCGGCTTTCGGCAATCCGACACCGTTATCGGTGACTTCAATCGCCGCCATCGTATCGGTAACGGTCAGTTTCAATGTAATTTTGCCTGCCGGGTCCGGCGTTTCCGTAACCCGCGCCGTAACCGACTCGCCGGCATTCTTGAGCAGATTGCCAAGCGCCTGCGCAATCAACCGGCCGTCGCACATGGAAAGAACCGGCTCCATCGGCATCGAAACACTGAACTCGATGTCAGAGAACGCCACTTTCTGCGGAAATACCGCGCTCTTGATTAACTCGCGCAGATCCTCCGGCGCGATGACCGGTTTGGGCATTCTTGCGAACGACGAAAACTCGTCGACCATGCGCCCGATATCGCCAACATGGCGGATGATCGTTTCAGTGCACTTGTCAAAAATGTCGGGCGAGTTTTGAATCTCCGCGCGATATTTGCGCCGCAGCCGCTCAGCGGAAAGCTGGATCGGCGTCAACGGATTTTTGATTTCATGCGCAATCCGGCGCGCAACATCGCCCCACGCCGCCGATCTTTGCGCGCTGATCAATTCGGTAATATCGTCAAAAGTTACGACATAGCCGCGCGCTCCCTCGACCTCGTCGGACACGATTCGAATATTCAGGACGCGCTTGCGTCCGTCGCGCTCGACCTCGATCTGATCGGAAACGACATCAAACGGCGCAAGGCGCGCCTGTTCGAACATCTCCGCTGCTTCGGGCAGCAATTCCACCAGCGCTTTGCCGGTCATTTTCGTTTCGTCGGCGCCCAGCATGTAACCGGCTGACCGGTTCGCAATCGTCACGCGCCCGCGCGGGGACAGACCGACCACGCCAGCGGAGACGCCCGACAGAACCGCTTCCGTAAACCGCCGCCGCAGGTCAAACTGCCGGTTCGTTTCGATAAGATCGTCACGCTGGGTCTGTAGTTGCGCGGTCATGTGATTCATCGACCGCGCCAGCACGCCCAGTTCGCCGTCGCGTTTGTAAACCTCGACCCGTGACCTGAGATCGCCGGCGGAGACGCGCTCGGCCATGTGAATAAGCCGGCCAATCGGCTGAACAATCCGCGTCGCCGCCCACAGGCCCACCCAGATGGCGCCAAAAAGTATGATGACCGCGAGCAGAACATACCCCGCGAGGAAAATCCTCTCGGCACGCGAGCGCCCGATTTTCGCCTCTTCCCAATCGTCCCGCAGCGCGCTCACAGCGAACAGGCGGCTGGTGGTTTTCTCGTCTATCGGCTGGTACACGACCATGTAGCCGCCGTCGTAATCTTCAAGCCCGATGGCGCCGCGAAACATGTCGTTCTTTTCGTCATTCACCCCGACCAGAACCGTTTCACCGGCTCCGGCTTTTTTCAGGCCGTTCAAATTAGCCAAAGATGGCAGATTGTACCGGCGGTCATCGACTTCAGCACGGACGATAAGGTTATCGGCGCCGTCAAAAATCAAAATCGCCGCAAGATTACGAAATTCGGCCTGCGCAAAAACATACTGCCGGAAGCTTATCGGCGTGGCTTCAAGGCCGACGCCAGCGGCCTCGTTGCGGCGAATGTCATAAGCGATTTCGCGCATCGCCTGCTGCAATTCGGCGGCCTTGATCTCGACAAGGCCGTTCGCGAGATCACGCGCTGTCTGCTGGTAGTTCTCGATGCGCTCGCCGAATACGTCGTTGAGACTTGAGCGCAGGATCGTGAAGGCAAACAGGAACGCGATGATCGCCGGCGCAACCGCGACGATTGAAAATAACACGACAAGCTGGGTGTGGGTGCGCGAGCCGGCAAGGTGGTTTCTGCGATCCGACCAGACATGCCAGACTCTGACGCCGATCAGACTGGCGAACGCCGCCGCGATAACAAAGTTACCGACGATCAGCGCGATCAGCAGCGAGCGGTCAGCATATTCGACCGCCGGCGACAGAAGGAACCACGTACTGATGAACGCAACCATCGCCGCGGCCGTCAGCGCGGTCGCGGCTGTCGTGTTGGAAAGCACCCAAGATGGCAGCAGTTTGCGCGCGCCCTTCAGACGCTCAACCGCCGACGCTTGCCGCTGTGTGACTTCTTCAGAGTTTCTCACGACCTCTCGAGCCGATCGCCCGTCCGCCCGGGCCGCCTACGCCACATCGTTCGCCCCACGCGCGCCAATGCCTGATCGACGGCGGCGCCCGAACGACAGCGCTCACTAACCCGTCTCTGGGAAAACAAGCGCCCGTTCGGGATGTTGATGCGATAGTTGCAGAAAATCAACACAAATGTTGCAAGAATACCGCAGCACGGAAATGCCGCAGCATGGTTAAGCGGCGGCGTATAGCGCTCTCTCACCTTCACCAGAGAAGAAAGCGTCGAGCATCGCCAATACACGTTGCGGGCTGGCGGCCTGACAAATTTTCGCCCGAAACTGGCGGCGCGCGTCTTCGCTGATGGCGACCAGCGTACCATCTATCAACGCCGCGAGATGTTTGCGCGCCATACGCACGCCAAGCGGTTCGCCGTAATGTGCGATCATATCGCGATAATGGTCCTGCGCGATCTGCGCCTGAATGGCGAGCGACGGCGCTTGCGCCGTTTCCTGTCCCAGCGCGAACGCGTCGACGACGGCGCCGGCGAGCCATGGACGGCCAATCGCCGCCCGGCCGATCATAACGCCGTCAGCGCCGGACTGATCGAGCGCGCGGCGCGCACTCGCCACGTCATGAATATCGCCGTTCACCAGAACAGGGATCGAGACCGCTTCTTTCACGCGGCGAACCGCCGCCCAGTCCGCCGCGCCCTTGTAAAACTGGTTTCGCGTGCGGCCGTGAACCGTCAGCATGGCGACGCCCAAACGCTCGGCGCGCGCCCCCAGCTCCGGCGCATTTAGGCGGTCATGGTCCCACCCAAGGCGCATTTTCAGCGTCACCGGCTTTGACGTTGCGCCGATCACAGACTCGATAAGCCCGCAGGCGAGATCGAGGTCCTGCATCAGCGCCGAGCCGCAGGCCTTGCCGGTCACCTGGCGCGACGGGCACCCCATATTGATATCGATGATATCCGCGCCGGCGGCCTCCACCGCGCGGGCGCCCTCCGCCATCCAGTGTGGATCACTGCCGGCGAGCTGGATCATGAACGGACTGATCGCCGGGTCGCCCTCGGCCCGGCGCACCACGTCCGGCCGTGCCCGGACCAGCTCGGCGCTGGCGACCATTTCCGAGACGACAAGGCCGGCGCCGCAAGCAAACGCCGCACGCCGGAACGGCAAGTCCGACACGCCCGACATTGGCGCAATCGCAACATTGTTCGCCAGCGTGGTTGGCCCGATCACAATCATCAATCTCTAGCTTATCCTTGCTTCGGCTATTGGCTATCGCCTAAACCGCCTCAAGAAAAGCCCAACCCGGATGCAGACGCGAACGATATGGCCAGTCCTGAAACCGCCACCGCGATAATCGTCGCCGCCGGCCGCGGCGCGCGCGCCGGTGCGGGCGGGCCCAAGCAATACCGTCTGCTTGCCGGCAAGGCGGTGCTGGCGCGCACGGTGGATGCCTTCCTTTCCCACCCTGAAATTGCCCGCGTTCGCGTCATCATCCACCGCGACGACGACGATCTCTATCGCGAAGCGATGGCCGCGCTGCTTGATCACCCCAGACTACTGGCGCCGGTTTACGGCGGTGCGGAACGCCAGGACTCAGTGCGCCTCGGCCTGGAAAGCCTCAGCGCCGATGCGCCGGACGTGGTGCTGATCCATGACGCCGCACGGCCGTTCATCGACGCCGCGACAATCTCGCGCGTGATCGCCGGCGCGCGCGCCCATGGCGGCGCCATCGCCGCCTTGCCGGTATTTGACACCATCAAGCGCGCAAAGAACAACGGCGAGCGAATGATCGCCGGCACCACCCCGCGCGAGGGGTTATGGCGGGCGCAAACGCCGCAAGGGTTTGCGTTCACCGCAATTTTAGCGGCCCACATCAACGCCGCCGGCGAGGCGCTCACCGACGATGCGGCTGTCGCTGAACGCGCCGGCATATCCGTTGCGCTGGTCAACGGCTCTCCCGACAATATGAAAATAACCCAGGCCGAAGACTTTGGCATGGCCGAAGTGCTGCTCGGAAGGAATGCGGCGATGTATGAATTTCGCTCAGGTCACGGCTTTGACGTGCATGCGTTTGAGGACGGCGACGCTGTCATTATCTGCGGCGTTGAAATTCCCCATGACAAAAAGCTCAAAGGCCATTCCGACGCGGATGTCGGCATGCATGCGTTGACCGACGCCATTCTCGGTGCGATCGCGCAGGGCGATATCGGCGATCACTTCCCGCCGTCCGAGCCAAAGTGGAAAGGCGCGCCGTCGCGCATATTTCTCGAAAAAGCGCGCGACCTCGTAGCGCAGGCCGGCGGCGAGATAACCCATTGCGACATCACCGTCATTTGCGAGGCGCCGAAAATCGGTCCGCATCGCAACGCCATGCGGCAATCGCTTGCGGAAATTCTCGGGCTCGACGCCGCCCGCATTTCCGTCAAGGCGACAACAACCGAGCAGCTTGGCTTTACCGGCCGGCGCGAAGGCATATCTGCGCTCGCAACCGCCAGCGTTAAACTGCCCACGGGCGATTGAGCATGAAAGAGCTGGTGCGAACCAACAACCCGGCGCTGCTGACATATGTCGAAGCGCTTCTTAAAGAGGCGGGGATGGCCTATTACATTGCCGATAGGAACATCTCTATCATGGATGGCTCCATTGGCGCATTTCCGCGCCGGGTGCTGGTCAACGCCGAAGACGAAATCGCCGCCCGGCGCTTGCTGGAAGACGCCAATCTTGGTGCGGAGTTAAAGACGCGCAAATGACGCAATCACACCGGATATGGAATCTGGCGCAGCAGATCGTCGATAGAGCCGGCGCCGATGGCTTAATGCTCGCCGCCGCTGAATCATGCACAGGCGGGCTTGTCTCCTCGGCCATTACCGATGTGCCCGGCGCGTCAGCGGTGTTTGACCGGGGTTTTGTCACTTATTCAAATGAAGCCAAGTCGGAAATGCTGGGTGTTGCGCCTCAACTGATCGCCCGACGCGGCGCTGTCAGCCAGGCGGTGGCGTGCGCAATGGCGGCGGGCGCTATCACCAATTCACGCGCAGATATCGCTGTTTCCATCACCGGGATCGCCGGCCCAACCGGGGGCAGCGATAAAAAACCCATCGGTCTTGTCTGGTTTGGCCTCGCCACGCGGGGCGGCCCAGGCCGTGTCGAGCGGCGGGTGTTCGCGTTCGGCGACCGGAATTTCGTTCGTATACGGGCTAGTGAAACCGCGCTGTCGCTGATCCTCTCGGCGCTGCGTGATTAGCAGCTTCATGACCGCTCGCCATAGACAACGCGCGCACGCTCGACAAACGCGTCGGACATTCTGGCGAACGCTTTTTCAAATACTGATTGCGCCGTGGCGTGCAGGAAGAAATTCCTAAACTCAAATTCAATATAGAAATCGACCTCGCATCCGCCGGCCGGCTGGTCGGTAAAATTCCACCTATTCTTCAAGGTGCGGAAAGGTCCGTCGACATATTCGACTTCAATTTCTCGGCGGGCGGCGTCAAGTTTCACCTCGCTGCGGAAACGCTCGCGGAACACTTTGTAGGCGACGATCATGTCAGCGGTGAGAAAATCGTGCGGCGGGGCCTGGCGCTTGTCGACAACGCGAAGGGCGACGCACCAGGGTAGAAAGGCCGGATAGCGCTCAATGTCCGCGACGAGATTGAACATTTCGTCCGAAGTATAAGGAACAAGCGTTTTTGACCGACGCGATGTCACGCGCGCGTTTTCGCCTCGCGCGCGGCGCGCAACCGCGCAAAGTCTTCCCCCGCATGGTGCGACGAGCGCGTGAGCGGGCTCGAAGACACCATCAAAAATCCTTTTGCGTGGGCGATGGTTTCATAGGATTTGAATTCGTCCGGGGTGACAAAACGATCAATCGCCGCGTGTTTGACCGTCGGCTGGAGGTATTGCCCGATAGTGATGAAATCGATGCCCGCTGACCGCATGTCGTCCATCACCTGCATCACTTCTTCTTTTGTCTCACCAAGCCCGACCATGATGCCGGATTTGGTGAACATCTGCGGGGCGCGATCTTTGACCTTCTCCAACAAGCGCAGCGAGTGAAAATATCGCGCGCCCGGACGGATCGACAGATAAAGGCGCGGCACGGTTTCAAGATTGTGGTTGAAGACGTCGGGCCGCGAGTCGATCACAACCTCCGCCGCGTTTTCCTTGCGCAGGAAATCCGGCGTCAGAATTTCTATTGTCGTCGCCGGGGTCTCCGCACGTATGGCTCGCACAACCCTTGCAAAATGTTGGGCGCCGCCGTCGACCAGATCATCGCGATCGACAGAGGTGATGACGACATGGGCGAGGCCCATTTCAGCGACCGCGCGCGCGACTTTTTCCGGCTCGTCCACGTCGAGCGGCGCCGGCAGGCCGGTCTTAACGTTGCAGAACGCACACGCGCGCGTGCAGGTGTCGCCCATGATCATCATGGTCGCATGTTTCTTCGACCAGCACTCACCGATGTTGGGGCACGCCGCCTCTTCGCAGACCGTATGCAGTCCCTTTGATTTCACGATCTCACGGGTGTCGGAGAACCCTTTTGAAACCGGCGCCTTTACCCTGATCCACGCTGGCTTGCGCTGGATAGGCATATCAGGCCGCTTCTGCTTTTCAGGGTGGCGCACCGCCGCCGAGTTGGGGGCAGCCGCGTTCTGGGTCTTGGTGTCGATGATCGTCGTCATGGGGCTCATTTAGCAGCGCACAGGCGCGATTGTAAGGGCCGTCATAACGGAAAAAAGCGGCCCACGCCCGGACCGCTTTCACCATAATCAGACCGGGCGGGGTCGCCCTATAGCATGTGCTCGACGCCTTCGACGACCTCGTCGAACGGCCGGTGGATGATCGACCCGTCCAATGGCTCTCCGAGGGAGACGTTGATGGCTTCCCACGCATCAACCGACTTGATGAAACGCGGGTCAAAACGCGAGCGAGACAGCTTTGACGCCTCGGTGCCGAATCTCACCAGCTCCCGGCTGACCGGAAGACGTAGCCAACGCCAGACGCGCCGGTCCAGCTCGCCGTTTACGTAAAGGTCCCAACGCGGATCATCTGCGTCGTTTTCAATTGCGAAGAACAGCGTTTTGAAATCGCCCGCGTCAGCAAAAACCAGAACCCCGTTATCGTGCTCAAAATATCGCGGCGCGCGCGACAGGTTCAAGAACGCGGCCTCGCCGAACCCGCACCGCAGATCGGCCACGGCGCGGCGTTTCTGGATCGATTTTTCTTCAAATTCTTCAACAATTTCCGGCCATGAATTGCGTCCTACGAGATACAGCCCTGCAAAAGCGACGATCAAATAACTCGCACACGTTTGAAGGAAGGGCACAAACCCGCCCGCGGAATAGGCAAACGCCATCACGATCGGCGCAGTAAAGGCGAATGCCGCCGCCAGCGGGCGTTTGAACCCGATCAGGTCTTCGCGCGCGAAATCCATGATGTTATCGACAAACTCAGCCGACTGCCTGAGCTTGGATTCAACCGGCGTAGGAATGGCCACACGATCAGTGTTAAGCATGGCGCAACAGCTCCAAAAAAAAGATCTCAGCGGAAACTATGGCGCTTATTCGTTATGGCTGGATTTAAACGATCAATCCAATTTGTTGTTATTTTTGCACAGCGCGTGCGCCTGGAACAATAGCTCTGCAAGCCTTGCGCGCTGGTAGGCTGCGTCGCCGTACTGGGACGAATGCCAGATCGCGCGCCGGCGGAATAGCTGGGCGTCGCAGTCATAGGTGAACCCGAATCCGCCATGGAACTGGATTGACCGGTCAGCCGCGAAGGCCAGCGTCGTTTCAGCTTTCGCCCGCGCCATGCGCACCGCGACCTCGCCGGTTCCCTGCTCGTTAATCACGTTGGCCGCCGCGTAAAGATGCGAGCGCGCCTGCTCATAGTTTGTGAAGGCGTCGACAGTCGGATGTTTCAGCGCCTGATAGGAACCGATAATTTTTCCAAATTGCTTGCGGGTTTTAAGATATTCAATCGTATAGTCGATAACCGCCTGCGAGCCGCCCACCAGTTCCGCCGCACATAGAAGGTTAGCGACCATATCGATTCTTCTAAACGCCGCGTCGGCTGAGTCGGCTTCAAACAACGCATCGGCGCCCAGCAGGATACCGTCAAGGTTAATTTCAAAGCTTCTCTTCGTTTCGTCGATCACCGTCTCGCGCCGAATGGAGCTGCGCGGCAAACGATCAGCATCAAACATCACCAGCGTCGGCACTCCGGCGTGCAATACGGAAACGATGAAAATCTTCGCTTCATCCGCATGCGCCACGAACCGCTTGGCGCCGGAAAGTTTAAGCTGACCGCTTTCGGGCTTCGCCTCAGCGGAAATATTGGCGAGGTTCCAGTCGCAATTGTTTTCGGAAAGGCCAAGGGTCGCGATTTCGCCGCCGCAGATCCGCGGCAGATATGCCGATTTTTGTTGCGGCGTCGCCCCGGCCAGAATGGCCTGCGCCGCCAGTGTCGTGCAGAAGAACGGGCCCGCAAACAGCGTGCGCCCCATCTGTTCCATGATCGGCGCGACTTCCGCCAGGCTTAACCCGACGCCGCCGAATTCTTGCGGCGTCGCCACGCCAAGCCAGCCGAGTTCAACGATTTCTTTCCAGATGTCTTGATCAAACCCGCGCTCATCGACGATAAGCTTACGGACCTTTTCAATCGGCGAGCGCGCGCGGCAAAATTGCGTGGCGATGTCGAGAATCTCCGCCTGTTCTTCGCTGAATCCGATCCGGCCAAGATTTTCCATATTCCGCGCGCCTATTTCGATTTTGGCAGACCAAGCACATGCTCGCCGATAATATTGCGTTGTATTTGCGAAGTGCCGCCGCCAATGGTCGCCGAAAAGGCATTAAGATAGCCGCGCGTCCACAAACCATCGTCGACCGCGTTTTCGTCGCCGACATAATAGGCGCTGGCCGGACCCAGCAATGTCATTGCAAAATCGTTGAGACGACGCACGAATTCCGTCCACATCAGCTTGTTGGATAACGCGAGCGCCATCGGACGATCCTGATTGAGCGGCGCGACGCGTTGACGTTCCGCGTTCAGTTTCAAAGCCTGCGCCTCGATCACGAATTCGACGAGTTTGTCGCGCATCACCGGGTCGTCAATCGCCTTGCCGCCGCCGCGCAACGCCCTTTTGGCGAGGTCGATAATCTGAAACGCGTCGAATTCGGTCATGGCGTAACCGCCGGCCTGACCGCCGCGCGCGCCGCGTTCATATTCCAGCGTACGCATGGCGACGAGCCAGCCCTGCCCCTCCTCCGCCATCAGGCAATCAGCGGGAATACGCGCGTCCGTAAAGAACGTCTGGGTAAAGCCAAATTCGCCTGTCAATTTGCGGATTGGCACAGTTTCAATACCCGGTACGTCCATCGGCGACAGGAAGAAACTGAGGCCCGCATATTTGTTCGGCGCATTCGGATTGGTTCGCGCTAGCAGGATCATGTATTTGGCGTAATTGCCCTGCGTCGTCCAGATTTTCGATCCGTTGAGAATGTAATGATCGCCGTCACGCACGGCCTTTAACTGAGCGTTGCCAAGATCTGAGCCGTTTTCGGGCTCTGAAAACCCCTGGCACCAGATATCCTCCGCACTCAGAATTCCTTTGATATATTTCCGGCGCGCCTCATCGGTTCCCATGTCGAGCAGAAGAGGCCCCGTCCAGTTGAGACCGATGGCGTTGAGCATGATCGGCGCGCCGTGACGGCGCATGGCGGCGGTTGCGGCATCCTGAAATTTTTGATGCAGCCCGCCGCCGCCATATTCTTTTGGCCACGCAGCGCCGAGATAGCCCGCTTCATAGACCTTGTTCTGCCAGTCGCGCAGAAAATTGAACTGCTGGTCGGTGCTGACCTCCATGAAGGTCAACGGCAGCATGAAACCCGGATCGCGTTCCACGTTCTCGGCGAACCAGGCGTCGGCTTCGCGCGCAAACTCGGAGAGTTCTTTTTCATCCGGATCAGCCATGTCCCGCCTCTTCAATTTGCGCCACACTTCATCTGGGGCGCGTTATTCTAGCATACAGAAAACAGTGTTTCAGCCATCGCTTGCAGTTCGCGTTGAGGCGCGCTCCATACGGCGCGCAATTTTTTCCAGACGCTCGACAATTGGATCGAGATTGCCGCTGCTTCCTGGCGTCGCGCCTGCGCCGCCCATGATGGTAGAGACAAGCCCGTCGACGACCTGTTCAATGGTTCGCGATTTTCGCTTGATGACAATTGAGCGCATGGCGTAATCGAGCGAGCCGAAGAAAATATCACGCAACACCCATGGCTCGGCCGCTTGCGGAATTTCGCCGCGCCAGCACCCTTCGCGGACAACCTCGTCGAAGACCGCGACATATTCGCGGTTCATCGCGTAGAACTCGCTCCCCTCATAGGCTTCGAAATCGCGGTCCAGCGAAACAAGAATTTCAAGGAGGCGGCGCGCCTTGATGATGTTCTTCAAATGGTGGCGCGCAAGAAAGGCGAGCTTGTCGCGCGTGGTCTCACTTCGCTTCACGCCGGTGCGCGCAGCGGCGGTCAGGTTCTTGTAGAAGGTCGCCAGCACTGCACGCGCAAGCCCCTCCTTATTGTTGAAATAAAGATAGAGCGTTCCTTCCGCCACGCCCGCGGCCCCGGCGATTTCAGCCGTTGTCGTTTTGGCGAATCCGCGCGCGACAAACATGTCGAACGCCGCATCGATGATCGCCTCCTCGCGAGACTGGACGCGCTCGCGCCGCGTGCCTGATGCGGACCGCGCCGCACGCGGCGAGGCGCCCTTTTCGGGCGCCCGGTGCGCCTTCTTGTCGCCATGCCTATTGCCAGACTGAGTAACGCTCATTATTAATGAGTAGTACTTTATCGTTTTCGATCTGGCAAGACGGAATTCTAGGGTTTATGACGCGCAAATCCATTCGCATTGGCGGCGCGAGCGGCTATTGGGGCGAAAGCGCCATGGCGACGCCCCAGCTACTCCGCGCCGGCGGGCTCGATTTCATCATCCTCGACTATCTCGCTGAAATCACGATGTCGATTTTGGCGCGCGCAAAGGCGAAAGACCCGAACACAGGCTATGCGACGGATTTTGTCACCGCGGTGATGCAACCGCACCTGCCTGAGATCGCGATGCAGGGCGTAAAAATTATCACCAATGCCGGCGGGCTGAACCCTGAAAGCTGCGCCGAAGCGGTTCGCCGGCTGATCAAGGATCAGGGGCTTGATCTCAAAGTCGCCACGGTCAGCGGCGATGACGCGAGCGCGCAAGCGCAAACAATCGCGCGCAGCGCGCCGAAGGAAATGTTCACCGGCGCTGATTTTCCCGCACCCGATCAGATCACCAGCATCAATCATTATCTTGGCGCCTTCCCGATTGCGCACGCGCTCAGCGCCGGCGCGGATATCGTCATCACCGGGCGATGCGTCGACAGCGCGTTAACGCTGGGCGCGTGCATCCATGAATTCGACTGGGCGCCGACCGACTGGGACTATCTCGCCAATGGCAGTCTCGCCGGTCATATTCTTGAATGCGGCCCGCAGGCGACCGGCGGCAATTTTACCGACTGGGAAGACGCCGGCGATATCGCCAATATCGGCTATCCCGTCGCCGAGGTGAGCGCCGACGGTTCGTTCATCCTTTCCAAGCCGGACAAGACCACGGGTCTCGTCAATATCGGGACCGTCTGTGAACAGATGTTGTACGAAATTGGCGATCCGCAGGCCTATATCCTTCCCGATGTCGTGTGTGACTTTTCCGAGGTAAAGGTAACGCAGGGCGGGCCCGACAAGGTGCATGTTTCGAACGCCAAAGGCCGCCCGGCCCCGGCCAGTTACAAAACCTGCCTGACCTATCGCGACGGGTTTCGCGGCGGCATGATGCTGTCGTTTTACGGTATTGACGCGGAGAAAAAAGCGGCAAACTTCGCCAAGGCGGCCTTCGCGCGCAGCCGCGCCATCATGCGCCGGTTTAACGCCGGCGACTTTACTGAAACCAGCGTCGAGATCATCGGCGCGGAAAGCCAGTTCGGCGCATACCGCAAAAACGAAAACGTCAGGGAGGTCGCGCTGAAGATCGCCGCGCGGCACGCCGAGGCGATGGCCATCGGCCTTTTGCTGCGCGAGATTGTCGGGCTTGGCCTCGCCTCGCCGCCGGGGATTTCGGGCTTCGCCGGCGGCCGCCCAAAACCGTCGCCGGTGGTGCGGCAGTTTTCCTACCTTACGCCAAAATCACAGGTGGAGATTTGCGTCGACTGCGATGGCCAGTCACAGACGATGACGGACCCTCCGGGTGCGGAATTTGACGCCGCAATCTTAGTGCGCCCCGCAGCGCCTGCGCCAGTGAGCGACGCCAGCGTCGCCGTACCGCTCATTAAGCTCGCCTGGGCGCGGTCGGGCGACAAGGGTGACAAGGCGAATGTCGGTGTGATAGCGCGCAAGCCGCATTACCTTCCCTATATCTGGGCGGGGCTGTCGACCGAAGTCGTAAAAGACCGGTTCGCGCATTTTCTGGCGCCGCCTTCATCTGGCGACATCGTCCAGCGATTTTTGCTGCCGGGCGCATCGGCCGTCAATTTCCTCATCGACAACGTGCTCGGCGGCGGCGGCGCTGCGTCAATCAGGAATGATCCGCAAGGCAAGGGATATGCGCAAATCCTCCTCGCCTGCCCTGTTCTGGTCTCGCCAGAAATTGCCCGGGAAATCGCATGACCGTATTTCAATCCAAACTTCTCCCGCAGTCAGAGGCCTTTGCAAAAAACCATGCAGAAATGTCGGCGCTGGTTGAAAAACTGCGCGAGTTAAATGCACGCGCGCCGGCGATTTCCGCAAGGCGTCGCGAGCGCTTTGAAGCCCGCGGCCAGTTATTGCCGCGCGAGCGCTTATCGCGGCTGCTCGACCCCGGCATGCCCTATCTCGAAATCGGCAACCTGGCGGGCTACCTGCTCGACACCGATGATGAGGCGAAGTCGATTCCCGGATCGACCATTATGGCCGGCATAGGTTTTATCAATGGCGCGCGCTGTGTTGTTGTCACTGATGATAGCGGCATCAAGGCCGGCGCGATGACCAAGGCCGGTGGTTATCGCCTTCGCCGCGCACAACAGATTGCACTGGAGCAAAAGCTTCCCTTCGTGCACCTCGTCGAGAGCGCCGGCGGCGACTTGATGAATTACACAGTTGAAGGCTTCCTCGAAGGCGGCTCGCTGTTCGCCAATCTGGCGCGACTGTCGAAGGCCGGCCTGCCGGTGATTTCCGTCCTGCACGGATCATCGACGGCGGGCGGCGCTTACATGCCCGGCTTGTCGGATTATGTCGTCGCGGTAAAAGGCGGCGGCAAAGCGTTTCTCGCCGGTCCGCCGCTGCTGCTCGCCGCGACCGGCGAAGTCGCAACCGAAGAAGAGCTTGGCGGCGCACAAATGCACGCCACCATTTCGGGCCTTGCGGAGTATCTGGCGGAAAACGACAGCGACGCGATTGTCATCGCCCGCGAGGTGATCGAGCGCCTGCAATGGAACCGGCGCTGTCCGACCACCGCGAACGCAATCTGGCGCGAACCGGTTTATGACGCTGACGAAATTCTCGGCTTCGTTCCGGTTGATTACAAAAAACCCTATGACGTCCGCGAGGTGATCGCGCGCATTGTCGACGGCTCTGACTTTACCGATTTCAAACCGCTTTACGGCGTTTCAACCGTGTGCGTCCAGGCGAGCGTTTTTGGGTTTCCATGCGGGATCATCGGCAATAACGGCCCGATTGACCCCGACGGCGCGACCAAGGCGGCGCAGTTCATCCAGCTCTGCGACCAGGCTGATCTGCCCCTCGTGTTCCTTCAGAATACGACCGGCTATCTCGTTGGAAAACAATACGAACAGGGCGGGATGATCAAGCACGGCTCGAAGATGATTCAGGCGGTCACCAACGCCAGCGTGCCGCGCATCACCTTCATGATCGGGGCGAGTTACGGCGCCGGTAATTACGGCATGTGCGGGCGCGGCTACGACCCGGATTTCTGCTTCACCTGGCCAAATGCCTCCGCCGGCGTGATGGGCGGCGAACAGGCCGCGCGCGTGATGTCGATCGTGTCGGAAGGCGCGGCCGCAAAGGCCGGCAAGGACATCGACAAAGCGCAACAGGAAATGCAGGAGAAAATGCTGGCGCACATGTTCAACCGGCAATCGAGCGCATTTTACACCTCGGGCCATTTGATGGACGACGGCATGATCGATCCGCGCGAAACGCGCAACACCCTCGGGTTTGTTCTCGCAACGGTATCGGAGGCGCAGCGCCGCACCGTGACGCCGAACAGCTTTGGCGTCGCGCGGATGTAGGCGGGAGCAATAAATGACGCATACGGTAAATCAGTTCAACAACGTCCTGATCGCCAATCGTGGCGAAATCGCGTGCCGCATCATCGAAACGGTGCAGCGCATCGGACTGAAGGCGATTGCAGTGTATTCGCAAGCCGACGCCGATGCACCGCATGTTAAAATGGCGGATCAGGCGATGTTTATCGGGCCGCCAGCAGTTGTAGACTCCTATCTCAACATCGAAAAGATTCTCAGCGCCGCTCGCGCCGCCAGCGCTCAGGCGATCCATCCGGGCTATGGGTTTCTGTCGGAAAATATGTGCTTCGCAAAAGCCTGCGCCGATGCGGGACTGGTGTTTATCGGGCCGCCGGCGCGCGCCATCGACATCATGGGCGACAAAGCCAAAGCCAAGCGGGAAATGCTTGCCGCCGGCGTGCCGTGCATTCCCGGCTATCAGGGAACGGCGCAGGATGATGAGACATTGCGCGCGGAAGCAGTGAAAATCGGCTTTCCCGTCATGATCAAGGCCGCGGCCGGCGGCGGCGGCCGGGGCATGCGCCTTGTGCAATCCGCCGAGGAACTTGCCAGCGCCATCAAGACCGCTCGCGAGGAGGCGCAAAACACTTTCGGCGCCGGCGATTTAATTCTGGAAAAAGCCATCGCCGGCGCGCGTCACGTTGAAATTCAGGTGTTTGCTGACGCGCATGGAAACATTGTCCACATGGGCGAACGTGATTGCTCGGTTCAGCGTCGACATCAAAAGGTTCTGGAAGAAGCGCCCTGCCCGGTGATGACGCCGGCGCTGCGCAAGGCGATGGGCGAAACCGCCAAACGGGCGGCAAAAGAGATTGGCTATGAAGGCGCAGGCACTGTCGAGTTCTTGCTCGATAATCAGGGAGATTTCTATTTCCTTGAAATGAACACTCGGCTTCAGGTCGAGCACCCGGTCACCGAAATGATTACGGGGCTCGACCTTGTTGAGCTTCAGATCGACGTCGCACAGGGCAAGCCGCTTGCGGTTGGTCAAGACGTTATCACGCTGCATGGCCACGCGATCGAAGCGCGCATCTACGCCGAGGACACGGCGCAGGGGTTCCTGCCCGCCACCGGCCCGATTGAGTTCTGGGCCCCCGCGCAAATGCCGGGCGTGCGCATAGATGCGGGCATCAAGACTGGCGGCTCGGTTTCGCCATTTTACGATTCCATGATTGCAAAGGTCATCGCCCACGGCGCCACAAGAGAAGAAGCGCGCCGCAGGCTGGTCATCGCCCTGAAGGAAACCGCGCTGTTTGGCGTAAAGACCAACAAGCGGTTTTTGATAGATGCACTTGAACGGCCCGATTTTGTCGAGGGGCGCGCAACCACCGCCTTCATCGACGCCAATTTTACCAGCGAGGCGCTCGCCGTTGCGCCGCCGGCACAGACGGCGCTGGCGGTTGGCGCGTTGCTGCTTTATCTCGACGCCTATAAAATCGCGTTCGCCAAATGCCTGACCGGCGCGTCTTCGTTGTTCGGCTGGTCAAGCGCCACGGCTATTTCACGATCCTATAGGTTTGAAGCAGGGGAAAAGACCGCGACGGTGGTGGTGACGCCCGCCGGCGGAGACAGGTTTTCAATTCTTTCAGATGATGAAAGCCTGCAATGCAGAGTGCTCGAACATTTAGAAAATTCAGTCCGTGTCGAGATTGGCGACGAGCGGCTCCATGCGCAGTTTTTTATACCGGAATTTGATAACTCCTCTCGCGTCAAACTGTGCCTTAACGGCGTTGATATCGAGCTGACCGATCTCAATTCCGTCCTGACGCCAATGAACGAGCGAGCTGGCGCTGGCGCAATCATCGCCCCGATGCACGGCATGCTGGTTGAGTTGTCCGTCAAGCCCGGACAGACCGTCGTCAAGGGCGAACGCCTCGCGATACTCGAAGCCATGAAAATGCAGCATGAATTGCTTTGCGGGATCAACGGAAAGGTGTCGGTAATCCACGCCGCCGCCGGTTCGCAGGTTGCCGCCAATTCGGTACTGCTTGAAGTAACCCCGGCAAGCGAACAGGTTTAACGCGTGATGATTAAAGAGGCGGATCACTTCCTTGAAGAATGCAACGTGCTCTCAGCAGCGTTGAGCACCGCCACGCCGGAGACGTTTGCCACCGTCACCCAATTCAAGAGCTGGACGATTGAAGACGTCATCGCGCATCTTTTCATGTGGAATGTCGCCGCCGACCTGACGCTGACGGCGCCTGAAAAATTCTGCGACTTTATCGCCTTCGCGCTTGGCCGCATGGGCGCGGGGCATTCCCACACGCAGCTACAACGCGCATGGCTGGATGAAAATTACGCCGGCCTGTCCGGGCTGAACCTGCTCACCGCCTGGCGCGAACAATACCCACAGCTTGCGCAGAAATATCGCAGCGCCGAACCTGAGGCGCGTGTCGCCTGGGCCGGTCCGGACATGAGCGCACGGGCAAAGATCATCGCCCGCCAGATGGAGACCTGGGCGCACGGACAGGAAGTCCTTGATGCGTTAGGCGCCGACCGCCCTGAGGGCGACCGCATCCGAAACATCGCCCACCTCGGAGTGACAACCTATAGCTGGGCGTTCCGCAATCGCGGGCTAACCCCGCCCTCGCCCAAGCCGCATGTTTTGCTGTCCGCGCCCAGCGGCGCCACATGGACGTGGAACGAGCCGCAGACGGAAAACGCCGTCATCGGCGACGCCGTTGAATTCTGTCAGGTCGTCGCCCAGACGCGGAATATGCATGACACAAATATTGTGACCAAGGGCGATACCGCAGCGCAATGGATGAGCATAGCCCAGTGCTTCGCCGGCCCGCCCGAAGACCCGCCCCGCGCCGGCGCCCGCCATAAATCCCGTCTCGGCTGATAAATTCATGAGAAATTTGCGTCGTTATTGACCACCCCTTGCGTCGTCTGGCCGCCGCAAATTCCATTTGGCACCGCGCAGCAATCTGCTAAACGAGGGGAAATCCGCTAAGGGTCGGAACAAGGGTCGGAGGTGGCTATGCGCGTTGGTGTTCCCAAGGAAATCAAGAATAACGAATTTCGTGTCGGCATGACCCCGGGTGCGGTCCGCGAATATATCGCCCACGGACACAAGGTCATGGTGGAAACCAATGCCGGCAAAGGCATCAACGCCAGTGACGGCGATTACAAGGCTGCGGGCGCCTCCATTGCGCCGGACGCAAAAACGATCTTCGCTGAAAACGACATGATCGTGAAGGTGAAAGAACCGCAGCCCTCGGAATACACCCAGCTTCGCGACGGCCAAATCCTGTACACATATCTGCATCTGGCGCCGGACCCGGAACAGACAAAGGGCCTTCTGGCGTCGGGCGTGACGGGCGTCGCCTATGAAACCGTTACGGACGACCGCGGCGGCTTGCCGCTCCTGGCGCCGATGAGCGAGGTCGCCGGACGTCTCGCCATTCAGGCGGCTGCCTATTCACTGACAGCGCCGCAGGGCGGTCGCGGATTGTTGATGGGCGGCGTGCCGGGCGTTTTGCCGGCGAAGGTGCTCGTCATTGGCGGCGGCGTTGTCGGCACGCATTCGGCCAAGATGGCGATCGGACTCGGGGCGGACGTCACCGTCCTCGACCGGAGCCTGCATCGCCTCGCCCAGCTTGACGATATTTTCGGCGGCCGGGTGAAGACGCGCTATTCGACTTTTGAGGCGCTCGACGAGGAAACCGACGCGGCGGACGTCGTCGTTGGCGCGGTGCTGATTCCCGGCGCCTCCGCGCCGAAGCTTGTGACCCGCGAAATGCTGAAGGGCATGAAGCAAGGCGCCGTGCTGGTCGATGTTTCCATCGACCAGGGCGGGTGTTTTGAGACCTCGAAGGCGACGACACACGCCGACCCGACCTACACGGTCGAAGGCGTCGTTCATTATTGCGTTGCAAACATGCCCGGCGCGGTGCCGATGACGTCTTCGCATGCGCTGAACAACGCGACTCTGGTCTACGGCCTCATGCTCGCCGATCAGGGGCTGGAAGCGCTAAGGAAAAACAAGCACTTACGCAACGGGCTCAACGTCCATAAGGGCAAAGTCACCCATCAGGCCGTCGCAACGGCGTTGGGGTATGACTATGTCGACCCGCTGGATGCCCTGAAATAGCCGGAAATTAAGTCCTTTCACAAAAGAGTGATTACCCCCTGCGGACACGCCGGCGGACGCGGCGGGGCTTGCGCGGGCGGGCGCTACACTGGCATAGTGAGGCTGGGAGATACTACATGCGCAAAGCCATTTTAATTCTCACGAGTGCATCCGCAGCGCTGATTGGCGTCGCGCACGCAACGCCGACCATGGGCGCGGCGTCGCATCGTCTTGGCGGCGAGGCTGCGGGCTCTTACGCCCCGAAGGAGAAAGAAGCGACCTCGCTGATCGAAGTTTTCCTCGGCGTCATCAGTTTCGACTTTTCAGCCAAGGCGACCCCGGTCGCTGATCGCAACTCGGTTGAAAAGACAAGCAAGGCCAAAGAGTGCAAGCAATCCAAGTCAGAAAATACCGAGGTTGCGCAGGCCGAGTCCAAAGCCGGCAGCGACAAGACCAAAGGCTTGGCGCTTGAGCCGATGTACCTCGCCTTTTAACGGACACATCGCGACCCTTTGAGCCGGCAGACGCCCGCCTTTACGCGGGCGTTTTTATTTTTAAGGCGATTTTGATTTTGCGCCAGCCGCCGCCTTTTTCACATCATCGGCGTACCGACCGCTGCGAAGTCTCGTCAGCACAAGAAACAGGCCGCTCAGCGCAAATAAAAACCCGGTCGCGGAAAACGTCTTGATCAACGGGTTATTGAAATTCTCGCGCTCATCATAGTCCATGATGTGCAGCATCCAGAAGAAATCATAAAGCCGCCAAATCCGGTTCCGGCGCGAGACGACTTCACCTGTGCTCGGCGCGATATAAAGCCGGGTCGCGTCGCGATCATCAAAACTGACGCGCCACACCGGGCGGACCCCGCGATATTCATGCGGCGGGTTCCGGAGAAGATCGACCTCGGCAATTTTGCCGTCGCCGACAAAATCCCTCGTCGCAATCAGCCTCACCTGCGCTTCGGTTATCGGCGGCAGCCGCTCGCCTGTGTCGGCGTCAAAGAGGACTGCGCCGGACGGTGTTTGCGCCGTATAGACATTTCGCCCGTGACGAGAAGTCAGCGTCACCTCGGTCACACCGTCGAGTTGGGCGACGATTCCTCCGGGCGAAAAATACCGCTGCACCGCAAGTTCGGATGAAAAATCCGCCGCGGAGGTCGTCTCACCGCGAACGAGTTCAATTGCAAACCAGCTCATGATTACGCCGCTTGTCATCCACAAAAGGATCTGCAGCGCAATCAATAAGCCCAGCCAACGATGCAGGCTTTGGACAATTCGCCGAAAAGTCACTTAGCAACTCTTCGGCGCACCGCCGCACGGCGCCGCTTTGAATACTGCGGACACCGCGGCGGCGGTCAATTGCAAACGAAAGTTACGCACGCGCACCGGAGAACGTCGACGTTCCGAATGCGCCAAGCTTTACATTGCCGCTCAGGGTATCGCCAGCGACCTTGCCGTCAAATTCCAGCGTGATCGGCATCGGCGAGGTCACTTTCGCCGACCATTTGACGGCGTCGCCCTCCACGGAGCCATTTTCAATCGGCACCGCGCCCATATTGCCAGACATCTGTCCCGTCAGGGCGCCGCCTTCGGTGTTGAGGGTCAACAAGCCGGTCTGATCGCCCATCGGGGTTTTGATCGTGAGGTTCCAGTTTCCATCTACTGCCATGCATATTCTCCTTTATCTGGCGCGACCGGGCGGGTGGCGCCGGTTCGCCTTGAAACATGCGGGTTCGACCACGCCTTCGCAAGCTTGGCGCGCACATTTTTACAGCCTATTGCGGGTCCGCCGCCAAACGGACGCCCATATATTGGGCGCGCACAAGCTGGTCGATGCGGCTGCGGTTTGCAATGCGAATATCGGCCGGCGGGCTGGACCATGCGCCGCCGCGGATGACGCGCCGTCCGCAATCGCCGTCGGTCAGCGCCGATCCGTCGGTCGGGGCGTTCTGGTAGTTGTTGACATAGCAATCCTCGACCCATTCGCGCGCATTTCCGAGCATGTCGAAAACGCCGTATGCGTTTGGTGCGAAAGAGCCAACAGGCCTGGGGCCGCCGACAGCGAGCCGCGCGCGATCATATTTGTCGCCCCACCAATAGGCGGTGTCTGAACCGCCGCGAGCGGCGTATTCCCACTCGGCCTCCGTCGGCAGGCGGTAGGTGTGCCCGGTCTTGCGTGACAGCCAGCGCGCATAGGCGTTCGCATCGCGCCATGAAACGCCCAGCGCCGGCAAGTCCGAGGTGTCTTCAGAAAAAGCTTTCGCCGGGCAGACGCCGTCATCGGCGCACGCCGCCCACTCCTCTTGCGTGACCTCGTATGCGCTGATTGCGAATGAGGCCAGGGTGACTTCATGCTGCGGTCCCTCATAGGCGTTGCGGCCCGACTCGTCGTCGGGCGAGCCCATCAGGAACGAACCCGCCGGCACGCGCACCATCAACGGGCAATACTCGCAATCACGGAACGTCTTGTCGGCGGGCGATGTCGTGGTTACCTCGCCAGCGGCTGGCCCCAGCAGCGCGGCGCCCTCGTCCGACGCCAAAAGGCTATCGAGATCTTCAACCGCGACGCCTGTTTCATTCGCGTCGGTATTTTCGTCCGGCGCAGGCGCGGGCGTTTCGCCTTGCGAGACGGAACCGTCTTGCGCCGCATCAGCTTGCGCATCCGCCGTCTCATCGGCGGCGGTCAATATCTCAGTCTCTTCAGGAGATGCTGCGGTTTCATCAACAGCGGCGGCAGGTGAGTCAGTCGCCTGCGCATCAATGGCCGCGACGGCAATCTCCTGCGCCGGTGAACCGGCCTCGCCATCCGTCGCCGCCTTTGGCTGACGGAGCAGCATGAATGCGACGACGCCGAGAACAACAAGGCCAAGGGCGATGCCGCCGTAAATATATCCGTCAACGGAAGATGATTTCGACTGTGCCGGTTTTGAGTGCGCAGTTTTTGTCGGCGGTTTCGGCCGGTGCGCGGCGACGGGCTGCGGGCGAATCTCGGCGGGCGCTGACGCCGCCGGCGCCGCCACGGGCCTTGCCGGTGCGGCGGCGCGTGAAAGCGAAGCGATGCGATTGTTCGCCAGATCGACAAAATGGCCGTCGGGATAGCGTGCAAGATAAGCCTCGAAATCGGATTTGTCCGTGCCGTCCTTTATCGAGTTCCAGAACGTCGTTTCAACGCTGGACGATGTTGCGTCCGCCGCGCCCGGCGTTTCTTCTTCGTGGCGCCCCATCGCCGCCTTGATGTCGGTGACAAACGCACGCCAGTTCGGATCGTCGCGATCCCCGCGCCATTGCGTCAGATCGGCGGTCTGAACAAGTTCAAACCGGATCGGCCGGTCACATTCTTCAAGCAGCGCCGGCACCAGCGTCGAGCTGCGCTCGCCGACCGTGGCTTCGGCGCGCACCCATTTTGAATTCGCGGATGTCTTCGACCACAGCACAACAACGGCGCCAGCGCTTCTAAGATTGCGCTCGGTCGTTTCATCATAGGTTTCCCCGGCGCGCAGCACCGCATCCCACCAGACGGAAAATCCTTCCGCCTCAAGCGAATTGGCGACATGGCGCGCCATGTCGCGGTCTTCGCGACTGTATGAAATAAATACGTCCGCCAATTATCTCTCTCCCTGCCCGCCTGATGTCTACTCTATTCGCGCCAGCTTTGGTAGCAAGTCATGCCGTTGATTTTCACCGGCTTTTCCGCGCGCAAGGGCTTGCGGCCATGGCCCGATTGCGCCAAACCCGGACAGGAGAGAACAATCCGGCGCCGGACAGAGGGGCAAATGGCGTATAATTTCAACAACGACCTGCTGCTTGGCGAGGCGGACCAGAAGCTGGCGAAGGAGGAATTCCCCAACGTCTTTTTCGCCCTGAATTTTCCCGGCTTGCGATCATTGTTTGCGCCGATTGACACCCGAGCCAATCTTTCGAAAACCCGCAGCCGTCGCTGGGGCGTCACGGCGGTCCTGCTGGCCACCCTCGCGCTGATGCTGGCGGCGGCCGAAGTGTTGCTGCACCATTATCCAAAAGAACTGGTGAAGGCCATCGCGGGCGTCGGGGCCATTGCGGGCATTGCAAGCGTGCTCATCGGTTTTTTCGGCATCATGTTCCATGAACGCAAGCAACGCTGGCTGGCCGATCGCCTGGCGACGGAACGCATCCGCCAGTTCCACTTTCAGACCTATATTGCGTATGCGGACAGGATTGTCGCCGGCGCGTCGGACGAAAGCGCGGCGCGCGCTTATCTCAGCGACCGAAACGCAGAACTGACGAAGTTCAACGCCGATATCATCGAGAAAGTCGACGAGACACTGCACCACCTCGTTGAGACTGAAGACCCCGGCTATGGCGCGCTATATCGCGACAAGTCGCCGGAACTTGCGCCCGGCGCAAAACACCTCGATCAATATTTTCGCGCCTATTCGATCCTGCGCTTCGACCGCCAGATCGGGTATTGCGACCTCATCCTGCGCGACAGCGGCGCCATCTGGAAATATGCGCCGGTTCAGCAGGCGCGCATTCTCGGCGCCATCGCGCTTGTGTGCGTCTTTGGCATTTTACTCCTGCACGGCCTTGTTCTGCTCGGTGTCGGCGCCGACATCGCCTGGATGAAGGGACAGGCGATTCATGTCGCCGCGGTGTGGGCGGCGATCATCGCGCTTGCCGCGCGAACGCTGGAGGAAGGTTTTCAGCCCGAGACGGAAATCGAACGGATGCGGCAATACCGGTTATCGCTGAAACGCATTTACGCGCGGTTCAACGCCGCCACATCGCCGGACGAAAAGCTGGCCGCGATGCGCGATCTCGAGACGCTGTCCTATGAGGAAATGGTGCTGTTTTTGCGGACCAATTCTGAGGCCCGGTTCGTCATGTGAAAACGCCGCCCCCATATCCAGTTATTGGGGCGGCGTTTTCAAACCCTTGTTCAGCGAAGCCGTTAATTATCAAGGAAGCTTCTGAGCTTGCGCGAGCGGCTTGGGTGTTTGAGCTTGCGCAGCGCCTTGGCTTCAATCTGGCGAATGCGTTCGCGCGTGACGGAAAATTGCTGACCGACTTCCTCCAGCGTATGATCCGTATTCATACCAATGCCGAAGCGCATTCTCAGTACACGTTCCTCACGCGGCGTCAGCGAGGCAAGAACGCGCGTCGTCGTCTCGCGCAGGTTTGACTGAATCGCCGCATCAATCGGCAGGATCGTGTTCTTGTCTTCGATGAAATCGCCAAGATGGCTGTCTTCCTCGTCGCCAATCGGCGTTTCAAGGCTGATCGGCTCCTTGGCGATTTTCATCACCTTGCGAACCTTCTCAAGCGGCATTGAAAGTTTCTCCGCCAGTTCCTCCGGCGTTGGCTCGCGGCCGATCTCGTGAAGCATCTGGCGCGAGGTGCGAACGATTTTGTTGATCGTTTCAATCATGTGCACCGGAATGCGAATGGTGCGCGCCTGATCGGCGATGGAGCGGGTGATCGCCTGTCTGATCCACCATGTCGCATAGGTCGAGAACTTGTAACCGCGACGGTATTCAAACTTGTCGACGGCCTTCATCAAGCCAATATTGCCTTCCTGAATAAGATCGAGGAATTGCAAGCCGCGATTGGTGTATTTCTTGGCGATGGAGATGACGAGACGCAAATTCGCTTCGACCATTTCCTTCTTGGCGATGCGCGCTTCGCGCTCGCCCTTCTGGACGGTCTGAACGATACGGCGGAAGTCCTTGATGGTAAGACCGGTCTCGGTCGACAGCCGCCCGATTTCCTCACGAATCTGAACGATCTGGCGCTCGCCCTTGGTAGTGAAGTTTTTCCAGCCGCGTCCGGTCTTGGCGGCGACGCGTTCGTTCCAGTCCGGGTCGAGTTCATGGCCCAGATATTCGGTCAGGAACTCTTTGCGGTTGACGCCGTAATTATCAGCGAGGCGGACAAGCTTGCCCTCCAGCGCCATCAGGCGGCGGTTGATGTCGTAAAGCTGTTCGACCAGGGCTTCGATACGCTGGTTATTGAGACGCACCGAACGCACGCGCTCGACCAGATCCTTTTGCAGTTTTTTCAGCCGCTTCGTCTGCGACGACGACAGGTCCTCGCCCTGAAGCTGCTGCTCGATCATGATGTCCTGAAGGCGGCGCAATTTCCTGTAATCGTCGGAAATCTCGTCGAATGTCGCCATCACGCCGTCGCGCAATTCCGCTTCCATCGCCGAGAGCGACAACGCGCCTTCGTCGAATTCGTCGTCATCGTCTTCGCCGCTTTCGGCCTTTTCGGCTTCTTCTTTTTGTACGCGCTCGGCGACTTCGGGCTGCGTCATGTCGGGACGCGCTTCCGGGCCGCCGCCATAGGTCGCGTCCAGGTCGATGATGTCGCGCAGCAAAACGCGGCCTTCCTGCAATTCGTCGCGCCACACGGTGATCGCCTCGAATGTCAGGGAGCTTTCGCATAGCGCCCGGATCATCGTCTCGCGACCGGCTTCTATCCGCTTTGCAATGGCGATTTCGCCCTCGCGCGACAGCAGTTCGACCGAGCCCATTTCGCGCAGATACATGCGCACCGGGTCGTCGGTGCGGTCGGCCGATGACGAGGTGTTGGTCGCGACGACGCCGCCGCCGGAGGTTTCTTTCTTGGCGACCGCGCGGGTGCTCGTCGTCTCCTCGTTGTCGTTATCCGACTCGTCGCCAGAGTCGGAATCGGAATCGTCGTCGTCTTCTTCATGCTCGACGACATTGATGCCCATCTCGGAGAGCTGGGACATAACGTCTTCGATTTGCTCGGATGAAAACTCCGCCGAAGGAAGAATGGAATTCAACTCGTCATAGGTGACATAGCCGCGCGCCTTCGCGGTCTTGATCAGCTTTTTGACTTCCGCATCCGTGAGATCGAGGATCGGCCCGTCTGTCGCCTCGGTCTCTGGTGCTTCTTTTTCGGCCTTTTTCGCCATTACTTTCCCGCCTTGCCGTTTCGGCGCCGCCGCGCCGGTTGAGCTGTCACTTACTTGCGGAACCCATCGCGCCGCCGCGCGTTGATGCTCGCCCGCATTCTCTCCAGCCGGTCATCGAGGTTCCCGGCTGTTTCATCTTCCGACCTGGGTCGCTCCGCCATTCGCCCCGAATTCACCAGTTCTTCGCGCGCTGTTACCGCAGCTTTCCAGCTTTCCTCTCCATCGTTGAATGCCTGAGCTGCGGTTTCCGACATCTCCCGCTGCGCCGCCGTGGCGAGCAGGTGATGGCGCAGGGCGTCGCTCCAGCCCCACTCGACCTCGTCCAACTCTGCGCCCGGCCTCAGGAATTTCTGCCTATTCAGCGTATCGTCGCTCTGGACGCGCTGCAGTGTCTGGGCCGCGGGCGTGTTGAGCAAATGAGACTTCACCCCCTCGCTGTCAAGACCGGGATCGGCCAAAAGCGCCGCCAAAAGCGCGGAAAGAAGCCCCTGGAGCGCCGGATCGGCCAGATCGAGGGCCAAAAACGCCTCTTCCTGGCGGTGAATAAGGCCCGGATGGTTGACGGCGGCCAGCACCAAGGTCGCCTCGCGCGAGAAAGATGACGGCCCGCCGCGTGCTTTCAGCGCCGAACTGGCCCGCGCCGGAGCCCGGAACGGGTTCCGGCCGCCCGGCTGATTCGCCCGCCCTCGCCCGCGCTCAAAACGCCCATCCCCGCCGGGGCGCGCACGTTGCGGCCGCGCCGAGAACATGTCCTGCAAGCGGTTCGCAAACTCGACGCCATAGGCGTTACGCACATCGGCGTCGGCGATGCCCTTGATGAGTGCGCGCAGGCCGGCGCGCAGCGCGGCGCGGCGTTCCGGCGTATCGAGCGGCTTTTCCTCGATCTCGCGCCGCCACAGAACGGAAACCAGCGATTGGGCTTTTTCCAGCACATCGCCAAGCGCCCCGCCGCCGGACGTGCGGATGAGATCGTCAGGATCCATCCCTTGCGGCAGGAACGCAAAGCGCAGCGATTTGCCTGGCTTCAGCAATGGCAGCGCGCGGTCAATCGCGCGATAGGCCGCGCCGAGGCCCGCCCGGTCGCCGTCAAAACACAGGATCGGCTCGTCAGACGTTCGCCACAACAGCGCCAGTTGATTTTCGGTCAGCGCCGTGCCAAGCGGCGCGACGGCGGCGCGAAACCCCGCGCCCCACATCGCTACCACGTCCATATAGCCTTCACAGACGATGAGCGCGGTTTTGTCCTTGGCCGCGGCGATGCGCGCGGCGTTGTGGTTGTAAAGAACGCCGCCTTTGTGAAACAGCGGCGTTTCCGGCGAGTTGAGATATTTGGCGCGCGCGTCCGCTTCGAGCGCGCGGCCGCCAAACGCGATGACATTGTCGCGCCCGCCAAAGATCGGGAACATCACCCGGTTGCGGAAACGGTCATAGGTCACGCCGCCTCCTTCGGGTCTTATCAGCAAGCCGCTTTCGACCAGCGTGTCCTCCGCATACCCCTTATTGATGAGATAATCCTTGAGGGCAGTTCTCTCCGAAGGGGCGAACCCGATACGAAATTCCTCGATCTGGTCTTCCGTGACGCCGCGCCCTTGCAGGTATTCCGCCGCGCCGCGCCCCTGCGCCCTTCGCAGCATCGACTGGAAAAACACCGTCGCCGCGTTGTGCGCTTCAATCAGGCCGACACGTTTTTCCGAACGCTCCTGATCGCCGGGGCGGTCTTCGGGGATCGGCAACCCCGCCTGTTCGGCCAGCAGCGTCACCGCTTCGGCGAAGCTCAAGTTTTCAACCTCCTGCAGGAACGAAATAATGTCGCCATGCTTGCCGGAGGAAAAGCAGTGATAAAAACCCTTCTGGTCATTCACATAAAACGACGGAGTTTTTTCCTTGGTGAAGGGCGACAGCGCCACCCACTCATTCCCCTGCTTCTTCAGCTTCAGCCGCCGCCCGATAATGTCTGACGGGCGCAAGCGCGCCTTCAGCTCGTCCAGAAAATCGGGGGTGAACCGAGGCATGAGCCGGCGAAAACCTCGTCAATCATTTACTGTCGCCGCATTGCGGCCGGGGCCGCACGACAACGGGAAAATCAGGAAAGCGCTTTTTTCAGGAAAGCGCCTTCTTCATGATAGCGCCGGCGCGGCCAAAATCCATCGCGCCCGCATGGCGCTCTTTCAGCGCCGCCATGCTGCGGCCCATATCTTTCAGACCCGTCGCTTCAAGATCGGCGATGACCGCCTTCACCGCCGCTTCGGTTTCCTCGTCGCTGAGCTGTTTGGGCATAAACCCGCGGATAACCTCGATTTCGGCGCGTTCCTGTTCGGCGAGTTCAGGCCGGCAGGCCGTGTCATAAGTGGCGGCCGATTCCTCGCGCTGTTTCACCATTTTGGTGAGGATCGCCAAAATCTCGTCGTCGCTGACGCCGTCGCAGCGGTCTTCCGACCGTGCGGCGATGTCGCGGTCTTTAATCGCCGCCATGATCAAGCGCAGGGTCGAGACCCGCAGCTTGTCGTCACGCGCTTTCATGGCGCTCTTCAGCGCGCCTTCCAATTCCGCTCGCAGCATGAGTGATTCTCCGATTTAGGGCCTGAATGAACCGTCGCCCGCCCCAAATTAGCGCATCCGTTCGCTAACTCGTTGTTATTATTGTGATTTCTATCGCGACTGTCTTGTTGACCGAGTTATGGCTTTCGCCTAGCTTCCCGCCCGTTTGCGCCGCAGAACCTATCACCTGTTGATTGGCGATGCGACGACTTGCTCTGGAAGCCTGTTCACATATTTAGAGATGAAATTAAATCAAGCCCCCGCCCCCCGACCGACTGGCCTGATCGCCTTTGCTGACGGGCTGATATTGAACGGTTTTGGCGCGGGCGCGGCCGGCGCGGCCGTCGGGGAAGTCTGCTTCAACACCGCGATGACGGGCTATCAGGAGATTTTGTCGGACCCCTCCTATGCCGGGCAGATCGTGACGTTCACTTTCCCCCATATCGGCAATGTCGGGGTCAATGGCGAGGACGTGGAGAACGACTCTGTCGCGTCGGCGACGGCGGCGCGCGGCGCGATTTTCCGCTGCGACATCACCAGCCCGTCGAATTACCGCGCACAGCTTGACCTTTCGGCGTGGATGAAGCGCCGCGGCATCATCGCCGTCGGCGGCGTCGACACCCGCGCCCTGACCGCGATGATCCGCGATCGCGGCATGCAGCACGCCGTGATCGCCCACAGCCCGTCGGGCCAGTTCGACACCGACGAGCTGGTCGAGCGCGCCCGCGGCTGGAACGGCCTTGAAGGCGCCGATCTCGCCAAAGACGTCACCTCGCAAAAGCCCCACGCCCATACCGAGACCGCCTGGCGGTGGAATATCGGTTACGGCAAATCGTCCGGCGACGGACCGCATGTCGTCGTCGTCGATTACGGCGTCAAGAAGAACATCCTTCGCCTGCTCGCCGATCAGGGCGCCCGCATCACCGTCGTGCCCGCCAGTTCAAGTTTTGAAGACATCATGGCGTATGCGCCCGACGGGGTCGTGCTTTCTAACGGGCCCGGCGACCCGGCGGCGACCGGCGTCTATTCAATTCCGATGATCAGGAAACTGATCGCGGAAAAAATCCCGACGCTGGGGATATGCCTCGGCCACCAGATGCTGGCGCTCGCCGCCGGCGCCAGGACCGTGAAGATGGCGCAAGGCCATCACGGCGCCAATCATCCGGTGAAAGACCTCGCAACCGGCAAGGTCGAGATCGTCTCGATGAACCACGGCTTCACCGTCGATGCGGCGACACTGCCGCAGAATGTCGTCGCGACTTATCAGTCGCTGTTCGACGGCAGCAATAGCGGCATCAGGCTCACCGATGCGCCGGCGTATTCGGTGCAGCATCACCCCGAAGCCTCGCCGGGGCCGCAGGACAGTTTCGGCGTGTTTGCAAAATTCGTCGGCGACTTGCGCGCGGCGTAATACGACAATTTTTTTGCGCCGCTGACCGGCGCTGCGATCTCGCCCCGAACAATCTTCGCGACGCGCGCAACATTTTCCACTCAACCCGAAGCGCAACCGACCCGTCGAATGCCGGCGGACAGGCGCCATTGCGCCAGCTACATCTGTCGCGCAGCAAATGTTCGAGTCGTAGTCAGCGCCATGACCAATTTGTTAGACGATCTTCGAAATTCGCCGGATGTGATGATCCATCAGGTCGATCTTCCAACCGACCGCGCGCTCGTCGTGCGTTTGTCGCGTGACGCGCGCAAACAGGCGAGCTTTCTCGATGACCGCGTGCTTGGCCGCCATGTCGAAGGCGGATGGGCCGAGTGGGCGCAGCTTGAACCCTTGTCGCAATCTATCGCCGCCGCAACGCCGGGGTTCATCTTTCATATCGGCCATTGCGGCTCGACCTTGATTTCGCGCCTGGTCGAGGGCGCCGCCGACTGCCACGTCCTGCGCGAGCCTGTGGGCCTTCGCACCTTTGCCAGCGCGCTTGTCGATGACGGCGACGGCGCAACGATCTGGCCGCATGCGCGCATTGAAAAGCGGCTGAAGCTGTTTCTCAACCTGATCTGCAAACCAGGCCCGACGATCATCAAGGCGACAAGTTTTTGCTCGACTCTCATCGATGCGGTTGAGCCGGTAAAATCCGCGAAGGCGATTTTCTGTTACGTCGAACCGCGGCGCCATTTCGCCGCCATGCTGGGCGGGGCCAATAACTGGATAGACCTGCGCACCCATGGCGCGGTCCGCTTGCGACGTCTGCGGCAATTATGCGGCGCGAGAATAGGCGCGCTCAGCGATCTGTCGCCCGGTGAACTCGCCGCGATGAGCTGGGCGACCGACGCCGCTTGCATGACGTCGCCGATGGACAACGACGAACAGGGAAGAATATTGCCGGTCGACTTCGACGCATTTCTAGCCGCGCCGGACGAGAACCTTGCCGGCATCATCAATCATTTCGGCTATCGCGCCGACGCGGCGCGCATCAGCGCCATGCTGGCGGGGCCTGTGATGCGCCGCTATTCAAAAGACGCGCGGTTTGAATATACGCCGCAATTGCGGGCGGAGCTTCTGGCGGAATATGAAATCGTCCACGCCGGCGAAATCGACAAAGGGGTCGACTGGTTACGCACGAAAGCGCGCGAACATGCGCCCATCGCCAGCGCCCTTGATCGCTTTGGCGGCGGTATCTAGAGCATTTTCCGACGAAGTGGGAACCGGTTCGTCGCAAGAAAATGCGACCCAACAAATACTTAGAGCAATTTCGCGATTCAGATTGAATGCAAATTGCTCTGGCTGGACGTGACGCAAAAAAGTGAGGAACGGTTTTTTGCGAAACCATCATGCCATAAACCGGCTTCACACCATGATGGTTTCATCTTTAGCGGTCGCATCGCGAAAGCAAAAACCGTTGCACACTTTTTGCACGATGCTCCAAATCCCGCGACCAATTGAGAATCTGGCGCAAAGTTATCCCGGTCAATTGAGTTCATGGCTTTTTGCGCTAGGTTCAGGGCGTCAACCAATCAGGAACGCACCTTGGAACAGAAGCCGCCTTTTACCGTACAGATCGTCCCCGTTACGCCCTTTCAGCAGAATTGCTCGATCATCAAAACCGCGAGCGGCGCGGCGGCGGTCGTCGATCCCGGCGGCGAGCCCGACAAGATCATGGATGCGGCGGAAAAAATCGGCGCGCGCATCGAAAAAATCTGGCTGACCCACGGCCATCTCGACCACGCCGGCGCGGCGGAGGAAATCAAACGCCGCACCGGGGCGCCGATTGAGGGCCCGCAGAAGGAAGAAGCGTTCTGGCTGAACCAGATCCGTGAGTCGTGGCGCAAGTTCGGCGTCGAAGACGGTGAGGACTGCACGCCCGACCGCTGGCTTGAAGACGGCGATACGCTCACCCTCGACGGGCTTGAGTTCAAGGTGCGCCACACGCCGGGCCACACGCCCGGCCATGTCGTCATCTATCACGAGGGCGCGCGCCTTGCGTTTGTCGGCGATGTCATCTTCGCGGGGTCCGTCGGGCGCACCGACTTTCCGCGCAGCGACCATCAATCGCTCATCACCTCGATCACCAACCGGCTGTGGCCGCTGGGCGACGACATGAACTTCGTGCCCGGCCACGGGCCGATGTCGACATTCGGCGCAGAGCGCAAAACCAATCCGTTCGTCGCCGATCATCTGACGGGCTATAAAGGCGCGCCCGCCGGCGCCGCCGATGAACTGGCGCAGCGCACCGCCAAACGCTGGCAATAAGTTTCAAAACCGGTTGAAGGTTCACCCGGCCCGACCCCGACTTTCGTCGCGAGCCGGATTTCAACGCTCGCCCTATGCGCCGGAGAAAACACCTCTTGCACGAACGCGGCGGCGAAGAATTGCGCGCTTTGCTCAACTTACAGGCCGCCTCATCTGCCACGATTGCCTTGTTTGCTGGCTTGCAGCGTTTTTCTGTGTATTTTGCGCATTCGCGCCCTGCGGGAAAAAAGTTGAACGGCGCCGGCGCCGCCTGCGCGCAATCGAAAATTCACGATATCAAAGAGCCGGCTGCAAAACGCAAACCGGGGTCGATGTGGCGACGAAGCCCGCGCATTCAAGCGCCTGTTTGCGTGTATTTTTATTGCGAAATTCCCGCGGGGAATGACGCGCGCGCAAGTCGCCCGCCCCTCTGTTAAGTCGTCACCCGGCGCAAGCGCGCGAAATGTTCGTCCCAGCCGACGTCATGATTTTTCGCCATATCAAAGGCGCCTTCGCCAACCTTTTCCCAGCCCGAATGGGTCAGCGTCAAAATCGTGCCGCCATCTGCTTCTTCAAGCGTCCATTCACATAAAGTCTCGACATTGTTCAGCCATTTATGGGTGAAGGTGTGCACGAGTTTCCCGGGCGCGTTCATTTCGACCACTTTGCCGGTAATCATCCGCTCGCCCTCCTTCCCATAGGTGTTCGTCAACAATGCGTAGTCGCCGCCGGGCGCCAGATCGCTTTCGCCGGCGTGGAACCACAGGGCCAGCAAATCCTTTTCCGTCAGGAACCGCCAGACATGCGCACGCGGCGCTTTCAAGAAAATGGTCTTCACAAGCTTCATGCTCATGGGCGTGTCCTTTCAATTTCGGATTTGAGTTTTGCGAGTTTGTCGTCCCAGAATTTGTCGAAGGTGCGAAACCAGAACGCCGCAACCTGCAACGCTCCCGGGTTGAGCGTATTAATTCGTTCACGTCCCTTTGTGGTGACGCGGATGACGTCGCCCTCTTCCAGGATTTTCAGATGCTTGGCGATCGCCGGTCGCGTCACCGGAAACTGCGCGGCGATTTCGCCGATGGTGCGCGACTGCTCGCCCAGCATTACGACAATCGCCCGTCGGGTCGGGTCGGCAAGCGCGCGGAAAACGGGTTGGGGATCAGATCGCATGCTAATATAAAACCTTTTGGTTTTCCTTTTAGGAAACCTGTTGGTTTCATGTCAAGCGCCAAATCCATGCAAATGACGTGGTCAATGTGCTTATGACGCCGCCCGGGAACGTCTGCGGCATTCTCAGCGCCTTTTCGCGGGATTGAGGCTTTGATTCCCGCGAATCATCGCCTATGAGACCGCTTTAGCCACAACGTCTGAACTGATGCCGCCGCGCCGGGGCGCCCCCTTTTCGCGGGCGCGGTTCTGCGCGAGCCGAAACGGAAGCCTGATGCCAAAACGTACCGACCTGAAGTCCATCCTCATCATCGGCGCCGGGCCCATCGTCATCGGACAGGCGTGCGAGTTCGATTATTCAGGCGTTCAGGCGGTCAAGGCGCTGAAAGAGGAAGGCTATCGCGTCATCTTAATCAACTCCAACCCGGCGACGATCATGACCGACCCGGAACTGGCGGACGCGACTTTTATCGAGCCGATCACGCCGGAATTCGTGGAAAAGGTCATCGAGCGGGAAAAGCCCGACGCGCTGTTGCCGACCATGGGCGGCCAGACCGCGCTCAACTGCGCGCTGGAGCTTGATCGCGCCGGCATCTTGGAAAAGCACGGCGTTGAAATGGTCGGCGCGCGCGCCGACGTCATCGAAAAGGCCGAAGACCGCGAGCTGTTCCGCGAAGCGATGGAAAAGATCGGGCTAGAATCGCCTAAGTCGACCATCGTCTCCTCGCCGAAAATCAAGAACGACGCCGGCAAGACAATCGGCTATGACCGCGCGTCGGGCGTTGCTGACGCTCTGCGCCAGCTTGACGCCATCGGCCTTCCCGCCATCGTGCGCCCCGCCTTCACCCTTGGCGGCACCGGCGGCGGCATCGCCTATAACCGCGAGGAATACGAACACATCGTCCGCTCGGGCATTGAAGCCTCGCCGGTCGGCCAGGTGCTGATCGACGAAAGCCTGCTCGGCTGGAAGGAATACGAGATGGAGGTGGTCCGCGACCGGGCGGACAATTGCATCATCATCTGCTCGATTGAAAACGTTGATCCGATGGGCGTGCACACCGGCGACTCGATCACCGTGGCGCCGGCGCTGACCCTCACTGACAAAGAGTTCCAGGTGATGCGCAACGCCTCGATTGCGGTAATGCGCGAGATTGGCGTCGAGACCGGCGGGTCGAACGTGCAGTTCGCGATCAACCCCGAAAACGGGCGCCTCGTCGTCATCGAGATGAACCCGCGCGTGTCGCGCTCGTCGGCGCTGGCGTCGAAGGCGACCGGCTTTCCCATCGCCCGCATCGCCGCCAAGCTCGCCATTGGCTATACGCTAGACGAACTCGACAACGATATCACCGGCGCGACGCCAGCCTCGTTCGAGCCGACGATAGATTATGTCGTCACCAAGATTCCGCGCTTCGCCTTTGAAAAGTTTCCAGGTTCCGACCCGCTGTTGACGACCGCCATGAAGTCGGTCGGCGAGGTGATGGCGATCGGGCGCAGCTTCCAGGAGTCGCTGCAAAAGGCGATGCGCTCACTGGAGACCGGGCTGTGCGGGCTTGACCCGATCTTCGTGCCCGGCCTTGGCGAGGGCGACGACGCCAACGCGTTTCGCGCCGCCCTCGCCGCGCCGACGCCGGAACGCTTGCGCGTGACCGCGCAGGCGCTGCGTCACGGCCTCGCGCTTGAGCAAGTGCGCTCGATCACCCAGTACGATCCGTGGTTCCTCGACCAGATCGACGCGATTGTCGCGACCGAACGCGAATTCGAACACGAGGGCCTGCCGGTCGATCCGGCGCGGCTGCGCGGACTGAAGGCGATGGGCTTTTCCGACAAGCGCCTTGCCCAGCTCTGCGACGCGACGGAAGCCGAAGTGCGCGCCCACCGCGCCGCGCTTGGCGTGCATCCGGTTTACAAACGCGTCGACACATGCGCCGCCGAATTCATGGCGAAAACGCCATACATGTACGCCAGTTATGAATATCCGTTCGGCGACCGCGTGCAATCGGAAGCGCTGCCGAGCGCACGTAAAAAAGTTGTCATCCTCGGCGGCGGCCCCAACCGCATCGGCCAGGGCATCGAGTTCGATTATTGCTGCTGCCATGCCGCCTTCGCGCTGGAGGAACTGGACATCGAAAGCATCATGGTCAATTGCAACCCGGAAACGGTGTCGACCGACTATGACACATCCGACCGGCTGTATTTTGAGCCGCTGACCGCCGAAGACGTTCTTGAAATCATCCGTACAGAGACAAGCGCCGGCCAATTGCTGGGCGTCATCGTGCAATATGGCGGCCAGACGCCGCTGAAGCTGGCGCGGACGCTGAGCGAGGAAGGCGTGCCCATTCTCGGCACGCCCTATGACGCCATCGACCTTGCCGAAGACCGCGAGCGTTTCCAGAAGCTGGCGATGAAGCTGGGCCTGCGCCAGCCGCAAAACACCACCGCGTCATCGCGCGAGACCGCGATCAACGCCGCCAAAGAAGTCGGCTATCCGCTGGTCACGCGCCCGTCCTATGTGCTGGGCGGGCGGGCGATGGAGATCGTGCGCGACGAAGACGGCCTGAAACATTATCTCGCCACCGCTCAAATCGAAATCTCCGCCGACGAGCCGCTATTGCTCGATCATTATCTCGACAACGCGGTCGAGGTCGATGTCGACGCCATTTGCGACGGCGGCGAGGTGTTCATCGCCGGCGTGATGGAGCATATCGAGGAAGCGGGCATCCATTCCGGCGACAGCGCCTGCTCGCTGCCCCCTTACACTCTGTCGGATGCGATCATCGGCCAGCTAGAACAGCACACCAAAGATCTGGCGCTGGCGCTTGGCGTTGTCGGTCTCGTCAATGTTCAGTATGCGATCAAGGGCGAGGATATATACATCCTTGAGGTGAACCCGCGCGCCTCGCGCACCGCGCCGTTTGTTGCAAAAACCATCGGCATCCCGATTGCGCGTGTCGGCGCCAAGGTGATGGCGGGCGAGAAAATCGCTGAGCTCAACCTTGAAATGCCGACCCTCAATCACATGACTGTCAAGGAAGTCGTGTTCCCGTTTTCGCGCTTTCCCGGCGTCGACACGGTGCTGGGGCCGGAAATGCGCTCAACCGGCGAGGTCATGGGCATCGACGTCGATTTCGACAAGGCGCGCGCGAAAAGCCTGGTCGCGGCGGGCGCGCGCATCCCGCTGTCGGGACGCGTGTTCATCTCGTTAAAAGACGCCGACAAACCCTTGATGATCAACGCCGCGCGGCGCCTGCTCGATATGGGTTTTTCGATTATCGCGACCGGCGGCACCGCTGATTACCTCCGCCAGCAGGGCCTTGACGTCACCCGCGTCAACAAGGTGCTCGAAGGGCGCCCGCACATCGTCGACGCGCTCAAGAACGGCGAAGTGAACATGGTCTTCAACACCACCGAAGGCGCGCAGTCGATCAAGGACTCGCGCTCGATCCGCACCACCGCGCTCAGCCAGAAAATTCCGTGCATCACCACCGCCACCGGCGCGCGCTCGACCGTGCGCGCCATCGAGGCGATGCGCGCCGGCGCGCTGGAAGTCGCGCCGCTGCAATCCTATTTCCGCTAAGCCCGGTTTTCAGTCCGGCGGGCGGCGCGCTTATTGCGCGCCGCGCACCTGCGCGTGTAAGCCGATCAGCGCCGGCTCGCCTTTCGTATAAGTCATTGCGCGCGCCTGCGGCGACAGCGCGACGACATGCGGGCCGATAGAGGCGCGCAGCCCCTCATGCGTTAACGCCCCGACCTGTTCGCCAGCAAAGCTGTCCGCATTAAAGCTCACCAACGTCGATGACGCCGCGCCTTCATCGGGGGTGATCTCAACCAGAAACCCGAGCAGGCGCCATTCCTCATGGCGATAAACGACGGACACGGAAAATTTCAGCGCCGCGCGCTCCGCCTCGCCGAGCGCCGTGCAAAGGGCTGTAAAAACCTCGCCAGACTCGGTCATGGCCTGTAACTGATAATTTCCGCATACCGACGGCTCGGCGGAAACGAACGCGCCGGCATGGGTGGTGAGGAGGTTTGAAAGGCCCGGGACGATATTGGGGTCTTTTACGAAAGCCGCGGTCAGTTCCGGCGCGGCGCGCCCGGTCAATACCGCGCCGTCCCAGTTCTCAGCGTAAGCAAGGATGGTCTCGTCGGCATAGGCGCTCGCGCCGTTCGCCAGTTCCATGCCTTTTTTCACGCCGACAAAGCCAAAACCAAGAAAGACCACCAGCAACAAGACAAAAAGTGCGCCGATAACGGCGAGTATCCAGAGAATTACGCGCATGAAACGCCCCCAAAATTGAACCCCGCCAAACCCTAGCCCATCGCCCCCCGGAGGAAAAGCCGGCGCACGAGACAAACGGGTATGCCGGTGCGATCAACCGCCTGTAAAAAACGTGCGATTGCGGTTAGGGTCCGCGTTCACCAGACCGGCCGGCTGCACGAATTCGCACGTCCGGCCGCAACCCAAAGGGGCAAAAATTGAAACCGCAATTGAAACTGGGCGCCGCGCTCGTCGCGCTCGCCGCTTTTGGCGCGATCAGCGCCTGCTCACAAAAACAGGACGCAACCGCCGATACCGCCGCCGCGACGCCGGCTGCCCCCGAGGCTGACACAGCCGCCGCCAAACCGGTGTTTGGCGACTGGGGCATAGACCTCGCCCAGCGCGACCAGACCGTGGCGCCGGGCGACGACTTTGCGCGTTACGTCAATGGCGCATGGCTCGACAGTTTCGTCATTCCCGCCGACCTGCCCGGCTATGTCTCGTTCACGATGCTGCGGCTGGAGGCTGAAGACGACATCAAGGCGATCGTTGAAGAACTCGCCGCAAAGGACTCAGCAAAAGGGTCGCTCGAACAGAAAGTCGGCGATTTTTATAAATCATGGATGGATGTCGACGCGGTCAACGCCGCCGGCGCCGCGCCGCTGAAGTCGCATCTTGACGAAATCTACGCCATAGACACACCTGAAGCGATGATGCTTGAACTCGCCAGCATCCACAACAACGGCCCCGCCGGCTTCGGCGTTATTCCCGACCCCGCGGACACGACAAAAAACATTGTCTATGTCGACCAGTCCGGCCTCGGCATGCCGGACCGCGACTACTATCTCAAGGACGACGAGCGGTTCGTGAAATATCGCGCCGCCTACAAGACGTTCATTGAAAACATGCTGACCTATGCCGGCATCGACGGCGCGCCGGCGAAAGCCGATGCAATCATCGCGTTTGAAACCAAAATTGCGCAAGTACACTGGACGCAGGAAGACAGCCGCGACATCGAGAAAATCTACAATCCGATGGGCCCGGAGCAACTCGCAGAGCTTGCGCCGGAAATGAACTGGGAATTGATGCTCGACAGCATCGGCCTCAACGGCGTGAAGACATTCCTTGTCGCACAGCCAAGCGCCATCCAGAGTGAGGCCAAGCTGTTCGCGGAAGCTGATCCGGCGTTCCTGAAAGACTGGCTGGCGTTCCAGTTCATCAACAACCACGCGCAATACCTGTCGAGCGATTTCGACACTGCGAATTTCGAGTTCTTTTCGAAATCGCTGCGCGGCGTGGAAGAACAGCGCGAGCGCTGGAAGCGCGGCATCAACCAGATCGACGCCAGTCTGGGCGAGGCGGTCGGCCAGATCTATGTCCAACAGCACTTCCCGCCGTCGAGCAAGGTGGCGATGGACGGGCTGGTTGAAAACCTCACCGACGCGCTTGCGGTCCGCCTTGAGCAGAACGAGTGGATGGACGACGCCACCCGCGAGCAGGCGTTGCTGAAGCTTTCAACCTTCGAGCCGCGCATCGGCTATCCCAGTAAATGGACCGACTATTCCAGCCTCGAAATCGGCGACTCGCTGTTTAAAAACGCGCTCGCCCTGACCGAGTTCGCCTGGCAGGACCAGCTTGACCAGCTCGACCGCCCGGTCGACCGCGAGCGCTGGGGCTACCCGCCGCAGACGGTCAATGCCTCCTACAACCCGCTCTTGAACCAGATCACCTTCCCCGCCGGCATTCTTCAGGCGCCGTTCTTCGACCCCAACGCCGACCCGGCGGTGAACTATGGCGCAATCGGCGCGGTGATCGGCCATGAAATCGGCCACGGCTTTGACGATCAGGGCCGCCAGTTCGACGAGATGGGCCGCATCCGCGACTGGTGGACGCCGGAATCGGCGGCCGCGTTCAAGACCAAGACCGACGAGCTGGGCGCGCAGTACGACTCCTACGAGCCGATCCCCGGCGCGTTTATCAGCGGCAGCCTGACCATGGGCGAGAACATCGGCGATCTTGGCGGGCTGCAAATGGCCTACGCCGCCTATCACCGCTATCTCGACGAGACCTCGGGCGGCGAAGCCCCGGTTATTGACGGCTTTAGCGGCGATCAGCGCTTCTTTCTCGCCTGGGCGCAGGTATGGCGCGCCAAATACCGCGAGGATGCGCTGTTGCAGCGGCTCGAAACCGATCCGCACAGCCCGCCCTATTACCGCATCAACGGCGTCGTCAGAAACCTCGACGCCTGGTACGACGCCTTTGACGTGTCGGCGGACGACGCGCTTTACCTGCCGCCGGAAGATCGCGTTCGTATCTGGTAGGCTATTGAAAATCTGAAAGAAATCCCCGTCGCGATCACGCGACGGGGCGGCGATTTCCGCCGGCATTAACCGTTTCTCGCTTGAATCGGGCGGCGTTCGACCTTAATTTAGCGCTCGTAAGAGATTGACGGCCGCCTGTTAACGCAGGCGGCCGCGTCTTTCTTTTACCGATGATCGAAAGGACGGACATGGAAAAGGTCCCGATGACCGCCGCCGGATACGCCCGGCTGGAAGAGGAAGTCAGACGCCTGAAGCAGGTAGAGCGCCCGGCCGTGATCCAGGCGATCGCCGAAGCGCGCGCCCACGGCGATCTCTCGGAGAACGCCGAATACCACGCCGCCAAGGAGCGCCAGGGCTGGATCGAAGGCCAGATTCTTGAACTGGAAGACAAATTTACCCGCGCCGAAGTCATCGACGTCGCCAAGCTGAACGGCGACACGGTCAAATTCGGCGCGACCGTCACCCTCGTCGACGAGGACACCGAGGAAACCAAGACCTGGCAGATTGTCGGCGATTACGAAGCCGATGTGAAAGCCGGCAAGGTTTCCGTCTCCTCGCCGATCGCCCGCGCCATCATCGGCAAGCAGGAAGGCGACGTCGTCGAGGTCGCGGCCCCCGGCGGGGCCCGCAGCTATGAAATCGACAAGGTCCGGTTTGTTTAGGTGAATTCGCCTGAATTGCTGATTTTCAAGGCGCGCTTGCTTGAACGCGCGCCCTGAACCTGGCCGGGACACTGGTCTTGACACTGGGCGGAACGCCAGTATTTTGCGCCGCTCTCATGAATTGTGCGCCGCGCCAAGCGGCCCCCGCTAGGAGTTTGACCAATGGCGAAGCCGACCACCATTAAAATCCGTCTGAATTCGACGGCGGACACCGGCTTTTTCTACGTGACGAAGAAGAACACGCGCACGATGACGGAAAAGATGGTGCTGAAAAAATACGACCCGATTGCGCGCAAGCACGTCGAGTTCAAGGAAGGCAAGATCAAGTAAGGGATCGCGCCTTATCTTAACGAACAAGCCGCCCTTTCGGGCGGCTTTTTTGTTTTTGCAAATGCCGGCCAGACGCCAGCAAGCTTACGCCAGCAAGCTTACGCCGCGCTTTGAATGACGCGGTTGCGCCCGCCGGTCTTGGCGACGTAGAGCGCCTCGTCGGCGCGCTTGATGAGTTTTTGGGCGCTGTCGTCTTTCGGTCCGTTCTCGGTCGAGGCGATGCCGATTGAGACGGTCACCTGAATCTCGTCGCGCCCGCCATTCAGGACAACGCGGTGCGCCGCCACTTCATGGCGCATGCGCTCCGCGACGACGGACGCAAACTGCTTGTCGGTGTCTGGCATCGCGATCAGGAATTCTTCGCCGCCATAACGACAGGCAAGATCAACGCCGCGAATGGAATTGCGGATGCGGTCGGCGAATTCCTGAATGACCTTGTCGCCGACATCGTGCCCGTAGGAATCGTTGACCGCCTTGAAGTGATCGAGATCGAGAATGAGCACGGAAAGCGGGCGGCCGGTCCAATAGGCGCGGTCGAACATCGCCGACATATGGCTCGCCAGATAGCGCCTGTTGTAAAGCCCGGTAAGCTGGTCGGTGACCGCCATTTCAAGGCTTGCTTCAAAGGTCGAGCGCAAGCGGTCGATATACCGCTTGCGGCGAATCTGGGTCGCGACCCGCGCGGTCAGTTCGTTGCGGTCGACCGGGCGCGGCAGGTAATCATTGACGCCGATATCAAGCGCGCGGACGAGCTTTCGCGTGTCGCCCTGGCGAACGATGGCCAGAACCGGCGTCAGGCGCGTTTCCTCAAATGAGCGGATTGATGAGCACAGCCGAAGCGGGTCAGTCGTCTCAATCGACATGTTGACGATGACGAGATCGAAATCGCCGGTTTTGACGCGCGACTGGGCGACATCGGGGTCAGACTCCGTTGACACCTCATAGCCGTCGCCCAACTGCTCGCGAAGCCGTTCAACATGCTCGGCGTTATCGTCGATGATGAAAATGCGCGGCTTCGCGCCGTCGTCAGTGTTGTCGGAAAGGTCGAGCGCGTCGACGATGCCAAGATTGCGGCCCGTCGCATAGCGCATGCGCAACTCGTCGGTCATCATTTTCAGCCGGGTCAGGCTGCGCACACGGGCGAACAGCGCCACATCCTCTACCGGCTTGGTCAGGAAATCGTCGGCGCCGGCTTTCAGCCCGGCCACACGATCCGCCTGCTGATCGAGCGCGGTAACCATAACGATTGGAATATGCGCGGTTTCGGGCGTCGACTTGATAATCCGGCAGGCTTCAAAACCGTCCATTCCCGGCATCATGACATCGAGAAGGATGATATCGGGCTGGTCCGCCTTGGCGCGATCAACCGCTTCCTGACCTGAATATGCGCCCAGCACGTCAAAATACTCCGCCCGAAGTTTGGCTTCGAGGAGTTTTACGTTGGGTTCGAGGTCATCGACGACCAATACGCGCGCCGTCATTGGGCCTCCAAAGGCTAGGATCGACGAATACCAGGGCGACCCTAGTCCAAATACCTTTTTACTTTCTCAAGAAAGTCGACAACGGAGATCGGTTTGGCGATATAATCCTTGCAACCGCCGGCCCGGATCCGCTCTTCATCGCCCTTCATCGCAAACGCCGTAACGGCGATAACCGGGACTTCGGCAAGATCGGGATCGTTAAGAATTTGTTGCGTTACCTGCAGACCGGAAATCTCGGGCAACTGAATATCCATCAAGATGAGGTCCGGCATCGCATCGCGGGCGACCGCCAGCGCCTCGCCGCCGGTGCGCGCCTGCACGACGTGGTAACCATGCGCCTCAAGAAGGTCGTTGAACAATTTCATGTTCAACTCGTTGTCTTCGACAACGAGGACGGTCTTGGGCGTCGCAGACGTGTCGATCTTTTCCATTGCCGCCATGGTATGCTTCATAAACCTAAACACGAATGGTAACCGTCACACGCAATATCGCGCATAAGGTCTTAACCGATTGTTTATCGTGGCCGATGTCACGGGGCCGGACGTGGTAAACGCGGCGCGAATCACTTGGCGGATGCGCTGAAATGGCTGAAATCCCTGCCTTTTGTCTAGAATGCGGCGCTGACGTTCCCGATCAGGCGCGTGCCTGCCCAGCCTGCGGCGCCCGGCGAATCGCCCGCCATCAAGAGCTTCACACGCTCCAGATCGCCCATATCGACTGCGACGCCTTTTACGCCGCGGTGGAAAAGCGCGACGACCCCAGCCTTGTCGACAAGCCGGTGATCGTCGGGGGCGCGGTGCGCGGGGTGGTGACAACCGCCTGCTATATCGCGCGTACCTATGGGGTGAAATCGGCGATGCCGATGTTTGAGGCGCGAAGGCGCTGCCCCGGCGCGGTGGTGATCCGCCCGGACTTCGCCAAATACGCCGCCGCCGCGCGGCAGGTGCGCGAGCGGATGTTCGCCCTGACGCCAATGGTCGAGCCGGTGTCGATCGACGAAGCGTTTCTCGACCTTTCCGGCACGGACCGCCTGCACGCTATGTCGCCGGCGCGCACGCTCGCCAGACTGCAATGCGAGATCAGGCGCGATCTGGGCTTTACCGTTTCGGTCGGACTTAGTTGCAACAAGTTCCTCGCCAAGCTGGCGTCCGAGCTTGACAAGCCGAACGGATTTTCCGTGATCGGAGCAAAAGAGGCAAAGGCGCGCATCGCGCCGATGCCGGTCAGCGCGATCTGGGGTGTCGGCCCGGCGCTTGAGGCGAAACTGCGCCGCGACGCAATCGCCACCATCGCTGATTTGCAGCAACTCGACGCCGCCGTTCTCGCGCGGCGCTATGGCGATTCCGGCCTGCGCCTTGCGCGCCTCTCGCACGGACAGGACACGCGCAAGATCAATCCTGTTCGCGAAACCAAAAGCGTTTCGACTGAAACAACTTTCAATACCGATCTCAGGAACCGGCGCGATCTTGAAGATGCGTTATGGCCGCTTTGCGAAAAAGCCTCGGCGCGGATGAAGGAAAAACGGCTGGAAGGCCGGGTGATTACGCTCAAGCTCAAAACCGATGATTTCCAGACTATCACACGGCGCGTCGCACTGTCGGCGCCGACCAACCTCGCCCGCACCGCTTTCGATACCGCCTCGCCCCTGCTGGCGCGCGAGGCTGACGGGCGCGCCTTTCGCCTGATCGGCATTGGATTTTCCGAACTGGAAACATCATCGCACGCCGTGCAGAACGAATTGTTCCCGACGCCGGAAGGAAAAAAGCGGCGCGAAGAATACGCGATGGACAAGATCCGCGAAAAATTCGGCGCGGACGCTATTGCGTTGGGGCGAAGTTTGGCCAAGAAAAACCCCTCACGACAGAACAGGGATAGCGACTGATGGGAAAGATCGACGCAAGGCTGGCGGCGCTCGGGGTGAAGGTGCCGGCGGCCGTACCGCCAGTGGCGACCTATGTGCCGTTTGTTCAGTCCGGCGATCTTGTGTTCATTTCCGGCCAGATCTCAATTGCGGACGGCGCGCTGATCAAGGGAACGCTCGGCGATGATCTCTCGCTGGAAGACGGCGTTGCGGCGGCGCGCGCCTGCGCCGTCAACCTGATCGCCCAGATGAAAGCCGCCTGCGACGGCGATCTTGACCGCGTCAAGCGCGTCGTGCGCCTAGGCGGATTCGTCAGTTGCACGGCCGACTTCACCGACCAGCCGAGAGTCATCAACGGCGCATCGGACCTGATGGTCGAAGTTTTCGGCGATGCCGGCAAACATTGCCGCGCCGCCGTCGGCGCGCCCGGCCTGCCGCTTGGCGCGGCGGTTGAAATCGAGGCGACTATCGAAATTGCGTAACCCCTCGCCACCTGAACGCGCTTCCGCCACGAGACGTCAATGGCGTTGATCGCGCGTACGATAACGTCACTTGCTGAAATCGCCGCCGCCGACTGGAACGCCCTGCTGCGCGATGGCGCTGGCGAGCTGCATCCGTTCGCGCGTTATGAGTTTCTGGCCGCGCTTGAAACCTCCGGCTCGGTCAGCGAGACGCAGGGCTGGGCGCCGCTGCACCTGCTCATCGAGGAAGACGGCGCGCTGGCCGGTGCGGCCCCGCTTTACCTGAAATATCACAGCCAGGGCGAATATGTTTTCGACCACCACTGGGCCGATGCGTTTGAACGCGCCGGCGGGCGGTATTACCCGAAACTGCTATGCGCGGTTCCGTTCACGCCCGCCGCCGGCCCGCGCCTGATCGCCCGCACCGACGCAGCGAAAGCTGCGCTTTGCGAGGCGCTGAAACAGATCGCCAGCCAGAATTCGCTGTCGTCGGCGCATGTCAATTTCATTCAGCATGAAGACGAAGCAGCACTTTTACGCGCTGGCTTCGACATCCGCCATGGCGTTCAATATCACTGGCGCAACAGGAATTATGCCTCGTTTGACGAATTTCTCGCCGCCCTGTCCTCACGCAAGCGCAAAGCCATCCGGCGCGAACGGCGCGATGCGCTCGCCAGCGGGCTGATGATAACGACCATGACGGGCAAAGAGATCACGCTAGCGCACTGGGACGCGTTCTGGATATTCTATCAGGACACCGGGTCGCGCAAATGGGGCCATCCTTACCTGACCCGCGCGTTTTTCAGTGAAATTGCGCAGACGATGCCTGAGCAGATTATGATGGTGCTCGCGCAGCGCGACGGCGCCCCCATCGCCGGGGCGCTCAATTTCATCGCGCACGATACGCTGTTCGGGCGTTATTGGGGGTGCACTGAGCACCATCCGTTCTTGCACTTCGAGGTCTGTTACTACAGGGCCATCGACTTCGCCATTGCGCGCGGCCTCGCCCGTGTCGAGGCGGGCGCGCAGGGCGAACACAAGATCGCCCGCGGCTATGAACCGGTGAAAACCGCCTCCGCCCACTGGATCGCCCATCCGCAGTTCCGCGACGCGATCGCCCGATACCTGGAACAGGAACGGCGCTCGGTTTCCGGCGATGTTGAATATCTTGAGGATTTCACGCCGTTTAAAAACGGGTGATTGCGCCCTTTACGCGCAGTTCCAGTGCGTTAATTTAAAAGCGTGTATCGCAAACCCGGAAAAGCCCATGTCGCTCAACGAGCCCTACAGCCCCGACAATATTCTCGCCAAAATCATTCGCGGCGAGATGCCGTCGATCAAGGTCTTCGAAAATGATCGCTCTCTCGCGATCATGGATATTTTTCCGCAAACCGAAGGGCACACGCTGGTCATCCCCAAACACGTCGAGGCGACCAACCTGCTGACGATGGACGATGCGGCGCTTGCGGGCTTCATCGTCGATGTCAAAAAAGTGGCGGCGGCGGTGGAAAAGGCGATGGCGCCCGATGGCGTGCGCATCATGCAGTTCAATGGCGCGCCCGCCGGCCAGACGATTTTTCATCTGCACTTTCACATCCTGCCGATTTTCGACAGGGCGCCGCTTGGCGCGCACGCCGGGCAAAAAGCGGACACTGACAAGCTGGAAGCGCTCGCACACAAAATTCGTGCGGCGTTTTAAGGAGTGATCTGATGCGCGCCACAAAAATCCGTTTCTTGGCCGTCGCACTGGCGCTGGCGCCTGCATTGATCTCGCTGGCGCCGGCATTGATTTTCCCTGCACAGGCGCGCCCTTATGACGATATCATGGGCGAAGCGCGCGACGCCTTCGCGGCGGAGGATTTTAAAACCGCCGCCGACCGTCTCGATGAGGCGCAGATTACCCGCCCCTATTCGCTTTATCTCACCCGTAACCGGATTTTGACGCGCATCCTGACCGACCGCATGGACGAGGCGATCGCCATCGCCGCGCAGATCGCTGAGCGCGGCCTGGTGCTCAACCTGCCCGCGCACGAGGCTTTCGACGCCATGAAGGCGGACCCCGCTTATGCGCCGGTCGCTGAAAAAATGGCGGAGAACGCAGCGCCCGTCGGCGCGCCTGAAATCGTGCTGGAACACGACCGCGCCGATCTGTTGCCGGAAGCCTTGGCGATGAATGACGGCGCGTTTTACGTCGGGTCAGTGCGCTCCGGGGAAATTCTGGAATTCAGCGACGGCGCCGTGCGCACGCTCGGCGTGCTTGAAGGCGGCGTCTTCGACATCGAGATTGACGGCGATGTCCTTGTCGGCGTCTCCAATAACCAGCTCGCCTATGAGCGAACGGGCGAGCGCGCACCCGGCGCAAACCTGTTCAGAATAGACCGCTCGACCGGCGCCACGCTGTCGCAAACCGCCATTGGCGAAAACACCGTGCTGATTGGCGATCTTGAAATCGGCGCCGATGGCCGCGTGTTTGTGTCAAACAGCCTGACGCCGCACATCTATTCCCTCGACAAAGACGGCGCGCTTCATACCCTTGGCGTCGATCCGCGTTTCGTAAACCTGCAAGGCATCGCCCTCGACCGGAAAAAACAGCGCCTGTTCGTCGCCGATTATCTGGCGGGGCTTTTCATTATCGACCTCAAAACCGGCGATGTCGCCGCCATCGACAATCCGTCTGACGCCCATCTTGGCGGCATTGACGGGCTTTATCTTTATAAGGGCGATCTGATCGGCATCCAGAACGGGGCTACGCCGCAGCGGATTGTGAAAATCGACCTCAGCCGCAAGGGCAAGACCGCAAAGTCGGTGCGCGTTTTACAGCGCGCCCTGCCGGAATGGACCGAGCCGACCCATGGCGTCGTCGCGGGTGATGAGTTCTTCTACATCGCGACCAGCAACTGGCCGGCTTATGATGTTGACGGCGCGCCGGTCACCGACGCTGAGATGGCGCCGCTACGCATCATGCGCGTGAAATTAGACTAGAGCGCATTCCGAAAAGTGGGAACCGGTTTTCGGATTAAATGCGCGATAAAACAAAAGCATAGAGCATGTTCATGACTCGGATAAAAAGGAACTTGCTCTACAATTTGCATTCAATCTGAATCGCGAAATTGCTCTAACTATTTGTTGGGTCGCACTTTCCGACGAACCGGTTCCCACGTCGTCGGAAAATGCTCTAGCAATCGCGGTATTTATCGTTGAGGCCGACGCCGGCTTTTATCATCGGCAGGATTTTTTCGAGCCGGCGCTGCCGCGTTGCGGCCTGTTTGGCGGCGCTGATATGGTCGGCATAGTCGCGCTGGCGGCCCGGCGTCAGCGCCTTGAACGCCGCCATCGCTCCTGCGTCTTTTTCAAGCGCGGCTTTCAACTCCGCCGGCATGACCAGCTTTTTCGGCGGCGCCTTTTCGACTTTGGCGCCGGATTTTGCGAGTTTAACCGCCTGCGAAATGTAGCGCTTTAACACAGCCGGACGAATTTCATCCGCAGACGTCATACGCCATTGCCGCATCGCCTGCGTGCGTCCCTCCTGCGCGTTTGTCAGGACCTTGTCCTTATCGGCGAGCAACGCGCCCTGATAGAACCACAACCCGAAATAGGATTTGAACGCCCCGACGCCAATGACATTGGCGCCGTTCAAGGTGTAACACGGCGCGCCCCATTTGATTTCTTCAACAAGACCGCTTGCAAGCAGAACCCTGCGAAGCGCGGCGATTTCATCGCGCCATTGCGGGGCCTCGGCGTAATACGCGTCTGCGGTTTTTGCGCGTTTCATCGTCGCGACCTTCCGACCTTCAATGTGCGGTCAAGCGCTTATCTCTCGACCAGCGCCGGAACGCCCGTCTGGCTTTCGTCTTTCTCATCGGGGATAAACTCGAACGACAGTTTTTCAGGATCGTTGGCGTCAACCATCACCTTGACGACGCCGCCGTCTTTCAACGCGCCGAACAAGATCTCATCGGCGATCGGCTTTTTGACATATTCCTGAATGGTGCGGCCAAGCGGGCGCGCGCCCATTTCATCGTCAAAGCCACGTCGCGCCAGCCAGCGCGTCGCCTCGGTATCGACCTCAAAGGTGACGCTGCGGTCGGCGAGTTGCGCCTCAAGCTGGAGGATGAACTTTTCAACGATGCGGTCGATGATCGCCGGCGACAGCCCGGCGAACTGGATGACCGCGTCAAGGCGGTTGCGGAATTCCGGCGTGAACATCCGCTTGATCGCCACGTCGGTCTCGTCATGCTTCTTGCCGCCGGCGAAGCCGATGGCGAAGCGCGCCGCGTCGGCGGCGCCGGCATTGGTCGTCATGATGACGATGACGTTGCGGAAGTCGATTTTCTTGCCATTGGTGTCGGTCAACACACCGTTGTCCATCACCTGAAGCAGGATGTTAAAAATCTCCGGGTGCGCCTTCTCGATTTCATCGAGCAACAGCACCGCGTGCGGGTTCTGGTCGATGGCGTCGGTCAACAGCCCGCCCTGATCATAGCCGACATAGCCCGGCGGCGCGCCGATCAGGCGCGAAACCGTGTGCCGCTCCATATATTCAGACATGTCAAAGCGGATCAGTTCGACATTCATCAAGCTGGCGAGCTGTTTGGCGACCTCGGTCTTGCCGACGCCCGTCGGCCCGGCGAAGAGGTAATTACCAATCGGCTTGTTCGGCTCGCGCAGGCCGGCGCGCGCCAGCTTGATGGCGGCGGCAACCTGTTCGATGGCGTCGTCCTGGCCGAACACCACACGGCGCAGATCCTCGCCGAGATTTTTCAGCCGCTCGGTATCGCTCTTCGACACCGACTTGGTCGGAATGCGCGCCATCTTGGCGACGATCTCTTCAATCTCTTCAACGTCGATGATTTTCTTGCGCTGGTCGGCGGGGAACAGCATCTGCCGCGCCCCGGCCTCGTCGATCACGTCGATGGCTTTGTCCGGCAGCTTGCGGTCGGTCATGTATTTCGACGATAGATCGGCGGCGGCGCGAATGCCTTCGAGCGTGTATTCAACCTTGTGATGCTCTTCAAAATACGGCTTTAACCCGGTCAGGATTTTCACCGTGTCTTCCATGCTCGGTTCGACGACGTCGATTTTCTGGAAGCGGCGCGCCAGTGCGCGGTCTTTTTCAAAGTGCTGGCGATATTCCTTATAGGTCGTCGAGCCCATACAGCGCAGCGCGCCCGATTGCAGCGCCGGCTTCAACAGGTTCGACGCGTCCATCGCGCCGCCGGACGTGGCGCCGGCGCCGATGACAGTGTGAATCTCGTCGATGAACAAAATGGCGTCTTCGTGCTCTTCAAGTTCCTTCAGCACCGCCTTGATGCGTTCTTCGAAATCGCCGCGATAGCGGGTGCCCGCCAGCAGCGCGCCCATATCGAGCGCATAGATGGTGGCGTTGGCGAGAACCTCCGGCACTTCTTCATCGACGATTTTGCGCGCCAGCCCCTCAGCGATGGCGGTCTTGCCGACGCCGGGGTCGCCGACCAGCAAAGGATTGTTCTTGCGGCGGCGGCACAGAACCTGGATCGACCGCTCAATTTCGGCGCCGCGGCCAATCAGCGGATCGATCTTGCCCTTGCGCGCCTTGGTGTTGAGATCGACGCAATACGCCGCAAGCGCGCTTTCGGTCTGCTTGGCGGTCTGCTCGCCCTCACTCGCCCCGCGCGGGGTGCGTTGTTGCTGCTCGCCCGGCCGTTTCGCAAGGCCGTGGGCGATGTAATTCACCGCGTCATAGCGCGTCATGTCCTGCTGCTGGAGGAAATGGGCGGCGTTCGATTCGCGCTCGGCGAACAAAGCGACGAGCACATTCGCGCCGGTGACTTCCTCGCGGCCTGACGACTGAACGTGAATGACGGCACGCTGAATGACGCGCTGGAAACTCGCGGTGGGCTTGGCCTGTTCGCCGCTATCGGTTTCCAGGTTGGATAGATCGTTGTCGATGAACTCGACGAGATTGCCCCGCAACAAATCAAGATCGACATTGCACGCGCGCATGACCGCGGCGGCGTCCTGATCAGAGGTCAACGCGAGAAGCAAGTGCTCAAGCGTCGCCAGTTCGTGTTCATGCTCCGTCGCGATTCCGATCGCACGGTGCAGCGACTCATCGAGATTTCGACTGAACGAGGCCAACTCTACTCCCTTTCCATCATGCATTGCAGCGGATGCTGCTGGCGGCGCGCGACATCCATGACCTGCGCGACTTTGGTCTCGGCGACTTCGTAAGTGTACACGCCGCAAACGCCGACGCCGTTTTGATGCACGTGCATCATGATGCGGACAGCATCTTCAGGCGCCTTGTTGAAGACAGCCTGAAGCAGCCACACCACGAACTCCTGCGGCGTGTAGTCGTCGTTCAACAGCAATACCTTATAGAGCGACGGTCGCTTGGTCTTCGGCGCGGTTTTCGACACAACGCCGACACCGACCCCTGAACCGCCTTCCCGCTCGCCGTCTTCACTCGCCATTCGTGTGTTCGTCTCCTTCGATTCCAACGCTCTGGCGTCAGCTTCAGTAAATATGTATCCGAATGTGGTTGAAAAGATGGAAATTACAGAAAGTGAGATGATCGGCCGCCAAAAACCGGATTTCTCATTTTCTCTCTCCGCACAGCCCGGCGCGCGGAAAGCCGATTGCCACGGGCCGGACGCAAAAGAAAACGCCCGGCTTTCGCCGGGCGTTCGAACTCTCGTCGGTCGTAGCGCCAGACTTACGGGCGATAAGTCTGAACAAACTCAACGAATTCCGAATAACGCTTGGAAATCGGATCGGCGGCGTCTTTGGCGACGCCTGACCAGATCTCAGCCAGCTTGGTCGCGTGGCTGACATTTTTTTCCACCGCGCTGCGCAGATAGTCGCTCTGAAGCTCCATCACTTCCTGAACGCTCTTGGTGCCGGCGACCGCTTTCGCAGCGGCGACGCCGTCTTCAAGCGATTCCTTGGCGAAGCTCGCCTGGGTGGTGGCGGCGGTCTCGAAGCCCTTGCCGAATACGCCGGCCGACTTCATGAACGCATCCGCCGATTCTTTGTTAAATTCTGCTAAGGTGCTGAAACCTTTCGCCAATTTCTCGTATCCGTCCTTGAACGTCTCGGTGTCAAGGGCGGTGAAACCGTCAAACGCATTCGTGTCTTTTTTTGCAGTCGCCATGATTTTTCCTCCTGATCGGCCCTGCGGGCTCTAAACAAACATGGAACAAAACTTTGCTGCACCGCAACATATTCGCTTCGGGGACAAAGTCAAGGAATTTTTGTGCAATGCAGCAAATTATTTTCGCGGCCGCACCCAGACGCCCAAAAAGCCGCCAGAACCGCCGCCGGAAAATATATCTGCGGCCTTATGATTTAATGTTGAGGTTAACGAGATGTTTACGGTCAAAAATGAGACTGACGACTCCGCCGCAATACTAGGTCCGGGCCTGATTACCGGGCTTGATTTCGGGGGGCGGCACGACCCTTGCTCGGGCATGAGGGGTCGGGACTTTGGCGAATTGCGGTTTTGTGGCGGTGAACGTGGCGGCAAGTGATTTTAATTTTACATTTCCGACAGAATTGTCGAGGCTGACAGCATGAAGGCTTTGTTGCGTTTTGCGTTCATTTTGACGGCGACGGTGATTGTCGGTCTATCCTTGGCGTCGCCGGTTCTCGCCAAGGGCAATCCCAAATACGCCGCTTTTGTCATGCACGCCGATTCCGGCGACGTGCTGTTCGAGCGATACGCCGACGACCGCCGCTATCCGGCTTCGCTCACCAAAATGATGACGCTGTACCTGCTTTTCGACGAAATCGAGGCGGGCCGGCTTTCACTCGACAGCGATCTCGCCGTATCGGCGCGCGCAGCGGGCCAGCCGCCGTCAAAACTCGGCGTGACGGCGGGCTCGACCATCGACGTTGAAACCGCGATCTACGCGCTGGTGGTGAAGTCCGCCAATGACGTCGCGGTTGTCGTCGCCGAAGGCATCGCCGGGTCGGAATGGAAATTCGCCCAGGAAATGACGGAAAAAGCCCGCGCGCTCGGCATGCGGCGCACGACATTCAAAAACGCCTCCGGCCTTCCCAACAGCAAACAAACGACAACGGCGCGGGATCTGGCGATCCTGTCGCAGCGGCTCGTTCAGGACCATCCGCACTATTTTCCGTATTTCGCTGCCCGCGATTTTACGTGGAACGGCAAGACCTATCGCACCCATAACGCGCTGGTGAAGACGTTCGACGGCGCCGACGGGTTGAAAACCGGCTATACTCAGCGTTCGGGCTTTAACCTCGCGACTTCCGCCAAGCGCGGCGACAACCGCCTGATCGGCATCGTGCTCGGCGGCCGCTCGGTGCGCACCCGCGATGCCCACATGCGCGACATCCTGTCGGCGAGCTTCACCGAGATCGCGAAAAAGCCAACGCTTATCGCCGCGTTATACCGCGATACGCCGTCGCCGCGCATCAAGCCGACCCTGCTTGCCCAACTTGCGGCCAACGCCCCCGCAGCGCCAACCCTTTCCGGCAATGAAGACATGCGCACGCAGATTTCGATGGCCGCCGCGACTTTCGGCGCCGACACAGCTACGACCGACGGGATCAGCGCGCTGATCGCCGCCGCCGACAGCGACGATTTCAACGAATATGAGCGCGTGCGTCTGTCGGCGTTTTCACCGGAAGATGAAAACCGTGGCGAAGGCGATATCGAGGACCTGCCGAACTGGGTCGTTCAGATCGGCGCGTTTTCGTCGAAGTCGATGGCGCAGAAAGAGCTTGAAAACGCCGCACTGGCTGCGGAGCTGACGGCGCAGGAACGCAACGTCGCGCCGCTCACGACGCTGACCGGCGATACGCTCTACCGCGCGCGGTTCACCCGCCTCACCGAAGCGGACGCCTCAGCGACCTGCGCCAAAATCAAGTCGCGCAAACTCTCCTGTTTCGTGCTTGAAGAACCGTCCGGGCAATAACGCGCAAGCTCCGGCCCGTCGGCGAGCGCGCTTGCCGGCTCGCGAATTATGATGGTCGTCATCGACACACATCTGCGGCGGGGTAGCGCCGCCCAAGCCCGACAGACTGCATGGCCGCGCGCCTTCGCACTCTTCGGAGCAATCATCATTACACAGATATTGCTGATGTGGCCGACCCTTGTTGCGATGGCGCGCACCTGGGTCAACTCGTCGGATTATCATCACGGCGCGATTGCTGCGCCGCTCAGCATCTGGCTGATCGCGCGCCGGCGCGGCGATCTCGCGCACGCTCCGCAGCCGAGCTGGGCCGGCATCGCACTGGCGCTGACGTTCATGGCGGTATGGCTGGCCGGACGCGCGGCGAGCGCTGAAATCGTCGCGCAACTGGCGTTTATCGGCGTCATCATCGCCAGCGTCATCGCGGTTTTTGGCGTACGCCTCGCCCGCTTATGGGCGTTCGCGCTGGCGTTCGTGATATTCATGGTTCCATTTGGGCAATCGCTGACGCCAGCCTTGCAAACGGCCGCGTCGATCGTCGTCACTGCCGCGCTGAACGCCACCGGCATCGAAACCGCGCGCGAAGGCCATCTGTTGTCGACGGCGACGGCTGATTTTGAAATGGCGCAGGCGTGCGCCGGGTTGCGGTTCATCATGGCGATGGCGATGACCGCGCTTCTGGCGGGCGAGCTTGCGTTCAATGACTGGCGCAAGAAAGCCGGGTTTCTTGTGCTGGCGCTGGCCGCCGCCATCGTCGCCAACTGGGGGCGCGCCTATCTGATCGTTGTAACAGTAACGATGACCGACAGGGCGATTGGCGTCGGCGCCGAACATGTCGCCCTGGGCTGGATCATTTACAGCACACTGATCATCGCGCTGGTGTTACTGGCAAGGCGCATGACCGACAGCGGCCCCATAAAACCGCGCCAGCAAGCCCCGGCGCCCGCCAGCACCGGCCGACAAACGCCCGCTCCAGCTTCTGTCGCCATCATCCTCATTTTGGCGATTGTCGGCGCAAGCAGCTATGACCGCCACGTTGTTTCCGCTGCGCCGTCTTCCCCGCCTCGCTATGTCGACGCAGACTTTACCGCTTCGGCGTGGACCATATTGTCGGCCCCGCGCGCCATGCGGGTGAACGCCGGCAATCCTGATCATGTGAGCACCGGAGTATTTTCCGCCGACGGCGGCGTCCTTGAAATCACCCTCGCCAATTTCGGATATGACAACCCGGCCCGCGAAATCACCGGTTTTTCTCTGCCCGCTGAAGATGAAGCCGCATGGCGAATGGTCAGTCGCAGCCCGATTGAACTCAGATATGGGGAGGCCGTACTGCACCCGCAGCTCGCCATTTTCAAGAACAGTCGCGGCGAACGAATGGCCGCCATACAGATATTTTGTCTTGGTGAAAAAACCTATTCATCGCTCGCGCGCTTGAAAATCGATCTGGCGATGCAAAAACTCCGCGGTGAACATTTCGATGGCGGGGCGGTGTTCGCTGCAACGCCGCTCGTCACAGACAAAACGGCCGCGCAGCAAACCTTGCAGGCGTTCTTCAGCGCCGCTGAACCGTTGGCCAACTGGCGCTCGCGCGTCACAAGAGCGGGCGCATAAGCCATGTGCGGGATCGCCGGCATTGTCGATCTCGCCGGCGCGCGTGATGTTGACCGCAGCGCATTGCGACGCATGACCGACGCCCTCGCTCATCGCGGCCCGGATGGCGAAGGGTATTTTTTTGACGCGGGCGTGGGGCTCGGCCACCGCCGCCTTGCGATCATCGATGCGGAAGGCGGCGCGCAACCGTTCCACACCATCGATAAACGCGGCGTGCTGACTTTCAACGGCGAAATCTACAACTTTGCGGAAATCGTCCGTATGCTGCATCAAACCGGTATCGTCACCCGCACCCGGTCGGACACCGAGGCGCTGGCCGAAGCGATAGCGAAATGGGATGTCGGCGCAATCAGCAGGCTACGCGGCATGTTCGCTTTTGGCTTTTGGGATGGCCCGCGTCGGCGGCTGGTGCTGGCGCGCGACCGCTTTGGCGAAAAACCGCTATATTACGCCCAGACGGATGACGGGTTTTTACTGTTCTCCTCGGAAATTGGCGCCATCGCGGCCTCTGGCCTGTTGTCGCTGGACCTCTCGCCTGCCGCGGTTCGCGATTATTTCCGGCTTGGTTACGTGCCCGATCCGCACTCGATATTTGCAAGCGTTCACAAATTGCCGCCGGCGTCGGTGCTCATCGCGAAAGCCGGTTCAGCGCCAATGGTCGAGACCTACTGGCGGGCGCAAAACGATGATGACGATACGCGCACATTCGATGAAAGCACCGCAGCTCTTGTTGAGAAATTCGACGACGCCGTCGCCAGTCAGATGCTTGCCGATGCGCCGCTGGGCGCGTTTTTATCCGGCGGGGTCGACTCAGCCGCGATTGTCGCGTCGATGGTCAAAAACGGCGGCGGCGTCACAGCGTGCACGGTCGGCTTTGACGACGAGCGTTTCGACGAGCGCGCATTCGCACGGCGAACCGCGCAGCGATATGGCGTGAAACATATCGAACAGATGGCGCAATTTGACGTTGAAAATAGCATTGACGAAGTCGCGGCCATTTACGGAGAGCCGTTTGCAGACCCCTCCGCCCTGCCGACGCTGGCCGTCGCGCGGGCCGCGCGCAAGCACGTCAAAGTGGCGCTTTCAGGCGACGGCGCCGACGAATTATTCCTTGGCTATCGCCGATACGCCATGTTCGCCGCTGAGGACATCGCGCGCACGACGCTGCCCGCCGCCATCAGAAAGCCGCTGTTTGACGCGGCCGGCGCCGCTTATCCCAAACTCGACTGGGCGCCGCGTCCGCTCCGGTTGAAGACAACCTTGCAGTCGCTGGCGGATACGCGCGCGCACGCATATCTGCGCGCGGTGTCGGCCTGCCTGCCCGAACGGCTTGAGACAATGCTTGCGGGCGAATTTCGTGAAAGTCTTGCCGACCCGTTCGCCGTCGTCGATGATTTGCGCGACGCAAAAAGCTATGCGCAAGCCGTTGATCTTGCAACATGGCTGCCCGGCCGGATGCTGACGAAAATCGACCGCGCATCCATGGCTGCGGGGCTTGAGGTTCGCACACCTTTCCTCGACCACGAATTTGCATCATGGGCGCTCACCTTGCCGAAACGGTTTTTGCTTGGCGCACATGGCGGCAAGCGCATCCTGAAGCAGGCGATGAAAAGCCGCATCGATGCGAACATCCTGCGACGCGAGAAGGCGGGCTTTTCGATTCCGCTGCGCAACTGGCTGCGAAAATCCGACGGCCCCATCACGCGCCTTCGCGATTCTACGCATTGGCGCGCCGGCGGGTATATCAGTACACGGCGCATCGAACAGATGATGGATGGCCACCAACGCGGCGCGGCGGATTATTCGCAGGAATTATGGACCGTCATTATGTTTGACGCGTTCTTGCGTCACGCTTCAGCCGTTTCAACACCTGCCGGGCGGAATGTTTCAGCCCGCGCCGCGTCAGGGTGAGCGTGGTCAGCGTTTCGCCCGGCGCGCCGAAGCGAAGCTTGTAGTCGGCGGCGCCGCCAAGCAGGTCATATTCAACAAAGCCGCGCCGCTGGTATTCGGCGGCGGTCAGCGCATGGGCGAGAAACCCCGGCGCCAGACGGTTGTCGGCCTCAAAGCGAAACCCTGACTGGTAATTGCGGGCGACGCCGCCTTCGACGAGATTGAACAACACACCGACGAACTCGCTGCCGGCCTTCAAACTATACAAGTCGATATTGCCGGGGTGGTCGCGCATCATGGCTTGCATGAATGAAGTGACGGCGGTGTTTTCCAGCGCGCCGGATTGCCTGCGCGCGCGCCACGCCTTGTTGTGAAGATCGCACAGCGCCGCCCACGCCGCACGCCGTTCGTCTTCGCCCTGCGCCAGCGAAAGCTCTGTCGCCCCGCGCGCGTCATATTCGCGGCGCGCCCGATTGACTTTGGCGCGGGCAGACTTTGACAGCGGCGCCAATGCCGCCCAGTCGCCAGCGCCAAGATCGACCGAAACGATCGTTTCGCTGCGCACCACCTCAAGCGCCAGTGACGGATTGGCGTCCGCGACATCGCGCACCGCCTCGACAAGAGGCGCTCGCGCATTGCGGAACACAAACTCCTCAATCTCGGGCTGGGCGTTCACCAGCACCGAAAGTGCGAGACGGCGAACATCGCCCGGCGCGCCATCCGCGACCAGTATGTCATTGTATTCTATGTAAATGCGGTCCAGTTTTTCATCGCCGGTTTCACACAGTCGAGCCTGACGAAAGCCCAGCGCCGGCTGACGGCGACGGCGCCCCATCACCGCCATCGCCAATAGCGCGCCGGCGGCATCTTCAATGCGTATACAGATAAGGTTTGAATATTCGCCCGCCATGGCGCACCAGGCGTCAAACCAGCACGGAGATTGAAAGAAATTCTTCGGCGCGACCGCATACAGCCGCGCCCAGTCGGCTTTAAGCCGCTCGACATCGGTGACGATTTCGACCTGCGCTTTCATTTTCTCGCCGCGACTTGCAGGAACAGTTCGCGATAGCGCCCGGTCATCACCCCCACGTCAAATTCCGCAGCCGCACGTTCGCGGTTCGCCCGCCCGAGTATCCCGCGCAGGTCCTCGTCCTCAATCAACGCCACCAGCGCTTCAGCGAGCCGCTCTTCGCTGCCGCGCTGAACGATGAAGGGGCGGTTTTCATGCGCTGTCATGGACTTGATATCGCCGACGTCAGTGGCGGCGACGGGAAGGCCGCACGCCATCGCCTCAAGCAGGCTCAGCGGCGCCTGTTCGGTGTCGGACGACATCGCGAATATATCGATACGCTGGTAAATCGCCTCCGGCGCGCCGGTCGGTCCCGGCAATTCAACGCCATTTTGCACGCCAAGCGCGCAGATCAGGTCGATAAGCGCTTGTTTCTCAGGCCCCTCCCCGGCGATGACAAGTTTTGCCGCAATGCCTTTCGCGCTCACACGGGCGAACGCGTGGATCAGGCGCGCAAGGTTCTTTTCCCGACGCAGCGCGCCGACAAAGCCGATGGTCACTATCGCGGATCGCTCACGCGCGGCCGGCGCGAACCGCGCGGTATCGACGCCGTTCGCAATGCGGACCAGTTTTTCCGCGCCAAGACGCCAGTCATTGCGCGCGATCATGTAAAGCTGCGACGACGGCACCACGACATAATCGCCCAGCAGCGCAAGCCGGCGGGTCAATGACCGGCGCAGAGGTTGTCGCCCGGGCGTTTCATCCGCGCCAAAGCCGTCTTCAAAATGCAGGTGCGGCAGGCGCGGTGAAAACTTGTTTGCAATCGCCGCTTCAATCGCGCCCCAGTTATAGGTGCAGAGCAAATCGGCAGAATCGCGGTTCAGCCGCTCAGAGATCGTTTTAAGATTTCTGACGCTCAGCCCGCCGGACTTGCGCAGCGGCAACGCCGCCACGTCCGCCTGGCGGCCCGCTATCATCTCATAGGCGGTGAAATCGCCGTCGATTGAAAGGATCGTGTGATGAAACGCGTCGCCAAGGGCGTCGATGAGCGACGCCAGGCGGCGCTGCTGGCCGCCCACCGCAAACGATGGAAACACATGGATGATCGAGGTTTGGCGACCGGTCACGTGCTCCCCGTGCATGCGCTGATCAAGCAAGAACGTCCGTATAAAGCTCTTCAACCGCCGGCTCAGGGCTTTCGAGCGCGAAGTCCGCAGCCTGTTTCACGATGGCCTTGATTTCCTTGTCGATCTCTTTCAGCGCCGCCTCGTCGGCGAAGCCGCCATCGAACAGGCGCGCTTCGCAGCGCTTGATCGGGTCGTTCAGCTCGCGCACCTGATCGACCTCTTCGCGCGTACGATATTTCGCCGGGTCCGACATGGAATGGCCGCGATAACGATAGGTTTTCATTTCAAGGATATAGGGCCCCTTGCCCGAACGCGCATGTTCAGCGGCGTCGCGCGCCGCCTCGCGAACGGCGACAACATCCATCCCGTCGACTTCCATGCCGGGAATGCCGAACGCCGCGCCGCGCCGATAAAGGTGGGTGTCGGAGTGCGCGCGGGCGACGCTGGTGCCCATCGCATACTGATTATTTTCAATGATGAACACGACCGGCAGCTTCCATAGCTGCGCCATGTTCATGGCTTCGAAAATCTGGCCCTGATTGGAGGCGCCGTCGCCGAAATAGGTGAAGCTGACCGCGCCATTGTCACGATACCAGTTGGAAAATGCGAGCCCGGCGCCGAGCGGCACCTGCGCGCCGACAATGCCGTGGCCGCCGTAAAATTTCGCTTCGCTCGAAAACATGTGCATCGAGCCGCCCTTGCCTTTGGAATAGCCGCCGATCCGGCCGGTCAGCTCAGCCATGACGCCGTCCGGCTCCATCCCGCAGGCAAGCATGTGCCCGTGATCGCGATACCCGGTTATCGTCTGGTCGCCGTCTTTCTTGATCGCTTCAACGCCGACCACGACAGCTTCCTGACCGATATAGAGGTGACAGAACCCGCCGATATGGCCCATGCCGTAAAGCTGGCCGGCTTTTTCCTCGAACCGTCGGATCAACAACATGTCGCGATAATATTTCAGCAGTTCATCGCCGGAGGCCGTCAGATTGCCGCCTGCCGCTTTTTTGGTGCTGTTTTTAGACTTGGCGGTGCGCGGCGCCATTGGCCTCTCCATCCCTGCTGAATTGTCGCCATTTTTACGGACAAGGCGGCGCGTGAACAAGCCCTCCGGGGCAAACTGCGATCAATCTGAACGCGGCGTTGCTCTCTCGATTTGTCGGGTCGCATTTTCCTGGCGTGAACCGGTTCCCATTTCGTCGGAATATGCCCTCTAGCGGCCAGAACCGGCGTATCCGTTCAGCATCTCGTCGAGTTGATCGCGCGGCACGACCAGATCGCCGTCCTCGACATAGCCAAGGACCGAACGGATCTTCTCATCAACCATATCCGGGTCGAGCGATTTCGGGTTGAGCTGGTCGGCAACCCGCTCCAGCCGCACCCTTTGGGCGTAAAGCTGGTCGAGTTCGGCGCCGCTGCGCGCCGCATCCGCCTCCAGCGTTTTCAGCGCGCGGTATCCGCTCGGGCCGAGAAACGCCCCGTACGCGAAATACCCTATCCAGCACACGCAAAACGCCGGTGCAAAAACGTCGACAACAAATCGCCAGGATAATCGCATCTGTTTGGCGCCCCTTCTCCGACTCACCTGAGTCGAATTTGGGTTAACAAAACGTAAATGCGCGACCTTGATGTTTCCACAGGCTTTTTTGAAAAACCACCCGCAGGTGCGCGCGCCGGCTGACAGGCTCAGCCCAGCTTGCCGGTGAACGCTTCACGGCCCGCATAGTAGGCGATATCGCCAAGCTCTTCTTCGATGCGCAGCAATTGATTGTATTTCGCCGTACGGTCGGCGCGGGCGAGCGAGCCTGTTTTGATCTGGCCGCAATTGGTCGCAACCGCCAGATCGGCGATGGTTGAATCTTCTGTCTCGCCGGAACGGTGCGACATCACCGCAGTATACCCGGCGCGATGGGCGACATCGACCGCGTTCAGCGTTTCCGTCAGCGTACCGATCTGGTTGACCTTCACCAGAATTGAGTTTGCGCATTTCTTTTCGATACCAGTGCGCAAACGTTTCTCGTTCGTCACGAAAAGATCGTCGCCGACAAGCTGGCAGCGTGCGCCGATGCGGTTGGTCAACTCGCGCCAGCCCGCCCAGTCATCTTCGGCCATGCCGTCTTCGATGGAGACAATCGGATAGCGGCCGACCAGTGTCTCGTAATAGTCAACCATGGCGCCGGCATCGAGAGATTTTCCTTCGCCCTCAAGATGATACTTGCCGTCACGGAAAAATTCCGTAGACGCCGCATCCAGCGCGATGAAAACATCCTCGCCCGGCCGGCGACCGGCCTCCTCAATGGCTTTCATGATGAAGCCAAGGGCTTCACCGGTCGACTTCAGGTTCGGCGCGAAACCGCCTTCGTCACCGACATTGGTGTTATGCCCGGCCGCTTTCAGACCTTTTTTGAGGCTGTGAAAAATTTCCGCGCCCCAGCGCAGCGCCTCGGCGAACGTGTCTGCGCCAAGCGGCATGATCATGAATTCCTGAATGTCGATCGGGTTGTCGGCATGGGCGCCGCCATTGACGATATTCATCATCGGCGCCGGCAGGGTGCGCGCCGTCACGCCGCCGACATAGCGGTAGATGGGAAGCGCCGCCGCCTCCGCCGCCGCCTTCGCGACCGCCAGCGAGACGCCGAGAATGGCGTTCGCCCCAAGGCGCGCCTTGTTGGCGACGCCATCCAGGTCGATCAGCATCTGGTCGATTTCGACCTGCTCTTCCGCCTCAACGCCGCATAGGGCGTCATAAATCTCGCCATTAACGGCGGCGACGGCCTGCTGAACACCTTTCCCGCCATAACGATCACCGCCGTCGCGCAATTCGTGCGCCTCGTGCGCGCCGGTCGACGCGCCTGACGGCACGGCGGCACGGCCCATTGACCCGTCTTCCAGAATGACGTCGACCTCGACCGTCGGATTGCCCCGGCTATCAAGAATTTCGCGGCCAATGATATCAATGATGGCGGTCATCAAACGCTCCCTGCAATGTTCACCCGCGCTTCTATAGGCCGCGCCGCGCAGGTTGCAACCGACCGCGCACGTGCGCGGCCGGCCATGTCATGCCAGGAGTGATCTTTCTCCGGGTTAATCCTTGTCGCGCGACGGCTCGTCGCGACTGCTGCGCCGGGGCGCTTCGCGACGCGACCTGCTTTGCGGCGGGGCGTCCGCCGAGCGCGAGCGCGGCCGGGACTGGGGCGGCGATTGCGGCGGCGACGGCTGGGCCTGTCTGGGCTGCGAGCGAGTGGCGGGCGGCGCCGAACGCGGCCGGTTGTTGACCGCCGGCTGGCGGCGTCTGTTTAACGGCGGCGCAGCCTGAGGAGGTTGATTCGGCGACGCTGGCGGCGCGCTGCGCGGCGTTGAGGGCGGCGGCGCACTGCGCGGGTTGGTGCGGGGCGTGGTCGCACCCGGACGGCTATTGCGATTGCGATCCCGCGAGCCGTTGCGATTGCCGTCGCGATTGCCGTCGCGGTAATTTCTGTCGCCGCCGTCATAAGTCCGTCCGCGCCGCGAATCATAGTTCCGGTTATTGCGGTCGCCGTCACGATAATTTCGCCCGCCATTATAGGTGTTGCGGTCATTATATCTGTTGCGGTCGTAGTGGTTGTTCCGTGTATTGTAGCGATTGTTATACCGGTCGCGATGCGGATAACGCCGCGCCCGATAGCCGTAGCGGTCATAGAAATTCAACGACAGGTAAAATCCGCTATCGGGGTACCAGGCGCCATACCGCCCGTACCAGGGCGAATATGCCGTCGTATAGGCTGAGCCGTAATACCCCGACCTGTACGGCGAATACGCCGTGTCAAAACACCGATCAATATCCCGGTCGCAATGCGACTGGCAGGCGACATATCCGCCCTCGTCCGGGATGTCCTCGCAAAGCTGGTAGCACGCGTAAGCGTCGCGTTCGCAGGACGAAAAGGCCGTTTCATAAGGATAAGTTACGCAGGAGGTCGCAAACACCCCCCCAACCACTGTCGCCCCGATTGCGAAAAATCTGTTCATCAATTTGACCTCACCCCCCATTTTGCTGCGCGCGGCCGTCGCGCCCGAACCCCACTCGACCGTCCTTGCCAGTATCGGCGGCAAACGGCGCCAAAATGGGGCGAAAACCAGACACGAACGCCCCAAATGGACACAATCTTCAGATGCGCGCCATGGCGAGCAGCTCGCCGGCAGGCTGCGGACGCAAAAACGCCGCCCGAGGGGGGCGGCGCTGTTTACAACCGGCTTTACAAAAAGCGGTGTTATTCGTCTCTCGGCTCTAGCACCTGGCGGCCGCGATACCGGCCCGTTTTCAGGTCGATATGGTGCGGCCGACGCAGTTCCCCAGAATCTTTGTCTTCGACAAAGGTCGGGTTGGCCAGACGATCGTGCGCGCGACGCATGCTGCGGCGTGACGGCGACGTTTTCTTCTTGGGAACGGCCATGGGAAAACCTTCTGAATTCAACGCGCGGGCGCACATCGCCCGCAGGAACGGGGCCGTTTAGCGGAACGCGCCGCAACACGCAAGCCCGCTGCGCCGAATCTCTTGATCCGACCTTAACGGCGCGGCTCAAAATTCCCCCCGCGGGTTCAAGCGTTTGAAATCGCTTTCATTTACCACCCTGCCATATTGGCGAGCATCAAGGATGGCGGCGTGCGTAAACTGATATTTGGCGGTCTTTTCGCAGGCGCGGCCAGCCTTTTCCCCATAACAGCCGGGGCTGAACCCTTTTCAGCCTATTGGTCGTCGCTGTCGATTGCTGAAAAATCGCTGGTCGACCGCATCGCCGAGGACCTTTTCAGCGAGCAGGAAATGCAGGATCCGGGGGTGGCCGACGCCTTCGGCGCTCTCTCGCCCGCGCTCAAGGCGCACTTTCGCGCCCGCGCTGTGGAGGAACTGGGCGTTGACCCAGCGGTGAGCGGCGCCGCCGACAGCACCGACATCTGAGCCGTCGGTAAAACGCCGGACGTCGCCCACAGCGCAACACCCCGCGCAAAAAAGCGACGGATGAACAAACCTGTTCCTCCGTCGCAAATTACGCGCCAGCGAACTCGCCAACGCAATCGTTCGATATCCGCAGACCTATTCGTTCGGCGAATAGGCGTTCATGTTACGCTGGGTCTTTTCAGCCTCTTTGCGAGAATCAAGCCGACGCTGCTCCCATTGCTTGGGCGTTGCGCACACCTTGGTTCCAAAGCGCGAGCCGGTCACCTTCTCGTACTTGCAGACCAGCTTTTCTTCGCCGGTTTCGTCGTCAAGAAGCGTCACTTCGCCATATTCGTCGATCGATTTATCAAGCGAGACTTTCTCGTCCGGCTCCGCCGCTTCCACGGCCGCAAGGCGTTGCTGGTCCGCCAATGCCTGCGCCTCTTGCTGTTCGGCCGTAACGCAGCCGGCCGCCGCCATAACGAGCGCGAGAGCGGCAAATTTAACTAACTTCATCACTTACCTCTTTTAGTTTGGTCCCCGATCAACCCCTGCGCGGCGCGACCAATGCCGCATCAGGACATTATTGTGAAACACGTTTGGGTGTTCCGTCTGCAAAATCTCAATGCGATCCGCGCGAACCCACGCTAACCAGCGGGCAGTCTGCTTGCGACGGCCGAATGGTCCGTTACGCGATCTGCGAAACCAGCATCGTTGTCGTTTTAGGATTTCAGGAATTCACCCCGATTTGCGCAGTGCGCCGCTCCCCACAACTTCTCAGTCTGGCAAACAAACGTAAAGTCGTCGGGCAGCGCGCCACTGCGATGTTGAGCCTCATATCGCATCCATCCAGTTTCATTTTTATATCGCGCCCTACTGAATAGGACCACAAAATGCGCCACCGCGCTATAGGCGGGAACAATAGCGACATGGCGGTTTCGTTGCAATTCAGTCACATTTTCAGCCTTGACCCGGGAAAAGTCAGCGCTGGCCGGCGTAAAGCTCCAGGTGAATCACCCGATTGACGACGCTGGCAGGCGACCGCACCATGATCGGATGGACCATCCCCTTTGCTTCGACGCAACGCGCCTTCCCTGCCCGTTTATCGGCGCCGGCCATGAAGACTGGCGGCGAAGCGTGCGCCGCTTCGTCGACCGGGAAATCGCGCCGCATGTGAACAACTGGGACGAGCGTGGCGGATTTCCGCGCGAGCTTCACTCAAAAGCGGCTGAGATCGGGTTGATAGGTCTTGGCTTTCCCGAAGAATTGGGCGGCGTCAGCGAAAATGTCGACGTCTTTCACGGTGTCATCGCGGCGGAGGAGCTTGCGCGCGCCGGGTCGGGCGGGCTGGTGGCCGGGCTGATGACCCACGGCATCGGCCTACCGCCGATCATTGCGCTGGGTTCTGACGAATTGAAACGCCGCATCGCGCCCGACGTGCTCACCGGGAAAAAGCTGATCGCGCTGTGCGTCACCGAACCGTCCGGCGGGTCGGATGTCGCGAACATCAAAACCAGCGCAGTTCGCGAGCGCGACGAATATGTCGTAAACGGAGAAAAAACCTTCATCACCACCGGCATGCGCGCCGATTATCTGACCGTCGCCGTCAGAACCGGCGGCGCGGGCGCAGGCGGACTGTCATTCCTGATGATAGAAGCCGACCGGCCCGGCGTCACGAGCAGCAAGCTCGACAAAATGGGCTGGTGGATGTCTGACACGGCGACGATCCATTTCGATAATGTGCGCGTGCCGGTCGAAAACCTTGTCGGCGCAGAGAACAGCGGTTTCGCGGGCATTGTCGCGAATTTCAATTCCGAGCGGCTTTCGATGTCGGCGCAGGCGATCGCATTTGCACGGGCATGCCTTGAAGACGCCGCCAATTGGGCGCGCGAACGCGTGACGTTCGGCAAACCGTTGTCGAAGCATCAGGTCGTGCGCCACAAGCTTGCCGAAATGCTGCGCCAAATACACGCCTCGACCGCGCTTCTCGACAGTTGCGCCTGGCGCGTGCAGGACGGACAAACGCCCATAGCGGAATTGTCGCTGTTAAAAGTTCAGGCGACACGAACGATGGAGTTCTGCGCCCGCGAGGCGATACAGATTCTCGGCGGCGCCGGGTTCATGCGCGGCTGCCGCGTCGAGCGCATCTATCGCGAGGTGCGGGTGATGGCGATTGGCGGCGGATCAGAAGAAATCATGCTCGATCTCGCCGCCCGGCAGTCGGGTCTTTGACCGGCGCAATTACCTTTTGCGCAGCGCGGTCTTTAGTATTTTGCCTGACGGATTGCGCGGCAGAGCGTCGAGGAAATCAACGCGTCTTGGCAATTTGAAATCCGCGACTTTCGAGCGGAGGAACGCGACAACCTCATCCGCGTTTATCTCAACGCCAGGTCGCTTGACTACAAAGGCGCGCACCACCTCGCCCCATTTGTCATCCGGCAATCCGACAATTGCGGATTCCAAAATCGCCGGATGCGACGCGAGAACATTTTCCAGCTCCGCCGGGTAGATGTTTTCACCGCCGGAAATAATCATGTCCTTGACGCGGTCGAGAACGTAGAGAAACCCGTTCTCGTCAAACCGTCCCGCATCGCCGGACCAGTACCAGCCATCGCGGATGGCCGCTTCAGTCGCATCGGGCTTGGCCCAGTATCCATCCATGATGAACTTCGATTTCATCACGACTTCGCCCATTTCGTCCGGCGCGGTTTCATCGCCGGTTTCCGGATCGCAGATTTTGACAGCAACGCCGGGCAACGGCTTGCCGGCGGAAACGCGTTGCGGAAGACCTTTTTCATGGTCCTCGTGCGACAGCGTCGAAAGCCCGCCAATGGTTTCCGTCATGCCGTAAAACTGCGTAAAACGCGCCTGTGGCATGGCGCTGATCGCCGCGTCCAGTAACGGCTCGGGCATTGGCGCGGCGCCATAGCTGACCTGCACAAAACCGCCAAGCGGCGCAGCTAGATTCTTTGCCGCTTCCATGATCATCATAATCATCGCCGGCACGAAAAAGGCGTTTAGCGGCCGGCCCGATTGCGCCTCAGCGACGATTGCGGCCGGATCAAATTGTCGATGCTGGATCACCGGCATTGCGCGCTCCCACCCCATCAGCCCGAAATTGACGCCGGCGATATGAAAATGCGGCAGGGCGTGCAGGATGGTTTCATCTGCGAACCGCGGCTGAATTAAATCCACTTCGGCGCCGGCGAGCCGCAATTGGGTATAACAACGATTGGGAATGACAACGCCTTTGGGCAGACCGGTCGTGCCGCTTGTATAAAGCTGAACGACAACGTCATCGCTATTCGGCTCATGGGCGGGTTGCGCGTCATCGCAATCGTCAAGCAGGTTTTCGAAATTCATCGCGCCGCCGTCTTCGACAAATAAAGTTTGTGGCGCGGTAAAACCCTCAATTGCTTTCAACGGATTGATAAACGCCTTTTCGCCGACAAGCAGCACAGGTTTGGCGTCGTCGATAATCTTGGCGACTTCCGCCGGGGCGAGACGCCAGTTCACCGGCGTCATGACAATGCCGGTCTTTGCACACCCAAGAAGCGCGGGCCAGAACACACCGAGATTTTGCGCCAGCCAAATCACCCGGTCGCCGGCTTTTATCCCAAGCTTTGCAAATGCCTGCGCCGCGCGATTGGCCCAGCGATCAAGCTCCTGGAAGGAATATTCGCGGCCCTCGAAGATCAGCGCCGTCGCGTCGGGGCGGAGTTTCGCCTGCTCCTCAACGACGCCGGCGACGGTTGGCGAGTTGAGTATTTGCCGCGCAAAGTCCGCCATCATCCTGCCTCCCTGATATTTTCGGGAAGTATGAACGCCGCAGCCGGCTTTGCCAATTGTCAGTGGCAGCACACGGCGGAATGCGATCAGTCGACGGCGCTCTCGCGCTTGATTTCAACGAGACGCTGATCGCGAATAACGATCACGCGATCCATGCGCTTGGCGATGCGCTGGTCGTGGGTGGCGATCAGCGCCGACAAGCCTTCCGCACGCACGATTTTCAACAGCGCCTCGAACACTGTGTCCGATGTTTTGGGGTCGAGATTGCCGGTCGGCTCGTCCGCCAGCAAAACTTTGGGATGATTGGCGAGCGCTCTGGCGATCGCGGTGCGCTGCTGTTCGCCACCCGATAGCTGGCCGGGCTGGTGATCGAGACGCTCGCCAAGTCCGAGCGCTGTCAACAGGCGCCTGGCTTCAGCCTCGGCATTCGCCTTGCCGTGCCCCGCGATGAGACGCGGCAAAGCAACATTGCCGAGAGCGGAAAATTCCGGAAGCAGATGGTGGAACTGGTAGACGAAGCCAAGATAGTCGCGGCGCAGACGCGTCTTTGCCGAATCGTTCAACATCGACGTCTCGGCGCCGCCGAGCCAAACCTCGCCGGCGCTTGGCGCTTCCAACAGGCCGGCGATGTGCAACAGCGAGGACTTACCCGAACCGGAAGGCCCCAGCAACGCAACCGTTTCGCCGCGAAACAATTCAAAATCAGACGGCTGAAGAATTTCCAGATCGCCAAACCGCCGCGCAACTTTTTCAAGCTTCAATACGCTTTTTGGGGCCGCCTCACTCATATCTCAGCGCCTCCACCGGATCGAGACGCGCCGCGCGCCATGCGGGATAAATCGTCGTGATAAACGATGTCAGCAAGGTGCCCCCGACCACCAGCGCAACCTCGCTCGCCTGCATTTGCGCGGGGATGCCGTCTAGATAGTAAACCTCCGCCGGGAACACGTCGAACCCGATGACCGCGGAAATGAAATTTTCAATCGGATCGATATAGGTGACAAACACAACGCCCAGCGCCAGACCGCCAATCGCCCCCAAAACGCCAATCAACGAGCCTGACAGGAAGAATATGCGCATCACCGCGCCTTGCGTCGCACCCATCGTTCGCAGAACCGCGATATCGCCGGTCTTGTCCTTCACCAGCATGATCAGCCCAGTGACGATATTCAGTCCGGCGACGATCAGGATGAAAAACAGCACGAGGCGCATCGCGAACCGCTCGATTTCGAGCGCGTTGAAATAACTCTGGTTCTGTTGTTGCCAGTCGACAACCCGCATCCCGCCGGATGCCGCCTCGATTGCCGGGCGCATCATTTTGATCGCCGACGGGTTTTCGACGCGGACCTGAATTTTCTGAACCGCATCGCCGTAATTGAAGAACAGCCTGGCCTGCTCCAGCGGCATGAACGCGATGAAACTGTCATATTCGGAATTGCCGACATGAAAGATAGCGCCGACGCGATAGGTTTTCTTCCGCACCGTCGGCCCGAACGGCGTTTCGGCGCCCTGCCCCGCAATCAGCGTCACCGGATCGCCGGGCCCGACGCCCAAAGACCACGCGGTCCGGCTGCCGAGGGCGATTTCATCACCGCCATTTTTGCCAACGCCAAAATTTTCAAACGATCCAGCGCGCACATGCTCGGGGCCGGTGACAAGGTCGATCTTCATCAGGTCGGCCTTTGGGATTGCGCGAATGATAAGGCCGGTTTCACCCTGCGCGCTGGCGAACACCGGCCGCTCAATCATCGGCACCGCTTCCGTCACGCCCTGAATGGATGCAATGCGGTCGGCGATATCCTGATAGCCGACCAGTTGCTCGCCATCTTCGACGAAGGCGTGCCCGTTTATACTGAGCAATTGGCCAAGAAGTTCGCTGCGAAACCCCTGCATGATAGACATCACGATTATCAGCACCGAGACCGCAAGCGCGATGCCGACAAAAGCAATGATGGAAATCAGGGAAACCCCCTTGCCCGAGCGGGTGGCGCCGAGATATCGGCGCGCAACCATCCACTCGAAAAAGGAAAACGGCGCAGTCGCCGCCGGCGTATCTGAGACGCTCATTCAGCCAAACTCACTCAAAGACCGATCAAATCAATTCCGCGTCCTATCGCAATTTGGCGAGAAGACAAAACGAACCTGGACGAACCTGGACGAACTGGGGCGAAAATGCGGCAAACGCCGAGAGCTATTTCCGGGTTTTGAAGCCGATGAGCGAATAAAGCGGACAAACCCCGACAAAGGACGTCAGCAAGAACACGACCGCGACGACCAGCAACACCCATTCCCATACCGGGCGCGCGCCAGTGAAGAACAGGTACAGCGCGCCGGCGGCGACAAGTACGCGGATGACGCGATCAACCATTCCCATATTGGCTTTCATGCAAATCTCTCCCTTGATGGCGGCGCAATGCGCGCCTGGCGCAAAGTGGGTGCGTGCACCTTAGCCCAATTGACGGGATTGAAATAGCCGTGCGGCGACGCTTGACGATCAGACGACCGCAAGCGCCGATTTGACGTCGCGCACAACCATGGAGATCGCGGCGTCGAGCGACATCTCATCCTTGCGCCCGTCGGAACGGCGCTTGACCTCGACCTTGCCATCCGCCAGCCCGCGCGGACCGACGACCACCTGAAACGGCAGGCCAATGAGGTCCATCCGCGCGAATTTCTCGCCCGGCCGGCCCGCTGTGTCGTCGTAGAGGACTTCAACGCCCTCAGCGGACAGCGCCTCATAAGCCTTGGCGCATGCGGTGTCTGTCGCCTCGTCGCCCTGTTTGAGATTGATCAGGCCGACATGAAACGGCGCGACGGAAACAGGCCATTTGCAGCCCTGATCGTCATGGAACGCTTCGATGAGCGCTCCGACCAGGCGCGACACGCCAACGCCGTAAGACCCCATCTCGACCGGCGCCTCCTTGCCGTCGGGGCCTGCCGCCATTGCGCGCATCGGTTTTGAATATTTATCGCCGAAATAAAATACCTGCCCGACTTCGATGCCGCGTGCAGCAATTCGGTCTTCTTTTCCGACTTTAGCCTCAAACTCCTTGGAATCGTGAACATCCTCGGTCGCCGCATAATAATTCGTGTAACGATCAATAACCGGTTGCAAATCGTCCTCATAATCGACATCGGCGCCGGGGACTTCAAGGTCAAGAAGGCGCCTGTCGCAGAAAACGCCGCTCTCGCCAGTCTCGGCAAGCACAATAAATTCATGACTGAGATCGCCGCCTATGGGGCCGGTTTCTGCGCGCATCGGAATGGATGTAAGACCCATGCGGGCGAATGTCCGCAGGTAGGCCACGAACATCTTGTTGTAGCTTTTACGCGCTTGGTCTTTGTCGATATCGAATGAATATGTATCCTTCATCAGAAATTCGCGGCCGCGCATGACGCCAAAACGCGGCCTCACTTCATCGCGAAATTTCCATTGAATGTGATAGAGCATTTTCGGCAGGTCTTTGTAGGACCGCACGCCGGCGCGAAAAATCTCGGTGATCATTTCCTCATTGGTGGGGCCGTAGAGCATTTCGCGGTCGGCGCGATCCTTGATCCGCAGCATCTCCTTGCCATAGGCGTCATATCGCCCGGATTCGCGCCACAGCTCGGCGGACTGGATGGTCGGCATCAGCATTTCAACCGCCCCGGCGCGGTCCTGCTCTTCGCGGACGATCTGTTCGATCTTCTTCAGCACGCGAAAACCAAGCGACAGCCAGGCGTAAATCCCCGCACTTTCCTGACGGACCATGCCGGCCCGCAACATGAGCTGGTGCGAGACGATCTGCGCCTCGGAGGGCGTTTCTTTCAGGACAGGCAGGTAATAGCGGGACAGGCGCATGCGAGGGGCTCCGAAGCCAGAAAACAATGAAGCCGTCTCTTAAAAAGCCTTTGCGGGCTTGTCCATGGCGTCTAGCGCACCCGCCGAATACACGGGCCGACGATGGAATCGTCATTGCCGATGGTGGCCGGATCCACCCGGAACCGTGATAGCAGTCGTTGGCGCGCCCAACCGGCGCGCGTCGGTGCATAGACAATCAGAACATGGTCGTCGGAATTGTCGCTCTCCGCCCCCGCGCCCGGCTCGATCGACCCGAGGTCGATGACCAGGGGCGCACGCAAGGACTCCGGGCACTCGGCGGACTGAGCTGTTACGGTTCTGGCGAACGCAGGCCCGGCCATGGCGAACATGGCGCAGGCAGAGAAAATGAAGCGGCGAATTCCCATATTCGCGCCGCTGCAACGTTTACGCCCCATTAACCAGACAAGTCGCCTTCGATGACGTACGCGCGCTTTTTGAGCTTATTAACCATGTCCCGATAGGCTCGCGCCCAATCACAACCGGGAACTAAAGGTCCGCGCGATGCACCAGAAACTGCCCGTTCTCAACGGGACCGCCGCAGCGCCCTCAGGCGCGCGGTTGATGGTGACCGCGCTTGCCGCCGGCGCCGGCGTGGTCGCCCTGATTTTCTTCCTGTTCGCCATTTTCTATGACCTCAAGGAACGCAATCTCAGAAGCCAGGAAATCGAAAATTACATGACCTCGGTCGGCGAAGCGACCGCCTGGGGCGTCAACAACTGGCTCGATGAACGCATAAAGCTCGCGGAAGGCGTCGCCTACGACCTGTCGAAGGAGGGCGACAAGGCCGCTCATGTTGAAGCGCTGAAAAGTCCGATTTACGAAAGCGCGTTCATCTGGACCTATTACGGCGAAACCGACGGCGCCTATCACATCTGGCCGCCGGACGATGAAATGCCCGCCGACTACGACCCCAGAACGCGGCCATGGTATCACGACGCCGTCGCGGCCGGCGCGCCGACGCTGACCGAGCCCTATTACGACATCAGCACCAAGGTCGAAACCATCACTGTTGCGGCCCCGGTTTTCGACAATGGCGTGCTGCAAGGCGTGGTCGGCGCGGATTTTTCGACGCAAACCCTGAGCAGTGTGTTGATGGCGACGGATCTCGGCGGACTTGGCTACGCCTTCCTCGTCACCGCCGACGGCAAAGTGCTGGCCCACCCGGACAGAAATGTCGTCGATAAAACGCTGTCGGACATCTTCCCGGCGTCGACGCCTGAGATTTCCGAAAAACAGCAATTTGTAAAAACCGCGAACGGACCGCAAATCGTCAGCTTTGCGCAAATTCCAACGCTGGGCGGGCTTGACTGGCGCCTTGGCGTCGCCATCGACCAGAATAAGGCGTTCGCCAGCCTGGATGATTTTCGCAACAGCACTTTGATCGCAACCCTTTCAGCAATCGCACTGATGGTTGTCGTTCTCGGTTTCGTCATCCATCGACTGCTTGTGCAGCCATTGATGAAGGCAAGGGTCGCCGCCGACGCGGCAAATGCGGCAAAGTCGGAATTTCTGGCGTCGATGAGTCATGAAATCCGTACCCCCATGAATGGCGTCCTCGGCATGGCGGAGGTTTTGCTGAAAACCGACCTCGATCAGCGCCAGCACGAACTTGCGTCAATCATCGTATCGTCAGGTACGGCGCTGATGACGGTCATCAACGATATCCTGGATTTTTCCAAGCTTGAGGCCGGAAAACTCAAACTGTCGCCTCATTCATTCAACTTGCGTCAGATGGTATATGAAGTCTCCACGATGATGCAGGCGCGGGCGCTGGAAAAAGATCTTGAGCTGATTGTTCGATATGCGCCCAATTTGCCTGAAGGCGTCGTCGCCGACGATTCCCGCCTGCGGCAGGTTCTCGGTAATCTGATCGGGAACGCCGTCAAATTTACCGACACCGGGCATGTGCTGGTTGAGGTGACCGGCGTAAGGCGGGGCGGCGTCGTCAATCTTCGCATCAGCGTTATTGATACCGGTATAGGCATCGCGCCCGACCAGATTCCGCGTATGTTCGAAAAATTTGAACAGGCTGACGCCTCGCACACGCGTCGCTTCGGCGGCACCGGGCTCGGCCTTGCGATCTGCCGCAACATCGTCGAGTTGATGGGCGGTGAAATACATGCCGAAAGCGTCGTCGATTCAGGTTCAATTTTCTGGTTCAACGTGACGCTGCCGGCTGACGACAAGATCAAGGCGATGCCGACGATTGACAATGCGGCGTTCGACGGCGCGCGCCTGCTCGCGGTTGACGACAATCGCGTCAACCGGCGCATTTTCGAAGAATTGATGAGCGCCTGGAGCCTGCGCGCAACTATCGTCGCAAGCGCCGCCGAAGCCTTTTCCGCGCTGGAAAAGTCGGTTGCGGAAAATGACCGCTATCACGTCATTTTAATGGACTACCAGATGCCGGGCGAAGACGGTTTCACGCTTACAAAGCGCATACAGAGCGATCATCGCTTTAGCCAAATTCCGGTTGTCATGCTGTCATCCGTCGACTACGCCGTGCCTACGGACAATGACGGCGCCGCTTTCGTCGCCAATATCGCAAAGCCGGTGCGCCCCTCACAGTTGATGGACCTGCTGGCGCGTATCCTCATCGACACGTCCGCGCTGGAAATGGAACGCACCGCCGGCAAGATGCGCGAGACGCCGCCCAAGAATCGCCAACACGAAACCTTTCGTCACAACCGGCCAAAACTGCTTGTTGCGGAAGATAATATCGTCAATCAGATGGTGGTGAAAAACCTGATACCGGAGACGGAATACGAAGTGATAATCGCCGCAAACGGCGCGGACGCGGTTGAAATGTTCGCAAAGCGCCACCCCGCGGCGATTTTGATGGACCTTTCCATGCCGGTGATGGATGGTCTTGAAGCAACACGCCAAATTCGCCGGATCGAGTCGGAACGCGGAATGGCGCGAACGCCGATTATCGCCGCCACCGCGCATGTGCTTGAAGAAGACCGGGATCGGTGCCGACTGGCGGGAATGGATGACTTTATCGCCAAGCCTATCCGCAAACCGATGCTGGATCAGGCGCTCATCAGATGGGTCGCCGAAGCGATCGAATGGGACGACGCGGCGAACGCTTAACGCGAGTCAGTTCAGCGCGCCTCGCCAGGCTGGCCGAGAGCACCGTGCGCAACACCGGAATTCGAAGGTAGGGGCCAACGTCAATGAATAAAAATTACGACGTGGCGATTATCGGCGGCGGCTTTTATGGATGCGCTATCGCGCTGCATCTTTCACAGACCTGCGGCCGGGTCACAATTTTCGAGGCTGAAAGCGATTTGCTGCAACGCGCGTCCTATGTGAATCAGGCGCGCGTTCACACCGGTTATCATTATCCGCGAAGTCTTCAGACCGCGGCGAGCAGCGGCAAAAACCTGCTTTTGTTCAAGGACCTTTATGACGAGTGCATTGATGCAAGTTTTATCGCGCTTTACGCCATTGCGCGATCCGGTTCTAAAGTCACCGCGGGATACTTCTCCCGGTTCTGCCGTCAGCTCGGTTTACCGATAAGGCCAGTGCGCAAGCAGTTGCGCGGCCTGTTTTCACCACGCCTTATCGAGGATGTTTTTGAGTGCGAGAAATATGCGTTTGACGCGGCGGCGCTGAAACGCGTCATGAAGCGCCGTCTGAACGAGGCCGGTGTTGATATCCAGCTCAATACCCGCGCCAAAACAATTGCAAAACACAATGGCGGCGGCGCCGTCGTTCTTGTTGAGACTGCTGACTGTGAAGTCCCGGTTCGCGCCGATTGGGTCTATAACACGACCTACGCCAATCTGAACCGGCTGGGCGGGCTGGACCAGAAAAAACAGGTCGGTCTTCGCCATCAGATTACGGAAGTTTGCCTGATCGAACCGCCAGCGGCGCTCGCCAATGTCGGCGTGACGGTGATGGACGGGCCGTTTTTTTCGACAATGCCGTTTCCGGCGCGCAACCGTCATTCGCTCACCCATGTTCGTTATACCCCGCATTTTACCTGGCATGAGCGCGAAGACGCCAGCCTCTCGCCGGATCAGGTGCTGGCGAAATATTCGAAAAACTCGCGCTATGAATGGATGCTGCGCGATGCGCGGCGATATCTGCCGGTGCTCGACGAGGCACGTTTCGCCGAAACGCTTTTCGAAATAAAAACGACTTTAACGGACACCGAGATCGACGACGCCCGGCCGATAGCGTTCCACCGCGACCTGGATAACCCGCATGTCATTTCCGTCCTTGGCGGAAAGATTGATAACATTTTTGACGTATTGAAGGTTATCGACGCCGCGCATAAGGTTAAAGCGGCTTAATACAAATGGACACTATGCTCCGGAAAGATGCATTTGTCTCGGTAATTTGCCCGGCCCGAAACGCCGGACCGGAACTTGCTGCGCGCCTTGACGCCTTGTCGGGCGTTCTGAATTCTAACTTTCAGTATTACGAGATTATCGTCATTGACAATGCGTCAACCGACGAGACTGCGGCGAGAATGAAAACCATTCTTTCTGAGTACAAGAATATTCAGTACTGTGCACTGTCGGTTCAGGTAAGCGATACGGCGGCCTATGCGGTCGGTCTCTGCCGGGCCATCGGCGATTTCATTGTCACAATGGATATCACAAGCGACCCGCCAGACCGGTTGACCGATCTTTTGGCGCTCGCCGCTGGCGGGGCGGAAATCGTCTATGGATTGCCAAGCGACCGCATCAAAGGCGCGACGATCTATGACCGTGCGGCGCGGCTTTTTCTTAAAACCATCGCCCGCTTCAACAATGTCGATATTCCCGCAGCGATGTCGACCTATCGTGTCTTCAGCCGGTCCGTTCTGAATTATATTCTTGAATCGCTCGATCATCATCGCACGCTTGCGCTGGCGCCCGCCCTCTCCGGCTATTCATACAAATCGCTGGAATATGACCGTCTGTGCGCCGGAAACTCCGACGCGAGACGGCGCATCGGATTTAAATCCACCCTGCGCGCGCTTGATCTTTTGTTTTCTACGTCGGTCCGACCATTGCGTCTGGTCACGGTGTTCGCCGTGGGCATGAGCGTATTATCTGTGGCGTATGCGGCGTATGTCGTGATTACCCGACTGTTGATGGAGAACGTTGCGTCCGGCTGGGCGACGCTGTCGCTTCAGGTCTCGATACTGTTTTTCTTTATCTCCATCGTACTGGCGGTGATGTGCGAGTATCTGTTGCAGATTCTTGAGACCTCAACCCGCCGCCCGGTCTATCATGTCGCGCGCGAGCTTCATTCATCGACCCTTGATTACGAGCAGGATTTGAATGTGCGCGACGCCGAGGGCAAAACCGCCGAATCCGCGGCGCGCCAGAGTTAGCGCTTGACGTTTTTCAGATAATCCTGCGTCAGGCAGTAAATGAACGTTGCCGCATAGGGCTTTATCAGCTTGAAAATTTTAAAGCTTGAAGCGCCGGCGTCGCGTTCCGTCCAGTCGTTCGGCACGACCGCGTAGCGCCAGCCGCCAAGCGTCGCCTTCACCGCAAGCTCAATCGTGATGTTGAACTGGCCCGTCACCAGCGGCTGCATGGCGTCAATCACGTGACGGCGATAGCATTTAAACCCATTGGTAAAGTCGTTGTATTTGCGCCCGACAATCAGGGAAATCAGCCAGTTCGCAATGCGGTTCATGAACAGTTTGAAGCGCGGATAGCCCGAAACTTTCGCGCCCGGCATGAAGCGCGACCCGAATGCGCAATCATAGCCCTCCTCGATCTTGCGGAAATAGGCGGCGACGTCTTTTGGCGCATCGGCGCCGTCGGCGGTGACGATCACCATCGCGTCGCCTGTATAAACACCAAGACCGCGCCGGATGGCATAGCCATACCCGTTCGGCCCGTCATTGCGAACGCCGATGACCTGCGGGCGTGTTTGCGCGATCTGCGCGACAATCTCGCCGGTTTTATCTGCGCTCGCGTCATCAACCACGATCACTTCAAAGCGGAATTTCTCCGTGGAGAGATAATCGCACAGATCAACGAGCGTGTTTTCGATAACCGCTTCTTCGTTATAGGCGGGCACGATTATGGAAAATTTCAATTCGCCGGGCGCGGCAGGCGTGAGGTCAGGGGCGTCAGCCATAACACCGCCAAACTTCAGCCACGGCTTTTTCAATGCTTTCCAGCGGATAGTCTGATCGCCTCATCTCGATGGAGATCCAGTTGTCATATTCCGCCGCGCGTAACGCCGCGCCGATTTCGGCGTGGGGCATTTGCGGTGCGGTAAAATCGCCCAGATCGGGCTCGGTGGCGTGGAAATGAGCGATCCGCCCGGCGCACGCCGTCACCGCATCAACAGCGCTGTCGCCTTCCAGTTCGATGCACGCGGCGTCGAGATGTATACCGACATTTTCATGATCGACGCGTCTCGCCATTTCCTTCACATCGCGCCACGATGTCATGAACCGGCACGCATAGCGCTCGGGGTTCGGCTCAAGACACAGGCAAACGCCGTAAGGCGCGCACCGTTCGCCGGCGGCGCGAAAAAAATCCGCACCACGCGCAAACGCCTCACGCGCCGGCAATGCCCCCGGATCGCGATTTTTCGGCGAGCCGAAAACAAGCACGCCCGCGCCAAATCCGGCCGCGATCTCCGCGACGAATTCGATATGGTCAAGCAAGGCGGCGCGCACCGGCGCATCGCCGAAAACATTTAACTCGGGCTTGCCGAACAAAATCGCCTGCAATGCCGGCACGTCAAACCCTTGCGATTTGAGCGCGCTCGCCTCGGTCTCGGCGGCCTTGCGACTGGCGCCACGCCAGTCCGGCCAGAACTTCGTGGGGGCGACTTCAATACCGCTAACGCGCGCACCGGCGAGCAAGGCCAGCACCGCATCACGCTCAGCCTCGTCCCAGGCGATGTTCGAGACCGACAGTTTCATTCCGCCCGCCCCTGCTCGGCGGTGAGGAACGCGCCGAGACTTGCAAGCACCGTTTCGGCGCCGGCGATGTAGCCGTCGTTTCTGCCAAACAACTCATCATATTTGGTGCGATAGTCGTAATGCGCCTCGGGCGCTGCTTTCATCCCCACAATTTTGTCCGGAAAAAACGCGTCCAGAATCTGGCGCGTTGCAACTGGCGCCGGAAACAGATGAACAAGCGGCAGGTTGTTCTCAACTATGAATTCAATATCGCGCCATAGCCGCGTCAGGTCGTAATACTGAAATTCGCTGGCGGGGTTGATGGTTTCAAGAATGTTGTCGTTCATCAGATCAAAGATGACGTTTTTCTTCAGGCCGGGACCGAACAAAGCCGGCAGGCGGACAATATTCACCTGATCGAACATCGACGTCATCGCCTCTTCAAGACGTAGCCGGTGATTGCCGTAAGCATGGTTTTCAACCGATGCGCAGTCGAAGTCTTCATCGACGCCGGCGCGCTGGGGCAAGACGTCAATCGTCGAGATCAGGATCACCCGGCGCGCGCTCACGCTACGCATGTTTTCAATGGCGCTCTCAATGCCCGCCAGATCTGCATCAGGGTTCTGGTTCGCCCACCATTTTTTCGCCTGCGCGCCGGAAAAGACGACTGTGTCAAAGGCGCGGCCTCGGATTTCGCCAATATTCTTTGAATTATAGTGCGCGACAAATTCATGCTGGCGGATAAGGTTTCCGCCGACAAATCCGGTATGGCCCACTAATGCATCGCTCATTTCAGTCCGCCTTGCTCTTCGCCGCGCCGTTTCAATACAACCATTTTCCCGAACCGCGCATCCAACTCATAATGCGATCCTAGATAATCGCCGAGGTTTTCTTCCCACATCCGGGTTTCAATTACGTTTTCAATCGGCGACTGGTGATAATGGACCGTCGCCAGCACCGACGCCAGTCGCTCAAGCAACCGCAGTTTTCTCGGCTTTACCTTCAGTTCCTCGCTATCCCCCTCGAACAGAAATTCATAAGCCGACAAGTCCATCACCACCAGCGTCTCCGGCGTCTGGGCCAAGGTCTCCTGCAACGGCGCCAATTCGTCTGAATACATCAGATCGTAAAATGTGTAGCCGACAGGGCAAACGCCAAGGTGATGCCCCGCCCACCAGCGATCTTTATAGAACATGACGGGCCGCGCGCGCCGAACCGGCTCGTTCAGATATTCCGCCAAAACGACCATCCGGCGGTCGGGATGGGTCAGTTCAGTCTCCACACCTTGATGGCGCGAGGCGATGGCGCCAAGGGCCGGCTTGCCGGTGATTATATCTAGCCCGCCGCCAACAACGCCGCTCGCCATCCACAGGCCAAGCGGCGCAAACCCGATCGCCGCCGCTAATGACGCCGCCGCCGACAGGCCGATTCCCCATTGGCGCACCATCGGCGAAAACGTGAACACCGATTGCGGCCTCGCAAACATGAAAGCCAGCGTCAACGCGATGAACGGGCTCGCCATATGCCAGATATCGACGCGCTGAAAGGCGATCTTCATACTGATGATCGCATAGGCAAGCGCCGCCAGCATCAGCCGGTCGCCTTCGGCAAGATCAACGCGCGTCAGGTTCCTGGCGCCGCCAGCGACCGCCACAACGCCAAGAGAGACCACCGCAAAGGCGGCCAGCGAATGCGCCGTCCAATAGAAGCTGAAAGCGCCAAGCCCCTTGGCGCTCGCCTCGGCGAGCACATGGCGCGTCGCAACAAAATAATCGGGCAACGCCGCGCCAGTGGAAACCGCGATCAGCACAAAAGCGATAGCCAGCGACGCCGCCGCCAACGCTGCGCCACAGGCGAACACCGGCGCGCGGTTCGGCCGTAGCAGCATCACGGCGTAGATCGCACCGCATGCGGCAAGCCCGGCAAGACCGAACTCAAGCGAATAGGCGATCTCGATCCCGAGGATTGTCGCAGCCGCCGCAACAGCACGAATGTTCAGCGGGTTCGCAGCAACCAGAAGCAGGGCGAACACCGGCAGCATCCGGCGCCAGCCGAGGTAATTGATCCCCAGCAATGTGTCGAACAAAAGCGGCAGCAAAACCAGAAACGCAACATAACGGATGCGCCGTTGCGGCAGGTAACGCTGGAGGACCAGCGCAAGCACGGCGAACAACCCCGCCTGTAACAGCGCATAAAGCGCATAATACGATTTCAGGGAAAAACCGAATATCGACGTCCACACATGCGCGGGATAAATCATCAGCGGCCCGTAGAGAAATTCAAAATCCTTATAAGGAACATCGCCGCACTGCATTCGCCAGAGAGCATTCAGAAAATATTTGTCTTCAATGAAATCGCCCCGCCGCGCGAGAAAGAACGGGAAATAGGCGGCGAATATCCCGATAAAGATGATCGCGACCTCAATCCGAGCAGACAATTGGGAATATGCGGGGCTTTTCGCCCCGTCAGACGACGCCGCGCCACTGCCCGCATTCACACCGCCCCATAACGAGATGACGACGACTGCGAACACCGTCCACGCGAGCATCATTATATAGGCAAAAGAAATGTTATAGCCGAGCTTCGCCGCAACGTTCGGCGCGCCAGCATCCGGCGGCAGCCAATAAGGCGCAACGCCAAGCGCCACGACATAGCCGGCAAGGACGATCGCGGCGACGAACAAGACCCGGCGTTTTTCCATCAGCCCCCCCTCACGGCCTCTACTCCGACGCTAGTTTTAGCCTTGTCCAAACGGCTTTTTAAAGTCAGTCGATCCGCATGCGTTAAATTAGCGTCGTTTCGCTTGCAAAAAAGTCATTGACCTCCACCAGAGGTGGAGGTTTGAAACGCTTCGCTTGGACCACTGGACGTGGTTTTGTTAACGTAAACTAGTACTTAAGGTGAAACAGGTCAGCGTAGTCGCTCTGCTTGTCCTGTTTCTCCTGATTCTGGATGTAGCGTCTGACGACCTCCTCCTGATAGCCCGTCGTTGAAACAAAATATCCCCGAGCCCAGAAATGATACCCCTTGTACTTGCGCTTGCGCGCATACCGGTTGGCCACGTAAAGCGCCGTCTTTCCTTTGAGAAATCCGACAACGTGAGCAACCGAGTATTTGGGCGGGATGCTGATCAGCATATGGACATGATCGGGCATCAAAAACCCTTCCTCGATAACGCAACCCTTCTGGATCGCCAGCTTGATAAATAGCTCGCGCAACTCCTGACGAACGCTCCCGTAAAGCCGCTTCGTCCTGTATTTACTGCCGAAAACAACATGGTATTTGCAGTCCCACGTCGAGTGAGATAGCGTCTTGTAGTCCATAAAACCTCCATGCTTGGTTTTAAAACCACGGCAATGGTCCAAGCGTGGAGGTATCTTTCCTACATTGTAGAACCCGTCCAATCCTCCACCGAAGGTGGAGGTTTTTGATTGAATAGTAAACCGCCGACGCGATTTCGCGCGTCGGCGGCTTGCCTGCAACTACCCAAGACAGGGTTGGGGCTGAAAAGCCTCAGGCGTTGCGGGGGGTAAGGTGGGCTTGCCAGGCGGCGTAAGCCTGAAGCTCGCGCGCGTTCAGGACGCCGTTACGGTTCTGGTCGGCGGCGGCGAATAGCTCCAATTGCGCGCTGACATACTCGTCATGGGAAATAGCGTCGTCGCCATCGGCGACGAGGTGGAATTCGCGCGACGCAATCGCCTCAACGCGGATGCGCTCCGCGCTCGTCATCGCTTTTGGCGCGACAATCGGCAATGCGACCGGCGCCGCCACACCGTCAAAATCAACAGCGACAAATCCGTTGAGCCGGGCCAGTTCCGCCGTGACAATCGACAGGGCCTCATATTCTCGCGCGTCCAACTCACCGTCCGCGTTCAGATCAGCACGGTCAAAAACCGCGCTGGCATGGCGGGCGGCGGCTTCCGCCTCCAGCACATTGACGGCCGGGCCGTAAGCGCTGCGAGGCTCGACACCCGAGCCGGAGGCCAATGCTGCGCCCGCGGCGATGGCGACCGCTAAAACCGGCATGCCAATATATTCTACAAATTTCCGTTTCATCGCCTCTCCTCCTGCGGTGCAGCGCGTCGAGGCTTATACTTGGCGGCGCAACCTGGCCGCTTGAAGATTGAATCAAGGTCTTGTGAAGGCGATTAAGGCTGGTTCTGGGCGCCGCGGCCGGAATTGACCGGTTTTCGCCCTATTCCGCCGGCCGGGCGGTTACGGAAACGTCATTTTCGCGGTGCTGACGCTCCCAGCGTTCTTTCAGCTTCGCGGATGTCATCCGCGACCCGTCAGGCGACCAACCGGGCGGCCCGAGGGTATAGCCCAACACCTCGCGCAGCGACTTCGCAGACAGCACGTCTTTGGCGATGCCGATCCATTCATGAAAGGCGATCACGAACGGGTTGAACGAGCCGAGATTTTTCACAATGCCATAGCGCGGTGGTTCTGAGGTATCTTCTTCCACAAATGTGCCGAACATGCGGTCCCAGATGATCAGCGTACCGGCGTAATTGGCGTCGAGATATTTGGGATTGGTGGCGTGGTGCACGCGGTGATGGCTTGGCGTGTTCATAACCCATTCCAGCGGGCCAAGGCGCGTGATCATCTCGGTGTGAATCCAGAACTGATAGACAAGATTGAGACCGCCGACAAACACCAGCATGGCGGGATGAAACCCGATAAACGCAAGCGGCGTCTTGAACAGCACGCCGCCGAGGATTTCGCCGGTCCATGTCTGTCTTAGCGCGGTCGTCAGATTATAGTGCTGCGAGGAATGGTGAATGACATGGCTCGCCCAGAACCAGCGGCGTTCGTGGCTGATGCGATGCCACCAGTAATAGCGCATATCATCGAGCACAAAGCAGATCGAGACCGCCCACCACGCATTGGGAATGTCAAACAGGCGGAACTGGTACGCCGCGGTCCACACCGCAAAGACCAGAACAGCGCCGCCAAATAGCGGCGTAATCTGACTGCCAAGCCCCATTAGGAGGCTGGCGCCGCTATCGCGTGTTTCATAATCGCCGCGCCCGGTGACGCGCCATGTGATCATTTCGATCAGCACAAGCAGGACAAAGGCCGGAACGGCGATGGTGACGACGTCTGGAAATTCCATGTTCGGATAATACCGCGATCGCCGGCCCGGCTCTAGCGTCCGATGCAGCCAAGGGCCCGCGCCCACTCGCCCGCCTGCTGCGAACTTGCGGCGACAAGGCGGATGGCGCGCTTCGAGGGTTCGCGAAGATCGATCACGACCGCATCCGCCTGAACGGCGCACTTCACTGCTGGCGCCGACAGGCGGCGACTGACCAGACGGTCGCCAAGGGGAAAGACCAGCGCAATCTCGCCACCGGCTTTAGCGCGGGCGGCGGCGGCGGCGCCATCGACGCCCGTCATCCAGACGCCCGGCGCGAAATCCGGCTCGTCGAACGCAAGGCGATCAGCGGCGGCGGATTCGGTGACTTTCACCGTTCGCCACGCGCCGAGGACATACGAGATCAGCACCACCAGGCCGACGCCGGCCAGGGATATCGCCAGATCGAGGTAAAGGTCGCCCGTCACCCGCCCGGCCTCGTGCGTTAACCGACGATTTCGTCTTTGGAGAAGAAGAACTCGATTTCCTGGGCCGCCGTGTCCGGACCGTCGGAGCCGTGAACCGAATTTTCGCCAATCGATTCTGCAAACTCCGCACGCACCGTCCCCTTGGCGGCGTCGGCGGGATTGGTCGCGCCCATGATTTCACGATTGCGGGCGATCGCGTTCTCACCCTCAAGCACCTGCACGATGACCGGACCGGACATCATGAATTCCACCAGTTCGCCAAAAAACGGGCGCTCTTTGTGGACCGCGTAAAAGCCTTCGGCCTGTTCACGGGTCATCTTGATGCGTTTGGACGCAACGACGCGAAGCCCGCCCTCCTCGAATTTCGAAATGATTTTGCCGGTCAGATTGCGCCGTGTGGCGTCCGGTTTGATAATCGAAAACGTGCGTTCAAGCGCCATGGCGCGGCTCCTGTATGGTGTTGAAGGGAATTTGGCCGGGTCACTATCAACTCTTCTGCGGCGCGGCAAGGCGAAAGGACTGCAATACGCGGCGAATCTGGTGCAAAATGCGCCAAAATGGGAGCCGCTGATGTCTGATCTCGAAATCTCGACCGACCCGTCGCAAAAGGGCAACGCCAACCTGATCTACATTCTGTATCTAGTCGGGCTGGCCGCCGGCATTACCGCAGTCGTGGGCCTGGTCATGGCCTATATGGCCAAGGACAAGGGCCCGGAATGGCTGCAATCCCATTACCGCAACCAGATCAACCTGTTCTGGAAGATGATCGTCTACTTCATCATCGGGGTGGTCCTGACCGTGATCATGATCGGGTTTTTGGTCATGCTGGCCGCAACCATCTGGTATATCGTGCGCGTGATTCAGGGCATGCAGGCCCTGAACAGAAACGAGGCCATCGCCAATCCGTCGAGCTGGGGCCTGTAAGCCCGAATTCGTGGCGCTCAACGCGCCAAAATCGCATAAGCCCGGTTTCCATACACACGGAATTTGCCTAGGGGTTCGCGGGCAATTCATCGTGTCCGGCTCATGCTGCATATTAACGACGTCACCTACCGCATCGAAGGCCGCCCGTTGCTCGAATTGGCGACGGCGGCGATTTCCGACGGCTGGAAGGTCGGCTTTGTCGGGCGCAACGGAACCGGCAAGTCGACCCTGTTGCGGATGGTCCGCGGCGAGATTTTTCCCGATGACGGCTCTTTGTCCGTCCGCAAGGGCCGGCGGATTGGCGGCGTGCGGCAGGAAGCGCCGGCGACCGAGGACGCCCTCATCGACATCGTATTGGGCTTTGACGTGGAACGCACCGCCCTGCTTGCGGCGATGGAGAGCGAGGCCGATCCGATCCGCATCGCCGAAATCCACACCCGGCTTGCCGATATCGACGCTCACTCCGCCGAAGCGCGCGCCGGCGCGATTCTTTCCGGCCTGGGGTTTTCGGCGGACGACCAGAAACGACCAGCGTCTGATTTTTCCGGCGGGTGGCGAATGCGGGTGGCGCTGGCCGGCGTTTTGTTTTCCGCGCCTGATCTCCTCCTGCTCGACGAGCCGACGAACTATCTCGACATCGAAGGCGCAATCTGGCTGGAAAGCTATATAAGGCGTTATCCGTACACGGCGATCATCGTCAGCCATGACCGCGACTTTCTCAATCGCGTGGCGACGCATATTCTTGCGCTTGAAAACCGAAAACTCATCGTCTCCGCCGGCGACTACGATACTTATGAGCGCAAGCGCCTGGAGGCGCGCGCGCAGGCGCTGGCGTTTCGCACCAAGCAGGAATCGCAGCGCAAGCACATGCAGGCGTTTATCGACCGCTTCCGCGCCAAAGCGTCAAAGGCGAAGCAGGCGCAAAGCCGGATCAAGGCGCTTGAACGCATGCAACTCGTCGCCGAGCCGGTTGAAGATCGCGCGATCCCGTTCCATTTCAAAAACCCCGAACCGATGGCGCCGCCGATTGTGCGGCTGGTCGAAGCTGATCTCGGCTATGTCGAGGGCGCGCCGGTATTACGCAACACCAATCTGCGCATCGACCAGGATGACCGCATCGCCATTCTGGGCCCCAATGGCGAGGGAAAATCGACGCTGGTGAAGTCCATCGCCGGACGGTTGAAACCGCTTGCCGGCAATGTGTTCAAACACAAAAAGCTCGGCATTGCGTATTTCTCACAGCATCAACTCGATGAATTGAAGCCTGCGCAAACACCGCTTGATCATGTGCGCGAGCTTGCGCCCGACGCCACCGAGGCGCAGGCCCGCGCCCTCGCCGCTGGGTTTGGCTTCGGCCATGAAAAGGCCGACACTAGGGTTGAAAATCTGTCCGGCGGCGAAAAGGCGCGCCTGCTGCTAGGGCTCATCACCCATCACGGCCCGCACATGATTATCCTCGACGAGCCGACCAACCATCTTGATATCGACGCGCGTTCGGCGTTGTCGCAGGCGCTGAACGATTACGCGGGTGCGGTCTTGCTGATCACCCACGACGCCCACCTCGCCGAAAGCGTCGCCGACAGGTTATGGCTGGTCAAGGATGGCGCGGTGCGGCCCTATGACGGCGATCTCGACGATTACCGCGCGCTCGTGCTTGATGCGCAGAAAACTGCCGCCGCCAACGACGGCAAGCGCGGCGCGCAGGATCCGCGCACCACGGCGCGCCAGTCCTCAGCCGCTACACGCGAACAGCTTTCGCCGTTAAAGAAAAAGGCGGACGCGGCGGAGGTAAAACTGTCTGACCTCAACGCTATTCTGCCAAAGCTGGACGCGGCGCTCGCCGATCCGGACCTGTATGAAAAGAATGTCCCCCGCGCGACAAAGCTGCAAAAAGAACGCGCCGCCCTTACCGAGGCGATCGCCGCGGCGGAAGAGGCGTGGCTGGCGGCGCTGGAAGACTATGAGAATGCAAAACGCTAAAGACGCGTGACTGAGGCCGATGACGGCATGGTGAAAACAAAAGGGTCGAAAAATGAAACAGCCGCAAGAATGTAAAACCATGGACGAGGTACGCATCGAGATCGACCGCATGGATCGCGAACTGGTTGAGACGCTTGCCAGCCGTTGGGGTTATGTCGACCGCATGTGGGAGCTAAAGAGCGCCGAGGCGGCGCAGGCCAACGTGCCGTGGCGCAACCGCGAAGTCATCGAAAAGGTGCGCGCCTACGCGACCGAAAAAGGCGTTCCCCCGGAAATGGCCGAAGCACTGTGGCGCCAGATCATCGGCTGGGGCATCCAGTATCAGGAAGAACGGCTGCGCGGCCCTGCGACGGGTGATTCCGAGTAAGCTGCGCTAAAAGCTTGAAGCAGCCCGCCGCGTGGCTAATTTGCCGTCATGACTGATGAGGCGAATCACAAAGACGTCAATCCGGCGATCAGCGCGATGCTGCGCACCGCACGCGATTTTCTGACACATGAACACTCGCTGTTTCGCTCGCTGAGCCTGGAGCCGATCCTCATCGGCAAGGGCAAGGCGACGTTCTCGATGGAGCTGCCGCAACAGTTCGCTGATGGCGAAGGATTTGTGCATGGCGGGCTATCCACCATCATACTCGACTCGATTTTCGGACTGACGGTTTTTACCGCGCTGGAGGAGCTAAAACCCATCGCCACCGTCAATTTGCGGACGGATTATATAAGCCGGGCGCGTTTCGGCGTGCGCGCGGTATGCAGCGCCGAATGCGACGGCGTGCGCAACGACATCGCCTACGTCACCGGGCGGCTGGCGTTGCAGGCTGACAATTCGCTGCTGGCCACCGGCGCCGGCGCATTCATGGTCGGGACCAGGGGGCCGATCAAGGGTTTAAGGGTTTAGCCATGGCGGAAATCGATCTTGTTCGTGAATTCATCTCCAGCGCGCCGATTGCGCAGTGGTTGGGCGTTCGTGCCGACGAATCGGCTGACGAGCGAACCTACCAACTGACCTTTGACGAGGCTCATATCGGAAACCCGGCTATTCGCGCCCTGCATGGCGGGGTCATCGCCGCCTTTCTGGAATTCGCCATGCAGGCCGAACTTGTCGCCGCCGGCGCGGGCAAGAATGTCGCCAGCTCAAACATCGCAATAGACTACCTGACGTCGTCGCGCGCTGAGGACATGCAGGCGAAGGTCCGCGTGCGCCGCAAGGGCCGACGCATCGCATTTCTGGAAGCGACGGGGTGGCAAGGCGACGAGGCTCGCCCTGTCGCAATTGCAACCGCCTGCATTCGTCTGGGGTGAAATAATTTTCCGCCGCCACTAGCAATACCCTCACCGACCCACGACATCTTCGCGGCAATCGTTTTAGGGGCATCTTCTTTGTCAGACTGGCTCATCATCGCGGCGGGGCTCGCCATCCTGACCGCCGGAGCAGACGTGTTGATTAGGGGTGCGAGCGCGTTAGCCCGCCGGTGCGGGGTATCGGAACTGCTGATCGGGCTGACGCTGGTCGGCTTCGGCACCTCAACCCCAGAACTGGTCTCCAGCATTCAGGCGGCGCTCTCGGGCTCGCCGGGGGTTGCGCTTGGCAATGTCATCGGCTCGAACATCGTCAACATTTTGCTGATCCTTGGGCTTTCAGCGGCGATTGCGCCGTTCGCGGTAGACCAGAGAGCTTTCAAACGCGACGGCGCGGTGGTGTTAGGCGCGACCGTCGCGGTCATTGCCGTCTCCATGACCGGGGAATTCAACCGCATCGCCGGTGCAGGGTTCCTCGCGGCAATATCCGCGTATATCATGTATGCCTTTTGGAGCGAACGCAGCGCCCCGGATTCCGCCTCATCGCAAATACTGACGGCGGAAGCCGCAGAGCTGCCGGCGGGGCCCAAATCCGTTCTGCTCGACATTTTACTGGTTCTCGGCGGGTTGGCGGCGCTTGCCGGCGGCGCGAAACTGCTCGTTGGCGGCGCCATCTCTGTCGCTGCTGATCTCGGCGTTTCAGAAACGGTCATCGGCCTTACCGTCGTCGCGGTCGGCACCTCGCTGCCTGAGCTTGTCACCTCCGTCATGGCTGCGGTGCGGGGCAAGAGCGCGTTGGCGCTGGGCAACGTCGTCGGCTCGAACATTTACAACGCACTTTTCATACTGGGCGCGACAGCGCTTGTTCAGCCGGTTGCTACGCCGGCGCAAATCCTGCGGTTCGACAACTGGGTGATGCTCGCCGCGACTATCGCGCTCGTACTTTTTGCGCGTACAAAAGCAAGCATGAGTCGGCTGGAAGGCGTGACGCTGATGGGCGGCTACGGCGCCTATCTGCTATGGACCATCGCCAGCGCCTGACGCCAGTTTCATCGGGCGGGCGGCAAAAAAATGGGCCCCGACTGGGGCCCAAGTATTTCTCTATTCGGTGCAAGAGTAGAGTTGTACGCAACTTTGTTCTTGTAATCGTGTTGAACGCCCCGGCTATAGCGATCCCAATAGCGCGACTGGATCAATGGCTTTCAAATTCTGTCTGATCTCGAAATGCAATTGCGGTTCGCTGGCGGCGCCGGTCTGGCCGACCTTTGCAATCACCTGCCCACGGCGAACCATGTCGCCCTTCTTGACCAGCATGACGTCATTATGAGCGTAGGCGGTGACGAACCCGTCTGAATGCTTGATCAGCAACAAATTGCCGTATCCGTCGAGTTCGGCCCCGCGGTAAACAACTTCGCCGTCGGCCGCCGCCCGCACCGGCGTTCCGACCGGCGCTGCGATATTGACGCCGTCATTGCGCTTGCCGCTGCTCATCATGCCGTAGCCGCCAATGACCGCGCCTTTTACCGGCCAGTCAAACATGCTTGGCGCGACCGCCGCCGTCGGCGCCGGTTTGTTATAGGAAACATTGCGGGCGATATCGGCGACATCGCCCGAGGCGGAAGCCTCGCGCTTTGGCGCCGACTTCTTGTCCGAGACCAGCGCCCCCGGAATCCGAAGGGTCTGGCCAATCGACAATGTATAGGGCGAACGCAAACGGTTCGCCCGCGCAATCGCGTCAACGCTGACATCGCTCGCACGTGAAATCGAATAAAGCGTTTCCCCCGCCTGCACGACATGAACCGCGTCGTCGCGCAAACCCGGCTGCGAGCGGGTTGAGGTTTGCACAATGCCGGCGCTGTCGGCGCGCGACGGCGGCACCGCGCTAGACGGCACGCGCAGCGTTTCGCCAATGGTTAGCGTATAGGGCGGCGACAAATGATTGAGCGTGATGATCGATTGCGGCGACGCGCCGGTGCGCCGCGAAATCGCATAGACCGTATCGCCGGGCAGAACCGTCACGCGGCCCGGCAAATCGCTGCTCGCCTGGGCAAGTCGTTGCGGCTCGGGAGCGCGTTGCGGTTGGGCGATATACTCCGGCTGCCGGTCGGCTATGTAGATCGGTTTGGCGTTGTAATCGAAGCTGCGCCCTTCGCTATAGGTTTGCGTCACCGGGGTCAGGCGCGCGGGGGCGTTCGATGCCGTTGTCGTTGCAGGTGCGCGATAAGACGACGCCTGCGCGACGCGCTGGCGTTCGGCTGAAATTTCCTGCGGCGAGTTGTAAACGCGCCCGGTTGAAGCGGTGTTCGCCGTTTGCGCCGCCCCATAAGTCACAGGCGCGGAATGCTGATGCGACCCGCATGCCGAAAGCGTGCAGACTGAGGCCAATAAAGCCGAGCCGAAAAGAATACGCATGGCCAACTCCATCTCGCCGTTAACCTTACGGTAACATTCGGCGGGTTTCGGTTAAGAAGAAGTTAAGAATCGCGAAGGAACGGCGGAATATCAAGCTATTCCGCCGACTTTCGTCAAAACCTCACTTGGCGGGGCCGTTGAGGGATTTCGCAAGCTTTATCCGCGCGTCTTCATGCGTCAGCGCGAGATGTAGCGGAGTGACCGAGATCCGCCCGTCGTAAATCGCACGCAGATCGACGCCTTGCGGCGGATCGGACAACTTCCCGGAGTATCCGAACCAGTAATACGTGCCGCCGCGCAAATCCTCACGCTCTTCGGCGAAAAGCGTGAAATGATCGCGATGGCCCTGCGAGGTGACTTCAATCTCGGTGACGTCGTCGGGGTCGCGGTCGGGAAAGTTGATGTTGATGACGACATCGGCCGGCCAGCCCTGATCGAGCAGACGGCGCACGAGTTTTGCGCCATGGGCTTCGGGCGTCGCCCAGCGCGCAGCGTCGCGGTTAAGCCGCGCCAATGACAGCGCAATCGACGGCACGCCGAGGGTCATGCCCTGAAAAGCGCCGGCGATGGTGCCAGAGAACGTGACGTCGTCGGCAAGGTTCTGGCCGTTATTGACGCCGGAAAGCACGAGGTCAGGCTTTTTGTCGCCGAGCAATTTGTAAACCGCCATCATCACGGCGTCGGTCGGCGTGCCGGACACCGCAAAGCGCCGGTCGTCATATTTGCGCACGCGGATCGGATGGGCGAGCGTCAGCGCGCGCGCCGCGCCGGATTGTTCTTCCTGCGGAGCGACCACCCAGACGTCATCGGACAATTGCCGCGCGATCTTGACGAGGCTTTCCAGCCCGCGCGCATGAACGCCGTCGTCATTAGTGCAGAGGATGCGCATCAATCAGGCTCTCTCGATGACTTTGAGCCCGCCCATATAGGGCTGCAATACGTCCGGCACCGCCACCGACCCGTCGCTTTGCTGATAGTTTTCAAGGATCGCCACCATGGTGCGCCCGACCGCGAGCCCCGACCCGTTCAGGGTGTGCGGGAAACGCGTCTGCTTTTCACCCTGCTTGCGATAGCGCGCCTTCATCCGCCGCGCCTGGAAGTCGCCGCAGTTCGAGCACGAGGAGATTTCGCGGTAGCGGTTCTGGCCCGGCAGCCAGACCTCGATGTCATAGGTCTTGTTCGCCGAAAAGCCCATATCGCCGGTGCACAGAGTCATGGTGCGGAACGGCAAGTCGAGTTTCTTGAGGATCGCTTCAGCGCATTCGGTCATGCGTTCGTGCTCTTCGACCGATTTTTCCGGCGCTGTCACCGACACCAGTTCGACCTTCGAGAACTGGTGCATGCGGATCATGCCGCGGGTGTCGCGCCCGGCCGATCCGGCTTCCGACCGGAAGCACGGCGTCCACGCCGTAAAGCGGCGCGGCAGGGTTTCTTCGTCGAGAATGGCGTCGGCGACGATATTGGTGAGCGAAACTTCGGCGGTTGGGATAAGCCAGTACCCGTTGGTGGTCTTGAACAGGTCTTCTTCGAATTTCGGCAACTGCCCAGTGCCATAGGCGGCGCCGTCCTTCACCATCAATGGCGGCGAACATTCGGTATACCCAAACTCGCCGGTATGGGTGTCGAGCATCAAATTGGCGACGGCGCGCTCCATGCGCGACAAGGCGCCGGTGAGCAGGACGAAACGCGCACCCGACATTTTGGCCGCGGTCTCGAAATCCATGAGGCCGAGCGCTTCGCCAATATCGAAATGCTCTTTCGCGTGGTTGATGCGCTTCGGCTCGCCCCAGCGCCGGGCCTCGACATTGTCGTCTTCGGAGACGCCGACCGGCGTATCGTCCGCCGGCAGGTTCGGGATGCCGGCAAGGATGTCGTTGACCTGATCGAGATATTTCTTTTGCTCGGCTTCCGCTGTCGGCATTTGCTGTTTGATCTGCTCGACTTCCGCCATCAGGCGCTGGGCCTCGGCCTCGTCCTTTTTCGCCTTGGCGGCGCCGATGGCTTTCGACGCGGCATTGCGGCGCGCCTGGAGTTCTTCCAGCGCCTGCGTGAATTTGCGCGCCTCCTTGTCGAGGGTGAGGATTTCGCCGGCGCGCGGAGCAAGGTTGCGGCGCGCAAGGCCGGCGTCAAACGCATCAGGGTTATCGCGGATGTCTTTCAGGTCATGCATGGCGCGAGCCTATAAGACGTTCAGGCCCGAGCGTCCAGCAAGGCCCGCCCTCAAGCCTTTTTCAGAAACTCGGTGCGCAGCACCAGCCCCTTCACCTTGGGCGCGTTACACTCAATCTCCGCCGGGTTCGCGGTCAGGCGAATGTTCTTGATCATCGTCCCGCGCTTGAGGGTGACGCCGCCCGAGCCCTTGACCTTGAGGTCTTTGACGAGGGTGACGCTGTCGCCGTCGACCAGCGTGTTGCCATTGCTGTCTCTGGTAGGTGTGTCAGTCATTGTGCGTTTCCTGATATTCCGGCGCCTTCACGCCGCCGCCTCTTCCGAGACTTTCTCGACCTTTTTCGCCGCCATCCTGACCGAGATCACCGACACTTCGTACAGCGCGATGATGCAGCCGCCCAGCACCGCCTGGCTGAACGGATCGGGCGGCGTCAGGAATGCGGCGATAATGAAAATAATGACGATCGCATAGCGCCGGTTGCTGGTGAGGAACTGCGCGTCGATCAGCCCGGCGCGGGCCATCAGCGTCAAAAACACCGGAAGCTGGAAGGCGAACCCGAAGGCGAGAATGAGCGTCGTGATCAGCGACAGATAATCCCCGACGCGGGTCAGCAATTCAAAGTTCGCCGGGTTCGCCTCGCCCGCATTGCCTTCAAAGCCGACGGCGAAGCGCATGACGAACGGCATCATCACGAAATAAACCAGCGACGCGCCGACCGCGAACAGGACCGGCATCGCGATGAGGAACGGCGCGGCGGCCTTGCGCTCGCGCTTGTAAAGCCCCGGCGCAATGAATTTGTACGCCTCGAACGCCAGCACCGGAAACGCCAGAACGATGGCGGCGAAAACCGACAGGCGCACCCGCGTGAAGAAAAACTCCAGCGGCGCAAAATACAATGTCGGGTCTTCGCCGTTATTCGCCGCGCCAACCGCATCGACAAACGGGATAATCAGCACATTGAAAATCTGGCGCGAGAACGCAAAGCAAATTGCAAAGCCGATGGCGATCGCGACAATCGAAACGATCAGGCGCTGACGCAATTCGGTTAAATGATCGAGCAGCGGCGCGGACGACGACGCAAGTTCGTCTTCATCGTCGTGAAGATCTGGTTTGGGCGGCGTTTCGCTCACTCGGCGTCAGCCTTTGCAGAGGCGTTCGTGGCGTTTTTCAGTTCCGTCGCTTCATCGCGCATGGCCGTCTCAACCGGCGCCATCGCCTCGTCGACGGCGCGTTTGGCGTCGGAGAAAACATTGTCGCGTTTAAGCGCTTCAATCTCCTGACGCATCTCCTCCATCTCCGCCTCGCGGGCCATCTGGTTGAACGCGCCCATGAACTCCGCGCCGAGCTTGCGCGCCTGCGCCATCAATTTGCCGCCCATGCGCATCAGGCGCGGCAAATCTTTCGGCCCGACAATGACGAGCGCGACGATCGCCACGAGGACGAGTTCAAAAAATCCAAATTGCGGCATCAGGCTCATGACGCCCTCACGCTAGCGCTGGGAAATGGCGCGCTTACTCTGCGGATTTGGTCCGTTCAGCCGACTTCGGGGTGACGTCCACGGCCTGGTTCGCCTGATCTTCGACCTGCTTATCCTCATCCTGAAGTCCTTTGCGGAAGGCTTTGATTCCCTTCGCAAAATCTCCCATAAGCGAAGATATTTTCCCGCCGCCGCCAAACAGCAGCAAGGCGAGGACGAGTACGATCACAATCTGCCACGGTCCGACCGACACAGCGGCCTCCCTCTTTGAGTTCCAGTCTATCTAGATCATCTGGCGATTAATCTGCAACGCCCGATGATCCGGTTTTCAAGTATTCGCGCCGGTTTTGCATAGTTGATGGATGGAAACCATCAACCGGTTCCCGCTTTTTCAACCCGGCGCCATGGTCATCCCGGTGCGCCGGCGCAAACCCCGTCTATTCGGTCTGTTCGACAATAGCATCGTCGATGCCTTCGTCGGGCGTCTCCGCCTCGTGGAAGTCCTGCACGAATTCCGCCTCGCCGCCGTCTTCGTCGATGTCTTCATCATCGCCGGCCTCGCCGGGTGACGGGATCGAGAAACCCGGAGGCAGGCGCGCATCGAGAAGCCCGGCGGCCTTGAGATCAGCCATGCCCGGCAGATCGCCGACCGCTTCGAGATTGAAGTGCTCTAAAAACGCCTGCGTCGTTGCGTATAACAGCGGACGCCCCGGCGCCGAGCGCCGCCGGCCGCGCATCCTGATCCAGCCGATTTCCATCAACTGGTCGAGCGAGCCGGGCGAGACAGCCACCCCGCGCACATCCTCGATGTCGGCGCGCGTGCACGGCTGATGATAAGCGATGATCGCCAGCGTTTCGAGGGCGGCGCGCGAAACCTTTTTCGGCTCGATCTTTTCTTTCTCAAGCACATGCGCAACGTCAGGCGCGGTGACAAAACGATATTTGCCGGCGGCGCGCGTCAGGTTCACGCCGCGATTTTCATATTGCTGGGCGATCAGTTCAAGGATGGTCTTGATGTCGGCGCCCTCCGGCAGGCGCGCACTGATCGCCTCGTCGTCCAGCGGTTCGACGGCGGCGAACAACAATGCCTCCGCCATACGCAAATGCTCGGCGGTTTGCGCCGCAGTCCATACCGGATCGTCAGCATGCGCCTCATCGTCGCCCGGCTCTTCATCCGCCTCGCCGCCGCCTTCGAGATCGCCTGCGATGGCGTCTTCGATGGCGTCTTTTTCGGCTTCGGCGTCGTTATCCTCGCCCATTTGTATTGCATCCCCGGCTTGCTCATCAGTGAGTTCGCCATCCAATTCGTCGGCAAGCGCTTCTTGCGCCTCGCGGGCGCTCATGGCTTCAAAATTGCGGCCGGCGTCATCATTGAGGTCGGTCATTGCCCGTCTTTCTGGTCTTCGATGCGCGGCTCACGGCGCTGGCGAACGTAAATCGGTTCAAACGTGCCCATCTGGCGCAAATCGATGCGCCCGTCCTTGGCGAATTCAAGCGCCGCGTTGAACGAGCTTGCGATGACCGAAACCGACGGCGCTTCAACGCCCTGATTTGGCGTCAGCGAGGTCAGCTCGGTCCATTCCGGGATCATTCCCAAAATCCGTTCAAGGCGCTGGCGCGCCTCCTCGATGGAATAGACCTTCGGCAGCTCCGGTTTATAGCTGCGCTCGACATTGGCGACGCGCTGGCGCGCATAGGCCTGAAGCAGGTCGAGCAATTCGGCCTGCCATAACGGCGTTTTCAAAACCCGCACGCCTTCGGGCATACCGCGCGCAAACAGCTCCATCCCGAGTTGCGGCAGGCGAAACAGATCATCCGCCGCCTTGCGCATCGCTTCAAGGCGCTGCAACTGGAACGCAAGACGCGCCGCCATTTCATCGGCCGTTGGCTCGCCCGCGTCTTCATCCGGCTGCGGAATAAGCAGTTTCGATTTCAGATAGGCAAGCCACGACGCCATCACCAGATAGTCGGCGGCTAGCTCAAGACTGCGCGCCTTGGCGGCGTCGATGAACGACAGGTACTGATCGACCAGCGCAATCATCGAAATCTTGCGCAGATCGACCTTTTGCGCGCGCGCAAGATCGAGAAGGACGTGAAGCGGACCCTCATAACCGTCGAGATTGACGATCAGCGCTTCGAGTTCGTCATCGGCCTCATCTGTCGGCGCGGTGCGCACAGGTGCGTCGAACGGGGCGTCGAACGGGGCGTCATCTTCTTTCGTCGAATCCGGCGCGACAGGCGCTTTAGCGTCCTCAAACTCCTCGTCCGGCGCGTCGTCGATCATTCTCGCTTCACTCATCCGGCCACCTTACGGGCGATTCCGCCATGGGCCCATTCGAAAGTTTTCCCCGGCCGCGCCATCATGCCGCCATCACCGGTTTGATCAGCGCCGCCAGGCGCTTGTAAGAATCGCCGGTCTCGCCGCGATCCTCGGGCGCTTTCAGCGCTGAGAGCGCCCGCTCGGCCCGGCGTGCCGATTCGCCAGCAAGTGGCCGCGCGGTTTTCGCCGCCGCCAGCTTTTCCTCCAGCGTGAAATTACAGCAGCACGCGATATCGCACCCCGCCGCGAGGGACTGGCCGACGCGCGCGCCGACCGGCCCGCCAAGGGCTTTCATCTTGAGATCGTCCGACACCAAAAGACCGTCAAAACCGATCTCGCCGCGAATAACCTCGTCGATCACGGTTTTCGACATGGTCGCGCACAACGCCGGATCGAGCGCGTCATAAACGACATGCGCGGTCATGCCGACCGGCGCATCGTTGAGCGCCCTGAACGGCGCGAAGTCTGTCTGTTCAAGATCGCGCCGTGACGCCGTAACGCGCGGCAAATCGTAATGACTGTCGACCAGCGCGCGGCCATGGCCGGGCATGTGCTTGATTACCGGCAGCGCACCGCCCTGCATCAGCCCGTCAATGACCGCACGGCCAAGCGCGGCCACCTGATCGGGATGGCTGGCGATGGCGCGATCGCCGATCACAACCTTGTTGGAGTCGATCTGCGGCACGTCGAGCATCGGCGCGCAATCAATATTGACCCCAAGATCGGAGATCATCCGCCCCAGCAGAAACGAATTGAGCCGCGCCGCCTCGACCGCCGCTTTCGGATCGAGCTTCCACAAATCCCCGAACACCGCCGGCGGCGGATGCGCGGGGAAAATCGGCGGTTTCATGCGCGCGACGCGCCCGCCCTCCTGGTCGATCATCACCGGCGCATCGCGGCCGACGCAGTCGCGAAGCTCCGCACACAGAGCAGTAACGCTCTCGGCGCTCTCGCAGTGCCGCGCGAACAGGATGAACCCCCACGGATCGGCGTCGCGGAAGAACGCCTTCTCGTCGGCGGAAAGCCGCGCGCCCTCGCAATCATAAACGACTGCGCTCGGCGCGCTTTGCCCGCTGGCCATCAGCGCTACTTCGCCTTGATCAGGCAGTCCGTGCCGCGATCTTTCAGCCCGGCGCAATAGGTCTTTGCGTCGTCAGCAGAGGCGAACGGCCCGATGCGCAGGCGATAATAAACGCCCTTGGCCCCAAGATCGGCGCGCTCGACGTCGTCGGACTTGCCGGCGAGATAATCGCCAAGCTTGCCTTGCAGCTTCGTCCATTGCCCGTCGGCTTCGGCCTCGCTGCGGAACGCGCCGACCTGCACCAGATGGCTGCCCGACAGCGCGTCGCCATTATAGCTGACGGTCGGCGTCGTCGCCGGTTTCGGTTCCGGCTTGGGCGACGGCTGGGGCGCCGGCGTCACGCTTGCCGGCGTCGGCGTCGTCGCCGGTTTCGGATCGGGCTTGGGCGTCGGGGTCGCGACGGCTGGCGCGGGCTCTTCCGTCAGCGCGGCGTCAGCGGCGGCAAGCTCTGCGATGCGGTCGGCGACCGCGTCTTCAACCACCCCGGCGCCGGCGCCGGCATCGGTCGCAATCGCGGCGATCGGGTCGTCGCTGTCGCGCGCCAACGGCTCTTCCGGCCCGCTGGCGATCACCTCAACCGGGTCTGACGGCGCGCCGTCGAACTGGTCGTAAACCTCGCGGTCGACATTATCGGCGCCGCCGGCTGCGTCGGCGACCTTGTTTTCAATCTTCAGCGGCTCGGGATCGGCGGTGACATAGGGCGTCGACCCGTTCAGCGCCTCGCCGGCCTTGACGCCGTGCTGATAGGCGATCCAGATCACCGAAACGATGGCGCCAATGATGACGGTGCCCATCAACAGGACGACAAGGCCGGAAAGGCCGCGGTCGTCGTCATCATCCTCGAAGTCGTCCAGTTCCTCGAAATCGTCGTCGAAGGAAGCGGTTTCGCTCTTCATGCTGATCTCCTCTTGAGAGCGCCGATACACAGCGCCCTGCATTCATCGCCTTGCATGCGCGAATCGACAGATGCAAGCAAGCATAACATTGCCGTGCGTCGCGATGGAACGCCAAGCCGTTGTTTTTCCCCATATGTTGCCGAAAATAAAGGCGGAATTCCGGCTGCGGCGGCGATCATATCAGCGGCCCCCCGCCAAACAGGCGCTGATGCTCGCCAATTGCATAGCGGTCCGTCATCCCGGCGATATAGTCGCAAACCGCGCGCGCCTTGCGGCTGTCGTCGCCGCCCTCGCACCTTGCCCGCCATTCCGGCGGCAGGGTTTCCGGCTCGTCAAAGAACAGCTCGAACAACGCCCGCACGATGCGCTTTGCCTGGCTGCGGGCGCGATTGACCTTGTAGTGGCGATAGACGTTCTCATAGAGGAACGCCCGCAAGCCTTGCAGGCGCGCTTTCATCGCCGGCGAGAAATCCACGACCTGCCGGCCAGCGCGGCGCACATCGTCGGCCGATTGCGGCGCCAGTTCGGCAAGGTTCGCCCGCGTTTGCGCCTCGACATCGCTGACCATCGCCCCGATCAGGTCCGAGACCGCCTCGGCGATCTGGATGCTGCGCGGCGCATGCGGGTAATCGGCGCCGACCCGCGCCAGCGCCTCGCCCACCAGCGGCAGGGAGCGCGCCTCGTCGAACGAGATCAGCCCGGCGCGCAGGCCGTCGTCGACGTCGTGATTGTTATAGGCGATATCGTCGGAGATCGCGGCGATTTGCGCCTCCAGCCCGGCATGGGTGTCGAGCCAGAGATCATGGCTTCTGGCGTATTCGGCGATGGCCGCCGGCAGGCCATCGCTGAATCTTGCATTGGGGCCGGTCAGCGGGCCGTTATGCTTGACCACGCCTTCCAGCGTCTCCCACGTCAGGTTCAGCCCGTCGAACCGCGCATGGCGGCGCTCCAGCCGGGTTAGCAGACGCAGGGTCTGGGCGTTGTGGTCGAAGCCGTCAAATCGGGCCATGCACTCTTTCAGCACGTCCTCGCCGGTGTGGCCGAACGGCGGATGGCCAAGGTCATGGGCGAGCGCGACGCATTCGGCGAGGTCTTCGTCGAGCCGCAGCGTGCGCGCGAGGCTGCGCGAGATCTGCGCCACCTCCAGCGAATGGGTCAGCCGGGTGCGGTAATGGTCGCCCTCGTGATAGATGAACACCTGCGTCTTGTGTTTGAGCCGGCGAAAGCCGATCGAATGCACCACCCGGTCGCGGTCGCGCTGGAACGGCGTGCGCGTCACGCTCTCCGGCTCGGCGTGGGCCCGCCCGCGGGTTTCGTCGGCGCGGGCCGCATAGGGCGCAAGCGGGGCGGGAAAAGCGATTGGCTTGGGCTCGGTCACAGGCGACTCCGGCGCTTGATGTGTTCGCAATCTTCGCGGTTTGCGGCGGGCGTGGTTTGCCATGAATGGCGAATTTGCTGGGCTGCGGCGTTTTTATGCGGAATTTGCACAATCCCGGCGCGGGCGCTGAAGCGCCCCGCATGGGCCACCGCGTTCATCCGCCAATTTCCACTCGCCGCCATCGCCGGCTCCTTTCACGCAACTCGCGCCGCAATACAAGACGCAGTTTGTTGAGGCGCCAGTATAAGGCAGTTGCAAAGGGGTCGGATAAATATGTGTTTTCGCCGCTTTCATGGTTAATGGTTAACCATGTTCGCGCCTGATTGGCCCCGCTTATCCCCGTTCAACCCGGCGCCAGCCGGGATCAGGATCATCATGCCGGGGTGAGCGGAATAACGTACACATCAGCCAACCCCTTTCCGTGCCGCCCGGCAATGACTATCTTGGCCAAATGTCAGAAGTTCTCGCCCCCGCAAAAGACACCGCCGGCATCACCCTTTCCGACCGCGCCGCCGCGCGCATCGCGAAAATCCTGTCGGGTGAGCCCGACGGCGCGATGCTGCGCGTCGCCGTCAATGGCGGCGGCTGTTCCGGCTTCCAGTACGATTTCGAGATCACCTCCGTCCGCAATGACGACGATCTGTTGATCACCAATGGCGGCGTCACCGTGCTGGTCGACGAAATCTCGTCGCAATACATGTCGAACGCGGTGATCGACTATGCCGACGAGCTGATCGGCGCCTCGTTCAAGATCAAAAACCCCAACGCGACGGCAAGCTGCGGCTGCGGCACCAGTTTTTCGGTTTAGGGTTGATGGCCCCTGGCTTTCGCCGGGGCGCGCCAGCCCCCCGCGCCGGGCGAGCAGGTGCGCCAGCGCTGATCACCGCCCCGGGAACAAGGCGACGTAATTGCCGTAATAGCCCTGATAGGCCGGCGGCAGGTCAAAGGCGAAGAACACGCCGGAGAAGACCGACACCAAAAACGCGCCAAGCAAGGCGCCGGCGCCGATCATGAATTTGGGTGCGAGCCGGCCCCACGCCCGTTCACCAAAATGAAAATGCACGGCGGCGGCGAGATGGGTAAAAATCGCGACGACCGCCATGAAATAATACGGCGCGAAAAAATATGGCAGCGGGCCGACGGTCAGCGTGCCCGCCGGCCAGTAAAAATTCGTCTCGATGCCGCCGAGATGGCGCGCCGCCAGCGCCGCGCTGAAATGCAGCAATAAAAATGCGCCGAGATAGACGCCGCTGACGATCTGCGCCCACCCCCAAAAGCCCTTGCCGGCCTCGCGCCAGCGCCGCGCCGCGAGCCGCGCCCCGGCGATAATCTGGGTAAGCGCGGCCAGGATGAGAATTGGCTCGATAAACCGATTGCGATAGACAACGCGAACAACATCCAGCGCCCGTTCATGCGCGTCAGGCCCGCCAAAAGCGGCCATGTGCACGCCGAGATGGGTCAATACGAAGAGGCCCAAAATGACGGCAAGGGCGCGATGAATTTTTACAAGCATGACGATGGGCGTTCGTGCATTTTTATCTCGGTCAGCGTCCGTCTTGATAAAATGCGGCAATCAGCATGTCCATGAAAGTGCGCAGTGCTTGCCTGCCATTTAGCGCCGTCACATCAAAAGGAATGGACCCCGGCGTTCGCCGGGGTGAGCGGGGTTTTGGGAGCGTCGGAGATCTTTTCGCGGGTATCGGTCGAAAACAGAAGCCAACCACTTGCCGCTCATTCCGGCGAAAGCCGGAATCCATATGTGCGTACCGATGGATCCTGGTTCTTTATATTTGTCGCCCCCCGTCGGCGAAAACCCGTCGGCAACGACCGACAAATTATAAACCACGGCGAAGACCGACAAACTAAGAACCCGCCGACTGTCGCCGGGACGAGCGGAAAAACAGTCAAATCAACCCCCTACTCCACGCTTTCAACCACGCCGCTTTGCTGCGCGACCAATTGTTCGGCGGTGAACCAGACATCGCGTCCCCGCCATGACGCGCGCAGGCTCTCGCGCCATTCGGGCGTCATCGGCGAATTGACGAAATAGCGTTCGAAGAATTTCTCCGCCGTCATCCGCCGTTCAAATCCGGGCTCGGCGACGACTTCATCGGTGAAGAGATCGCGCGTCGTCGGCTCGTGAAACATGAACATCGAGTCGCGCGCGGCGGTGCGTTTGTCGCCGGTCAGGTAAATCGGCACGCACATGGAAAGGCATTGACGCCCAGCGCCGACATAAGTCTCGATGGCGTGGGTCGCCTTGGCCCTTTCAATCTCGGCGATGACGAGCCGGCCCTCGACCAGCGCGCCGCCGGGGGAATCAAGTTCGATGATGAAGCGCCCGGTGCGCCCGCCCCATTCGTCAAACGCGTCGGCGAAGCGTTTGGCCATCGGCGCCGTCACCTCGTGCGGCCATTCGAGCACCACGGCGTCGCCGCGCCGGGAAATCTCAAGGCGCGGACCATCCTGATACACCTTGCCGCCGGTTTTCCAGGCCAGGAGGGCGAGCGCGGCGAACAGCGCGATGTTGAGGACGAAGCGAAGGCGATTGTTGCGCATATCCATATGCGCGCCATTATTGACCGGATCGCGGATTTTTGAAAACTGGCGCCATGAACCAGAAAACTGTTTCCGACATCGTTAAAGCCCGCATCTCGACCCGCGCCTTCCTTGACCGGCCGGTGAGCGAGGACGAGGTGCACGCCATTCTCGACATCGCGAAATTCGCCCCGTCCGGCGGCAATGCGCAGCCATGGCGGGTGCATGTCGTCACCGGCGCGGCGCGCGAGCGCCTTGTGGCGCTGGTGAAGAAGGCGATTTCGGAAAATCCGTTTGCGGAGGAAGCGGAATTAAAGATCTATCCCGACAAATTGTGGGAGCCGCATCGCACGCGCCGCTATGCGCTTGCTGAACAGATGTATGAAAAACTCGGCATTTCGCGCGCGGACAAACCGGCGCGGCTTGCATGGATGCTGAATAATTTCGAGTTTTTCGGCGCGCCCGTGGGGCTGTTTTTCACCCTCGATCGGCGTTTCGACAAAGGGCAATGGGCCCATCTCGGCATGCTCATGCAGACGATTGCGCTGGTCGCTGAGGAAAGGGGGCTCGCCACCTGCATGCAGGAGTCGTGGACGACCCGCGCGCGCACGGTTTCCGATTTTTTGGGCGTACCGGACGGCGAACAGCTTTATTGCGGCATGGCGCTCGGCTATGCTGACAAAACTGCGGCTGTAAATTCGCTGCGGTCGGAGCGCGCTGAACTGGATGAGTTTGTGACGTTTCACACGGCGTAATCCGGCCATACTGTGCAATCCGGTTAAGGGCGTAATCCGGTTTAGGGCGTACACATTCGAAAGGGGCCGAACAGATGACGCCGCCTGTCGCCGTTGCGTCCGAGATTATCATCAACGCGCCCGCGAACGCCGTGATGGCGGCTGCGGCGGGGTTCGACATCCCTGACATCATCCGCGCCCACGGCCCCCTGCCCGGCGTTGCGCGCGTCGACGGGCATCCGGGGCCGTGGTCGGCGGTCGGCCAGCAACGCCGCCTGATGCTGACCGACGGGTCGACCGCGACCGAAACCCTGGTCGACATTCATCCGCGCGGATTTGAATATAAAATCGAGTTCGGCGCGCCGTTGAGCGCCGTCGCGCGCACCGGCGGCGGGCGGTTCTGCGTCGCCGACGAGGGCGCACAATCGCTGCTGAACTGGCGTTATCATTTCGAGCCGTCGTCAATCCTCGCCGCCCCGGTTGTCGTTGTCGTCGCAAAGCTGGTATGGCCGGGCTATATGCGCGCCGCCCTTGCGCGCCTGAAAGCCAGCATCGAGAAAGCCAGCATCGAGACGCCATGAAAATCGCGACCTTCAACGTCAATTCCATCAACGCCCGCCTGCCCCGCATTCTCGACTGGTTCGACAACGCCAAACCTGACGTGTGCGTGTTGCAGGAGATCAAATGCGTCGACGAGAAGTTCCCCGCAGGCGAATTTGAAGACCGCGGCTATAACGTGCTGGTCCATGGTCAAAAGACCTATAACGGCGTCGCGATGCTGTCGAAATATCCGCTCGACGAGACGCGCAAGGGCCTGCCCAAATTCAAAGACAGCGACGACGAGGACGATCACGCCCGTTATATCGAGGCGCTGGTGACGCCCGCTGACGCAGACCCGGTGCGCGTCGTCGGCATTTACGCGCCGAACGGCAATCCGGCGCCGGGGCCGAAATACGACTACAAGCTGAATTGGCTGAAACGGCTGAAAAAGCACACGCAGAAAATGCTGGACTGGGAAGAAGCCTTCGTCATCGCCGGCGATTACAACGTCATTCCGCAGACGGAGGATGTGCACGACCCCAAAGCCTGGGCCGACGACGCGCTGTTCCTGCCGCAAACCCGCGCGGCGTTCCGCGAGATCGTCAATCTTGGCCTCACGGACGCGCTCCGCCAGATCGAGCCGACCAAGGTGTTCTATACGTTCTGGGATTATCAGCGCGGCGCGTGGGACAAGGACCACGGCATCCGCATCGATCATCTGTTGCTGAGCCCGCAGGCCGCTGACCGGCTGAAAGACGCCGGCGTCGACCGCGCCGAGCGCAGCCCGGCGAAGAGTGACGTCAAACCGTCAGACCATGTGCCGGTATGGATCGAGCTGGATCAGGCGCGGCGTGTGTCTTAAAATAGGCTGCGCGCTTTGAAGGGCCGCTGAGAGAGGGCCGTCAACCGGGCGACACTCACGGGTGGAGACATTGATGGCTGTAAAACGTACTGCACCGGCAAGGAAGATCGCAAATACCGCGTCCGCCGGAAAACCGGCCGCAAAAACCAGAAAGAAAACCCAAAACAAAACCAGACCGACACGCATGAGCGTGACGGCCTTTATCGACGGCGTTGAACATGAAACGCGCCGCAAGGACGCTAAAAAATTGCTCGCCATGATGAAGAAAGCGACGGGTGAACAGCCGAAAATGTGGGGGCCGTCGATCATCGGGTTCGGTGAATATCATTATAAATATGAAAGCGGGCGCGAGGGCGACATGCTGGCGGTCGGGTTCAGCCCGCGTAAAGCAAACATGGTCCTTTACGTGCTCGGCTCGCTTGGGGCGGACGAGCCGCTGTTGAAGGAGCTCGGCCCCTTTAAACATGGCCGCAGTTGTCTTTATATCGGCGGCCTCGACAAGATCGACGCCGGCGTTCTCGAAAAGATCGTGGTGAAATCCTATAAGGCGACGAAGAAGAAATGGGCCTAGCGCAATTTGCATTCAATCTGAATCGCGAAATTGCTCTAAGTATTTGTTGGGTCGCATTTTCTTGCGACGAACCGGTTCCCACTTCGTCGGAAAATGCTCTAGCGCAAAAAGTGCGCAGCGATTGACGGCCCCATCCCTCAACTGCTTTTCGCGATGCGACCCCGAAAGCGCAAACCCCTATCGCGTGACTCCGGTTTATGGCGTGATGGTTTGGCCCGGCAGCGTCGCGCCGAGCGCGTGCGCGGCGACGAGCGCAAAAAGCACCGCGACGGCGAGGTTCGCCAGCGTACCCAGCAGGTAATATGACGGGTTGTCGATAATCGCCTTGTTGCGCACGAATTCTTTCGCACCGATGATGATCGCCAGCGCGCTGAACTCGCCCGCGATCACCAGCAGAAAAATCAGGAACGTTTCGCAGAATCCGATCCAGAACCCGGTCGCGCGCATGTCGAACACTTTTGTCGATACGCTTTCCGGCAATGGTTTAGGCGTCTCGTCCTCGCTGGTGTGAAGGCGCGGAATGCCAAGGCGGATAATCAGCGTTGAAATGACGAAAGACGCGATCAGCAAACCCAACGCTATCGCCAGTCCGCAAAAATTCATCGAAGACTCCCCCGCATGACTGGCCCTTACCGCGCCTTGTACCTGGCAAGACGCGCGGCGATGACGCTCTCCACCGCCAGAATCTCGTCTATCCGTCCACGCTTTACCGCATCCGACACCGATTGCGGAAATTTGCCAAGGGTTTGCGCGATCTCGATTTGCGGCGCGCCGGCGCGCATCAATTCCAGCACCTGATACTGGTAATCGGTCATCGACCGCGCCAATGCATCGGCGGCGTTACACAGCGCCGTCAGGGTTTCGCTTTCCAGCGCATCAGGCAGGCGCCAGGCGCAAAACATCGGCGACGGTTTTAACCGGTTCATCGCCGCATTGGCGATCTTGTAGATTTCGCCGCCGACTTTCGCGAGGTCTTTCGACGTCGTGCCCACCTCGCCATAGGCGACGACGAAACGGATGCCCGCGTCGCGCCCGATCGCGGCGCGATAGGCCGACATGACCTCGTATAACGGCTCGGGCGTGCTGAATATGCCGGCGACTTCGTCGCCATAATTGATGGTGAGCCCGCGCAGCGGTTTGGGCGCCAGCCGGGCGTTCAACTCCGCCGTCGTGCGCTCAAGCTTATGCAGCAAGCGCTCACGCTCGCGCGCCGGCGCGCTGGTCGACCCGCGCAGGTCGCCGATGATAAGATATTGCTTCGATCCGGCTCTCACACGATCAATGCTAGGAGATTGATTCCTAATAATCAATGTATTTCCATTGTTTTTAAATAATCAATGATATTCCATTCATAAATCGAGCACAGGCGTCGCCGCACACGCCGCCGCAATCGCCAATTGCAGAGCGGTCATGCGGCGGTTAACAAGGCGCTCCATGCACGAGACGCCATTTGAATGAACTGGACCCCCGAACAGGATGACGCGCTGAAAGCGGTCGACCGCTGGCTCAAGAAGGGCGAGCAACAGGTGTTCCGCCTGTTCGGCTATGCCGGCGCCGGCAAGACGACGCTTGCGCGCCATTTCGCCGAGAACGCCGGCGGCGAGGTGGCGTTCGCGGCGTTCACCGGCAAGGCCGCCCATGTGATGCGCGAAAAGGGCTGCGAGGGCGCGACCACCATCCACTCGCTGATCTATCGCCCGGCGCGCGGCGACGACGACACCGAAGACGGCGATCTGTTGTTCACCCTGCGCCGCGACGCGCCGGCGTCGACCGCCGATCTTATCGTCATCGACGAGTGCTCGATGGTTGACGAGGAACTGGGGCGCGACCTTCTCTCGTTCGGCAAGCCGGTGCTGGTGCTCGGCGACCCGGCGCAATTGCCCCCGGTCAAGGGCGGCGGCTTTTTCACCGAAACAGAACCCGACTTCATGCTGACGGAAATTCACCGTCAGGCGCGCGACAACCCGATCATCCGCCTTTCCATGCAGATCCGCGAGGGGCGCCCGCAAACCGGTTCCGACGATTTCGGCGGCGACCATAATTGCCGCATCATCCGCCGCGACGAGGTGACGTCAGAAGATATTCTCGACGCCGATCAGGTGCTGGTCGGGACCAACCGCACGCGCAAGCGGTTCAACGACCGCATCCGCGAGTTGCGCGGCTTTTCCGACCCGTTCCCCGAGGCGATGGAAAAACTCGTCTGCCTGCGGAACAACAAGAAAAAGGGCCTGCTGAACGGCGGGCTGTGGCAGGTGGTGCTGCGCAAGGCGCCGCGCGGCGACAAGGCGCGGATGATCGTCTCGCCAGAGGACGGCGGCAAGAACGTCTCGATCTCGGTGCCGCGGGCGATGTTCACCGACGGGCCGGAAACCGTACCGTGGGCGAAACGCAAGAACTCGGACGAATTCGATTATGGCTACGCGCTGACTGTCCACAAATCACAGGGCAGCCAGTGGGACAATGTAGTGCTGTTCGACGAAAGCTACGCGTTTCGCGATCACGCCGCGCGCTGGCTTTACACCGGCGTCACCCGCGCCGCCGAGCGGCTGACGCTGGTGCGATAATCGCCGGTCGCGTTTACGCAGACCGCTTGACATGATCGACGGAAAACGCCCCGTCGATACGCCCGTCGACCCGCGCCAGCAAGACGTCGATGAGATCGAAAATCATGTCGAATTCTTTCAGGATCGTCTCGACGCGCCCGCCCCCGCCCAGCGGCGCGAACATCGTGCCCATGTTCAGCCTGTCGCCGGTTTCAATGGCGATATACACCTTGCCGTCGGCGAACGCGGCGCGAAGATTCTTGCCGCCGAAAAGTTTCTCCAGCGCCTGGAACCGCTCCAGCACGATCGGATCCAGCAGATCGCGCGCCTCGACCTGGTCGGTCGACCACGCCTCGAACGCCTTTTCAAACTCCGCCGAGGCGAGCCCGACATTTGAAAATTCCGGGCCCGGTCTGCCGAACCGGTTCATCATACCCTTGTCGCGCAGGATGACGGTCGTGCCGAGAAACCGCTTGGGGTAGTCGATGACAAAAAGCTGGCCATGAAAAACCGTGCGCGTCGAAGTGGTTTTTCCGTTCGATTTTTTCATTTTCAGGTGCGATTCACAGATCACAAAATCTGCACCGTCATGGGCGCCGGTGACTTCATCTTCCCATTCTTCGCGATTGTGCGAGGGCAATAATTTCAACTGGCGGAATTTTTCGTAATAGGAAGGCCGCTCTAACGTTCCGCGATAGCTAAACCCAAGCTTGCGCGCGACCAGATCGAGCAGCCCATGGGTGATGTCGCTGCGGGTGCGGTTTAACAGCCAGAGCGCGCCGGAGCCGCCCGCGAAGCCGAGCAATACGCCGACTTGATTATTGGCGGGGCCGAACGGGCCGAACAGGATCAACGCCGCACATAGAACGCCGGTTGCGCCCAGAAGGATCGCGAAATTTGTCACCGCCTGACGGCGTTCGATTTCCCGGTCTTCAAGATACGGTGCAATGTCGGTGGCGAAATATTCGGCGAACCCGGTGAATTCCCGCCGCGCGGATGGAAGCGAAACCATCAGTAAACAGACCCTTAACTGCGTGCACGTCATTCCAGCTTCGCGGCCGATGGTAAACCGCCAATTAACGCTCGGCCTATAATGTGCGCTCTTCCATCACGGGGAGCCGGGTCTGGATGCTGAACGTCTTGCGCAACCACATATCCCGCTTTTTGAAAAGCGAGGCGGCGACGCCCGCGATTGTCGTCGACAAGAAGATCGAGGAGCTGAAACAGCTCCTGCCGGTGATCTATGTCGGCGTGCTTGTGTGTTCGTTCATGATGGCTGGCGTGTTTTTCAGCCGCGCGCCGGGCTGGGTCATCACTTTCCAGGCGCCCTTCACTGCGGTGCTTTTGTTTCGCATGTGGCAATGGCTGGGTTTTGACCCGGCCAGACAAAACCTTGCCGGCAAACGCCGAAAACTCGCCAGCGCCATTCCGTTTTCCATCGGCATGGGCCTGTTCTGCTCGGTTTACGTGTTCGCGCTCAATTCCATCGCCGCGCCGAACGAACGGATGATCCTTCTGATGTGGGCCGCTTTTTGCGGCATTGGCGTTGCGATGGCGCTCGCCGTTGTCAAGAACGCGTCACGCGCCTTGCTGGCGACATCCATCCTGCCCTACGCCACTTACCTTCTGTTTGTCGGCTCGACCGCCGACCATGTAGTGGCGCTGATGATTATCGCCTCGGTGCCGATCGGCATCCGTCAGTATGCGCGCTTTGCCGACCAGATGATCATGCTGACGGTTCAGGAGCATGAAACCGAACGCCAGCGCGAGCACGCGCGCGGAATGTTGCGCGCCTTCATGGAGATGGCGTCGGACTGGGCGTGGGAAACCGACAGCGAACACAGGCTGAGCTATATCTCGCCGAAAATCGTCGACCTGCTCGGCAAGCGGTCGGACGAGCTCGTCGGAACGCACATAACGCAAATCTTCCATAAAGACTTTTACGTCAGCGGCGAGTTGCATTTTCAATACGTGCAGAGCCTGCTGGACGAGCGCCGGAATGTGCGAAATCAGGAATACGAGGTTTACGACGCAAACGGCGATATTCGCGTCATCCAGACGACGGCGCGCCACTTTTACGGCAAGGATAATGAATATCTCGGCGTGCGCGGCTGGACATCCGATGTCACCGAGCGCACCGAAAGCCGCGCCGCGCTGGAGAACGCCAACGCGCGCCTTGAACAAGTGGTTGACGAGCGTACCGACGAGTTGGTCCTGCGCACGCAATTGCTCGACGAGGTTGTCGAGACCATGGCCGACGGGCTGGTGGTGTTCGACGACGACTGGCGCATTATCGCCGTCAACCAGAAAGCGGCGGTCATGTCTGGTTTGCCGCCAGCGAAATGGGCAGTGGGCGGCAATATGCGCGACCTGCTGGAAATCGGCATTCGCCACGACGTCTATCGCTATAAATCGATCTGGGAATATCTCGACGATATGCGGCGCTCGCTGGCGAATACCGGCGACTTTCTCGCGTTGCGCCGCCAGAAGGACGGCAAGGTCATCGCGGAGAATATCCGCAAACGGCCGGGCGACGGCTATGTCGTGACCTATAGCGACATCACCGAAATGAAAAACCGCGAGCAAAAGCTTGAACAGCTCACGGAAGAAATGACCAGGGCGAAGGATGCGGCAGACGCCGCGAACCGCGCGAAGTCGGAATTCCTCGCGAATATGAGTCACGAAATCAGAACGCCGATGAACGGCGTCATCGGCATGGCGACGCTGCTGCTCGGCACCGAACTTTCCGCCAAGCAAAAGGAAATGGCGCGCATCATCGTCAATTCGGGCGACAATCTGCTCACGATCATCAACGATATTCTCGACTTCTCCAAGCTGGAAGCCGGCAAGATGAGCGTAGCGCGCGAACCGTTTGACCTGCGCGATGCGATCGAAGATGTCGGCGCGTTGCTGTCGCTGCGCATGCAGCAAAAAGGCATCGAACAATTGATGCGCTATGACCCGCATCTGGGCGCCGGCTTTATCGGCGACGCCGGGCGCATTCGCCAGGTCGTCACCAATCTTCTCGGCAACGCGGTCAAATTCACCGAGACAGGCCATATCCTGCTTTCCGTCTCGGGCCGGCGGCGCGGTGAAACCGCGGATGTCGAAATCGTCGTCGAAGATACCGGCTGCGGCATCCCGGATGAAAAACTCACCGCCATTTTCGAAGCGTTTGAACAGGTCGACGGCACATCCGCGCGGCGCTATGACGGCTCAGGTCTTGGCCTGTCGATCAGTAAACGTCTTGTCGAGGCGATGGGCGGCGAGATTTCCGTTCGCAGCAAGGTCGGCTGCGGATCGGCGTTCAGCATCAAGATACCGTTGCAGATCGACGACAGCGCGGCGGCGGACACATCGTTTGATCTCAGCGCCCTCGCCGGCTTCAACGCGCTCATCGTCGATGATAACAAGGTCAATCGCGATATCCTGGTGGAGCAGTTGAGCGCTTGGGGCGTCGCCTCCACCGCCGTCGGCGGCGGGGTTGAGGCGATCGCGGCCGCGCGCGCAGCGGACGGCCGGGGCGTGCATTTCGACTTCGCGATCATCGACCAGCAAATGCCCGGCATGGATGGCGGCGCGCTGGCGAAGGCGTTACGCGCCGAAACGGCGACCGTGCAAACGCCATTGGTGCTGCTGACGTCAGCCGGACAAAAAGGCGATGCGTCGGTTTTGAAGGGCGCGCTGTTCGATGCGTTCCTGGTCAAACCGGCGCGCGCCTCATTGCTGATGGACACCATCGCCAGCCTGTTGCACAAGGCCTCGATCTTCAATGCCTCGCGCGCCGCCGCCGCCCTTGCGGAACAAACCGCCGGGGCGACAGACGTCAGGAATTTCGCATCGCTGAAAGTCCTCGTGGCTGAAGACAATATCGTCAATCAGATGGTCGCAAAAACCATGCTCGAAAAATTTGGCTGCGTCGTGGAGATCGCCTCGGACGGGGTTGAAGCCCTCGACGCCTATCAGCGGTTCGGCCCCGACATCGTGTTGATGGATATATCCATGCCGGAAATGGACGGCATGGAGGCGACGGCGCGATTGCGGGAAATTCAAACCGCGCAGGGCCGCATGATCCCCATCATCGGCGTCACCGCGCACGCGATGAAAGAAGACCGCGACCGCTGCCTTGAGGCCGGCATGGATGATTACCTGCCAAAGCCGATCAAGCCCGAACCGCTGAACGACATTCTGGCGCGCTGGACAGAGCGCCTCGACGACGCCGCCTGCGCTGGCTGATCTATTCCGCCGGTTCGTACAGCCCCGCGCTGTTGCGGTCTTCGGTCTGGCGGCGCCACAGCGCGGCGTAGACGCCGCCGCGCGCCACCAGTTCGGCATGCATGCCGCTTTCGACGATCCGCCCCTTGTCGAGCACGAAGATCCGGTCGGCCCCGGCGATGGTCGACAACCGGTGCGCCACCGCAATGGTCGTGCGGCCCCTTGCGGCTTCGGCCAGCGCCTGTTGCACTTCCTTTTCGGTTTCGGAATCGAGCGACGACGTCGCCTCGTCGAGAATGAGGATCGCGGGATCGAGAAGGATCGCGCGGGCGACGCCGACCCGCTGCTTTTCGCCGCCGGAAAGTTTCAACCCGCGTTCGCCGACGCGGGTGTCGAGCCCTTCGGGCAGGCTGTCGATAAACTCGCCAAGCTTGGCCAGCCGCGCCGCCGCCATAATCTCGGCGTCGCCGGCGTCGGGGCGCGCATAGGCGAGGTTGAAGCGCAAACTGTCGTTGAACAGGACGACTTCCTGCGGCACGAGGCCAAGCGAGGCGCGCAGCGAGTGTTGCGTCACCTCGCGGATATCGGCGCCGTCAATCAGCACACGTCCGATTTTGGGGTCGTAAAACCGGAACAGCAGTTTGAGGATGGTCGACTTGCCGGCGCCGCTCGGGCCGACAATGCCGACAAAAGACCCGCCGGGAATATCGAAACTGACATCGGCAAGGCCGCTTTCGCGGCCCTCATGGGTGAATGAAACATGGTCGAAGCGGATCGCGCCTGCCGACGGCGAGAGCGGGCGCGCGCCGGGCGCGTCGCGCACCTCGGGCTGAAGGTCCATCAGGTCGAACAGCTTTTCAATATCGACAGCGCCCTGTTTGATCTCGCGCCAGGCGAAGCCGAGAATGTTGAGCGGTCGATAAATATTGGTCAGCATCAAGATAACAGCGGTGATGTCGCCGGCGCGCATTTCGCCGCCACGCACGGCGAACGCGGCGATCAACGAAACGCCAAGCAGGCCCGCCGTCATGATGAATTCCTGACCCGCGTTCAGCACCGCCAGCGACTGCATCTGAACGACATAGCGATCATTATAGCTTCCCATGGCGGTGTCGAAACGCGAGGCCTCACGGTCTTCGGCGGCGAACGCCTTGACGGTTTCAAAATTGGTGAGCGTGTCCATCGAGATGGCGCGCAGTTCGGTGTCGGCCTCGTTCATGGCGCGGCGATGCACGTTGCGGCGCTCGGTGATCAGCACCGTCACAATCGCATAGGCGACGACCGTCAGCACCGCCGCAAGGCCCAGCGACCATGAATACAGCGCCGTCATCACCGCCGCGGCGAGCAGCAGTTCGAAAATCGTCGGCCCGATATTGAACGCGAGAAAGCGCAGCATGAATTCCATAGCGCCAGCGCCGCGCTCAATGATGCGATTGATCGCCCCCGCCCGGCGGGTAAGATGGAATTGCAGCGATTGCGACTGCGCGTGCGAAAACGCCTCGACCGCCACGAGGCGATTGGCGTCCTGGGTGACGCGGGTGAAAAACGCGTCGCGCAGTTGCGGCAGGCCGTTCGACAGAAAACGCGCGGCGGCGTAAAGACAGAAAAACAGCACGAATGATTGCGCAGCGCCGTCCGCATCACCGTCGATGACCTTGTTGATGCCGTCGCCCATCCATACCGGGGCGATCACCGCAAATCCCTTCGCCGCGACCGTCAGCGCCAGCGCCGCGGCCATGCGCGGGCGCCAGCGCGCCATTTGCGGGCGCAGCAATACCCCGCCCATCCGCCGCAGCGCGTTGAGGAAACTCTGCGGCTTCGCCTGGATTTCGTTAAAACCGTGCATCTTCAACTGATAATTGGGGCGCGCCTGACGAAATAACCAGCCCGGTAATCGACTTCATTAAGGCGATATACACCATTAACCACTACCTATGGTTGTGATTTTTGTGAATAACCATCTGGAATGGGTATGGGCGTTGACCGTGAGAAACTATCGCGCCGTATCATGGCGATCGCCGCCGCCGCCCCGTTAGCGGCCCCGGCGTTGATAAAGCGCAAGGAACAGCGCAACCAAAATCGCCGGGCGATCTTCCGTTTCGGCACGCTGATCATGGCCGACCGCAGCCAGCTAAGTTGCATCATCAAGGATATCAGCGAGAACGGGGCGCGCATCGGCATCGAGGGCGCGGACCGTCTGCCGGAAAGACTGATTTTAAAACTCAACTATACCGGCGCGCGCCGCCGCGCGCGCGTTGCCTGGCGACGCGATAACGAAGCTGGCCTGTCCTTTGCAATGGAGCAAGCACCGACAAGTATTCAGGGGACAGGGCCTGGTTAACTGTCACGACGGCGCAATCTGGCGGTCATGACGTTAAATTCCGACCTGGCAACGCGATGATGAAAAAATACGCCAAAGTCGATGAGCGGGTTCGCTCAATCGCCGCCGTCAAAACCGGGCCGGTCGCATTTGTCCGGCAACAGAATACGCCGCGCACCGCGGAACGCCAGCAAACCTTCCGCTATGGCGTTGTCCACGCAACTCAAAATGCGGAATATCCCTGCATCATCAAGGACCTGAGCGCCGATGGCGCGCGCATCGCGCTTGAAGGCGACATCGGACTGCCGCCCATCGTCGATTTCAAGGTGCAGACCACGCCCGGCATGAAACGCGCCGCCATCGTCTGGCAGAACGAACGCGAGGTCGGACTGTCGTTCGATATTGCCGGGGACTGACCTTGCCGGCTACAGCCGATTGTGTCTCCTGCGTTTCAGCAATCGGCTCTACATTTTTGATGGAGCCTGTTGCGAACCGGAAACCGGTGAACCTCTTTCCCTGCAACAGACTCTAAGTGCGCGTCGCAAACGGCGCGGCGTTGCGGGTAAGGTAAACAAACGCCGCGGTCGTCAGCCCGGTGGCGCCGAATACCATGCACATCACCATGATCTGATAACGCACCGCCACCAGCGGCGACACGCCGGACAAAATCTGTCCGGTCATCATGCCCGGCAGCGACACCAGCCCCACCGCCAGCAGCGAGTTCGTAATCGGGATCATCGCCGCCTGCACCGCGGCGCGCCGCGCCGGCGCAATCGCAACGCCGTTCGACAATTCCGCACCAAGACGTTCGGCGGCGATCGACACCGCCGTCATCGAGCTGGAAAACACCATCCCGGCCAGCGGGATCATCAAATTCGGCTCGAACCACGGGTCAAGCCGCAGCACCATCTGGGTGATGATCGCCAGCGTGACGCCGCCGCCGCCGAGAATGGAGATGAACGACGCGCCGATGAGCGCCCTCTTGCCGTCCTTGATCGTGTTGAGCGCGATCCAGCTCGACGCCGCGACCATTACCAGCAGGATAGCGATTACCAGATATGGCGATTTCGACCCGAAGATGAAAACCAGCGCATAGCCGATGGCGATCAACTGCACGAACATCCGCACGAAGGCGTAGGCCGCCTTGCCGGCGCCGACCTCGAACCGCCACATCAATGCGATCACCGCCGCCGCCGGGATCATGGCGTAGGCAAGGCGACTGAGCGGGATTGGGTCAATTGTCATTCTGACAACGCGCCATAGCGAACCCGGCCTATTTCAGTCCGGCCATTTTGCGCACGAATTTCCATTGCGCGGCTGTGACCGGCTGGACCGAAAGCCGTGAATTTTTCACCAGCACCATGTCGCCCAGTTTTTCTTCCCCTTTGATATCGGCGAGCGTCACCGGCTTCTTCACCGGTTCGACCGCCGCGACGTCGATGACCACCCAGCGTTCGTCGTCGGTGGTCGGGTCGGGGTAATGCTCGCGCGTCACCGCAACGACGCCGACAACCTGTTTTTCATTGCCGGTGTGATAGAAGAACGCGAGATCGCCCTTTTTCATCTCGCGCATGTAGTTGCGCGCCTGCGCGTTGCGCACGCCGGTCCACGCCTCTCCCTTCTTGCCGCGCGCGGCCTGCTCGTCCCACGACCAGTCATCCGGTTCGGTTTTCAACAGCCAGTAAGTCATTTCAGGCCCGCCTGTTTCGCTCAGGGCAATTGCAGCTCGCGCTCGCCGATATTATCGAAATAGGCGGCGATTTGCGCATCGCTGACTTCATCGACACGCGTCGGCGCCCATTTCGGATTCTTGTCCTTGTCGAGGATGACCGCGCGCACGCCTTCAAAAAAGTCATGCCCCTGCATGACGTGCGAGACGATGCGAAACTCCATCTGCATGACGTGATCGAAATCCATGTCATGGCCGCGCTTCATCTGCTCGAATGTCAGTTTCATCGAGGTTGGCGACATTTTCTTCAGCGTCTCGAATGTCTCGACCCCGAACACGCCGTCATTGCGCGACAGCGCCGCCCAAAAATCCTCAAAACTTTCGTGGCCGAGAAACAGCCTGGCGATCTGGCCGCGCACGTCGTTGATCGGCGCTGCGCCCGGATCGTCAGCGAACCGGTCAAGCACCGCCTCGATATCGGCATGGGCGTGCGAGCCGAATGACAGAGCGATCAGCGCGTCTTCAAGTTCGGCCATTTTCGCGCTCGGCGCATAATGCGTCGCAATGCCCGCAGCCATGCAATCGGCGGCCTTGGCCCGCGCGCCGGTGAGGCCGTAATAAAGCCCCAGCCCGTCATGCAGGCGCGGCATGAAATGACCGCCGCCGACATCAGGAAACAGGCCGATGGCGGTTTCGGGCATCGCGAACAGCGTGCGATCGCCGGCGACGCGAAAATCGCCGTGTACGGAAACGCCGACGCCGCCGCCCATGACGATGCCGTCGATGATCGCCACATAGGGCTTGGTGAAATGATGGATCGCCGCATCGAGGCGATATTCGTCGCGGAAGAACTCCGAGGCGTGCACGGGGTCTTTCTTTGCGGCGTGATGCAGCCAGCGAATATCGCCGCCGGCGCAAAACGCCTTCTCGCCCGCGCCCTTGATCAGCACCGCCCTGACCGCGCTGTCGCCCTGCCAGCCGATCAGGGTGGCGCGAAACGCCTTGCACATGTCCCAGCTAAGCGCATTCAACGCCTGCGGCCGGTTCAGCGTGACAACGCCCCACTCGCCGCGGCGTTCAAACAGGATCTCGTTCGTCATCGCTCTGTCTCTTTCGTCCCAGCATCAGGTTCACGACCGCGAAAACGATCACCAGAACGCCGACATGAAGCATATTCGTAAACTGGGGAATGTCGCCGCCGGCGATCAGGCGTGCAATGAATCCGATGACCGGGATATCGCCCGCGAAGACTTCATCGGCGGTGACGACGCCGGCTTTCGTCACTTCCTCCACCAGGAATGAATAGACGATCAGCGCGGCGCCAAGAATGAACAGGAAGATCGAGAAAAGAATCCGCATCAGCGCGCCAGTTCAACCCCTTCCACAATAACCACGCCGCCCGCCGAGTTGTCGCGGCGGATTTTTCGCGCGGCCTGGTATTCAACCGAGTTGTAACAGGCGAGCGCGGTTTCGTAACTGTCGAATTCAACAACGACCTGACGCGCCCGGCCCGCGTTTTCGGGGTCTTCGCACCGGCCGCCGCGCACCAGAAACTTCGCGCCGTATTTTTCATAGGCCGGCCGCGCCGCATTTAGATAGCCGGCGTATTTTTCAGGGTCTGTGACATCGACCATGCCGACCCAATACCCTTTCGCCATCGCCGCTACTCCCTGTTCTCGCGGGTGTCGTCGCCGTGTTCATGACCTTCCAGCGGCGTGCCTTCAAACCCCGGCATCCCGGGCAGCTCATGGTCGCGCTCTTCGGTCATCGGCGTCATCGGCCCGTGCTGGCCCATGCGATGGGTATACCAGCGAAAGCCGATATAGCACGCCAGAATGACGACCGCGATCGCCGGCAGCCAGTACTTGGCCTGCTCGCCGGCGACGGCGCCGCCAAGATGGAACAGCGTGAACATGATCGTGACATACATCGACGCCGTCAGCATCAGCGTCAGGATATATTTGCCGTAAGGGGCGCGGAAGAATCCGCAGGCGATATAGGTCGGAATACGCGTGCCGGGCACGAAGCGCGCGGTCAGCATGGTCTGCACGAATTCCGACCGCACAAGGTCGCCGGCGACCGACACTCCCGGCTTCTCGGCGAATTTGTGCGCCCACTCATACCGCCGCGCGAGACGGCCGACCCAGTATTTCCACGCATCCGACGCGACCAGCCCGCACATGATGGCGGCGACGAGAAAGCTGGTCGGCGCAAGCCCCATGATCGACGCTGTCGCCGCGCCGATGACGGCGGCGTCTTCCTGCAGGAACGGCAACGCGAAAACCGCAAAGTACAACGCAAGGCCGGTCAGATGCGTGACGTCTTCCGTAATTCCGAACACTGAACGAAGTCTCCTAGTGGGTCTGATGTTGCGGCAGACCGTCACTGATATCGTAATAATCACCCTTGTCGGCGACAAAAATATGTTCCGACAACGCCGCGCCCGTCGGCGCCGTGACTGCACCGGCGGCGATGGCGATGCGGTGTTTGTGATCGTCGAGCCTGTCGCCGTGCCAGAACAGCGCCGAGCCGCACGCCGTGCAATAGCCGCGGCGCGCATAGTCCGAAGAGCGGAACCAGCCGACGGCGCTTTCACCGGTGAGGATTTTCAACGTATCGAACGGCGCATTGAGCGACGCCCAGACATGCCCGCTCCATGCGCGGCACTGGCCGCAATGGCAGACGGTGACGCGCGGGTTGTCCGCTATGAAGTCAAACTCTATCGCACCGCACATACACTTGCCCGAAAGCGTCTTTATTTCCTGCTTGTCGGCCTGCATGCAAGTCTCCTGTTGCGCGGCGCGGCCCTGCGCCGGAGGATGCCTGCGATCACGCGCCCCGGATATCCTCGCCAGCCTGTCGAATCCGGCGCGGACCCTAGTGGCGCAGGCCGCCGCCCGCAAGGCGGCGCGCCTGACAAGTAGTCAGGGCCTCCAGCCGGGACAAGTTGGCCGCGGCAATTTTTCAGGGACAAAGTCTCAGGGGAACAGATGGAAAATGGGGCAGGCCGCGAGGGTCAGACCGCCCGCAGCCCCGCCTCGGCGGCGGGCGCAAAGCGGCCGCCGGCGCACCCGAACACATGGGTGATCTGCTCGCCGTCATCGGCCAGCGGCGCGGTCATGCAGCGAAACAGGATCTGGCGCCCGTCGCACAGGGTCAGCTCATCGTCATGGAAGTGCGGCCCCTGGGCGGCGACGGCGGCGTCGACCTGGGCGGTCGCCTTATCGAGCAGCGACAGCGTCCAGTCCGTGGCGCCGGATAGATACACGTCCGACAGCTTGGCCAGCTTCGAGCCCAGATAGATGAAATACGGAAATCCGACCGACTGCCTGAGGTCGACGACGAAAACCCAGTTCCAGTCCTCGCCGAGATCGGCCGCACGCATGTCCGTCCAGCTCGGGAACGAGCCGCGCGCCGTTGTCGCCCATGCGCCAAGCAAACGCTGCGTCATGCGGCGGTCGGAAGGCGGCGCGATGACCGCTTCATCAAAGAGCCCCGCTATCTCGTGGATCATCGCGCCTCTCCGCTCCCGCCTGACGCCTGCGTCAGGGCCCCGCCACAAACAATCGGCCACAACCAATTTAGTTCAATTCAAACCTACAAGACGTTCATAAATCTGCCGTTTTTTCAGTCGCGGGCATTTGACGTAAATTGGGCCGGCGGCCCTCACCCCCGGGTAAGGTTACCGATTTCCGGCGGGCGATGGCGCGCGGCTGTCGACTTCGCGCCCGCGATCAGCCTATAAGCGGCTGAATCACTCGCATGAATGCGAAATCCCAGAGGGGTCGGCCATGTCGTTGCTTATGATACTCGCCTTTATCGCCGTGATGGCGCTTTTGAACATCGTCACCGCCGGCCGCATCGACTAACAGGCGACCGGCCGGCGGCGCGCCGCCGGCCGGTCCGTATCGTGGCATGGTTGTCGATATCGCCCTTACCGTTCTCGGTCTTGTCGTCCTGCTTGTCGGCGGCGATCTGCTCGTGCGGGGCGCGGTCGCGCTGGCGACATCGCTCAAGATCCCGCCGCTGCTGGTCAGCCTGACCATTGTTGCATTCGGCACTTCAGCGCCGGAGCTTGTGGTGTCGGTTCAGGCGGTTCTCGCCAACACGCCGGGCATCGCCATCGGCAATATCATCGGCTCGAACATCGCCAATGTGTTTCTCGTGCTCGGCCTGCCGGCGCTGGTCTATCCGATCTCAGCCCATGTCGACGGGTTGCGCCGCCATGCCATCGTGATGCTGGTGGCGACCGCCGCTTTCGCCGCCATCGCCTATGGGCCCGGCGAGATCAATCAGACAACCGGCGCGATCCTGTTTTCGATGATCATCGCCTACATCGTTTATATGGGCTGGGTTGCGACGCGCGGCACGACCCATGACCCGGTGCTCGATGAGATCGCCGAATACGCCGAAGGCGCTCGCGGCAATATGGGCGCGACATTGGTGTTCCTCATCGCCGGCCTGATCGGCCTGCCGGTCGGCGCGCATCTTCTCGTCACCAGCGGCGGTTCGCTCGCCGCCGATCTGGGCGTCCGGCCAGAGGTGATCGGCCTGACCATCATCGCCTTCGGGACGTCGCTGCCAGAGCTTGCAACGGTTCTCGCCGCCGCGTTCCACAAAAAATCGGATGTCGCCATCGGCAATATCGTCGGCTCGAACATCTTCAACATTCTCGCCGTCGGCGGCGTCGCCGGTCTGGTCGGGCGTGCGCCGTTCGACCCTGCGTCGCTGTCGCTGGACGTGCCGGTAATGACGGTGGCGACGCTGGCGCTTGCCGCTTATGTGTTTGGCCGCCGCGACATCGGCCGGCTGTCCGGCCTGTTATTCGTGATCGCCTATGGCGGATTTCTCGCAGCGCTGACACTTGGCCATTAGCGGCATGAGCGGCTAAACAATACGCACGCGCGATGGCGTCGCGGCGATCTGGCCGGAAGAAAAAATGACGAAATGCGTTCTGGTAACTGGCGGGGCGAAACGCGTCGGCGCGGCGATATCAAAGCGCCTCGCCGCCAATGGCTGGCGCGTTGCAATCCATCACAACCGTTCGGCGGCGGACGCCGAAACGCTTGCGAAAGAACTGGGCGGCGTCACCGTGGCGGCGGATCTTGCCGACCCCGGCGCCGCGAGCGCATTGCCGGCGCAAGCGCAAAAGCTGCTCGGCGCGCCGCTCGACGCGGTCGTCAATAATGCATCGGTCTTTGAATACAACACCATCGCGGATCTCGAGATTTCCGACTGGAACCGCGATCTCGCCGTCAATCTTTCCGCGCCGGTCCTGATCACGCGCGCGTTTGCGGCCTCGCTTGGCGACATGCGCACCGGCGCGGTGGTGAACATGCTCGACCAGAAATTATGGAACCTCAATGCCGACTTTTTCAGCTACACGGTCTCCAAGATGGCGCTGGAGGGGGCGACCCGGCTGCTCGCCCGCGCACTGGCGCCGCGCATGCGGGTCAACTCTGTCGCGCCGGGGCTGAGCCTGCCGAGCGGCGATCAGACGCAGGCGGAGTTTGACGCCGTGGCGGGCAAGTATAACCTGATGCGCCGCCCGATTGACCTTGAAGCGCTTGCCGGCGCGGTTGAATTTCTCCTCGACAATTCGGCGGTGACCGGGCAGACGATCATCGCCGACAATGGCCAGCACATGGTCGCGTCGGACCACGATGTCATGTTCACCACACGGGGCTTCAAGCGATGAACCGGCCGCTGCTCGATCCGGGCTATTATTACATCGTGCTCGACCGGTATCGCCTCGACGTGTCTATCGGCATTCACGACTTTGAGCGGGCAAAACCCCAGCCGGTGACGGTATCCATCGCCGTCGCCTTCCCGCGCCGGGCCAATTACGAAGACAAGATCGCGGAAGTGATCGACTATGACTATCTCCGCCGCGAGGTGAAGGCGCTGGTTCACAACCGGCATATCAACCTTCAGGAAACGCTGTGCACGGAGATTTTGAAACTCTGCCGCGACGGCGGCGCGCACGGCGCCATCGTGCGTTCTGAAAAAACCAATGTATATCCTGACGCACAGGCCGTCGGCTGCGAGATGAGCTGGTTCGATGACGGCGTACTTCTGAAAACGGCATAAGACAGTGTACGAACAAAGCTATCAGTTCACTTTTGAAGCGGCGCACGACCTCGCCGAAAACGTCAAGGGACAGGACGACCACCCCTATTCGCGCCTTCACGGCCATTCCTTCGTCGTCACGCTGACCCTGCGCGCCCGCGAACTCGCGCCGGAGGGATGGATCATGGATTTTGCGCGCCTTCGCGCGATCTGCGAGCGCCTGCACGGCCTGCTCGACCATCGCCTGTTGAATGCGATTGAAGGCCTTGAGCGGCCGACGCTGGAAAACACCGCCGCGTGGATCTTTAACGAAGCGGCGAAGGATACCAAAGCGCTGTTCAAGGTCGAAATCGAGCGGCCGACGCTGAAGGAACGTGTCGCCTATTACGCCCGCGACTGATTAGTCGACTGCCGGCGCCGCATCATAAGGCGACTCGGCGCGGTCCGGCGCCAGTCCGTCGACCATCATCGCCAGCCGGATCACGCCGGCAAGGCCGACAAAAATCAGCATGGCGCCAAAGCCGAGCGTTATCGCGAACAGGCCGGCGGAGCCGCCGGGCTCAAGCACGGCAAGCGCGCCATTTTCCGTCGAGACATAGACCTTTACTTTATCGCCGGGCCTGTAAACGACGCCGGTGTCGCGCAAAGCCGCGGAGCGGAACCGAACGCGCTCGCCGGTATGCGACACCGCGCCGTCGAACCACGCATAACGAAGGTCTTGACCGCGGCTCGCCGGGCTAAGCACGACGCCCTCGACCGTGCGCCAGCGCAGGCTGGCGCGGGCGTAGGTATAATCCTCGACCGCCGCATAGGCCGCCAGCGAGCCGGTCAGGACCAGCGCGCCGAACAACAAGAATGCGCCCAGCGTTCCCTTCCAGTCATGCTCGTACGCCACAGTTTGACCTCTCGCCTGCCCCGCGATACCGCATTCAGGCTATGGGTTCGCCAGATAACGAGAAGTTAACAAACCAGGTCGATTTGGCCGACAGCGCGGCCGAAAGCGGAGAAAAATTGCGTGGCGCGGCGCTGATCGCTGATCAGGTGCGCCGATTGCCCGCCAAGCCGGGCGTCTATCGCATGATGAACGCCGACGCCGACGTGCTTTATGTCGGCAAGGCGAAGAACCTCAAGGCGCGGGTTTCGAGCTACGCCAAGCTAGGCGGGCATTCCAACCGCATCATGCGGATGATCAGCGAAACCCGGTCGATGGAGTTTGTCGTCACCGCAACAGAGACCGAGGCGCTGCTGCTGGAAGCCAACCTCATCAAGCAGCTCAAGCCGCGCTACAACGTGCTGCTGCGCGACGATAAGTCATTTGCGTATATCCTGATCGCCGAAGACCATGCCGCGCCGCAAATCCTCAAACATCGCGGCGCCAAGAAACGCCCCGGCGCCTATTACGGCCCCTTCGCGTCGGCCACCGCCGTCAACCGCACGCTCAACACGCTGCAAAAGGCGTTCCTGTTAAGAACGTGTACGGATAGTATTTACGAAAGCCGCACGCGCCCGTGCCTGCTGCATCAGATCAAGCGCTGCGCCGCGCCCTGCGTCGGGCTGATCGACGAGGCGGGCTATCGCGAACTGGTCGCGGAAGCAAAATCGTTCCTCAACGGCGAAACCGCGGCGATCCAGCAGGGCCTGTCCGAAGAAATGGAGGCCGCTGCGCAGGCTCTTGATTTTGAAAAAGCCGCCGAGCTGCGCGACCGCATACGCGCGCTGACCTATGTGCAGGGCTCGCAGGACATCAACACCGACGGCGTCGGCGAGGCGGATATTTTCGCCATTCACGCAGAGGGCGGCCAGACCTGCGTGCAGGTGTTTTTCTTCCGCGCCGGCCAGAACTGGGGCAACCATGCGTTCTTCCCCAAGCACGACCGCGAGGAGGAAAACCCGGTCGTCTTGTCGGCGTTCATCGCGCAGTTTTATGACGGGCGCGAACCGCCGGCGCTGATCATGACCAGCGAGGCGCCGGACCAGGCCGAGTTGCTGGCGGAAGCGTTCAGCCTGCGCACCGGCAGGAAAGTGTCCGTGACGACACCGCAACGCGGCGAGAAGAAACACCTTGTCGATGCAGCGGTGATGAACGCACGCGAGGCGCTCGGCCGGCGCCTTGCGGAAAGCGCCAGCCAGCTAAAATCGCTCGCCCGCCTTGCCGAAGTGCTCGATCTTGAAGCGCCGCCACGGCGAATCGAGGTCTATGACAACTCGCACATCTCAGGTGCGAACGCGGTTGGCGCCATGATTGTTTCGGGCCCTGACGGTTTTGAGAAAAAACACTACCGCAAATACAACATCAAATCGGCGACGCTGACGCCGGGCGACGATTACGCCATGATGCGCGAAGTGCTGACGCGGCGGTTTTCGCGCATGCTCAAAGACGATGATGCGCAAACCCGACCCGATCTCATCCTCATCGACGGCGGCAAGGGCCAGCTAGGCGCGGTGCTTGAGGTGATGGGCGATCTCGGACTCGATCCGCAGACGGAAGGCATCGCCATCGTCGGCGTCGCCAAGGGCCGGCGCGAAACTGAAACCGGTGAAAAGCGCGTTGACCGCACCATGGGCGCGACCGGCGAACAGGTGGTCATGCCGGGTCGCGCGCCGTTCCTTCTGCCGCCGCGCGACCCGGCATTGTTCCTGATCCAGCGGCTGCGCGACGAGGCGCACCGTTTCGCCATTGGCGCGCACCGCGCCAAGCGCAAGAAGGCGCTGAGCGCCAACCCGATTGATGAAATTCCCGGCGTCGGTGCGGCGCGCAAGCGCGCGCTGCTCAACCATTTCGGATCAGCGAAAGAGATCGCGCGCGCCAAGCCCGAAGACCTGACCGCCGTTGACGGCGTTTCCGCCGCGCTGGCGCAACGGATTTACGACCATTTCCACGGCGAATGATTGTACCGTTTACGCCGCAGCGGAACCGCGTTGATCGCCGCGATGGCGCTGTTTCGCCGCCGGCCGGCGGCGGCGATTGCGTCCGCGTTTCGGTTTGGGTTTGGAAGGCGCGTCACGCTTGTCGGCCACTTTGTCCGCTTCCGGCGCTGCCATGCCTTCGGGCGCGGCTTCAACCGGGATCTTGATGCGCGTCAGTTTTTCAATGCTCTTCAAATAGGCGCGCTCTTCGCCATCGACGAAGGAAATCGCCACGCCCTGCGCGCCGGCGCGCGCCGTGCGCCCGATGCGGTGCACATATTGTTCGGGCACGTTGGGAATTTCATAATTGACGACATGGCTGACGCCGTCGATGTCGAGGCCGCGCGCCGCGATATCCGTCGCCACCAGAATGCGGCACCGTCCATCGCGGAACGCGTCGAGCGCGCGCACGCGCTGGGGCTGGCTTTTATTGCCATGAATCGCGGCGGCGCGAATGCCGGCCTTGTCGAGCTGGCGCACGACCTTGTCAGCGCCATGCTTGGTGCGCGTGAACACAAGCGCGCGGTCGATATCGCCGGCGCTCAATGTTTTTCGCAACAGCGCCGGCTTGTCGGCCTTGCGCACGAACGTCACGCGCTGGTCGACACGTTCGGCCGTTGTCGACGCCGGCGCGACGGAGACCTTGACCGGATCGTTCAGATAATCGCGCGCGAGTTCGGCGATCGACTTTGGCATGGTCGCCGAAAACAGCATGGTCTGGCGCTGCGCCGGCAAGAGCGGAAAGATTTTCCGCAACGAATGGATGAAACCAAGATCGAGCATCTGGTCAGCTTCGTCGAGGACGACAATTTCCGTCGTTGAAAGCTTCAGCGCCTTGCGGTCGATCAGATCGATCAGGCGCCCCGGCGTCGCCACCAGCACGTCAACGCCGCGCTGAAGGCTGCGCATCTGCCGGTTGATCGGCGCGCCGCCCATGACGACGGCGACGGAAAGGCGCAGATTGCGGCCGTAGACTTCAAACGATTGCGCGATCTGCAACGCCAGTTCGCGGGTCGGCGCCAGCACGAGAACGCGCGCGGCGCCCGCTTTCAACCCTTGCGGATGGCGCGCCAGATGGCTGAGCGCCGGCAGCGCGAACGCGGCGGTCTTGCCGGTGCCGGTCTGGGCGATGCCGAACAGATCGCGCCCTTCCAGCGCCGGCGGAATCGCAAGCGTCTGGATCGGCGTCGGGGTCGAATAGCCTTCCGCGGCGACCGCTTTCGCGACCGGTTCGGCAAGGTTCAGAGAAGTAAAATCAGTCAATTCAGTATCCAATATCTCTTGGTCGCGCCCACGCATCGACAAGACGCATGCAGGCGCGTTCGGGTTTAAACGACCCGCGTGATTCAGGGCGTAGGGAAAATTGCGGTCTTAAGAAAAGGGCTCAATGTCGGGATTTATCCCCGCAGCGCATCACGCCGCCCCGCTCATGCAACCGCTACGGTTGCAGACGTTGGCCGCCATATGGGCGCGCCGGGGTTAATTGTCAATGAACAAACGCCCCGGCGGGCCTGCGCGCCGCGTAATCACGCGCTCCACGACACCCACACGCCTGACAGCGCAAGAAACGTCGCGAGCACAACGACGCTCATGATGCCGGCGGCGGCAAGGCGCGGGCCATGCAGGCGCGTCCACAACAAGATGCCGCTAATGCTCATGAAAATCATCGCGCCGGCCATTGTGTCCATGATCAGGATAAAGAGCTTGTTGACGCCGACCACTTTGTGCATGTCGATCAACGCGCGCAGCAGGCTCGCATTGGTGCGGGTGACGTTAACAATGTTCGAACCGACCTCGTGGCTGGCGCTGATCGTGGCGTTCGGCCCGCGAAACGAGACAGAAATCAGCTCCGGCGCCTGCGCCGGTCGCCCGTCAAACATCACCTCCGCGCCGGGCCGGGTGCGCGCCCTCGCCGGCTCGTTTGAAATATCGTATTGCTGCTTCGTCCACGATGCGAGGTCGCCCTGCGTCGTCAGCGTACCGGGTTCGACGATAACGCTTAACGCCGCGACTTCATGCGTCGCCCCGTTTTCGATGCGCATTTCGCCACGGTGATTGAGGTAAAACCCGGTCAGGCCGAGGACAAAAAAGAAGATCGCGCCATAAATGCCGGTCCACGCGTGCATCCGCCGTAGCCAGAGGATCACGCCGGCTTTCTGGAGATTTTTCGGAATGAAAAGATAACCGCCCGCCCTTTTCTTCTTCGGAGCGGTCTTGCGGGGGTCATTGGCGGTTGGGGGGGGTGCGTCGGTCACGCTGGAAGACCTCCATCGGTTGAAAAGGCGGTTCGCTCCTTCAACGTATGAAGCGTTACGAGCCGTCGCGCTATGGACAGGACGAAACGCCGCACCGCCCTACTCGCCAATGTCTTCATTCCAGAGGTCGGGATTGTCGCGAATGAAATCGCCCATCAGCGTGATCGAATCTGCATGGGCGAGATCAATCACCTCGACGCCATGATCGCGCAGGAATTGTTCATTGCCGCCGAATGTGACCGTGTCGTTGATGACGACCCGCGGGATCTTGAACTGAATGATCGTGCCTGAGCACATCATGCAGGGCGACAGCGAAGTAAAGAGCGTCATGCCCTTGTACGACTTCTGGCGGCCGGCCTTGCGCAGGCAGTCCATTTCGCCATGGGCGATGGGATCGCCCATCTGCACCCGCTGGTTATGCCCCGAGGCGATCAGCCGCTCGCCGGCGGCCAGCACCGAGCCAATCGGCAAGCCGCCATTGTCGGCGCTCTTCTTGGCTTCGAGAAACGCAAGTTCCGCAAATCGCCGGTCCCAGGACGTGACGGTCATAACCCCATCCCATATTTCATGCGCGCATGCTGGCGCGCGTCCCCGGCGGCGTCAAATGCTTGCGGATCGCGCCGCACCGTCGCACTGTGCGCGCCATGACGACATCGCACCCGAACCTCACCATCGTTTCGCATCCGCTCGTCCAGCACAAGCTGACCCTGATGCGGGAAAAGACCACCAGCCACGCGGTCTTTCGCCAGTCCCTGCGCGAGATTGCGATGCTGCTCACCTATGAGCTGACCAAGAATTTGATGCTTGGCGAGCGCGAGATTGAAACGCCGATGGAGCGCGGCAAATTTCCGTGGCTGGAAGGGCGCGATATCTGTTTCGTCTCAATCCTGCGCGCCGGCAACGGCTTCCTTGAGGGCATGCTCGATCTCGTGCCCGATGCGCGCGTCGGCTTTATCGGGCTTTATCGCGACCACGCGACGTTAAAGCCGGTTCAATACTATATGAAAATGCCCGAGGCGCTGGACGAACGAGAGATAATCGTCGTCGACCCGATGCTGGCGACCGGCAATTCGGCGATAGCCGCGTTGACGCGGATCAAGGAAGCCGGCGGCAGGCGCATCAGGTTCATGTGCCTGCTGGCGGCGCCCGAAGGGGTCGCCGAGATGAACAAGGCCCACCCCGACGTGCCGGTGTTCACCGCCGCGCTGGACCGCCAGTTGAATGATAAAGGCTACATCATGCCCGGCCTTGGCGACGCCGGCGACCGGATTTACGGCACCGCCTAAAGCCCGCGCCGCCGGGTTCCGGTCCAGCCGACCAGCAGAAAACCGATAATCAGCAACACGCTGTATTCCATGCCGTTGCGGCCTGCGCCGACGACAAACCAGCCCGCCGGCATGTGAACCAGCACAAGCCCGGTTGCATAGATCGCCGCAAAAATCGTCGCCAGAATTTTCCGCTGAAATCCGAACGCCAAAGCCGGCGCGCCGATCAGCTCAAACACCGTTATCGACCACGCGATGACCGGGCCGATCATGAACCCTTTGGAATTGAGCCAGACCCCGAACGGCTCCACCCCGCCCTGGGTCGCCCGCCAGACGCCGTGTATGAACACCAGCGCGCACAGCGTCACCCGTAAGACAACCATCGCATGGTTTGCGGTCAGGCCATTCATTGATTGATTGCCCTTGCCAGAAAAGCCAATCGGCCGAGTACAACGACGTTCAACAGGAACGGTTCGCACCAATGGCGCCAAACCTTCGCGCGCGCGCCGCTTTTCCGCCCTTATCATTCTATTCTATAAGAAATAGCGGCTGGCTCAACGCAAAAAGGGACTGAGGAATTGGCGCTGATCGACCATCATGCGTTCGCATCTGCCGCAAAGCCGCGCGCCTTTCCGCCCGCGCTCAAGGACCCGCGCTGGTTCCAGATCATCGCCCTTTCGGCGCTGCTTGCGATGGGCGCTTCGATGCGCGCTTTCGAGGTCTCGCCGGCCGATGTTTTGACCCTTTTCACCGTGTCGCTGGCGCTGCAATGGGCGATGTCGATGATTTTCGCGATCCGGTTCGACCCGAAGAGCGCGCTCATCACCGCGCTATCGCTGTCGTTGTTGCTGCGTGCTGAAGGGGTTATTCCCCTCGCCGCCGCCGCCGGAATCGCCATCGGCTCGAAGTTCATGATCCGGTTTCGCGGCAAGCACATCTTCAATCCGGCCAATATCGGCATTGTCGCGGTAACGCTGATGACCACCGATGCGTGGACGACGCCCGGCCAGTGGGGCACGGCGTTATGGCTGGCGGCGCTGATCGCCGGCGCCGGATGTTTCGTGTGCCACCGCGCCGCGCGCCTTGACGTGCCGCTGATATTTCTCGGCGCGTTCGCGGCGCTGTTGTTCGCGCGCGCGCTCTGGCTGGGCGATCCGCTGATGATCCCGATGCTGCGTCTGCAAAACGGCGCGCTCATCCTGTTTGCGTTCTTCATGATCTCCGATCCGAAGACGACGCCGGACGGGTTCGCCCTGCGCGCGGTGTTCGCCGTCGCCATTGCAATCATCGCCTATATACTCACCTATCAATTCTTCCTGCCGGACGCGATTTTTTACGCGCTCGCCATTGTGTGCGCCGTGCGCCCGCTGATTGAGCTGTTTGACGAGGCCAAGCCCTATCAATGGGGCGACCGGCCAGCGCCGCGCGCCCGCAACCGAAAACCTGAATTAACGCCTGCCGAATAGAAAACCCGAGGGAGACACCGGATGAAACATCTTTCACAACAACACCGCCCGATCAGGAAAACACTTGTCGCCGCGGCTTCCGCGCTCGCCGCTATTTCGGCGGCCGGCGGCGCGGTCGCGTTTTGCGGCTTTTATGTCGCCAAGGCCGACACCAAGCTTTTCAATAAAGCCTCGAAAGTCGTGTTGATGCGCGACGACGACCGCACCGTCATGACCATGGTGAATGATTATCAGGGCGCGCTGAAAGAATTTGCGATGGTGGTGCCGGTGCCGGTGGTGCTGGAAGAAGGGCAAATCCACGTCACCGACAACGCGATTGTCGAACACCTTGACGCCTATACCGCGCCGCGCCTGGTCGAATATTTCGACCGCGATCCGTGTCAGGAAGAAGTATACGCCACCGCGCGCCAGACGATGGCGGCGCCGATGGCGGACGCTATCGCGGAAAATGAAGCGGGCCTTGGCGTCACAGTCGAGGCTGAATACACCGTCGGCGAATATGACATTCAGATTTTGTCGGCGAAAGAATCCGGCGGGCTGGCGACGTGGCTGAAACAGAACGGTTACAAACTCCCAGACGGGGCGGAAGAAACGCTGGGCAGTTATATCAAACAGGGCACGAAGTTTTTCGTCGCCAAGGTCAATCTCGACGAACAGGCGAAAACCGGGCTGAAATATCTGCGGCCGTTGCAGGTCGCATTCGAGTCGCCTAAATTCATGTTGCCAATCCGGCTTGGCACGGTGAACGCCGACGGCAAACAGGAATTGTTCGTGTTCACACTGACCCGCGACGGACGCGTCGAGACCACCAATTACCGCACCATAAAGCTGCCGACAGGCGAAGACATTCCGCTATATGTGAAGGACGAATTCGGCGAGTTTTACAAGTCGATGTTCGCCCAGCAGGTCGAGCGGGAAAATGAGCGCGCGGTATTTTTGGAATATGCATGGGACATGAACTGGTGCGACCCGTGCGCCGCCGATCCGCTGTCGAATGACGAATTGCGCGAGCTTGGTGTCTACTGGATGGAGGGCGACGGCAATGACGGTCCGCGCCCGCTTCGCCGGCCCTCGCCGCAGCCGCAGGCCAAGAACGTCTTCGTCACCCGCCTGCATGTCAGCTATGACGCCGAGCACTTCCCCGAAGACCTGATGTTCAAATCGACCGGCGACCGTGAAAATTTCCAGGGCCGCTACGTCCTGCGCCATCCCTACAAGGGCGACGCCAAATGCGAACGCGCCGACGAATATCGCGCGCAATTGCCTGAGCGATTCGAGAAAGAGGCGCAAAATCTCGCCAACCTGACCGGTTGGGACATTGACGACATTCGCGAGAAAATGAACGACAACGACCAGAATTATACCCCGCCCGAAAAAGTGAAGTGGTGGGAAAAGCTCTGGGGCGGCGACGACAAAAAGGGCCGATAACCATCGCCAGGCGAACAGGGGTATGAGCGCCGGGCAAAAAGCGGGAGCCGGTTTTTTGCATGAATCGGCGCGACCGCCAGAAAGCTAAACCATCATGCCATGAACCGGATTCACTCCATGATGGTTTAATCTCTGGTGGTCGCATCGCGAATAGCAAAAACCGTTGCACAGTTTTTGCGCGATGCTCTAGGCTGCGGCCATGGCCAACATCCTCACCCTTTCTCGCATCCTGTTGATCATTCCATTCACCGCGGTGTTTTTCATCGACGCCGCGTGGTCGATGACCGCCGCCCTGACGCTATTCGCGCTCGCCGCCGCCACCGACTTTCTTGACGGCCAAATCGCGCGCGCGCGCGGCGAAACCTCGGCGCTGGGGGCCGCGCTTGATCCGCTTGCGGACAAGCTGCTGGTCGCGGCGGCGATCGTCCTGCTGGTGCGCAATGGCGTGTTGCGCGACGCTGGCGTCATAGCGGCGCTGATTATCGTGTTGCGGGAAATCCTGGTGGGCGGCTTGCGCGAGGCGCTCGGCAAGGCGGGCGCATCATTGCCGGTCACGCAACTGGCGAAATGGAAAACCACCGCGCAATTGCTGGCGGTCGCCCTGTTGCTCGCCGCCGCGCCGGGCGGCGTCGCCGGTCAGGGTCTTGCCCCGCTGGCGCAAGGGGCGTTCTGGATGGCGACGGTGCTTACCTTATGGACCGGAGCGGATTATGTTGTGCGGGCGGTCGGCCTGCTGCGGGCGTCGGCCTGAAGACACTATCGCACACGAAGCACACACTGCTGGGGCGAACATGACGGAACGGATCGGCGAAAAAGCCGCGCACATCCTTGTGGTCGATGATGACGACCGCATCCGCACCCTGCTGAAGCGGTATCTGAGCGAGAACGCCTATCGCGTATCGGTCGCGCGGGACGGCGCGCAGGCGCGCGAGCTGCTGGGCTCGATGGAGTTTGACCTGCTCATCATCGACGTGATGATGCCCGGCCTTTCAGGGTTCGACCTGACGGAGAAAATCCGCGCTGCGTCGAATGTGCCGATCCTGCTGCTGACGGCGCGCGGCCTGCCGGAAGACCGCATCGAGGGGCTTGAACGCGGGGCCGACGATTACCTGTCAAAACCGTTTGAGCCGCGCGAGTTGTTGTTGCGCATCGGCGCGCTTCTGCGCCGGGCGCGGCCGGTGCCGATAGAAAAGCAGGTGCTGAAATTCGGCGCGTGCTCCTTTGAGCCCGGCCGCGGCGAGCTGCGGCGCGATGGCGAGCTGATCAAGATCACCGCCGGCGAGCTTGCGCTGCTGCGGGCGCTGGCGTCGAAACCCGGCGCCGCGATCTCGCGGATGGCGCTGGCGGAACGAACCGACACGCCGATGGAGCGTTCAATAGACGTGCAGGTGACGCGTCTACGCAAAAAGATCGAGGATGATCCGCGTACGCCGATTTACCTGCAAACCGTGCGCGGCGTCGGGTATAAACTGATCCCTGACTGACGATGTTCAAGCGTTTTTTTCCAAAAAGCCTTTATGCGCGCGTTGTCCTGATCGTCATTTTGCCGATCTTCCTGATGCAGTCGGTCATCACTTACGTATTTTTCGACCGCCACTGGGACACCGTAACGGCCAATCAGTCAGCGAACGTCGCTGGTCAGATCGCGCTCCTGTCTGAATTCTACGCCATGGCGCAAACGCCGGAAGAACGCCACCTGATCGAACAGCACGCCCTCGACGATTTAGATATTTCCACGCGCTTTGAACCGGGCAAAACGGTGCCTCAGAAAGACAAGCTGGCGCCCTTTAATCTCTATAACAAAACTCTCAGCCGCCAGCTTGAAGACAAGCTGGACACCGACTTCTGGTTCAACACCAGAAGCTGGCCGTCTTATGTTGAAATCCGTGTACAGCTCGATGACGGCTATCTCGTGTTCCTGCCGCTGCGCGACCGGGTGTTCGCAACCACCGGGCCGGTTTTCGTGTTCTGGCTGATCGGCGCGTCTTTGTTGCTGGGCTCGATCGCCATCGTCTTTCTGCGCAATCAGGTGCGGTCGATCCTGCGCCTCGCCGCCGCCGCCGAAGCTTTCGGGCGCGGCCGCGATATCCCGGACTTTCGCCCCACCGGCGCGACCGAAGTGCGCCGGGCCGGGCGCGCCTTCATCGCCATGCGCGAACGTATCAGGCGCCAGCTTGACCAGCGCACGGTGATGCTGGCCGGCGTCAGTCATGACCTTCGCACGCCGTTGACGCGAATGAAGCTGACGCTCGCCATGCTCCCCCCAAGCGACGACGCGGAGGAACTCCAGCGCGATGTTGAAGAGATGGAGAGCATGATCGAGGCGTATCTCGAATTCGCGTCGGACATCGCCTCCGCCGGCGAGCCGGAAACCGTCGATTTGTCAGCGCTGATCCGCGAGGTCGCCGAAACCGCCAATGCCGGACGCATCGAGATTGAGACCCCGCGCGAGGCGCTCAAGATTGAAGGCCGCCGCGACGGTCTGAAACGGGCGCTGAACAACCTTGTCGGCAACGCCCTTCGTTATGCCGATCATGTCTGGCTGACGCTCGAACGATCAGGTGTCAATGTGAACATCATCGTCGACGATGACGGGCCGGGCATACCGGAAGAAAAACGCGCCGACGTGTTCAAACCGTTCATGCGTCTTGATGAGGCCAGAAACCAGCATGCCGGCGGCGCAGGTCTCGGGCTTGTTGTCGTCCGCGATGTAGCGCGCAGCCATGGCGGCGAAATCAGCCTCGGCGCGTCGCCGCACGGCGGCCTGCGAGCAACGCTTCGCCTGCCTGCGTGAAATTGTTCAGTCAGTGAGTTCCCCAGCGCGGCGCGCGGCCGCTGCAACCGCCTCACGCACCAATCTATGCAACGCGCCGTCATCGCCATCAAGCACGCCAAGGGCTGCTTCCGTGGTGCCGCCCGGCGACGTCACCGCCTTGCGCATTTCGGCGGTGCTGCGAACGTCACGCGCCACCAGCGCCCCGGCGCCGGTCATCGTCGCGCGCGCCAGCTTCGCCGCCGCCGCCGCATCAAGGCCGGCATGAACGCCGGCATCGGCCAGCGCCTCGACCATCGCGAAGAAATACGCCGGCCCGCTGCCGGACACCGCGGTCACAAGGTCGATCCCGCGTTCGCTCTCGACCCAGACCGTTTCGCCGACCGCCGCCATCAGCCGCTCGATGACGGCGCGGCCCCGGGCGTCAATTCCTTCCGGGGCGAAAAGCCCGGTGACGCCCTCGCCGATCGCCGCTGGCAGATTGGGCATAGCCCGGGCGACAAGCGCGGCGGCGCCGAGCGCTCTGGCGACGCTGGCGATGCTTTTGCCCGCCATGACCGAGATCGAAAGCGCGTCTTTCGCCAACGGCGCATAGGCCGGCAACACGTCGGCGGCGATTTGCGGCTTGACCGCGATCACCAGCGCATCGACGCGCAAATCTTTCTTCGCTGGATTGACTGCGACGCCCGCATCCGTAGCCAGCGCACGCATTGAATCGCCGACACGCGGATCGAAGATCGCGCTGCGCGCCGGATCAATGACGCCGTTCGCCAGCCAGCCGCGCATCAACGCGCCGCCCATCGCGCCGGCGCCGATCAGTCCTACACAAATTCGCTCGTTCATGCTGACGCTTTAGCCGATCCGCCGCCGGGATGTAAGCGATCAGGCGTTGCCGGCGGTTTCGAACAGGCAGCCTTCCAGCGCCTCTTCCGGCGAGCGCCCGCCCCAGATGAAATAGTTGAACGCCGGCAGGAAGCGGTCAATCGCCTCGCGGGCGCCCCTGATCAGCAATTGCGCCTGCGAGTGCTCAAGCTCGCCGGAGCTCGGCAGGATCACCGAATGGCGAAACACGATGGAGAAATCGTCGGACCAGAGATCGAAATGGCCGATCCACAATTGCTCGTTCACCAGCGCGACCAGCCTTGCGGCTTCGCCCAGCCGGTTTTCCGGCGCCTTGATGTCGAGCGGCGCGCCCATTTGAAGCGTCGACAGCTCCGGCCGCCAGGTGAACCAGAACCCCGCGTCGCGCCACATGCCGGGGATCGCCAGATGCAATTCCGCGACATCGACGCGTTCGACGCTCAGCGCCAGATCATCGGCGACCGATTCAAGGGCGTCCAGCGGATCAGCGACCGGGGTGGGCGCGTTGAGAAGTTCAATCGACATTGCGGGTCCTTGCCTGTCTGCGCAAAATTGATTGCGCGGCGAGTCGCAAGCGGTCGCAATGATTCGGTCCTGTGGAAGTTTAACTTGTTTTGCCCAATTGCGCTTCAAGCTCGGCGATTCGCGCGGCAAGGCGTTCATTTTCCTCGCGCGCATTGACGGCCATCTCGCGCACGGCTTCGAACTCTTCGCGGGCGACCAGCTCCATATCTGACAAGAGCCGCTGAAGCTGGGCGCGCATGGCGCTTTCCGCCTCGCGGCGCACCCCGTCCGCCGCCCCGGCGGCGTCTGACATCAGCTTGGCGATTTCATCGAAGATCGGGCTTTGGGTCTGCATCGTGATTTCCTCTTCGGCGTTAATGTAGGCAATTTGGCCGGCAAAGGCGACAGCGGCGAAAAAGCGCGTTAAACGTCCCATGCTCCAGCCGCCACGGGCCGTACGAATGACGATTTCCTATCCCAGCATCGACCCGGTGATATTCACCATTCCGGTCCTCAATCTGCCGATCCGGTGGTATTCGATGGCCTATATCGCCGGCATCGCGCTCGGCTGGTTCTACGCCGCCAAGTTGCTGACGAAAACGACGCTCTGGCCCGACCGCGAGGGCCCGCCCATCGACAAGACCAAGCTCGACGATGTGGTGTTCTGGGTCGCAATAGGTGTCATCGCCGGCGGGCGCCTTGGCTATGTGCTGTTCTACGAACCCAATCTGTTATGGCAGCCATGGGAGCAATTGGGCGCGGGCCTGACGCCGGGAATCGTCAAAACGCTGATCGGCTGGGTTCCGATTCCGCCGGCGCTGATGTTATGGCGCGGCGGCATGTCGTTCCATGGCGGTCTGATCGGCGTCGCCCTCGCCGGGTATTTCTACGCCCGACGCTACAAAGTGAACGCTTTGTCGCTTGGCGACATGTTCGCCTGCGCCGCGCCGATCGGCCTGTTGTTCGGCCGGCTCGCCAATTTCATCAACGCAGAGCTGTACGGCCGGCCGTGGGATGGTCCGTGGGCGATGGTTTTTCCCACCGACCCGATGCAAGTGACGCGCCATCCGAGCCAGCTTTATGAAGCCGCGCTTGAAGGCGTGGTGCTGTTCGCGGTGATCGCCGTCGCCGTGCATGTATTCAACCTTCTCAAACGCCCCGGCGCGACCATCGGACTGTTCCTCGCCGGCTATGCGCTGTCGCGCATCTTCGTCGAGAACTTCCGCCAGCCGGACGACATTGACACCCTGCCGCAATTTCCATTCGGCCTGACCATGGGCATGATGTTGTCATTGCCGATGCTGGCGCTCGGCGTCTGGCTTATCTGGCGCACCAGATCCGCGCAGGCCGCGGCGGCGGCGAAATGAACGAGCCGGCTGCCGCGCCTGAAACCTCTCCGCTTGAGGAACGCCTGGTTGCGCTTATCAAGGCGCACGGACCGATCACCGTCGCCGATTACATGGAGGATGCGTTGCTGCACCCCCATGACGGCTATTACACCTCGCAAACGCCAATCGGCGCCAAGGGCGACTTCACGACCGCGCCCGAAATCAGCCAGGTGTTCGGTGAACTGATCGGGCTGTGGCTGGTTCAGGCATGGACCGAAATCGGCTCGCCTTCTGCGTTCAACCTCGTCGAGCTGGGGCCCGGTCGCGGGGTGTTGATGCAGGACATATTGCGCGCCGCGCGGCTGCGCCCGAAATTTCTCGACGCCACCCATGTCTGGCTGGTCGAGACCAGCGGGCGGTTGCGCCACGAGCAGCAAAAGCGCCTGCGCGATGTCGCGCCGCCCGTTGACTGGGCCGACAGGTTCGCCGATGTGCCGGCCGCGCCGTGCCTGATTGTAGCGAACGAGTTTTTCGACTGCCTGCCTATTCGCCAATTCGTGCGGGTCGGTAGCGGCTGGCGCGAACGCCTCGTCACCGCCAGCAACGGCAGGCTTGAGTTCACGCTGAGCGACACGCCGCCCCTGCCCAAGACGCCGCTGCCGGCGACAACGGAAATGGCCGAAGGGGAAATCTTTGAATTCAGCGACGCCGCCGAAGCCATGACCGAGGAAATTTCAAAGGTGCTGATCGAGCATGGCGGCCTGGCGCTGATCATCGACTATGGCCACATCCACTCAGGCTGCGGTGACACATTGCAGGCGGTTCGCAACCACGCGTTCTGGCCGGTGCTGACCGCGCCGGGGCGCGCCGACATTACCGCGCATGTCAATTTCGAACGCATCACGCGCGCCGCTTTCGCCGCCGGCGCGTCATCGCACGGGCCGGTATCGCAGGGCGCTTTCCTTGAGCGGTTGGGGCTTGGCCTGCGTGTTGACCGGTTGTGCGCGGGCAAAACCCCCGAGCAGGCGGCTGAAATTCACGCCGGCGCGCATCGGCTCGCCGCGCCTTCGCAAATGGGCGAGTTATTCAAGGCCGCGTGCATCGCAGCGCCCGGCCTTTCCACGCCCGCGGGGTTCGAGCCATGACGCCGCCGCGCCTTACCGCACCGATGCTAAATATCGCCGGGGTTTCGCACGGCTTTTTCAGTCGCGACGGCGGTGTGTCGTCGGGCGTCTATCGCACGCTGAATGTCGGGCTCGGCTCTGAAGACGACCCGGTCGCCGTTTTGCAGAACCGCGAGCGCTGTCGCGAGGCGCTCAAATCAGACGTGCTGATAACGCTCTATCAGGTGCATTCGCCCGACGTTGTCATCGTCGACGAGCCGTGGCGCGGCGCCGGCCCGAAAGCGGATGGGATGGCGACGACAAGGCCGGGCATTGCGCTCGGCATTCTTACCGCTGATTGCATGCCCTTCCTCTTTCATGATGCGCATGCGCAAGTCATCGGCGCCGCCCATGCCGGATGGCGCGGCGCGCTTGCCGGCGTTCTTGAAGCGACTATCGGCGCGATGGAAAAACTCGGCGCCAGACCGGAGCACATCACCGCCGCGCTTGGTCCATGCCTGCGCCGCGACAATTTCGAAGTTGGCCTTGATCTTGTCGATGCCTTTACCAAAGAATATCCGTATTCGGAACAATACTTCTTTCCCGGCGTGTCGCCAGACAAGCGCCAGTTCGATCTGGCCTCTTTCGGGCGGTCGCGGCTTGAAGCTGCGGGCGTCAGCGTCATCGACGATCTTGGCCTTTGTACGCTCGCCAGATCAGACGAATATTTCAGCTATCGCGCCAGCCGCCGCGCCGGCGAAACCGACTATGGCCGCAACCTTTCGGCGATATCCCTTTCACCATGATTTTGGGGCTTGATTAGGCGTCAAGAAATGGTCACAAACGCGCCGGGCAAACAGCGCATCATGAGGATCAAGGCATGAAGCTGATATCGGGCAATTCCAACCACCGGCTCAGCGAGAAAATCTCACAACGCCTCGCCTCGGTGCTTGCGCACGCCGACATCCGTACCTTCAAGGACGGTGAAGTTTTCGTTGAAATTCAGGAGAATGTCCGCGGCGAAGACGTTTTCGTGATCCAGTCGACGAGCTATCCGGCCAACGACCATTTGATGGAGCTGTTGATCACCATCGACGCGCTGACGCGCGCCTCCGCCAGCCGGGTGACGGCGGTGATCCCCTATTTCGGCTATGCCCGGCAGGACCGCAAGGCCGGCCCCCGCACGCCGATTTCGGCCAAGCTGGTCGCAAACCTTATCACCACCGCCGGCGCCGACCGGGTTTTAACCGTCGATCTGCACGCCGGCCAGATCCAGGGATTTTTCGATATCCCCACCGATAATCTGTACGCCGTAAAATCCTTCGAATCGAAGATCCGCGAGATCCACAATGGCGAGCTTGACAACGTCACCATCGTTTCGCCCGACGTCGGCGGTGTTGTGCGCGCGCGCTCATTGTCAAAGCGCCTCGATAACCGGCCGCTTGCAATAGTCGACAAGCGCCGCGAACAGGCCGGCGTATCAGAGGTGATGCATATCATCGGCGACGTGAAAGGCCGCCACTGCCTGTTGTTCGACGATATCGTCGATTCCGGCGGCACTTTGTGCAACGCCGCCGTCGCGCTGATGGAAAAAGGCGCAAAAAGCGTTTCGGCCTATGTCACCCATGGGGTGCTTTCCGACAACGCGCCCGACCGCATCGCCAAGGCGGAGGCGCTGACTCGGCTGGTGATTTCCGACTCGATCGAAGCGACGCCGCAAATCGACGCCTGCAAGAAAATTGAAATAGTCTCAATCTCGGATTTGCTTGCCGAAGCGATCCGCCGGATCGCTAACGAAGAATCCGTGTCCAGCCTTTTCGACTGACCCGCTTCGATTGCGCGGCGCGCCGCGCTCTATCCCTGCCCGCGCGTTTTGGTTTTGTTGGGCTTGGCGTATTTTTCAACGAACTCGATGATCTTGTCGGCGACGTCGATCCCGGTCGCGGTCTCAATGCCTTCAAGCCCCGGCGAGGAATTGACTTCCATCACCACCGGCCCGTGATTCGAGCGCAGCATGTCGACGCCGCAGACATTGAGCCCCATGGCCTTGGCCGCCGAAATCGCGGTCGAGCGCTCCGCCGGGGTGATCTTGACTGTTTCCGCACGGCCGCCGCGATGCAGGTTCGATCTGAAGTCGCCTTCCTTGCCCTTTCGCATCATCGACGCGACGACCTTGTCGCCGATGACCAGGCAGCGAATATCTTCACCGTTCGCTTCCTTGATGAACTCCTGAACGAGAATGTTCGTGTTAACACCGCCAAACGCCTGGATAATCGACTCTGCGGCTTTCTGCGTTTCACCGAGCACGACGCCTATTCCCTGCGTGCCTTCAAGCAACTTGATCACCACCGGCGCGCCGCCAACCAGATTGATCACCTCTTCGGCGTTGGAGGTTCGGTGCGCGAACACCGTAACTGGCAAGCCGACCCCCTTGCGCGCCAGCAATTGCATGGACCGCAACTTGTCGCGCGAGCGCGAGATCGCGACCGATTCATTCAACGGATAAACGCCCATCATTTCAAACTGACGCAAAACCGCGGCGCCGTAAAACGTCACCGATGCGCCAATGCGCGGGATGACCGCGTCAAAAACCGGGAGGTCTTTTCCCTGGTAACGCACCTTTGGCCGCATCGACGTAATGTTGATGTAGCAACGCAGGTGATCGATCACGTCCATCTCGTGGCCGCGGTTTTCAGCCGCCTCGACGAGCCGCGTGTGCGAATACAGATTGGGATTGCGGCACATGAGAGCCAGTTTCATATCGTGCTCCGGATGTTGCGGTTTATGCGCCAAGCAAGAACGATTTGCCCGGCCGGATTATTATATTTTTACGCAGGGCGTCACGCCCAACCAGCATGCGATAGTCCATTTCATCCCGATTGGTCAGGGACAAGTCAATAGGCCAGCTTCGTTCGCCCATGACCAAAGCCGTGCGAATAATCAAACGCTCCTGGACCATGCCATTGGAGCTTTTTATAGCCCGGCGGTCAATGATCGGGGCCGTGCATTTGATCGCCGGTTTTGCCCGCCGCTGTTCAGGGTGGAGGACAAATTCCGCATAAAGAACGCCGTCATGGTCAGTCTCGCGGATATTGAAGGCGTGAATCGCCGACGTTTTTGCGCCGGTGTCGATCTTCACCTTGATGCGTTCAACGTCCAGCTCAGGCAGCGCAGCCCATTCGCGCCATCCGATCTCCATCGGCGCGTTTCGGGGATTTCTCCTGACGGGGCGTTTTTCATCCTCGGATATCGAGGTCCTGGATGTGGAAGGCCTAGATGTGGAGGGCATGACCCAGTGTTCTCAGCGCTGCTTCCTGAAGGGCTTCGCCCTGTGTCGGGTGAGCGTGAATGGTTCCGGCGATATCTTCAAGCACTGCGCCCATTTCAAGCGCAAGACCGAATGCCGCAGAAAGCTCTGCGACGCCGCCGCCGACCGCTTGCAGGCCAAGAACGAGGTGATTGTCCGCGCGGGCGACGACGCGCACGAAACCATCTTCCGATTCCATCGTCATCGCCCGCCCGTTTGCGGAAAAGGGAAACATCGCCGTCTTGATTTCAAAGCCGGCGGCTTTCGCCTCGTCGGGCGACATGCCGGCGGAAACAATTTCAGGATCGGTGAAGCAGATCGCGGGGATCGCCGCCTTGTCCCAGCGGCGGTTCTCGCCGGCCACGATTTCCGCCACCATTTCGCCCTGCGCCATCGCGCGGTGCGCCAGCATCGGTTCGCCGGTGACGTCGCCAATCGCGTAAACTCCCTTCATCGACGTGCGGCAATGATCGTCGATCCTGATGAACCGCCCGTCCATATCAAGCGCCAGGTTCTCGCGCCCCCAGCCCTCGGTCACCGGCCTTCGCCCGACCGTCACCAAAATCTTGTCAGCGGGGATCGCCTTGTCCTTGCCGTCTATTTCGATTTCGAGCGCCTTGCGGTCTTTCGACAGGCCCTTGGCCTTTGCCCCGAGAATGACTTCAACGCCGAGCGCCTTGAGCCGCTTTTCGACGGGTCGCGTCAGATCCTTGTCATAGGTCGGAAGGATCTTGTCCATCGCCTCGACAATCGTCACCGCCGCGCCCAGCTTGGCGTAGGCGATCCCCAGTTCGAGGCCGATATACCCCGCGCCGATGATCGCCATTTTTTTCGGCACGGCCGGCAGCGCCAGCGCGCCCGTAGACGAAATGACATCGCCGCCGAATTTCAGGAAGGCAAGCTCGACCGGCGCAGAGCCCGTCGCGATGATGATATTCTCGGCGCGAATGCGTTGATCGCCGTCTTTTGTCTTTACCGTGACGGACTTGCCGTCGATGAAACTGGCCCAGCCTTCGACGACCCGAACCTTGTTCTTCTTCAAGAGACCGCCAACACCGGTAGTCAGCCGGTTGACGATGCCATCCTTCCACGCAACCGTTTTGGCAAGCTCGATTTTCGGCTTGCCGGCGCTGACGCCGAGCGGGTTGTCTCCGGCGAAATGGGTGGCTTTTTCAAACTCGTCCGCAGCATGAATAAGCGCCTTTGACGGAATACAGCCGACATTCAAACACGTGCCGCCCAGCGCCTCGGCGTCGACAATAATCGTATCAAGCCCAAGCTGTCCGGCGCGAATGGCGGCGACATACCCGCCGGGGCCGGCGCCGATAACAAGCAGTTTACAGCGGATCGCATCCATCGATCAGTCCTCAATAAATATCATCGCCGGATTTTCCAGCAGCGACTTGATGCGCTGTACGAAAACGGCGGCGTTCCAGCCATCGATAATTCTGTGGTCGAAGGCGCATGACAGGTTCATCATTTTGCGCGGTATAAATTGCGAGCCGTCCCATTGCGGCAGCACGCGCATCTTGTTCACGCCGACAATCGCAACCTCCGGGTGGTTGATGACCGGCGTTGTGACGATGCCGCCAAGCGCGCCGAGCGAGGTGATGGTGATCGTCGAGCCGGAAAGCTCTTCGCGCGAGGCCGAGCCGGATTTCGCCGCATCGGCAAGGCGCGCGATTTCTGCGGCGCAATCCCACAGCCCGCGCGCCTCGACATGCTTGACCACCGGCACGACAAGGCCGCCATCGGTCTGCGCCGCGACGCCGATATGAACGCCGCCATATTGCCGCACGGTTCCCGCTTCGTCATCGAAGAGCGAGTTCATCTGCGGCTGGTCGGCGATCGCCTTGGCCATTGCGCGCATCAGAAACGGTAATAGCGTCAGCTTTGATCTGTCTGCGGATTTTTCCGCATTCAGTTTGCTGCGCAGGTCTTCCAGCGCCGTCACGTCAATCTCTTCGACATAGACGATATCGGGAATGCGGCTGCGCGAGACCGTCATCTTTTCCGCAATTTTACGGCGGAGCCCGATGACGGGGATTTCCTTGACCGAAATGTCGGCGACGCGTGACGCGCCGGCCGGCGCTGCGCCGCCGGACTGGAAATAGGCGTCAAGATCGTCATGGGTGATGCGCCCTGCCGGGCCGCCGCCGGCGACGCGGCGCAGATCGACGCCGGCGTCGAGCGCCCGCTTGCGCACCGCCGGCGAGGCCAGCGGCTTTTCACCTTCCTTGCGGGGCGCGCCGGAGATCGCTGCCGCTGCAACCGGCGCCGATTTGGTCTGCGGTTTTTCAGCCTTCGGCTTTTCCGTTTTCGGTTCCGGCGCGGGCGGCGGTTTTTTCTCTTCGGTTTTTTTCGCCGCCGGTTTCTTCGGTTTTTCGGCAGGCGGCGCCGCATCTTCGGGGCCGGCATTGCCGGCGCCATCGACTTCCAGCTTGATGATCTGCGAGCCCACGGCGACCACATCGCCAATCGCCGCGCCAAGCCACGTCACCTTGCCCTCGACCGGCGAGGGTATTTCAACCGTCGCCTTGTCCGTCATGACCGCGGCCAGCACCTGATCTTCGGAGACGTTCTCGCCCTCCTTGACCATCCACTCGACAAGCTCCGCCTCCGCGACGCCTTCGCCGACGTCAGGAAGCTTAATGACATGCACGCCCATCAGACTGCCTCCATCACATGTTTTAGCGCCTCGCCGACGCGCGCCGGCCCGGGGAAATATTCCCATTCATGCGCGTGCGGATATGGGCTGTCCCAGCCGGTTACGCGAATGACCGGCGCCTGAAGGTGGTAAAAACATCCCTCCATGACGACCGACATCAGCTCAGCCGCGAAGCCGCAGGTTTTCGTCGCCTCATTCACAATCACACAGCGCCCGGTCTTTCGCACCGACGCCTCAATCGCTTCCAGATCGAGCGGCAAAATCGTGCGCAGATCGATGATCTCCGCATCGACGCCGGTTTCTTCAACAGCGGCTTCGCAAACGTGAACCATGGTGCCGTATGTCAATATGGTGACGTCGGCGCCCTCACGCCGGATCGCGGCCTTGCCAAGCGGAACGGTGTAATGCCCTTTCGGCACATCGCCGAGGTCATGCTTTTTCCACGGCGTCACAGGGCGGTCATGGTGGCCGTCGAACGGGCCGTTATACAGCCGCTTCGGCTCCAGGAACATGACCGGGTCATCATCTTCTATCGAGGCGATGAGAAGCCCCTTCGCATCATAGGGGTTGGAGGGAATGACGGTTTTAAGCCCTGCGACGTGGGCGAACAGTGCTTCGGGGCTTTGGCTATGGGTCTGGCCGCCGAAAATACCGCCGCCTGTCGGCATGCGCACGGTCATCGGCGTTTCAAAATCACCGGCCGAGCGGTAACGAATGCGCGACGCTTCCTGCGTGAGCTGGTCATAGCCCGGGAACATATAGTCCGCAAACTGAATTTCCGCACAAGGCCGCAAGCCATACGCCGCCATGCCGATAGCGGCGCCGATAATGCCGCTTTCGTTGATCGGCGTGTCAAAACAACGCGACCTGCCGTATTTCGCCTGCAACCCGTGGGTGCAACGGAATACCCCGCCGAAATAACCAACATCCTCGCCGAAAACGACGACATTGGGATCGCGGTCCATGGATACGTCAAGCGCATCGCGGATCGCTTCGATCATGGTCATTTTCGCCATGGTTCAGACCCCCGCTTCCTGACGCTGCCGGATAAGGTGCAGCGGGGTTTCCTTGTACACGTCTTCAAACATGTCGCGCGCCGACGGCTTTTCGCCGGAATGCAGCGTGCCGTTCTTTTCCGCCGCCTTTTGCGCCTGAGCAATTTCGGATTCGATCTGCGCTTTGGCCTGAACGTGGCGTTCCTCAGACCACGCGCCGCGCTTGATGAGGTGTTGCTTCAACCGCTCAACCGGATCGCCAAGCGGCCAGCCGGCGCCTTCCTCCTTGGGTCGGTAGCCGGAAGGGTCGTCGGAGGTTGAGTGCGCGCCGACGCGATACGTGACATGTTCGATCAGCGTCGGCCCATGATTGTTCCGTGCGCGGTCAATCGCCCATTTCGAGGCCGCATACACCGCAAGATAGTCATTCCCGTCGACACGAAGCGACGGCACGCCAAAGCCCAGCCCGCGCGCGGCGAAGGTCGCCGCCTTGCCGCGGGCGATGCCCTGAAATGTCGATATCGCCCACTGATTGTTGACGATATTCAACACCACCGGCGCACGATAGGTTGATGCGAACACGAGCGCGGAATGAAAATCCGACTCGGCGGTTGACCCGTCGCCGATCCATCCGGCCGCAATTTTGGTGTCGCCCTTGATCGCCGACGCCATCGCCCAGCCGACCGCCTGAATGAACTGGGTCGCGAGATTGCCGGAGATGGTGAAGAAACCATGCTCTTTCGACGAATACAAAATCGGCAACTGACGCCCCAGAAGCGGATCCTTAAGGTTGGAATAGATCTGGTTCATCATCGTCTCGATGGGATAGTCATCAGCGATGAGAAGGCCCTGCTGGCGATAGGTCGGAAAGTTCATGTCGCCCTTCGACAACGCCTTGCGAAAGGCGCAGGCGATCGCCTCTTCCCCCAGCGCCTGCATATAGAACGAGGTTTTGCCCTGACGCTGCGACATTAGCATCCGCGCATCGAAGGCGCGCACCGTCATCATGTCGCGCAGCCCCTCGACCAATTGCTCGTCATTCAGCATGTCGGCCCAGGGCCCGACGGCGTCATGGTTCTTGTCGAGCACGCGAATGATGGAATAGGCGAGATCGTGAATCTCTTCCGGATCAACGTCGATGGGCGGACGCGGCGCGGCGCCGGCTTTGGGAATCTCGAATCGGCTGAAGTCTGGCGTGTCGCCGGGGCGGCACTCAGGTTCCGGCACGAGAAGGCTAAGCCCTTCTGGCGCACTCTTCTTTTTGCTCATGTATCCTCCCATCGCGATGCAGTGGAATCGGCGGCCTGCTTTCTCGCGTACGGTTTATTGAGCATCATCCGACCGCTACGTCGAGACCAGAGAGACCGCGGCAAAATCTTTTGATTTCACCGAGCTATTGCAATCAATTACGAAATCGCGCCGGTTAATCGTTTCAAGACGCCACGGGGTCGATTCTAGCGTCTGGCAAGCGCAGATTGGAGTGTTATTGCTGATTTTCAATTAGAATATTTGTAGCTCGATTTTGCCGCCGACGCGCTGACAAACCCGGCGCGGACGTCGGATTCAACAGATTCGCGGTCCCTGGCGCCCGGATCGCCGATTCCGCCGCCGCCTGGCGTATCAATGATCAACCGCTCGCCAGCGGGGATGAGATCGCGTCCCATTCCGCGCAGCGGCGTGCCGTCTGAAAGAAAAACGCCGCCCGGCGCGCCGGCGCCGCCGCCGTCGCGACCCCGCGCGGGATGCTTGATCCGGTCGAACATTTTCGACACCGCTATCGGCGCGCCGTCGGCATGGGCGAATTCAAGACGCTGGCCGAGGCCGCCGCGCAAGCGTCCCGCCCCGCCGGAATCTGTTCTGTATTCCTTACGCCAGATCACAATCGGCGCCGAGGCTTCGTTGATCTCCACCGGCGTATTGCGAACGCCGGAGGGAAACGCCGTACACGAAAGCCCATCCTTGCCGGGGCGCGCGCCGGCGCCGCCGGTGTAAAACGGGTTGACGATGAAATCCTTTCCGGCGCCGCCCATGCTCCGCCCACCGAGCAATACCGGCAGGTAAAGGCAAGAGGAACCTTCCGCCGGCGTGCGCTCGCCGATTGCGCGGCTTAACGCGCCAAGCACCAGATCAGGCAGCATCTGCCCCACGGTATGACGCGATGACACGGCGCAGGGTCGCGGCGCGTTGAGAATGCTCCCCTCCGGCGCACGCACACGCACCACGCCCAGCGAGCCGGCATTGTTGGGGACCATATTGCCGATCACGCAACGCACGCCGAAAGACGCATAAGCCTGGGTATAAGTGAGCGGTACGTTGACGCCATGGGAGGAAACGCCCGACGATCCGTCAAAATCGACATCGACGCCGTCTTCGCCAACCGTCACCGCGCAAACCAGATCAACGGGCGTGTCGTAGCCGTCGATACGCATTGCGTAGTCGTAAACGCCGAACGGGACGGCGCGTATCTCCTCAAGCATCGCCTGACGGGAATTTTCGATAATCATTTCACCGACGGCGTCGAGATCGTCGAAGTCAAACTCATCAAGAGTTTCATGCAGGCGCGCGGCGCCCGCATCATTGCATGCGGCCAGCGAGTAAAGATCGCCTTCGGCGGCGGCGGGATCGCGGACATTCGCCCGGATAAGCTCAAGCAATGTTTCATTCGCCTCGCCGCCGCGAAACAGATGGCTGACCGGGACTAAAAGGCCCTCTTCATAGACCTGACGCGCATCGGGCCCGAAACCGAGGCCGCCGACATCGGCGATATGCGAGGTCGCGGCGAACAGGCCGATCGCCGATCCGTTTTTGAACACCGGTGTTACGACCGTGAAATCATTAAGGTGTCCGGTGCCCTCCCACGGGTCGTTGGTCAGCAGGACGTCGCCCTTGTTCAGCGTATCAAGCGGAAATTTCTTCAGGAAAAAACCAACGCTCGCGGCCATGGCGTTGACATGGCCGGGCGTGCCGGTGACCGCCTGCGCCAGCATGCGCCCTTTGGTGTCAAAAACGCCTGCCGACAAATCTCCGGCCTCGCGCACGGTGGCGGAAAACGCCGTGCGGATCAGCGTCTGCGCCTGTTCTTCGACGACTGCGATCAGGCGGTTCCACAGCAATTGCAGCCTGATCTGTTCAAGCGCATTCATGCCCTCGGCTCCTTGCGAGACAAGACAATATTGCCAGCGCAGTCGATGCCTGCATCGAACGCGGATGAGATGACTGTCGTCGTTTGCGCTTCGACGATCAACGCGGGGCCGCTAACATGATCGCCAGAGGCAAGGCTTTGCCGGTCGTGGATCGCATAATCGCATCGCGAGCCCCTGCTGGCGTCGAACACGCTTCGCACTTCGTCAGTCGCGATATCGCGGCGCGCCCCGGCGGGCGTAACCCGAGCGACCGGCTTTGACGGCGCGGCGATGCGCACCGCCCATGTCAGCACCTCAATCGGCATGTTGGGAATGATACGCCCGTAAAGCTGTCGATAAGCCTCTTCAAACCCGGATTTCATCAGATCCGCCGTCACTGGTCCGTCATCAATGAAGACCGGTATCTCATATCCTTGACCGGCATAGCGCATGAATGCCGTACGCGTTCGCGTCAGCGGCGCATCGCCCGCGACCTCGCGCACGACAAGTTCAGCCTCGGCGCGCATCGCGTCCAGCAGGTTTTCAATCGCCGCCGCGTCAAGCGCATCAATGCGCGCCGGCATGCTGCGGATGATTTCATAAGCCGCCGGCGCAAGCAGAAAACCTATCGCCGAGCCGACCCCCGCCCCGGCCGGAATGATGACCCGGTCGCAGCCGAGCTTTTCGGCGAATCGCGCGACATGAAGCGGCGCTGCGCCGCCAAAAGCGACAATCGTTCGTGAACGAACATCGCGCCCTTGCTCAACCGCGTGCGCACGCGCCGCAGCGGCCATGTTTTCGCCGACGATTTCAGAGATCGCAAACGCCGCCATATCCTCGCCGAGACCCGAGGGCTCGCCAATATGCTGTTTGATCGCCGCAATCGCGGCGCCGACATCAAGCGCTATTGCGCCGCCGGCGAATTTTTCAGGGGCGATTTTGCCAAGTGCGACGTCGGCGTCGGTCACGGCGGGACGCGCGCCGCCGCGACCGTAACAGGCCGGGCCCGGTTCCGACCCGGCGCTATGCGGGCCGACCGCAATGCGGTGCATGGCGTCGACATGAGCGATGGATCCGCCCCCGGCGCCGATTTCCACCATTTCGATTACCGGGATGCGCACCGGCATGCCCGATCCTTTTTTGAAACGATAGCTGCGGTCAACCTCGAACACGCGCGCGCTCGACGGCTCGAAATCGTCGATCATGCAGATTTTGGCGGTCGTGCCGCCCATATCGAACGACAAAAGCTGTGGCGAGCCCACCTGGCGCGCAATCGTCGCGGCGAGCACGGCGCCGCCGGCGGGACCCGATTCGACCAGTCTGATCGGAAACTTCGCCGCCGTTTCCGCCGTACACAGACCGCCGCCTGACGTCATCAGTAAAAACGGACAATTGAACCCATCGGTTTTGAGGCGTTGCGAAAGCTCGCGCAGATATCGTTCCATCAGTGGGCGAACATAAGCATTCGCCACCGCCGTCGTCTGGCGCTCATATTCGCGGATTTCCGGCGCGACTTCGCTAGCCATCGTGATCGACAGCTCCGGCATTTGCGCCGCGATAATCTCGGCTACCCGAATTTCATGGGCCGGATTGACATAAGCGTGCAGGAACCCGATGGCGAGGCTTTCAACACCTTCGTTCCGCAGCGTCGGGATATGCGCCAGAACGCTTTCTTCCTCGAGGCTGACCAGCGCTTCGCCGCGCGAATTCATTCGCTCGCGCACTGGCAGGCGCAACCAGCGCGGAACCAGCGGCGCCGGACGGTCGATGTTAACATCATACTGCTCGAACCGGTTTTCATACGCCATTTCCAGCGCATCGCGGTGACCCTCGGTCGTCAGCAACGCCGTCTTTGCGCCGCGTTTCTCGATCAGCGCGTTTGTCGCCAGCGTCGTGCCATGGATGATGGCGCCAATATCTTTCGGCGCAACGCCAGCCTTGGCCATGACCTCTTCAACGCCGGCGAGGAATCCCTCTTCAGGCGCCGACGGGGTCGTCAGGGTCTTTGCTGTAACAAGCGCGCCATCGGCGTTTTCCAGCGCAATGTCAGTGAACGTCCCGCCGATATCGACCGCAAGACGCATACGTGTGGCGCGCCCGCCCGAAGAAAGTTCAGGCGTCATTGACGGGTACTGTATAATTCAGGATCGAGCGCCCGCCATCGGGAAAGATCGTCTGTCCGGTGATGTAACTCGCCATGTCGCTGGCGAGAAACAGCGCGACTTGCGCAACCTCTGACGGCTCGCCGACCCGGCCCATAGGCGTGCGCTCAAGGATCTTTCGCCGCCCGGCGGCGTCATCCATGACCGATTGCAACAATTCGGTCATGATCGAACCGGGGCCGATGGCGTTCACCCGGATGCCGTGCGGCGCCAGACCAAGCGCGGCGGCCTTCGTCAATTGCTGCACGCCGCCTTTCGACGCGACATAGGCGAGTTGATTGGGAATGGCGAGAATGGAATTTACTGACGACATATTGATGATCGAGCCGCGAATGCCGCGTTCAACCATGATCTGACCGACCTTTTGCGTCAGCACGAAACACGAGCGCAGATTAACGTCCATCACCCGGTCCCACTCCGCCAGCGGCAGATCGAGCGCCGTACCCGGGGCGATGACGCCGGCATTATTGATAAGGACGTCGATGCGGCCAAATTCGTCAAGCGCGCGCAGCGCGAGACGTTCGCAATCGTTCTCGCTCGCCACATTGCACGCGATCGCAAGACACCGGGCATCCGTGTCGATCGTAATCAGGTCGGCGGCGGCGCGGTTGGCGTCTTCGTCAATATCGGCAAGCACGACATTGGCGCCGGCTTTTGCAAAGGCGCGCGCACACGCCTCGCCAATGCCGTGTGCGGCGCCAGTAACAATGACGGTCCTGCCCGAAAAGTCGAGCAATGAGTTAAGTTCATCAATCATGGCGGGCTTCTAGCACCCTTTGCGACAGCCGCAAAAGTCTTATCGTCGCCCGGTGCGAAGCCGATCAGACGCCCGCCGGCGACGCCCCGTCCGCCGTCACTGCGGCCGGCCGCAAACCCCGCAACCATTTGTCCTGTTGACCATATTGGCGTACAATCGCCACGTTCAATGCGCCGGTTTTCTCGCCTTATACGCAACACCGGGCGAGTGCGGCGGCGAAGCGTCGACCAGACATACGAAGCGTAACCGTCAAACCAGTCGTAGCAATCAGGGAGAATACTCATGGCGCATATCGTCATTATTGGCGCGGGTCTTGGCGGCGTTCCCATGGCGCTTGAAATGCGCCAACGCGCGCGCGAAGCCGACACCGTGACTGTAATTTCCGACAAGCCATATTTCAGCTTCACCCCGTCCAACCCCTGGGTCGCCGTCGACTGGCGCAAACCTGACGACATCAATGTCGATCTCGCCGAAATGTTCGCGAAAAAGAAGATCGACTTCGTTCACGAGCGCGCCGACAAGGTGGACGCGGAAAATAACAAGGTTCGTCTCGCCAGCGGCAAGGAAGTCGATTACGACTATCTGGTCATTGCAACCGGGCCGGAGCTTGCATTCGACGAAATCGAGGGGCTTGGCCCCCATGGCGGGCACACCCAGTCGATCTGCACCACCGAGCATGCGGCCGACGCCGAGAAAAAATGGAAAGGCTTCGTCAACGACCCCGGTCCGATCATCGTCGGCGCGGTTCAGGGCGCGTCCTGCTTTGGCCCGGCTTACGAATTCGCATTCATCCTCGACACCGACCTGAAGCGCCGGAAAATCCGCGACAAGGTGCCGATGACGTTTGTGACCTCGGAACCGTATATCGGCCATCTTGGCCTTGACGGGGTCGGCGACACCAAATCGCTTCTGGAAAGCGAAATGCGCGACCGTCATATCAAATTCATCACCAGCGCGCGTGTTGCAAAAGTCACCGCCGACACCATGACCGTCGAGGAAGTCAACGAGGACGGATCGGTGAAGAAGACCCACGATCTGCCGTTTAAATATTCGATGATGCTACCGCCGTTCCGGGGCGTCGAGGCGGTGAAAGGCATAGACGGCCTCGTCAATCCGCGCGGTTTCGTCACCGTCGACAAGACGCAGCAGAACGGCAAATTCCCGAAAATCTTTTCCGTTGGCGTGTGCGTCGCCATTCCGCCGGTCGGGAGCTATCCCGTTGCCGTGGGCGTGCCGAAAACCGGCTTCATGATCGAATCCATGGTGCGTACAACCGCGCACAACATCCGCGCCCTGATCGACGGCAAAACCATGACCCACGAGGCGACATGGAACGCCGTGTGCCTTGCCGATTTCGGCGATGGCGGGGTGGCGTTCGTCGCCATGCCGCAAATACCGCCGCGCAACGTCAACTGGGCGTCCGACGGCAGATGGGTTCACCTCGCCAAGGTCGCATTCGAGAAATACTTTATCGGCAAAGTCCGGCGCGGCGTCAGTGAACCGTTCTATGAACGCATGACGCTCGACATGCTGGGCATCACCAAAACGCGCAAATAACCCGAGCGCGCACAGTCATCACTCCAGCATGACGCCGTCGTCGCGCGCGACGATATAAATCGCGGGGATGACCAGCAATGTCAGCGCCGTCGAGCTGGCGAGCCCGAACAGCAGCGAAATTGCAAGACCCTGAAAGATCGGGTCGAACAAAATGACCGACGCGCCGATCATCGCCGCGATAGCGGTCAGCAGGATCGGCTTGAAGCGCACCGCGCCCGCTTCCAGCAATGTCTCGCGCAGGCTTGCGCCCTTAGCGCCCGAATGGCGTATGAAATCCACCAGCAGGATCGAGTTGCGCACGATAATCCCGGCGAGCGCGATAAACCCGATCATTGATGTTGCGGTGAACTGCGCCTTGAACAGCCAATGCCCGAGCATGATGCCGATCAGCGTCAGCGGCACCGGCGTCAAAATCACCAATGGCAGACGGAAAGAGCCAAACTGCGCGACCACCAGAACGTAAATCGCAACAATTGCGACCATGAACGCCGCGCCCATATCGCGAAACGTCACCCAGGTGATTTCCCACTCGCCGTCCCAGAGCAAGGTCAGCCCGGATTCATCAACCGGCTGGCCGTACAGTTTGATGTTCGGCTGCGTCAGGCCGGCGGCGGCCCAGTCGAATTTTTTCACTTCATCTTGCACCGCAAGCATGCCGTAAATCGGCGCCTCATAGGCGCCCGCAAGCTCGCCCATCACCATCTCGGCGAAACGGCCGTCACGGCGGAAAATGACGTGCGAGCCTTGTTCTTTGCTGACGCGCACAACATCGCCAAGCTCGACCACGCCGCGCGCACCGGGAATGGTGTTCGCCGGCACCGGCGTCGACAGCAAACGCTCCGTCCACACCAGATCTTCCTTCGGCAGGCTGACGACAATCTCTACCGGGTCGCGTCCTTCGCCGCGATGCGAATAGCCAACGCGCGCGCCGTGAAGCAATGCGTCCAGTGTTTCATAGACGTCGTTCTGATCGACCTGGTAAAATTCAAGGCTGTCCTGATCGATCGATATCCGCACCCGCGGCGGGCGCCCGCCCATCGCAACGTCATCGTCAACGATGAACGCCACCTTGCGGTACAGCTCACGCACGATCTCCGCCGCCTTTCGCCGCGACTGCGCATCGGGGCCATAGACCTCCGCCAGCAGGGTCGACAGCACCGGCGGGCCTGGCGGCACTTCGACAATTTTGATCGAAGTGTCATTGGGCGTTGCCACGCCGTGCAGCAACTCGCGCGCTTCGAGGGCGATTGCATGGCTTGATCGCTTGCGGTGATGTTTCGCCTCAAGATTTACCTGTATGTCGCCTAGCTCCTGCGAGGCGCGAAGATAATAATGGCGCACGAGGCCGTTGAAATTGAACGGCGCCGCCGTTCCTGCGTAAATCTGGACCGAGGTGATTTCTTCGATTCCCTCAAGCCTCGTGGCGGCGTCCAGCAACACGCGCTCGGTTTCCTCAAGGCTCGACCCTTCCGGCAGATCGACCACAACCTGAAATTCCGACTTGTTGTCGAACGGCAGCAGCTTGACGGTAACAAATTTGAAGCCAAAGAACGACACGGCGACAACGGTCGCCAGCGCAACGCCGATCAGGAACCGCCGGGCGACCTTGCGCGAGGCGATAATCGGGCGCGCGGCGCGGCGATAGAACCGGCCAAGCGCGCCTTCGGTGTCGCCATGATGGGTCGGCGCGCGGCTGGCGAAACGCATCATCAGCCACGGCGTCACAACAACCGCGACAAAGAATGAAAATATCATCGCCGCCGACGCATTTATCGGGATCGGCGCCATATAGGGCCCCATCAACCCCGACACGAACAACATCGGCAACAGCGCGACAACCACGGTCGCGGTTGCAACGATTGTGGGATTGCCGACCTCCGCCACCGCATCAACCGCCGCGCTGGCGCGCGTACGATCATCGCCCATCGCCCAGTGCCGGGCGATGTTTTCGATGACCACAATGGCGTCGTCGACAAGAATGCCGATGGAAAAGATGAGCGCAAAAAGACTGACGCGGTTGATCGTGTACCCAAGCAGGTTCGACGCAAACAGCGTCAACAGGATCGTCGTCGGAATGATGACAAGGGTGACAAGCCCCTCGCGCCAGCCAATGACAAAGATAATCAGCAACACGATTGACCCGGTCGCCAGCGCGAGGTGGAACAACAGCTCGTTGGACTTTTCGCTGGCCGTCTCGCCGTAATTACGCGTGATCGCCACATCGACGCCGTCGGGGATCAGCGATCCGTCCAGCGTTTCGAGGCGTTCAAGCAGGCTTTCCGCGACCAGTACGGCGTTCGCGCCCTTGCGCTTGCCAAAGGCGAGCGTCACCGCCGGCAGCGGCTCGAACGCGTGGTCGCGCCGCAGGGTCCACACGCGATGCTCTGATTGCGCAACATCGTAAACGACCCGCGCAACATCATTGATATAAACCGGCCGGCCGTCGCGCGTGGTCAACAGCAGCAAGCCGATATCGACGGGGCCTTCAAGGGTTTGCCCGACCTCGACAACAACCGACCCGCCGTCAAGTCTGATCGAGCCGCTTTCAAACGAGCGGTTGGCGCCCCTGACCTTGCCCGCCAATTGTTGCAGCGTCACGCCGTACAAAGCGAGGCGTTCCGGGTCCGGCTCAATGCGGATCTGGTCGGCGCGCCCGCCGACGATGAAACTGAGCCCTACGTCTTCGGTTTTGACCAGTTCCTCGCGCAATCGCTCTGCAATCTTGTAAAGCTGGTTGTCGTTCCAGTGGTCGGACGCCTGCGGCGACGGGCTGAGCGTCAGCGTGACAACCGGCACGTCGTTGATGCCGCGCCCAACGACAACCGGCTCAGGGATATCGACCGGAATGTCAGAGATGTTTGCGCGGATTTTTTCATGAACCCGCAAGATCGCATCATCGGCGTCGATGCCGACCTTGAAGCGCGCCGTCACCACGGCGCCGTTGTCGACGGTCTGGCTATAGACGTGCTCGACGTCATCGACGCCTTTGAGAATAATCTCCAGCGGTTTGGTGACCAGTTCGACCGCATCCGGCGCACGCAGCCCTTCGGCCCGGATATGCACGTCGATCAGCGGCACCGAAATCTGCGGTTCTTCCTCCCGCGGGATCGAAGCGAGCGCCAACAGCCCCATCGCAAGTGACGCCAGCAGGATGAGCGGCGTCAGCGGCGAGTTGATGAACGCCCTCGCAAGAGTGCCCGAGACGCCAAGCTTCACGGTTTCACCAGAACGTCGCCTTCGCGTACGCCCGATAATATTTCCACCGCCTCAATGCCGGCATCGGCTTCGCCGCGACCGCGCTGGACGACGACTTCGCGCACCGCGCCATCATCGTGGCGGACCTTCACAAAGTCGACGCCGAACCGGGTCTCGATGAAATCGACCGGAACAGTGATCGCCTTGCGCGCGGACGTGCCGACCAGCACACGCACCCGCTGGCCGACGAAATAATCGCCAATGCCGTCAACATAGGCGTCGGCGAACACGCGACCATTGGTTATTTCAGGATAGACGCGCACGATCACGCCTTCATCGGCGATCTTGGCATCGTCGGCGGCGAACGCCGCGCCGGCGATCCTTACCGGGTCGCCCTCGCCGAGATCGCTGGCGTGACGCTCCGGTAGCGAGATGCGCAGGACATAATTTCCCTGCGCGATAGTCGCTATCGCCTCGCCGGGCGTCACCACCGCGCCTTCAACCACCGGCACCTGAAGAACAACACCAGTCGCCGGGGCCAGCACCTCGCCTTCCTTTTCCTGAACGCTGGCGACAGAGCGCTGCGCGCGCGCCGCATTCAACTGGCTGTCGGCCATGTCAAACGCCGCCTGCGCCGCATCAAGCCGGGATTTGGCGGCGAAGCCGTCGGCGAACAATTGCCGGGCGCGATCAAGCTCGACACGCGCATTCGCCCGCGCCGCCTCAAGCGCGCGTACCTCGGCCGTGGCGCCGGATTGGCGAAGCCCGAGTTTTTCATCGACAATCGTGGCAAGAAGCTGGTTCGCTTCGACCTTGTCGCCCTCGTCGACGGCAAGACGCGAGACAATGCCGCCGATGCGGGTACGCGCCGCGGTGACGTTCTGGCTTTCGATCGTTGCAAAGACGGCTTTCCAGTCGATGATCTCGCTGGCGACAACGGTATGGGTTTGCCCGCCGGCGGCGCTATCAGCCTCCTGCGCCGCCGAACTGGCGGGCAGAGCCATCGTCACGGCCCCGGCCATCGCCATCACAATGGCGAAAATCGACGTCAGGCCAGTAAGGTGTCGCTTCATCCGTACGCCTTTCCATCCATTACATTAGCAATTTCTAATATAATAATCGGTCCCGTGCGTCATTTGAAGCGCGCCAGGTGTGGCATTTATTCGCCTGCCCCGTTCGGCGATTGGGGCGCAACACCAGCTTGCGTCGCCGCGGCGGTGATTCGCGCCGCCTGCGCCGGATCGTCAGAAAACGCGGTCAGCGCGGATCGGAGACTAACCTCAGCCGCGCCTTGTTGTCCAAGCACCATCTGCGAACGAATGAGCTGGATCCATCCGTCGGCGTCACGGGGGTTTTCCGCCAGCCGCGAGGCCAGCCGACCGACCATCGACTCAATCATCGCCTGACGTTGTTCAGGCGACATCTGCGCCGCCGCATCGACCTGCGCCTCAGTCGGCCCCGTTGCCACGGACAGTTCCGGCAGGCGCCCCGAAATGTCGATTCCCGCCTCCTGCGCCCTTGCCTCGACACGGCGGCGCACATCGTCCACCCAGGGCGCGCCGGGCGGCGCGGTGTTCACCATCGCGATCCAGGCGTCGATAGCGCCCTCGGTGTCGCCGCCCTGATCGAGCGCCATGGCGTTAAAAAACTGCGCGCGCGGGTCTGTCGGATCAACTACGAGAACGCGATTAACGACCTCGCGCGCATCGTCCGTCACCTGACCGTTCGCGGCCATCACCATCGCTTCGGCATAGGACGAAAGATAGTCGGCGTTATCCGGCGCCAGCGCCGTTGCGCGCGCATAAGCGGCGACGGCGTCATTATATTGGTTAAGGTTGAAATAAGACCAGCCAAGAACACGCCAGCCCTCAGCATCATCCGGCTGTTCGGCGAGACGCGCCTTCACCTGCTCCACAACGTCTTCAAAACTTTCCGGCGTATTCGATGGCGACAGCGACCGCTGTTCGACATTCTCACCGGTGACAAGCGGCTGGCCTGTGATCGCATACAGGCTGACGCCGCCAGCAATAACCAGCCCGGCGATGGCCAGCGCGGCGGTTGTTCGTGATAGCGGCATGGCTGTCTCCTTTTGCGCAGCGGTCTCGCTGGCCGACAACAGTCGGCGCTGCGCTTCGCGCCGCAACGCCTCAGCTTCATCAGCGCCGATGAGCGCGCGTTTTTCTTCATCGTCGATTTCAGCGATCTGGCGCCGATACACCCCGGTGCGCTCACCGGCGCCGGCGGCCGGGACAACGCTGCGAAGAAACGGCGCTGCGGCGAACGCCGCGGCGAGCGCCAGCATGAATGTCAGAGCGATCCAGATCATCATTCGGCGTCGTCCGTCATAAGTTCATTCAGGCGCGCGCGTTCTTCGTCGCTTAACGCTTGCGGCTGCTGCGCCGTCTCCGCGCCGCCTTTTCGCAGGAACAGCCAATAAATAACACCCCCTGCGACCAGCGCCATAAACGGCCCGAACCACAATAAAACGGTTTCGGCGTTCAACGGCGGCTTCATCAAAACGAAATCGCCATATCGCTCAACCAGATAGTTCTTGACTTCGTCGTCGGTGTCGCCGGCGACCAGCCGCTCGCGCACGAGGATACGCATGTCGCGGGCGAGCGGCGCATCGGAATCGTCGATGACCTGGTTCTGACAGACAACGCATCGCAATTCCTGACTGATTATGCGCGCCCGCGCTTCCAAACCCGCATCGCTGAGCACTTCGTCAGGTTCGACCGCGAACGCCGCTTCCATCACCGCAGTCACGGCCGTCAACATCACGACAAGCCTAAGCGCGCGCCGCATCATGACGCGACCTCCGCCTGAAGGCTGCGCACCAGAGGCTGAAGGGTCTCGCGCCACACTTCATCCGTAACCGGACCGACGTGCTTGTATCGGATGCGCCCGTTGCGATCGATCACGAATGTCTCCGGCGCGCCGGTGACGCCAAGATCAATGGCGAGTTTGCTGTCGAGGTCCGCCCCGACCCGCAGATACGGGTCGCCATGACGGCGAAGCCACGCGGCGCCGTCTTCGGGCTTGTCCTTCCAGTCGATGCCGTAAATCGGCACCGCGTTTTGCCGGGTAAGACGCATCAGAACCGGGTGTTCGATGCGGCACGCCGCGCACCACGATCCAAAGATATTCACCAGCGCCACCTGCCCCGCCAGATCCGCATTGGTGAATTCCGCCTCGCCTTCATAGACTGGCGGCAGACTGAACTCCGGCAGGGGTTTGTCGATCAGCGTCGACGGCAATTTGCTCGGATCATTGGTGAGACCAATGCTGAAGGCGACGCCAATAGCGGCCATGATGACAAGGGGAATGATCGCGGCGGTAATTTTCACTGGCGCTACTCCGCCGGCGCCGGGGTCGGTGTCCCACTGCCCCGCCGGGCGGCGGGTTTGGCGCGCGCGCCCAGACGGAACCGGCGGTCGCTCAGCGACATCACGCCGCCAAAGGCCATGCCCAACGCGCCAAGCCAGATCATCGACGCCAGCGGGTGAACATAAGTGCGCACGACCCAGCCGTCGCCACGATGTTCGCCAATCACCACATAGAGATTGACGAACGGATTCGCGCGGATGCCCGCTTCAGTGGTCTGCATCCCGCGGACCGGATAAAACCGGCGCTCAGAGGCGAGCGTCGTGAATGTGCGCCCGCCCCGCGCCACCCGGAACACGCCGCGTTCAGCGTCATAGTTCGGCCCCTGAACTTCCTCAACCGACGACAGGGTAATCTCGTAGCCGCCAAGCGACAGCGCATCGCCAGGCGCCATCACCCGGATGTCTTCCAGCGCCCATGTGCTCATCGCCACGATGCCGGCGACGCATACGCCCATCGCCGCATGTCCCCACAACAAGCCATAGGCCGCGCCCGGTAACAGCCGCGCCAGCCGCACGGACTCGTCGAATTTGACCCGGCCAAGTTTCACCCGCCCGGCGAAGGCGACGAACGCGCCGAGGATCAGCCACGCGGCAAGGCCAATGCCGAACGCCGACAAAACCTTGCCGCCGATGACCGCCACCGCCACAGCGAGAACCAGCACAGCGACAAACACGCCCAATAGCCGGCGCAGAGCGGCGCCCAGATTGTCCTTGCGCCATTTCAACAGCGGCCCGACCGACATCGCGATCAGCATCGGCGCCATGATCGGCGCAAACGTCATGTTGTAGAACGGCGGTCCGACGGAGATTTTATCGTCGCCAATCGCATCAATAATGAGCGGATAAAACGTGCCGAGAAATACCGTCGCGGTCGCGCAGACCAGGAATATATTGTTGAGGACCAGCGAGCCTTCGCGGCTGACAGGGGCAAAAGTCGGTCCGGTTTCCAGCGACGGCGCGCGCAGCGCATATAATGTGAGCGCGCCCATCGATGCGCCCAGCAGGATGATCAGGATGAACACGCCGCGCGCCGGATCGACCGCGAAGGCGTGCACGCTGGTCAGGACGCCCGACCGCACCAGGAACGTACCGATCAGGCTCAGCGAGAAGGCGACAATGCCAAGCAGGATCGTCCAGTTGATCATGGTCTGACGCCGTTCGACGACCAGCGCAGAATGCAGCAGCGCCGTACCGATCAGCCACGGCATGAACGACGCGTTCTCAACCGGATCCCAGAACCACCAGCCGCCCCAGCCAAGCTCGTAATACGCCCACCAGCTTCCCAGCGCGATACCGACCGTGAGAAAGCACCACGCCGCCAGCACCCACGGCCGAACCCAGCGCGCCCATGCGGAATCGACGCGCCCTTCAATCAGCGCGGCGACAGAGAACGAAAACGCGATCGAAAAACCGACATAACCGAGATAGAGAAACGGCGGATGGAAGGCGAGGCCCGGATCCTGAAGCAGCGGATTAAGGTCCGCCCCGTTCAAGGGCGCCGGGTCGAGACGCGCAAAAGGGTTCGAGGTGAGAATGATAAACGTGAGAAACGCTGCGCCGATCATTCCCTGCACCGCAAGCACACGCGCTTTCAACGTCGCCGGCAGGTCGCGGCCATACTGCGCGACACAATAACCGTACAAGGCAAGTATCAGCACCCACAGCAGCATTGAGCCTTCGTGGTTTCCCCAGGTGGCGGCGAATTTGTAGAGCATCGGCTTGGCCGTATGCGAATTATTAGCGACCACCGCGACCGAAAAATCGGACGTCAAAACACGGTATGTCAGGGCGGCGAAGGCAAAGGCGATAAACGCAAGCTGGCCGGCGGCGAATGTGTCCGCCGCTTTCATCCAGACGATATCGCCGCGCGCCGCCCCGATGAGCGGCGCGACGGATTGCGCCAGCGCCAGCATCAGCGCCAGAATGATAGCGAATAATCCCAGTTCAGGCGCCACGATCACCCTGTCCCTTCCACTTTGCCGTTGCCATCGCATCGGTCCTGTTCGCCACGCTGGCCAGCCTTGTTTACAGATTGGGGCGGCGACCGCCACCGCCCGTTTCTATGACAATGGGACGCATATCACGATTTCGCCGCCAGCCGGCCAGATGCCGGCAAAATGCCCTTGCGCACTCCCAAACGTCAAATCAACGGTATGAAGCAATCGCCCCGCATCGCGGAGGTTTGTCACTGCGCGCGCAAGGTGACAGTCGGCGCCTGCCCGGATACCTTCGCGCATGACGCCGCCAAGGCCGGCAAACACGACGGAGAACCAGCATGAATGGCGCGGAAGCCCTAATCCAGACCCTTGCAGACAACGGTGTCGATGTCTGTTTCGCCAATCCCGGCACGTCAGAAATGCAACTGGTCGCCGCAATCGACAACCAGCCGGGCATGCGCGCCGTGTTGGGGCTGTTCGAAGGGGTCGTGACCGGCGCCGCCGATGGATACGGGCGCATGGCCCAGCGTCCCGCCGCAACGCTGCTGCATCTTGGGCCAGGACTCGGCAACGGCCTCGCCAATTTGCACAACGCCAGACGCGCGCGCACGCCAGTCATTAATGTCGTCGGCGACCACGCCACGCACCACCGCAAATATGACGCGCCCCTGACATCGGACGTCGAAGGCGTTGCCCGTCCGATGTCGGACTGGGTGCGCACGTCGTCCTCACCGACGGATCTCGCCAGCGCCGGGGCCGAGGCGGTTGAAGCCGCCATGGCGTATCCCGGCCAGATCGCCACCGTGATTGCGCCGGCCGACCACGCATGGACCGAGGGCGCCGCCCCGGCGGCGCGTATCAACCGGCACCCCGCGCCCACGGTGAGTGATGATGAGATCGCCAGGGCCGCCAAAGCCTTGAAGGAAAATTCTCCGGCGACGCTTTATCTCGGCGGCCGCGCGCTGCTGGACGACGCGCTGGAGCAGGCCGGCCGCATCGCCGCCGCGACCGGCGCGAGACTAATCTGTGAAACCTTCCCGGCGCGATTGCAGCGCGGCGCCGGCCGCACGCCCATCGAACGCCTGCCCTATTTCGGCGAAATGGCGGCGGAGTATCTGAAGGATTTCAGATCCATCGTCTGCGTCGGCGCCAAGCCGCCGGTTTCTTTCTTCGCCTATCCCGGCAAACCAGGCTGGCTTTCACCCGAAAGCGCAGATGTTTTGCATACCGCGAGCGGACGCGAGGATGCTGCTGATTGCCTGCGCCGCATTGCCGACCATCTCGGCGCGCCGGACGAGCCGGCATCGCGCCAACCAGCGTTCAAACCGCCAAGACAGGGTGATCAGCTCGACCCGACCACGCTTGCCGCCGTCATCGCCAATTTCATGCCCGAAGACGCCATCGTATCCGATGAAGCCGCGACCGCCGGCCTTGCGATTTTTCCGATGACGCAAGGCGCGCCGAAACACGACTGGATGACGTTAACCGGCGGGTCGATCGGTCAGGGGTTGCCGTTGGCCGCCGGCGCGGCGATCGCCTGCCCTGATCGCAAGGTCATCGCGCTACAGGCTGACGGCAGCGCGATGTATACCGTGCAGGCCTTATGGACGATGGCGCGCGAAAACCTCGATGTCACCACCGTCATCTTGAACAATGGCAGCTATGCAATCTTGAACATCGAACTTGCCCGCGTCGGCGTGACCGAGCCAGGGCCGAAAGCGCTGTCGCTTCTCGATCTTACAAACCCGGCGATCAACTGGGCCTCGATTTCAGAAGGGATGGGCGTGCCGGCGATACGAGCCGACACCGCCGCATCATTCCAAAAAGCGTTCGAGGACGCGATGGCGCACAAAGGCCCTCGACTGATCGAAGCCGTTCTGTCTCAGGTATAAGGAATGCCCACGCTTAACCTCGCTCCTGCGTCTACGGAGGATTTTCGCCGCCTCGCGGAAAGACGCCTGCCGCGCTTTTTGTTCGACTATGTCGACGGCGGCGCTTATCAGGAAGTGACGCTGCGCGAGAATGTCGAAGACTTCCAGCGCGTGCGCTTGAAACAACGTGTCCTGATCGACGCTTCCGCCATTGACATGACCGTGACGGTGCTGGGCGAAGAACTTTCAATGCCGCTGGCGTTGTCGCCGATCGGTCTTGGCGGGATGACGGCGCGGCGCGGCGAAACCCAGGCAAAGCGCGCCGCCGATGCGCTGGGCGTGCCGTTCTGCCTGTCGACGGTCGGCATCTGTTCGCTGGAAGAAGTCGCGGCCGTTTCGCAAAAACCGTTCTGGTTTCAGCTTTACATGCTGCGTGATCGCGGGCCGGTGAAGGAATTGCTGCAACGTGCTAAAAATGCAGGCGTTTCAACGCTTGTCTTCACGGTCGACCTTGCCGTGGTTGGCGCACGTTATCGCGATGTCCGCAACGGCATGACCGGCGCCGGCGGCGCGTGGGGCCGGCTTCGCAGCGGCGCAATCTCCTACCTTCTCCACCCGGGCTGGACGTTCGATGTCGGCGTTAACGGCAAGCCGCACGTTTTCGGCAACCTCGCCGACTATGTGCCCGACGCCACCAATCCGAACGGGTTTCGCGAGTGGATTGAAAGCCAGATCGACCCTTCCGTCACATGGAAAGATATCGAATGGTTGCGTTCGATCTGGGATGGCAAGCTGGTCATCAAGGGTGTGCTTTCCCGCGAGGACGCCGTGGCCGCGGCGGATTGCGGGGCGGACGCCGTCGTGGTTTCAAATCATGGCGGTCGCCAGCTTGACGGCGTCGCGTCATCCGTTTCTGTATTGCCGCGCATCGTTGACGCTGTCGGCGCGCGATCCGAAATATTCATCGACGGCGGCGTGCGCAGCGGACAGGACGTGTTGAAAGCGCGCGCGCTCGGCGCGGCGGCGGCGATGATCGGCCGACCATGGGTCTATGCACTTGCAGCGAAAGGCGAAAGCGGCGTTCGGCAATTGCTGTCGACGCTTAAAGGCGAAATGAAAGTTTCGATGACCCTGACAGGTTCGCCGACCATGAACGAGGTGACAGCGGCAATTCTCGACACCTGAAAATGATTGCGGCAGGCGCCACATAGATGAGGACCCAAAATGGCTGACCTGCTTTTTGAACTCAAAAACGCCGTTGGCGACATCGGCCTGATCACCGGCGAGGATGTGCGCCAGCGCCCCGGCGACTGGCGCGGGGCGACGCAATGCCAGGCGAAAGCGATCATTCGCCCGGCGTCCACCCGCGAAGTCTCGCAAGTCGCCGAAATCTGCCATCGCCACCGCCAGCCGGTAATCGCCGCCGGCGGGCTCACCGGTCTTGTGCACGGGGTCGATGCCGGGCCGGATGAAATTGTGCTTTCACTTGAGCGCATGACCGCAATCGAAAACATCGACCCGGTCGGCCGCACCATGACGGTGCAGGCCGGCGCGCCATTGGAAAAGGTTCAAAACGCAGCAACCGATGCAGGCCTGCACTATGCGGTCGACCTTGGCGCGCGCGGGTCGGCGACCATTGGCGGCAATATCTCCACCAATGCCGGCGGCAATCAGGTGCTGCGCTACGGCATGACGAGAGAGCAAGTCCTCGGCCTGGAAGCGGTGCTCGCCGACGGCACAGTGATTTCATCGATGAACCGGCTCTTGAAAAACAATTCCGGCTACGATCTGAAACAGTTGTTCATCGGTACCGAGGGAACGCTGGGCATCGTGACACGCGCGGTCCTCAAGCTGGCGCCGCAACCGCATGAGGCGCGCACCGCCTTTCTCGCCTGCGACGACTTCGACGCCGTGGCCCGCAACTTCAGCACGCTTGGAACAAATTATGGCCCAGCGCTGACGTCGTTCGAGGTAATGTGGGATAATTATTACGATCTGATTGTCGCCGGTTCCGACAGGCATCAGGCGCCTGTCCCGCACGGCCACAAGTTTTACATCATCGTTGAAGCCAATATGGAAGATGAAGCGCGCTTCGCCAGCGCGCTGGAAACGAATATCGAAGCCGGGTTGATCGCCGATGCGGCGATCGCGCAATCAGGTGCGCAGCGCGGTGCGATGTGGGCGATCCGCGACGATATCATCGGCCTGATGACGGCGATGCTGCCGGGTGCGGTGTTTGACGTCAGCCTGCCAATTACGGAGATGGCGGGCTATGCGGAAGAAGTCACGTCGAAGGTCGCCAGTGCATGGGGCGTTGGCGCGCGCACCGTGATCTTCGGTCATCTCGGCGACGGCAATCTGCATATCGTCATTTCGGCGCCGGAGTGGGATGAGACAATGATTAGACAATGCGAAGAATTCGTCTACGCGCCGCTTGCGCGTTTCGGTGGCGCAATTTCCGCGGAACATGGCATCGGCCTTGAAAAACGCGAATATTTAAAGCTTTCCCGTTCGGCAGATGAAATTGCGCTCATGCGCCGGTTGAAGCTCGCGCTTGATCCGGCCGAAATTTTGAATCCCGGCAAGGTGTTCACAACTCATAGCTGACGTCAGTTAATCTGTAAAATGATTAATTATCAGCGATCCCGAATGGCGCAGCGGTGCGACGATAGTCGTCCGGCAATACCTGCCGCCCCAGCGGCGGTTCGGCGCGCGCCATGCAATCGACGCGATGGCACAACCGGCAGGTCACGCCAATCGGCGTCGCCGGCGCGGCGTCGGCGCCGTCAGCGCCGACATAAACCAGCCGATGGGCATGACGCGCCGCGCACCCCAGCGCAATCGCCCTTTCCACCCGCGGGGCCCCAAACCCGCCGCCGCCCGCCGTGACGGTCCGCACGATGGTGAAGAAACGCTCGCCATCGGGCAGCTCCACCCATTGCGTGATGATTTCGCGCGGCCGGGTAAACGCCTGATGCAGCGCCCAGCGTGGGCACGATCCGCCATGGCGCGCGAACGGAAAACCCGCGCCGTCAAGGCGTTTTGAGACATTGCCCGCCGCATCGACACGAATGAAGAAAAACGGCACGCCCTCCTGACCGGGTTTTTGCAGGGTCGTCAGCCTGTGCGCGATCTGTTCAAAGCTGGCGTTAAATAGCCGCGACAACGCCTCTATGTCATACGCTCGCTGTTCAGCCGCCCTGACGAATGCGCGATACGGCATCATCAATGCGGCGGCGGCGTAATTCGCCAGCGCCCGGCGCGCCAGACGCTCGCCATTGTCTGAGACAAAGCCGCCTTCGGCAATCGCCTCGTCGATGACGTCGGACATTTCCAGATAGGCGATCTGCAACAGCAATTGAAACGTCTGGCTCGCACGATCAAGGTTTTCGTCAAGCGCCACTTCGCCGCGGTGCCGGTCAAGACGGCGGACTGATCCGGCCATGACGTCGTGCGGCAACCGCCTGATTTTAAGCTTGTGCCGCGACGCCAGAAAACTGGAAATGCTCTCCGCGCCATCGACATCGGCGGCGATCTTTTCGGCCCTGTCGTCAATCGCCGGAAACGAATTTTTTCGTGCCGACAAAAACCGGCGCGCCTCGGCAACCGGATCAGACGCCGCCAATTGGGTTCCGCTTCTGTCCGCCAGCGCGAGCTGGCCCTCCTGATACGCGGTATACAGACGTAAAATCGCTTCGGACACGCCGGGATAACCGGTTGTCACATCTTCGATATCCAGCGGCGCGATATCGATATCGCTGAATATCGGATCGCGCAGCGCGCGGCCGAGTTGTGCGGCGTATTCGTCTGTGCGCGCACCAGCCAGCGTTGCGATGTCGAGTTTGTATGCCTGCGCCAGCCGCAACAGCATATCGGTCGTCATCGGCCGCTGGTTGCGCTCCATCAGCGCGATATACGAAGCCGAAACGCCAAGATCGTCGGCCATGACCGCCTGGGTCAGCCCCAATTCGCGGCGCAGGCGGCGAAGGCGCGGGCCCATATAGGCGGAACGATCTTTTGACATAACGGGTCCGGTGTGACAGCAACTTTACAGCCTTACAGCATATTTCTGTAAAGTTTGACAACATGACCATATTGCACCTGCACAATAACGCCCGTCGGGAGTAGAAAGAGCCAAACCCGCCGGCTTGGTCGGCATAGATCATACAGTAAAAACAAGGATTTATGATGTCTTACGCAGACGATATCAAAGCCGCTGGCGCGCTCATCAAAAAACATGACGGCGCATGGGACGGGATCGACGCTGAGTCTGTGGCGCGTATGAAGGCGCAAAACCGCTTCAACACCGGCCTCGATATCGCCAGGTACACCGCGAAAATCATGCGCGAGGACATGGCCGCGTACGACGCCAACCCGGCGAATTACACCCAGTCGCTCGGCTGCTGGCACGGCTTTGTCGGCCAGCAGAAGATGATCTCCATCAAAAAGCATTTCGGCGAAACCAAAGGCCGCTATCTTTACCTGTCAGGGTGGATGGTCGCCGCGCTGCGGTCTGATTTCGGCCCCCTGCCCGACCAGTCCATGCACGAGAAGACCGCTGTGCCGGCGCTGATCGAAGAGCTTTACACCTTCCTGAAGCAAGCCGATGCGCGAGAGCTTGGCCTGATGTTCCGCGAACTGGATAAGGCGCGCGCCGCAGGCGACAAGACGAAAGAAAAATCCATCACCGACGCGGTCAACAATTATCAAACCCATGTCGTACCGATTATCGCCGACATTGATGCCGGCTTCGGCAATGCGGAAGCGACTTATCTTCTCGCCAAAAAGATGATCGAGGCTGGCGCCTGTGCGCTACAGATCGAAAATCAGGTCTCCGATGAAAAGCAGTGCGGCCACCAGGACGGTAAAGTGACCGTGCCGCATGAAGACTTTATCGCAAAGATCCGCGCCTGCCGTTACGCGTTTCTTGAACTCGGTATTGATGACGGTGTGATTGTGGCGCGCACCGACTCGCTTGGCGCGGGCCTTACCAAACAGATTGCGTTCAGCCGCGCACCGGGCGACATAGGCGATCAGTACAACGCTTTCCTTGATTGCGAAGAACTGGCGACGGGTGAAGGCGGCAATGGCGATGTGCTGATCAATCGCGGCGGCAAGATGTTGCGCCCGAAGCGTCTGGCGTCAAACCTTTACCAGTTCCGCGCCGGCACTGGCGAAGACCGATGCGTCCTCGACTGCATCACCTCTTTGCAGAATGGCGCCGATCTGTTGTGGATCGAGACTGAAAAACCGCATGTCGAACAAATCGCCGGCATGGTCGACCGTATTCGCGAGGTCATCCCCAACGCCAAGCTGGTCTATAACAACTCACCATCGTTCAACTGGACGCTCAGCTTCCGCCAGCAGGTTTACGACGCCTGGGAAAAAGACGGCAAAGATCTCTCTGCCTATAACCGCGACAAGCTGATGAGCGTCGACTATGACGACACCGCGCTCGCGCTTGAGGCTGACAAGCGCATCCAGTCGTTCCAGCAGGACGGCTCAAAACGCGCCGGCATTTTCCATCACCTGATTACCTTGCCGACCTATCACACGGCGGCGCTTTCCACCGACAATCTCGCCAAGCGCTATTTCGGCGAAGAAGCCATGCTCGGCTATGTCAAAAACGTTCAGCGTGAAGAAATTCGCCAGGGCATCGCCTGCGTGAAGCACCAGAACATGGCCGGCTCAGACATTGGCGACGACCACAAGGAATACTTCGCCGGCGAAGCCGCGCTGAAGGCGGCCGGCGAAGACAACACGATGCACCAGTTTTCGTAAGGCAGGGAGGAAACGCTCAAAGAAGGCGTTGCTTACGAATGAGGTCGGGGTTCGCAACCATTGCGGACCCCGATTTTTTATGGAGCTTGAAACAGCCGGACGGCGCCCGCTAGAGTGTATCCGCGCCGAACCACAATCAGCTTCACCATGCCGTCACCGCTTATCATTGACCCGGAAATATTCTCCGAACATGCTATCGCCGATGACACTGCGGCGGCGGTCGCTTCGCTGGAGACGATGCTCACCAAGGCGCCATCGCTTTGCGACCTGCCGATTGACGTGGTGCGCAATGCATTGCGCGGCGGCGTTGGACCGCTGGCGATGGAGACTGAAGACCCAGGTGCAACATGGCGGACCGTGGAGGCCGGCGGCGTCAGCGTGCGGCTGCGCGAATTCGCCGTGGATGCGCCACGCGGCGTCTATCTTCATATGCATCAGGGCGGGTTTTGTTTCGGCGCGGCCGATTTTCAGGACCAGACCCTGCGCAAGCTGGCCAACGATCTTGGCGTTACGGTGTTGAGCGTTGACTATCGCCTTGCCCCGGAAAACCCATGGCCGGCGCCGCCGGATGATTGCGAGGCCGCGGCCCGCTGGCTGGTCGCCAACGCCGCGATGGAATTCGGGACTGATAAAATCATCATCGGCGGCGAGAGCGCTGGCGCCTATTATGCGGTGATCTCTATGTTGCGCCTGCGCGACCGCGACGGATTTACTGGATGGGCCGGGGCAAATCTCAGCTATGGCCCTTACGACATGTCGATGGGACCGGCGCTCAGGAACTGGGGCGTACGCGATTTGATCTTGAACACCCGCGTGTGCGCCTATTTCGGCGAATTGCTGCTGCCGCCCGATCGCTGGTCGCTCGAAGATCGGCGCGCACCAGAAATATCGCCGCTCTTCGCGCAATTGCATGACATGCCGCCGGCCTTGTTCACCATCGGCACGCTTGATCCGATGATTGACGATACAATGTTCATGGCGGCGCGCTGGATCGCCGCGGGCGGCGAGGCTGACCTTGCCATTTATCCGGGCGGGGTTCATCTTTTTGATCGACTGCCAATCGGCATCGCCCGCGATGCAAAAGCGCGGATGCGCGATTTCATGTCCGCCAGGCTGTCGTCTTTGTAGGTAAAGCAGAAGGTTTGCCGATGTCTTCGCCAATACCGTTGACGCAACGCCTGGAAGAGATCGCCAATAATGACGAGAGCATTTTTCGTCGCCAGCTAGCAAAGGAAGACCTGACGCGGTTTTCTCGGCTGGAGGCGCTGGCGGCAAACGCCACTGACGTGAATGTCTTCAGGAAAGACGGGCTGTATATCGGCTGGACGCAAGGCGACATGCGCACCCACGACTTACGCGACAGCATCGAAACGCTGCTGGACGCTTTTTACGCCGCGCGCCTCAACCACAGTCCGGAGGCGGAGCAGAAACTGGCCGCCGCATGGGACGCGTTTCACCGCGACCGGCTGAAAAAACTCATTCATTGTCTTTGATACTTGTTTAATCGGGTATGTCGCGTTGATTTGACGCGAGAGGCCCTGTTTATTTTAGATTTTTCTTATATAGTTACGCCTGCTCTGGCCATAAGTCGGAGCGAGCCCAGATAGCCTGATTTCAACCATGGCGATTTTCAATATGGCGGCGCGCTCGCGGCGCTGAAGCGCACACCGCCCTATCTTCCGCCGAGACCCCCCGAATGCAAAATTTCTCAGCAGCAATTACCGGCTCACATGACCATAAACGCGCCGTGTTGTTGTCTCTGTTTCCGTTTCTGCGTTGGACCCGTTTCATCAATCAACGCTCTTTGAGGGCGGATTTATTCGCCGGCCTTACCGGCGCGGTGATCGCCCTGCCGCAGGCCATCGCGTTCGCGGCGATCGCCGGTCTGCCGCCAGAGTTTGGCCTCTATACCGCCATGGTCACGCCGGTCATTGCGGCGCTGTTCGGATCGTCGCGACATCTTGTGTCAGGTCCGACGACCGCCATCTCGCTTGTCGTGTTCGCTGCGGTGTCAGTTCACGCCGCGCCCGGCACGCCGGAATTCATCCGGATCGCGCTTACCCTCACATTTCTCGCCGGCGTTTATCAATTCCTGTTCGGAATATTCCGTTTAGGGCGGATCACGAATTTCGTATCCCACAATGTCGTCGTCGGCTTTACGACCGGCGCAGCGATTTTGATCGCGGTCAGCCAAGTCAAACATGTTCTGGGGGTCAGCATCCCCCCAGGCGAGAGTTTTATTCACACCATCGCCGATCTATGGTCTGAATTGCCATCAATTAACCCCTATTCGCTTATGATTGCCGGCGTAACGCTTGCGACGGCGATCCTCACACGCAAGCTTTCAAAGCGCGCGCCGCACCTTTTGCTCGCGATGATCGCCGGCGGCATTGTCGCAATCGTCTTCGGCGCGGGCAATCACGGCGTTGCGATGGTCGCCGAAATACCGGCGCAGTTGCCGCCGCTTTCTCATCCGGATTTTTCTTTCTCTACAATCGCGGCGCTCGCGCCCGGCGCGCTTGCAATCGCTCTGTTGGGCCTTGTCGAGGCGGTTTCAATTTCACGGTCGATCGCCGCCAGATCGCACCAGCAAATCGATTCCGATCAAGAGTTCATCGGCCAGGGCCTTTCCAATATGATCGGCGGTTTCTTTTCCAGTTATGCCGGATCAGGATCGTTCACCCGCTCCGCCGCGAATTATGAAGCGGGCGCCATCACGCCGCTTTCGGCTATTTTCTCTGCAATCATTCTCGGGCTTATCGTTCTGTTCGCAGCCCCGCTTACGGCATACCTGCCAGTGCCGGCGATGGGCGGCGTCATATTACTGGTCGCATATAACCTCATCCAGCCGGGCTATATCCGCAAAGTCGTGCGGATCAGCAAACGCGAAACCAGCGTCTTGCTGGTCACCTTCCTTGCGACACTGTTTCTGGACCTTGAATTTGCGATATTCGGCGGCGTCATGCTTTCGCTGTCGTTATTCCTGATGCGCACGTCAACGCCCGAGATTGTCGCACTCGCGCCGGATTATTCAGCACCCAAGCGCCGCCTTGGCGATGTCAGTTTAAATAAGCTGACAGAATGCCCGCAGATCAAGATCATCCGCATCGATATGTCGATCTATTTCGGCTCGCTTGATTTCATCCAGAAGGAAATCGTGCGGATCAACGAGCGCGAAGGATACAAGCACATTCTTATCCTCGGCGCCGGGGTGAATTTCATCGATATGGCTGGCGCGGAAATGCTGGTCAGAATGGCGGGGCGATTGCGCGCCCTCGGCGGCGGGCTTTATTTTTGCAGCATCAAGCCGAGTGTTTGCGACTATCTGATCAAATCAGGTTTCGGGGCTGAATTCGGTTCGGATAACCTGTTCCTGAAGAAGAGTGAAGCGATTGACGAAATCATAAAGCGCATCAACTACTCAATCTGTGAGCAATGCTCGGCCCGCATTTTTGTGGAATGCGCAAAATTGCCGGGCGAAAACGCCCAGCCGCGATTACGCCCGTGGGTGGAATAGCGGCAGACGCCGGCGATCAGGCGTCAATCAGCGCGTTGAAAGCTTTTCGCGCCCGAGACGTCGGCTTTTCGCAATACAGAACATAAAGCGTGCCGATGATCGCTCGCACGTCGTCGCTGGAAAGCGAATACAGAATTGACTGGGCTTCGCGCCGCGTCGACACCAGACGTTCGCGACGCAACACCGCAAGGTGCTGCGAAAGCGCCGACTGGCTAAGCTGCACTTTCTCAAGCAATTCGCCGACTGAGTGCTCGCCATCCGCCAACTGACAGAGGATCAGAAGCCGCGTTTCGTTCGACATCGACTTCAATAACGTACAGGCCTGTTCCGCATTGGCCTGCATTTCCTCCAACGGCATGTCCCGTCTTGCCATGATCGTTCGCCTTCATACACAACTGCGGGCAGGCTCGTCAGGCTGCGCCGCAACCTGCGAAACCGTCCGCTGTCATTTTCGCCTCGTATTTAGAGGCAAGATCGGCGCCTGTCGTCAAGCCCGACTTAACGCCGGCCCAGTCTTCCGGCTTTAAAACCACCATCCACGCGGCGTACGGGTCTTGATTCGCCAGCTTGGGCGTCGAGACCAGCGTGTCGTTTACCTCAATGACTTCGCCGCCAGCGGCTGATTTCGCCGGGCCGACCCACTTGCCCGACTCAACCGTCGCACAGGATTTTCCCGGCTTGATTTCCTTGCCGACCTTTTTCGGCGTGAACGCGACCAACTCGCCCGCCATCGCAGTCGCCACCGTCGTCATGCCGAGGCGGACATTGCCGTCGCCGACTTCCTGAAACCAGATATGGTTGTCCACGTCATACAAAAGGTCATCCGGCAGGTTACACCCTCGAACATTAGCCATATCGATCCCTCGCTTCTTCTGTCAGACGCCGTTGGCGCGTATCGATTTAGACGAACAGCAGAATTCACCCAACTCGGCTTCCTGCATCTTACCCGAAACAAACAGGTATAGATGACGCGCAATATGACGCATCATCCGCAATGACTTTTCCGGATCATGGGCTTCGTAATCGCCAACTGCAATATTGTAGTGATAGGCCAGTTCGCGGCACGTTTCACGGCAGGCGTTGAAACTCGGATCGTCCTTCGCGCCCTGGCGATGCAACGCCAACAGGCGGAACCCTTCCTTCGGTTCGCGCGTCGGCTCGCTCCCATGCGCCTCCAGCCACAGAACCAGAATATCCTCGCCGGCGCCGAGCAGAGCCTGCGCCATGGCGCGTCGCCCATCACCCGGCGACGCCGCTTCAATCGCTTCACCAATGTCGGTGACGCTCGCCATCACGCAATGCCTTTGGCGCGCAGCAGCGGATAAGAGTTGGAGACATTTTCATGCACGCCGACCTTGCGCGGGCTTAACCCCATGGCCAGCCCGAGCAATTGCGTGAAATACATGATGTTCACATTGGTTTTCACGCCGTATTCTTTCTCTGCGCGGATCTGATGCATCTCTAGCCCGCTATGGCAGATCGGGCATTCGGTTGCGATGACGTCAGCGCCGGCTTCTTCCGCGGCCTGAATGATGTTCAAAACAAGACGGGTCGAGGTATCGCTGTCAGACAGGGTGTGCGCGCCCCCGCAGCACGCAGTCTTCAATGGAAAATCGACATTTTCGGCGCCAGCGGCGGCGAGCAGATCATCCATGAAATGCGGATTTGACGTCGACTCGGTATCCGGGCCCTGATCTTTCTCCGGAAATATATGACGTGGCCGCGTGTACATGCAGCCGTAATAATTCGCGACCTTCAGCCCGTTCAGCGACTTCTTGATCTTGGTTTTCAGCCCGGCTTCGCCAATTTCTTTCTTGATCCAGTCCAGCGCATGAATGGTTTCGACCTGACCGGCCTGATAAGTCGCATGCCCGGCCTTTTTCGACAACGTATCGACGGCCGCGCGCGATTCTTCCTTGGTGGAGAGAGAATGCTCCGCCTTTTTCAAATTGTGATAGCAGCCATTGCATGGCGCCATCACGACGTCATGACCCATTTCATTGGCGGCGATCGACATGACACGCGATGACAAATAGGTCTCGACATCAGGGTCGATGTTTTTCACCTCAACCGCGCCGCAGCAGTTCCAGTTTTTCACCTCTTCTAGCTCAAGCCCGAGTTTTTTACCGACCGCACGCGTTGAGCGGTCATAGGGTTTGCCGGTGCCTTCAAGCGAACAACCGGGATAGTATGCAACTTTTTTATATGACTTGCTTTTTTCGGCGGTCATTTTCATCAATCCTATTCGGCTGCGACGCGTGTCGATGCGCCGGATTCGGCGCGCCCGTTCACGGGAATTTCCGGTTCGGCATAGGGCTGCTTTGCCCCCAGCTTGTCTTCCGCCTCATGCTCTTTTTCTTTGAGGTAGTCTTCAATCGCGCGGCGTGATCTATCCCAGCCGCTGGTGCGTGGATGAAAAATCTGCGCCAGCCCCATTTGCGTCAGCATCGCAACCGGCAGTTTAGAGATCATGTTCTTGACCATTTGCACCAACCAGCTCTGGGTTAGGCTCTGCCCGGTGCGAGTCAGAAACCCGAGCAGAACCTGCCCGTCCTCGATCTTGCCGCGGCGCACGACCTGTTCGGTGAAAACCTCGTCAAACACCGTCGACGGCCGCTTGGGCACATACCCCTTGTGTTCGAGCCAATGGCCGATCGCCTTTACCGCGCCTTCCGGAATCACGTCGCGTGGGCACGCGCTCGTGCATTTGTTGCAGGATACGCATTGCCAGATGATGTCGCGGTCGCGTATCAGCTCCGCCTCGAACCCCATGCGTACAAGATAGATCCAGTGGCGCGGATTGAAATCCGGATTTAACGCATTGACCGTACACGAATTGGTGCACGAGCCGCACTGCCAGCAGCGATGGATATATTCCCCGCCAGGCAGGGCCGCAATTTCCTCCTGCAAATCCTCATTATAGTCCGAAACGACTCGCGACTTGATAAACGTGCTCCAGTCGCCGGAAACATCAATGCCGTCTATCACCAGCGAGTCGTGGGTGCTAAGGTTTTCCGGCCGGATCAGGCTCTTTTCGTGAATAGGCATTTAGCTGCTCGCTCCCGTCAGCAACACCAATGGCTCGATGATATCTTCGCCGCCGGCGGCGGGCTTTGCGCGCACGCCGTCAAGACCAAGAAGGCGGCGAAGATAAAGCGCTGGATCCTCGGCGGAGGAAAAGTCCGTTCGCAGATAACTACCGCCCTGTGCAGAAATATATTCCGCATAAACCTGCGCGCACACCAGATCGGCATACCACATGATATCGCGAAACACGCCGTTCTGGGTGAGGTATTGCGACAACTCTTCGCGCAGCACCAGAAAGGTTTCGTAATCGTCAGCAATATCGAGCGTTACGTGGTCGATATTCCCGTACCAGATTTCCCGCAATACGCCGGTATTGGCCTTACGGTCCCACACCCAGCGGCACATCAGCGGATAGCGCTCTGGATCGGCGTTATGAAGTATCTCCGCCGCAAGGTCGCGTACCCAGCGGTGCCTTTTATCCTGCGGAAAGCTGTTGCAGAACATCGTGATTTTTTCGTCACGATCAACGTCGGTGAAAAGGACGGCCATGCGCTTGCGGAGGGTCTCAAAGCCTTCTTCATCGCAATACGCGCCGACGCGCCGGCGCACGGTCGGCATCAGGCCGCTAATCTGAAAAAACCGCTCTGCGCTCAGCGTATCGCCGCCATCCTTGAAAGCGTCGCGAAAAATGTCGGACTTCAGTTGCAGTGCGGCGACATACCGCTCTACGCCGCCGGCCGGTTCACACGCTGTCAACATTGAAGAGAGCGCCGCATTCAACACCGGGCCGCTAATGTCGAGCCGTGGCCGGTCGTCGCCGGCATCGGCGCGCCCCGCAGCGCCATTGGATGGTGTGAGCGGGGCCGTCATCATTCCGCGGCGACCGGCGCTGAAGCACCGCGATTTACGAGCGCAAACGCGGAAAGCGCCGCGGCGTTACCCTGCGCAATTGAATCGTCAATCGTTTCCGGCCCGATGGCCGCACCGGCTACAAACACGCCCGGTCGCGACGTCGCGCCGATAACGCCATAGGTATTCTCGCGGCCGATATACCCCCAGTGATGCAGTTTCACATCGAAGATCGACGAGATGAGCATGTTGTCGACATTCGGGTCCATGCCGATGGCGTGCACGACCATATCGAACGGAATTGTTATTGGCCGTTTGACCAGCGTGTCCTCGCCCTTGACGACAAGTTTGTCGCCGTCAGACGTCACCTCGGCGATACGCGCCTTGATGTATTTGACTTTCTGTTCTTCCTGCGATTTCCAGTAAATCTCTTCGTAAAGGCCGAAGGTGCGGATATCCATGTAATAGATGTAAACGTGACAGTCCGGCAGTTCTTCGCGAATCTCCATCGCCATCTTGGCGGATACAGTGCAGCAGATTTTCGAGCACCATTCGCGCCCGATCTGGCGGTCGCGGGAGCCGACGCATAGCAGAATGGCGACGCGTTTTGGCTTTTCGCCATTCGACGGCCGGCGAACGCCTTGTCCAGACGAAATCATCTGTTCAACCTGCGTCGTGGAGACAACATCAGGGAACAGACCAAACCCCCATTCGGGTTTGTTGATTGAGTCAAAATGCGTAAACCCGGTGCACAACACCGACGCCCCGACATCAATGCGCTGGCCATCCGACAATTCGGCCGAAAACGCGCCGACATCGCCTGCAAACGATTTTACCGTGACGCCCTTGCGAACGTCGATCAGCGCCTCATTCTCGACACGCGAAACCATGCCGCCGATGGCGTCTTTCGCCCATTCGCCAGAAGGGACCAGCCTGGCGTAACCGGAAAGGATCGGCGCGCCGCCCAGACGCTCTTCCTTCTCTACAAGGACAGTCTTCTGGCCGACGCTAGCAAGTGCATGGGCGGCGGATAATCCAGCCGGCCCGCCGCCGACAACGAGAATCGGTTTGATCATGATCGTTATATTTCTTTCCCGTTTTTTACGATTGCGCAGGCAGCTTTTTGTACCCCGGCCCGCCAGTGATCATGCGACGGGGATCATAAAGATGCTCGCCCTGACCAATCTCGACTTTCTTCAAATACTCTTCAAACTCCGCCTTTGCTTTTTTCCAGTCGATCCCGAGCTTGTCGTAAAGCATTTCACAAGCCGACGCGTGCCAGTGTGACTGGACAATCTTGAATGGATGCGCGCCACAAACGAGCGCCGCAAACTGCGCATCGGCGAGAATCGGCAAATCGTAATCCTTGCCGTCCGCCTTGCCGATCCACTGATTCTTGTCGAGCGTGGTGATGCATCCGGTGTCATGTCCGATCATCACATCTGATTTTGCTTCATCGACCGCAACCTTGATCTTGCGGTCGATTGCAAATGAACGCGTGAATTCGCGCTCTGAAATGATATGGCGGAAGCCGAAACCGCAACAGTCGTACCAGGTCGAATAATCAATCACCTGCGCGCCGAGCGATTGCAGGATACCGGTCGAAACCGCAACACGATCGCCGCCAAGCACGTCGTCGTCATAAATGACGTCCTGCGGCACCATCTTGTAGACGTGACAGGCGGGGTGAATGGTGGCGCGAATGCCGGAACAGTCAATAACCTGACGCTCAGCCACGCGCTTGCGCATCACATGCAGCCATTCTGAATAGTGCACGACCTCTTCGGGGATGAGCAGCTTGCCGTCGACAAGGCGGCCGATCTTGGCGAGAATTTTCTTCACCCGTTCGCGCAATTCCGACGACAACAGAAGGTATTCACGCACCTCCTTGTAATTGCCGAATGAAGTGCCGCAATGAACCAGCGGATAATAATACCCTTCGGGCAGGCCCTCGGCCTTCGCCGAAACATACGCCTGATGGAAATTGCGCAGGAATACCGCGGCGAGGCTTTCAATATTGCCAATGCCCGACCCGTGATAATTCCACGCTGTGCACGAGGTCTGATCGGTCTCATCAAGGTAGCGGATTTCGTGCTGGTTCATCAGCCACAGCAATGAGGCCGGATAACCGGGAATGTTCCCGCACTGACCGCATGATTTGTGATGCCAGAGCTGGTTGGTCGGTATTTTCTTGTCCCAGCCGTAAAGCGTTTTCGCGATGACAGGTTCGTGCTGCTCGCTCACGCGGTGGACAATGATCTCGCCTTCTTTTTCTAGTTGCCACATCACATCGCGAATATCGTGAACGCGGTCTTTGTTGGTCAGCATCGAGCGTTTGTCGATCTTCTGCTCAACCCACGCCGTCGCCGTCGCCGCGTCCTGCGGAGTTAAATTCGCGTCGCGCCATTCCGACCCGTGGCCTGTAAATCTTTCACCATTATCGCCGGTCATGTTTTCCTCCGGACGCCGCTTTGCGGCTTTCAGGTTTTAGTCGTCGTCGTCCTCATCCTCGTCGAGAAAGTCGTCCCACTCGTCGCGCTTTTCCTCCATGATGTCGGTAATCACGTCGAACAGGTTTTCATCTATCGTTTCGAGCTGATCGAGCACGCCGGATTCTTCCCAGATCGTGTAAAGCTCGACCGAGGTTTTAAGGTTTACCTCCCACGCGGTCTTGGTGGTGTTGAGCGTCGGCATCGGAATCGCCTGACGCAACAGCGCAAGCGGCGCATCGATCTTGGAGATGTTCGGGCCCCAGTCAGCGAAATGATCCGGGTTGATCATATCCGGCGAGAGCTGGTTTCCGGTTGAAATCAGTTTCAGCATGACGCGGCTGAACGGGCGCAACACCTGCTTGGCCGACTCCATGCCGCGTTTGATCGCAACCTCGCGCATCAGCATGACAAGCCCGCCGGGAGAATTGCCAAACGGACACCGCGCCGCGCAGGTATAGCATTGGGCGCAAGACCAGATCTTTTCCTGCATGGCGTCGTAAATGCCCTCAAGGTTTTCCGTCCACAAAAGCTGAACGATCTCTCTCGGGCTGAAGTCGTAATAATGCGCCGCCGGGCACGTCGCCGTACAGATGCCGCAGTTCAGGCAGCCATTGAGTTCAAAATCGAACCGCAAATCGGACTGAATATCCTGGAACATCTCCTCAAGTTCATCGCGATCAATCGCCGGCGCCTTTGATAGCGGATCACCGATGTGCTTTTGAACTCGTGAGGACGCCGTATGCGCCATAATCGATTCCTCGCGCTAGCGATTAGTCAGTACGTCAACACCCTGATATTGTCGTCTTCCATGATCTGTTCGATCAGATAGGCGCCGCCGACGATGCCTTCGCATTCCGGGATCAGATCGTCTTCGGTCATTTCAAAAAGGTCGAGATTTGGCGAGCAACAGGCAAACTTAACGCCCGCTTCGTGCGCGTCCTTGATAAAATCGTACACCGTCTTCGGCGAGCCTTCCTTGACGACGAGCTTTTCAGCCTCGCCCTTCTTCATCAGCCGGCCGGACGTCGCGGTGCATATGACTTCAACTTCATATTCCATCGCCGCGGCGACCGTCGCCTGAAAGATCGGCGCGCCCAACTCCTCGCCATTACGCGGATCGGTATTCGCCATGACGATCAAAAGTTTCTCGGCCAATGAATAATCTCCCGTCCCTTTTTTGCTGCATCGCAACAGTGTGCGCCTTGCAGATCTTTATGCTAAAAAGAATATTAGCAATCTCTAATTTAGGCAACCCGATTCATTCGGCTTATTCGCGCATCCAACCTGTCAGTTGGATGAGGCCCGTCATGATGGGAACGAGCGTGTCTTCGATGTCGGTTTTGACGGCGCCGACCGCATCTAGAGTCGGCCCCGGCTCGTCCGGCCCCTCTTCAAATTCCATCACAAGGTCTTCCACCATCGCCCGCTTCACGCCGGGGTGCCCGGTAAATCCGAAAATGTTGTCGCCGATTTGAAAAACGCCGGCATCTCCGTTTTCATCTTCCGCAATGGTTTTCGCGAATGGCGGCGGCGCCGGCTTGTCACGCATGTAAACGACATGCGGCGCACGCGCCGGCATGAAGCCGTTCAGTCCTTTATCGTCCACGCAGTGCAACTCGCCGACGGAGAATGTCAGCGGCGCCGGCGCGACGCCGCCGTCGCAGGCAAGGCAGATAATTTGCGCGCCGAGCCCGATGCCGATCATCGGCACCCCGCCCATGTAACACGCGCGCGCCAGGGCGACCTCTTCGGCCAGCGTCGGCAGATCGCGCGTGCCCGCCGCGCCCCACGGCCCGCCGCCGAGGAATATTACGCCAGCGCCAATATCGCCGCCGGGGATTTTTCCCTGCTCGGTGAACGGGCGATGGTACTGGAACCGGATACGCCGCCCCTCAAGATGATCTTCCATTAACCCGAGATATTCGGCGGAGGTATGCTGAATGACTGTGATTTTCTTCATTGTCAGGAGGCGGCGGCCTCGCAAATTGCGGCGGAAAAATCGTCGGGGCCGACGCTCAACAGGCCAATACTGGCATCCTTGAAAAACGCCGTTACCCGATCTGGCACGTCGGCGACAGGAACGCCGCGCAGGCTTGATTCAAGGTCGAAGATTACTCGCGGCGGCGTTGCAAAGAAATCACCGGTCAACAATACCTCGCGTACGCGGTCATTGCCTGGCCCTTCCACGCGCAAATGCGCCTTGATGGCCCCGCCGGCGCTTTGACGAAAGCCGGTCTTGACGCCGGGCTCGCGCGCCGGATCGTCAATTTCATAAACGAATTCGTCGGTACCTATTTCTTCGGCGAAGATGTCTTTTGCACGGCGCTCTTCGCCAGCCGTGACCTCGCCCCACCCGGCGTTGATATTCAAGCGTTCCGCAAAGCCTTCGACCATTGCAGATTTTACCGCCGCCCAATCAGGCCGCGCGCCGGTCAGCTCGCGCAACGTCGTCACGCGAGAGCGCGCTGCGGCCAGCTCGCGTTTGTTGAGTTTTTCCTGCGGCACATTCAGGGCGGAGAACATCACCGCCGGGTCGACCTCGCCGAGCACGGTCCCTTGAAAGATCAGCGTATCACCATCGAAGAAACCGCCGGTTCCGGAGATCTTGCGCCCGTCGACCTCGATGTCGTTGCGTGGGCGAAAACGCGCATCGACGCCGAGTTTCGTCAACCCGGCGGCGACGGATTCGCAGATCAGACGCGTCATGTCGCCAAGCGCGCCGCCGCCAAGCGATTGCCGCTTGCAGACCAGCGCCCAGCCAAGCTGGCCCTCGTCCATATAGATGGCGCCGCCGCCTGTGAGCCGGCGACCGACGTCAACGCCGTTAGCGGCGCAATAATCAAGGAGCACTTCCTGACTCAGCGCCTGATGCCGGCCGACAAGCGCGACGGGATGGAAGTGAATGAACCGGATTGTGTCAGGAATCTCGCCCGCCTGATGGGCGTCAATCATCGCCTGATCGAAGGCGATATTCTCCCGCCCCCTGCGCCGCCCGGTATCGATGACGCGAAACGATGCGCGCGTCATGCGTCAAGGTCCTCAAATTCCTCGCCCTGCTCATAGCTTTCGCCCGGTTTTTCCATGGCGAGTTGTTTGCGAATGCGTTTGAGATGAGCGCCCTCAGGCTGGAACGGATAGGACGCGATATCCGACGGCGGGCTGTCTCCATAAGGACGATCACACGCAGAAATGTCTTCAGCAATTTTGCCGGGACAGCCAGACGTGCGAAATGCAATGCCCGCATCGACAATGACATCTAGCTCGGCGCGCGGCATCCCGAAGTCAGCGACGCGCCCCAATTCATCAAACTTCATCCGCTCAACACGCACGCCGCAATAATCGATGAGATAACGCGCAAGCTGAACGCGCCGCCATTGATCGCGCGGCGTCGCCGGCAGGTGATCCATCAACGAGCCCTGTTCGGGATAGAAACAGAACATGTGGCTGTGCCCGCCCATATCGACCAGCTTTTGCACCAGCGTCAGGATCTCGTGTTCACTCTCGCCCATGCCGACGATGATATGCGCGCCGAATTTTTGCGGACCGAAAATGTCGCGCGCATCTTCAAGGATCTCCCAATACTTTTTCCAGCTATGGGGCGAGCGAACGCCCTTGCCGCGTGTGCGGTCGAACAATTCCGGCGTCGCGGCGTCGAGCGCTACGGTGAAAATATCGGAGCCCATATCGCGCAGGACCTGCACGTCCTCGCGCGTCATTGTCGTCGGGTTGGAGAGAATCGAAATCGGGATGGCGTCTGGGTCGACATGGTCAGTCCACGTCTTCAGGACGGTTCTGGTGTCTTCATCGGAGTTCGGATGGGTGATCATCGAAATGCACATCCGGTGAAACGGGCTCGCTTCAGGGGCTTCGCCAACCTTTGCGGCGATTTCCGCCATCGGCACCGCCGGCCAGTCAACGCGGATGAAATTGCGGTCTGCGTAATTTCGCTCCGCCTCGCGATGGCGCGCCAGCCCGCAATAGGCGCAATTGGCCCTGCACCCTTCCGGGTAGGTCAGCAACAGGTTGAGACACCTCGTGCATGAGCAGCCATAAAGCTTTCCCGGCATAATCCCCAGCGTAATCGCCGCCGCGGTCGATAGCTGCACATATTCCGGCGAGCGCATATTCGGCGTCATGTAATTGTGGTTTGGCAGATAAACGCCTGTCGGCGCGACGCCGCTTTTCTTGACCCGCCCGCCATTTCGAAGCTGTTGCGGGATCTCGCCCGGCGCGCGCGGCGCCATTAAGTCAAACGCGTTGAAGTCCACACCCGTCGGATTTGACGACGGCCTGGCGTTTTCCGGCTTCAAACAGGTCATTTAAACAATCTCCAATCACGGTCTCGATCATCGAGCAATTATTCTGAACCGCCTGACCATCCGTTTTACTTTTACTCGCGCCGGTCATAGCGAAAATCGGCTCTCACTTTTTCGCCCGGCTCTTTAGGCGGCGCAGGTAGTTTTAACGCGCGCAAGCGAAGCGGCGCCAAGCTTGATCGAACAACATGCATGCTCCTGCACGGTCGGGCGGCCAATCGCTTGCGAAACGCTAACGGCGCCGTCGGCAGGAAACGCAATGCCGTCAAGACCGGCCATTACCGCATATGCGTCGGTGACGCGCTTGTGCATGCCAGGCGGGCGGGCGCAGCCTAGCAGGACCGATTTATCAGGCAGGCGTTTTCTCGCTTCCAGAAAGATATGACCGACATCGCGCGTCGTTGGCGTCACGAAGGTTCCCGGCCTGGCGTAGAACGGCATGATGACGACGAGGACAAGCGCTTCGACCGGATAACGCGCGATCATGTCGAGCGCATTCTTCTCGCCGAGTAGCCGGCCGTAATGCAGGCCGATCACAATATGCGGTGAAATATTCATGCGCGTCGCCGTCAGCGCCGCCAATGTCTCCTCGAAGTCCTCTACCGGCCGGTCGAGATGATAGACCTCGTTAATCGTTTCCGGTGCGCCGATCACATCCATCATCGCGGTATCAACGCCCGCCGATTCCATCCGCCGCGCCCCATCGGCGTCGGTAAGCGCGGTGTGAATCGCGATCTGCAGCGAAGGGTGATCGCGTTTTAACCCCTCGATGACGGGATAAAAGCGCTCATAACGGATCTCATTGCGCTTGTTTGAGCCGCCGGAAAGTAAAAAGCCTTGCAAGTCCTGCAACATGATCAGGTCGCGAACCTTGCGGTCGAGTATTTCCGGGCTTGTCGCCGGAATCATCGGTTCGAGAATTTTCGCATTGCAATGATCGCACATCAACGCACAACCGGCGGCGGTGATAGAAAATGCCGGGAATGAATTCTTGCCGCACCCTTTCAACTCGGTGCTTTCGTATTCCTTGAATGTCGGTGTTGAGAATCTTATCGACCGCGCCAGCGACTGACTTGCATTCGCTTCCATCTGCGTAATGAGACCGACGTCGAAATCCGCGTCTTCCAGCGCTTCAATTTCGGTGATCCGATCGATCCAGCCCACGACGACCCCTATATTAGAATATTCTAATCTTAGTATGATGCAGATCGTAACCGCCCGCAAGGTCACGAACGCCAGACATCAACTGACGCGCAGAAAGTGGGTCAGCTCTTTAACTTCGTCGCGCACCGGACCGGCGCCCGGCGCATCATAGAGCGAGGTCAGCCACGTCTCTTGGATCTCGTCATCGTCCACCAGATCACAGGTAAATCCGGCAAGCTGCACCCTGACGATCTCAGGCAATTCATGCGGCGGCAGCGCGCCGGCGACCCTGCCCCACAAGCCGGTCCACGCGCGTACAGTCGTCCACGGATTGTAACCGCCGCCGCCGAGAATCACGGCGCCGGGCGCGTGGGCGATTATGGCGCATACGGCGTTTTGCAGAGCAACATTACTGAGCGACATGGTCGACAGCGGATCGCCGTGAAGCGCATCGGCCCCGCATGTGAGCACAATCGATTCCGGCGCAAACCGCTCGATCATTGGCGAGAGCCAATGCCCCCACAGGTAGTCAAGCTCCGAATCACAGAAGTCCTTGGGAACCGGCGCATTGACGGCGTTTCCCCCTGGCGTTCGGCCGGCCGGCCCGGTGTTCGGCCAACGATTTTGTTCGTGGATGGACGCAATGAGCACACGTTCGTCGCCGGCGAAAGCGACCTCCACGCCGTCACCGTGATGGGCGTCAAGATCGATATAGGCGACCCGCCGATGGCCGCCGTCCAGCAATGACATCACCGCGAACACCGGGTCGTTGAGATAGCAAAACCCGCTCGCGCGATCGCGCTTGCCGTGGTGCGTGCCGCCACCGAAATGCACCCCGACGCCGCCGCCCAACGCATATTGCGCCGCTATGATCGCGCCGCCGACGGTCGTCGCCGCGCGGTCGGCGAACCCGGCGAAAACTGGGTTTTCCATGGTGCCAAAATTATAGCGCTCGCGATCGGCCTTTACGGCGCCGGCGCGCGCCTGCGCCGCATACAGCGCTTCAAGATAGTCGGCATCGTGAAACCGCAACAGGGTTTGGCGGTCGGCGGCCGCGCACTCCTGGTAAGCCTCTTCATCGAGCCAGCCGAGGGCGCGACAGAAGTCCTCCACCGCGCCGAGGCGGGAAATCGCCAGCGGGTGAAGGCCGGTGAACGCCGGACGCCTGAGCACGCCGGCGCTGATAAAAACCGCTTTGGACCTTCCTTGCAAAAACCCTCCTGTCACGGAAAAACCGCCGGGCCATGCAAGTTTTGCTGCGTTGCAGAACAACGTCCCGACCCATCACTGCACACGGAAATCAACATTCTGAGACCGATTTGAAGTTGCACCTTTTCTAATTAAGCGATTTCTAATACAGTGCATTTGACAGCGTTTTCGATAAATCGTCCATTGCCGATCAAATCAACGTTACTGGTACGGAGAATACAAATGCCTGATGCGAACGCCCTTCCCGACACCGGTGCGCAGGAAAATTTGAGCAACGCAAAGCGGATGTCGATTATCGCAACCAAGGGCACGCTCGATTGGGCCTATCCGCCGTTCATCCTCGCCACCACGGCGGCGGCCATGGATGTCGAGGTGACAATGTTCTTCACGTTCTATGGGCTGGCGCTTTTGAAAAAAGATCTCAACCTTGAAATCGGGACGGTCGGCAATCCCGGCATGAAGATGCCGATGATGGGCGCGCATATGGGCATGCCGAACCTCGTCGGGGTCATGCCGGGCGTCACCGCCGGCGCGACGGCGATGATGAAGAACATGATGAAAAAGAAGGGCGTCGCCTCCATCGAGGATCTGCGCGAGGCCGCATTGTTATCTGACGTGCGCCTTATCGCCTGCCAGATGACCATGGATCTTTTCGAATACACGCTCGACGACATGATAGACGGCATCGAGCTTGGCGGCGCCGCCACCTACATGGAAGGCGCGCTCAAATCCGACATCAATCTCTATATCTGACCCCCACGACTTCAAGAGGACCAAATGGCTGACCAGACACTCGACACCAAGGGCCTGAACTGCCCGCTCCCCATTCTCAAAGCGAAAAAGGCGCTGAAGGAAATGGATTCGGGCAAAACGCTCGAAGTGGTTTCAACCGATCCGGGTTCGGTAAAAGATTTCGAAGCCTTTTGCCGCACGACCGGCAACGAGCTGGTTGAATCGCAAATTGACGGGAAAACCTTCACCTTTCTAATTCGCAAAGCCGCGTAATTTTCTGACTAAGGGGGATCGTCGCCAAAGGAAAAACCATAACACCGGAATCCGAAACGACGATCATTGAAGTGGCGCGCCTTCTGCTTGTTCTGCGCGTCGAATAATAGGGAGGCTAACTTGCACCTGATCAAAAAGGCGTCCGCCATTTCAACAATGGCGATCATCGGCGCGAGCTTTACCGCAAGCGACGCATTAGCAACGGAAGGTTATTTCCAGCACGGATACGGTGCGCGCCATAAAGCGCTGGGCGGCGCCGGGGTTGCCGATACGCGCGATGCAACAGCGCTCTCGATCAACCCCGCCGGGCTCGTCAACGCCGATCATGGGTTTACAGCATCGATCTCCCTGTTCAGTCCGGATCGTGGTTTCACGGGTTCTGGCGGACCCGGCTTTACGCCGTCCGGCGCAGTCGACGGGAATGACACCTCGCTCTTCTACGTTCCCAATTTCGCCTATTCGGCGCCACTTGGCGAGAACACCGCCTTCGGCATTACGATGTACGGCAATGGCGGCATGAATACCGATTATGAAGACACCGCCAATCCCGCCTGCATGATGGGCGGCGTGCCTGCGCTAGATGGCGTGTTCTGTGGCGGCAATACCGGGGTGAACCTGAACCAGGCGTTTATTTCGTTTGGCGTCGCACAAGACTTCGGCAATTTCTCGGTCGGCGTCGCGCCGGTCATCGCCATTCAGATGTTCGAGGCGAAAGGGCTGGCGCTATTCGGCGCATTCTCGTCCGACCCCGCCAACATCACCAGCGGCGAAGTCGACTGGTCGTTCGGCGGCGGCGTTCGTGTGGGCGTTGATTTCGACGTCTCGGAAAACATCCGCGTCGGCGCGTCGTACCAGTCAAAAATCTGGATGGGCAAATTCGATAAATACGCCGGTCTGTTCGCCGATGGCGGCGATTTTGACGTCCCACAAAGCTTGCAAGCGGGGGTCGCCGCTGACATCTCGCCAAACTTCACGGTCATGTTCGACTATCGCTGGATCAACTATGAAGGCGTCAATTCGGTGTCAAATTCGACGACGGCGATGATGCCGCTGGGCGCGGTCGGCGGCCCCGGTTTCGGCTGGGACAATGTCAGCGCCTACAAGGTCGGGATGGAATATCGTTCCGATCAGGACTGGACCGCGCGCCTTGGTTACGCCCACAACAACAACCCGGTCGGCCCGGAAGACGTAACCTTGAACATCCTCGCGCCCGGTATTGTCACGGATCACATTACCGCCGGATTTGAAAAGCGCATTAACGACCGGCACGCCATCGAAATCGGCGGCATGTATGCGCCGACACAAAGCGTTTCGGGAATCGAAGTGACGCCGCTGGGGCCAAACCCCGGCCACACGATCGAGCTTGAAATGAACCAGTGGGAATTCACCGTCGGCTGGAAAATGTATTTCGGCCAATAAACAACAAATTGACCGGATGAAGTTCAACCCGGTCGCAAGACAACCTCGCCCGGCGCATTGCCTGCGTCGGGCGCAAAATAATAATGATAGAGAACCAGTGTCAGGAAAATATGCCTTGTCGCCCCGTACCTAGCGCGGAGCGTGATGAGCGCTGATCCGCCCAAACCGCCTGATCGTGTCGCCGCCCCGCCGCCATCGGCCGGCAAAGCAAGTGGATTTATTTCGCGAAATATAATTTCCGCGCCGCACATTCGCTTAAGCGGGCGTCCCGCGCTTCGTGGTTTTGCATTTTTTCTCAATGAAAAACGCTGGCTTCTGATCGCACTGTTGGCCGGCTTGGTGTTGTACATGGCGCCGACGCCGGACGGTCTTTCGCGCGAAGGCCATATCGTCTTTGCCATTTCACTGGTCGCGGTGATCTTATTTGTGTCAGAGCCGATACCGCTTCCAGCGACAGCGCTGATGATCATCGTCGCCCAACGCTTTCTTCTGCACATCGACCCGAACGAAATTGCCCGCAGTCTGATGAACGATTCGGTGTTGTTCATCCTCGGCTCGCTGATGCTGGCGGTCGCCATCGTCAAACAAAGCCTCGACAAGCGTATCGCATTCCTGATTGTGCGCCTGACCGGCACCAGCACGATGCGAATTTGCTTTGGCCTTACGCTGTTCTGCGGTGTGATGGCGTCGGTGATCGGCGAACACACCGTCGCGGCGATGATGTTGCCGGTCGCGCTCAGCCTGCTGGTGCTTACAGGATCGAAACCAGAAGAAACCCGCAAGCTGGCGCCAGTGCTGTTATTCTCAATCGCGTTTGGTTGCGCGATCGGCGGCATTGGCACGCCATCCGGCGGTGCACGCAACGCAATTCTGATCGGTTATCTGAAGGACTTCTTTTACGACCCCGCAGACCCGGAAACCAAAAAATATCTCGTCAGCTATCTGACCTGGATGAAATACTGTTTCCCGGTTTTCCTAGTCCAGCTTCCCATTGTCGTTTACATGCTGATGAAGATTTTCAAGCCGACCCAGAAAGATCTTGGACGCGCCGTCACGCGCCTGCGCACGCAAATTCGCGAACAGGGCGAGATGAAGTCGAAGGAATGGGCCGCAATTGCTTTGTTCGCCATCACCCTCATCGGCTGGGTGACGTTGTCTGAAGACGTCGGCCTTGGCATCGTCGCCATCAGCGGCGCGACCTTGTTCCTTGTGTTTGGGCTGGTCCGTTGGAGCGATATTAACAGCGGGGTCAACTGGGGTGTGGTGCTGCTTTACGCAGCGGCGATCTCGCTTGGCGGATTGATGCAGCATTCTGGCGGGGCGGCCTGGATGGCGACGACGCTGATTGATTTCCTAAGTCCGTTCGGCCTCGCCAGGGGGGCGCCGCTAATCTTCGCCATCATTATACTGACCACAGTCGTAACCAACACCATGTCCGCCGGCGCGGCGGTTGCCGTTTTGGGGCCGATTGTCCTGAAAACAGCCGTCTTGACAGGGTCCTCCCCAATAGCGCTCGGCTATGCATTGGCGATTGCGTCCTCCTTTGCATTCTTTACGGCCGCGGCGCATCCGGCTTTTACAATCATCTACTCTTCCGGGTATGTTAAAGCGTCAGATTTTCCAAAAGCGGGGTGGAGAATCGCGATTGCGTCGATTGCGATTTTGATGGCGGCGGCCACACTTTATTGGCCGGTTCTGGGAGTTTAGGTTTCGATGGTCGAGCCCGGCGATAAGCGCTTTTCTATCCTGCTCTGCATCGACGGATCGGAGGAGTCGTTTCGCGGCCTGCATTACGCCGTACGCATCGGCAAGGGCAACGACGCCGATATTACCCTGTTGTTCATTCGACCCGTCGACCGCGACCGCGAGAGCGGCGGTCTCGGAATGAACCTGATGCGCCAGAACATGCTGGAATGGGGGCTTCAGCTTCCCGGCATGAAACACCTTGAGCGCGCCCGCGAAACCCTGATCGAACTCGGCTACATGAACGAGACATGGAAGTCGGAAACAGTGCACCGCGAGGTTTACGGCGACCCGCTTGGCGACAACATGGTGATCTATACAAGTGAAACCGGCGCGCGGATCGTTCTTAAACTCATGGTTTCGCCGTCCGTGGCGCGCGGCGTTCTCGACGAGTGCGAGCTGAACCCCTACGACCTCACCATTATCGCCATGCAGGACAATGCGGAAACGTCAGCAAACGGCCAGATTAACTGGAACGTCGCACGCACCGTGGTGACGGAACATCACGGCGTTGTCTTGCTGGCGCGTGAAATTGAAGAAAACCACGGCCACCTGATTTGCGTCACGGCGGACGAACGCTCAATCGCTGCAGCGCAAAAAGACGCGATCATCGCAAGCCGCTGCAACTGCCCGGTTTACATCCTGTCGGTTGCGGAGAACGACGCCGAACGTCCGATGGCGGAGACAGCGGTCGCCCTGGCGCGCAACAGCATTGAAAATGCGGGCGTAAAGGTGGAAGAAGCATTCTCCGTCGTCGGCAATCCGATTACAGAAATTGTTGAGTACGGAAAGCCTTATTCCGTGATCGTCATGGCGGATTCGGAAGTAAAGGGGTTTCGCCGATTCTTCCACACCAGCGTCGCCTATGAAGTGCTGCGGTGCGCTTATAACTCCGTGATGATCATGCGCTGACAAGCGTTCTGCATCACACATTATCCCATTGATTTCACCGACGATTGTTGGCAGGCTTATATTAGCAATTCCTCATATCTGTGGGGACTGCGCTTAATCACAAAGCCCACGGCAGGGCGATAAGAAGCAAATTCGGTGCGGAGGCCAGCCTTGTCGATCAACCCCTTCGAGACAGTGAGGGAAAACGCGCCGCTGTCGCCGGAAATTGCCGACGAAGTTAAAAACACGACATGCTATATGTGCGCGTGCCGTTGCGGCGTCCGTGTTCATCTGAAGAACGGCAAGATAAAATACCTCGACGGCAATCCAGATCATCCGATCAACAAGGGCGTACTGTGCGCTAAAGGCTCTGCCGGCATCATGAACCAGTATTCGCCGGCGCGGCTGAAAAAACCGCTGCTGCGTATCGGCGAACGGGGCAGAGGCGAATTCAAGGAAATCGAATGGGATGAGGCGATGTCAATAGCTTCGTCCTGGCTATGCGACGTCCGAAAAAAAGACCCCTCGCGCCTTGCGTTCTTTACTGGCCGCGACCAGAGCCAGTCCTTCACCGGCTGGTGGGCCTCGCGTTTTGGCACCCGCAATTTTGCCGCCCACGGAGGGTTTTGTTCCGTTAATATGGCCGCCGGCGGAATATACACGGTAGGAAGCGCATTCTGGGAGTTCGGTGAACCGGACTGGGACCGGACCCGATATTTCATGATGTTCGGCGTCGCCGAGGACCATGATTCAAACCCGATAAAAATCGGCATTGGAAAAATCAAGACGCGGGGCGAGGCAAAGTTTGTGTCTGTAAACCCCTGCCGCACCGGTTATTCCGCCGTGGCCGATGAATGGGTCGGCATTCGCCCCGGTACGGACGGGCTCTTTATCTTTGCGCTGATACACGAATTGCTGCGTGCAGAGAAGGTCGACTTCTCCTCACTCGCGAAGTACACCAATGCAACGTGGCTGGTCGTGCAGAACCACGGCGACGCTGATGACGGGTTGTTCGTGCGTGATGACGCGGGTGAGCCGTTGTGTTTCGATTTGAAAACCGGCGCATTCGCAAACGCCAACGAGCCGCAAACCGCGCCGGCGTTCGCTGGCGAGCGCACCCTGCCCGACGGTCGGCGCGCCGTGCCAGTGTTTGAATTATTGGCCAAGCGCTATCTCTCGGACGAATATGCGCCGGCAGCGGTCGCGGAGAAGACCGGAGTTCCGGCGGAGACGATCCGGCGCATCGCTGCGGAACTCGCCGTCGCAGCGTTTGAAAGCGAGGTCGTGATCGACGAGCCGTGGACCGATGCATGGGGCCGCCGGCATGAAAAGATGATCGGCCGGCCGGTGTCGTTTCACGCAATGCGCGGCGTCTCGGCTCATTCAAACGGTTTTCATACCTGCCGCGCCCTGCATGTCCTGCAATGCCTGCTCGGCTCGGTCGATGTGCCGGGCGGCTGGCGGGCCAAGGCGCCCTATCCAAAACCAATCCCGCCCGGCCCGAAACCGGCGGGCGCGGCGACGGCGTCAGACACGCCGATAGAAGGCATGCCGCTAGGCACGCCGACCGGGCCGGAAGATTTGATTGTCGATGACAATGGCGAACCGCTGCGCATCGACAAAGCCTATTCATGGGAATACCCGCTTAGCGCGCACGGCCTGATGCACATGGTGATCCATAATGCATGGGCGCATGATCCGCACGAGATCGACGTCTTGTTCATGTACATGGCGAACATGAGCTGGAATTCATCCATGAACACGAATGGCACGCTCAAATACCTCACTGACAAGGATGACAACGGCGACTACCGCATACCGAAAATCATTTATTCCGACGCCTATTACTCGGAGATGGTGGCCTATGCCGATCTGATTTTACCGGACACAACCTATTTCGAGCGCTATGATTGTATTTCGCTGCTCGACCGCCCAATTTCTTCCGCACACGGGCCGGCAGATGCAATCCGACATCCTGTTGTCAAACCCGACAGGGACGTGCGGCCGTTTCAGGATGTACTTTTAGACCTCGGCGCAAGGCTGCACATGCCAGGCTTTATCGACGGGGCCGGCGGAGCCAAATATCCCGGCGGCTATGCTGACTATATCGTTAACCACGAACGCGTGCCGGGCCTTGGCCCGCTTGCAGGCTGGCGCGGCGAGAACGGCGACGAACATGGCCGCGGCGGCGCCAACAAAAACCAGCTTGACCGCTATATCGAAAATGGCGCGTTCTGGTCTTATGAACTCCCGCCCGGCCAGCAATTTTTCAAAGCCGTCAACAAAGACTATCTGGAATACGCCTGCCACATGGGCTGGACCCCGAACACGCGACCGATCATTCATCAGCTTTATTCCGAGCCGGTGCAAAAATTTCGCCTCGCCGCGCAGGGCCATGGCGATCGCCAGCCGCCAGAGCGTCACCGTGCGCGGGTGGCGAAATATTTCGACCCCTTGCCGATCTGGTATCCGCCGTTTGAAGAAGATTTTCTTCACACCGAGGAAGAATTTCCCCTGCATGCGCTGACGCAACGGCCCATGCACATGTACCATTCATGGGGATCGCAGAACGCATGGCTCCGCCAGATTACCGCATGGAATAAACTGTATATCCATGACGAGACCGCAAAATCTCTCGGGATCGCTACTGGCGACTGGGTTGAAGTCGCGAGCCGCATAGGCGCGGTGAAAGGCGTGGCGCAACTCGTCAACGGCGTGAACCCGCACACTGTCTGGACATGGAATGCGATCGGCAAACGCAAGAAGGCGTGGAACCTGGCCAAAGACGCGCCCGAAGCGACCAAAGGCTTCCTGCTGAACCCGTTGATTGACGAATTGCTGCCGGCGGACAAAGGCGGCCAGCGCTATTCAAACTCTGACCCCGTGACCGGTCAGGCCGCATGGTTCGACATTCGGGTGAAGGTTCGCAAACTGTCGGCGGAAGAAGCCAAAACCGCTGAACAAAGCGCGTTTGAGGCATTACCCGACATGCCGTCAAAGCCTGCGCGCCCTGACGTTTTGAGATATGGCGAGGACCTCACCGGCATCCCCCATTACGGCAGCGCGTCGATGAACGAGTGGATCGGCAATCGGCATGAGTTTTCTCAATCCGCGCCGGGCGTGCGCGACGGCCATGGCGGCAAGACCTTCGCGAAGGACGATCACTGATGACCTGCCTTCCCAAGGAGCCGCCGAAAAAGAAACTCGGCCTTGTGATTGATCTCGATATCTGCGTCGGTTGTCACGCCTGCGCCGTCAACTGCAAGGAATGGAACACAGGCGGGCATTCGGCGCCGTTGACCGATAAAGACCCTTATGGCGCTGATCCCAAAGGCGTCTGGTTCAATCGCATTCACACATTCGAAGCCGTCGATGATGCGACCGGACAAAGCCGAACGGTGCATTTCCCGAAATCGTGCCTGCATTGTGACGACGCGCCATGCGTCACGGTCTGCCCCACCGGCGCATCGTACAAACGCGGCGAAGACGGCATCGTGCTGGTCAACGCTGACACCTGCATTGGCTGCAAGCTTTGTTCATGGGCGTGCCCCTACGGCGCGCGCGAATACGATGACGATCAGGGCGTGATGAAAAAATGCACGCTGTGCATCGACCGCATTTATAATGAAAACATCCCTGAAGAAAACCGGGCGCCCGCTTGTGTTTCCACCTGCCCTGCCGGCGCGCGCCATTTCGGCGACCTGAATGATCCGAACTCAGGTGTTTCCGCCATTGTGAAAGCCCGTGGCGGATATGCACTAATGCCGGAGCAGGAAACCAAACCGGTCAACAGATATTTGCCGCCACGGCCCAAACAAGATTCTGCGGCGCCAAGCGCGCCACGCATGCTCAAACACGAAGAGACCGACACCAACGGCGCAGGGTTGTTAGCGCGCTGGGTGGACAAGATCTTGTCGAACTGAAATCACGACGGAGAAAAAGAAGGTGCATCCCGCAAAGTCTGTTATCTTTTTCACCACGGCGTCGGGCGCAGGTTATGGTCTTGCCTTCTGGCTTTGCCTGCTTGGCGCGTTTGGACTGGCGCCTGCGGACGTAATTTTTGGCGCCGTTGCGTTCGGTGCGGCGCTGTCTTTGATCACCGCCGGACTTTTGTCGTCGACACTGCACCTTGGCCATCCTGAACGGGCATGGCGCGCGCTCAGTCAATGGCGATCATCCTGGCTTTCACGCGAAGGTGTCGCGGCGATCATCACCTTCGCCCCTATCGGCATGTATGCAATCAGCTGGGTGTTTTTTGATACCACAACCGGCGCCATGGGCGTTGTCGGCGTTATCGGCGCACTGGCGGCGATGGTCACGGTCTATTGCACATCGATGATCTACGCCTCGTTGCGATCGATACCGGCGTGGAGCAACAGATGGACGCCGGCGGCGTATATCGTTTTATCGCTGTCGACAGGCGCCGTATTGGCGGCGTTCCTGTTCTCGGCCTGGCGTTTTGAGATTGCGCGCATATGGGCGCTGATTGCAGCATTACTGGTTGTCGCCGGACTGATCGTCAAACTTGTTTACTGGCGTTCTGTCACCGCGGCGCCGTCGCGCAGCACCGCGGAAACAGCGACCGGTCTTGGTCAGTTCGGGTCGGTACGACTGATCGATGCGCCGCACAGCCAGTCGAATTATTTACTTGACGAAATGGGCTTCAGGGTCGCGCGCAAGCACGCGGAAAAATTGCGCCGTATCGCCATCTTTTCGGGCTTCGTCGGGCCGGCTGCGTTGCTTGCGCTCGCGCCGCTGGCTGGCGGCGCGGCGGGCGTCTTAACCGCGGCGGCGGTTATCGCCGGCGCTATCGGAATAGTTACGGAACGCTGGCTTTTCTTCGCCGAAGCAAAGCATGTGGTCACGCTTTATTATGGAGAAAGCCGCGCCTGAATCATACGAACAGTGCGCGGCGAAAGGGGAAATCGGGAGGCGGATATGAAACAGATATTGATTGATATCATGGCGGCGATGATGCCGTTCATGAAAACCCCGGTGCTGGTCGGCGGCGGCGCACTTGCGCTGGGCTTGTTGCTGTTGCTGCTGCGCGTTTTCACCGGTCGCGCGCCATTGCTCGGTCTTGTTTCCTGGCTGCTGATTATTCTTGGTGCGTTTTACATCATCTGTCAGTTTATGGGCATGTATCTTGGCATGCAGCCGACGATCAATTTTGGCGATCCGCGCAAGTTTGAATTCAAAACCGTTGAATTCTGGAAGGTCGGACTTGCTTTCGTCATTCCGGGGATCATTTATCTTTTCGGTGCGCGCACACAAAGGCTTTGAAATTCTGGAACAAGTTCTATTTTGTCCGGGTCGTGAACATTCTCCAGGATGTTGTTTTGCCGCGCATTTAATCCGAAAACCGGTGCCTACTTTCGGAAGTGCGCTCAAGCGACGCAAAAATAAAACGCCACTGCGTCACGATGTCGAAATGGCGTTCGAAAACTGACGCTGTTTACATGCGATAGAAGTCGCCCTGTGCGCAGACCCCGGACGACGTGCAACCTTCCATCGACCATACATCGCCGTCGATCGTGAAGTGTGCGTAATAGGTGTCGCCGGTCGCCGGATGCATAACCTCGACATTCCAGCCATCGCCGCTTTCTTCCGGTTCGCTGAGGAACATGTCTTCACCGACATTCGCCGGCCCGTCAACAACGGTTGCGCAAACGCTGTCGCCGCATTCAGTGACTTCAATCGTGAAGTCCTCCCATTCCCATGTACCTACCATGTCAGACAATGAACTGGCCCAGGCTGGTGATATCATTGCGATCATGCCAATAAAGGCTGACGCTACAGTCACTCGTTTCATGCATTCCTCCTCTAGATGTTGCGAAATTTTTGTTATGAAAGATGCCGCGCAAACGCAGCGACGCAACACATAGCCAAAACCTGAAACAGTATATTAGAATACAATAATATAATCAAATACAGCATAGGTAATGCGCCCCAACGCGGCCGCCAGAACCAGAAGGGATTTTTCGCCAGATGACCGATCAGCAACATCTTCTCGATGCGCTCCGGCAGGTTCGCCACCCGAAGAAGAACACCGATGTCGTCTCGGCGGGCGCCATCCAGAGCGCGTTGGTGAACGGACAGATTGCCACCATCACGCTGGCGATCGACCCCGCCGACGCCGATGTTATGGAGCCCGTGCGCAAAGCGTGCGAGGCGGCGGCGTTGACGGTCAGCGGGATCACGCGCGCACGCGCCATTATGACCGCGAACGCGGCGCCCCAATCGCCAAAGCAACACAGCGCCCCGCCGCCGCCCAAACCCAAACCGATCAAGGGCGTTAAAAAAATTATCGCCGTCGCCAGCGGCAAGGGCGGCGTCGGCAAATCGACAACCGCCGTCAACCTCGCCTTCGCCCTTCAGCAGGCGGGCATGAAAACCGCGTTTATCGACTGCGATATTTACGGGCCGTCGGCGTCGATGCTCCTTGGACAGAACGCTCGCCCGCAATTCACCCACAATGACCGCATTCGCCCCGTGTTTAGCAACGGCGTCGCGGCAATGTCGATGAGTTTTATCGTCGAGCCTGAAACGGCGGCGATCTGGCGCGGGCCAATGGTGATACAGGCGGTGCAACAGTTTCTCGCCGGCGTCGACTGGGACGAGGCCGGCGAAATTGACATCGCCATTGTCGATTTGCCGCCTGGCACCGGCGACGTTCAGTTGACGCTGGCGCAAACCGCCAATGTCGACGGCGCCATCATCGTATCGACGCCGCAGGATCTTGCGCTGATCGACGCACGCAAGGCGATCGACATGTTCGCCAAGACGAATACGCCGATAATCGGCGTCATCGAAAACATGAGCTATTTCGCCTGCCCCAAATGCGGCGAACGAACGGATGTGTTCGGCCATGGCGGTGCGCGAGAAAGCGCCGCCGCGATTGGCGCGCCGTTTCTGGCTGAAATCCCGCTGGATATCGCCATCCGCTCCGCGTCGGATGCGGGAACGCCAATCGTCGTCGCCGCGCCCGAAAGCGAACACGCCGCGCGTTATCGCCAAGCGGCGGATAAGATCATCGCAGCGCTGGGCGTGCATGTTCAGTAAACGGCCCTGCATTTCCATATTTATTCCGTATATGGAAATGGCGTCCATAACACATCATTGATATGGCGCGCCCCGGCGGCGAGCATGACAAGGCGGTCAAACCCCAGTGCGACGCCGCTCGCCGCGGGCATGACCTCAAGCGCCGCCAGAAAATCCTCATCCAGCGGATAGGCACGGCCGTACACGCGCGCCATCTCGGCCATTTCGTCTTGAAACCGCTGGCGCTGCACGGCAGCGTCGGTCAGTTCGCCAAACCCGTTGGCCAGCTCCACGCCGCAGGCGTAAAGTTCAAACCGCTCGGCGAATCGCGGATCGCGCGCAGCCGGTTGCGCCAGCGCCGCCTCGGCAAGCGGATATTCATAAAGACAGGTCAACCGCCCCTCGCCCAATTGCGGTTCAATGCGCATGACGATCACTTTTGAGAATATATCCGACCAGCAGTCGTCGCCCTGCACATCGACGCCAGCGCGCACAGCCGCACGGGCCAAGCCGTCGCGGTCGCCCAGCACGGCGGTCAGATCCATCGCCGCATAGCGCGAAAACGCCGCCGCCACCGACAGCATCTCAACGTCGGCGAACGGGTCGCAGGCGCGCCCGCGCCATGTCAGCGCCGCACCGCCGAGCGCGCGCACCGCCGCGCGGCATATCTCGACGCTGTCGTCCATGATGTCGAAATATCCCGCCCCGGCGCGATACCATTCAACCATGGTGAATTCCGGCGTATGCAGCGGCCCGGTCTCGCCATTGCGGAACACCCGCGCGAAATCGACGATTTTCGTCTCGCCGGCGGCGAGCAGCTTTTTGCACGAAAATTCAGGCGACGTATGAAGATACACCGTCGTTCCGTCACTGCCGGCGCGCTGGAATAGCGACGAAAACGCCTGAATATGGGCCTCATTACCCGGCGATACCTGAAGCGCGCCGCATTCGACCTCGGTAAAGCCCTCGCCCTCGAACCAGCCGCGCAGGGCTGATTTCACCTTCCCGCGCGCGGTCAGGAAAAACCGCCGGTCGCCATGGCGCGACGGCGCCCAGAACCTCGCCGGCAAGCCGGCCTGCCCGCTATTTCCGCCGGTTTTATCCGCTACCGTCATCGTCCGCCCTCTCTCATCGCCGCCGCCGCTTGGCGTGGCGGGCGTTTGTCGCTATCACACCGCCAAATCAACCCAGCGCCCGCCCGGCGCGGCGACAAAATGGAATTTCGAATATGGCGAAGGTCATCGCAAGCAATGTCCGCAGGGGCAATATTATCGAACACGAAGACGGCCAGCTTTACGCCGTTTTGAAGGCGGAAAGCTTCCGCCCCGGCAAGGGCACGCCGACGACGACCATCGACATGCGCCGCATTTCCGACGGCGTGAAGATCGTCATCACGTTGAAAACCACCGACAGCCTTGAGCGCGCCTTCGTTGAGGAGGTCAAATACACCTATCTCTATCAGGACGGCGAAACCTATATTTTCATGCACCCCGTCAATTACGACCAGGTGACGGTGCCCGCCGACATGCTGGGCGATCAGGCGCAGTTCCTCGACGAGAACATGGAATGCACGCTGATGATCTTCGACGGCAAGCCGGTCTCGATCGAGATCGCGTCGCGGGTGACGCTGGAAGTGACGGAAACCGAGCCGGTGGTTAAAGGCCAGACCGCCTCGTCATCTTACAAGCCGGCGTTTTTGTCGAACGGGTTTCGCACCATGGTGCCGCCGCATATCGACACCGGCACGCGCATCGTCATCAATACCGAAGACGGTTCTTACGTCGAACGCGCGAAGGACTGAGGTTCGCAATCCGGATATATTCCGCACACCCCCGAGGGGCACGATGTGAGCTTTCATGCGGGGTGTGGCGTTTTTTTGCGAAATGTGCGCACACATCTCAGGCGCCCGCGCGCGAATGCCGGCATGCGGGAAACAAATGCAAAACACTCCGCTCATCCCGGCAGGTTTGACACCGGCATGCGTTAACCCCACGCCGCTCATCCCGGCGCCCTTCGGCGAAGGCCGACACATATAGAGAGCCGGGATCCATACCCGCGCTCGAAAATGGACCCCGAATCTTTTTTGATCTGTCGGCCTTCGCCAAAGGGCGTCGGGGTGAGCGGCGTAAATGGAACCTCCAACCAAAAGAATCTGCGCGCCGTATTTTTTTGCATACATCACCACCTCCGCAGTTCCGTCGAACTCGAAAGCATAAACAAAAGAGAGGTCGCGCGGGA